>NZ_SJUZ01000021.1:0-1204 GCF_004337245.1 Exiguobacterium sp. SH1S1
TTTAACATAATTAAGCGAGAATTCTCCCACCTCTAAGCGTCTGGGGCGAGGCCCAGCGTAGGTGGGAGATGAATCGCCCGTACATAAACCTCTTGGCCACCCCTGTGACAGATATGACGAACAGAAGTTCGTGATTCCGTCAGATTTCCCTTCCCCCGCTGCGGGTATCGGATGAGGAAGACGTTCATCACGACCATCGGCCGAGAGGAGGCGGAGACATGCTGAAGGGCTACAAATACAGGCTCCACCCGACGGCGGCACAGGCCGAGTTCCTCGTCAGGACGATCGGCTGCGCCAGATTCGTCTACAACAAGCTGCTCGAGGACCGCATCGCCATCCACGAGGAGTCGAAGGCTGGGATCGGCCCGAAACGCAAACCGCCGACACCCGCCTCGTACAAGCCGCTGTTCCCGTTCCTCGCCGAGGCGGACAGCCTCGCGCTCGCCAACGCGAAGCTGCACCTCGACGCGGCGTTCGCGAAGTTCTTCGCCGGGACGGCCGGCTTCCCGGTGTTCAAGTCGAGACGGAAAGCGCGCGCCTCCTACACGACGAACAACCAGCACGGCACGATCCGTATCGAAGGGGGCCACGTCCGGCTGCCGAAGGTCGGGTTCATCCGCTTCACACAGCACCGCGGTTTCGACGGCGAGATCCGGTCGGCGACCGTGTCGATGACGAAGACGGGCAAATTCTTCGTGTCGCTCCTCGTCGAGCAGCCCGACGAGCCGTGGGTCCCCGCCGAGCACAAGATCGGGATCGACCTCGGCCTCGGGCACTTCGCCGTCATGACGAACGACGCGCTCGTGACGGAGAAGATCCCGAACCCGCGCAACCTGCGCGAGGCCGAGGCGCGGCTGAGACGGGCGCAGCGCGCTCTCTCCCGCAAGAAGCCCGGCAGCAGGAACCGCGAGAAGGCGCGGCTCCTATTGGCCAAGAAGCATGAAAAGGTACGGAACCGCCGGCACGACTTCCTCCACAAGCTGTCACGACGCACCGTCGACGAGAACCAAGTCGTCGTCGTCGAGACGCTGAAGCCGAGGGAGATGATGCGGGTCCGCCGCCTGGCAAAATCGATCGGGGACGCCGGATGGGGCGAGTTCGTCCGCCAGCTGGAATATAAGGCGAGATTCTATGGACGGACGTTCATCAAGGCCGACCCGTGGTTCGCCTCGACCCAGGTCTGTTCGGCCTGCGGCGAGAACGG
>NZ_SJUZ01000022.1:0-1119 GCF_004337245.1 Exiguobacterium sp. SH1S1
ATGGTCGGGAAGACAGGATTCGAACCTGCGACCCCTTGGTCCCAAACCAAGTGCTCTACCAAGCTGAGCTACTTCCCGTTATAAATGGTGCACCCTGAGAGATTCGAACTCCCGGCCTTTAGATTCGTAGTCTAACGCTCTATCCAGCTGAGCTAAGGGTGCATAAAATGCGGTCGAGAGGACTTGAACCTCCACGGTGTTAACCACCACTAGGCCCTCAACCTAGCGCGTCTACCGATTCCGCCACGACCGCGTATTAATGGAGCGGAAGACGGGATTCGAACCCGCGACCCCGACCTTGGCAAGGTCGTATTCTACCACTGAACTACTTCCGCAATATGAGTTTTGATTAGAGATGCGGGTGAAGGGACTCGAACCCCCACGTCAAGGACACTAGATCCTAAGTCTAGCGCGTCTACCAATTCCGCCACACCCGCATATAATATTCAAATATAACTATTAATTAATGAGAAATGGTGAGCCATGCAGGGCTCGAACCTGCGACCCTCTGATTAAAAGTCAGATGCTCTACCAACTGAGCTAATGGCTCATTAATTTAAAATGGGGCGACTGAAGGGAATTGAACCCTCGAATGCCGGAATCACAATCCGGTGCGTTAACCACTTCGCCACAATCGCCATGAAAAAATGGTGCCGGCGAAAGGATTTGAACCCTCGACCCTCTGATTACAAGTCAGATGCTCTACCAACTGAGCTACACCGGCAGGTGTAAATGGTGGCTTTGGACGGAATCGAACCGCCGACACAAGGATTTTCAGTCCTTTGCTCTACCAACTGAGCTACAAAGCCAACTTATTAAGTTTAAATTAAAAATGGCGGTCCCGACGGGATTCGAACCCGCGATCTTCTGCGTGACAGGCAGACATGTTAACCGCTACACCACGGGACCGTTTGTAAAACTATTTGTATCGACTCCACCTATTTTAAATGTCAATTAGGATAAAGTCAATAAGTTTTGTAAAAAAATAAAAAGCCTGGCAACGTCCTATCCTCACAGGGGGAGACCCCCAACTACTTTCGGCGCTGAAGCGCTTAACTTCCGTGTTCGGCATGGGAACGGGTGTGGCCGCTTCGCTATCGCCACCAGACAAGGGAATTG
>NZ_SJUZ01000023.1:0-906 GCF_004337245.1 Exiguobacterium sp. SH1S1
CAACAGGTTGAGGCTCGCGTTGACGTCGCGGTCATGGTGCGTGCCGCATACGGCGCATGTCCACTCGCGGACGTGCAGGTCCTTCTTGCCGCCGTTCTCGCCACAGGCCGAACAGACCTGGGTCGAGGCGAACCACGGGTCGGCCTGGATCAGTGTGCGGCCGTGGAACCTGCATTTGTAGGCGAGCTGGCGGACGAACTCGCCCCATCCGGCGTCCCCGATCGACCTCGCCAGGCGGCGGTCCTGCATCATCTCCCTCGGTTTCAGCGTCTCGACGACGACGACTTGGTTCTCGTCGACGATGCGTCGTGACAGCCTGTGGAGGAAGTCATGTCGGCGGTTCCGTACCTTTTCATGCTTTTTGGCCAATAGGAGCCGCGCCTTCTCGCGGTTCCGGCTGCCGGGCTTCTTGCGGGAGAGCGAGCGCTGCGCCCGTCTCAGCCGTTCCTCGGCCTCGCGCAGGTTGCGCGGGTTCGGGACCTTCTCCGTGACGAGCGCGTCGTTCGTCATGACGGCGAAGTCCCCGAGGCCGAGGTCGATCCCGATCTTGTGCTCGGCCGGGACCCACGGCTCGTCGGGCTGCTCGACGAGGAGCGACACGAAGAACTTGCCCGTCTTCGTCATCGACACGGTCGCCGACCGAATGACGCCGTCGAAGATTCGGTGCTGTGTGAAGCGGATGAACCCGACCTTCGGGAGCCGGACCCGGTCCCCCTCGATGCGGATCGTGCCGTGCTGGTTGTTCGTCGTGTAGGAGGCGCGCGATTTCCGTCTCGACTTGAACACCGGGAAGCCGGCCGTCCCGGCGAAGAACTTCGCGAACGCCGCGTCGAGGTGAAGCTTCGCGTTCGCGAGCGCGAGGCTGTCCGCCTCGGCGAGGAACGGGAACAGGGGCTTGTACGAGGC
>NZ_SJUZ01000024.1:0-784 GCF_004337245.1 Exiguobacterium sp. SH1S1
AGATGAGATTTCCCTTTGAGCAATCAAGAAAGACCCCTCAGAGACGATGAGGTAGATAGGTCATGGGTGGAAGCACGGCGACGTGTGGAGCTGAATGATACTAATCGGTCGAGGCTTTGATCTAGAATTGGTTTGTATTGATGAATCTTCAGTTTTGAGAGAGTAATCTTTCAAAAAAAGTTTGACATTATGTAAAGATAATGTTAATCTCATATATGTCTGGTGGCGATAGCGAAGCGGCCACACCCGTTCCCATGCCGAACACGGAAGTTAAGCGCTTCAGCGCCGAAAGTAGTTGGGGGTCTCCCCCTGTGAGGATAGGACGTTGCCAGGCATACATATCGGAGGATTAGCTCAGCTGGGAGAGCACCTGCCTTACAAGCAGGGGGTCGGCGGTTCGATCCCGTCATCCTCCACCATTTACACCTGCCGGTGTAGCTCAGTTGGTAGAGCATCTGACTTGTAATCAGAGGGTCGAGGGTTCAAATCCTTTCGCCGGCACCATTTTTAAAAAAAGTCTACCGCACTAATTATACCTTGCCGGGGTGGCGGAATTGGTAGACGCACAGGACTTAAAATCCTGCGAGGGTTTCCTCGTGCCGGTTCAAGTCCGGCCCTCGGTACCATCTATATATCCCATTGGGAATCATTCGTCTCGCACCCTTAGCTCAGCTGGATAGAGCGTTAGACTACGAATCTAAAGGCCGGGAGTTCGAATCTCTCAGGGTGCACCATTTATAACGGGAAGTAGCTCAGCTTGGTAGAGCACTTGGTTTGGGACCAA
>NZ_SJUZ01000025.1:0-467 GCF_004337245.1 Exiguobacterium sp. SH1S1
GCTCCTAGTGCCAAGGCATCCACCGTACGCCCTTTCTACCTTGATCTAGCGTTTCTAAGACACACGGTCCGAACGGACCATGCATATTTTTCTTGGTTTGATGTCTTGATGAATCTTCAGTTTTCAAGGAACAAAGTGGAGCCTAGCGGGATCGAACCGCTGACCTCCTGCGTGCAAGGCAGGCGCTCTCCCAGCTGAGCTAAGGCCCCATATAAGGGAATTCTCAAAAAAATGGTGGGCCTAAGTGGACTCGAACCACCGACCTCACGCTTATCAGGCGTGCGCTCTAACCAGCTGAGCTATAGGCCCTCATAATTTGATTTGTCGAGAGATTTGGTCTCTCAAAACTGAACGATGGGCATGCCACATGGGCATTTTCCTTAGAAAGGAGGTGATCCAGCCGCACCTTCCGATACGGCTACCTTGTTACGACTTCACCCCAATCATCTGTCCCACCTTCGGCGGCT
>NZ_SJUZ01000026.1:0-427 GCF_004337245.1 Exiguobacterium sp. SH1S1
ACAATGCTGGAACCCGCCATTTCGCCGCCGCCGATACGCATCAGCGCAACGCTGCCCGGATTAGCGCTGGATTCGTTACCGATGGCAGAGAAAACGGTAGATGCTTCTTTCTCAGTGGTGAATGCGCAGTTTTCCAGACCGATATGGAAATCGACTTTTGAAGATTCTTTACCGCCCATCAGAGAACCGGTACCGATATGGCCCAGGTTAACGGTCTGGTGTTCGTCGCCAACCACGATTGAACACGGTGAATCTTCAATAGTACCGGTAAAAGTAACCGTACCAGTATTACTGCCTGCAGCATTGGCAAAGCTGGAAACACCCATAACCAGTGCGGCAGCAACCGCAGCTTTTACTGCTGTATTCATTTTTCATCCTTATTAAAAGTTGGTGAGTATTTTTACGCTATTCACACGGAGTTATACTC
>NZ_SJUZ01000027.1:0-423 GCF_004337245.1 Exiguobacterium sp. SH1S1
CCGAGACGCTCGACTCGATCGAACTCGTCCAGGCCTATGGCCGGGAAGGGGGCCAGCTGTCGACCTTCCAGCGGGCGATCGAGGCGACCTTTGCCGCCGCCATGCGCCGGACCGGCGCGCGCGCAATCATGATCGTGCTGGTATCGGTGCTCTTGTTCGGCGGCTTTACCGGCGTGCTGTGGCTCGGCGCGCGGGCGGTGGCGAGCGGGGAGATGAGCTTTGGCGATCTTGCCACGATGGTGATGTATGCCGCCTTTGCCGGGTCTGGCCTTGGCATGCTGGCGGAAGTCTATGGCGAGGTGATGCGGGCGGCGGGCGCGGCAGACCGCGCGGCGGAAGTCCTGCGCGCGGTGCCGGAGATTTCGGCGCCGGCGCGCCCCAGGGCGATGCCTGCAAAAGGGCAGGGCGCGCTCAGCTTTGACA
>NZ_SJUZ01000028.1:0-415 GCF_004337245.1 Exiguobacterium sp. SH1S1
GCGGGTGGTCCTGCGCACCGAGGGGCAGTCGCTCACCCCGGAGGCGCTGGGGCGCACCGTGCTGGTCAACGAGGGCGGGGCGAGCGTGGTGCTGGCCGACGTCGCCACAATCCTGGCGGCCCCCGAGCCGGCGATCGGCGCCGCCCTGGTCGACGGCAAGCCCGGCGTGCTGCTGATGGTCGGCGCCCAGGTCGGCGTCGACACCAGGACGGTCACCGGCCGGCTGGAGGCGGCCCTGGCGGAGCTGCGGCCGGCTCTGGCCCGGGCCGGAATCGGCCTGCACGCCGACCTGTTCCGGCCGGCCAACTTCGTCGACGTCGCCAACGGCAACGTCCTGCAGGCGCTGCTGCTGGGCGGCGCCCTGGTGGTGGTCGTCCTGCTGGTCTTCCTGGCCGACTGGCGCACGGCCCTGATC
>NZ_SJUZ01000029.1:0-403 GCF_004337245.1 Exiguobacterium sp. SH1S1
CCAGGCCCCCGCCCGCAGCGGCCGCATCGCCACCCGCACCCCTTCGCTGGCCGCCGACGGCGGTGATCTGGCGGCGGCGGTGCAGACCATCCTGGAGATCGGCGACGGAGATGCCTTCCAGGCCGCCATCGCCGATGCCTTCCCCGGCTGCCATCTGACGGTGGAAACCAGTGCGCCCACCTTCCGCCTCCAACTGCATCAGCCGGGCTTGCTGCGGCCACTCGAAGCCCCGGAGCTCTCCGATGGCACCCTGCGCTACCTGCTGCTGGCGGCGGCCCTGTTCAGCCCGCGGTTGCCGCCGCTGCTGGTGCTCAACGAACCGGAGAACAGCCTCCACCCCGATCTCCTGGCCCCCCTGGCGCGATTGATCGCCGCGGTGGCCGAACGCACCCAGGTGTGGGTG
>NZ_SJUZ01000002.1:0-256124 GCF_004337245.1 Exiguobacterium sp. SH1S1
ATATCGTTCTACAACCATGATCGTCTCCAGAAACGACTAAACGGCTTGAGCCCTGTCGAATACAGGGCTCAAGCCGCCTAGGCTGGTTTTCATTATTTACCCTGTCTACTTGACGGGGAGCAGTTCAGAGCGCCTTGGGCCTTGTTTTATAATTCTCGCGTCAAACAGATGCGGTCTCGCAACACGAGTCCATCTTCTTCGATCGCCTCGTAGCCATGGTTCGGAAAATAATCGCGTTCGACCGAAGCAAAACGGAATCCGGCTTGTTGATAGAAGCGCAACTGGACGATGCTTGAGTTGCCCGTGCAGACGAGCAGTTCGCTCGCACTTCCGCTAGCCGCCCGACGGATGGCGTCTTGGAGCATCCGTTGCCCGATCGTCTGGTTTTGACGGTCCGGTTTGACAGCGATGTTGACGAGTTCGACAGATTCCGCACTGCGACGGACAAGCATATACGCCCCGACGAGTTCACCGCCGAGTAAAGCCTCAAACGTCGATCCCGTCTCATATTGCACTTGCACCATCGCCTCGTTCGGATTCGCCAAGACGAGCAAATCGCGCACGCGATCGTACGTTTTGTTCGGTTCAATCACAAGGTCTGGCCTCACTTCAGGCGCCACGTTTTTGGCGATGACGTAATGCTTGATGACGTCCTTGACGAACGTCTCGCTCCCGCCGAGGACCGATGTCTTCCCTTTATAGCTGACGGGTTCACCGTATAAGGAGACGACGCGTCCCCCGACTTCTTCGACGAGAAGTTTTCCGGCCGCGTAATCCCACGGCATATTGCGCATCGTGATATAGCCGTCGACCCGTCCGGCCGCAACCCAAGCCAGTTCGAGTGAGGCGGCCCCGTGCGCTCGTGTCCCGACAGAGTCGCGGACGATCGGTGCCAACACTTCCGGCGCAATCTGTTGGTTCGGGGTCACCCACGTCGCATTCATACTCAAAAATGCGTCACGGACGTGATGTTCATGAAGCTGCGGCAACTTCCGTCCGTTGAGCGTCGCCCCATAACCACGTCGTGCCACGAACAGCTCGTCAGCCATCACATCATAGACAAATCCATACTCGACGACCTCATCGACCATAATCGCGATCGAGATGGCGAACATCCGCTTTTGATGAATAAAATTGAGCGTCCCGTCGATCGGATCGACAAACCAAACCGTCCCTGTCAACTTGTCAGGCTGTGTCGAGATGCCTTCTTCTCCGACGATCTGATGCTCCGGATACGCCGCTCGGATGCGGTCGACGATCAGTTGTTCGACCGCTCGATCGATTTCAGTGACCAAGTCCCCTTTGCCCGTCTTCCGCTCGATCCGATAGCTTTCATCAATTTGAAGGCGGATATATTCCCCTGCTTGTTTGATTAGATCAATCGCAAACCATTCCAACATATTTATCACCTCTCTATGTATTATAGCAAACAAAAACCAGTATTCGCGTGGAATACTGGTTGAATGAGCGGTTGTGGGTCAGGCTTCGAGACGCAAAAGTTCTTGGCGGTATTTCTCTAACCGATGCTTGCTAGCCTGGACAGTGGCATCGTCTTGTGACGCCATTGCATCGAAGAGTGTTGCCAATTCATAATCAATCTCTAGGCGCAGCACCGGAATCCGTTTTTCTGCGTCTTTTCTTTTGAATGCCTCAATCACTTGTTTCATGAGATGCCACACTCCTTTTGTTGGGCTACAAGTTACGGTTTAGTAAGTTGAATTGAGTATATCAGATGAGATTCAAAAAAGAAAGAGAATTGTCTGACTATTTTGAATTTTTTATCTTAGTGGATATATTCCCACTTCAACCGGTCCTAAACCTTAAATAACCGTTAGTGATATGTACCCTATTTCTTAAGGTATTAACTAAAAAAAGCAGCAACCGACAGATTCGTCGGTTCCTGCAATTCATTTGTTACAACCTGATAATCTTAGTATTTGATTTCAAGGCCGCTTGGACCGTACGATAGGTAGAGTATCCGGTCTGCTCATCGTGGACAGCGCTCAGTTGCTTCTCTTCTGATTTTGATGTCACGATTTGTTTGAACGACCGATACGTTGCTAAAAATTCTTCCCGATCGACGCCGCCTTCGTTGGCGAGTGCGACTTGATTATAGAACTCGACGACTTCGATCAGTTCTTCCGTCGTCCAGTCCGGATTGATTGGATAGTTGATTTGCATATTCTTCACCTCGACAACCATTGTATCAACAAAAAAAACTATTGCAAGTTGACTTGGAAATCTCTATAGTTTTTTTGTTGCATCGTTTTTCTGCATAGCAGACCAATCATTCACCGGGTAAAGAAACTTAGTATACGTAAACGACCGATCCCATACAAACGCTGATTTCAAGGAGGGCTTACTATTGAAAATTAAAGGGTCTACACAGCTCGACACGCCGCTATTTGAGACGTTGCTCAAACACGTCAATACAAATCCGATTGCGTTCCATATTCCCGGTCATAAAGGCGGAAAAGGAATGGATCCCGAATTTCGTGACTTCATCGGCGAAAATGCTTTAAAAATCGATTTGATCAACATCGCTCCACTTGATGACTTGCATCATCCGAAAGCTTCGATTGCTGAAGCCGAGCGTCTCGCTGCTGAAGCGTTCCGTGCTGATGAGACATTTTTCTCGGTCCAAGGTACATCGAGCGCCATCATGGCGATGATCATGGGCGTCGTCGGGCCGAACGAAAAAATTATCGTCCCGCGTAACGTGCATAAATCCGTCATGTCAGCGCTCGTCTTGACCGGAGCCCATCCTGTATTCATTCATCCTGAATATGATGAGACGTACGGGATCGCCCACGGCATCACGGCAAGCGCTGTCGAGCGCGCGCTCGAGCTGCATCCTGACACGAAAGCCGTCCTCGTCATCAACCCGACGTACTTCGGTGTCGCTGGTGACCTCGAACGCATCGTCGCCGTTGCTCACGCTCAGGACGTCCCTGTACTCGTTGACGAAGCGCACGGTGTCCACTTGCCATTCCACGACGAGCTCCCTCTGTCGGCGATGCAAGCGGGCGCAGACGTCGCTGCGACGAGCGTGCATAAGCTCGGCGGCTCGATGACAGGTAGCTCGATTTTGAACGTACGCCGCGGTCTTGTCTCTCCAGAGCGGATCCACGCGATGCTCTCGATGATTACGACGACGTCGACGTCCTACCTACTTCTCGCCTCGCTCGACGCAGCCCGGCGCCAATTGGCGACAAAAGGTGAGGCCATGAACGAACGCGCCCTCACGCTCTCACGAATGGCACGCGTCGCCATCAACAACATGCCGCATTTATCGGTCTACGGCCACTCTGAGCTCCATTCTGAGTCGACGTACGCCTTAGATGAGACGAAAGTACTCGTATCGGTTCGTGAGCTTGGAATTACCGGATTTGAAATCGAGAAATATTTGCGCGAACATCACCGCATCGAAGTCGAGATGTCCGATTTGTTGAACGTCCTCTTCATCGTGACGAGTGCCGACGATGAGTCGACGATTCAAGCACTTATCGATGCGATGCACGATGTCGTATCGGTGTATAAGCAGTCTGGGAACGATTCTTTATCGATCATGCTCCCCGAGATCCCACCACTCGCGCTCAGCCCACGAGACGCGTTCTACGAAGAGACGGAAACGATTCCCCTCGAGAACGCTGTCGGACGAATTTCGGCTGAGTTCATCATGGTGTATCCACCAGGGATTCCTATCATCATTCCTGGAGAATTGATCACGGCATCGACACTCGAATACATCACGGCCAATATCGAAGCTGGTTTACCGGTTCAAGGTCTTGAAGACGAGTCGCTTCAAATGATTAAAGTCATCCAACAAACGAAAGCAATCCGCTAAACGAAAGCGAGCCGGTCAAATTGACCGGCTCGCTTTGTGTCATCAGAAGAAAAGATGCTTATGATGATCGAATTGCTTCCCCTACTACCCATTATAAGAAAACGCTTACATTTTTTCAAGAGGTGATTCTGAAGTTTTTTCATCTTTCGTCCCTTCCTCGAGACAAAGACGCAAAAATTCAGCAACATGATCGGTGTCATACAGATTGATTCCGAGCATCGGATAAAGCTGTCTCGGTTCTTCGAGCGCATGCATATCGAGAAGGGCTGACTGTCCGGTCTGCATGCAGACGACGAGTACTTTCCCCATGAACTGGTGCGTATAGACAAATCCGAAATCATAACGAGACGTCTCGGTTTCGATGCCGGTAAACCGAACGCGGCTCGTCTCGGAAACGGTATATAATAGCTCCTCATCAAACGCCATGATCATTCCCTCCTTTCTGACTTCATATGTTATTTTCCTTTATACTGAACTTGTGAAACCTAGGGAGGATGACTCATGAACATTCGAAAAGCAAGCGCGCGCGACGAAGCCGCACTATTGACGCTCATGCAAGCGCTCTGGCCCGACGCCCCGTTGATCGAGTTGACGGCCGAGCTTCGTCTCGGATTGCGTTCCGGCAAGATGCATTATTTTTTGGCGACCGACAACACGGCAGTCGGGTTTTGCCAGCTCAGTTTCAGACATGACTATGTTCCCGGCGCCGTCTCTTCTCCGACTGCGTTCTTAGAAGGGATATACGTTGACGAATCCGTACGCGGGCAGGATGTGGCGACCCGGCTCGTCGAAGCTGCCGCATCATACGCTCGGTCGAAAGGCTGTGACGAACTCGCTTCCGATACGGAGCTTGACAATGAGGGGAGCCAACGTTTTCATGCTCGAATCGGTTTCGATGAAGTCGAACGGACCGTCCACTACATCAAAAAACTCTCCCGCGAGTAGCGAGAGAGTTTTTTGTATTACTTAACGACGTGGATTGGCATACCCATTGCGATTTCTGCCGCTTCCATTGCCATCTCACCGAGTGATGGGTGAGCGTGGATTGTGAGCGCGATATCTTCAGCTGTCATGCCTGCTTCGATGGCGAGACCAAGCTCGGCAATCATATCAGAAGCGCCTGTACCCGCGATTTGAGCACCGATCAAAAGACCGTCCTCTTTACGCGTGATGAGCTTCATGAAGCCGTCTGGCTCGTCGAGAGCGAGGGCACGACCGTTCGCTGCGAATGGGAATTTCGATACTGTGAAATCGAGTCCTTCTTCTTTAGCGAGCGGTTCTGTGTAACCAACTGTCGCAAGTTCAGGGTCAGTGAAGACGACCGCTGGGATTGCTGAGTAGTCGAGGTAAGCCGGCTTACCTGCAGCTGCCTCCGCTGCAACTTTTGCTTCGTAAGAAGCTTTGTGTGCGAGCGGTGGTCCTGGTACGATGTCGCCGATTGCAAAAATATTTTCGTTCGACGTCTTGCACTGGTCGTCGATCTCGATGATGCCGCGGTCGCTGATTTTAACTTCAGCATTCTCGAGGCCGATGTCGCCAGTGTTCGGACGGCGTCCGACTGTGACGAGGACGTAGTCCGCTTCAACAGTCTGTTCTTCGCCGTTCACTTCAAACTTCACGATAACGCCGTCTTCCGTTTCCTCGACGCCTTTTGCAAGAGCGTTCGTGTGGATCGTGACGTTGCCTTTTTGTTTGAGTTTCTTTTTGACGATTTGCGTCATTTGTGGCTCGAAGCCAGACAAGATGTCGCTTGCGCCTTCAACGACTACGACTTCAGTATCGAAGTTCGCATACGCTGTCCCAAGTTCCATTCCGATGTAGCCGCCACCGATGACGACGAGCTTTTTCGGAACTTCTGGAAGAGCCAATGCGCCAGTTGAAGAAAGAACGCGTTTTGACCATTTGAACGATGGGATCTCGATTGGTGTCGAACCAGTCGCGATGATCGCTTTCTTGAACTTGTAAGGAGTTGAGCTATCTTCTGTGATGACACGAACTGTGTCTTCAGCTGCGAAGAACGCTTCACCTTGAACGATCTCGATCTTGTTGCCTTTCAAAAGACCTTTGACGCCGCCAGTCAATTTGTTGACGACCGACTGTTTCCAGTCTTGGACTTTCGTGAAGTCAACTGACACGTTGTCAGATGTGATTCCCATTGACGAGTGACCTTTAGCGTGCTGGAAGTTGTGCCCAGCCGTGATCAACGCTTTTGATGGGATACAACCGACGTTCAAGCAGACACCGCCAAAGTTGCCTTTTTCAACGATTGTAACTTTGAGTCCGAGTTGTGCGCCGCGGATTGCTGCGACGTATCCACCAGGACCTGCGCCGATGACAAGTAAATCAGTTTCTTGTGCGAATTCTCCTACTACCATGTTATTATCCCTCCATCATTAGAAGTGCTGGATCTTGAAGCAAGCGTTTGACCATGTTGAGCGCGTTTTGAGCAGTCGCACCATCGATGAGACGGTGGTCAAAGCTGAATGAAAGTGCGAGCACTGGTGCTGCGACAATCTCTCCGTCTTTGACGACAGCTTTTTCAGCAATGCGGCCAATACCGAGAATTGCAACTTCCGGGTGGTTGATGACAGGTGTGAACCATTGTCCACCAGCTGAACCGATGTTCGTGATTGTGATCGATCCGCCTTTCATGTCGTCCCCAGCAAGTTTGCCTTCACGGGCTTTGCCAGCAAGCTCATTGATGTTGTTTGCAAGTGCGTAGACTGATTTACGGTCCGCATCTTTGACGACAGGAACGACGAGGCCGTTATCCGTGTCAGCTGCGATACCGATGTTGTAATAGTTTTTGTAGACGATTTCTTCGTTTACATCGTCGATTGACGCGTTGATTGTTGGGTAAGCTTTCGCTGCCGCTGTCAATGCTTTGACGACGAATGGCAAGTACGTGAGTTTCACGCCTTGGTCAGCCGCGACTTGTTTGAACTCTTTACGGAGTGCGACAAGTTTCGTGACATCGACTTCGTCCATGAGTGTTACGTGCGGAGCCGTATGTTTCGAGTTGACCATCGCTTTCGAGATCGCTTTACGGATACCACGGATTTTCTCGCGCGTTTCGAGTTCAGGTGTAGCTGACTCGTAAGGCTTGATTTCCGTCTTCGCAGCCGAGGCCGTCGCTACAGATTCTGTTTTCTCTGTTGTAGCTTCCGCTGTCGGTGCTTCACCGTTTGCGAACGCGTCGATGTCTTCTTTAAGAACGCGACCGTTGTCGCCAGTTCCTTTGACTTCACGGATGTCGACGCCTTTTTCACGAGCGTACTTGCGAATCGAAGGCATGGCGATGACACGCTCAGACTTGTGAAGTTGAACTTCACGTGGACCGTCTTCTTTCACGTCTTCTTGAACCTCTTCTGTCTTCTCTTCAGCTTTTGGCTGTTCAGGAGCTGCCTCTTCTTCACCGGCTGGTGCGTCACCTTCGATATCGAACGTGATGAGGACGTCGCCGACGATGGCAACTGTTCCTTCAGAGACTTTAACTTCCTTGACTGTTCCGTCGACCGGAGCAGGAATCTCAACGACGGCTTTGTCGTTTTGAACTTCGAGGAGGATGTCATCCTCTTTCACTGTATCCCCTGCTTTGACGAACCACTTGACGATCTCACCTTCGTGAATTCCTTCACCGATGTCTGGTAATTTAAATTCAAATACTGCCACTGGTTTTTCCTCCTATCGAATAATCATGTAAACACGACAAGGGAGACAATTCTCCCTCATCGTTAAATGAACACGATCAGAAGTTGATAACTTCTTTAACTTTTGCAACGACATCTTTATGGTCAGGTAACCATGCATCTTCACCTTGTGCGAAAGCGAAGACCGTGTCTGGTGCAGTTACACGAAGCACTGGTGCTTCGAGGTGAAGAATCGCGCGTTCTTGAATTTCAGTTACGACGTTCGCCGCAATCCCTGCTTGACGCTGTGCCTCTTGAACGACGATCGCGCGGCCAGTCTTTTTAACTGACTCGACGATTGTGTCGATATCAAGCGGGCTGATTGTCATGAGGTCGATTACTTCGACGTTGATGTTTTCTTTTTCGAGTTCTTCAGCTGCTTTGAGTGAAGTATGAACCATCGCACCGTATGTGATGATCGAAACGTCAGTACCTTCGCGTTTCACGTCTGCTTTTCCAAGCTCGATCGTGTAGTCGCCTTCTGGTACTTCGCCACGGAACGAACGGTAAAGTTTCATGTGCTCGAGGAATACGACTGGGTCGTTGTCACGGATTGACGCGATCAAAAGACCTTTTGCATCATACGGTGTTGACGGGATGACGACTTTAAGACCAGGTGTCTGAGCCATCAATCCTTCAAGGCTGTCCGCATGAAGTTCTGGTGTTTTAACGCCGCCACCGAACGGTGAACGGATTGTAACCGGCTGGCTGTAAGCGCCGCCTGAACGGTAACGCATACGTGCCATTTGGGCAGCAACTGAGTCAAATACTTCGAATACGAATCCGAAGAATTGAACTTCCATGATTGGACGGAAGCCTGTGAGTGCAAGACCGATCGCGAGACCGCCGATACCAGACTCAGCGAGTGGCGTATCGAAGACGCGGTCTTCGCCTAACTCGTCTTGGAGACCTTCCGTTGCACGGAAGACCCCACCGTTTTTACCAACGTCTTCTCCGAAAAGAAGTACTTTCTCGTCGCGCTTCATTTCAACGCGCATCGCATCAGTAATCGCTTGGATCATTGTCATTTGAGCCATAACTTACTTCGACTCCTTTGCTGTATATTCTTCAAGCTGCTCTTTCAAGTTTGAAGGGAGTGTTTCGAACATGTTGTTGATGAAGTCCGAAACTTTTTGTTTTGGTTCTTTGTCCGCGAGGCTGATCGCTTCTTTCACGTCTGCTTTCGCTTGTTCGATCACTTCGTTCTCCATGTCTTCGCTCCAAAGCTTTTTGCCTTCGAGGAAAAGACGGAAACGTACGAGTGGATCTTTTTCTTGGTACTCTGAATCGAGTTCTTTCGTACGGTAACGTGTTGGGTCATCCCCAGCGAGCGTATGTGGTCCGTAACGGTATGTGAGTGCTTCGATGAGCGTCGGTGTCCCATCAAGTGCGTCTTTACGCGCTTGTTGTGTTGCGGCGAAGACAGCAAGTACGTCCATACCGTCAACTTGGATTCCGTTGATGCCCGCTGCTACAGCTTTTTGCGCGATCGTTTTAGCTGCCGTCTGCTTCTCAACAGGTGTCGAGATTGCGAAGCGGTTGTTTTGAACGACGAAGATAGCTGGTGATTTGAATGCACCTGCGAAGTTCATACCTTCGTAGAAGTCACCTTGTGACGATCCGCCGTCACCCGTGTAAGTAATGGCGACGTTCGTGTTGCCGTTGCGTTTGAGGCCCATGGCCACACCCGCTGTTTGAATGATTTGTGCACCGATAATGATTTGTGGCATTAAGACGTTAACGTCTTCTGGGATGCGGTTTCCTGCCACGTGACCACGTGAGAACAAGAACGCTTGATAAAGCGGAAGTCCGTGGAATACGAGTTGCGGGATATCGCGGTAACCCGGAAGAATCCAGTCTTGCTTGTCGAGCGCGTATTGCGTCCCGATCATCGTTGCTTCTTGCCCTGCCACTGGCGCGTAGAAACCTAGGCGTCCTTGACGGTTAAGCGAGATGGCACGCTGATCCCAAATTCGAGTATAGACCATGCGGCGCATAAGCTCCTGAAGTTGCTCGTCCGTTACATCTGGCATTGCGTCTTGGTTGACGACCTCGCCCTTCTCGTCGAGAATACGGAACGTTTGGAAGTTTTCTTCCACGTTTTGAAGTACCTGAACGTTGTTCATTCGTTTCACCTCATCCTTTCAACTATGAGACAATTGTCTTTTTTTGTGATCAAACACTACCTCAAATCTTAAGTGTATCTGTCCAAAAAAGCAATCTGTATTAACGTGATTCAGGAAAGTATGACTTCTCCTGCCGTTTCCTTGTCAGTATAAAACGGGTTGTTACAATAACGCAAAAAATATGCTCACTCCATAAAAACGCTTACATGAACACATTTTTCGAATGTTTTACGCTCTGTATCATTTTCATTTCACCTTCTGTACCATCTGAGCGATTCGCTCATTAAATATGATATAATTGGACATATCGCAATTGGAAAGGAAGTTTACCCATGTTAACAATGAAAGACGTGATTCGTGAAGGAGATGAGCGGCTCCGTAACCGTTCAAGTGAAGTCTCGCTTCCACCTACGGCAGAAGACCTCGCCCTGCTCGACGAGATGGAAACGTTCCTCGTCAACAGCCAAGACCCTGAGATCAGTGAGAAATATGAGCTTCGCGGCGGAGTCGGAATTGCCGCACCACAACTCGGTGTCAATCGACGGTTCTTCACCGTCCTGCTAAAAGAGGAAGAAGAGACGTTCAAGCTGTCGATCTTCAATCCGAAAATCACGAGTCACTCGCTCGAACAGACGTATTTGAACGGCGGTGAAGGCTGCTTGTCTGTCGATCGCATCGTCAAAGGCAACGTACCCCGTCACCGTCGCATCACCCTCGAAGGATTTGACCGTGACGGCAATCCGATCAAGTTACGTCTTCGCGGGATGCGAGCCATCGTCTGCCAACACGAACTCGACCACTTGGACGGCGTCCTGTTTTATGACCGCATTAATACGACCAATCCGCTAGAAACATACGGTGAACCGATCTGAGGTGACGAGCGTGAAAAAAAAGACACTGTTGTTCCTATTCCCATTCTTGTTTCTTTTAATCGGTGGATGCGTCCGGATCGAATATGACGCCACCGTCCACTACGATCAGTCTGTCACGCTCGAGACGACGTATGCGTTCCGCGATCACCCGGTCATGAAGCTATTAAACTTACGGCTCGACTGGGAAACGTGGAAACAACAAGCGAACGATAACGGCTATGCGACTCGAGACTATTCGAGCGAAGACGATTACGAAGGTATGGTGTTAAAGAAGACGTTCAAAAACGTCGATGAGCTGCAAAACATTAAACAGGAATGGAAGACCGGACCGGCCGGTGTCCTCGTTCCCCCCGACGTGGAATTTGACGTTCAAAAGGAAGACGGCATTTGGTTCGATTCATACGTATTGAAGACGAACTTGGATTTACGTCTCGATCGCGTCGACTTGCCTGGTGTCAACTTGAGCGGTTCCCCGAAAGAACTCGCCGAGCGTTACATCCGCCAAGCCGACATCCGTTTCAATTTGACGGTACCGACCGGTGTGTTCGTCGAGGACGGGACCGGCCTTGACCCTCGTTCGATGAAACAAGTCGAGTGGCAAGTGTACGGCGGACGCCAAAACAATATGATGCTTGTCGCGCACGTACCGAACGTCAAAGCGTGGATCATCACGATCGTCGTTGCCCTCATTGCTAGTGTGACTGCTTTCTTCGTTTGGCGGAGATCTAGGAAAAATGTCGGAAACCCCGACCGGACATCAATCCGTTCGCGCGTGCTCGGTATGTTGATCATCCTGTTAGCGTTAGCCATCATTATCGTGACCGTACGTGAAGAACTGACGAACGATCGAAAAGTCGAAGCCATCCGTCAAGCCGCTCAAACCGATGAGTTCATCCCGACGTTCGCCGTCCACGGCCTGCTCGGGACCGACCGGACGTTCCTCCGCTTCTCCCAATACATGGAGCAGCGCGGACTTGCCAAAGACGGTGCGCTTTGTACGGTGACAGCGAAAGGAGCGGTCGACTGCGTCATCAATGATTACAGTTCGAACCGACCGATCGTCCGGATTGAATATGAGGATGCTGAAGCGTCCTTGAACAACCAGACGAAATGGTTGAACCTCGCCATCGAAGAGTACAAAGCGGAACGAAACCGTTCATTCGACCGCATGTATGTAATTGGTCACAGTATGGGCGGTGTCGCCGCAGCCAACTACATTTTGAACCAAGACGAGTATATCGTCGATAAGCTCGTTACGTTTGATAGCCCGTTCGCCGGGACGCGCCTCGCCAACTTCGGTTTATCCGCCAGCAACTTCGGTGTGAACACGGGCAGTCCGGCCATCCGCGACTTGTCGCCGAGTTCTGATGGGCTCAAGTCGTTCCAGGCCAAGCTTGAGACGTGGCCCCGCTCCGTCCAAGTGTATTCGTTCTCAGGACGAGGCGGCGAGTTCAACTTGATCGAACCGTCGAGCTCGCTCTTGCTCGAGGAATACACGAACAATATCGGTACCGAGACCGTCCCATACGATCACTTCTCACTTCATCGGAAGACGGACGTGCTCCGTGAGACGGGCGAGTTCTTATACGAGTATTCAAATGAGTTCAATCCAGTCGAAACGCAATAAAACAAGCCCGTCCTCTGATGAGGACGGGCTTAGGCTGTTGACGAACCAATTCGCTTTTCGCGAATTGGTTCGTCTTTTTTATGTTCGATGACCTCGAGTCACTCTGCCCGGCACAAGATTGAAAAAATGGTATGTATACGGTCTCTCCAGGCCAATAAACTAGTCAGCTTCTTCATGTTTTGTGCGGTGACCGCCGCCAGATGGGACCGTGTGCGTTGCTCGTCCGATGGCGCCGCGACTCCTGCAGGATAGCAATCCAACGGAGACCCAGCAGCGACGCGAGTCGCGATGCGGCTCCGGGATTGCCTGCGGAAAGCGTGGGCGCCGAAAGGACGAGCCATAGCAATCATGTTAGTCAACAAGCTGAAGCCCGCCCTCTGACGAGGACGGGCTTGTTTTTAGGTCAGTAGGTCATCGTCCACGTCAACTTCTGTAACCAGTAGAGCAAGTACTTACCGATCGGCAAGTCGGTCTGAATCTCATCATAAGCGACGGTGTACGTCCCGTCCTCGTTGTTCCAAAGCCGTTTGAAATAGCTATCGACTTCGCGCATGAACTCGGTCTCGGTCGCAGTCGTCACTTCGACGTCCGCCTCGAGGTTATAGTCGTTCATATTCCGGGTCGTATAGTTGCCAGACCCCATCACGACGACACGCTGCTCGCCTTCGACGTAGAGCATCTTCGGATGATATTGTTCTTTCCCGACTTCGTACCAACGGACCTCGATCTGTTCCGGGTTGACTTCGATGAGCTCAGCCGTGACCGGCAAGTTCGGGAGACCCGACTTATCACGCCCGAACGCGTTCGTGTTCGGGTCAAGGATGAGCTTGACGAACACGCCGCGCTCGGCGGCATCGTGGATTGCTTGGATGATGTTCCGATCGGCCAAATAGAACATGCCGATCCAAATCGTCTCGCCCGCTTCCGCCTCGTCCATCGCTTTCACGACGGCTTCTTGAATTTTCGACTCGGTGACGTAACGAACCTGCATCGGTCCGTCCGAGTCCTCGTCACGTAAGGCGGCGAGTTTTTCTTCACTCGGGAAACGGCTCGCGTCCCCTTTCGAGAACCGGGCGATCGCCTCTTCCCCTTCAAGAATGTCAGCTAGGATCGGACCGTCGAGTCGGACGCCGACATTTGAATGGTAACCGGACGCGTCATGCGGATTCGCCGAGAGGACGAACCCGTCGTTCTCCGTCACCATGACTTTGCGATGGTTCGCTTTCACGTTCAGTAACCGTAAATAAGAACGAATCGTGATGTCCGGTGCCGATTTCGCCATCGGGTTCGGGAGCCAACCGTTCTGGCTGTCCCCGAACCATTGGAATCCGATGCGATACAACGTCGAGTACAAGATATTCGGGTCACGCAACGCGTCGAGGTTCGTGTAGACAATCTCCGCGCCGGCTTCCTTGAGCACGTCTAAATGGTCAGACGCGTGACCGTTATACGTCGTGTTGATCTCGTCTGTGATCAAGACGACGTTCAAGTCCGGATAGAGCTCCATCTGTTCTATGAGTGCTGACGACAGGCGGGCCGTGATGTCCGGATACGGTCGATCTTCATTTGAATATGGATTGAATAAGAAAAAGTCCATGACGATATACTCCCGGGCCTCGCGGATCGATCGCTCGACATCTTGGAAGATCTCTTGCTCATTGACTTCGGTGTCTTCTCCTTGGTATGTCAAATCAGACAAAAAATCGATTTGGTCATCCGAGATGTTTACCGGTTCGGATGCTCGAGACACCCCTTCTGGCAGCGGTTTTACTTGATGATAAATCATCGTGACTAAAAATAAGATCGCAAATGCGGCAAGTCCCCACTTGAGCCAACCTGTCTTACGCTTCTTCCGTTCCATACGCACCGCCCCTTTTTTCATTCTCTAAAAAACGGGCTGTAGTCACCTACAGCCCGTTCGTTTATACTTCCATAATGATCGGAAGAACCATTGGGTGTCTTCGTGTTTTTTGAGCCAAGTATGGCGTGAGTGTATCCGAGACAAGTTGCTTCATCTCTGACCATTTCATCTGCTTGTTCGATAAGCCTTGTTCGACCGTCTTCTTGAGCAAGCGCTCACCGTCACGAATTAGGCTGCCCGATTCACGCATGTACACGAATCCGCGCGAGATGATATCGGGTCCGGAGACGAGTTTTCGCGTCTTGCCGTCGATGCTGATGACGACGACGACAAGTCCATCTTCTGACAAGATCCGGCGATCGCGTAAGACGATATTGCCGATGTCACCGATGCCGTTTCCGTCAACATAGACGGCGTTCGCCGAAATTTTTCCTGTAATGGCAGCCGAATCGGCATCGACGGCGAGCACTTCGCCGTTGTCCATTACGAACGTGTTCTCTTTCGGGATCCCGACCGATTGCGCGAGCTCGGCATGTTTCACTAACATGCGGTACTCTCCGTGAATCGGCATGAAGAATTTCGGGTTGAGCAAGCGGATCATGAGCAGCTGCTCTTGTTGCGATCCGTGACCTGACGTATGGATGTTCGTGAGTTTACCGTAGACGACGTCAGCGCCCGCTTTGTACAGTTGGTTGATCGTTTTACCGACCGACACGGCGTTACCAGGAATCGGTGACGATGAGAAGATGACCGTGTCGCCAGGGATGATCGAAACTTGACGGTGTGTCCCGTTCGCAATCCGGCTGAGCGCAGCCATCGGTTCACCTTGTGATCCGGTACAGAGAATCGCCACTTCATGTGGTTGGAAGTTGCGCATCTGGTTCGTCTCGATAATCATTCCTTTTGGTACGTTGATAAAGCCGAGATCTTGTCCGATCGTCATGACTTTTTCCATCGAGCGACCGAAGATGAGCAAGTGGCGGCCCGTCTCAGCACAAGAGTCGATGACTTGTTGCAGACGATAGATGTTCGAGGCGAACGTCGCGAAGATGATGCGCCCTTCCGCTTTACGGAACGTCTCACTGATCGTCCCGCCGACGACTTTTTCACTCATCGTGAACCCTTCGATTTCTGCGTTCGTCGAGTCTGACAAGAGACAAAGGACGCCTTCTTTTCCGATCTCAGCCATTTTGGCGATATCAGCCGGCTCGCCGACCGGTGTGAAGTCGAACTTGAAGTCGCCGGTATGGACGATGTTGCCTTGTGGCGTCTTGACGACGACACCGAGCGAGTTCGGAATCGAGTGGGTCGTCCGGAAGAACGAGATACTCGTCTTTCTGAACTTGACGATCGTATCCTCATCGATTTCATGCAATTCGGCCTCGCGAAGCAAGCCGTGCTCCTCAAGTTTCACTTTGATCAACCCGAGGGCGAGCTTTGTCGCATAGATCGGCAGTTTGACTTGTTTCAACAAGAACGGGATTCCACCGATATGGTCTTCGTGACCGTGGGTGATGAACACCCCTTTTACTTTTTCTTTGTTTTTGATCAAGTATGAGTAATCTGGAATGACGTAGTCGATCCCAAGCAAGTCATCCTCTGGGAACATAATCCCGGCGTCGATGACAATGATCTCATCTTGAAATTGAGCGACATACGTATTCTTCCCGATTTCTCCGAGTCCGCCTAATGCGAACACAGCGGTTTGATGGTTCTTTACAAACTTCATTTAATCTCTCCTTACTTCTAGTTAGTTGATTTTCATCTATGTGATACATAAGTGATTCTCGTGATAAAGTTATGTCTCCGTAAGATTCTTTCTTCATTATAGCTCATATTGTGACAAAATTTCACTAATGACGTCAGATTGAGGGCGGTTTCTTGATTTCGTGGTATGCTTTTCTGTATAGAAATACCCTAAACAAGACAGAGAAAGCATGGTGATTCGAATGGAAGATAAAAAAGTAGTCTTTTTTGACATTGACGGCACACTTCTCCACGAAGGGACGTATATTCCGCCTTCGACGATTGCGGCGATCGAACAACTTCGTGCGAACGGAGTCGAGACGTTCATCGCGACGGGACGAGGCCCGGCGATGCTCTCAGACATCCCGCAGCAACTTGGAATCGAGAGCATGGTGTGCTACAACGGCCAAATCGTCGTCCACCGTGGGGAAATCGTCTATCGGAACACGCTACCGACTCATGCGCTCAGCCGTTTGACGGACCATGCGGGAACGTTTGACCACACACTCGTCTATCTCGGACAAGACCGTGGCGGCGCGACGAAACCGAACGACCACGTCGTCGAACAGTCGCTCGGTGAACTCGATATGCCGATCCCGACGTACGCGCCAAACTTCCACATTGAACAGGACGTTTATCAGACGTTGCTCTACTGCACGCCTGAAGAAGAGCATCATTATCTCGACGCTTATAGCGAATTCGATTTTATCCGGTGGCACCCGCATGCGATGGACGTCATCAATCGCGGGGCGAGCAAGGCGGACGGCATTCGCCACTTCATCGAGACGAACGGCTATCGCCTCGAGAACACATACGCCTTCGGTGACGCGTTGAACGATTTGGCGATGCTCCGATACGTCGGTACAGGCATCGCGATGGGCAACGGACGAGCCGAGGCAAAAGAAGCGGCCGACTTTGTGACGAAATCGATACTTGAAGACGGGATCGAGTACGGACTAAAAACTATGAAGCTAATCTAAAAACAACGAGAGGCTCGCGCCTCTCGTTTTTATCTTGACCGAAGCGAGCGTTCGAGCCGGTCGAGGTCGGTATCTTTTCCGATGATGATCAAGATATCTTCCGGCAGGATCATCTCGTCGGCTTGAGGAGAAATCAAGACGTCGTCACCACGACGGATGGCGACGATGTTGACTCCGTATTTGGCACGAAGGTCCAAATCGATCAGTGATTTATTCGATAGTTTATCAGAAGCCTTGATCTCGACGATCGAATGTTCATTTGAAAGTTCGAGGTAGTCCAAAATACTTTGGCTCATCAATCCGTTGGCGATCCGGACGCCCATATCGCGTTCCGGGTGGACGATGTTATCCGCACCGATTCGACGTAGGACTTTTTCGTGGTAGTCGTTCGTCGCTTTTACCGTGATGATTTGGACACCGAGCTCTTTCAAAATCAACGTCGTCAAAATCGAGGCTTGAATGTTTTCTCCGATTGCCACGATCACATGTTCGAAGTTACGAATCCCAAGACTCTTTAAGACGTTCTCATCGGTCGTATCGGCGATGACCGCATGCGTGGCTAGACCCATGAACTCATTGACGCGTTCTTCATCCACGTCGATGGCGAGCACGTCATATCCGTTCGACGACAGCTCCCGCACGATCGACCCACCAAACCGACCTAAGCCGATGACTGCAAATTCACCTGTCATATTCAAAACATCCCTTTCCCTACAGCGGTTTCTGTTCCCGATTCTTCGTACAGTGTAACCGATTCGCCCTAAAAAAACTATACAAAAAAGACCGGGAAATCCCGGTCTTATGCTTTACCGCTTGAACGTGTTCCACGCACATAGTCATTGTCGAACAAGAACAGACGAAGCAATAAATACAACGCTGGTACGAGTAAGAGCAATCCTAGAATGAACACGATGACGAGCGCGATCGCCATCGACTCGTTGACGACGCTTCCGTTAATGTCGATATACGGATAGAGAATGTACGGCAAATGCGTATAACCATATCCGAACCACGCCATGAAGAACTGACCCATGACCATTAAGAAAGCGAGTCCGTAGTTGCGTTTCAAGTAGACGAACGATACGGCGATGATGAAGAAGACGAAACTCGCGGCGAACCACCACCAGTTACCCGCCAAAATGTTTTCATAGTGCCATGCCGCCTGTGATTTCAAGCCGAAGAAGACGAGGCCCGAAGCGAGGATCGTCGGAACGCTCCAGAAGAGCGCCCATTTGCGCACGAGGCCGACTGCTTCGACATCACGTGCCTTGTCCGCATAGAACAAGAGGAACATCGCACTAATATAGAGCACCGACACGATCGCAAGGATAACGACTGTCCACGAGTAGAAGTTTGTGAACAACTTCAATCCGTCAAAGAACACACCCGACTCTGTCTCGTTAATGAATCCGCCTTGGCTGACCGTGAGCACGGTCGACATCGCCGCCGGAATCAATAAACCTGTCGCCCCGTACAAGAACACGTAAAACGTACTCTCTTTCGAACCGTAGTTCGCGAACGCATAAAAACTTCCGCGAATCGCGAGCAAGATCAACACGACAGAGGCCGGTACTAACAAGGCCGTTCCATAATAGTAAGCCGTATCCGGGAAGAACCCGACGATTCCGACGAAGAAGAAGACGAAGAAGACGTTCGTCACTTCCCATGTCGGTGACAAATACCGTTGAATCAGGCGATTGATTTTTTGGTCTCGCTTCGTGTACTTACTATAGAAAGCGAAGAAGCCGGCACCGAAATCAATCGATGCAACGATGAGATAGCCGTATAAAAACGTCCATAATACGGCAATCCCTAATTCTTGAATTTGCATGTCATATCCTCCGATCACACTTCATCCGCAAACATCGCTTCGCCGCGATGTTCCGATTGTTTTAGTTCTTTCCCGACTGGGTTGTCCTTGAACAGACGTGTCAAGACGAGCACTGTGACCACGCCAAGAACCGCATATAGGATCGCGAAGGCGATGAGCATCCAACCTACGTTAGCCGACGTCGTCGCTGCCTCACTCGTGCGCATCAAATCATAGAGCGCCCATGGCTGACGGCCAAACTCGGCGAAGAACCACCCGAACTCGATTGCCATCATGGCGAGAGGGCCTCCTGCCGCAATCGCAATCAGCATCGGTTTGCTGAATTGAGGCAATCGCTTAATGTAGCGTCCGAGGACGAACAGGAATGATATGAGCGCAAGAAGCATCCCGATTCCGACCATCGCATCAAACAGATAGTGGATGAACAGTGGCGGTTGGTCCTCTTTCGCAAATTCATTAAGACCCGTCACCTCATAGTTTGGGACACCGCCCGCTAAGATTGACAACGCATAAGGGATTTTAATGGCCCCGCGTACTTCGTAACCACCTTCACCATCGTCTTCGAGCCATCCGCCCAAGATGAGTTCGGCTTCGGAGGAGGTGTCAAAATGCCACTCTGCCGCCGCCAACTTATCTGGCTGATACTTCGCCAAGTATTTACCTGAGAAGTCTCCGACGAGCGCAGTCGCAATCGCAAAGATGAGCGCGACGGTCATCGTTAAACGAAGACCTTTTTTGTGATATTCGATAGACAATTTGTCGAGCTGGTTACGGCGTTGGCGCAATAACTGCACGGCCGCAATCGCCGCTAAGATGAACGCCGATGTCAAAATGGCAGACGTTAATACGTGCGCCATCTTTGTCGGCATCGCCGGGCTGAACATCGCCTCGAGCGGACTCACGTTCGCAAGTTTCCCATCGACGATATCAAATCCGACAGGCTGGTTCATAAAGCTGTTGACTGTCGTAATGAAGAAGCCTGAGAACAGTGCACCAACGGCGACTGGAATCCCGATCAGCATATGGTGCCACGGGTTTTTAAACCGATCCCACGTGTACAAATAAATGCCGAGGAAGATCGCTTCAAAGAAGAACGCGAACGTTTCCATGAACAACGGCAGCGCGATCGTCTGACCGGCGACGCGCATCAAGTTTGGCCAAAGCAGTGATAACTGCAGCCCGATGGCTGTACCGGTGACGACACCGACCGCGACGGTCACGACATAGCCCCGCGACCACCGACGAGCCATCAAGGTGTATTTCGGATCTTTCTTTTTAATACCTAAAAACTCTGCCAATAAAATTAAAAGTGGAACCCCGACGCCGATTGTGGCAAAAATCACATGAAAACCTAACGTGAGTGCCGTTAACGCCCGACTCATCAGGACCGGATCTTGAAACATCTATTGATTACCTCCTATCTCTCTCTAGCGCTTCACACCGATGCGTGAAACGAAACATCATAGATAATTTCCTTTGGATACCCCTATCATAATGATTTTATATAGCGCTGTAATGTCTCAATGCTTGAGTTCGCAAAATGTTCACATTTGAACAAGCTTAACAATATTGACGCTTTACAATCATAATAATTTCCCTTTTTCCTCACATCGGAAGCACAATTCAACACATTTCAACAAAAAAAGCGGACAGCAACGTGTCCGCTTCGTTCACTTCACAATGACCGTTCTAAAGAAATGGTCGAACAGTTCGACCGCGACATCGATCGCCCGCTCATCTGGATTGAGCGTCGCTTGATGAAGACCTGAACCCATGTCGTTCACCCCGAGCCACACCATGAATCCCGGCACTTGTTTCAACATATAGCCGAAATCCTCACCGGTCATGGCCGGAACGCACGTCTTATACGAATAGCCGACGTCTTCGACCGCTTCCTCGAACTGGAACAAATACCGTTCGTCGTTCACTACTTCATGGTACCGGTTGCCGAACTCGAGGTCGATATGGACGTTATACGTCATCTCGACACCGGCGATGACTTGACGGATCCGGCGCTCAAGGACGACCATTTCTTTATCCGACAGGGCCCGGATCGTCCCATCGAGCTTGGCCGTCTCGGCGATGATGTTCTCTTTCGTGCCGGCGGCGACTTTACCGATACTGATCACGGCGCTCCCCATCGGATCAATGTTGCGAGAGATGATCGTCTGCAGCTGCATGATCAATGCCGCCTGAACGATGACAGCGTCAATCCCGGCATGCGGGAAAGCGCCGTGCCCACCCTTGCCGTGAATCGTGAGGTGGAGCTCACGCGCACTCGCGAACAAGACGCCCGGTCGTGAGGCAATCGTGCCGACCGGATATTCCGGCGCCACGTGGAGACCGAACATCGCGTCAGGACGGAAATGATAGAACAACTCCGACATCGCCATCGGTTCCGCACCGCCCGGCCCTTCTTCGGCCGGTTGGAAAAAGACGACGAGATGATGATCGAGCGGCTCTTCGATCGAGCGTTTGATCAAGCCGAGCGCGATCGCCATATGGACGTCATGTCCACAGGCATGCATCATGCCTTCATGGACCGAGGCGAACTCCAGTCCTGTCTCTTCCGTGATCGGCAATCCGTCCATATCGGCCCGATACCCGATCGTCTTGTCGCCGACAAGACCGTCTACACGTACGAACAGTCCGGTGCGCCAATGCGAGATGTGGACCCGTGACGAGTTAAACGAACGAATCAACTCCTCAAGCGTCGCTTGTGTTTTAAACTCTTTGTAACCCGGTTCTGGAATCAAATGTAACTGTCTTCTAGCTTCTATGGCCCAACTCATTCCACACTCTCCTTTGTCACTTCTTCAACGATTTCCCAAAACGCTTTCACTTGCGCGAGCTCGAGCATCGAGTCGGTCGACAACATCCACGTGTCACGCACGAGCGGTGTCCCGTTCGACGACGTGAGCGGGATCTTATTGATCGCCTCGACATCGCGAATCGTCGACTCCGGCAAGATGGCAAAACCAATCCCATGCAGCGCCATCTGTTTGCACGTCTCGATCTGATCGACGACGAGTGTCGTGAGCGGCGGACTCGAGAACCGCTCTTGCCACCATTCAAGGATTTCTTGATAATAGGTCGAGTCACTCTTAAACTGAATGAACGAGCGCTCGTTATTTTTCAACTGCTTTAAATCGGTCATCCGCATATCAACGAGGTGAAGCGAATCTGAGAACAGTTTCATCTTTTCTCCGCGCCAGTCCGGATTACCGCGAATGATCCCGATATGGAAACTCTCTTCGAGCATATAGCGCATCATCTCGCTCGACCAGCCCGTCACGAGTTTGACTCGGACGGACGGATACCGTTCCATGAATCGTTTCAAGACGCGGGGCAACCAATACTGTCCCATGATCGAGGCGACCGCGATTTTGAGCGTCCCATACACTTCGCCTTGCTTGGCCGTCAACTCTCCCCGAAGTTCTTGCTCTTCGCTATACATCTTTTTCGCGAAGTCGATGATTTTCTCACCGTCCGGGGTGAGGGCGAGGCCTCGCGTCGAGCGGACGAAAATCTTTTTGCCCCACTGATGCTCGATTGTGACGAGGCGTTGGCTTAAAGCCGGTTGGGAGACGAACAACCGCTCGGCGGCTTTTCTCATATTCAACTCTTCGGCGAGGACGATCAACACTTCCACTTCTGATACTTGCATGACGTCACCTATTTCTATATCGTTTCTAAGACTGTATACTAAATTCATTGTTGCTAACCTGTATCATATCATGTTCATTCGCAATTTTTGAGTCGTCAGGAGGAAATCGTATGCAACGTCATCATTTTGCCTTTATTGTCGCGACCGTCGCGACGCTTGGAAGTTTGTACTTCTCCGAAGTCATGCTTTATCTGCCCTGCAAGCTGTGCTGGTTTCAGCGCATATTCATGTACCCGCTCGCGATTTATTACTTGACTATCATGTTGACGAACCGTGAGGTCAACCGTCTCTTCATCGGACTGATGGCCGGTGCCGGCTGGCTGATCAGCCTATACCACGTCGTGCTCGAACGGATTCCGAACGGGGATGCGTTTTGCAGCAACGACTGTCTCATCCGTTGGGTGAACTACTTCGGGTTCGTCACGATCCCGCTCTTGAGCTTCATCGCGTTCACGCTGATTTTAGCTATTCAATTCGTTCCAAAACGTACTGCTCGTTGAATGGAAAGAGGAGACACGGTCGAAATTGACCGCGTCTCCTCTTTATTTAGCTTATTGCCACCACTCGTCATAGAGCGACGCCGGCATATGGTGCTTATGGCGCGACCGTTTAAAGATCGTCTCGATCCGCTCGGCGATAGCCGGGTCGACGGCTTTCCCTTCTAAATAATCGTCGAGTTGGTCATACGTCATCCCCAGTGCGACTTCATCGGGAAGACCCGGTTTGTCGTCCTCGAGGTCAGCCGTCGGCACTTTATAAATCAGACTCTCGTGCGCTTCGAGCTCATGGAGCAACGCTTTTCCTTGGCGCTTGCTCAGTCCCGTGAGTGGCGTCAAATCGGCTGCCCCGTCCCCGTGCTTCGTATAAAATCCAGTCACATACTCTGCCGCATGGTCAGTCCCGACGACAAGCGCCCCGAACGTCGCCGCGATGTCATATTGGACTTTCATCCGTTCACGCGCTTTCGTGTTCCCTTTATGGAAATCGCCGAGTTCGAGCGTCGTTGCTTGTTTGAACGCCTCGACCGAAGCATCGACGGCAGGCTTGATGTTGACGGTGAACGTCTTGTCAGGCCGGATGAAATCAAGCGCCCGCTTGGCGTCGTCTTCGTCATGTTGTTCGCCGTATGGGAGGCGCACCGCATAAAACGTATAGTCGCCGCCGGTCTCAGCCCGCAACTCTTCCATCGCGTGTTGGCATAACTTGCCCGCGAGTGTCGAGTCTTGTCCACCTGAAATACCGAGGACGAGTCCTTTCGCCCCCACACGTTTGACGTACGTTTTTAAAAAGTCGATTCGTCGACGGACTTCTTGAACTGGATCGATGTGCGATTTCACATGAGTCGATTCGATGATGTGTTGTTGCATCTTTCGTTTCCTCCTTGTTTGTAAGTCGGTTTGCCTTATTGTCTGACAATCTGGTTTTGTCGTCAATACGTTTGGATTCCAAAAAAAAGACGGAAACGTGAGTTTCCGTCTAACGGTTATTGAACGCGGAACGATGCGACGTCTCCGCCGATCGGTGTCATCTCTAGGAAGAGCGACTGTCCTGATGTCGGTTCCTCATCTAATAACACGCCGAACGTGAAGCCGCCGGCCGTCGGTTGCGACGCCCCTTGCGCAAACACGTTATGCCCGTCCGAGACGCTCCATTCGAACTCCTCGACGTTCGTGTACCCAGCCACTTCAATCAAATTCCCGTTTCTCTTAATCGAGACATCGCTGAACGCACCGTCCGTTTGGGCCGGCTGCTCGCTCGGCTCATCCGTTGGCTCTTCAGAAGGCTCTTCAGAAGGCTCTTCTGCCGGTTCTTCCGCAGGCGGCGCCTCTACCGCTTCAACTGATAACGTTTTTTGATCGGTGGCTGCCATCTCTGGTGCGCCTTCGACTTGAGCGAGACTGACGAAATCAACCGTATACTCTCCGCTCTCGAGTGTGAGCGGGAACACTTCGTCAAACACTTTCGTCTCACCCGGTTCCCACGTCTCTTCGATAATTGATTCAGTGAACATATATTCGCTGCCGTAATCAAAAACGGTCGTTTCTCCGTTCATGACCGTCAACTGAAAACGTTGCGATGAATTGAAGGTCACCTTGACCGGTCCTTCATTCGGGTTCGTCATCGAAACCGTCGCCGATAATTGTTTTGTGTCGGCATTGTAGCTCGCGTCCGTCTCAAGCGTCAATAAAGCTGGAGCTGCCGACGAGTTCCCGTCCACATCGCTCGGAGTTGCTTCTTCTTTACCACACGCCGCTACCACGAGCATCATCGCAGCGACCACGACTAGCAACCAAGTTTTTTTCACGTATTCCACTCTCCTCAACAAAATAAAAAAACGTCTATAGCACTAGTGTATACGTTCGTGCAGACGTTTGTAATGGATTTCCCTATATTATTTACCTTTTTTAAGAAACTTGTAGGTTTTCCACGTATTGCTGCCAACCGGTCACGAACAACGAGTCAGCGACGTCGATGTCAGAACGAACTTGTGCAGAGATTGAGAACGTCTCACTATGAATCGTCTCAAAAATGACGGTGATCATGCCATCGACCACTTCTTTGTAAGCTACGAGTTCAGTTGTTTCTGCAAAAAGAATCATGAGTGTTGCTCCTTTGTCCAAATAAGATACTTTCAGTGTACCAACGTTATTCAAATAAAAACGTCCTATCGTTCGACAGTCCCGCTCCGAGCTCGACTTGTCTGTCGAATAACTGGCACCGATTGTTAACCGATTGGTTGAATTATGTAAGGACAAACGAAAAAGAGAGGCAATTCGCCAAGCGAACTCCTCTCACTTCCTATAACTGTAAATTTGAACAAACCTGACTTGTCGAATGGTTTATTTCGAACGGTTCGAGATTTGTTGCCATACCGTTCCGAGTGCCGTTTCTCCGCTCGTAATTCGCTCTTTGGCGAGACGTGCTTGGAGAGAAACCTCGAACTCACGGTCGTCCTCGGCGATTTTCAAAGCCGGTACGGCCTGCTCATCACCACAGTCGAACAAGAAGCGTGCAGCCCGCCAACGGACAAGCTTACTTTTATCTTTGAGCGCCTCGATCATCGATGGCTGAGATTTTGACAACGCCCAATCAGAGACGGTGTCCCCCGCGGTCCGTCTCACGATCGGTGACGGATCGACGAGTGCCTGCTCGATATAGGTGACGTAATCCTCCCGATTTTCTTCAAACATACCAATCATGACGACTGCTTGACGACGGATCGCCATCACCTTGTCCTCGAGTGCCCGGCGGAAGTAATTCATGTTCTCCGGTTCGATTTGCAGTTCATCCAAGAATGCCATCCGTGCTTTCCAGTCCTCCGACTGGAGTTGCGACACGTTGGCCTCGTAATCCGCCTCACGCCCGAAAGCACGGGCGACAATCCGAGCGACGCGATCTTCTGGATAGGCCGCTTCAAGCTCTTCTTGAGCGACAGCACTCACGTCTTCAAGTTCCCCGTAACGCGGAGCTTGTTCGACCCAGCGGCGATCTTGAATGACGTTTTTCACTTGCTGCTGTACCTGCATCGCTGCGTCGACAAAGCGTTTAGACAAACCGACCCGTTTCTCCTCGTCGCCTTTGACGAGTTTCAACTGCATCGGGACGTCTAATACGAACTGGACCGATACGTGGACCGGCTCATAGTCTGCCGTCAACTGGCTCGCTTCTCCTTCAGCGACGTCTTCGCCGAACGCGCGACGAATGTCGTTCATGACGTCGTGCCAATCGTGTTTCGGATGCCGTTCGACCGCTAAAAAATCAGAGACGGCGTATACCGATTTGACGCCTCGTAACGCGATGATGTCTCGGATCGTCTCCGGGACGTCCTGACTCGCCTTGTCATATGTGATCCCGCGGCCAGAAAAAGCCGGTTCGACAATGATCTTTAAATTGTTCGGACTTGGTGTTGGTTCAATTGCTACAAGTTTCATCTTCATCACCTCACACCAATCGTGACGAAAACAACAAAAAAACGCAAGCGAGTCGCTTGCGTCGTGAACATCAAAATAGGGCGATGAACTGTTGGAGGGAATAGCGCTCTCCTTCGACGTCGAACGTGTCATCTCCAGCAATCGGTTCTAGGAAGAAGCGTTTCTCCCCGTCCGCTTTCACGTAACCGAAGATGTGGTTCGTCTGATAAAATAATTCCACAATCGTGACCCGGCCGAACGTCATCCCGTCATTGATGACTGCCTGGTCCCCTAACTCGCCGCCGTTGTACAGTTCGATATACGTTTCCATGTGTTGTCGCTCCCTTTGTGTTTGTTTTCACAATTCATTTCTATCAGACAAAGGTCGTGACTTCAAGTTATTTTTTTGCGTTACGCTTCCAAAAATCAATCCAATTGTAATACTCAGATAACACTCTATCGATTTGTTGGATTGATGGTTCATGTTCAAGTCCTTTAGCACCAATCTTCTCTTTGCAATGCGTGATAAAGATTTCGTTTCCTGGTAAAACGTTTGCCCGATTTGTGGCAAATACTTGTCGGAGGTGGACTTGACACCTTACCGTCCCGAGCATGCCGGGTGAGGCGCCGGCAATCATGACCGGTTTATCACGAAGTGGCGTTCCCGGTTCGAGCGATAGCCAGTCGATCGCATTCTTTAAGACGCCGGGTATGCTGTGATTGTACTCCGGGGTAACGACGAGCAGACCGTCCGCTTCTCTGACCACTTGCTTGAACGCGACAACGACGTCCGGTTCATCCGGGTCAATCAAGTCGTCATTATAGAGCGGCAATTCGATGGATGCGACCTCCACGTCAAACCGATCACGACCGAGTTCGATGATTGAATGAAGTAGCGCCGTATTGAACGATGCTTTACGCAAACTGCCTGATACGGCGATCAGTTTGAACTTATGCACCGAGCGCACTTCCGCGTCGAGCCAAGCGTTAATGAGTTGCGCTTCGGTTTCAGGCGCCTCCATCATCCCCATATGACTGGCTTGCACCGTCTGTTTTGTATGACGCTCCGCCCCCATGAAAGCTCGTTCCGCGTCCATGTTCGGGTCTTTCGAGCCGTAAATAAACAATCCGGGCAAGTTCGTCTCGCGCACCGTTCCTGTCTCATCATTCCGGTCCCGAATCGCTTCTTGAGCTGAGATGATTCCTTCTTTCGACATGTTGAAGCCGATTCGTTTAGCACGTTCGATGAGTGTGTGATCAGAATCCGGGGCGAACACGCCTGGGATCATCTCGTCGATGAACGGATGGACACCTTCTTCGATCACTTTCTCAATCGCGGCGTTTCGTTTCGCCTTCGCTTGATCCGAATCCGCGCCGGCCGTCGAATGAATCAACCCGAAGCCAGATAATTCATCCGGATAGCGTCGAACAAGGTTCGTCGTGATGTATCCGCCGAACGAATGTCCCAGTACGACCGGACGATCGAGCTCGCGCAAACGTATCTCTCTGATCACCCAATCCGCGAATTGATCGATCGTCTCGGGACCCGATTCGGTGTCATCATGTCCTGGAAGCGTCAACGCGTACACATCCGCTTCAAGCATCGGGACGAGCTCGTCAAAATAATCCGGTGACCCACATAGGCCGTGAAGCAATACAACTTGTCTCATCGTCATCTCCCTCTCTGTGACCATTCGTCTTTTAGTAGACGGTACATCGTCAAGTCCATAAAACGGCCGTGACTGTAAGCATAGTCGTGCAGCAAGCCTTCCTCGGTGAAGCCGAGCTTTCGCACCAACCGATTTGACCCATCGTTCTCTGGTGCGACGAGCGCCGAGATCCGGTGAAACTTGAACTCGTCGAACCCGTACCCGATGACGGCTGTCGCCGCTTCATAGGCGACACCTCTGCGCCAATGACTAGGCGCGACTTCAAATCCGATTTCAGCCCTGAAATATTGGGGCGTCCAGTTATGAAAGCCGATCGTCCCGACGAGCTCATCGGTCACACGGTCACATATCGCCCATCGAATCGCTTTCCCTTGTTGAAATTGATCTTTAAAATAGGCGATGACGTTCTTCGCCTCATACACGGCAAGCAACGGATCAGATCCGTAATAGCGCATGACTTCCTCGGTCGAGAGGATCACGTAGAGTGCCCGTGCGTCCCTAGGCTCGAGTTCTCTCAGGATAAAACGATCTGTAGCGAGCTCTGGAAAACTCTTCTTCAACCCCCACATGCTGAACCCGCCTTTCTTCTACCTTTTCTCTAATTATACCTAGTTTTCCTCAAAAACCATCATCTCAATCATCTCGACCGCTCCAACATGGCACACTCGAGACGGATTTGCTAAAATCAAATTGTAGTGACTTCGAACTGAGGGGATTAATATGTCAAAACAGTTGTTCTACATTAAACAAGACCGGGAACTACAACGTTTTACCCTTCATGGGGTGACACTGACGGATGTCGTCGAAGCGTTATCACTCGCCCGACCGATGATCATCTGTCGAACAGACATTAAAGGGATGAGACAATCATCCCGGACGAGGTTTCGCTATATCGAGGCACACGAACTCTCAACGTTCTCGACGAAATACTTGAACAACCAGACGAGTTTCACCGCCATCGACTTTCCCGACTATAATTTACTCGAATCATTATCAGACCATGAGATTGCGGAAATCTTGTTTTTGAGCCACATGGAACGAGGGCTGAAAGCGCCGTTCCTCAACTCGATCCAAAATGAGATCGCTTATTTCAACGAGTCGAACGATCGTCACAGTAGCCTCTACATAAAAGACTGGTCGACGATCAATCAGTTCCTGCAAAGCGTGCTTCAAAGTAAACTCGACCGTGACATCCGTAATATCAGCTTCGTCCCGATCCCACTGCCTGTCATCGATGAAATCTTGGCTTTATCCCCACAAGGGCTGATTATCGATTTCGACCATACGAAACGCAGTCTGTTCAATCGACAAGTCGCCATCTCGTTTTACGTCGCCGGACGATACGAGGACATGTCTGTGCTTGAAGAAGACTTTGACGCCAAGAAGGAATCGATCGCCTTAAAAGGGCAATTGACCTATCGCCGCCGAGCATGGGAAATCGAACGATTTTAAGTTCATACGTGTATGAAAGTCAAAAGAGCCTGGAAAATTCAGGCTCTTTTTTGCTATCGTGCTCGTCTTTATTTCGTTCCAAATCGCTTTGTCTAACGACTTTATCGTTATTTTTAAAAATTGATAACAAATTGTCTTAATTTTTCGTTAAATTAAGTCTTTTCTTTTAACGATAGGACGGTATACTAGGAATAACCTTCTAGAGGGACGGAAGGCAATATAGAGAAAGCGAGGTGAAAATCTATTCATCTGTCGATGGATAGATCTACGAAATGGAACAACTGAAAGTACAGGGAATTTCTTCGTTCACCAAGTTTGCGACGAATGGAAACATGCTGAAATTAAAAGACGCAATTGCCGGCGAGCAGCGGATTTCGCTTCAAGAAGCGACCGATATACAAGTCTCGATGCTCGACGAGGACCATTCGCGCTTCACTATATTCGGTCAGTCGCGCCCACTCGTGGAACTGACCCTTCCTCACCATTCTTGTGAAGTGTTATATGCATGGCTGCTTCACAAATTAAAACGACAAAAAATCAAATTGGCTTCAAACGCTTAATAAAAGCGCGTCCTCATGAGGGCGCGCTTTGTTCATTCCTCCGATAGATGGTGACGCCCCCATGTTTGGCGGCGCCCACGACTTGGAACAACCACTCTTTCTCGATCAACAGTGACCGTACTGTCAAAAAGTCGTCTTTCGGTACGAGCAACTCATCGATTGAGCCGTCGAGTAACGCTTGGACCTTTTGTTCCCACTCGTTCATTTTGCTTCATTCCTTTCCTTCTGTGCTTCGTTCGCCCAGGCAAATAAGTACGCACCCGTTTGAATCGCGTCGCCCGGTACGAACAGTTCCATCGGCACGTGTGCATGCGACGGAATCTCTCGATTGATTGCGAGCACGACCGGTTCGCCGAGTGCTGCTTCGATGTAGTCGGAAGCAAACGTGATCACTTCATCCGCAGACATTGTTCCCTCGTTCGCAAGAGCCGCTGCATAGGCCGCGTCCACCTCATTATCTTTCAACAGAACACGTCCGTGCTCGAGCAGCGCGAACGGTGGCTTCGCGTCGACATGAAACACCTCGTAGGCGCGATAGCCCGTTTCATCACATGATAGGAGCGGAACGAAGCGGCGTTGTCCCGTCCATTTCTTCAATTGAAACAACGTCCGCATCGACGCAAATGACTTCGCGCCAGTCGCATCTTTTTCGACCAATATCGTCGGCGAACTCGCCGCGTCCGCTTGATCCCTTCCCATAAACAACCAACTTTCAACTTCAGACACGAGTATCAACGATTCTTCCTCCCTATAATCCATTCTGATCCGGCAATCACCGTGAACGCGACGAGCCATCCGCCCGCGACGTCACTGAAATAGTGAACGTTCAAAATGACCCGGCTGAACGAGACGGCTACGAGTAGCACGACGAGCACCGCGACCCAAACGGGCGAGTACTTTCGCCGGTATAAACTAAAAGCGAGCAAACCGTACAAGGCGAGCGAACCCGAGGCGTGCCCGCTCGGAAAACTATACGTCGTCGCATCGAGAGCGGCATCGATGAGCGGCCGATCGATCCCGTACACGCGCTTCAATAGTTGAGTCAAAACTAACGTCCCGATGACGACGAGCGGTAACCGGAACGCTTCAAGTTTGTCCCCGCGCCATAACCAATAAAGCATGCCGACAAAGGAGAGGGCGATCAATACCTTCACACTGCCGAGTTCCGTCACATAGACAAACAGCGGGCCAGACAACGGCGCGACAATCCGATAGACGAACCCGTCGAGCGAAACCGCCCCACCTAAAATGACAATCACCGAGACGATGGCGAAGCCAAGCGTCCCGGCGATTGTCAGTGTTTTTGCGCGATGCATCAATATAATCCTTTGCGTTCACGCATCTCGTCTTCACCGAAATCGTTCATGTCGCGCAACCGGTGCGCGAGACGGCCCGATGCGTTAGCCGCGATCGCACCGACAAGGTCGTCCATGAACGTATGAACTTGACCATCGTCCATCTTCGTATCGAGCTGCTTGATGATCCCGATCTTCGCTTTATCTAAGTAACCGAACGTCGTGACGGCAATCGATCCGTACGTGTTGACGGCCCCGATCGCGATCGTCTCATCGACTCCGAATAGGCCTTCATCTGAAGCGACGATTGAAAGGAGCGGTTCTGACAACTGCCCTTTTTCGGCTAACATATCGAGCTCTGAGCCGACGAGAATCGCGTGTTGGAGTTCGCGTTTCTCAAGGACGGCCTCAACCGACTCGATGCAGTCTTTTAATGATAAGTGCGGTGAATAAGGCGCCTGCATTTGGTAGACGATCTCTGCGATCGATTCGATCGATACGCCCCGTTCAATCAAACGGGCCCGTGCAGCCTCTGTTACGTCTCGTGAGTGTGGTACTTGTTTCATAATTGTTGCGGGCAATTACCCGCGTCACATCCCTTCATCTCGAGAACAGCATGTCTCGAAGTACTCATTCTCTATTATACTGAAAACTTAAAAAAAAACACTAAGCCCACTTTGACTTCATTCGATAAATCGGTCATCATAAACTAGTAGACCATTCATAAAGGGGGAACTGGAATGAAGATTGGGGTAGTCTTATTTCCATCAAAACAAGTTCAAGACTTCGCCAACTCGTATCGAAAACGGTACGATACGAAGTACGCTTTGATTTCGCCACACGTGACGATCAAAGAACGTACCGAAGTCGACGAAGCCGAGTTACCAAAAGTGCTCGAGTATTTACAACAAATCGCTGAAACGACGAAGCCGATTCAGTTGAAGATCGACGGTGCCCGCTCGTTCGCGCCGACGAACAACGTCCTTTACTTAAAAGTGTTGCCGACGCGCGAACTCGCAGCGCTACAAACTCGCTTACACGAAGGTGCACTCGATCAGCCTCCGAAGTACGAGTTCCTCCCGCACATCACGATCGGACAAGATCTGACCGACGCCGAGCTGTTCGATGTGCTCGAACGGATGCGGATGGAACAAGTCCATTTTGAAGAGACGATCAACCGTATGGCCGTCATGTACGAGCTCGAAAACGAAACATGGAACGTCTATGAGACGTTCCGGTTCCGAGGTTAATATTATACGCTCCGGTCGACGAAACGACCGGGGCTTTTTTCTTGTTCAGCTTCTAACCATTCTTCTTGACGCGGAATAATCCGCTGGACCCGCTGGATGCGAGTGACCGGTTCGATGTTCGCCCGTTCTGTCGGTTGGACCTGGCGATTCCCATATTGGACGACCGTAAAATCAATCTGATAAGGACCCATGATCTTCCCTCCCTCACAAGTCCTTACCCCAAACGGTTACGCTATAATACAAAAAGAGCGCATTTACGCGCCCTTTCCCAAACTTATAAAATATGGTAGCCGCTGTCGACGTGGATGACTTCTCCCGTGATGCCGCTCCCCATGCCCGATAACAAGAATAGACCGGTCGAGGCCACTTCTTCAGCCGAGACGTTCCGGCGCAGTGGTGCCTTTTGCTCGAGCTCAGACAAGATGCTGTTAAAGTCGCCGACGCCTTTCGCCGACAACGTCCGAATCGGTCCAGCCGAGATCGCGTTGACTTGTACGCCTTGCGGGCCGTATTCGTTCGCCAAATATTTGACGCTCGAATCGAGCGCGGCCTTAGCGACACCCATCAAGTTGTAGTTCGGTACGACCCGTTCCCCTCCGAGATACGTGAGCGTGATGACCGAAGCGTTCTCTGCGAAGTAAGGTTTTGCCGCCTTGACGACCGCCGTCAAACTGTACGCCGAAATATCGAGCGCTTGTGCGAACTGACCGCGCGTCATCTCCGAGAATTCACCGCGCAACGCTTCTTTATCCGCGAAAGCGATTGAATGCGCAATCCCTTGAATCAGACCGACTTGCTCATGGATCGAACGGAACGTCGTGTCGATCGCTTCATCGTTCGTCACATCACACTCAAGCAACAGTGCTTCTTGGCTCAATTCAGCAGCGAGTGATTCGAGACCTGACTTGAAACGTTCAGACGCATAAGTGAGCACGAGCTTCGCTCCTGCCGCGTCGAGCGTTTTCGCGATCGCCCAAGCGATCGAGCGTTTATTGGCAATCCCCATGACGACGTACGTCTTGTTCGTTAACGTTGGATAAATTGACATTGTGAACTCCCCTTTTTAGTACCTGGTTATAATATCTGTTATCAGATTACAGAATGGTGTCTGTTTTGTCAACCGCCTCGTAACGTATTGCGATTTTTTATAGTTACGGTAAGATAAACTACGTATAGAAAGGGTGAGACGACTTCATCATGAACCGCATTCAATCTTATTTAAAAAGTTTAGACACGACACTTCTGACAATCGTCTTCTTCTTGATGGTCATTAGCCTAGGCGCCATTTACACGGCACAACCGATGTTGCCAACACGATTACAACATATTAACTTCGCCTTCGATCAAGGAATCCGTTACATCATCGGATTCGTCGCCATGTTTGCCATCATGACAATCGAATACGAGCAGTTGCGAAAAATTCATTGGTATCTCTACTCCTTTGGTTTATTGCTTTTAGTTGGCTTAATTCCGCTCCGGGATACCACACTCGTTCCAAATATTAATGGGGCGTATGGATGGTATAATGTGCCTGGTTTCAGTTTTCAACCAGCTGAATTTATGAAGTTGTTTTTACTTATTTCCATGGCCACAATCGTCTACGACCACAATAAACGTTACGGTTCGTCTCAACAGGATGCGTGGCTGTTAATGAAACTAGTATTACTCGCTATCCCGCCTCTTGGGCTGATTGTCACGCAACCAGACTTAGGGACCGGGCTTGTTTTAATCACGATGCTCGGTGCCATCATCATCGTGTCAGGAATCGGTTGGAAGTGGTTGCTCGGTCTATTTAGCGCTGCCGCCGTGACGACCGGTGGGTTCATGTACTTGTTTTTCTCGCATTTCGAGGTGCTTCAAAGCTTCGTTCCGGGCCACGCCTTGAATCGCTTTCAAGCATGGATTTACCCATATGAGTACTCTGACGATTTAGCGTTCCAGTTGATCAAATCGCTTCAAGCCATCGGTTCTGGTCAAATGTTCGGAACTGGCTATGGTCAAGGTTTAGTCTATCTACCAGAGTCGCAGACCGATTTTATTTTCGCCGTCATCGCTGAGCATTATGGTTTTATCGGTGCAGCAATCGTGATTATCGTCTTCTTCTTGTTCTTGTACCGGATGATTCATATCGCGCTCGAAGCGAGCAGTCCGTTCGGAAGTTACATCGTGACCGCCGTCATCGCCATGTTCACGTTCCAGATCTTCCAAAACATCGGTATGACAATCGGTGTCCTCCCGATCACCGGTTTGACCTTGCCGTTCATCAGTTACGGGGGTACCGGGATTATCATGAACATGATTGCCATCGGGCTCGTCATGAACGTCGCCTCAAAATCAAAAACGTATATGTTTGACGACGATTAAACATAGCCCCGCACTCATTTGAGCGCGGGGCTATGTTTTGTTCACTCGTGTTCGAGTTGAAAGTCGACGGGGTAAGCCGCTTCGATTACGATACTCTCCCCTGTCAACGGATGATCGAACGCGGCAGACGAGCTGTGAAGCGCGTGACGGGCGAGCACGGGACGTCCGCCATACATCGTATCCCCGAGTAACGGATGACCAATGTGGCGCATGTGGACGCGTATCTGATGGGTCCGTCCGGTCTCGAGTTGGATCGTCAACGCCGCATAGTCACCGTGCGACTCGACGTGACGGACGTGTGTGACGGCTCGTTGCCCGTCGTCTGTGACGACACGTTCCATGATCGAGTGTTCGGCCCGACCGATCGGCGCATCAATCGTCTGTCGTTCGACCAGTCCTTCGACGAGGGCGATATACGTCCGGGACAAACCACCTCGCTTTTGAAGTTCGCTGAAACGATGGTGCACGTACGCATATTTAGCGAACAAGACGACACCAGACGTATCCCGGTCGAGCCGATTGATCACATGAATCGCCGAGTGCAATCCAATTCGTTCATAGTAACCGAGCACAGCGTTCGCAAGCGTGTCGTCAGGATGAAGCCGAGACGGGATCGTCGCGATGCCTGCCGGCTTATCGACGGCGAGCAAATAGTCGTCCTCGTAGATGACCGTGAGCGGACGCCGTGAACGGACCATCGTTTCCGCTGGCTGCTCAAGCGGAAAATGAACCGTCACTTCATCGCCGCTCGACACATCAAAGCGAACAGTCCGCGGCTCCCCGTTCACTAAGATGAGGCCACCGTGTTTGACTTGCGTCAACATCTTGCGTGAGATGCCACAATCCCCCATCAAAAAATCGCGCAGCGGGACGTTCGTCTCCGCGACACGACGTAATGTAAAACCGTACATATGTTACTTCCCTTCCTCGATGAACGATTCGCGCACCCGACGCCAAAACGGGAACGGGCGGAACCGGGCGAACGTCACTTTTTCTCTCGCGACCGCGCAACGGATCGACTGGACGTTCGACCACGACAGTGCTTCCTGATGGTCGAACGCGAGCTCAAACTCCGTTTTCGTATGCGGTTTGATTTTGACTTGGTGGTGCTTCGGCAACAACAGTGGTGAGCCGATCGTCCGGTAGACGAGATTATTGATCGACGCCATCTCGGTCACTTGGATCGCCTCGATCGATGGATGGACGATCGCACCGCCGAGCGCTTTATTATAGGCGGTCGAGCCGGAAGGTGTCGAGATGCAAAGCCCGTCTCCGCGGAACGTTTCAAAGTAATCATCACGGATCGACAAGTCACACACGAGCGTGCGCTTGTAATTTTTAATCGTACACTCGTTCATCGCCAACTGCCGCTCCGTCGTCCCGTCCTCATAGTCGATCAACACTTCGACGAGCGGATAAGATACCGGTTCAAACGACTCGCTCGTGATCATCTCTGTCAATTCATCGAGCTCGTCCGGTTGCCAGTCGGCGTAAAAACCGAGATGGCCCGTATGGATGCCGACGAGAAGGGTGTCGTCTAACCGATCGACATATTCATGGAACGCCTGTAGCATCGTCCCGTCCCCACCGACCGAAACGACGATCCGAGGTTGTTCTGAGACGGAATGTCCCGCCTCGGTCAACTTGTCTGTCAACTCACGCGCGATCTCCGCGGAACGCGCATCTCCCCTTGACACAATCGCAAACTGCATACACTCACCCCCCTAGTCTTGGTCCGTTTGGACGTTCATTTCTTTATCACGAAACACTTGCTGCGCATCTTGAATCTCGACGCGGAGCTGACTCATCTCAGCATCGAGCAGAAACGCCGCCTCCGCGGCCCGACGCAGCCGTTCTTGGACTTCTTGCGGCATGTCGCCATCGTATTTATAGTTTAACGAGTGCTCGATTGTCGCCCAAAAGTTCATCGCGAGCGTCCGAACTTGGACTTCGACGAGCGTCGGGAATTCCCCGTGGATCGTCTGGACCGGGTATTCGATGATGATGTGATACGACCGATAACCCGATTCTTTTTGATTCGTGATGTAGTTCCGTTCCTCTACGATTTTAAAGTCGGTCCGGTGGTGCAACAGCTCGAGGACCTGCACGATATCGTCCACAAATTGACACATGATTCGAAGCCCGGCGATGTCTTGCATCTCGGTCGACAAGTGATCATAGGCGATCTGTTTGCGTTTCGCTTTCTCGAGGATGCTACCGACCGGCTTGACCCTGCCGGTGACGAACTCGATCGGAGAATGGTCATTTTGCGAGTTGTATTGCTTACGGATCGCTTTAAACTTTACTTTCAGCTCATCGACCGCAATTTGATACGGCACTAAAAATTGATCCCAGTCCACTGATTGCATATGCTGTCACCACTTTCGTTCGTTTCGGAAAACCTTGCTTTTTTCCGTATGTATCCGATTGTATGGTATCATAAACCAACAATTGTTCATAGAATGGAGCGATGATGAATGACCCAAGAAGTGGAAATTGAGTTTAAATCGATGCTGACGAAAGATGAGTATGAGACGTTGCTCGAATCGTATCAGTTATCCGACCAAATTAAATGGCAAGCCAACGATTATTTCGATACGCCCACGTTTGAACTGCGCAGCCAAGGCGCGGCCTTGCGCATCCGCGAGAAGAAGACCGGTCAAGTTTTGACGCTCAAACAACCGCACGATGTCGGACTGCTTGAGACGCATGCACCGATCAATGAAGAAGCGGCGGAAAATTTGTTCAAGTACGGCATCGTCCACGACGAACAGATGAAACAAGCCCTCGCCACGTTCAATTTGACCGGACCCCTCGAACATTTGGGCCGCCTCGAGACGAAGCGTGCTGAAATCGAGACGGCAGACGGTCTGCTCGTGCTCGATGAAAGTCATTATTTGGAGATTTGTGATTATGAAATAGAATTCGAAGTGACGGACGAAGCGGCAGGACGAATCGCGTTTGAAAAGCTGCTCTCGAGCCACAATATCCCGTTACGTCCGGCCAAAAATAAAATCGTCCGATTCATGGAAGAAAAGATGGGACGGAGTGAAGGTTGAGCAGATACGTTGCCAACCTTTTTTTTTCGTTGCTACAATGAGCATACGATATATTTGATTTTGTTTACGAGAGGAGGCGACACAATGGAACTTGAACAATGTAATGAGTCATCCTGTTCACTGGAAGAATCTTCTATCCAAGTAACATATAAGCCATTAGAGTTATTCTATTTCATGGACATCTCTGATCCCGACGGTTTTCACGTGATGACACTCATTAAAAAACTCGAGCTCGAATACGGGCACTTGATTCGTTTTCGGATGGTCTCGACGGTTCCTAGTTGTGTTGGCGGATGTCAGGAAGAGGTTCGCCTTCTCACGATGATCAAGGCTATGGAATTACAAGGGAAACGCCATGCGATGCGTTTTTTGCGTCACCTTCATATTAACGACGCCTTTACGAAGGATGCTTCTAACGATGCCGACCTGTGGGAGATCGCGCGCTCTTACGCTGGATACGGACTCGATATCGATGAGTTGGCGGCAGATATGCAGTCGAATCAACTCTTGAGCGCCCTCGCTGTCGACCATCAAATATTAAAAGACTGGGAAATCGAATCACTTCCCGCCATGACGTTCGTCACCCGTGACGAGGCGCTCAAAATCGAAGGCGTCTATCCTTACGACGTGTACCAAGCCGTTATGAGTGAACTGCTCGGATACGTACCGAATCGGCAAACCGGTTGGAACGTTGAAAAAGTGTTACGTCACTACGACGCCTCGACAATCACTGAGCTCGCATTCATCTTAGAGCTCGACAAGCCGATCATCGAGCGGGAACTGAAAAAACTGTCGCTCCAGCAACGTTGCCGCCCTGTTCCCGGCTGCAGCGGTCAAGCATGGGCCACACAAAAATAAACGGATACAAAAAGAAACCCACGGCCGGGGAGCCGTGGGTTTTTGACGTCTCAAGCGGGGACAAGAGACGCCGATCTTAACACCCGGGGAAGGTGTCAAGACGGGAGAAAGTTTACGGTCAATAAAGGGGTTTGTGATTGATTTCACACTTATAATATAACCATAGGCTCGCCTGTTGACAAGCACTTTGTTCATATTGTCACATAATGTTCACGCGCATGCACGCTTACGAAAACAGGAGTGATTCCATCTCATCGAGGACGGATTCAAACTGATCGAGCGCCGCTAACACAGGTGCTTTCGTCGTCATGTCAACGCCGGCCGCCTTCAACACCTCGATCGGGTAATCGCTCGACCCGGCTTTTAAGAACTTATCGATATAACGTTTAACGGCAGGCGCGCCTTCGTCCATGATTTGTTGCGACAACGCCGCTGACGCCGAAATTCCTGTCGCATACTGATATACATAGTAGTTGTAGTAGAAGTGCGGGATACGGGCCCACTCGAACGCGATCTCTTCGTCGATGACGATGTCGTCGCCGAAGTAACGCTTGTTCAACTCAAGATACGTCTCGTTCAAGTATTCTGGTGTGAGCGAGATGCCATCTTGGGCCGCTTGATGGATCTTATGTTCGAACTCGGCGAACATCGTCTGACGGAACAGCGTCCCCCGGAACGTCTCGAGTTGATTGTTGAGCAAGTAAAGACGCTCGGCTTTGTCCGTCCGTGTCTTCAACAAATAGTCGTTCAAGAGCGCCTCATTCGTCGTCGAGGCGACTTCTGCCACGAAAATCGAATAGTCCCCATACGGGTACGGTTGCGTGGCACGCGTGTAGTGACTGTGTACCGAATGACCGAACTCGTGGGCGAGTGTGAACAAGTTGTTCACGTTGTCTTGCCAGTTCATCAAGATAAACGGTTGCGTGTCGTACGCGCCAGACGAATAGGCACCGCTACGTTTGCCGCGAGTCTCCCGGACGTCGACCCAACGTGAGTCGAGACCGTCTTTGACGATTTGGACGTACTCGTCTCCGAGTGGAGCCAGACCTTGGACCATGAGCTCTTTCGCTTCTTCATAAGGCACTTTCATCTCGACGTCTTTGACGAGTGGCGTGTACAGGTCATACATGTGCACCTCGTCTACACCGAGCGCTCGTTTACGAAGCGCGACATAACGGTGCAACAGATCGAGCCGTTCATTCACCGCTTCAACGAGTCCATCGTATACCGATTCAGGAATCGAGTTGTTGTGGAGTGCCGATTGACGCGCACTCTCAAACTTGCGCACCGTCGCATAAAAGTTGTCCTTCTTCACGCTCCCAGACAGTGTTGACGCGAACGTGTTCAAGTATTGTTTGTACGTCCCATACATCGCTTTGAAAGCCGTCTCACGCACGCTGCGGTCTGCCGACTCTAAAAACGTAATGTAACGTCCGTGCGTCAGTTCGACTTCTTCTCCTTGCTCATTCTTTACTTTAGGGAATTTCAAATCGGCGTTGTTGAGCATGCCGAACGTCGAGCTCGATTGCCCGAGCACGTCGCCGGCTTGGGCGAGAATCGCTTCTTCCGCTTCCGTCAAGACGTGGGGCCGCTCTTGCGCCAACTCATCGAACGCATGACGGTAGACGGTCAACCCTTCGTGGCCGCCCATGAACGCTGTGATCTCACTTTCGTCGATGGCGAGCAGTTCTGGTGTCATGAAGGCGAGTTGAGCCGAAATTTGAGCGGCGAGTGACCCGGCACGGTCGTTCAGCGCCTGATAATGGCTGTTGGCCGTATCTTCGTCATAGCGCATATGGGCGTATGTATACAGCTTATGCAGTTGACGCGAGATCTCGTCACGGAGCTGCAGCGCCGCGTAAAGTGTCTCGGCCGATTCCCCGAGTTTCCCTTTGAATTCAACGAGTTCAGGGATTCGGGCTTTGAGTGTCTCAAAGTCTTGCTCCCACGCTTTGTCGTCTGCATAGATGGTTTCTAAGTTCCACGTCTCCTCGACGGGTACTTGTTGTCGTGTTAGTACTTCTGACATATGTCCACTTCCTTTTCTCAGTTTATATACGATTTCGCCATGAATCGCTGAAACCCTTGAAACAAACGAATATCGTCACGAAGTGCTGCTTCGAGCGTGACCGGGACTTGCCAGTCGATGACATACTCTGACAAGCCGAATACGTTCAAGAGTTGTCTCCATTGTAACTGAAACGAAGAAACAAAGTCGCTTGTCGGGGTCGCGTTGAACTGGCGGCATGTCTTCTCGATGCTCCAAGCGAGCGAATCCTGAGGCGCTTCCCGTCGATTTAAATACAAGACCGTTTGAAATTCGAACGGATGAACATGAACACCCCACAGCGCCGGGAGCGGCAAATAACAGACCGTCGGCAACAGTGACGGTAACATGCCGAGCGGATAGAGACGATTCAAGATCAGCCGTCTGTAGAGCGGTGTCGGATAAGGCGGCGCCATACGCTTACGCCGCACGAGTTGAATCCATCGGTGCGCATCAAATCGATAAAAAGGTTCAAACGGCGAGACGTCAAAAGATGTCACGGGCACCCACGTGCCTTGTGCCCGTCTGAGCGAAATCGGACACCCGACGAACCGGTACAACGCGTTCTTGACCGGAACGATCAGCGTACGTCGCCGTGCGATCTCACACCTCATCCACGGTGAGAAGGACGGCACCGGTTCAAGACGCAATCCGCTCGCGATCCAGATGACGGCAAGACCGTTTCGCTCATAGTGTCTCGTCCGTTCTACGTAAGAATCGACTGCTAACGGTGAGGCCTGTATTTCGACGACGAACGACGCCTCCGCTTTTGACGCGACCAAGTCAGCCCGTCTCCCGTTCAGATCCACTTCTTGCTCGACATCATATCCGCCCGCCTGCAGCCATTGTCTGACGCCCCATTTATCGGTTCGGTGACCAGCCGACTCTCCGCGCCCACACGTTTGAACGTGAGAAAAATGGAGCCGTCGCTTCGCTCCTCGTTTTACAATGACCCGTTCTCCGCACTGTGGACATGAAAAAGGGGCAGCCGGTTCGATTTGCCTCCGACTCAACGTATGGGCATCGACGTACTCCCCTGTCTGATCGATTGCGAACCGCATCCCGCTTCCCCCTCATAATAATGGTGAAAACATTCGTGCCAAAGATTCAACGAGTTTGATGAAATAAGATCGTTCTGCGAACGCGCCCAACTCCAACTCGTGAGACCCTTCAAAATCTTTGTAGATGTCTTGCTTGAGCTGATGAACCGAGTTCGTGTTGTACAGCAGTGCGTTCACTTCAAAATTGAGATGAAAGCTGCGGAAGTCCATGTTCGCCGTCCCGATCGTCGCCAGGCCGTCATCGATGACGATGACTTTCGAGTGCATGAATCCTTCCTCGTACAAATAAATCTTGACGCCAGAGCTGAGCAACTCCTCATAATAAGATCGGCTCGCATAGAAGACGATTTTATGGTCCGGGAAGCTCGGTAAGACGATGCGGACGTCGATCCCCGACAAAGAAGCTGTCTTCAACGCACTCATAATATCCTCGTCAGGAATCAAGTACGGTGACGAGATGTACACCGATTTTTTGGCGGCGTTGATAAGTGCGAAATAAATCGACTTCATCGTCTCGTACGGCTCGTCCGGTCCGCTGGCGACGATTTGGACACCGCCGCTCGCGCTCCGTACCGTCTCGAGCGGCTCTAGGTAGAACGGCGTGAACAAGCGCTCACCCGTCATATAGTACCAGTCTTGTAGGAAGATCAGCTGCAGTTCCGATACCCCTTCCCCTCTGACGTAGAGATGCGTGTCACGCCAAAATCCGAACTTCGTATGCTCTCCTAAATACTCGTCCCCGACGTTCAAACCGCCTGTGAACGCTTCGGTCCCGTCGATGACGACAATCTTCCGGTGGTTCCGGTAGTTCGTCTTGCTCGAGACGAGCGGTAAGACGACGGGAAAGAACGCCTGGACGTGAACACCAGCTTGTCGCATCTCTTCGAAAAAAGAACTGCTCGTATGGATCGACCCGACTGCATCGTACAAAAACCGGACCTCGACCCCTGACCGCGCTTTTTCAATCAAAATACGTTGAATTTCCCGAGAAATACGATCTTCCCGGAAAATGTAATACTCGAGGTGAATGTGACGCGTCGCCCCGTTCAAGGCTGGCAATAGTTTCGAAAACTTTTCTTTTCCGTTCGTGAGGATTTGTGTATACGTGTTCGACGAGACGGGTAATTGATTCAATGAAGACGTTAAGTGGAGCAACTTCTCGTAATCATCGTGCGGAAACATGAGCGATGGCGAGAGTGTCATCGCTTTTTGACGATAAGCGAGATACGTTTCTTCATCCAACATCGCCTTCTCATTGAACATGCGTCTCCGCCGATAGTTTTGACCGAAGACGAAGTATGCGAATAAACCGACAACCGGAAATCCGAGCATGACGATTGCCCAGATGAGCGTTCGTTGCGGATTACGGTTCTCGAGCAAGATGACGAGCAGGATGCTAAACGTCGTCAGAAAGACAAGGATCGTGAACAGCCCAATCACTTGCGAGCTCCAGTAATAAGATAATACGGCAATGAGCCCTGCGAGCAAAAGAAGGGATAATAGTACTTGTATGCGTCGCAACATATTATAAGCTGACCCCGTTTCTGTCATGTATTATCATTAATTATACATCGGAACGATATCTTTTTGAGGGGAGTGGAGAAAATATGGGGACTTTTCTAGTGACGGGGGCGACGAGCGGCATCGGTCGTGCGGTCGCCTTACGGTTAACGGAAGAAGGACACGACGTCTTAGGCGTCGGACGTGATGAGACGAGAGGTGCGGCACTCGAACTCGAATCGGATAACACCATCACGTTCCTGAAATGTGATTTATCTCAAGCTGATGAGGTCGAGGCGCTCATGGATCGCCTCGTAGCCGATCAAGTCGTCCTGCACGGAGTATTCAATAACGCCGCGACGTTCGGTCGTCCCGGTACGCCTGAACGGTTGCCGGCCTCTGCTTTTGACGAAGTGTTCGAACTGAACGTGTTGGCGACAAACCGCCTCATTCAACGCGCGATTCCGCTCCTCGCGACCGGTTCAAGCGTAGTCAACAACGCAGCGATCGTCGGACACGTCAAGTTTCCGCCGATGCTTGGTCCATACGCCGCTTCGAAAGCGGCCGTCATCGCGTTGACGAAGACGTTCGCCCATCGGATGAAAGGAAAGATTCGTTTCAACGCCGTCTGTTTCGGACCGGTCGATACGCCGCTCAGCCATAAGCTGTACGGCGGCGAGACGAAATTCAAAGACGCGATGAGCCATCATTTCCGTGGGAATGCCGCTTCACCCGAAGAAGTCGCACCGGTCGTCACGTTTTTATTGAGTGATGCGTCGAGCTATATTAACGGCCAAGCCATCACCATCGACGGTGGCTACAGCCTGTCTTGAACGCAAAAAGGGGTCGTCTACGAATTAGACGGCCCCTTTCGCTTTTGTGCGAACAGCTGTATATTATGCCTTGATCTTCCTCGCTTGCATCATCTGGGTCGTCAAGAACGCCTTTTCGCGCGGATGTAAGTCGTCCCATGTGAGCACGTCTTCAATGTAATCGACGAACTCTTCAAACGTGTCGTGATGCGTTGGATGAGCGCGCAGGCGTCCGATTCGGATCGCCTCGAAAATCGACGCCATCACGAAAATGTCATGGCTCGCGTACGTCTTGATCGGCGCCAGCGCCTCGAACAACGTCGCTTCCATCGCTTTCCGTTTGATGTGCCAATCACTCTTGCCGTTTGAGAAGACGAAATCCCCTTCCGGAAGTTCACTTAATTCCCGTAAGATGTCCCCGATATAGTGAATCGCATGAATCGCCGTATTCGGGTCATTAATTCCCGGTGACACTCCTTTAAGGGCGATCTCACTCAATTTTTCGATGACGAACGCCGGGTCTTGAATCGATGAACGGATCTCGCCGATTTGAAACACGTCTTTGTCGAGAGCGTCATCCCCTAGCCAATATCCGAGAATATCTCCTTCCGCCACAAAGTCGCCGACCGCGACGACCGATTCGAAACTGATGTCGTGATCTTCTTGTTTCTCGCTCGAGAACAGTTGAACATAGCCGGTCCGTGAGGCGTACACCGCCTGCCCTGCTTCGAACGTATGGACCGATCGCTTCAGCACGATGCTCACCTTCCCATCTTCGACCGCTTGCTTCTGTTTTTCGATGACGGATAATGCCTCTCGATGTAAGGACGATAACAGGCGTTCAGCTTGAATCGAGACGCTGATCGTCTGAATGAACTTGACGAACGCCCAGATCGAACTGACGACTAATACGACGCTGACACCTGAAGCGAGGACGGCGTCCTCTTCCGAAGTCCGAATGAGAAATAAATTCGTGATCCCGTACACGGTCGTCATGATGAAAATACCGAGCGTATGTTTCGAAGCCGAGTTTGTTAAAAAGTTATTGATCGTACGGGGCGAGAATTGAGATGAATACGTCGTCAGCACGACTAAAATCGTCGAAAAACTGAACGTCATCATCGTCATGAGACTCGTGAACGACGACGAAAGGACGGAAGCCGCTGAATCCTGATCCAAATAAATGATTTCTGGCAACAGTTCGCGGAAAAAGCTACCGAAATACTGCGTCAGAAACGTTAATACGATACCACCTGTCCCATACAAAAACGGGACGAACCACGTACTGTCTGACAACGTCAATTGTAAACGCTTGAGCATCAAGTCACCTCTTCATATGTATAAATTAGTAAAAAAATCGCCTGTCCGCTTGAACAGGCGATTCGTGTTTAAAAATAGTGACGTACTTTCGAGAACACGTCTCCGTCGAGAATCGGTTTACCGTACTCCTCGAGCATAGCGAGGGTTTGCGTACTGAACGACAAATATTCGGCTAAAAGACTGAGGACGTTCTCTTCTTCTTCCGGCTCCATCTCGTCCGGGAAGTCGATCCACAAGTAGTAACGGTTTTCATAATGGAATAACTTGAGGGTGACGTTACTCAGCGTATCACCGGCCCGTTTGCTCAGAGCGATAATCGCCTCAAAGTCATCCGTATCCATAGCTAACGGAGCCCACGCCTCCGGTTCAGCTTCGACTTCATCGAGTTCACTCAACTGGTCGAGGACAGACTGTTGATCACGCGCTTCGTCGATTGCGTTGCGCAAGAGCGACCCGAGTTCTGCGTCGTCTTCTGTGTCGATCACATTTTTCGCGATCGTGACGGTCACTTCAAGTCCTTTTTCAAACGCTTGTACTTGTATCCATAGTGGACCATCAAACGAGATATCTTCCCGTTCGTGCGCTTCGTCCATCATCTGCCAGAACAGCTGCTCACCACGTTCTCGGTTGTACCAAATTTCATCCCGGGCGAATCCGCGTTTCTCGATATCGACATAAGTGATGAAAAACTTGACGGTATTGTCATTGATGCGCTCAATTTTCACGATTGTCCACTCCCTTCTGACCTCACTCCTACTTCTTAAGGAGGAGAGGGGAAATTGTCTTGTTATCATAGTACCCTTTTTTTGACCTGTCAATCTATTGATGATGGGGTGTGTACCACTATTTTATCGGAAAAACGAGATAATAAAAAGCACACTGCTTAGACAGTATGCTTCCTCACTCGTTGACGAGTCGTTGCGCTTCTTGAAGTTGGAACGTACGAACTTTGCGAGGCAAGAATCGACGAATCTCATCTTCGTTATATCCGACTTGAAGGCGTTTTTCATCAATCAAAATCGGACGGCGAAGGAGGCCCGGATATTCTTGAATCAAATCGTACAACTGCTGAAGCGAAAGTGCGTCGACCGATACATCGATTTTCGAGAAAACTTTTGAGCGGGTCGAGATGATCTCATCTGTGCCGTCTTCTGTCATGCGTAAAATCTGTTTAATCTCATTGAGTGAGAGTGGTTCTGAGAATATGTTTCGTTCTGTAAATGGGATATCATGCTCTTCGAGCCAAGCCCGTGCTTTTCGGCACGATGTACAGCTCGGAGACGTATAAAGTGTGACCATTTTCGTTCCTCCCTGATCAAATGTTCGTCCATTTTTTTAGTGACTCTTCTTGTATACCCAAAATCTCGTTCACGTAATTATAATAATTCTTATTTATTGAAACTTCAATGATATTCTTTCTCATCGGGGTAAGAAAAGAGGACGCATTCAGAAGAATGCGACCTTGATCGACCGTTCTACGAAGCTGGAATCCGAGAAACCGGTTGTGACACCGTTTCTTTCCCTGGCTTCACTTGCAAGTCTTTCAATTTCTTCTTGAGCACTTCTTTTAACAGTTTCTTTTTCTGTTGCAGTACTTTGTCACGCTCTTTCATGGTCTCTCACCCCCATGGACGAAAGGAAAAAACCAACCATTACTGTATCTGAAAATCTTAAAGTTGCACTAATCTATAGTTAAATTATAGCACATTCTATTGAAAAATGTTGAACAATCTCGTAAAAAATCATGATTTCACATGTTCCAAATTTGCATTTGCTTATCCATTCCCGTATAGTTAATAGAAATAATCTTTGAAATCACCAAGGAGGAGAGCACGAATGAGAATCACGTTAGAAACGATCATGCAGCATCACGTCACCCAGAAATACTTGACACGATCTGGATTAAAACATGCCGTTGACGTCTGTGAACGCGCTCTCGAATTGGCGACACGACGAGGGCTCGACACCGATCTAGCAACGAAGGCTGCACTGCTCCACGACATCGGTCATTACGAATGGTACACCGAAGGCAAGTGGAACTACGACTTGTATCGCCAAAACGATATCCACGCCATCAAAGGCGCGGAACGAGCCCATAAACTGTTGATCCGGCTCGGAGAAGATCCGGCTCGGGCCAAGGAAATTTCCGTCATGATCCTGCTTCATACGGATTCTTACCTTCCGCCTAACCGCATCCAACGGACCCCGCTCCAACAGCTCGTCCATGACGCCGATACGTTCGTCGAACAGCCGGGCGGCCTCCACCACTACGAGACGATGGAGATTGAAGACGCGCTCGCTCGCGTCCGTTTAATCGATGCCGTCGTCGAGCGTCTCTCGAACTTGCCGCGCATCTCAAACGCCTAACACCGTCCGGGTCTCCCACGGTGTTTTCGTTTGAGCAAAAAAGCCCCAAAAATCCAATTGGATTTTTGGGGCTTTTCGTATTAGACGAGCTGGGCTTTATACGCCTCATATTCTGCGTCTGTGAGCGAAACATAGTGACCTGGTTCGACTTCGCGAAGCGCAGGGATGCTCGAATCTTCATCCGACCGTCCGACAGCACCAAGTGAGCCAGATTCGTAGACGATCCGCTTACGTGTCCGTTCATGTTCTGGATCCGGAAGCGGGATTGCAGACAAGAGCGATTTCGTATAAGCGTGAATCGGGTTCTCGTACAGGCGCTCTGCCGGTGCAAGCTCGACGAGGTGACCTTGGTACATAACGCCGATCCGGTCCGAGATATACTTGACCATCGACAAATCGTGGGCGATGAACAAGTACGTGAGATCACGGTCACGTTGCAACTCTTTCATCAAGTTGACGACTTGAGCTTGGATCGACACGTCGAGTGCTGAGATCGGCTCATCGGCGATGATGAAGTCCGGCTCAACAGCGAGCGCACGGGCAATCCCGATCCGCTGACGCTGTCCGCCTGAGAATTCGTGCGGGTAACGGCTCGCATGCTCTTTCGTGAGGCCGACCGTCTCGAGAAGGTCGTACACACGGTTCATCCGGTCTTCTTTCGTCTTGGCAAGGCCGTGGATATCGATGCCTTCAGCGATGATATCAGCGACCGTCATCCGCGGGTTGAGCGACGCATACGGATCTTGGAAGATCATCTGCATAGCCCGGTTGAATTTTAACTTCTCAGCCTTATTCTTTTTCCCGTGGACGTTCTCACCTTTGAAAAGAACATCGCCGTCGGTTGCATCGTAAAGGCCGATGATCGTACGACCTGTCGTCGATTTACCGCAACCCGACTCTCCAACGAGACCGAGTACTTCACCTTTGTAAATATCGAACGAGATGCCATCGACCGCTTTGACGACGCGGCCTCGGCCAATTTTAAAGTGCTGCTTCAGGTCTCGTACTTCTAATAATTTTTCACGTTCCATTATTCAGCACCACCTTTCAAAATCGATTTCGCGAACGCGCTGTCAGGACGATATTTGAGCGCGAGATCGCGGATCGCTCGCGGCGGCGTCACTTGCGGTGCTTGTGGGTGCAAGAGCCAGCTCGCTGCATAGTGTGTATCGCTAATTTGGAACATCGGCGGTTCTTTCTCGAAATCAATTTTCATCGCATACGGATTACGCGGTGCGAACGCGTCACCTTTCGGCGGGTCAAGCAAGTTAGGCGGCGTGCCCGGGATGGCCGGGAGCGCTTCGTTCGGATCATCGGTCGGACGCGGCATCGATCCGAGCAGTCCCCAAGCGTACGGGTGACGCGGCTCATAGAAGATCTCATCGACCGTTCCTCTTTCGACGATTTTACCGGCGTACATGACGGCGACACGGTCAGCCATGTTCGCGACGACACCGAGGTCGTGCGTGATGAAGATGATAGCCGTACCCGTTTTTTGCTGAATGTCTTTCAACAATTCTAAAATTTGGGCTTGGATCGTCACGTCGAGTGCCGTCGTCGGCTCATCGGCAATCAACACTTTCGGGTTACATGCGAGCGCGATCGCGATGACGATCCGTTGACGCATACCGCCTGAAAGTTGGTGCGGATATTGCTTAAGACGTGCCTCTGGGTTCGGAATCCCGACGAGTGTGAGCAATTCGAGCGTACGCTTCTTCGCATCTTCCCCCGTCAATCCTTGGTGTTGCTTCAATCCTTCGGCAATCTGTTTGAAGATTGTCATCGTCGGGTTGAGTGACGTCATTGGATCTTGGAAGATCATCGCGATGTCGCGCCCGCGGATTTTCAACATTTCTTTTTCTGACAACTTCGCCAAGTCTTTTCCTTCGAACAAAATTTCTCCGTTCGTGATCTCACCTGGCGGGTTCGGAATGAGACGCATGATCGCTTTCGATGTGACGGATTTACCAGAACCCGATTCACCAACGATTGCGAGCGTCTCGCCTTTTTTCAAATCAAACGATACGTTGCGGACGGCTTGTACCGTTCCGGCATACGTATGGAACGAGACCGCTAAGTCTCGGACAGATAAAATCGTTTCCATGCACGAGTCCCCCTCTGTTTAAATTATTTACGCATTTTCGGGTCGAACGCATCACGCAAGCCATCGGCGAGCAAGTTGAAGCTGACCATGAGCAAGACGATGATGATTGACGGAATGACGAGCAAGTACGGGAACGTCCGTAGCTCTTTGTATCCGTCGTTGATCAACGTACCAAGTGACGCTTGTGGCGGTTGAAGTCCGATCCCGATGAAGCTGAGGAACGCCTCGAAGAAGATGGCAGATGGAATCGTGAACATGAGTGTGATGATGATCGCACCGAGCGTGTTCGGGATCAAGTGTTTGAAAATCAAACGGTTACTTGAAGCACCGAGCGTACGGGCAGCCAACACAAACTCTTGGTTTTTCAGTTTCAAAATCTGACCGCGGACGAGTCGACTCATCCCGATCCAGCCGGTGATGGCCATCGCCAAGATAATGGTGAAGACACCTGGGTCAAAGATCAAGATGAACAAGATGATCAAGATCAAGTTAGGAACACCAGTCAAAATCTCGACGATCCGTTGCATGATGTTGTCAATGCGGCCACCAAAGTAAGCCGAGACGCCGCCGTAAGCGACACCGATGACCGTATCGATGATTGCGGCCATCAAACCGATGAAGAGCGAGATACGAGTCCCTTCCCAAACACGCGACCAAAGATCACGCCCGAGGTAATCGGTACCGAACCAGAAGTTCTCTTCGACGTTTTTCTGTTCATAGAAGTTGATGTCACGCCCACCGAGGTTGGCCATGCCGTCAAATCCGGCCCACTCAAGTCCTGTGACTTTAGGCGGTAGTTTCGCTTGTGAGATATTTTGTTCATAGGCGTCACGGGCTGAAAGCATCGGACCGAACAACGCGAGCAACACTAAAATTAAAATGATCGACAGCGAGAAGATGGCCGCTTTGTTTTTCTTAAGACGAAGCCATGCATCTTGCCAGAAGTTCAAACTTTTCCCGGCAATTCGTTCACCGAGCTGTTCGTTCATCTCGACACGTTGGAACATGTCTTGGTCGAACTGCTCGAAATCTTTTTTATTTTCAATCATCAGTTATCCCCCCCAAGACGAATACGTGGGTCAACGACTCCGTAGAGCAAGTCAACAAGTAAAATAATTACAATGAACAGAGCCGAGAAGAAGAGCGTCGTGCCCATGATGACCGAATAGTCATTCAACGTGATCGACGTTACAAACAATTCACCAAGTCCCGGAACAGCAAAGATTTTCTCGATAACGAACGTACCTGTGAGTAGCGCAGCCGTCATCGGTCCAAGGATTGTGATCGCTGGAATCATGGCGTTACGCACCATATGTTTCCACACGATTGCATTCCCGGTTAATCCTTTTGCTTTCGCGAGCGTGACATAGTCTTGTCCGGTCACTTCTAGCATCTCGGTCCGTACGAAACGGGCGATCGACGCGGTGACCCCGAGCGACAACGAGATGGTCGGAAGGATCGTATGCGCCGGCGAGTCCCAGAACGCGACAGGCAATACGCCCCATTTTACCCCAACGTAGTATTGAAGGAGGGCCGCAAAGACGAACGACGGGACAGAGATCCCGATTACCGACACAAACATTGAACCATAATCGATGTACGTGTTATGGCGAATCGCTGCAACGATCCCGAGCAATAGTCCTGTCAGCGTACCAAGCACTAGTGCCTGAATACCTAACTGGGCCGATGGTCCGATTCGTTCCATGATCAACTCCGTCACTGGCCGGTTGGCCGTACGGAACGATACGCCGAGGTCGCCTTGGACAAGGTTCCCTAAGTAAGTCGCATAACGAACTGGAAGCGGATCATTGAGTCCGTAACGATCGTTCAAGATCTGAATTTGCGTTTCCGTCAATTTTTCCTGGTTCTGATACGGTGAACCTGGAAGCAGGTCCATCAGGAAAAATGTGAACGTCGCAATCAAGAAGAACGTGATGAGGCCGTAAACCAGCCGCTGAAGAATATAACGTCCCATAATAAAAACCCCCTGTTTTTCTAATTGTGTCTATGCTTGCACCAACAGCGTCACTATGACATATTTCCCATTTCTTGAATTCACAAAATGAAAGGAATTTTCTGAAAGAATAGGTCAAACGTCATCTCAAGGCTCTTAGCACAGCATATGAAAATCAAAAAACCCTCAGTTTCTGAAGTATTCTGAATTTTCACTGTTACTCCATTATACTTTACCAACAAAACATTTGAATAGTATTTTCTCTCAATTCGATATTTTTTTTAGAAAAGTGGGGACATGCTTGCGCATGTCCCCTCTCCTATTTAGTTGATATCAACGTATTTGTACTGGTAATCAGCACCGAAAAGTTGACGGTTGAAGTTCTCGATGTTCGGACGAATCAAGTAAGCGACACCGGCCTGATAGATCGGCATGATTGCTTGGTCTTGTTCGATCAAGAGCGTTTCTGCTTCTTTGAATTTGTCATAACGAGCATCGATCGCTGTTTCAGCCGAAGCTTCATCGATCAACTTGTCGTATGCTGCCGACTTGTACTTGATGTCGTTTTGACCGTTGTCTGACGTGAAGATGCCAAGGTTAGTGAGCGGGTCTTGATAGTCAGGTCCCCAAAGGGCGAATGACATCTGGTAGTCCCCGTTCGCTTCGCGTTCGAGCTTGTTGTTGAACGGTTGTTGCGAGATGTTGACCGTTACGTTCGGCAAGTTCGACTCGATTTGGCCTTTCATGTACTCTGAGATTTGTTTTGAAACTTCACTGTCGAATGAAAGCAATTCGATTGTGGTCGCTTCGCCACCAGTTGCTTCTTCCCAAAGCGTTGCTGCTTCGTCAGTGTTTGTCTCGAAGTGTTGGACGCCTTCTGTGTAATCCGTTCCGTCTTCATACTTGATGAATTCTTTCGGGATGAACGAAGTCGTTGCGATTGAACCGTTGTTCAACAGTTGGTCGATGATACCGGCCGGGTCAACGGCACGAGCGATTGCTTTACGTGCGTTCACATCAGCGAATACTTCATCTTCATGGTTGAACTTGAAGTAACCGATCGCTGAACGAAGTCCTGTGTTGTAGTCTTCGTCTTCTTGGAAAGCAGCGACTTGCTCAGACGCGAGGCCTGCGTAATCAACATCGCCTGCTTCATACAAGTTGACGACCGTTGACGTATCTTTGACAACACGAACGTCTACTTTGTTGAGAGCGACGTTGTCGGCATCCCAGTACGTATCGTTTTTCGTCAAGACATAGCCTTGTTCACGATCCCACTCTGACCATGTGAACGGACCGTTGTAGAGAAGGTTCTCTGTGTTTTTTGCGAAGTCCGCTCCTTGCTCAGTTGCGAACGCTTCATTGATCGGTGTGAACGTACCGAACGATGTGAGTGAGACGAACGATGGGTCCGGACGCTCGAGTGTAACTTCTAGCGTTTTCTCATCGATTGCTTTCACACCGAGTTCTTCTTTAGGAAGGTCACCCGTGTTGATTGCTTCGGCATTTTTTACCGTGTTCATGATATACGCATATTGCGAACCAGTTTCTGGGTCCACGGCACGTTGCCAAGCGTAAACGAAGTCATTCGCTGTGACCGGCTCACCGTTCGACCATTCGGCGTCACGAAGCGTGAACGTGTAGACGGTTTCGTCTTCGTTCAATTCCGGCTCTCCTTCAGCGATGGCTGGAACGGCTTGCCCTTCTTGATCAAGACGGTAAAGACCTTCCATTGTGTTGGCGATCAAGTTGAACGCGACTGCGTCCGTTGCGAGCGCCGGGTCGGCTGTAGTAATGTCAGACGTGTCCGTCAAACGAAGTACTTTGTCTCCGTTCGAAGACGAACCGCCGTCAGAGTCTCCGCCAGTCGAGCAAGCGGCGAGCACTGAACCGAGCGCTAAGATGAGTGTCATCATTAGCAAAATCGATTTTTTCTTCATTGCGATGTCCCCTTTCTAATCTCGTGAAGCTTAGCATTCCGTCGGACTAACATCTTACTCTTTTTCTTTAATTTTCTGAATATTACATAAAGTATCCGACGAAAGAACGTTAGGGCTATTGTAAAAAATTTTTAATCAAACTGTCAACTATGGAATAAACCGCTGTCATTTAAAAAAACTTCCTTCTCGCCATAATAGCGGGACTACGCGTATCATAGAACCATAAGCAAACGTGATAAATTGGCGTCATCACGTTGAAAGGAGTTTGTCACATTGAAAAATTTTAGAAGTATATTAATCGTTTGGGGAATTGTCACAATTGCCTATACGGTTTGGTCGTATGTGTCGTATTACCGCGCGGAATCGTTCGCGTTTCATTTGAGTGGCGGCTTGTTCGTCGCCGGCATGATCGTCTTCGCGTACGGGATGTTCTCACAGATGAGCGCTTCAGGATTGTTCGACGGGATCATGTACGGGTTTAAACGAAATCGCCGCGCCAAACTAAAGGAAATCGATTCCGATTATGAAGAAGACGAAAAAGACGACGACGAGATGAAAGAAGAACGTTCCGCCCGTAAACAGTCGGCTTGGCGTTGGGTATACGTCGGGATTGGCAGTGTGATCCTGTCATACGTCATCACCCTCGTTTGACCTTTTTGTTTTTCCACCAATATGCTAAACTAAATGCAGAACATAGGAAACACAAGGAAGAAGACAAGTACCTCGAACTCCCTCTCCCCCAGAGAGTCTACGTTGCTGCGAGTAGACGGAGAGCGTTCAAGCGAATGGACTTCAGAGTGGCTCACCTGAATGGTAGTACGGTGAGACGGTTACGCCCGTTAACGCGATCAAGTGGCATGATTTCATGCAAATTTGGGTGGCACCGCGGTTATTCGTCCCGATTTTTCGGGCGGAGAACTGCGGTTTTTTATATTTTATGGAGGTGTAGGCATGGCAACGATATTTTCAGGCATTAAACCGACCGGCGTTGTGACGCTCGGTAACTACTTAGGGGCGATGAAACAATTCGTCGATCTTCAAGAAGAACATGACGCGTACTATTGTATCGTCGATCTTCACTCGATCACGGTCCAACTTGACCGCGTCGAGCTGATGGACAACACCCGCAAGCTGGCGGCGCTCTATCTCGCCTGCGGACTTGACCCTGAGAAGGCAACGATCTTCGTCCAGTCAGAAGTAAAAGCGCACGCCCAACTCGGATGGATGTTGACGTGTATCGCTGGGATGGGCGAACTCGGTCGGATGACGCAGTACAAAGATAAATCGCAAGGTAGCGATAACGTCGGGGCCGGGCTGTTCATCTATCCGACACTCATGGCGGCGGATATTCTACTTTATGGGACAGAGCTCGTGCCGGTCGGTGACGATCAAAAACAACATATCGAACTGACGCGCGACTTGGCCGAACGGTTCAACAAACGCTATTATGAGACGTTCAAGATTCCTGAGCCGCTCATTCAAAAAGAAGGGGCTCGGATCATGAGTTTGACGAACCCCGAGAAGAAGATGTCGAAATCGGACGCGAACATTAAAGGCTTCATCTCGATGCTTGACGAACCGAACGTCATCCGTAAAAAAATCAAGAGCGCCGTCACGGACTCGAGCGGCGTCATCAGCTTCGACCGGGAGAATAAGCCGGGCATCTCGAACTTGCTCGAGATTTACTCGTTGTCGACGGGTACTTCGATAACAGATCTCGTGACTCAATACGCAGACTCGAACTACGGAACGTTCAAGCAAGACGTCGCCGAAGCGGTCGTCGCCATGCTCGAACCGATTCAAGCGCGCTATCACGAACTCGTCGACTCGTCAGAGCTTGATGCGATCCTTGATGTCGGCCGTGAGAAAGCCGAAGCAGTCGCGAACAAGAACCTCGCCAAGATCGAGAAAGCGATGGGCTTAAGCCGAAAACGTGCCAAAGTGAAAAAATAAGCCAGAGCCGCCCAACGCATGCGTTGGGCGGCTTCTTTATGGAAGAACACAAAAAAAGAAAGAAACAGGCGTCCCTGTCTCTTTCTGGTGAATGTTGCTTATTGCTCTTTGCCTTCGATGAATGCCCACTTGTACGAGTAGTCAGCGCCGAACCCGTGTTCAACGATTCCTTTAACGTACGGCTTCGTGAGACGAGCTGATCCGCGTTGGTAAACTGGCGAGATCGCGTTCTCTTCAAGAACGATTTTCTCTGCATCTTGAAGCTCTTTCCAACGTGCTTCAGCATCTGTGTTCGCTTTCGCAGATTCGATGAGTGCATCGAATTCTTCGTTCGACCACTTACCACGGTTGTATGGTCCGTCAGTTACGAAGAGGTCAACAAACGTCATTGGATCCTGGTAGTCAGGTCCCCAGCCTGCGAATGTAAGCTCAAAGTCACCTTTGTTCTCGAGGTCGAGTTTGTTGTTGAACGGTTGTTGCTTGATCGTAAGCGTCATGCCTGGAAGGTTCTTCTCAAGTTCACCTTTGATGAACTCACCGATTTGCTTCGCAGACTCTGAGTCGTAGTTGAGGAGTTCGATTTCGACAGAATCTGTCCCGAGCTCTTCAAGTCCTGCTTCCCAAAGTTTTTGTGCTTCTTCAACGTTGTAACCACCGATGTCGCCGTTAGCGTCACGGAAGTCTGCACCGTCTGGGCCTGTTACGAAGTCTTTCGGCACGAGGTAGTTCGCAGGTACTGAACCGTTCGCGAGAAGCGTTTCAGAGATTGCTGCTTTATCGTAAGCACGGTCGATCGCGTTACGGATATTTTGGTTGTCGAACGCTTCAACTTCAGTGTTGAACTGGAGGTAGAAGAGTGTCGGTTCAACGACAGTCGAGAATTCTTCGCTGTCTTGGTATTGAGCAACGAGTTCAGAAGTCAAACCAGTGCGGTCAACGTCGCCGTTTTCGTACAAGTTGACGCCCGTTGAAACTTCTTTAACGACTTTAACGTCGATTTCGTCGAGTTTGACGGCTTCAGCATCCCAGTAGTCGTCGTTTTTGACCATTTTCCAGCCTTGCTCGCGCTCCCAGCTTTCGAGTTTGAACGGTCCGTTGTAGAGCGTCGTCTCTGCAGACGTACCGAAGTTCTCGCCTTGTTCTGCGTCGAACGCTTCAAGTTTAGGCATAAATACGCCGAAGCTTGTGAGACCAAGGAAGTATTCAGCTGGTGCTGTCAATTTAACTTCAAGTGTCTGATCGTCAGTTGCTGTAACGCCGACCGCGTCACGCTCGCCTTCGCCAGTGTTGTAAGCTTCAGCGCCTTCGATGACAGACATGACGTAAGCATATTGTGATCCGTTGTCCGGATTAAGTACTTCTTTCCAAGCGTATTCGAAGTCGTTTGCCGTTACAGGCTCACCGTTAGACCAAGTTGCGCCTTCACGGATTTTGAACGTGTACGTTTTACCGTCTTCAGAAACTTCGTGTGACTCAGCCATCCCTGGTGTTGGGTTGTCTTCTTCGTCCATACGGTAGAGACCTTCGTTAACGTTGTTCAAGACGTTGAACGATACTGCGTCAGTCGCGAGAGTTGGGTTAAGTGAAGGAATGTCTGCACTGTCGAGCAAGTTGAGGACTTGCGCTTCATCTGCACTACCTTCTGAACCTCCGTCTCCGTTTGTTGTCGTTGTTTCTTCTTCCCCACCCGAGCAAGCTGCTAGGAACGCGCTAGATAGAAGCGTTACCGACGTTGCTAATGCAAAACCTTTTTTCTTATTCATTACGATGACCCCCTGATTATTTTCGTTTTAACGAAATGAACGATGGTAGAAAATTCTGAAAGTTAACTTTACAAAATTTGTTACCACAATCCCGTTGATGCAATAATACAATATTCTGATAATTTTGCAAAGTATTTATTTTGATTTTTCTAAAAAATTTTTACCATAGGCTAAAAGCCCGCCTAGGGAGACGGGCTTTTAGCTCATTTTTTATAAACTTTTGAAAAAGTTAGGACGTACGAAGGACCGATGACCGGAAATCCAATTTCCGCATAGGTGGAATCGACCGCGTAAGTTCTTCCAGCTTGGTAGATTGGAATAACGACTGCCTCTTCCAACAAGCGTTTTTCGGCTTGACGATACGCTTCGTTCCGCGCCTCGAGTACCTCAGTCGAGCGTGCCTCCTCCATCAGCCGATCGAACGTCTCGTCTTTATAACCACTCGAATTCAAATAATTTCCTGTTTCAAATTGAGTCAAATAAGCACTGAACGCCGGATAATCCGGTTGCCAACCAGACAGCGACAGCGCATAGTCACCTGCGACTTCTTTCCTAACTTTGTCACCGAGCGGCAGTTCAGTGATGGAAACAGACAGCCCCGGAAGTTTTTCAAGTTCGGTTTCAATCGTCTCGGCGATTTGTCTCGCTTCTTCATCGACAAAGCTGAGTAATTCGATGTCAATCGTTTCTTCTTCGTAGCGCTCTTTGACCGACTCGAACAAACTAGACGCATCTTCTTCAAACGAGACGTCTTGCGCACTGCCGTCTGTGACGAGCAACCGGTCCGTCGTTTGTTCGGCGCGGGCGAGTGTGTCTTTGAACGCCTCTCGATCGAGCGCAATCGCGAGCGACCGGCGGAAGTCAGGGTCATCGAACGGATATTCATCGACGTTCGATTTCAAATAGAAGACACCGCTCCGAGGTACATCGATGATTTCACTTTCAAGTGAGTCGATCACGCTTTCTTCCGTCCCATAAGGAAGCGGGTGAATGCCCGTTGCTTCCGTCCCGAGCGCTTCGTCCGCCCACATGATGATGCGCTCGAGCGTCACATTATCAGCGTCGTGATAAGATTCGTTTTTCGTCAGCGTCACTTGGGCCGCATCGATCGATTCGATTTGAAACGGTCCGTTCGCATCGAGTTCTGGCCAAGCCCCGATGGCTGTTTGCGGAAGAAACGCCGGCATTGCCAAAATCTCCTCGAACCCTTCCATCGGTCGTTCGAGCGTCAATTCGAGTGTCTGCGCATCGATCGCTTTGATACCAAGCGTCTCCGGCTCGGCTGTTCCGAGACTGATTTCTTTTCCATTTTTAACATCTTCAAGTAAGAAACTAAACGGTGAGTTCGTATCGTCATCCGCGAGTTTTCTGAAATGGTCGACGAACGTCTCGGCGGTCACCGCCTTACCGCCCACCGTCTGACTCGGTTTTAGCGAGAATGTGTACGTCGCACCGTCCTCTGACCGGGTCAATTTCTCGACGAGACCCGGTTCAATTTCACCGTCCGCCCCGAAGCGATACAATCCCTCATAGACATGAGACAATATCGTCTGGGAACTCGGGTCGATGGCGAGTAACGTGTTCGGTTGCTCCGGTAACGTCTCCCCGTGGATCGTCACGACTTGTTCTTCTTGCGGTACTAGTTCACGTGCCTGCTCGCGTTGTCCGTTCCAAATGATCAAAAAAAGTATAAGGACTGAACCCAACAAGGCGGCACCGATGATAAAACGTTTCATTCGGCATTCTCCCTTCTGTTAGACCAACCCTTATACCCTACCCGTTTTTAACCTATTTTTCTACAATCAGTCTGTCACTTTTGCGAATGCGAGTGTCGCATTATGGCCCCCGAAGCCGAGTGAATTGCTCAGTGCGTACTGAATATCAAGTTCCCGCTTTCCTTCTCGAACATAATCAAGGTCACAGTTTTCTGCCGGTTCGTCACAGTTGATCGTCGGATGAATCTGACCCTCATGAATCGACAACGCCGTGATGACCGCTTCGACGCCGCCCGCAGCACCGAGCAAATGCCCGATCATCGATTTCGACGAGTTGACGGCGAGCTGATCAGCATGTTCCCCGAACACGTTGCGGATCGCTTTCGTTTCTAACATATCGTTTAGTGGTGTGCTCGTCCCGTGGGCGTTAATGTACTGGACGTCTTCCGGCGCGATTCCGGCGTCACGCATCGCTTCACTCATCGCTTTCGACCCGCCTTCCGCTTCCGGTGACGGTGCCGTGATATGGTAGGCGTCCGAGCTCATCCCGTATCCGACGACTTCGGCATACATTTTGGCACCGCGCGCTTTCGCGTGCTCATATTCTTCGAGAACGAGGACGCCTGCGCCTTCGCCCATGATGAACCCGTCACGATTTGCATCGAACGGACGGCATGCCGTCGCCGGATCTGGGTTCGTCGATAGCGCTTTATTGGCACAGAACCCTGAAAACGACAACGGAGTGATTGGTGCTTCGGCCCCGCCTGCGAACATCGCGAGCGCATCGCCGCGTTGAATGACCCGGAACGCTTCGCCGATCGAGTTCGTGCCCGAAGCACAAGCCGTCACCGAGCAGTTGCTCGGTCCTTTCGCCCCGAGGTAGATCGAGACTTGGCCGCTCGCCATGTTCGGGATCATCATCGGAATGAAGAACGGGCTGATTCGGCGTGGTCCGCGTTCATGCAAGATGCTCGCTTGTTTATCGATCGTCTCGACGCCGCCGATGCCGCTCCCGATCCACGTCCCGACTTTGTCCGCCATCGCTGTCACATCTAGACCGCTATCCCGATGTGCGGCGTCCGCTGCTAAAATTGAGTATTGGATGAACGAGTCCATCTTCCGAGCTTCTTTTGGCTCAACCAAATGCTCGATATTCCATTCTTTGACTTCAGCGCCGACTTTCGCCGGGTACTGGCTAATATCAATCTTCGTCAACGTATCGACCGCATTGTCCCCGTTCAATAGCCGACCCCACATTTCTGTGACATCATTGCCTAACGGTGATACGACACCTAACCCTGTAATGACTACTCGTTTCATGAACAAATCTCCTCCGTGATTTTAGCGTTATTCCATGTGAGACAGCTCGCTCCCCAAGTGAGCCCGGCACCAAAGCCGGCAATGACGACCGTTTGTCCGGCCGTGACCTTCCCGATTTTAACCGCTTCAGCAAGCGCGAGCGGAATCGAGGCGGCCGATGTGTTCGCATGGTCTTGAATCGTGACGACTACTTTGTCTTCAGCGAGCCCTAACCGCTCTATCGCCGCGTCAATGATGCGGCGGTTCGCTTGATGCGGGACTAAGACGTCCATGTCGGCAATGTCTTTACCGGCTTGATGAAGCGCCTCTAACACGATGTCCGGCATTTTCCGGACCGCGAACTTGAACACTTCGCGCCCGTTCATGACGATTTTACCATCTGCATTCTCATATAAGAACTTCCCACCCGTACCATCGCTCCCAAGAACGATCGAATCGATTGCCGCGACGTCATCTTCCCCCAATACGACAGCACCTGCGCCATCACCGAACAAGACGGCAGTCGAGCGGTCGTCCCAATCGATCAAATTGCCCATCTTTTCGGCTCCGATGACGAGTGTACGTTTAAAGCCTTTCGACTGCATCAAGCTCTTCGCCGTATCCATCGCGAAGATGAAGCCGCTACAGGCGGCGCTGACGTCAAATGCGACGGCGCGTTTCGCGCCTAAGTTCGCTTGGACGAGACAAGCTGTCGCCGGGAATGATGGTGCCGTCGCCGTCGCGCAGACGATCGCGTCGATGTCCTCGATCACAACCCCTGCGCTCGCAAGCGCCCGTTTAGCGGCCCGAGTCGCCATGTCCGCTACCGACATGTCCGCATCGGCCAAATGACGCGCCTCGATCCCGGTCCGGGTCCGAATCCATTCGTCGCTCGTATCCATACGTTTTTCCAAATCGACGTTCGTGACCCGGTTATCCGGAAGGAACGAACCGATGCCGATGATTCCAATGTTCATAGCTATAACCCCTATTCTTAGTATCTGGTACTAATATAAGGGAATGAAAAAGGGATGTCAACGCATCCCTCTCGAATTATTCACTTTGTCCGAGCCGTTTCGTGACCGCCATGACCATTTTCGCCGAGTTGATCGATGCCGTCTCTAAAAATTCATCGAACGACAAGTTCGCCTCTTCGTCGGCGCTGTCTGAGATTGAACGTGTGACGACGAACGGCACTCCGAACTGGTGGCACGTCTGGGCGATCGGGGCCGCTTCCATTTCAACGGCTGCGACACCATCAAAGTGTCCTAAAATTTCCGCGACTCGTTTTGAATCGTTGATGAACGAGTCCCCTGTGACGATCAGCCCGGTGTGGACGTTCACATCGTGCAAGCTCTCAATGACTTCCTTACAGACGTCCACCAAGTGCGCGTCCGCTTTATACGCAGCAGGCATGCCCGGGACTTGGCCGTACTCATAGCCGAACGCTGTCACGTCGACATCGTGGTGGCGGACTTCCGTCGAGACGACGACGTCTCCGACTTTCATCCCTTTCTTGAAGCCCCCGGCAGAACCGGTGTTGATGACGACGTCTGGTTTGAACTTGTCGAGCAAGAGCGTCGTCCCGATGGCCGCGTTCACTTTTCCGATCCCTGACTTTAAAATGACGACCTTGACGTTGCCAAGGTATCCTTCATAGAAGTGATAGTTCGCAATCTCAGTATCCGTCCGTTCTGTCAATTCGTTACGAAGCAAGTTCACTTCTTCTTCCATCGCCCCGATGATTCCGATTTTCATGTGATAGCCTCCTCAGAAAGAGAGCGACCTCCAATTGGATGCCGCTCTTTTTGTCATTATTTGATTTCTTTAATTTCGACGACCATGTCGCCACCAGGTGTCTGTACGTTCACGACGTCTCCGACGGTACGACCGAGAAGCGCTTTCGCGATCGGTGATTCGTTCGAGATTTTCCCGGTGAACGGGTCAGCCTCGGCACTGCCGACGATTGTATATGTTTCGTCTTCATTGTCTGCTTGAATGAAGAACGTCACCGTTTTCCCGATTGCGACCATTGAATTGTCCGCACCGTCGTCTTTGATGATGACGGCGTTACGAAGCATCTCCTCAAGTTGTGCGATGCGTCCTTCGACCATAGCCTGCTCTTCTTTCGCTGCATCGTACTCAGCGTTCTCAGACAAGTCTCCGAAGTCACGGGCAATCTTAATACTTTCAACGACTTCTTTACGGCGCACTGTCTTCAGTTCATTCAATTCATGTTCAATCTTGTCTTGTCCTTCTAACGTCATGTAATGTTGCTTTTCAGCCATATCCGTCACTCCTTCATTGTCTCCTAGTATATTACAGCAAATCAGAATTGAAAACGATTTATTTTAGTAGGCCCGATTGCGTTCCGTGAGCACCCAGCGGATCTTCGTCACGAGCAGATCGATGGCGACAAAATTCTCGCCGCCTTCAGGGACGATGATGTCCGCGTAACGCTTCGTCGGCTCGCAAAATTGCAAGTGCATCGGACGGACGACGTTCGTATATTGGGCGACGACCGAATCGATCGAGCGTCCCCGCTCGTTAAGATCGCGTTGCATCCGGCGTAAAATCCGGACGTCGGCGTCTGTGTCGACGAACACTTTAATATCCATCAACTCACGAAGACGGTCGTCCTCGAGTGCTAAAATCCCTTCGACGATGACGACGTCGACCGGTTGGATCAAAATCGTCTCGTCCGAACGTGTATGGGCCGCATAATCGTAAACCGGCTTCTCGATCGCTTGATGATTTTGCAACTGCTTGATCTGTTCGATCAACAAATCGTTGTCGAATGCGAACGGGTGGTCATAGTTCGTCTTATATCGCTCTTCCATCGTCATTTCTGACTGGTCTTTATAGTAGGCATCTTGCTCGATCATGACGACCGATTGTCCTTTGAACGCATCCACGAGTGCACGGGCGACGGTCGTCTTTCCAGATCCAGTCCCACCGGCCACGCCGATAATGACGGGTTTATGTTGCATCAAAGTTAAATCCTCCTCATCGTAATTTACGACTGATTGCTAGGCCATCACCGAGAGGCAAAATCGCGGTGTGATAATCGGTCCGTGCCATCAATTGCTCAGTAAACTGTTTTACGAGACGGACGAGCCGGCGTCTCCGACGGTCAAGAACTGACACGTCTTCGAGCAGGACGTCTCCTCTCAAAAACAAATTATCGCTGTAAATAGTACCACCAATTGGTACTAAAGCGCCATACCCATCAAAGAATTTTTGATATTGGCCTTTGGCTGCATCGATGAAAACCGCATCAAACGGTCCTTCGATCGACCCAATCAGTTCGACCGCATCGCCGTGAATGACGGTGATCCGGTCCGAGACGTCCGACCGTCCGATAAAGCCGAGCGCTTCCTCGTAACGACGTGCGTTGCGTTCGATTGTGACGATCTCGGCCTCTGGCAACAGCTCAGCCATGCGGATCGCACTGTATCCGATCGCCGTCCCGACTTCAAGTATACGCTGCGGCCGTTGCATCGCGAGTAACGATAATAACACCTCTGAGCCGGTCAAGTCCATGATCGGCACGTGATGAACGCGCGCAAACTCTTCCATCTCCGCTAAGAGCGGTGACCGGTTTAAAATCAAGTCCTCCACGTATCCTTCATAGGATGAATGTTCCACGTCTTACACCTCTTACTCTCTATTCATTCAAACGACCGGAAGCCAAGGCCTCCGGTCGCATATCTATCAGTTGTTCGCTTCTTCGAACGCTTCCCATTCGGGGCGATATTTGTTGACGTTCTGTTGATGTGCCTCATATGTCACTTCAAACAGAACTTCTCCGCTAGGGAAACCTTCGCGAGGCGGCCGTGCGTAGAAATAAACGTTGTCTGTATCGTTCGGGTTGAGCGTCGCTACGAACGCATCACGACTGACCGAGGCAATCGGACCAATCGGGATCCCTGCGTAACGGTATGTGTTATACAGTGAATCGTTTTGCAAATCATTGAACGACGTGAAAATTGACGTCTCACCCGTTCCGTACCAAACGGTCGGGTCGGACTGCAACTTCATCCCGTCCGCAAGCCGGTTCTCAAACACGCCGGCAATCTCTTGACGGTCTTCTGTCGATACCGCTTCTTTTTCGATGACGGAAGCGAGGGCGAGCGTCTCGTGGAACGTACGTCCTGACGCCTCGACAGTATCAGCATACTCGAGATAAAGCTGTTCGGTCGGCTTAAGCATCTCATCGATGATTTGTGTGAGCGTGACACCTTTGTCGAACTCATACGTGGCCGGGAACAAGTAGCCTTCGAGCGGATGATAAATCCCCTCTGCTAACACTTCTTCGGTCAACATCTCGTGTTCGGCAACGAGTGAACGAATATATTCCTGATCGCTCAGCTGTGCCGAAATCTCTTCTTTTGGAATTTCAGCCACGTTGGCGAGCCGCGCGATGACTTGATCGATTGTGAATCCTTCTGGAATGACGAGTTTGATGTCAGGTACGACGATCACTTTACCCGTCTTCAGCGTGGCGATCAACTCGTCAAGTGACTGTGACGGCGACAGCGTATACGTCCCCGCTTGGAACGATGACTCATTTTTAAACCGTGTGTATAAACGGAAAATCGTGCTATTCCTCACAAGTCCATTCTCTTCGAGTAGTTCGCCAATATAACCTGAGCCTGCACCGAGCGGAACCTCGACTTCGACCGTTTCGGACGAAGCGGGATCGATCGGCTCAAGTGACCGCTTTACGAATGCATACGAGACAGCGGCGCCCGTGGCGATGACAAGAAGAAAGACAGCAAGGATAATAACCGTGATGCGTCGAACGATCCGGCTACGCGCACGCTTCTCATCAGGCATCGATGGATGGTTCATGCGTGTTCTCCCCTGTTCTTCTGTATGAAGATGGGCGACGAGGGTTTACCCTAGCCGCCCGTCCATTTATTAGTCTAATCCGACTTCGTCGTTGACGATGTCGAACGCTTCCATCACTTCTTCAAAGTCGTCATCATCTTCGACGAGTTTCAAGATGAACTCACCATCTTCAAGTTCTTCGATTTCAAACGCGTAAACTTCGATTGTATCTTCATCTTCTGTTTCCGGGTTACCGACTGGTTCGAGGACAACAAACGTCTTTTTCGAACGGTCGCTCGTCATACGGAAAATTTCTGCAAATAAATGCTCGTCTCCATTTTCATCTGGAATACGGTACATTTCTTCTTCACGACGGATTTCTGCCATGCGTAGTTCCTCCTTATTTCCCTGGACGATCCAGGTAATTTTGTAAAATCATGACGGCTGCCATCTTATCGATGACGGCCTTTCTCTTTTTACGGCTGACGTCTGCTGAAATGAGCATCCGCTCCGCTTGCATCGTCGTTAAACGTTCGTCGACAAGAACCGTCGGCAAACCGGTCGCCTCGGTGAGGGCGGCGGCAAACGCCTGTGACGCCTCACCCCGAGGACCGATCGTTGCGTTCATGTTCTTCGGAAGACCAACGACGACTTCTTTCACATCGTACTGCTCGATAATCGGTCGAAGCAAACGAACAGCCTGTTCAAAGTCGGGTTCCGTCCAATAGACCGTCTCCACACCTTGCGCCGTCCAACCCATGAGATCGCTCACTGCGACCCCAATCGTCTTCGAACCGACATCAAGCCCCATAACTCGCTTCATATTAGTCCTCTTTCCGATCGTTCAAATACGATTTGACCAACTCTTCGAGCAGTTCATCTCGCTCAATTTTGCGAATCAAGTTTCGCGCATCGTTATGACGCGGAATGTAGGCAGGGTCACCTGACAACAAGTATCCGACGATTTGATTGATCGGTTGGTAGCCTTTTTCCTCGAGTGCTTGATACACCGTGATCAGTGTCTCTCGAGTATTGGCTCGATTATCATCTTCTGGAAAATTGAATTGCATCGTGCGATCCATTTGGCTCACAAGAATCCACCTCTTTCCGTTTGCACTTCACATTCTATTATGCCAGTGATTGAACGTAATGTGAAGCAAACTTCAATGCTTCGTCCAGTTTTGTCGCATCACGACCTCCGGCTTGCGCCATATCAGGACGGCCGCCGCCGCCTCCACCGCAACGAGTCGCGACTTCTTTAATCAATTTCCCGGCGTGGAAACCGCGGTCGTTCAAGTCTTTCGTCACACCTGCGACGAGGTTGACCTTGTCACCGTTCGCTGATCCGAGAATGATGACGGCTGATCCAAGTTTTCCTTTCAACTCGTCGACCATGCCCCGGAGCGCATCCATATCCTGTCCGTCGACACGTTTGGCGATCAATTGAACATCGCCGTACGTCTCGATCGAATCCGTGAGCGTTGACGCCTCGATGTTCGCAAGTTTGGCTTTCAACGACTCGGTCGCGCGTTCCGTCTCTTTCATTTCAACTTGAAGCGCTTGGACGCGAGTAGGCACTTCGAACGGTTTCGTCTTCAACAGTTTCGCAGCCGCTTCAAGCGTCTCGATATGTTGGTTCATGACTTCATACGCGCCAGCGCCTGTGACTGCCTCGATCCGGCGAGTCCCGGCCCCGATACCTGACTCAGACAAAATTTTGAACAAACCGATTTCAGCCGTGTTGGCGACGTGGCAACCTCCGCATAGCTCGACCGAGTAATCACCGGCCGCGACGACGCGGACGACGTCCCCGTACTTCTCTCCGAACAGCGCCATCGCTCCCTTCGCTTTCGCGTCGGCGATGTTCATCTCTTCGATATCGACACCGATTGATGCCCAAATCTTCTCGTTCACTTGACGTTCGATCGACTGGAGTTCTTCCGCTGTCACTTGACCGAAGTGCGAGAAGTCGAAGCGGAGACGGTCCGGTGTCACGAGGGATCCGGCTTGATTGACGTGCTCACCGAGCGTATCTTTCAAAGCGCGGTGCAACAAGTGCGTCGCCGTATGGTTCTTGATGATCGCTTGGCGCTCGTCTTTATCGACCGTAGCCGTCACCGCGACCTCAGCCTTGGCGATCCCTGAATCGACGACGACCGTATGCAAGTTTTGACCGTTCGGTGCTTTCGATACACCCGTGACGCGCAAGACGAAGTCCGTTCCGACGATTCGGCCTTTGTCGCCGACCTGACCGCCACTCTCGGCGTAGAACGGCGTGTGGTCAAGGATGACTTGCGCCTCTTCTCCTGCCGCGACAACGTCCGCAAGCTCGCCCTTATGAATCAAGCTAACGATTTTCGCTTCAGACTCAAGGTTCGTGTACCCCACGAATGATGACGGGAGCGTGATGTCAGCGAGGACACCGGATTGAATTTGCATCGACTCGACGTCAGCACGTGCCGTACGGGCCCGTTCACGTTGTGCGTTCATCGCTTGCTTGAATCCATCCTCATCGACCGTCAACTTGTGGTCTTCTGCGTATTCGATCGTCAACTCGAGCGGGAAACCGTACGTGTCATATAGACGGAACGCGGCTTCTCCGCTGATCACGTTCGATCCAGTTGCTTTTTGTGCTTTCGCGACTTCGTTCAAGATCGCAAGGCCGTCGTGAAGCGTCTCGTGGAAGCGCTCCTCTTCGTTCTTGATGACTTTTTTGATGAAGTCCTTTTTCTCACTCACTTCTGGATAGAAGTCGACCATGATGTCGCCGACGACGTCGACGAGTTCAAACATGAACGGACGCTCGATCCCAAGCATCTTCGCGTAACGGACGGCACGACGGAGCAGACGGCGCAACACGTAGCCGCGGCCTTCGTTTGACGGGAGTGCCCCGTCCCCGATCGCGAACGATACGGTCCGGATGTGGTCGGCGATGACTTTGAACGCCACGTCTTTACTGTTGTTAGCCCGATACGTCTCACCGCTGATTTTTTCTGTCTCGCGAATGATCGGCATGAACAAGTCGGTGTCGAAGTTCGTCGGCACGTCTTGAAGCACACTCGCCATTCGCTCGAGTCCCATTCCTGTATCAATGTTTTTACGCGGGAGCTCGGTGTAGTTGCCGTGACCGTCATGGTTGAACTGGCTGAAGACGATGTTCCAAATTTCAAGGTAACGCTCGTTTTCGCCGCCTGGATAAAGTTCCGGGTCGGTCGGGTCGTCACCGAACGCCGGGCCGCGATCGAAGAAGATCTCCGTATTCGGGCCAGACGGGCCTTCGCCGATCTCCCAGAAGTTTTCTTTGAGCGGGATGATCCGGTCAGCAGGAACGCCTAACTCGAGCCAAATTTGTTTCGCTTCCTCGTCGTCCGGGTGAATCGTTACCGACAAAAAGTCCGGGTCAAGCCCGTACCAGTCGTCGCTCGTGAGTAATTCCCAACCCCATTTGATGGCGTCTTCGCGGAAATATTCACCGACCGAGAAGTTCCCGAGCATCTCGAAGAACGTATGGTGACGCGCTGTCTTCCCGACGTTCTCGATATCGTTCGTCCGAATCGACTTCTGGGCGTTGACGATACGCGGGTTTGCCGGAATGACGCGGCCGTCAAAATATTTTTTAAGCGTCGCGACGCCTGAGTTGATCCAAAGAAGTGTCGGGTCCTCGACCGGTACGAGTGAGGCACTCGGCTCGACCGCGTGTCCTTTTGACTTAAAGAAATCTAAATACATTTGGCGAATCTCGGCGCCGGTTAATGGTTTGAGCGGTTTCATCAACAATTCCTCCTTATTCTGAACGAAACGAAAAAAAAGCGATGCCCGTCCCTGTGGAAAGGGACGAAAGCATCGCTTCGTGGTACCACCCTCGTTCGCACGGATTTACCGTGCCTCGAAACATCCGATAACGCGGATGAGACGCCCAGGGTGAGTGGGGACTCCAGACTAGCTTCAGTCGACCGACCCCCATCTTCTCACAGCCTAGGAAGATGTCTCTGGTGAGGCGGTTACGACGTACTCATTTCCTTCATCGTCTTTAATCGTTTCAGTTTTCTATTGGTCATTATCACATGTCAGAAACCAGACGTCAAGACTTGCCGCCAAGCCGTTCGACGAGTTTTGTCCGCCGCACCGGCTCTTCTTCCCGCGTCGCCGCCTCGAGCGCCCGGACGTCGCCGAACAAGAGCAAACTCTTTTTCGCCCGCGTGACGGCCGTATAGATCAAGTTGCGCGACGAGCGGAAGCCGCCGTTGAAGAAGACGGGCATGAGTACGATCGGAAACTCGGAGCCTTGCGACTTATGGATCGTGATCGCATAGGCGTGGGTGAACTGGTCCCATTCGCTGCGGTTGTATTCGACCTCGGTCTGGTCGAAGCGGATGTAGATCTTATCGACTTTGTCGACGTTCTCTTTGGCGAAGAAGATGTTCGTGATCTCGCCGATATCACCGTTATAGACGTTCTCTTCGGCGTTGTTGACGAGTTGGAGCACTTTGTCGCCGCTCCGGTACGTCCGATTGCCGTGTTTTACTTCCCTTGCTGCCGACTTCGGATTGAACACGTTTTGGAGCGCCTCGTTCAACCCATCGATGCCGCATACCCCGCGATACGTCGGGGCGAGCACTTGGATGTCGAACGGCGAATAGCCTTTTCGCAGTGCGGCGCCGGCCATCTGACAGATCGCCTGCAGCGCCGTCTCTTGGTTCGCCGTATAAAACCGGCGGTCCGGCAACGCCGCGAGCAAGTCGTCCGGCATTTGTTTCGCGTTGAGCGCGTGCGCCAAACGCAGGATGCTCGACTCGGACGCCTGCCGGTGGACGACGTCGAGCCGGACGACAGGGATGCCGCCGGTCGCCATCAAGTCGGCGAGCACTTGGCCCGGTCCGACCGACGGGAGTTGATCACGGTCACCGACGAACAGGATCTTCATCCCGTTCGGCACGGCCCGCAGCAGGCTGCGGAACAAGAAGATATCGATCATCGAGGCCTCGTCAACGATCAACACTTTGCCGACGAGCGGGTTCGTGTCATCGACTTGGAATGAGCTGCCGTCGAACTTGAGCAACCGGTGAATCGTCGAGGCCGGTAGCCCGGTCGATTCACTGAGCCGCTTGGCGGCGCGGCCGGTCGGTGCGGCGAGGACGAACGGGAACGGTTGGTTCGGTACCGGCTCGAGTTTCCAATCGAACACGTCGCTGAGGGCGTGGATGATGCCGCGGACGACAGTCGTCTTCCCTGTTCCCGGTCCGCCGGTGAGCACCATGAGCGGGGACTTCAAAGCGAGCTCGATCGCTTCGCGCTGTTGTTTGGCGTACTCGATCGAGAACATCTCCTCGACCCGGCCGACCGCGTCGAAGATCGTCGTCATATCGACGTCTTCCGTCGTCGATGTCGACATGATCCGGGCCAGTTCTTCGGCTGCTTTTCGTTCAGCCCGGTAGATGCGTGGATGATAGACGACACCGTCCTCGACGATGATCCGTTCATCCTTGACGAGCGTCTCGAGCGCGCCGTTGAGTGCCTCGCCCGGGTCGCCGCCGATGATGCGCGGCATCTCGCTCGCGAGTTGATCGGCCGTGACGAACAAGTGTCCGTTCCCTTGCTCGAGTTCGAGCACATACAATACCGCTGCCGCGATCCGCTCCGGATGGATGCCTTGAATCCCGAAGTGAGCGGCGATGGCGTCGGCCGTCTTGAAGCCGATACCTGGCACGTCATACATGAGCGCGTATGGATTCTTTTCAATCGTCTCCATGGCGCGGCCTTCATACTCTTTATGAATCTTCGAAGCGAGTCGCGGGGTCACGTCGAACGGGGCTAAAAACAGCAACAGCTGGTCGACCCCGTATAAGACGTTCAACCGCTCGGTGATGACGCGGGCTTGTTTTTCTTTCAACCCTTCGATTTTCGATAAGACATCGGGATGCTTGACGATCTGGTCGATACAATCGTCACCGAGCGTGTCCGCGATTTTTTGTGCCGTCTTTTGGCCGATCCCTGGGAACGATCCGTTCGTCAAAAAACGGACAGCGGCCCGCTTCGTCATCGGGACAACGCGACGGATCCAATCCGCTTTCATCTGTTTGCCAAACCGTGGATGGTCGACGAGACGGCCGTGCGCTTTGTACGTCTCGCCTTTCTCAATGCCGACACCGACGCCGGCGATGACCATTTCGGTCTCGTCTGTCTCAAAATTTTTCTCTTTTATACGTACGAGCGCAATGGTATGCGCTTCTTCTTCCGATTGAAACAGGACGCGGATGACTTTTCCTGTCAACTCGTAAGGTGCTGCTATCATTCGAGCCACCTCCAGCTAGTTTTCCATTCCCCATTATAGCCCGAGTTCGAACGGTAGAACAAATGGACTAACTGAATAGATTCAAGATTTGCTCGAGTTGATCGAGGTTAAGCCGCTCGAGCAGCCGAATCAATTGGTCGATATCGACCCGATTTAAGATGCGTTCGAGTTGTTCCAAGTCGACGGTCTCTAGCAACCGCTCGAACCGTTCGAGTTCACCTGAGTTGACGTATCCTTCGAGCCGATCAAATAGCTCGGTCCGCTCGATGCGGAACAGCTGCTCGAGTGACGGTCGTTGAATGAAGAAGACGAGCCCGGCGGCCGCTACGTGGACACCCCAGTTGAGAACGACGTGACCGAGCCGTACCGTCTGTCCGACGAACGGGATGAGCGGGATGAACGAGAGCTGCAAGACGATGATGACGAGTTGAACGTACGGGTTCGGGATGAACCAAGCGGTGAGCGCGAGCAGTGCTGGGACGACCCACGCCACCCCGACCGTCCCGAGCGTCTTGGTCCACGACCGGTTTGACGACAATAGCCAATGCATGAGGATCCCGACGACGAGGAACGTCACAAACAATAACAAAAGCGTCGATGTCGCCCGCTCGGACTCGATGACGACCCGGTACAGCACGTTGTTCGTCCACTCCCCGCTGGCAAGCCGGTCATCGACCGCTGTAAATAAACGTCCGAGCATGAACCATTCGACAATGAAGAATACGACGACACTGAATAGACTAAGTATGCGCATGATGTCTCCCCTTTCTAGCGTTCCCCTTCTTTTCCCCGAACCTGAAACAAGCTATGCACGTTTTTCGTTGAATCAAAGCGGGAACTGTCGAAGTGAAACCATGAAGGAGGAAACAATGATGACGAAACGGCTACCAATCAGTGGACTATGTGAACTCGTCTTAGAAGTGACCGACATGACCGAGGCCGTCGATTTTTGGCACGGCAAGCTCGGTCTGCCGGTCGTCGAGCAATGGGTCGGCGATGACGCCGAACCGAGCGCGTCGCAAGAACAAGCGAACGAACCTTGGGCGACATGGCTGTACGTCGGCGGCAACACACGCCTCGGTCTTTGGCTGAAGCGTGACTTCACTCCAGACGAGGAAGAAAACCGTCAGCAACAAGTGACCGCATGGGACACGCTGTATGACGAAGGCGGCGCCCACGTCCATTGTGCCTTTTTCGTGCCGATGGAATCGTTCGATCAAGCGTTAGAAGTGCTCGAGGCGTCAACGATCCCGACGAAGTTGCGGACGTGGGACGAGGATGAGACGGTCAACGGCAAAGAGCGCTCGGTCTATTTTAAGGACCCGAGCAAGAACGTCATCGAACTGTATACGAAAAATATGGACGAGGCGTACGGCGAGTTTGCCGGCGAGCCGGTGAAGATCACGACGAAACAGCTATGACGGCTGTTTTCGACTGTTCTCTCTTCATGATAAGATGAGAGAAAATGGAAAAGGTTGTGCCAGATGCGATTCTTCCCTCTTCTGCTCATGATTGGTCTCGGAATGCTCACGTTTGTATTGTATTTCATGATTGATGCTTTTCCGACGCTCGATCGCCCGACTTCTTTTGCCGCATTAACATTCGTCTCATTCGGTGTGACCTTCCTCATTTTGACGGATGGTATACGCCGGGCTAAATCAGGGAAACGCGTCGTGTGGAGCTACATTGTGCTCGCCTGCACACTTTTGTTGACGACGTTGAACTTGTTCGTCTGGTTCGCCGGAGAACTTGTGAACTGACAACAGGACGAAAAGCGCCTCTCGCAAAAATAGCGAGAGGCGCTTTTCGTAATCAGTTTCCGAGCAATTCATCCATTTTCGCTTTCGCGTCACGCGCGAGCTCATGGTCCGGTTGTAGTTCGAGTACGCGCTCGAGTTCGGCGTACGTCTTGTCCTGCTCACCGAGGAACGCATAGGCGATGGCCAAGTTGTAGCGGGCGTCCGTATGCGACGCATCCAAGTCGAGCGTGTCTTCGAGTGCGTCGACCGCCAAGTCGAGCTGCTCGTTTTGCGCGAGCGCGAGCCCGTATTGGAACGTGATCTCGACGTCTTCCGGCGCTTGCGTTTTCGCTTCCCGAAGTCGCGGCAACGCGCGGACGAAGTCGCCCATCGCCTTGTACGTCAAACCGAGCATAAAGTGCAAGTCCGCATCATTCATGCCGGAAAGAAGCGCTTGTCGCAGCGACGCCTCGGCCAAGTCGACTTGTTCGAGCTCATAGGCGAGCGCGCCTTTCGCGTAATGGGCCGCACCGAACGCATTGTCGAGTTCGAGCGCCTTGTCGTAAAAGACGACCGCCCGTTCATGGTCACCGATCGCTTGAAGCAGTGTGCCCATGTTGACGTAACCGGTCGGGTCCGTCGGGTTCGCCTCGATGGCGTCGTTGAAATGTTTGGCCGCTTGTTCAAATTCACCTTGCTGCATCGCTTGGATGCCTTGTTCGTTTGCGTTCACTGTCATCACCTCATCCGATATAGTCGAGTTGTTTCCCGTTAATATACGCTTTGTCGATCGTCGCCCCGCCTAGACAGATATCGCCGTCATAAAAGACAACGGCTTGTCCTGGCGTGATGGCACGTTGTGGCTCATCAAATTTGACGAGTACTTCGCCACCATCGAGCGGCGCGATCGTTACCGGCACGTCTTGTTGACGATAGCGGAACTTCGCCGTCGCCCGGAACTCAGCCTCAGGAGCCGAGCCGGTCCACGACAATTGTGACGCAAAGAGCGCGTCTGAATAGAGCGCGTCGTGATGGAAGCCTTGGCCGACGTAGAGGATGTTCTTTTCGACGTCTTTCCCGACGACGAACCACGGCTCTCCGTCTCCGCCGATGCCTAGACCGTGCCGCTGACCGAGCGTGTAATACATGAGCCCGTCGTGGCGTCCTTTCACAATCCCGTCGAGCGTCTGCATCTCACCTGGTTGTGACGGCAAGTATTGACCGAGGAACTCTTTGAAGTTCCGCTCTCCGATGAAGCAGATGCCAGTCGAATCTTTCTTCTTCGCCGTCGCGAGTCCAGCTTCTTCAGCGATGACACGGACGTCTTTTTTGTCCATGTGCCCGATCGGGAACATCGTCCGTGCGAGTTGGTCTTGCGACAATTGGTTCAAGAAGTACGTTTGATCCTTGTTGTCGTCTTTCCCACGCAACAGACGGTGCTCGCCGTCGACGAACTCGACGCGGGCGTAATGCCCTGTCGCGACGAAATCGGCCCCGAGCCGGAGCGCATGATCAAGGAACGCCTTGAACTTGATCTCTTTGTTACACATGACGTCCGGGTTCGGCGTCCGCCCGAGGCGATACTCGGCCAAGAAATATTCAAAGACGCGGTCCCAATATTCTTTCTCGAAGTTGACCGCGTAGTACGGGATCCCGATTTGGTTGGCGACCGCGATGACGTCCTCATAGTCTTCTGTCGCCGTGCAGAATCCAGACTCATCCGTATCGTCCCAGTTTTTCATAAAGATCCCGATGACGTTATACCCTTGCTCTTTTAACAGATGGGCCGTCACCGAAGAATCGACGCCGCCTGACATTCCGACGACGACCGTCGTGTCTTCAGGGGCTTTTGTTCGTAAGTTCATCTATCTCACTCCGTTCATAAATGTCGAGACGACTTCATGTAGTCGTTCGGCGAGCCGTGTCACGTCATCGACCGTGTTGCCCAGTCCAAAACTGATGCGGACCGATTGTTTCGTCCGGTCAGATTGACCGTACATGGCAGTCAGCACGTGCGACGGCTCAATCGTTCCAGCCGTGCAGGCACTGCCGCTCGAAATGGCATAACCACGCATGTCCATCATGATCAGGAACGGCTCAAGCTCGATGCCCGGCAGGTACAAGTTGACGATGTGCGGCAAGCGGTTCGCCCCGTTCACTTCGTACTCGACGCCAAGTTCATCAAGCGTGTGTAGCAACGTGTCAGCCATCTCTCGGTAAGCTGTCACCCGCTCGTTCCGTTCGGCTATGACCAGTTCGGCCGCTCGGCTAAATCCGACGGCACCCGGAACGTTTTCCGTGCCGGCTCGACGTTTCCGTTCTTGTTGTCCTCCAAAAGAACGCGTCGCTAATTTTACACCTGTTTTTATAAAAAGAAAACCGATACCTTTCGGACCGTTCACTTTATGCGCCGACGCCGACAACAAGTCGACGCCGAGCGCGTGCACGTCGATCGCTTCTGTGCCGAGCACCTGGACCGCGTCCGTATGGAACAACGTATCCCGGCCGGCTAGCAACATCCCGATGTCAGCAATCGGTTGGAGCGTGCCGACCTCGTTGTTGCCGTACATGACCGAGACGAGGATCGTATCGTCACGGAGCGCGTCTTTAAACGCAGCGACCGATACGGCACCGGACTCGTCGACGTCTAAGTACGTCACGTCGAACCCTTCACGCTCGAGTTGCCCCATCGCATGCAAGACGGCGTGGTGCTCGACTTTCGTCGTGATCACATGCTTCCCTTTATGTCGGTTCGCATAAGCCGCGCCGAACAAGGCGTAATTGTCTGACTCGGTCCCGCCCGACGTGAAGACGATCTCGTTTGGCGTCGCACCGATCCATGTCGCGAGCGTCCGTCGTGACGCGTCGAGTGCTGCCCGTGCTTTCCGGCCGACACCATGTATGCTCGACGGATTGCCGTACTGCTCTAAAAAATAGGGAGTCATCGCCTCGAGCACCTCGGGACGCATCGGCGTCGTGGCCGCGTGGTCAAAATAGTTCATATCCGTTCACCTCATCGTTAAATATAGAACATGTAGCCTTCTGAATCTTCTTCCGCGAGATCGGCGAGTGTCGTTTCTTCTAACACCGTCTCGATCGCCGCTTTGATCTTGTCCCAAAGTTTTCGCTTCACGGCGTCGTCCGTCTCCGAGTCTTCGACGATCGTCAGCGGACCTTCGAGCAATCGAATGATCTCACCGGCCGTGATGTCGCGCGGGGATTTGACGAGCTGATAACCGCCGTAGGCACCGCGGACACTTTTGACGAGACCGCCGTTACGGAGCGGGCCGATCAATTGTTCCAAGTAATGTTCTGGCAGTTCATGGCGCGCCGCGATTTTCTTCAAACTGAGCGGTTTGTTGTCCGTCTCACGGGCAAGCGCGATCATAATCGTTAAACCATAACGGCCTTTAGTAGATATTTTCATATTGGTTTCTCCTTCTGTTATACTGTTCGAACAAACGTTTGTCGAAAGGAACGTGTACGTATGAGTGATTTATTTCAACAATCGAATAGCGGGCCGCTCGCCAACCGGATGCGCCCGGAGACGTTAGACGAAGTCATCGGTCAACGCCACATCATCGGTGAAGGCAAGCTGTTGCGACGCGCCATCGAAGCCGACCGGCTCGGCACCATTATTCTTTATGGTCCGCCCGGCACTGGCAAGACGACGCTCGCTCGCGTCATTTCAAACTATACGAAAGCGACGTTTGTTCAATTGAACGCCGTCACGGCAAAACTAGATGAGCTTCGGAGCGTCATCCGTGCAGCCGAATCTCGGTTTGATTTCGAGCAAGAGCGGACGATTTTATTTTTAGACGAGATCCATCGTTTCAATAAACTGCAACAAGATGCGTTGCTCCCGGCGCTAGAGGCCGGCAAGCTCGTCTTGATCGGGGCGACGACCGAAAATCCAAGTTTCGAGGTCAATGCGGCGCTATTGTCGCGCGCGACCGTGTTTCGGCTCGAGCCGCCTGGACAAGACGAGCTCCGGGTCGTGCTTGAGCGTGCGCTCGCCGACAAGAAAGGGCTCGGCAACTACCCGGTTGAAATCGAAGACGCGGCTGTTGACCATTATATCAAAATGGCGGACGGTGACTACCGTGTCTTATTGAACGCGCTCGAACTGGCCGTCTTGACGACGCCGGAAGTCGACGGCAAGATTCAAATCACGCTCGACGTCGCCGAAGAGTCGATCCAACAAAAAGCCATCAAATACGATAAGACGGGCGACCGACACTATGACGTCATCTCGGCGTTCATCAAGTCGATCCGCGGCTCGGACCCGGACGCCGCCCTGTACTGGCTCGCCGTCATGATCGAGGCGGGCGAATCGCCGCGCTTTATCATGCGCCGGCTGTACGTTCACGCGGCCGAAGATATCGGTCTCAGTGACCCGAACGCGCTCGTCATCGTCGACGCAGCCGCACGGGCGAGCGAACATATCGGGTTCCCGGAAGCGCGCATCCCGATGGCCGAGGCCGTCCTCTATCTCGCGACGGCACCGAAGTCGAACGCCGTCATCACCGCGATCGACAAGGCGATCCATCACGTCCGGACGGTCGAAGGTGGTCCCGTCCCGGTCCATCTCCGCGACGCGCATAGCCCTGGGGCACGCGAGCTCGGTAATGGCGCCGGCTACAAATATCCACACGACGAGAAAGACGGGTACGTCCCGCAAAACTACTGGCCGGAAAATTTGGCCCGGAAACGTCCTAAATATTATACACCGACGAGCCGTGGCTTCGAGCAACAACTCCAAAAACGGCTCGACTATTGGGAAAAACGACGCTGACTCTTCCAGAGTCGGCGTCGTTTTCTTAGTTCTGGATGCGATTGATCTCGACACCAGCCGTCTCGAGCATTTGATTGACGACGTACCCGGCGGCGACGAGTCCTGCGACCGACGGCACGAACGCGTTCGAGCTCGGTGGCATCTTCGCTTTACGGATCGGGGCGTCTTTCTTACCGACGACCTCGTTCACGTCCTCGCGCGTCACGATCGGTGACTCGTCCGAGAACACGACCGGCACGCCTTTATAGATGTTATGTTTACGCAGACGCGTCCGTACCATCTTCGCGATCGGATCGTATGACGTGTCTTTAATGTCGATGACTTGAATCCGGGTCGGGTCCATCTTGTTGGCCATCCCCATGCTTGAAATGACCGGGATACCACGACGTTTACACTCGACGATCAAATGGATTTTATAGATGATCGTATCTGACGCGTCGATGACGAAATCGATGTTTTGAGCGAAGAACTCTTCGAACGTCTCTTCGGTATAAAACATCTTCAACTGGACGAGTTCGACATCCGGGTTGATGTCGAGCAGACGTGCCCCCATCGCCTCGACTTTCGGTTGTCCGACTGTCGACAAGAGCGCGTGGATTTGACGATTGACGTTCGTTATGTCGATATCGTCCTTATCGACGAGCACAATCCGACCGACACCGCTTCGGGCAAGTGCTTCGGCTGCGAACGAGCCGACACCGCCGACACCAAGAATGGCGACCGTCTTCCCTTTCAACGTTTCAATACCTTCTTGACCGATGGCCAACTCATTACGTGAAAACTGGTGTAACATAATCTTCCTCCAAATTAATACTATTTTTTCACACTATTTTACTCGGAATTATAATCAAAAAAAAGACGTCTAGCGACGTTTTTACAATAAAATCGATGGGGCCCGGAGTGCCGTGACGATGCCCTGCTTTTGAACCTGCTTAAGCAGGTGGGTGATCTAGCGTCCCCTTCACAAGTCCTCCTGCACGTGATGAGGCAGTTGATCCGGCTAGCAGTTCGATCTCCCGTATTCAAAGTGTTGGCTCAAAATAACGAAGGCGGCTCTCGAACACCTCAGGTATCCCATCTGATGCCCTTACTATAGCATCCCATGTAAAAAGAAGTCAATCAGAAACCTCGATTTCCGGTGACGGTTTCGTCACATCCACGTGTCACGAAACGCACGCGTCGGGTCATACGTATCTTGTTGGCGTGAGACGTTGAAACGCCGGTCGCGTGAATCGTTGCCGACACCGGCCTGATACGCCCAATTGCCATAATTGCTGGCGACGTCGTAGTCGATGAGCATCGCTTCGAAGTAGGCCGCACCGTAGCGCCAATCTTGTCCGAGCTCTTTGGCGAAATAGCTCGCGACGATTTGCCGGCCCCGGTTCGACATCCATCCCGTCTCGTTCAACTCGTGCATGAACGCATCGACGAACGCGACGCCCGTCTCGCCTTGCTGCCACCGATGAATCACATCCTCGTCCACTTTCCACGCCTTGTCCTTCGAACGTATCCCTTGGCGACGGAACAACCGCTTCCCTTGCTCGAGCGCGACCCATTGGAAAAACTCGCGCCACAACAGTTCAAAATAGAGCCAATATGTCGACTCGTTCGCCCCGTGCTGTCGTTCATGAAGCTCTAGTTCATGGAGCACACGCCGCGGCGAGAGCGACCCGTTGGCAAGAAAAGCCGACAACTTGGATGAGTCGTCGACCCCAAAGCCATTCCGCGTCTCTTTATACGTGCGGACGGGACCTGCCAAATAGTCGCTCAGACGTTTCCGCCCCGACGTCTCGCCGCCTTGAAACGGAAAAGCGGACCGGGCGTCAAGCGTCGGACGCTCGAACGGGACAGGAAACAGGAGCGGACGCGACTGACCTGAGCTCGTCCGCTCGATCAGCTGTTCAGGACGGGCATCGTCCTCGATCGCTTTTCGGAACTCGGTGAACAAAAACGGCATTTTTTTAAACGGGATTTCGGTGCGTGGGTACAGCGTGAATCCGTCGAACGATTGCCACTCCCCTTGCCAACGTGCGATGACGTCTTTTTCAAGCAAGCGTTCGTTCAACCCGATTGACCGTTGAAACAACACGCGGTCTGTCGGGTCGAGGATGTCGAGTGGATGACCGACATGCACGTAGAGCGGAATCCCTAGCGCATCGAGCGATCCGGCCAAGTCTTCTAACGACTCTTTTAAAAATTGAAGCCGTCTGTCCCCGAGCGGGATGACGCCGAACCGATTTTCGTTCAGCTCGTCTTCCCTTATAAAGTAATGCCCCTCGATCGCTTCATCATGTTTCTGCGCCTCTTCGAGCGGCCGATGGTCATCGATCCGTAAATCGTTCTGATACCAAATAATCGTCTTCATATCCTTCGCCTCCTGGCTCTATTATGCGTGATGCATCTACCATCAATCGTGTCGAACCTGTTCGAAATATGTTTTCATTTCCGCAACGTGTGGAATATAACTCTTTAGAGAAGAGAAAGGGGTGCAACAACATGGCTAGAAAAGGAAAATTTGGTACACTCATCAAAGTCGCGACGGCGGTCGCTCCGTTCGTCTACAATTATTATAAAAAGAACAAAGCAAAAAAAGCAGAAACACCTAAAAAATAATCAATGACGTCTCAGCCAAGCTGAGGCGTTTTTTTCTTGCCTTGAAACCAATTATGATATGATGATGGAACATTTTAGGGAATCGAGGCGACCAATATGCAGGCGGTATGGATACAGTCTTTACGAATTAGTTTGAAGTGGGCGTTGTTCATGGGCGGTTTGTTCCTGCTCGCCCTCGGGTCGTCGATGATGATCACAGCCGACCTCGGCGTCTCGACGTGGGACGTGCTCCATCTCGGGCTCGCCCGGCACACGCCGATCTCGGTCGGGACGATCATTCTCCTCGTCGGCCTGTTGCTCGTCTTATGCAAATACATATTGGACCGCATCCGACCCCAGTTCGGGACGCTCGTCAACGCCGTCTTCGTCGGTGTGTTCATGAACTTGATCCTTGACCACCACTTGTTGCCGACGCTCGACGGAACCGCACTCAATATCGCCTGGCTCGTTCTCGGCATCTTCGTCATTGGCATGGGCGCCGGGCTGTATGTCGCCATCGGTTACGGCGCCGGCCCGCGTGACGGACTGACGCTCGCCTTGGCCGACCGTTTCAATACATCGGTCCGCATGATGCGGACGTGGATGGAGCTTTCCGCTTGCTTGATCGGCTGGGTGCTCGGCGGTCCCGTTTTTTTCGGGACGGTGCTGTCGATTTTCTTGATCGGTCCGTTCTTCCAGTTTTGGCTCGAACAGTTCCGCCGGCTCGTCTCGGTCATCGACCGGGCGAAAGCCGATATCGCCTGAATTTAAGAGAGGAAATCGGACTCAAGGGGTCCGATTTCCTCTCTTTGCTGTTACGGGACGAGGACGATCTTACCGACCTTGCCTTGCTGTTTGAAATACGTTTGCGCCGCCCGGGCCTCTTCTAACGAGAATGTGCGGTCGACGACCGGCTTGATCTGACCGCTCGAAATCGCTTGGAGCATCGCTTTGAATTCCGCTCGTGTCCCGAGCACCGATCCATACATCGTAATGTGCTTCAAATAGAGCGTACGGAAATCGAGATCGGTCCGTTGTCCCCCGGCCGATCCGGATATGCAAAACTTACCGCCGTTCTTCAATACATCGAGCGACGTTGCGAACAACGCATCCCCGACGACGTCGAGCACGGCATCGACCGGTCCACCGTTCGCTGCTAAAATCTCGTCCGCGAGCGTCTTCGACCGATAGGAAACGACGTGGCTCGCCCCGAGCGCTTTCAGTTTCGGTGCGTCTTTCAAATCGCCGATGATGGCGATGACGTTCGCTCCGAACACGTGCGCTGCAATCTGCACGTTCAACGAGCCGACACCGCCGCTCGCACCGGTGACGACGACCGTCTCACCAGGACGGATTTGAATTTGCTCGTTCATGTGCCAAGCCGTCAACCCGCTCACCGAGAAGACGGCGCTGTCGACGAAACTGTCGAGCGGCATGTCATAACAAAGCTCGGCCGGCCAGACGACATATTCCGCATAACCGCCGTCATATTCCGAGCCGATGAACGACATGTCGGGAGCGATATGCTCCGCACCGTCAGCCCCACTCGACGTGAACGGAAACAAGACGACACGCCGGCCGATCATCCCTTCATCCACTTGATTCCCGACCCCGACAATTTCTCCGGTAATATCTGATCCTGGAATCCGTGGAAACTGGACTCCCTCCGGACGCCAGCCCGACTCCTGATCCGTCCCGTACGCCCCTTCTCGCATCCATATCTCCGTATTGTTGATGCCGCACGCCTGTACGCGGACGAGCACCTCATCGTCTTTCGGTGTCGGGACCGGGACGTCGACGACCTGTAATTGATCGACGTCACCGTATCCGATAACTTGAACTGCTTTCATCAATTCGTTTCCTCCTCACACACACACTGATGCTTGTTTATACCCATTTTACGCAAAACAGCCACCAAGACTTGAATCACTGGTGGCTGCCCGACTAGTTATAGCTGCTGCCGTCTGAGCAGCCCGGCGAAGACGCCGCCTTTGGCACTCAACTCGTCGTGCGTGCCGTCCTCGACGATGCCGTCGGCGGTGACAACGAGGATGCGGTCGGCATTCTTCACGGTCGCAAGACGGTGAGCGATGATGAGCGTCGTCCGGTCGGCCGCGAGTTCCGTAAGCGACTCTTGGATAATCGCTTCCGTCTCGGTGTCGAGGGCGGACGTCGCTTCATCTAAGATCAAGATCGGCGGGTTCTTCAAGAACATGCGGGCGATGGCGATCCGTTGTTTCTGTCCGCCCGACAGTTTCAGTCCCCGCTCTCCGATCTGTGTGTCGAGCCCGTGCTCGAGTTCGTCGACGAGCGAGTTCAAATGTGCCTTCTCGACCGCGTGCATGACTTCCGCGTCGCTCGCCTCGAGCTTGCCGTAGGCGATGTTCTCGCGGAGCGTCCCGGCGAACAAGAACACGTCCTGCTGCACGATCCCGATCTGGCGACGCAGACTCTCTTTCGTCATGTCACGGATGTCGATCCCGTCGATCGTGATGGCCCCACCCGTCACGTCATAAAAGCGTGGGATGAGTGAGCAGATCGTTGTCTTGCCGGCACCGCTCGTCCCGACGAGGGCGACCGTCGATCCGGTCGTGATGTCGAGGTCGATATGCGTCAACACTTCTCGGTAGTCCGAGTAGCCGAACGAGACGTCGTGGAAAGCGATGTTCCCTTTCAGTGAACTGACCTCGACCGCGTCCGGACGGTTCTCGATGTCCGGTGCCTCATCGATCAGTTCTGTGAACCGTTTGAAGCCGGCCATCCCTTTCGGATACATCTCGAGGAGCGCCGTGATCTTCTCGACCGGTTTGATGAGCAAGTTCATATACAAGATGAAACCGACGAGCTCACCGTATGTCAATTCGTTTTCATACGTCAAGTACGCCCCGTAGACGAGGACGAGCAATGTCATGAGCCGTGTCGTGATATAGATCCCGGCGAGCGACTTACTCATGACCCGATACGCTTCGATCTTCGAACCGCGATAGAAGTTGTTGTCTTGTTGGAACCGGTTGATCTCGAACGTCTCGTTCGTGAACGACTGGACGACACGCGCGCCAGAGACGCTATCTTCGACGCGGGCGTTCACTTCACTGATGTTGCCGTACATCTTTTGCCACGCCTTGTTCATGTTTTTATTGGCGTACGTGATCATGATGACGAGGAATGGCACGGCGATGACCGTCACGAGCGCAAGTTGCGGATTGATCGAGAACATGATCCCGAACGCGCCGAGCAATGTCATGATGGCGATGAAGAAGTCTTCCGGGCCGTGGTGTGCCACTTCGCCGATGTCGAACAAGTCGTTCGTGACCCGGCTCATCAAGTGACCGGTCTTATGGTTGTCGAAGAAGCGGAACGATTGCTTATGGATGTGCGTGAACAATTCTTCGCGCATATCGGTCTCGATATTGATCCCGAGCTTATGTCCCCAATAGTTGACGACGTACTGCATCATCATAGCGAGTATGTACAGAATAAGCAGGCCGATACTGATAATAATGATCCAGTTCCATTCGCCGCCCGGTAACAGAACGTCGATGAACCATTTCACAGCGAGCGGGAAGCCGAGCTCGAGCAGGCCGACGAGGATGGCGAACGTGAAATCAAGGATGAATAACTTCTTATGTGGACGGTAATAACTAAAAAAACGTGAGATCATTTCCTTTCCCCCTTCTAAACAAATAGTTTACGCTTTTTTGCAGGAAGTGGAAAATGGGAAGCACGTCTTTTTCAATCTTTTTTCAGACGATGTATAATGGACGTAAGGAGTGATAACAATGAACGTACAGATTACAGACCGCGCGAGAGAGCGTATCAACGCCTTAAAAGGCGACCGTGACGGACAGATGCATTTGTTTTATGAGACGGAAGGCTGCGGTTGCGGCAATAGCGGCATCTTCGAGATCCGCTACGTGACCGAGACGACGCCAGAAGACGTCGAGATCGACTCGAACGTCGGGCCAATCCTCATCAAGAACTGGACGAAAGTCTTCCTAGATGAAGACATGATCATCGACTACCGCGACGATAAACGGTCGCTCGTCTTGAAGAGCAACGGTCAAGTGTTCAACTCGAACCTGCTTGTGACCGACGGGACCGGTTGCCAGCTGAACGTGCCGAGCGCATGAAACAAGCGCTCCAGGAGCACCCGAAGTTGATGCTTTGGTTCCTCCTCAGCTTCGGCCTCGGTTTGTTCGGCATCTATCTCGCTTTCACGGACTCCGTCTATACGATGACGGCCGTGATCGCATCGCTGTTCGCGTTCGGGTTCGCGCTTCAACGGACCGCAAAGAAGATGGAACAGCAGAATGACTAAAAAGGAGGTTCGCCGCGGCGAACCTCCTTTTGTTTATCCTTGTTTCTTCTCTTTCACCGCTGTCCGGATTGACAACTCTTCGAGTTGCGCGTCCGCGACCGGGCTTGGTGCTTGCGTCAATAGACAGCTCGCCGACGCCGTTTTCGGGAAGGCGATCGTGTCACGAAGGTTCGAACGACCCGCGAGGATCATGACGAGGCGGTCGAGACCGAGCGCGATACCCGCGTGCGGCGGTGTGCCGTATTCGAAGGCCTCAAGCAAGAAGCCGAACTGGGCAACCGACTCTTCGACCGTGAAGCCGAGCAGTTTGAACATGCGCTCTTGAATGTCACGCTCATAAATCCGCTGCGATCCGCCACCGAGCTCATAGCCGTTCAAGACGAGGTCATACGCGAGCGCGCGCACGCTTGCTGGGTCCGTCTCGAGAAGATGGAGGTCGTCACGGTTTGGCATCGTGAACGGGTGGTGGTTGGCGTAGAAGCGGCCGTCTTCTTCTTCGAACGTGACGAGCGGGAAGTCCGTCACCCAAAGGAAGTTGAACTTCGACTCGTCGATGAGTCCGAGCTCATGACCGAGCTTGACACGAAGGGCGCCGAGGCTGTCGGCGACGACAGTTGGTTTTGCCGCCACGAACAAGAGAAGATCGCCCGCTTCCGCGTTCGTCGCTTCAATCAACTTCTGTGCGTACGTCTCGTCGAAGAACTTCGCGATCGGTCCGTTCAAGCCTTCAGCCGTCACTTTAAGCCAAGCGAGGCCTTTCGCGCCGTAGACGGCCGTGAACTCTTGAAGTTTGTCGATGTCTTTACGCGAGAACTTGTCGGCCTCGCCTTTGACGTTGATCGCTTTGACGTGTCCGTTCGACTCGAGCGCCATATCGAACACTTTGAAGCCTGCGCCTGTGACGGCGTCGGCGACGTCGATGAGTTCGAGACCGAAACGTGTGTCCGGCTTATCCGAACCGAAGCGACGCATCGCTTCCTCGTGCGTCATCCGCTCGAACTTGGACGGTGTGTCTGTGCGACCGAGCGTCGCTTCCATCACTTGCCCCATCATCGCTTCCATCATCGCCATCAAGTCTTCGACGTCCATGAAGCTCGTCTCGATGTCGACTTGTGTGAATTCCGGTTGACGGTCGGCCCGGAGGTCTTCGTCACGGAAACAGCGGGCGATTTGGAAGTAACGGTCGAACCCAGCGACCATGAGCAACTGTTTGAACAGCTGCGGTGATTGTGGGAGCGCGTAGAACTCGCCACCGTGGACACGGCTCGGGACGAGATAGTCACGGGCGCCTTCCGGTGTCGACTTCGTCAAGATCGGCGTCTCGACTTCGAGGAACTCTTCTTCTGTCAAGAAGTTACGGATCGTGTTCGACGCCTTCGAGCGGAGACGGAACGTCTCTTGAAGCGCCGGACGACGAAGGTCGAGGTAACGGTACTTGAGACGAAGGTCTTCTGAGACGTTTTCCGCCTCGTCACCGATTGGGATCGGCGTCATCTTCGCCGCGTTCAAGATGTTGATCTCTGAGGCGATGACTTCGATATTCCCTGTCGGCATGTTTGGGTTTTTATTTTCACGTTCGAGGACGGTCCCTTTGATGTCTAAGACGTATTCGCTGCGGATCGACTCGGCGAGCTTGTGCACGGCCTCATTTTCCGGGCGTACGACGACTTGGACGATGCCTGTGCGGTCACGAAGGTCGATGAAGATGAGTCCTCCGAGGTCGCGGCGTTTTTGGACCCAACCTTTCAATTGTACTTCTTGGCCGATCAGTGACTCTGTCACGCGGCCGTTCATATGTGTGCGTCCGATCATTGTCCTGCTCCTTCCGATAGTTCACGAATTTTGTCTGCGACGGCCGAGAGTGGCACATCGACTTGTTCTCCAGTTGCCATGACTTTGAGCGAGGCCGAGCCGCGTTCGACTTCATCGTCTCCGAGGATGACGGTGAATGCCGCATTTAAGCGGTCGGCTTGTTTGAATTGACCTTTGAACTTACGTCCGAGGTAATCGCGGTCGGCTTTGAACCCTTCCATGCGGAGGAGTTGCAACAGGCGCGTCGCGGTCGTCTCGACGTCCTTCCCGCCTTGGGCGACGACGAAGACGTCTAATCCCGTCTCGAGTTCAGGGAGCACGTTCTCATTCTCAAGCGCGAGGATGAGCCGTTCAAGCCCGATGCCGAAGCCGATACCTGGCATATCCGGACCGCCGATATCTTGGACGAGGCCGTTGTAGCGCCCACCGCCGCAAAGCGTCGTGATCGCGCCGAAACCTTCTGCTTCCGACATGATCTCAAACGCCGTGTGCGTGTAGTAATCGAGGCCACGGACGAGTGTCGGGTCGACCTCGTAGGCGACACCGAGCGCGTCCAAGTGCTCGAGCACTTTGTCGAAATACGCTTTCGACTCTTCGTTCAAAAAGTCGAGGATCGACGGTGCCGACTTCATCGCCGGGTGATCGCGATCGACTTTACAGTCGAGGACGCGGAGCGGGTTTTGGTGCAAGCGCGTCTGACAGTCCTGGCACAATTCGTCTTGGACCGGTTCGAAGTGACGGATGAGCGCTTCGCGGTGGGCGTTGCGGCTCTCCGCGTCACCGAGCGAGTTGACGACGACTTTGATTTTTTGCAGGCCGAACGACTTGTAGATCGTGTAGGCGAGGCTGATCACTTCGGCGTCGACGGCCGGGTCACTGCTGCCGATCGCCTCGACACCGTACTGGTGCAACTGGCGGAAACGGCCTTTTTGCGGACGCTCGTAACGGAACATCGGTCCCATATAGTACAGCTTTGTCGGTTGATCGGGACTGCCGAACAGTTTGTTCGTGACGAAAGCGCGAACGACCGAGGCCGTTCCTTCCGGACGGAGCGTGTACTCGTCCTTGCCTTTTTTGACGAGCGTGAACATCTCTTTTTGGACGATGTCCGTCGTTTCGCCGACGCTGCGTGTGAACAGGTCCGTCGTTTCAAAAATCGGTGTGCGAATCTCTTTATAGTTGTAGCGGGCACTAATGTCGCGTAACTTGTCTTCGACATACTGCCACGTCTCGACCGTGCCCGGGAGCAGGTCTTGTGTACCGCGTGGTGCTTTCATCAAAATTCCCTCCTTAGAATACAAAAAGGCCCTCGTCCGCAAAGGGACGAGAGCCTGTTAAAGTTTCCCGTGGTACCACCCTCGTTGCAGAGCCAAAATCGATACTCTGCCACTCGAAATCGGTTAACGCCCGATGAAACGGCTTCCCCTACTAAACGTTCAAGGAAGCACCTCCAAAGTGTCGTTCGGGTCATCATCCAGTCGATGCTTTCAGCCAAGGCATCGCTCTCTTTGCTGGTGGGGTGACCGTACTTCTCTTTATCGTAGGTGTTAGGTTATATGGTTCATGATGCCGAATTTTGGCGCCTTCTGTCAAGCGTTTTTTTCAAGCATGAGCGTGACCGGACCGTCATTGACGAGCCCGACGTCCATCATCGCCCCGAACTTTCCGGTCTCGACGACGAGTCCGTGCGTCCGCAAACGGTCGTTGAACTGTTCGTAAAGACGTTCGGCGATGTCGGGTTTCGCAGCCTGCGTGAACGCGGGACGGCGGCCTTTCGACGTATCGCCGTACAGCGTGAACTGCGACACTGACAACACTTTGCCGGCGACGTCTTGAATCGACAAGTTCATCTTCTCTTCCGCGTCTTCGAACACACGGAGCCCCGCCACTTTATCGGCGAGCCAGTTCACTTCCTGCTCGGTATCCTCATGGGTCACCCCGACGAGGAGCAGATAGCCGGCGTCGATTTGTCCGACCGTCTGTTCATCGACTTTGACAGATGCTTCCTTCACTCGTTGCAACAATACACGCACTTAAAATCTTCCTTTCGTTACGTCATCATGACTCGGCTGACCGAGTATACGTCCGAAATCTGTTTGATCCGGTCGACGACTTTTTGCAAATGGTTCACGTTCGGAATCGAGATCGTCATCGAGATGCGGGCTTGTTTGTTTTGGTCCCCACGTCCGCTGACGGCGATGATGTTCGTGTTCGTCGCTGAGACGGCTTGGAGCACGTCGTTCAACAGTCCCGACCGGTCATAACCGGTGATCTCGATATCGACGTTGTAGTTCTTCTCTTTCGCCTGGCCCGCTTCCCACTCGACGGTCAAGAGGCGTTCCGGGTGTTGCTCGTTGATGATGTTCAAGCAGTCTTTCCGGTGGATCGAGACGCCGCGACCGCGGGTGATATATCCAACGATTTCGTCGCCCGGCACCGGGTTACAGCACCGGCTCATCCGGATGAGCATATTGTCGATCCCTTTGACCGAGACGCCGGCCTCAGCCGTCTTCTTCTTCGGTGACTGGCTGACTTTTAGTTCGTTGATCGCGTCAGACAGTTCGAGTTTCGGCTCTTTCCGTTGCTTCTCCGTCAACTTGTGCGCGACTTGGGCCGCGGTGATACCGTGATAGCCGACGGCGGCGTACATCTCTTCTTCGTTCCCGAAGTTGAACTTCTCGACGACGATGCTGATCGACTGGTCATCGATGACTTCTTTCGGTTCGAAGCCGAGCTTCTTGATCTCGACGTCGACGAGTTCTTTGCCTTTCTCGACGTTCTCTTCACGTTGTTGGCGCTTGAACCATTGGCGGATCTTATTCTTCGCCTGACTCGAGACGGCGAGTTTGAGCCAGTCCTTGCTCGGTCCATAACTATGTTTCGACGTGATGATCTCAATGATGTCACCCGTCTCAAGTTTATGGTCGAGCGGCACCATGCGTCCGTTCACTTTCGCACCGGTCATCCGATGACCGATCTCGGTATGGATGCGGTACGCATAGTCGATTGGAACCGAGCCTTTCGGCAACTCGAACACGTCACCTTTTGGCGTGAAGACGTACAACATGTCGCTGAAGAAGTCGACTTTGAGCGACTCCATGAACTCTTCGGCGTCGGTCGTATCTTTTTGCAACTCTAAAATTTCACGAAGATGGGCGATCTTTTCATCGAACCCGTTCGTCGCGACATTTTTGCCTTCTTTATAAGCCCAGTGCGCGGCAATCCCGAACTCGGCGATGAAGTGCATGTCCTTCGTCCGGATCTGCACCTCGAGCGGCTCACCCTTCGGTCCGATCACCGTCGTGTGAAGCGATTGATACATGTTCGGTTTCGGCATGGCGATATAGTCCTTGAAACGACCCGGCATCGGCTTGTACTGCGTATGAATGATCCCGAGGACAGCGTAGCAATCACGGATCGAATCAACGATGATCCGGACCGCCATCAAGTCGTAAATTTCATTGAACTCTTTATTATGCTTCACGATCTTATTGTAAATCGAGTATATATGTTTCGGTCGACCGTTGACATCGGCTTCGATACTCACTTCATCGAGCACGGCGTTCACTTCGGTGATGACCGATGAGACGAGCGCTTCACGCTCTGTCCGTTTCTGTTTCATCATCGAGACGATCTTATAGTATTGCTGCGGGTTGATATAGCGTAACGAAATATCTTCGAGCTCCCACTTGATCGTCGAGATCCCCATCCGGTGCGCGAGCGGCGCAAAGATTTCAAGCGTCTCCTCGGCTTTTTGGACTTGCTTCTCTTTCGGCATATGCTGCAACGTCCGCATGTTGTGCAAGCGGTCGGCGAGTTTGATCAAGATGACGCGCACGTCTTCAGCCATCGCGATGATCATCTTACGGTGATTCTCCGCGAGTTCTTCTTTCTTCGACTTATACTTGATCTTCCCAAGCTTCGTCACACCATCGACAAGCATGGCGACTTCAACCCCAAATTCGTCAGTTAGTTCTTTGAGCGTGACATCCGTGTCCTCGACAACGTCGTGCAACAAGGCACCGACAATCGTCGTCGCATCTAAGCCGATGTCGACGAGAATACCGGCCACTTGCACCGGGTGCAGGATGTAGGGTTCACCTGAACGTCTGAACTGACCGGTATGATGAAGTTTTGCGTATTCGTAAGCGCGTTTCACTTCGGCAACATCATGCTCATCCATATACTTCCCGAGCGCGTCGAGAAGATCCTCAATACTTACGATTTGTTTTTTGGTCATAACATTCGACACCCTTTTTCTTACCGCTCCCAACGTCTCGGATTCGTCGCAGCATGGTAGTAGTTTGCGTACAAGTTGTTCTATTTTTTATTACCATTATCAAAAAAATCTGACGAACTGTCAAAGGTTGTAGGTTGTTTTCCTCAAAAACTATTCAAAAAACGGGAAGCATGAGCTTCCCGTTTCCTCAGTCTTCGTAGCGGATGAGTGAGAACACGTCGTATCCTTCGAGACGTTCGCGTCCACCGAGGCCGTCGAGTTCAATCAAGAACCCGATTCCAGCAACGACACCACCGAGTTGTTCGATCATTTTGATCGTCGCTTCGATTGTGCCACCCGTCGCCAGTAAATCGTCGAGGATGACGACTTGCTGACCTGGCTTGATTGAATCTTTGTGCATCGTCAAAATGTCCGTGCCGTATTCAAGACCGTACGATACGCGAACCGTTTCGCGCGGTAACTTGCCTTCTTTACGTACCGGGACGAAGCCGAGTTCGAGGGCGTAAGCCGCCGGGCATCCGACGACGAATCCGCGTGCTTCTGGTCCGGCGATGAGTTCAGCGCCACGTTCCTGCGCGTAGACGATCAATTCGTCGACCGCTTTCTTATAGGCAGGTCCGTCTTGCATGAGCGACGTGATGTCTTTAAAGCTGATGCCTTCTTTCGGGTAATCCGCTACTTCTTTAATATGCTGTTTGAAATCCATTTTATGTGTAAGCCTCCTGCATCTTGTTCGATCGCAATGATTGTAACCGCTCTTTCAGCTCTGCCAACGACGCATAGACGAAACGTTCTTCGAGTTGTTCTCGTCCGACGCGACGTTTGTAACAAGGCGCTTCGGTCAAATCACGTTTCGGTGCTTCTGGATTCACTCCAGGCAGTCCGTCTTCCATTGTAACAAGAAATTCGAGTTCAGAGAATACTTGATGCATAAATTGAATCGTATTTTTTGTCCATTTTCGTTCAATTGACAAACGAATCAAGTTTTCACGCAGGTGTTTCCGTTCGCACGTGGCCATATGGACGTAATACGTTCGGAAATCTTCCCGGCTCGGCAATTTCTCGAAAAACGAATTTCCCGCTTGGCCGAACGCGCAATAGACGCGCTCGACGTCTTCGTTGAGCAGGTCGGACAGCGCCGTCTCGTCGTCCGGTAAATCGAGCAAGACGACGAACCGTTTGACCGGCGTTTTAAAATCGTGGAGTGAAAACTCGTTCGACTCGCCTCTGAACGACACGTACGATGTCGCGTCACTCGGAAGCTGTCTCAATTCATCAATCGAGTTTTTCTTGCCTCGATAATCGAACACTTGGAACCCATCGACACGGATGTCTTGAATCATGAGTTGCGGCTTGCGCATCCCGTTCCATTCGTTCACTTGGAGACTCCCCATGACCGAAACGAGTGCCATCTTCGAGATTTCCGAGACGACGTGACCGAACCCGAAGCCGATGCCGTCGAGTTCGCGCTTGTCTCCAGCAAGTTGGACTTTAAGGTGCGTGTTGTCGCGCCCGATTTGACGAATATCGCGCAGTTTCGCGTCCGCGACGACGACCCGCGGTGACGGGTTGCCCATCCCAAACGGGGCGAGCTTGCCAATCTCCGCGATCAAGTCGAGCGATACGTCGCTGACGTCGAGCTTCAAATCGACGTTCACGCGGGCGACGAACGTCTCGTCCGGAATCGATTCCGCTTGCTCGTTCAAGCGTCGTCTCAGCTCCGCCACATTCTCTGACATGAGCGTCATCCCGGCCGCTGCCGGGTGTCCCCCGAAGTGCGGGAGAATATCTTCGTTTTTAGAAAGCTCTTTAAATAAGTCAAAACCATCAATCGAGCGGCCCGAACCCTTTGCTTTCCCCGTCTTCGGATCGTGGCAGAGCAGGATGACCGGTCGATAGTACGCCTCGACGAGACGTGAGGCGACGATTCCGACGACGCCCGGATTCCAGCGCTCGCTCGCGACGACGAGGACACGGTCGTCTGTCATCGATGCTTCGACGAGTTCAGTCGCTTCTTTTGCGATCGTCTTGACGATGTCTTGACGCTCTTTGTTTTGTTTATCGAGTTGATTCGCTAAGACGAGTGCTTCTTCGACACTTTCGGCGAGCAGCATCTGGAGGGCTGGCATCGCCGAGTCAAGTCGTCCGGCCGCATTGATGCGGGGACCGAACGCGAACCCGACCGACTCTTCGTTGAGCATGCTGTCCGTCAAGGCACACACTTCGCGCAGCGCTAAAATCCCGGGCCGCTTCGATTCATCGAGCGCCTTGAGACCCAGCTTCGCGAGCAGACGGTTTTCTCCGTCGAGCGGGACGAGATCGGCGATCGTCCCGAGGACAGCCAAGTCGAGCAGCTCGTCAGGCATCCGCCCGAGCACGGCGTGTGCCACTTTAAGGGCGACTCCGGCTCCGGCGAGCTTGTCGTATGGATACGACGGATCGATGTGTGGATGAATGATCGCAAACGCGTCAGGTAGCGTCGCTTTCGGCTCGTGGTGGTCGGTGATGATCAAGTCGACGTTCAGTTCTTTCAACAGCGCCGCTTCTTCGATCCCCGAGATCCCGCAGTCGACCGTGATGACGAGCGTGAACCCTTCACTTGCCGCCCAACTGAACGCTTCTTTGTTCGGCCCGTAGCCTTCCGTGAACCGGTTCGGGATATAGCACTCGGCCATGACCCCGATCTCAGTCAACGCATGCCACATGACGGCCGAGGCACTGACCCCATCGACGTCGTAATCTCCGTAGATGAGCACCATCTCGCCTTCGTCAGCCGCTCGCTTCAAGCGTTCGACGACTTTCGGCATCTGCTCGAACAAGTTCGGGTCGTGGAACTCGAGTTCGTCCTCGATCTGGAGGAACGCCTTCGCTGCGTCAGGCTCTCGATGGCCCCGTTGCGTGAGCAACGTCGCGAGTTGTTCTGATATATTTAGTTCTGTCTGTAGTTGTTCGATCGCGGCCGCATCCGTCTCCGGATACACCCACCGTTTCTTTGCATGATACATATCCTTCACTCCAATCAACTGTTGATTATATCAGAACGGGGACGTGTTTTGCCGTCTTGACATATGAAAAAGGTCCTCCGAACGAATCGGAAGACCTTGTCATCACGCCTCAGGGGCGGGTGTGGCTTGTTTCTTTTTATTGATTGTTAATTTTTTGAGCATGAGCCAGAGGTATGACGCGATGAAGATCGATGAATACATCCCCATGACAAGTCCGATGAGAAGCGCGACCGCGAAGCCGCGAATCGACTCGGCTCCGAAGATGTACAAAGCGAGCGCCGTCACGAGTACGGTGATGACCGTGTTGACCGAACGGACGATCGTCTCTTGAATCGACGTGTTGACGATGTCGCGGTAGACGTCCATCGACTTGATCTTCCGCTCTTTTTCATACGCTTGAATATTCTCGCGCACCCGGTCGAACGTGACGATCGTATCGTTGACCGAGTACCCGATGATCGTCAAGATCGCGGCGACGAAGTACAAGTTGACTTCAATCCCAAAAATCGAGAATGCGACGATCATGAAGAACGCATCGTGCAACATCGCGACGACGGTCGCGACCGCATACGAGAATTGGAACCGGAACGTGATGTAGAGAATGATCCCGAGCGACGCAAGGGCGACCGCATAGACGGCGTTACGGGCGATGTCGCGACCGACTTCGGCTGATACGGTACTAATATTCGGATCACTTCCAAACGTTTCCGTGAATACAGTCTTAACTGAAGCGACTTCATCCTGGCCGAGCTGACCGACGAACGTCACGTTCGCGAGCGACCCGCCATCGGCGTATTGAATCGAAGAAATCGACTCGTTGACGCCTGCTTCTGTAAAGGCGGCTTCAAGTTCTTGTTGTGACACTTGTGTCTCCGTCTGCACTTCGACACGCGTCCCTGACGCGAAGTCGATTCCAAGGTTTAACCCTCGGAAGAATAAAATACCGAGACCGATGATAACGACGGCACACGAGATGATGAACAGCGTGCGCATATGTTTCACATAGTTTAATTCAGTGAGCTTAAAGTTCACGGATTTCACTCTCCTTCACACCAAACCAACCTTTACGTTTGTCGAACAAGCGACTAGCGACGAGGAGGTGCATCAAATAACGTGAGATGAAGACGTTCGAGATGAACGTCATCGCAATTGAGATCATGAGCATGATGGCGAACCCTCGAACCGAGCTTGTCCCGAAGTAGAACAACACAGCGGCTGAGATGAGCGTCGTCAAGTTGGCATCGATGATCGTACTGAGCGAACGGCGGTTACCGGCGCGGAACGCCGACAGTACCGACTTGCCTGAACGAAGCTCGTCTTTAATCCGCTCGGCCGTGATGATGTTCGCGTCAACTGCCATCCCGACCCCGAGGACGAGAGCGGCAATCCCTGGCAGCGTCAAGACGGCGTTGATACCATTGAAGAACAACATGATCAAATTGATATACAAGACGAGCGTGATGATCGAGACGAGTCCAGGTAAACGATAGAAGAACAACATGAACAAGAAGACAGCTGCAATCCCGATGAGCGAAGCGAAGACGGTCTTATCGAGCGCGTCTTGTCCGAACTGGGCTGATACTGACGTCGAGTAAATCTCCTCAAGCTTGACTGGAAGCGCACCGGCGTTCAAAATGTCGGCTAAGCGTTGTCCGCTTTCAGCATCGATATCGCCGCCCGAAATGATCGCTTTGTCAGATAGAATTGGTCCGTTGACCGAAGCATCTGAGACGATTTTCGAGTTTTCCTTTTGAATCTCTTCTTCATATGAATCGCCTTCTTCAAAGTCTAACCAGATGACGAGACGGTTTTCTGGGGCCGGACGCTCTGCGATTTGCGACGTCACTTCGCCGAACTGATCGGCTGACTGAAGCGTCAACTCGACGACCGGGTTCCCTTGTTGGTCATAACTGATAGCAGCGCCTCGCGGTGCGAGGTCTTTCCCATCAAGGAGGACGTTATCATCGATGTCACGGAACGTGAGCTGGGCCGTCGATGACAGCACTTCCCGCGCATCGTTCTGGTTCGATACGCCCGCGAGTTGGACGCGGATGCGATTCTCGTCTTCAATCCGGATATCCGGTTCAGAGACACCCAAGACGTTGACACGGTTGTTGATAGCGCGAACGGTTGCATTCATCGCCGATTGGTCGATGACATCACCATCTTCGAGTGGCTGGACTTCGTACAGCACTTCAAACCCGCCTTTTAAGTCGAGTCCAAGGTTCGTGTTCTTGACGACCCATGGCGTCGTGAACACGGCGAGCAAGATCGTTGCGATCATGATGACCGCAAAAATCGCGATATTCCCTTTTTTGTACATACGGCTATTTCCTTTCTAGATACGTGTTCTATATAAAACTTCTCCCGTTAACATTACAAATATTCTAAACATTTATCAATCGTTTTCCTAAAATTGTAACATCAACCTCGAGATTTTCTGGCTTTTTTGCCCGAACGACTAAAAGTTGCATTAGGGCAAAACTTGCGTTATGCTATGATTATCGAAAATATATTACGTTTGCAAAGGAGTCCTCTACAATGGATAGTACAATTATTTTCGCCTTTTTGTTGACACTATTCGCTGGGCTCGCGACCGGGATCGGAAGCATGATTGCCTTCTTCGCGAAGCGGACGAACACAGCCTTTCTGTCAATCTCGCTCGGCTTCTCGGCTGGGGTCATGATTTACGTCTCGTTCATTGAAATCTTCCCGAAAGCGCTTGTCGAACTCGTCGGTGCCCACGGGGAAAAGGCCGGCACAATTTATACCGTGCTCGCATTTTTTGGAGGGATGCTCTTGATCGCGTTAATCGATAAGTTGATCCCTTCCCCTGAAAACCCGCATGAAGTCAAGTTCGTCGAGACGATGCAAAACGACCCATCGTCTCAAGAACTGGCCACGACCGCAACTAAGGATGAGCCCGCTCCGCTAAATCAGGAGACGAAGCAACGGCTTCACAAAATGGGTCTGTTCATGGCGCTCGCCATCACGATTCATAACTTCCCTGAAGGACTGGCCACATTCATCTCCGCGCTCGATGATCCGGCCGTCGGTATCGCCATCGCGATTGCCATCGCCTTGCACAATATTCCGGAAGGGATTGCCGTGTCGGTGCCGATTTACTACGCGACCGGCTCACGGAAGAAAGCGTTAAAACTCTCGTTCCTGTCAGGTCTAGCGGAACCGGTCGGTGCCATCGTCGGCTTCTTGATTTTGATGCCATTCCTAAACGATACGATCTTCGGTTTGTTGTTCGCAGCCGTCGGCGGAATCATGGTATTCATCTCGCTCGACGAACTGTTACCGGCCGCCCGTGAATACGGCCGGGCCCATCACTCGATTTACGGCATGGTCGCCGGAATGATGGTCATGGCAGCGAGCCTCGTCCTTTTAATGTGACTGTATTTAAAAACGTCCTCTCGACACAAGTCGGGGGGACGTTTTTGTCGTTCATGTTGTTTTGAACAAATGGACGAGATCTTTCAACTCGACCGACATATGGCTCATCGTCTCGGCGATGCCATTGATTTCTTGAATCGCGGCGAGCTGTTCTTCCACGTTCGCCCCCGCTTCTTCGACACTGCGTTGCGTCGAGACCGCGTTCGTCGACATGTCCTCGACCGAGACCGCGACTTCGGTCGTATTCGCACTGACTTCCTCTGTCGCTGCGGCAATTTCACCCATCTGACGCGATGTCTCTTGAATGACCGACACGATTTCACGGAACGCCCCGGCGACTTCACCCATTTGGGCGACGCCGTTCGTCACATGCCCGCTCGTCACGTCAAACGCCGCCTCAACTTGTTTCGTGTCCCGTTGGATATCGACGACGACCGCTTGAATCTTCTTAGCCGATTGTTTCGACTCTTCGGCGAGTTTTCGGACTTCGGCGGCGACGACCGCGAACCCTTTCCCGTGCTCGCCGGCCCGCGCTGCCTCGATGGCGGCGTTCAAAGCGAGCAAGTTCGTCTGTTCGGTGATGGCCGTGATCGACCGGGTGATCTTTTCAATCTCAAGCGATTGGTTCGAAAGACGTTCGACCATCTGTTGGGTCAGATCGTTGGCCCGTTGAATCTCTTGCATCTGACTCTCGGCCAACTGAATCGTCTCAAGTCCGCCGCTCGCAGCCTCAAGTGTATGAATCGTCTGTTCATTCACACCTTGTGAGGCGGCAGCGATTTGATTCAAGCCGGTGACGGCCTGATTGACGCCAGACGTCCCTTCCTCGGCGCGCTTGGCCGACACTTGGGCCGCGATATTCATGTCTTCGAACAGTCCAGCCACGCCTTGGGTCGTCGTCGCGACGTGGTCCGTGCTCGCGTATAGCTCTTCCGAATACGCCGTCACTTTATCCGAGGCCGCGCCGACCTGGCGGATCAACCCGACGAGGTTGTGTTTCATCTCGTTAAAGGCCGTCACGAGATCACCGAGCTCATCATTCGATTCGACGGCGATGTCCTCCCCGGTCAAGTCCCCTTCCGCGACGACTCGTGCTTCACGGACGAGACGGTTGATCGGTGTTAAGAACAGTTTCTGGAGCGCATAGAGCGACAACAGCCCGATGGCGACACCGATGATACTGATGATGATCATCCAGACGATCGAGGTGCCGGCGTTTGCTTGTACCGCCGCCGTCTCATCGTCTAGCATCTCCGCTTGATGGGCGACGAGATCGGTGACCGTCATCCGGACCCGATCGGTCGTCGGGGTCACGCTCGTGTTGAGTACCGTCTTGTATCCGATCTCATCTTGTTGTTGGAGCAGCTCGATGGCACGTGCCATCTCGGTATCGAGCAGTTGATTGAACTTCTCTAGATCCCCGAGCCAGCTGAGCACTTTGTCGTCAGATGAAGACTTTTTAAGTGCATCCATCAATTCGTCGCGCTTTTGTTGCGACGCTTCTAAACTGATTAACGTCTTCGGGTTCGAGACGAGTAAATAATAATTCAAGTAGCGCTCGGCATCCGTGACGGTCAACGCCAAATCTTCGGCGATCAACATGTCACGGAGACCTTCGTTCAACACCCGATCGTATTCGGCAGTGGCATTTTTTAATTGATAAGAACCGAGCGCACCGACGAGGAGCAAGGCAATGATTGTCGGCACGAGCGCGATCGCCATCTTCCGTCGCATCGATGAACGACCTTTCGTTCGTTTGATCGACGAACGTCCTTTCAGTCGTTTGACGCGAGCCCAACCTTGCCATTTTTTAATCGGTTGTAATAATCGTTTAACGTCCATGTCCGTTTCCTCATTTCCAATTTCTTCTCAACTTGACATTAATGCAAACGTTTTCACTAATCAATTTGATTTTTGGAAATGAGGTCGATGATTCGAGGGATTGATGAAGTTTGACAAAAAGCAGACACTTACCCTATGATACAAATCGTAACTATTACTATTTAAGAGGTGGAAGCATGACTGATCTGTCAACACGGGTATTAATCATCGGCGCCGGCGTTCACGGTATGACCCTCGCTGTATCTTATTTAGAACAAGGCGGTGCGTTAGAAGAGCTTCTGCTAATTGACGCTCACGATCAACTACTCAAGAACTGGAAGTCCCAAACCGCTCATATTGAAATGTCACATTTGCGCTCGACGCGCGTCCATCATATATCGTCTAATCCATACGCGTTGAAACAGTTCGCGGCGGCGAACGACTATGGCTCTTATCATTTCAAGGATACGTTCGGCCGACCGTCATTAGCGTTGTTCAACGATCACTGTGATCAAGTGATTGCGGACTTTAATCTTCGTTCTCGTTTTTTAGGCAATCAACCCGTCTCCTCGATTAAACGGTCCGGCAACGTCTACGAAGTGACGACATCGACTCGACGGATTACCGCCGAGACGGTCATCGTTTCGACCGGTCAATCGAGCTCGATGCATCTACCGGGCTTTGCGGACATCCCGACATGCCGACACGTCTTTTCAGCTAACAATCAGCCGGAACAATCGAACGTTACCGTCGTCGGCGGCGGGATCACGGCGTTACATTATACGGTATCGCGTCATAGTAAAGGCCATGACGTCACGCTCGTCACGAAGCGCCCGCTCGAGGTGAGTCAGTTCGACGCCGACCGCAGTTTCATGGGTCCAAAGGGGTTACGCGCTTTTCATCAGTTGGAAGAAAATTGGATTGAGAAACGTGACTTCGTCAAGCAAGAACGAAAGCCTGGGACGTCCCCGAACGACCTCGTCTTGAAAGTGAAGCGGCTCGTGCAACTTGGTGAAATTCGACACATCATTGGAGAAGCGGTCCGTGACGGTGACCAGTTATTCGTCGACGGGATTGCGTTGCCGTCTGACGAGATCGTCTGCTGCACGGGGATCCGCCCGCTCCATCCGAAAGAGACGTTTTTACGGCCGCTCATGGAGCAGCTCGACTTACCGCTCACCCCATGCGGCACACCGGTACTCGACGCCTCACTCGCTTGGACGGACAACTTCTACATGACTGGCGCTTACGCCGACTTGATCGTCGGCCCGTTCGCTCGCGCCATTTACGGCGGGCAAGAAGGGGCTCGTCGTATCATTCCTCGCCTATTACCCGCACGAAAAAACGCCTGACCATATACTGGTCAGGCGTCATTTGCTTACTCAGCGAATGAAGAGTTTCCTTTTTTCGTCACTTCAGCAATCGCACTGCGATTGAACTTGAGAAGTGCTTGGTCGCATTTCAATGTGACTTCTGTGTCTTCGATCTGATGGACGACACCGTGAAGGCCGCCAATCGTCACGACATGATCGCCACGCTCAAGCGCATTTTGCATCGTTTGTACTTGCTTTTGTCGCTTCGTCTGTGGACGGATCAACAAGAAGTAGAACACGACGAAAATAAGGATCATCGGTAATAGTGCTACGAGAGTTTCCATTTGTAGAATTCACCCTTTCCTTCAATATCAGGTTCATTATACCGTGAAACCGATTCGTTGTCACATAATCGCTGTTAGAAGAATTAGAAATTCTTGGCGTTCGGTTTGTTATATCCATATTCTTCGAAGTACTCTTCTTTGAAATCGAGGAGACGGTCTTCGCGGATCGCTTGACGGACTTGTTCCATCAAATTCACGAGGAAATGAAGGTTATGCGTCGAGCAAAGGTGGAGACCGAACATCTCATCGGCACGGATCAAATGGTGCACGTATGCCCGTGAATAGTTCTTACACGTATAGCAATCGCACTTCTCATCGATTGGGCCAAAGTCCGTCTTATGTTTGGCGTGTTTGATCGTCACGCGACCTTTAGACGTCATGAGCGTGCCGTTACGGGCGATCCGTGTCGGCAAGACGCAGTCGAACATGTCGATCCCGCGAATCGAACCTTCGATCAACGCATCCGGTGATCCGACGCCCATCAAGTAGCGCGGCTTATCTTCCGGCATGAACGGTGTCGTGAACTCGAGCGCCCGATACATGACGTCCTTCGGTTCGCCGACCGACAAACCGCCGACCGCATAACCCGGGAAATCGAGTGAGACGAGGTCTTCGGCGCTTTGACGGCGAAGGTCTTCGTACTCGCCACCTTGGATGATGCCGAACAGCGCCTGGTCCTCCGGACGTTCGTGCGCCGCGAGGCAACGTTCGGCCCAACGGCTTGTCCGCTCGACCGACTTCTTCATGTATTCATGCGTCGCCGGGAACGGCGGGCACTCATCGAACGCCATCATGATGTCCGCACCAAGCGCGTTTTGGATTTCCATCGCCTTTTCTGGTGACAAGAACAACTTGTCCCCGTTCAAATGGTTACGGAAATGGACGCCTTCTTCTTGAATGTTACGCAGGTCAGCGAGTGAGAACACTTGGAAGCCGCCTGAGTCCGTCAAGATCGCGCCGTCCCAGTTCATGAACTTGTGAAGTCCGCCCGCTTGCTTGACGACCTCGTGTCCGGGACGAATCCATAGGTGGTACGTGTTCGATAAGATGATGTTCGCACCCATCGCTTTCACTTGTTCAGGTGCCATCGTCTTGACGCTCGCCTGCGTGCCGACCGGCATGAAGACAGGCGTCTCGAACGAGCCGTGCGGCGTATGGACGATCCCGTGCCGCGCTCCTGATTGTTTACACGTGTGGATGTGTTCGTATGTGACTGCATGTTTGGTCATTTGTTTTCTTCCTTCCTCGTAATGAGCATCGCGTCTCCAAAGCTGAAGAAGCGGTATTCGTTTTCCACCGCGGTCCGGTAGGCGTGTAAGATGATGTCGCGTGACGCGAACGCCGAGACGAGCATGACGAGCGTTGACTTCGGCAGATGGAAGTTCGTGATTAGTCCATCGATCGCCTTCAACTCGACGCCAGGGTAAATAAAGATGTCCGTCCAGCCCGATGACTCAACGAAATCCCCGTGATCGCGCATGATTGTCTCGAGCGTCCGTGTCGACGTCGTCCCGACCGCGAAGACGCGGCCGCCGCTCGCGCGGACGTCACGGAGCGCCCGTGCCGATTGCTCGGACAGTTCAAAGTACTCGCTATGCATCGTATGCTCTTCGATCGTATCGGCCGTGACCGGGCGGAACGTCCCGAGCCCGACGTGAAGTGTGAGCGGGATCAAGTTGACCCCTTTCGCCTGGGCAGCCTCGAGCAATTCTTCTGTGAAATGAAGACCTGCCGTCGGTGCGGCCGCACTGCCGCGTTCGCGGGCGTAGACGGTCTGGTAGCGGTCTTGATCGTCAAGCTGTTCGCGGATGTAAGGCGGGAGCGGCATCGTGCCGAGCTCGTCTAAAATCTCATAGAAGATCCCGTCATACTCGAACTTGAAGCGGCGTCCGCCTTCCGGGAGCTCTTCGACGCATTCGGCCCGGAGCAATCCGTTCCCGAATTCGACGATGGCGCCGACGCGGACTTTCTTCGCCGGTTTGACGAGCGCTTCCCAGACGTCATCTTCGGTCTGCTTCAAGAGCAGCAGCTCGACTTTGCCGCCCGTCTCTTGCTTCGCCCCGAACAGACGGGCCGGCAAGACACGTGAATCGTTGACGACGAGCGCGTCGCCTGCTTGTAAATAGTCGAGCACGTCACGGAAGTGGCGGTGCTCGATGTCACCTGTGTCCCGGTCGAGGACGAGCAAACGTGAGCTCGTCCGATCAAGGAGCGGGACTTGGGCGATCAGTTCTTCTGGCAAGTCAAAATCATAGTCGTTTACGTTCAATTGAATATCTTGCATCATTTACTCCTCTTCGTATCCAAAATGCGTCTTAGCGTATTGTGTGATCATGCGTCCTCGCGGTGTCCGCTGGAGGAAGCCTTGTTGTAACAAGTATGGTTCGTAGACGTCCTCGATCGTCTGGGCGTCTTCACCGATTGTCGCGGCGAGCGTCTCGAGCCCGACCGGACCGCCGCCGAACCGTTCGACCATGGCCCGCAAGAGCCGATGGTCGACCTCGTCGAGCCCGAGGGCGTCGACGTGCAGGCGATCGAGCGCACTCGATGCCATGGCTGGGTCGATTTCTTTCGTCCCTTCCACTTGCGCGAAGTCACGGACACGACGCAACAGCCGGTTGGCGATCCGTGGCGTCCCGCGTGCGCGTTTGGCGATCGCGCCGCTCGCTTCCGGTGAGATCGACAGACGGAACAGCTGGGCCGTCCGGCTGACGATGGCCGCGAGTTCGTGCGCTTCGTAATACTCGAGCTTGAGCGTCACCCCGAAACGGTCACGGAGCGGGGCCGACAACATGCCGGCCCGTGTCGTCGCGCCGACGAGCGTGAACGGCGGCAAGTCGATGCGGACGCTGCGCGCCATCTCGCCTTGTCCGTAGACGATATCAAGGCAGTAGTCTTCCATCGCCGGATACAGGATCTCTTCAATCGTCCGGCTGAGCCGATGGATCTCGTCAATAAACAGGACGTCCCCCGGCTCGAGCGTCGACAGGATTGCTGCTAAGTCACCTGGGCGTTCGATGGCGGGACCGGCTGTCGTCTTGATGCCGACACCCATCTCGTTGGCGATAATTTGTGCGAGCGTCGTCTTCCCTAGACCAGGTGGCCCGTAAAGGAGGACGTGGTCGAGCGTCTCGCTTCGCATTTTTGCCGCTTGGATAAAGACGGATAAGTTCCCTTTCGCCTTCTCTTGTCCGATATACTGCTCGAACCGTTGCGGACGCAGGCTCCACTCTTCAGAGTCTTCATACTGTTGGTGGGATTGTGACAACAATCGTTCGTCCATAGGTTCCTCCTTATTTCAACAACAATTGCAGGGCGCGCTTTATGTAAGCGTCTGTCGTCAATATTTCTGAATTCAGTTCTTTGCGGACACGTGTGATCTCACGTTCCGAATAACCGAGGGCGGCGAGCGCTTCACACGCTTCGTCAAGTTCTGACGAGCCTTGTGCGAACAGGCCTGTGTTCGGCACATAGTCCGGTGCGAGCTCTGACAACTTCCCTTTTAAATCGAGCGCCATTTGTTTGGCCGTCTTCTTGCCGACGCCCGGGAACTTCATCAAGTACTTCTCGTTCTCGGTCTCGATCGCGTCAATCAACGCGTCCATGTCGCCCGAGGCGACGATGGCGAGCGCGCCTTTCGGTCCGATGCCGTTGACGCCGAGCAGTTTATTGAACAGTTCGCGCTCCCGGCGTGACCGGAAACCGTACAGCGTCTGTTGATCTTCTCTGACGTAATGGTGCGTAAACACGATTACATGTTCGTCTTGTTCACGATAAAAAAACGGGTTAGGCACATGTACTTTGTAGCCGACGCCCGAAACATCCAACGTTATATATTCCGCACACACGTAGGCGACGGATCCTTTTACGAATTCAATCACTTTGTTATCTCCTCTTCATAGGAAAACTGCATTCATTGTACCATAGAAAACGCCGTGAAAAAAGGACAGGCGATCGCCTGTCCGTTATCTCGCTAACATCCGCTCGAGGGCGAGCGTTGCCCATTTCGTCGTTTCCTCATCGACACGAATGATGTTGACCGGATCCGTCTCGAGCGACTCGAGCGCCCACAACAGATGCGGCAAATCGATGCGGTTCATCGTCAGACACGGACACATGTACGGGTTGAGGGAGACGATGTCTTGCTCGGGATGCGTCATTGCTAGTCGATTGACCAAGTTCATCTCCGTCCCGACGGCCCACTTCGTCCCCGGAGCGCTCGCCTCGATCTGGTCGATGATGTAGGATGTCGACCCGGCCTCGTCCGCCGCCTGCACGACGTCAAACGTACACTCGGGATGGACGATGATGCGTCGTTCCGGGTCATGCTTCCGCAACGCCTCGATTTGGGCGACATTGAACTTCTCGTGGACCGAACAATGCCCTTTCCAGAGGATGACCCGTACGTCTTCGATGTCGCCCTTGTAGTCGAGACGCTCACGAAGCGGGTCCCAGACGGCCATCGCCGCCAGCGGCACACCGAGATCAAACGCCGTGTTGCGCCCTAAGTGTTGATCTGGCAAGAACATAATCCGTTCGCCAGTCTCGAGTGCCCAACGGACGATGTCGTGTGCGTTTGACGACGTGACGGTCGCACCGCCGTTCTTTCCGACGAACGCCTTGATGGCTGCAGTCGAATTGACATACGTGATCGGGATGATGTCGTCACCGAACAAGTCGGTCAATTCCTCCCAAGCAATCTCGGTCTGGTCGATATCGGCCATATCCGCCATCGAACAACCGGCCCGCATGTCCGGCAAGATGACGAGTTGGTCGTCGCGTGTCAGCATGTCGGCCGTCTCGGCCATGAAATGGACGCCGCAAAAGACAATAAACTCGGCCCCATTCATTTGTTCGGCGAGTCGTGCGAGCTGGAGCGAATCTCCGGTCGCGTCCGCGAACTGGACGACCTCATCCTTTTGATAGTGATGTGCCGGTAGAAACAGCCGGCTGCCGAGCCGTGCTTTAATGGCTTCGATCCGCGCTTCCATCTGTTCGATCGTCATATTAGCGTATTGTGCTGGCATCGTTCCGAGTAACTGCATATTTGACCCCTCCTTTAAGATTTAAGCTGCAATCGAGAGCCGTCACCGAATTCGTCAACTGTCCGACCGAGATGACGTCGACGCCCGTACCGCGGTAGGCGGCGATTGTGTCGACAGTGATCCCACCCGACGCTTCCGTCGTGATGTGGGACGGCACGAGCGCAACCCACGCCTTCAACTCTTCCGGTGACCGGTTATCGAGCATGATGATGTCAGGACTTGCCGCGATTGCCTCACGCAACTGCTCGATCGTCTCGACCTCGACTTCGATCGGTGTCGTATGCCCGTTTTGAGTTCTCGCCGTTTCGATGGCCCGCGTGATGCCCCCGAGTGCCGCAATATGGTTGTCTTTGATCATGACGGCGTCGTCGAGACGCAGCCGATGGTTGTATCCCCCACCACATCGGACGGCGTATTTTTCAAGCATCCGCAGTCCCGGCGTCGTCTTCCGTGTGTCGGTGACCCGGATCGATGGGTCGGCGAGCGCCTCGACACAGCGCCTTGTCAGCGTGGCGATGCCGCACATATGTTGCACAAGGTTGAGCAGTATCCGTTCCGTCTCGAGGATCGTCCGCGTCTTGCCGCGCAAAGCGAACATGACGTCCCCTTTTTTCAAATCCGTCCCATCGTCACGGCACTGTTCGACGACGAGCCGTTGCATCGCCGCGAGTTCCATCACGACGTCAACACCGGAGAAGACCCCGTCCGCCTTGGCGGTGACGACGGCTGTCGCCACGTCGATCGGGTCGATGAGCGCGCTCGAGGCGTCTCCAAATCCGATATCCTCATTTAGAAATTGTGTGAGCTGTTCGCGCAGTAACGTTCTGTTCATGGAACTCCTCCGTTCTCATAAAGGCGCGTGCTAAAATCCGGCCCGCCTCAAGTTGTAATGTTCGTTCTGCCAATTGTCTTGTCACGTGTTTCGTCCGTGCCAGTTGTTGGGTATTTTCTAAGAAACTTCTCATTTCTCCAAACTCAGGCGAGATTGTCAGCCAGTTGCCTAATCGCCGACGATACGCTTGAAACGCCTCCTTCGATAACTCATAAGCGGTCACTTCAGTCACCGTGAACGGCCCTTCTTCAAGTCGCACCGATGCGGCGACCCGTTTTCCGAACACCCAGCATTCAAGTAGTGAATTAGAAGCCAACCGGTTCATCCCGTGAACACCCGTGTCGGCGACTTCACCGACCGCGTAAAGCCCGGCCACACCCGTCGACCCGGTTTCATCGACTCGCACCCCGCCCATATGAAAATGCAGACCCGGCCGGACCGGGATGCGAGCGACGTCGATCCGTTCGGCCTGACACGTCGCCCACAATTTCGGGAACCGGGCCGCAATGTCTTTGACGCGACTCGTATCGAGATAGACCGGGCCGCAGTGACGCGTGAGCACGGCCGCCACTTCATCACGGGGCGCCAGACTGCCTAGCGGATGGTGCCGCATCACGTGACACCCGTCCTCATCGACGAGTTCCGCGCCCGCACCTCGCAGCGCCTCGGTCACGAGGTGCGGCGTCTCGACCGCTAGCAGTGTCGGATGAAACTGGATCTCGGTCAAGTTGGAAAGTTCGGCACCGGCAGCGCTCGCCAAGACGAGTCCATCCCCCGTCACGGCCCGACAGTTCGACGTCCAATCGACGAGCCCGCCGATGCCACCTGTCGCCAAGACGACCGCGCCCGCTTGAATATGGATTCGTTCGTCACCTTGGAAACCGGTCGCACCGACGACTCGGCCGCCCGTTTTTGTCAGTCTGTCGATCAAGACGTGTTCCATCACTTCAACGTTTTGCGGGAGCCGTTCTCGTAACGCGGTCATCACATGACGTCCCGTCTCGTCACCACCGACGTGGTAGATCCGATGTTTCCCGTGGGCACCTTCTCGGCCGATCTTATACCCGGACTCGTCCCGGTCGAACACGACACCGAACCGCTCCATCTCTGAAACGACACCACGGCCGTCCTCGACGAGCGTGACGACCCGGTCCGCTTGCGCCGTCATCTTGGAAGCGACGAGCGTATCGTGTGCGTGATCGAGACTCGACGGCTCCAAATATGAACTCGCGATCCCGCCTTGGGCGAGGTCAGAGTTCGAGGAGGTCACGTCACGTTTTGAGACGAGGAGGATGCGGTACGTCTCCGGCAAATGGAGTGCCACCGTGACCCCGGCCAACCCCGCCCCGATAATCAAAACATCGACTTGTATTAACTGTAAAGACATCTGTATATCACCTGTATTTCATATGTAATGTTGACTTGTAAACTAGTTTCGCATAATTTTGTGAAGAAGACAACATGAGAAAAGGGGATACTTCGATGAACGGTTACTTTGACTACGCGGCGACACACCCGATGACCCAAGCCGCCCTTGACCATTACGTCGCCATGGCCAAAGGCGTCCCCGGCAATCCCTCGTCGCTTCATACGCATGGGTTCATAGCCGAGGACTATTTGACAGAGGCGCGCCGGCTCGTCAAGCAGGCGCTCGGTCTCGATATGCTGAGAGGGAAGCTGTTGTTTACCGGGAGCGGCTCGGAAAGCAATTACATCGCGCTGACGAGTCTGCGCAAACGCATGAAAGGCAGCGAGGTCATCACGTCCTGGCAAGAGCACGACTCGGTCTCGCTCCTCCTCGACGAGTGGGAAGCTGAAGGTGTGATCGTCCATCGCCTCAAGCTGAAAGACGGCCAGTTCGACCACGACAAGTTCCTCCACTTGCTCGATCGTGATATCGGACTCGTCACGTTTCAGCACGTCAACTCGGACACCGGCTGGATTTTGCCGCTCCATAACATCCTCTGTAAACTTAAATATAAGAAAGTACTGCTCCATATCGACGGAGTACAAGCGCTCGGAAAAATACCGGTCTCGGTCGACGGGATCGACGCTTACTCGTTCAGCGCCCATAAAGTCGGCGGGCCGAAAGGAGTCGGCGGTCTCTATATGGAACGTCTATTGCCTCCACCCTACTACCCGGGTCACCATCAGTACGGCATCCGTCCCGGGACGATTGACGTGCCCGGCATCTCTGCGTTCGTCAAGGCGTTCACCAATCGGCACGAGAATCGGACACGTCACGAAAGAAATTTCTTAGCGTTTCGTGCTATCTTGAAAGAGAAGACATCGTCACATGTTGACTGGCTCGAGTTCGACGACCAAAGTCCGGCCATCCTCTCATTCGTCTCGGACAAACGAGACGGCCAATGGTGGATGACCGAACTCGACGCACTCGGCTTCCAAGTGTCGGCCGGCTCGGCTTGCCGGGCCGGTCAAAACGGACCGAACCGCATGCTCGAATCACTCGGCTATGAGACGAGCGCCTGCCACGGGCTCGTCCGAATTTCCTTCGGCGAACAGACAACCGCCGAAGCCACGGCGGCACTCGCCGATGCCATCGTCACTTTAGCAAGGAGAGTTGAACACCATGAACAAACGTTTAGCCGGTGAAGAACGCCGGCGCACTTTATTGGAATTGATTGAAGCGAGTACGGAACCGATCACCGGTTCCGAGCTCGCCCGCCGCGTCGCGGTCAGCCGCCAAGTCATCGTCCAAGACTTGTCGCTCTTGAAGGCGAAAGGCCACCAAATCGTCGCGACCGCCCGCGGCTATGTCTATCTACCCGGCGAGGCATCACCGTCCGCCTACACACGAAAAATCGTCTGTCGGCACGAAGCCGAGGACATGGAAGCCGAGATGAACGCCATCGTCGACGAAGGTGTCACGATTCGTGACGTCATCATCGATCACCCCGTCTACGGGTCGCTGACTGGTCAGTTGATGGTGAAGAGCCGGCGCGACGTCCGGGCCTTCCTCGAACGCGTCGAGGCCAACCAGGCTGCCCCACTGTCCCATTTGACGGGTGGGCTGCACATTCACACGCTCGAAGCCGACAGTGCGGAAGCGATCGATGCCGCCGTCTCTGAACTTGAGCGCCTCGGCGTGCTCGTTTCCGAACTCGACTAAAAGATGTCACGCCTTTGTGACATCTTTTCTTTTGCTTTCCTAGTTTGTCCGTTATACTGATGGATGGAACAAATTCCCTACTACGTATTGAAAGGAGTGATCTGTCATGTGGCACTTCCTCGAGCAACTCTTGGCCGGATGCGGCGTCTTCAGTATCCCGCTCGGCATCTTCATCCAAGTCATCCCAAACGAGCTCGTCCTCGCATACGGCGGTTATCTCGTCGGTTCCCTTGACGCGTCATTCCTGTTCATCTTTTTGCTCGCTTGGTCGGCTTTCGTCGTGACCCAGGTCGCATTGTATGGGATTGGCCGCTACGGCGGACGACCGGTCGCCCTGCGATTGTATCGCTCGTTTCGGATCAAGCAGGAGAAACAGCTTCAAGCCGAGTCGTGGTTTGAGAAGTACGGGGCGTGGATCGTCTGCCTCAGCGTGATTTGGCGTCAATTGTTCGCCATCAGCGCCGGCGTGATGCGGTTGTCGTTCCGTAAATTCCTGACGATGACAACGATCGTCTTCGCGGTCTGGTCGTTCGTCTTCGTCAAAGTCGGCATGATGCTCGGCAGTAATTGGCGATATATCGGCGAATACACACACGGCCTGTTTCCTTATATCGGGCTCGGCATCGGCATCTTCTTTGTCGCCCGCTATATCCGCTCACATCCGAACTTCATGAAAAAGTCAGCCTGAACAAAAGTTCGGGCTGACTTTTTTTAAATAGAGGGTAAACTGATACGTATGGCGAATACGTCATAGTGAGGAAATCAATCTATTTCTAAAGCACAGAGACAGCAACCGTCAAAGGAGGAATTTTCATGTTCCATCGTCGAAAAACGTATACGATCCGTCCCGAACGCTTGCAAGAATTCACTGAGTTTTTCCATACATACCTGTATCCGATTCAGGTATCGCACGGCGCACGGCTCGTCGGCCGTTGGGTGACCGAGGACCAAACCGAGGTCATGGCACTTTGGGAATACCGCGACCGTGAGCACTATGAACAAGTCGAACGCGATTACCGCTCGAGCGCACTCCGTCGCGAGGCGATGAAGAAGCGGGCCCGTCTCGGGAAAGACTTGTACATCAAGTCGAGCGAAGAGTTCATGATGCCGACCGGACACTACACCCCGCCGCGCACGATCGTCTCCGTGACCGCCTACATCACGAACGATGACGGCGAGGTGCTGCTCGTCAAAAACACGCACCGGAGCGACACGTACGAGATGCCGGGCGGACAGGTCGAAGAACACGAATCGATCATCGATGCAATCCATCGTGAAGTGAAAGAAGAGACCGGGGCCGACATCGAGATTGACGGCATCATCGGGATCTATCAAAACGTGTCGTCACGCGTCCTCTGCGTCTCGTTCCATGGGCGTTACGTCTCGGGCGACCTTCGTCCGCAAGCAGGCGAGACACACGAGGTCGGCTTCTTCCCGATCGATGCGTCGAACGTGTCGGACTACATCAAACGTGACCACTTCCAGATGCGTCTCATTGATGCGATCGACCCGACGTACATCCCGCACGCAATCTATAAGGTTCGTCCTTACGAGTTGCTCGAGCGCGTCGAGCGCCACCATACCGTCTAAACAAAAAGGAGATCGCCACGTGGCGATCTCCTTTTCTTATGCCTGTTCAGCCGATTCGGATTGACTCGTTTCGACTAACAGTTTGCGAATGCGTCGTTTTTCGACGTGGAGAACGGTGAACGTCATGTCGTCATACGTGACACGCGCACCTTTCTCTGGGATGTCGCCGAGCAGCTCGACGATCCAACCACCCATTGTGTTGGCATCTACTTCAGGTTCTTTAATCCCCATCTCGTCAGCGAACTGATCGACGTCCATGTCGGCCATACACTCGTATACGCCGTCTCGAAGCCGTCTCAAGTAGACGATCGATTCGTCGTGCTCGTCCCAAATATCGCCGACGAGCTCTTCAAGCATATCCTCGAGCGTGATGAGACCAGCCGTCCCACCAAACTCATCGAGGACGACAGCCATGTGCGATTGTTTTTGCTGCAGAATTGGAAGCAGTTCGATCAATTTTGTCTGTGGTGACACGTACGTGAGCGGACGGATGAGTGAACGGATATCCGTCACTTCATCTCGCATCATCGAGCGAAGGAAGTCACGTTCCGACAACACCCCGATGACGTTGTCGATCGAGTCTTTATACACCGGGAGACGAGAATGTCCCCCGCTAAAGATCGTGTCTTTGACCTCTTCAAGCGTATCGTCGATATCGACGGCGAGGATGTCGATCCGCGGCGTCAACACGTCATCGACGGTGATGTCGTTGAAAGAGAAGGCGCTATGCACCAGTTCGGCTTCTTTCTCACCGAGGACTCCTTCTTCTTCACCCATATCGACGAGCACTTTCAACTCTTCTTCCGTCACCGACGGTTCTTTGTCGGCCATCCCGATCATGCGAAGCGTCAAGCGCTTGAGACCTGTAAAGATCATCGTGACCGGCTTCAGGATTTTAACAAGGAACAACAAGATTCCGCTGATCAAAAGTGAATACTTTTCAGCGAATTCTTTGGCGAGTGATTTCGGCAAGATCTCACCGAAGATCAAGATGACAACGGTCGTCGCGAACGTCGAGACAATCAAGCCGGTTCCACCCGAGAAGATACTCGTGGCGATCGCCGTCGAAACGGTCGCGGCACCAATGTTGACGATGTTGTTCCCGACGAGGATTGTCGAGAGCGTATCGTCAAACCGGTCGACGAGGTGGAGGACGCGTTTGGCGCCCTTGTCCCCGTCTTCACTCATCCGGATCATCCGGACGCGGTTCACGCTCGAGAGCGCGGTCTCTGCTGAAGAGAAGAAAGCTGACAAAAATACTAGAACTGCATAAAGAATTAAACTAGACGAGGGCACAGGGTCCACGTTTACTTCACACTCCATTTCTTATTTAAAAGATTATTCGACAAATTCGAATTCAAAATCAGAGATCGCAACGACGTCGCCATCTTGAGCACCTAGCTTACGAAGGTCCTCATCGACGCCCATTTGACGCATCTGACGGGCGAATCGTTTGATCGAGTCATCGTGATCGAAGTTCGTCATCTTGAATAGTTTCTCGATGCGCGGCCCCGTGATCACGAAGCGTTGGTACTCATCGACATGAATCTGATACCCTTTCTCTTCCTTCTCGTAACGATAGACGACACGTGGTGTGGCCGTTTTCGCTTCGAGCTCTTCGAGTGGGAATTCAGGTGTCGCGTCGACGAGATTAGCTACTTCGATGAGCAAGTTGCGAAGTCCTTCTTTCGCGAGTGCCGAGATCGGGAAGACTTTGACGTCATCGCCGACTTTCTGTTGGAACTCTTTAAGAAGTTCTGGCGCATCCGGCATATCCATCTTGTTGGCGACGACGATCTGTGGACGCTCGAGGAGACGTAAATTGTACGACTCGAGCTCACGGTTGATCGTCGTGTAGTCTTCAAACGGGTCACGTCCTTCGATCCCGCTCATATCGATCATATGGACGATGACTTTCGTCCGTTCGATATGACGCAAGAACTGGTGACCGAGACCGACGCCTTGGCTCGCGCCTTCGATAAGTCCAGGAAGGTCGGCCATGACGAAGTCACGGTCGTCAGCTGTTTTAACGACACCGAGGTTCGGTGTGATCGTCGTGAAGTGGTACGCTCCGATTTTCGGACGTGCCGATGAGACGACCGACAAGAGCGTCGATTTCCCGACTGACGGGAATCCGACGAGACCGACGTCGGCGAGGAGTTTCAGTTCAAGACGCAACTCGCGCTCTTGGCCCGGTTCCCCGTTTTCAGCGATTTCTGGTGCCGGGTTCGACGGTGTCGCAAATCGACAGTTTCCGCGTCCACCGCGGCCGCCTTTAGCGATCGTGGCCCGTTGGCCGTGCTCGGTAAGGTCGGCAATGACAGTATCCGTCACTGAATCGAAGACGATTGTGCCTGGCGGGACTTTGACGACGAGCGGCTTCGCTTTACGTCCGTGCATCCCTTTCGACATTCCTTTTTCACCGTTATAGGCGATGAACTTCTTCGAGAAGCGGAAATCAACGAGCGTCCGTAATCCTTCTTCTACTTCAAAGACGACGTCGCCACCGTGACCACCGTCACCACCTGCTGGTCCACCGTCTGGAACATACTTCTCGCGACGGAACGCGACCATTCCTTTACCACCGTCTCCAGCTTTTACAAAAATATTCACCTGATCGACAAACATTTAATTCCCTCCTTTTAAACGAAACGTAGAACATTCTACAGTCTGTTCGTGCACTTCGTCTGACGTGAACACATCTCCCGGCACGTTGCCGAAGACGCGAACCGCCAGTCCGTCCGTGAACGTCACATGAATCGGTCCATCCGTTCCTGACAGAAGACGGACAAGTTTATCCGCCACGCGTGCGTCGTCCAACGACGCACGGTCGGTCGATACCTTATAGGTCAACCGCCCTTCCCAATTCGCCTGTATGATGACGAGACTAGTCGCCGGCATATTTAAGCGAACGAGCGCACTCTCCTCGTCGGCGTGCTGACGATAACGTTCGTACAGCTCCTCGAGTCTATCAGGCTCGAGCGCCGCATACAAGGAGATCATCTGAAGCCGATTCATCCATTCGTGACGGACGGTCGATAATAATTTCAGCGTTGCCTGTGAGTCCATTTGATCCTCTCCTAGTAAAAAAGACTCTAACCAAATAAGTGGCTAGAGTCTTTTGCGTGGTTCTACTTACGCAACTGGGTAAACGCTCACTTGTTTCTTGTCGCGACCAAGACGCTCGAAGCGTACTACGCCGTCAACTTTAGCAAACAATGTGTCGTCGCCACCACGGCCGACGTTTTCACCTGGGTGAATTTTCGTACCGCGTTGACGGTAGAGAATCGATCCAGCTGAAACTGTCTGTCCGTCAGCGCGTTTAGCGCCGAGGCGTTTCGAAATCGAGTCACGACCGTTTTTAGTCGATCCAACTCCTTTTTTCGATGCGAAGAACTGAAGGTTCAATTGTAACATGAGGTCCACCTCCTATTGTTCAATTTGGATATAATCACCGTAACTTTGGGCGATCGTGTCTAGTTGCACGAGCATCCCTTCTAATAACAGCTGGGTGCGAGTCATATCCTGCGGTGATAGTTCAGGATATGTCTCGACATAAAAGTAACCACCCTCTGTTTTGTCTGCCATTTCTACAAGAAGCGACTGGCCTGCGAGTACCTCAACAGCGTTATACGCCCCAAAAATGATAGCGGAAACGCCGGCACACACTAAGTCAGAACCGGGTTCAGCAAAGTTGGCGTGACCTGTCACTTCGACGGAACGAATCGACTTCGTCTCGTCTCGTCTGACCGTTACTTGAATCATAGAAATTACGCTTCGATTTTCTCGATGCGAACTTTCGTGTAAGGCTGACGGTGACCTTGCTTACGACGGTAGTTTTTCTTAGCTTTCATTTTGAAGACAGTGATCTTTTTCGCGCGACCGTGTTTAACGACAGTTGCTACTACTTTAGCGCCCTCTACGAATGGAGCTCCGACTTTAACATCGTCACCACCAACGAAAAGAACTTCACCGAATTCTACAGTACCCTCGACATCAGCATCGAGTTTTTCGATGTAGATCTCTTGACCTGCTTCAACTTTGATTTGCTTACCACCAGTTTTGATGATTGCGTACATATACGTGCACCTCCTTATTAAACTCAGACTCGCCATCCAGGGCAGGGCGAAACCGTTTCAACCCGTTCTGTGCGGTTGTAGCCATTTGGGTGCTTCCAAACGAACTAACGTTATAGATATTACCACTCTCGCGCGAAGCTTGTCAATGACGAGATACGAAGTTCTCACATTCCTCGAGTGTACCATGAAAAGCGACGTCGGGCTCTCCTTCTATAAAGAACACATGAAGACCTGACGCGTCCCAGGCCCCGTCTTGCCACTTCGAAGGAAGCGACAGTACGACCGCCTCCTGTTTTCCGTCTAGCTCCATGAGCGTGCGCTCAAGCCGTGAGAACACGGCCAGCTTCGACGGTGCACCGTTATACGTCATCCGGTCTTGAATCGAACGTCCGGTCCGCTCGCGCGATAGTTCGAACAGTCCCATCCGTGTGAAGCCGTACACTTCGACACGACGTGGGTCACGGGCCCCGAGTTCTTTCATTCGTTTCAAAAGTCGGTCTTGTCCATCTTTTGACCCGCGTAAAAAGTCGATGACGACCATGCCGCCGATATTGCGTAGGCGGAGCTGTTCCATAACCGCATACAGTGCCGCCTCATTGATTGTGTCGGCGGCGCGCCCTTTATCTTTGACGGCGACGTTCTTGCCGCTGTTGACGTCGATGACGGTCATCGTCTCGACTTGTTCGACCAAGACGTAAGACCCGCCTTCGAGCCAGACGACACGGTTCTCGAGCTTCTCGATCGCTGTGTCTAAACGCGCGGCTTCTTTCATCCGGCCTTTGCCAACGTGGCGTTCGACCGGGACGTCGAGCCGCTTCAAACGTTCTTGCGCCTCTTTATCGTTCAACAGTACCGACTCGACCGAATGGCGCCGGACGAACTGCTCACAGAGCAGTTCGTCTTGCCCGCGGCGCGCCGTCTCGACGTCAGTAGCCCGGGCCCGCAACAAGGCCAGCTCCTCGCGAAGCGCCTCGGGACTGGCTTGTCCTGATTCGGTCCGGAACAACACACCTTCCGCCTCATTGAGCGTGAATACTTTCGATAACCGGTCCTGCGTAGCGAGGTCGAGCTTACGGCTGAACAACTGGCGCCGTCCATACGGGAAGTAGACGAGATAGCGCCCTCCGAACCGAATGTTCTCGGTCACTTTGTGGTGCTTACCCCCGATGCCCTCTTTCGTCACTTGGACGAGACGTTTCTCCCCGACGACGGCCGCCTGACCGATGCCCAGTACTTCCGGGTAGACAGCGAGCGCCCGGAGCGTCTCGGCGATCGGCAAGAAAAACGTTGTCTCGCCGTTGACGAGGAAAGCGGCGCCGAGTGACGGATGGATCCGCTCGATCGCAGCTTCAAGGATCGTCCCGACCGAGAGCTGGTCGACAAAGCGCTCCTCGACTTCAAGCAGACGCTCGCCGTCGACGAGCATGGCCCGCTCGATCGACGGGGTCCGTTCATAGATGAGTTTCATACGAGCACTCCTTTCGACACAAAAAGGCAACTTTCGTTGCCTTAGGCTTTTTTCATTCCAAACTTCAATAGCAATCGTGCCCAAAATCCGGTCGGTTGTTGGTCCGTCTGGATGGACATGAGCGGCACCGACTCACCCAGAATACGGCGCGTGATGTTGCGATACGCTTGTCCGGCGTTATTGTCCGGGTTCATCGTCACCGGGACACCTCGGTTTGCCGCGGCGATGACTTCTTCATCATCGACGACGACGCCGAGCAGGTCGATCGACAGGATGCGCATGATGTCATCGATGTCGAGCATGTCGCCCGATGCGACGAGATGATTCTTCACGCGGTTGACGATGAGTTTAGGCGGCGCGACGTGTTCCGCTTGTTCGAGCATACCGATGATGCGGTCCGCGTCTTGGACGGCCGCCTTCTCAGGCGTCGTCACGACGACAGCCTCGTCGGCACCGGCGATGGCGTTCATGAACCCTTGCTCGATACCGGCCGGGCAGTCGATCAAGACGAAATCATATTCCGTCTTCAACTGGTCGATGATCTCTTTGACTTGCTCCGGTTGGACCGACGTCTTGTCTTTTGACTGGGCCGCCGGCAGCAGATACATCTCTTCGAACCGTTTGTCACGGACGAGCGCTTGGTGCAGCTTGCACTGCCCGTTGATGACGTCGACGAGGTTATAGATGCTCCGGTTGTCGAGTCCTAGGATGATATCCAAGTTCCGTAGACCGATGTCCGTATCGACGAGACAGACCGAGTGTCCGGACAATGCGAGACCCGTCCCGAGGTTAGCGGTCGTCGTCGTCTTGCCGACGCCACCTTTCCCCGACGTCACGACGATGGCCCGACCTTTCTTCACTTCTTTTGCTGTATGTACAGGCTCTACTACTTGCTCCATCAAACTCACCCTCTCTGTAATTCCATTGCATATGCGTCTTTAAGCCCTGTCATGACTTGGCGGAGACGCGTCATTTCAATGCCCTGATTCGTCTGATACGCGCAGCCCATCTCGATCTCTGGCATCTCGGTATCGTCGTCTGGCGTGAGCACGTGCTCACCGATCGCTAGAAACAGCGGATGCAACAGACTTGCGGTAATGACCGCGTCCTCCCATCCTTCGACACCGGCCCGGACATTTCCTCGTATCGTGCCTAAACAATAGATACTTCCTGTCGCCCGAACTTCAGACCCCGGATTGACGTCGCCGATAATGAGCACCGAACCCTCAAATGAGAGCACTTGCCCGCTGCGGATCGTCCCGCTATGATAATGGAACGTCTTTTTCCCGTAAGTCGCTTTCGCCTCTTCGGTCAACATGACCTCGCTCGACAGCTCCTCGATATAAAAAACGCCATGACGAGCAACGACTTCACGAATTTGACGTGACAGCTCCTCGTCCAAATAACGAGTACCCGCGTGCAACTTGAGTGCAATCTCCCCAGAGGGCGGCTCCATTTCTTGTAACGTGGCCTCAAGCTCTCCGAGCACCTCATCGACGCCACTCCGTGGATTGAAGTGGATTGCAATACCGTTGCGATGTCCTTTTATCGTAATGTGTCGTTTACGCTCCATCATGGCTACCCTCTTTTCGCTACAGGGCGCACCGCCACGTATCGCGTCATCGGATAATAAAGAATCGCGATGGCGATCACATTGACGACGAGCGTCCCTGGAATCTGTTCAACTAATAGTGTTTGTATGGTCATGGTCGTCCCACCGACCGCTGCCATGATACCGTATATCCCGAAGGAGAAGACGAGGATCATGAACGTGAACGTGATGACGACCGAGAAGAAGTTCTCACCTATATATTTTAACACGAAGCTGACTAAGAGAGGAATGAGTGAAAAAGTAAATAAGTAAATTCCGAGCAAGTCGGTGTAGACGATGTCATACAACAACCCGAATACGAGACCGAATCCGAGTGCCGACTCAAACCGGCCATACAAACCGACGTACATTAACCCAATCAACGTCAAATACACGAACGGCGTCGCGTAGTGCCATGAAAAGATGGCAGCCCATGTCCCTTCAATAAGAAAGAGGAGGAACAGGGCGATGAACACTTTCATGTTACTCACCCGCTGCTCCTCCTTCCTCGGGACCCGTCAAAAACGGTTCGTCTAGCGTTCGATCGATGACAAACATTTGCGAGAACTCGTTGAAGTCCGCCTCTGGCGTGATGCGAGCAACTTGAGACACACCATATTCATCGGTCTCGATCGACTTCACCTTACCGATGACGAGACCGGCCGGATAACGTCCGCCGAGCCCTGACGTCGAGACGATCTCGCCTTCTTTCAACTTGACGCTGTTCGAAACCTTTGTGAAAAAGAGTTCGTTCGTCTCGCTGTCGAAGCCGTCGATCGTTCCGTACGCCGCCTTACCGTCCGCATCTTTGACGACCGCCGAGACGTTGTTCGTCCGGTTGTTGTCGCTCAGGAGCTGAACTTGTGACGTATAGGCGCTCGTTTGAATGACGCGTCCGACCATGCCGCCCGCGGCCGTCACGGCCATGCCTTTTTCAACGCCGCGTTCTTGCCCGACGTTGATCGTCACATAGCGCTGCCAGTCGTTCGGCGTGCGCCCGATGACCTCGGCCGGAATCAAATCAAAGTCACGGAGCGAGCTTTCGCCCGCCTCGACCATTTGACGCAACTCCTCGTTCTCACGGCGCAGGTCGTCAGCTTCGACGGACACTTCGGCGTATTTCGTCAAATGTTGCTTCAATTCACGGTTCTCTTCATAAATTTCACGGACGTTCGAAATCGAGGACACGGTACTATCCATCCAGCCGATCGGCACCGTGAACACCCGTTGGAACGTTCCGACCACATCACGCGTGACGTCTTGGTACCAGGCGGATTCCGACCGTCCTCGAATCGAAACCCCTAAAATGACGAGAAATAAGATGATACCGATCAGCGTGATGATGAGCTTTTTATTGCGTACAAACCGGCTCATCGTTTAACACCTTTCATCGGCGTGACGAGATGCCTGATTTTGAACGGAGGACGTCCATCATTTCAAGAGATTTTCCAGTCCCGATCGCAACGCAATCGAGCGGTTCATCCGCAATGAGTGTCGGGATGTGCGTCTCATCAGAGATAACACCGTCCAAGTTTTTAAGGAGCGCGCCGCCGCCTGTCAGGACGATGCCGCGGTCCATGACGTCGGCTGCGAGTTCTGGCGGTGTTTGTTCGAGCGTTTGTTTCACACCGGCTAGAATCGCGTCTACCGTGTCTGAAAGCGCCTCGCACACTTCAACTGCCCCTACTTCGATCTGTTTCGGAAGACCGGTCACGAGGTCGCGTCCGCGGATCTCCATCGTTTCGTTTTCGTTCGACTCGTCGATGCGGGCCGAACCGATTTCCATCTTGAGCGCTTCTGACGTACGTTCCCCGATCATGAGGTTGTATTTGTTTTTAATGTAACGAATAATGGCGTCATCCATTTCGTCACCACCGACACGGATCGACTGGCTTGTCACGATGCCGCCGAGTGAGATCACTGCGACTTCGGTCGTACCGCCACCGATATCGACGACCATCGAGCCTGTCGGTTCCCAAACTGGGAGACCGGCGCCGATTGCTGCCGCGAACGGTTCTTCAATCGTGTACGCTTCGCGAGCGCCTGCTTGCTTGGCCGCATCTTCAACCGCACGTTTTTCAACTGACGTGATGCCGCTTGGCACACAGATCATGACGTTCGTCTTCGATGAGAACAACCCGCTCTTCGATTTTTGTGCTTGCTCCATGAAATATTTGATCATCGTTGCAGTCGTTTCGAAGTCAGCGATAACCCCATCTTTCATCGGACGGCGTGCCGTGACGTTCCCCGGCGTACGTCCAATCATATCTTTGGCCTGATTACCTACGGCCTCAATTCTACCTGTATCTGTACGGAACGCCACTACGGACGGTTCACGAACAACGATTCCTTGACCTTTTACATAAACGAGCGTATTTGCCGTTCCAAGGTCGATTCCGATTTCTCGGTTAAAACTACGAAACATACGTACTGCCCCTCTCCTGGTTACACTAATTATTATTATAACGGAAAAATCATGTTTGAAAACGTTCAATCGATTACAGGTTATTTACAATCCCCTTCATCTCAGTCCTGTTCCACCGTATATTAGTGTGCCTGCTTTTCAAAAAAAACGCAAATCAAAAAGCAGACGTCTGAAGGCGTCTGCTTAGATGAACCGATCATTTAAAGACCGGGTTGGAGCGGCAGCAACAGCATTGCCGCATAAAAGACGACCGAAAAGATGAGAATCGGCCGAAAGAAACGGGACGGTCGCTCGCGCGTCGCACCCGCCAAAAAGCTCGCCATCGTCGCGGTGAACAAATAAATCCCGACGTAAACGAAGACGAGTTGCGGGATGACACGCCACGCTTGACTGTCTCCTGACGCATTTACCCAGGCGATGAACAGACCAATGTAGGCGATGAGCGACACAATTCCGACACCGACGCCGACGAGCGGCGGGTAGCGGTCAAGCCAATGCCCGTCTTTTGAAAACTGTTGAAATAGCGCCATACTCACAAAGACGAACAACGCGAAAACGACGAGCGACAACGCGAACGGCTCGAGCGGAACAAAACTCGCGGCTAGCGCGATTCCAATCATAACAATCCAAACTAGTTTCTCCATACGAACACCTCGTCCGTTAGTATACCAAACTTCAAGAGGGATATGGGAAACGTCTCCTAATTTCACCCGTTCATATACCCACGTTGCTTCATACTGACATAATGATCCTCGCCGATGATGACGTGGTCGAGGCACGCGATACCGACAATATTGCCCGCTTCGACCAAGCGCTCGGACACTTCGATGTCTTCCCGGCTCGGCGTCGCGTCCCCGCTCGGATGGTTATGCACGGCGATGAAACACGCCGCCGACAGCTTGAGCGCTTCGCGGAAGACGTCGCGCGGATGAACAATCGACGAATTCAACCCGCCGACGAACAACGTCTTGCGCGCGATCAATTGATTTTTCGTGTTTAAGTACAAACAGACGAAATGTTCTTGATTAAGTAGCCGGAGCTCATCACGCAGCAGCTCGTACGCGTCCTGCGGCGACCTTATCGTCGGCGACTCTACTTTCGGCTCCTCGACGTAACGGATGCCGATTGTGAACGCCGCGAGCAACTGCTCGGCTTTCTTCTTCGTCATCCCTTCGATTTGACAGAGGTCGTGCACGGACGCCTGTGACAGTGCCCGAAGCGTCGGATACACATCTGACAACCGCCGGGCCGTCGCCTGCGGGTCCCCGCCCCGTCCACCGATTTGAAGCAGTCTGGCAATAGCGGATTCAACACTTCGGTCGAGCACCATAGTCATTCCTTCACCTACTCTCGCATCATTCACAGAAAGCGCGGCGATACCCCGTGACGCTCGAGCGTCTCGACGAGCGGCCGGAGCGGGAGGCCGACGACGTTATAGTAATCCCCTTCGAGCCGTTCGACGAACAAACCGCCCGACCCTTGGATCCCGTAGGCACCGGCCTTGTCATACGGCTCCGACGAATCGAGGTAGCCGTCGAGCCAAGACTCCGGGATGTCGATGAACGTGACGTGCGTCGTCGTGACGAACAAGTCGTGCCGGTCTGGTCCGATGATGCTGACGCCAGTGAGCACTTCATGGGTCGCCCCTGACAAGTGCTTGAGCATCCGGCGTGCGTCATCGCGGTCGTTCGGTTTCTCTAAAATCGTTCCGTCTAGTACGACGACCGTGTCCGAACCGATCACAATCGCGTCGCGGTTGTCCCGTGCGACGTCCATCGCTTTCTCACGGGCTAGACGTCCGACGTACTCGTCCGGATGCTCACGTCCGTCGGTTCCTTCGATGACGTTTGACGGGATCACCTCGTGCAAAATGCCGGCTTGTTTCAACAACTCGGTCCGCCGCGGTGACATCGAGGCGAGGATGACACGTTTCTGTGTTGTGTTCATTGTATCGACTCCTTCCATACTTTCGAAACGGGCTTCCTTGCCGTTTCACGCTTCTCTGTTGATTGTAGGCAAAGCGTCACCCGAACACAATCCAAGCCGCCAAAAAAAACGCCCCTTCTTTTCGAAGGGACGCTCGTTTACGGTGTAGTGTAATCGTACACCGGGATATCTTTTCGTGGGAACGTCTGCGTCGGCACGTAGCGGTCCGGGACGAGTTGATCGAGGTCGGGCCGGTAAAACGCATCGAGTTCGACCGTGAAGTCGAGCGGTGCGGCCGGTTCGGTCGTGTTCGGGCCCGTTTCGGCAGGTCCAGTGAACTGGACGGTCCGCAAAATGTGGATCCGGTTCATCGACTCGACCGACTCGAGGAAGAGGACGAGCGCCTCATACGTCTCCGCTTGGAGCGACACCGTCGAGCGGACGGACGAGGCGTTGACCGGTGTGATCTCGACCGGTTCAGCCGGTTCAGCCGTCTCGCTCACATCGTTCGGTTCCGGTTCGGCGATTGGTTCCGGCACTTCCGATTCGGCGATGAGCCCGTCCGCGAAAGCGATGCTCGTCACGCGCACGTCAGACAGCTGGCTCGCTTGCGATAACGTCTCGACGACCGTATCGAGCGCCGGCTCCGTCGGGACACGTGTCTGCAAGCGCTGCGAATCGGCGACGTCGACGACTTCGCCTTCTTGGCGCAACAGTTCGAGCTTTGTCTGTTCGAGTGACAGCTCGCGCTCGAGCGCCTTCAATTCACCTTGGTTGATAAAGTACTGGTAGCCGAAGTACGACGGGACGGCGATGGCTGCGAACAAACAAATTGTAAAGATCAAATAAATCGTTGAACGTTTCATTCGCTCACCACCTCCTCATCTTCCTCGGGTTGTTCCGTCTCGCCTTCAGGCGTCTCAGGTTCGGCATCGATGAACGTGAACGTAAACTCTCCGATATAGCGTGGGAGCGGCTCATCTGACGCATTGAGAACCGGTGTTCCCGTATCCGTTTCCGCGTCTTGGTCCGCTTCTGCTTTCGTCTCGGTCGTCACGCCGAGCAGTTTGACGTTATCGAACCGTGGATCGTTCAACAACGCTCGTTGGAACGCGTTCAAGTCAGGTAACGTCTCAAACTGGGTCCGGACGCTCATGAGCGAACCGTCGGCGTAGTTGTACGTCAAGACGTAACCTGTCGGCGGCAGCTGTTCGGTCAGCGCACGGAGCGCCGGGACCGCCTGCTTCTCTTCAGTCGTCAGCGCGGTCACAGTCTGCTCGAGCGAGATGACTTGCTGCCCTTTCGAGTTCACTTGTTCGGTCTGGTAGATGCGGACGAGCTGTAACTGTTCGTTGACTTGTGCTTTGTCCTGTTCGATCCCGTTCACTTCGTAATAAAGATAGCCGGTCAGTCCGCCGCCGATCAATAAGGCGGCCAGACTCGCGACGATCGGCCAACGCAGCGTCACGTCGGTCGCATTGATGAAGTTGGCGTCATGGTCGCGGTCGAGCGTCGCCATCCCGAGAAGCGGCAACATCTGATGGGTTAGCGGCGTCGCGTGCGACAATGGCAACGGGTCATCGATGCGTTTGATCGGGACCATCGATTCCAGTTCAATCGTCCGGACGAGGTCATCGAGTTCAGGGACCGTCCCGGAGATGATCAGTTCGTCGATTGGCCGTCCGTCCGTACGAAGCGAGTAACGGTAGAAATCGAGAAAACGGGCGAGTTCATTCAACCATTCATCGGTCCGATTCGCTAACGCCTCGTTTGAGCCGTTGAACGTATATGTAACGATACCGTCTGTCGTGTCGGCACGATACGATAAGTCATTCTCGATGGCACGGATGAAGCGGACCTGCCCTTCCTCGAGGACGAGTAGTTGGTGCGCGAACGGTGTCACGTGCCACAATAGCGTCGACTTGAGCGGGTCGAGCGTCTCGAGTCGAGACACCCCGTTCGCGATCGCAATCGGACGCGGGACGATTTTTTTCAAGGCGAAGCCGCGTTTCTTCATGTAGGCGCGGATCGCTTTCGTCAAATCGACCGAGACGGCGTGCAACATGACCTCGGTCTTCATGTCCGTCTCGCCGAGCACTTCGTAGTCGAAGGCGACGTCGTCGAACGGCAGGATGATCGAGCTGCCGATCTCCATGAACAAATAGCCACGGATCTCGTCTTTCGGAATGTTCGATGGAATCTCGACTTTGCGGGACAGCACTTCCGTCTCCGCCATATCGACGGCACAGACCATCCCTTTTCTTACTTTTATTTTACGGCACAACTCGTCAAAGGCGAGTCCGAACGCGTTCTCGTCTTGAATCAAACCTTCCGCATAGGCACCTTTCGCCAATTGGACGGAAGCGCTTCGTTTAAAGACGCCTTGTTTAATCACGGCCCCGTGGATGCTGAGTGCATCGAACGAGAAGTACGCGACCGTTCCTTTCTCTATAGCCCGGCTCATGCTTGTTTCCCCCTACATCAAATCAAAATACCAATCAAAAAAACGTTCGCTGAACCAAAACGTCAGCATCGTACCGAGTGCGATCGACGGGACGAACGGGATCGGTTGCTTGCGGCCGATCCGTTTCAGTCCGATGAGCAACAGTCCAACGACTGCTCCGATCAAGCTCGCTAAAAACAATGCGACCAATACGTCACGTGGTCCGAGCACGAGCCCGATCACTGTAAATAGTTTGACATCGCCGGCCCCAAGTCCCCCTTTTGAGACGAAAAAAACGGTGGCGAGGACAGAAAACCCGAGCGCCGCCCCAGCGAGCGGGCTCCACCACGTAGCTCCGGACGCATAAGCGAGGATGAGCAGCAGTGGTGCCGCAAACATGAGAATCACGTTCGGCACGAGCATCGTCGACAAATCAGACATCGCCAGTGCGAGTAGCGTCGATAAGAAGACGAACGCAAGCAATGTCGTCCCGGAGAATCCGTACAGCCAAAAGCTATAGCCGTAACCGACCGCCCCGAGCAGTTCGAACAGCGGGTACGTCGGCGCGATCCGTCCGCCACAGCCGCGGCACTTGCCGCGTAACAATATGTAACCGAACACCGGGATGAGTTCCCAAGCGGACAAGACGTGTCCGCACGACGGACAATGCGACCGTGGCGACACGATCGACTGTTTGCGTGGCACGCGGAGCCCGACGACGTTTGTGAACGAGGTGATGATCATGCCGAGCACGATGCTGTAAATGAGTCCAATGAGGTCAACCAAAATTGGTCACTTCCTTACTTGTAAGTATATGCCAAAAATAGAAAACCGGCTAGGCTGAGCGAGAGCCCAGCGCCAGCCGGAGAATAACATTATTTTTTACTATTTGCTGCAGCTTCAAGAGTATCTTTATTGATTTTACTTTCAGGAGTATCCTCAAAATAATAAACTTTACTTACTGCAGCACCTTTTAGTGTTACTGCGTATGAAAATTTTCCTGAAGCTTCAGTAATTGTTACTTTCGCATCAGTATATTCTTTGTCTGAGAACGGATCTTTTAAAGTTGAGATATAATCAAAACCCGCTCCCTGTGTTGGTGAAGTTGCACTTGCAGCAGTGGATAGGAACACTAACTCTCCCGATTTAGGTTCAGAAGCAGTATGTAACTTCGCCGCACTTACCATCTGTTTAGCATCCGCGACCATCGCATCTTTCTTCGAGTTCTCGATGATCCCACCGATCGCAACGACCGCGATGGCTGCGATAATTCCTAAAATAACGACGACGACGAGTAACTCGACGAGTGTGAGCCCGCGCTCATCTTTTAATTGTTTCGCATCTTGCCAAATCATTTTCATTTTTTCTAACATGACTGATTCTCCCCTTTTGTGTGTTTTGCTGTATTTTGTGCTGGATTCATTACCGTAGTACTAAAACAAGTAGTACAATTTTACTATACATTCAAAATATGGAGTTGAAAAGTAGTTTATATGCATAAACTAAGAATTTCCTACTGATTTTGGATGTCGCCGTAAATTTGGAACATCGGGACGACGATGGCGATGACGATGACCCCGACGATACTGGCCAACACGACGATCAACAGCGGCTCGATGATCGACTTCAACCGGTCTGTCGTCGTCTCGACCTCGGTCTCATAAAATTCGGCGACTTCGTTCAACATCGAATCTAAATCTCCGCTCTCTTCGCCGACCGCAATCATTTGTGTCATGAGCGGCGGGAAGTTCGGGTTCCGTTCGAGCGGTTCGTGGAGCGGGATTCCTTGCGCCATCATATTGCGCGCCTGCCCGAGCCCTTTCCGGATGACCCGGTTCGAGACGATCTTCTCCGTGATCTCAATCGCTGACAAGATCGGCACGGCCGCTTGCAGTAAGACGGCCAAACTTCGCGTCAGGAGTGCGATCTGGGACTTTAGGACGATCGGCCCGAAAATCGGCATTTTCAGCAACAACCCGTCGATCAAGAACCGTTCCTTGTCGCGCTTCAACATCCACGAGAACAGGAGGACGCCGAGCAGCGCGCCACCGAACAGCAACCACCAATAGGCGGCGACGAAGTCTGAGACGGCGACGACGATCCGGGTGATGAGCGGGAGCTCACCACCGAGCTGTCCGAAAATGCTCGCGAACGTCGGCACGACGTTCACCATCAGGAAAGCGACGACGCCGATCGCGACAATCGAGACGACGAGCGGATACGTGAGCGCCGAAATGACTTTACGTTTAATATCGTACTGTTTCTGAAGCTGCAGCCCGATTTGGTCGAGTGCTTCTTCTAAGTTACCGCTCGCCTCACCCGCGAGCGCCATCGAGCTAAAGAAGTTCGAGAACACACGCGGATGTTTTTTGATCGCTTCCGAGAAGGCGATCCCTTCTCGAAGGTCGTCCTCGACTTGGCTGAGTGTCTTCTTCAACAGCTTCGACTCCGTCTGGACGCGCAAAATCGACGTTGCCCGGACGATTGGGACGCCGGCCCGGATGAGCGTGGCGAACTGACGGACGTACATGATCAAATGTTCGATTTTGACGCGTTCCGGCAATAAGTTGACTTCCGTGTTCAGTCCGGTCGACTCGAGTTCGGACAAGTCGGTGACGAGAATCGACTCTTGCCGAAGTTTGTCTTTAGCTTCCCGGAGCGACACGGCGGTGATCCGCCCTTTCTTGCGCTTCCCGTTCAGCAGTTTTCCTTCGTATTGAAAGATGGCCATAGTCTCACCTCATTTCTTCGCTTGGCACGGCGCTTGGATTGATGACCCCTTGACGGATCAGCTGTTCGATCGACATTTCCATCGATTGCATCCCGTTCTGCCGGTTCGTCTGGATGACGGTCGGGAGCTGAAACTCCTTCTCGTTCCGGATCAAGTTGGCGACGGCTGCGTTCCCGATCATGATCTCCATCGCCGCGACCCGACCTTTTGGCACGTCGACACGCGGGAACAGGCGTTGACTGACGACCCCAAGCAACACGTTGGCGAGTTGGGTCCGGATTTGGTCTTGTTGTTCGGCCGGGAAAGCGTCGATGATCCGGCTGACGGTCGACATCGCGCTCGACGTGTGGAGCGTCGCCATGACGAGATGACCGGTCTCAGCGGCGGTCATCGCCGTCGAAATCGTCTCTAAGTCGCGCATCTCCCCGAGCAAGATGACGTCCGGGTCTTGGCGGAGCGCCGCCCGCAGGCCGCTCACGAACTTCATGACGTCCGAGCCGATCTCCCGCTGGTCGACGATGCTCTGATCGTGCGTGTGTAAATATTCGATCGGGTCTTCGAGCGTGATGATGCGTTTTCGCTGCGTCCGGTTGATCTCATGGATCATCGCCGCGAGCGTCGTCGATTTCCCAGACCCCGTCGGTCCGGTCACAAGGATCAACCCGTGTGGTTTCTCGATGAGCCGCTTGAGCACCGGCGGTAAATTGAGCTCGTTCAACGTCGGGATTTCCCCGGAAATAGAACGAAACGCGATGGCGATCGTGCCACGTTGATAGTAGGCGTTGACGCGGAAGCGCGACACGCGGGGCACACCGAACGAGAAGTCGAGGTCGCGCTGGATCTCAAGGCGGCCTCGCATCTCGTCGGTCATGATTTCCTGCAAGTATCCTTCGATGTGGACGGGGAGCACTTTCTCCTCGCCCATCGTGATCAGACTGCCGTCAATCCGGAAAATCGGTGGCGAACCGGCGGTCAGATGGATGTCTGAGGCACGTTGTTCGACCGCTTTCGTTAAAATCGCTTCGATTGATTGATGGATCATAGGTTCACTCCGTTATGACTGTTCTCAGTATTTCCTCGGTCGTCGTCAAACCTTGTGCGACTTTCTCGAGACCGTCGGCGAGCAAGAACCGGGCACCGGATCGTTTCGCTTGCTCGACCATCTCGGCCTCGGTCGCTTGGTTCATGATCAAACGACGCAACTCTTCATCAATCGGCACGACTTCATGGATGGCGAGTCGCCCACGATAGCCTGTAAAGTTACACGACGCACACCCGTTTCCGCGAATGACGCGCGTGATCGTCACACGTTCGGCGTCGAACAGTTCTTGCTCCCGTTTCGAGACCGGTTGCTCATGACCACAGTCGCGACAGACGCGGCGGACGAGGCGCTGGGCGACGAGGCCGGACGTTGAAGCCGCGACGAGGAACGGTTCGACCCCCATATCGACAAGGCGGGTGATTGAACTGATCGCCGAGTTCGTATGGAGCGTCGATAAGACTAAATGTCCAGTGAGCGAGGCACGGATCGCAATCTCGGCCGTCTCGGTATCCCGGATCTCCCCGACCATGACGATGTTCGGGTCTTGGCGGAGGATCGAGCGAAGACCGGAGGCGAACGTGAGGCCCACTTTCGCATTGACTTGGACTTGGTTGATGCCGTCAAGTTGATACTCGACCGGATCTTCGACCGTGATGATGTTCTTCGACTCGTCATTCAGTTCTTTGAGCGATGCGTACAGTGTCGACGATTTACCCGAACCGGTCGGCCCTGTGATCAAAATAATGCCGTTCGGCCGCTTCAACATGTCGCGATACAACATCTCGTTATGGTCGCCGAACCCGAGTTTCGTCAAGTCGGTCAACCCTTGTGAGGAATCGAGCACCCGGATGACGATCTTTTCGCCGTACATCGTCGGGAGCGTCGAGACGCGGAAATCGTACGGGCGGTCGCGCAGCGTATACTTGATCCGTCCATCTTGGGGCAGCCGGCTTTCCGTGATGTCTAGATTACTCATCACTTTTAGTCGCGTCAGCATGACGCTTTGAATTTTCTTTGGATAAACCGCTTCTGTCCGTAAATCACCGTCGACACGAAAGCGGACGTGTAGTTGCTTCTCATGTGGATCGAAATGGATATCCGATGCTCGTTGATCGATCGCGCTCAAAAACAACTGGTTGACGAGCCGAATGACCGGGGCGTCGTCACGTGACGCCGTCTCTTGCCGTTCGAATTCCGGCGCCTCATCTTTTAAAATCTCGATGAGCGAGGCGTCCATTTCGTAATACCGGCTGATCGTCTTCCGAATTTGTTCCCGCGTCGCAATGCCAACCTCAATATTCATCCCGGTCTGTAACCGGACGTCATCGATCGCAATCAAATCAAGGGGATCCGCCGTCGCAACGAATAGCGTGTTCCCCTGTAATTCAATCGGCATGATGTCGTGCTTTTGGGCAATCGCTTTTGGCACGAGTTTTGTGACGGTCACGTTAATGTCTTGCGAATATAATGCGATGATTGGTACGTCCAGTTGTTCATGAAGTACTTGAATCAATTGTGTCTCGGTCAAATAGTGCAACCGCATGAGTGCATCGCCGAGTTTTTCGCCTCGCCGCTTTTGGGCGAGCGCCTCGTCGAGTTGCTCGTTCGTAATCAATCCAGCCTCGATCAACATCTCGCCCAATCGTTTTTTCGTTCGTCTCACCTTACTTCACCATCCTCTGAGGTACCTCCTGCTCGACGTCTCGCTGTTCAATGAAGACGCTCAACGCTGCGCCGCCCGCTAAACCGATGACGAGGAGGAGCCAAGCCCACCACGTCCGTTCAAGCGATTCCGCATACAACATATACATACCGAGCGATAACACGGCCACAAGTACCGACACGACGAGTTTCGTCTCGCGCTTCCGTACGTATGGGATTGACAAGGCAAACAGCGTCAACGTGGCCAGCACCCAAAAGGCGAGCAGTATTACATATCCGATCATCCGACTGCCTCCTCGCTAGACGCCGGGACGTCCTCGTCCACCGGCGGTTGCTCTTCAAATTCATTCAATCCATCATCTTCTATATCGTCATTAAACGGATCGTCGTCCAGTGTTTCGTCCGGGAACGTTGGAATGATCGGTTCAACCGGTTCAGGCGGCGGTAGTGGGACCGAACTTTTCGTCACGATCTCCGGTACCGGCTCATAGAAATCAAAGCCCAACAGTTCACGCGTCTCGCCTGCCTCGGTGACACGGATGCGATACAACTTCCCTGACTCTCCAGTTTGACCGGATTGCGTCACCGAAGAACTTCCGGACGGGAGTGATGGGGAGAAGCGGATCACGTTTTGGTACGGCACGCTTGCGACTTCTTCGACCCGCGATTCGTACGCACCGACGAACGCTTTCCCGAGCAGTTGCACCGTCATCACGTTCCCTTCATCTAGGACGATGATGGCGTAAGGTGATTGTTCCGTGTTTTGGACGGCGAAGTTCGAGCCGGCATCGATTTTGACGTCGTAGCCAAGCTCGATGCCGCTCGGAAGCACTTCATGCGGGACGCGCTCGAGCACTTTGAACGGAGTCGCCGCAAACAATTTATAGAGAGACGAACCGATCGGCGTGAGTGCTTCAAAATCTTCCCCGAACGACTTCAAGCTGAACATGTCGCCTGCATCCATTTCAAATCCGTTCATCCGTTCTAACGCCGAGCGCATTGCCGGCGTCGGACTAATCGTCATCGACGCGACGACTTCGTTCTCTTCTGCGACCATCTCAAGGGCAACGTTCGAATCGAGCTCAGACGCCGAGGCGACGAGCGGTGGGGTCACCATCGTCATCGTGACGGGTTGATTCTCTAAATACGGAGCGATTCGCTCTTCATCGATTGTTGTGATGAGCGGATAGTCCCCTGGTTCGGATATGGCTTCAAGCGTATCGTTCACGTTAAACGTCACGACGTCTTTCCCGACTTCGAGCGCCGTCCCGTCGACAAGCGTGACCGTGAACGGTGCGTTTGCGAAGTCTTTGACGGCATTGTCAAGACGGACGACCGCCTCTTCTTTCGTCATCCCCGATATATCGATCCCGGCGACACGTGTGTCTTTATATGTAGCACTCGTCTTCGCTGACGCGTCGAGATAGTTGACGAGCCCGATCGTCGGTAACGACACGAGCAACACAAGACATGTCAGGATGAAAAAGTGCATCCCATATTGCTTCATTCCAATTCCCCCTATGTAAAAAACTGAGACTTTCGATTTACTATCCGTTCGTACTCTAACTTTAGTATAATATGCATTGGACATAAATTAACATTTATTTAGGTAATCATACGCTTTTTTCCTAGTATTTTATTATATTTGAAAAGGAGGTCAATGCGTTGGCCCGTTCCGAAAAAGGTTTTACGCTCGTCGAAGTACTCGTGTCGATCGTCATTTTATCGATTGTCTCGTTCTCCCTGTTAAACATCTTCAGCCAAAGCCTGAAGACGACGAATGACAATCTCAGTACGACCATCGCCAACCAAGTCGCTCAAAATGCGCTTCATACATTGGATCGGCGAGCCTCATCTGTTCAAGAAGCGCTTGACTTGAATAAACTGTTGAATCGTAACGGCGTGAGTTCAGTATGTGATTTTTGCTCCGACTATCGGATTCATGGGGAGACGTATGTCGCTACTATCACCCAACGGTCAACGATGCCTCCAAATACTATCGAAGTCGAGATTTCCGTGACGACCGACCGACTCCGAACACCTGTCACGTTGAAAGGAGTGATCTCGAATGCCACGTTACGTGAGCCGTTCCCTGAAACGGCTGTCCCAGAAAGTGAACTCATTCAGTAAGGCGTCAGAAGGATTTACGTTAGTCGAGCTTCTCGTGACTGTCGTCGTCGCCTCGATTTTAAGCGGCGTCATCATCACTGCCTTCATTTCAGGAACGCTCGGTTTTCAATTGACGAACGAAACGAGCGAACTGCGCAGTGAGGCCGACTATTTGGTCACGTCCATCCTATCCGAAGTCAACCGGAGTGAATTTGACGCCGTCACCGAAGTAGATGACACCTACCAATTCCACCAACTATCCGAACCTCGCATCTCGTCGACTGGGATGATCTATCGGGAAGCCGGATATGAACCGATCAGCTTGAATTTATCCCCCGATTCATACGTGCCGAGCAATCCGAACGTCTTGTTAGATACGATTTCTATCCAAGTGATCGAGCCCGTCTATGACCCACGGCGACCGAGCTATATGACGAGCGGCTTGATCGAGATTGAGATGAACCTAACGTTAAAGGCAAATCCTGATTCCATTAAAACGTTTAAAAGTTCGATTCCATTTTAAGAAAGAAAGGAGGCATCACTTATGCATAAACGAGAAGAAGGTTATGTCCTCGTACTCGTCCTCGTGACGATGGCCGCGCTCGCCGTCTTATCGCTCGCTGCCATGCAAGTGAACTTGGTCACGAATAAACTGACGGTTATTCGCACGGAAGATACGCAGCTGAACGAAGATGCGAAGAGTGCGCTCAATCTGATTGCCGCGGACGTTCGGAATCGTTTCCCTCTTCATAACGCAAATGATGTACCGGCTCATATGGAGTCGGAATCGGCTTTTAATGACGCGATTCAAGGCGCACTCGTCTCAAACGAACCGTTCCTTGAGCTTCCGAGTGAGAGCGACAGTGAGATTAGCTATTCAATTCAATTAAAAGAGAATGCGGACGCGAACCTGCTCGATACTGCACCGTTCACGAAGATTTTACAAGTAAACGTCGTCGCGAGCCGACAGACGAATCCTGAGCAACCTGTCCTATCCGTTGAATATACGCAGGACTTGTATTTGACGGCTCTGCCCTCGTTTCTGTATTACGTTCTCGGGTCGGACACGCAGTTGACGGTGAACGGGATGCCGACCGTTAAAGGGAACATGTATTCAAATGGGCCGCTTACATTCATGAGAGATGCCAATTATCAACTTGGTGCCGATCGATTCACTATTAAAAACGTTGATTCAAGTCTGTTACATCTGGATGGCCGAATCGATTTGTCGGACCAAGGAACATGCGCGAGTTGCCAACAAGAAAACTATTTCACTGCTGGAACAGAACGGGCTGGCGAAATGGCAGATGTGGGAGTCTCACCAAGTAGCTTTTCCCCGTTCCAATATGACTATTCAATCATCGAATTTTTGAATCGTCGTCTCGATACCCCGCTCGCTTACACGAGCAACGTCGACTCTAAAATTTTTGAAGAGGGATTGGTTGCTTCGACCGATCAAGTCTTCGAGCTCGAACGGGTTTTATCGGAAGATGGTTCATCAATTATCGAGCGACCGACTTCATACTTACGGGCGGATGCTTATAACGCTTTAAACGCCCCGACCATTTTGAAACTACCGTCAACCCTGTCAGATCGTGCCATGTATGTCACCGAGTCCATCACCGAATCAAGTGCTCCTCTTTTATTAGATGGGGACGTCGTGATTGAATCGCTCGACAAACTAACGATTGCTCGACCATTGATTGTACGAGGAAACTTGACGATTAGGGGGAACGTATCCTTTAATTCGACCGTGTATACACTCAAGGATACGTTCATCGATCGTGCCAATATCCTTCCAATCGATGCAGAGAGAGGGAACTCCCTCATCCTCTTGTCAAAAGGCAAGATTTTGTTGAATCGGATTAACGAGTTCGATAACACACCGACAACACTTCAGGCGTTCATGTATAGCGACTCCGAAGAAGAAACGAAAGTATATGCGGTAGGTTCCATCCTCGAAGTGAATGGAGGACTTTATAGCAGAGGACCGCTTGTCGTGAACGTTTTCCGCGGTTCTTTTGAACAAGGTGACGGATTGACCCCTCTCGAATATTTCGACCGCCAAGTACCGGCGCATACGGCCAGTCAATCTCGATTGAAATTGACGTATAACGATGCCGTATTCAATCAGCTCGAAACGTTACCGGTCACGAACCAACTCCAGTTCTTTGTCAGTCATCCTGTACAAATTAAATAAGCGAGAGGCCGCGGCCTCTCGCTTATTTAATTTGTACGTTCAATTCTTTTGCATATGCGATGTCTTGAGTGGTTAAAGTATAGCCCTTTTCACGCAGAACCGTTAACATTTGAGGTTGATACGCACGCAAAATCAATGGAACAACTTCGTCATATGGAATGTCTTCTGGCTTCATCCGACGAATCATGTCTTCAAATGCGTTCGTATTTCCTTCTGTCACCATTATCTGTAGCAACTGTGGATGTTCAACCCAATAAGAATAAGGTAATTGTTCGTGTGTAATTAGCCACTTTTCGGGATCATCATTCATTCCATATAAACCCTCAATCAATAGACGATCGTTCTGCTTCACATCGAGAGGCGCACCTAACTCAATCATCTTTTGAAACTCGTCTACAGAAGACGTGTCAGCCATACTGATCCATTCTTCAGATTCTAATGGTAGACCTGCTTCATACAAGGAAATGACAGAAGCGGTATTGTGGTAATAGTAAGCAAGATCCATCCACTGCTCTTCCGCTTCGATGAATGGTCTGTCGAGAATCTGTTCTACTTGCTGCTGATCAAATGATACAATCGCTTCTTCTAACGCTTGTTTTTGAAGATGAATATAAACGAACGTTACAGTGATGCTTAAAAGCATCACTGTAACTCCTACACCAATCCATTTCTGTTTCTTCGAACTCATCAGTAATAATCACCTGCGTCATTTGGAGATTCTGGATTAGGATCTGAACCTTCTTTTACTCGCACATAGAATTCAGAGTAAACAACTTCTGGGCCTTCACCAGATCCAAAGTAACGACTAACATCCTCTGTCGCTACTTGAACTTTTGCAAGTCCAGGTTTTTTTAACTTTAATTTCGTATTGTCAATCACTTCTGCAACATCATTCCCTTGCACGACTCGCATACCATAGCCACGGACAGTTGAAGTCGCAGGGTAAAACTGTGGTGCGTAGACGAACGGCGAATTTTCAACATATAGCTCTATATTCGGAGAGACAATACGTTGTGGATATTCTTTCACAGTAATCTGTGAACTGCCGAATTGCTCACTAAAATCACGGAAGGCACCGGTCACGAGAATCGGTCCGACATTCGGATATGTGCCTTGAATAGCTTGCACTTCGACTCGCTCCGAGGTTGGACTGCCAACGATTCGAAGCGCTGGGTCTCGATTTGCAATCGACCAAACAATCGGAAGCGGCATATCCGTATTTTGATTCAAATTCAATACTACACTTTCCCTGACCATTTCTGAGATGAGTTCCCCATCCACTTCCTTCGTTTTTTGGTAAACCCAAAGGTCGTCCGTTTTTGGAGTCAACGTCATCGTTGGAAGTGAAATCTTCACAGTTGCCAAAATCGGTGCAATCGTTCGACCAATCGGTTGATTGACGAGTGATACTTTCACTTTTGCCGTCCCAGGTTTTTTGGCAACTACAGTAACTTGTTTTGAATCCGACTGTTTTGTCACTAAGTCGTTGCCTTCCACAAATTCAAAGACATAGTTTTGATATTTTTCCGTTTTTGATTCAACAGTCGGTTTTAATGTACCACTTTGTCCGACTAATAGCTCAAGAGAATTCACTTTAAAGTTCTTCACGGGATCAATAACGATTACGTCAATTTCATTTGAAACAATGGTTTGATTCCCTTTTGTATAACTTACTTTCACTTTCGTACTTCCCGGTGTAATCCCCGTCAAAATCCCGCTGTTGTCTACATAACTTGACGCGACGGTTGCTACATCGTTTACTGAACTATTCCAAATCAAGTTCAACTTTTTACCTGAATCCGGTTGAATGTTTGGGACAAGCTGAAAAGTATCGCCCACTTCGAGTTCAATCGGTCCATTCAATTGGATAGAACTGATTTGTTTTTCTGTGATCGAGGTACGTAGTTCAGTTAATTTCCCATCTCCTTCTTGAACAATATCTTTACCGTTGGCGTTATTGTTCGAGGCATGGTCTCCGACAAATTTATACGTGTAGGTCCCTTGTGTAAACTCATAGTCTCCAATCGTTTTGGCTATTAGTTGAATCTCTTCATTCCCTTTGAATGGAATCCAAACCTTTTGGAGTGCATCATAAATTTCAATCGGGTTATTGTCAATTTTACGAAGTTTCGCTGAAACCATATTCTTCTCAGCATCAATCGACCATCCTTTTGGTTGAGTTTCTGATAGAGAATAACCTTTAGGGACGACTTCATTCACTTGAATTTCCCAAGTCTCTTTCTTATATGAGTTTTCGTTCGGTCGAGAAATATCAGGCATTTTTGTCGATACGTCGTATGTCAGTGTAGCCCTTTGATCAACCTCCACAATCGTAGGGGAGACTGTTCGCGATACGTGAACTGCTTCTTTAGAAGGTTTCACCTTCACATCAAATTTTTCCGTGGCCACAGCCCCACCGCTATCTTTCGTTTCAATCTCTACACGAAGTGTTCCGTTTCCCTTGATATCATGTTGATGGAAGAGACTTTGCACTTCATTATTTTTCACATTTTGATAGGTTGGTTTAGATGAAGTTGGTTTAGGGAAAATCTGTTTGCCGTCAATGACGACCCGGGTTTGTAAGCTTTGGTCTTTAAAATCGTAATCGATTGAGTTCCAGGCTAAATAAAGAGGTTCTACATCATAGATGGACCGTACGTTATTCTCGAGTGGTGGAGAAAGCACCTCAATTTTAGGTGCATGGTTGGATCCGATGAATGCGCGGAACATCGTGTTCACAAAAATCTGCTTTTCTGGCGTTTGAGGGAAAGTCGTCTCATGACCGGCTCCAGTATACGTCAGATTATTGACGGTATACATGTAATAATGATGTGCAGCATCTCCGGGCGTATGCTTGTCACTCGAAAGGTTATACCAAACCGTCAAATCTTCGTTGGCCATGTTAAGCGAGAAATATTGACTATGCGTTTTTGAAACCATATTATTTGTCGGTTTGGTTGGCAAATCGTATGGATATTCCGTGAACAAACCTGTTGCAACCTGCTCGACTTTTGTAGTTGTATATACGCCTCGTTTACCGAAGTTGATTAAATTTTTGATGGCAAAGTCTTGCCCAAATGCTGTTTCCCATTCGCGCTGGCTTGATGGATCTTCTTTATAACCATTTTCACCCGGTAAACGATAGAGCATGTCGTGTGAGAACATCACACCTTGCCCACGTTTAATAAATTCCTGGAGGGCTTTCGTCGTATTCGGAATTGCAGCAGCATCCTTTGAATAATTCTGTAAGTTTCCATTATAATCTAAACGACCAAACGAATCTTTGAATCCAAAAATGATTAGGTCTTTCTCATAAAACCATTTTTCAATAGCAGGATCATAGTCCGGAGAATTTTTATCTGCTTTTTTTATTTTGTTTTCAAAGCTCTTTAGGTCTGTGATTTCCAAATCAAAATCATAGAGCCCACTTTCATTCAGCATATTTTTGCTAGTTTCACCTACATTTTCGTCTAAGCTGTCATTAAACGTTTGAAACAAACTACTGCCATCATTTTTAGAGACTGTTACTTGTAAAATCTTCGCTTTTGCAAACACATCTTTTAATAAAAACCGTCCCGTTCGATAATGATATGTTTGATTCGATTCATCCTTTACGACGACTTTCCAATAACGTGGGCTTGTGTAACTTGGTGCATCAATCGTATAGGAAAGTGTATCGCTCAACTTCGCCGGCACAGTCATAACTTTTTCTTCTAAAGAGAATCGGTCGTTACTGTCGAAATCAATATAGAGCTCGACCGTTGCTCCGTTAGATGGGGTTGAATTCAACGAATATGAAAAATCAATCGCTTTTCCGCGAACTGCAAAATTACCAGCGTTGGCGATTGACACCTGATTCGTTAAAAGTTCCCCATTCTGTTTGACTGTGACTTCCTCAAGTTTTGTCATTTTTCTTTGTTGGAACACTTGCTTGATTTCGTTAGAAGCGGCCGCTGTTCGGTTGAATATTTTTAAATCCGATTCATTTTTGAGTGACTCAAAGTTTCTCACGATAGACTGATTAGTTAGAGTTGAGAAAGCATCCTCGTGTACCCATACCGGAATTCCTGCTTTCATCATTCTCGATAAATCAATTACACGTAAAGTAGTTAAGTCGTTATCTTTTTCCTTTGTAGCATATAAAGACTCAATATATGCTTTGTATTTATTATCCGCTTCATTATAAGGCGTACCCTTATCCCCTACAGGTTTCTGATAGTTATATATGACTTGCTCAGGATTATATTTTTTCCCATTTTCAGCACCTGAAGGAGAAAACACGATCGCGTCATAACGCCCAAGTAGATCATAACGTAATGCATTGAATTGCTTTATCGACATTTTTTGAACGTCGAAATCATCTCCCACACTAATTCCATCGACTTTCCCGTTCACTTGTTTCGGAATATCCGTCACTTCTAAAATCACCGGTTTAATCGGCGTACTTGCCGATACGGTCGAATAAATTTCAAAAAAAGTTGTAATAAGGAGTGATGTTAAAAAGACGATCGCGACAAGCGCTGATACGGGTCGTTTCAATCTTTGTTGACTGACCATGTTGCATTTCCTCCTTGGATGATGAAGTGATGATGACATACGTTCTCATACTCATTCATACCCCGTATTTATCCATAACGCAAGGTCATTTTTGAAAACTTTGGAAATACGTTCTCACTTCACTAATAAAGTAAAGCGAACCCGTCACGACGAGTGTTTTCGAGCGCGGCGTTCGCACCCATACCTCTAACCAGTCTTTCCACTCCACAAAGTCTGCTCCTGCTTCAATTAAGCTCGATTGCGTCCGTGCCCGGGGAAAGTCGAACGTCGTCTCATACACACGCCCGACCTGCTCCAATGATTCGACCATCGCTTCGCGGTCCTTGTCGGCAAGAGTCGAGACAAGGATGGTCACATCGTCTTCAAGCTTCAACTGATCGACTAGTGCGGCCACCCCTTCCGCATTATGCGCCCCGTCTAAAATGATTCGCGGCTGTTTCGAGATGAGCTCGTAACGCCCCGGATGTTGTGCCGTCTCGAGTCCCTTTTGAATGGCCTCGTGCTTCCATCCTAGATGCCGCGCGACCGCGACGGCACACGCCCCGTTGTAGGCCTGGTGATGCCCCGTCAAACCTAACGTCACCGGACGCAGTCCTTCATATGTAACCGTCGTGTCGGCTCCATCCTCAATCGTCTGAACGAGCGGCGTGACCTCATGAACCGGTGCCTCCATCGTCCGCCCTTGTTGCTCGAGCAAAATGATCAAGCGCGCATCGTCTAAACTATGAAACATCGGGACGCCGCGCTTCATGATGCCGAACTTCTCTATCGCGATCTCTTCGAGCGTATCACCGAGTATGCCTTGATGGTCGTGCCCGATCGACGTCACGATCGTCGCGAGCGGTCGCTTCAACACGTTCGTCGAATCGAGCCGGCCCCCGAGACCAACTTCCCAAATGACGAGGTCCGGTTGCTGTTCATGGAAGTACAGCCACGCCATGACCGTCAGCAGTTCAAACTCGGTCAATGTCTCCGGTGACTCATCGGCACGGTCACGGACACGGTTCGCGATACGGACGAGATCAACCTCGTGAATCGGTTCGCCGTTCAACATGATCCGCTCCTCGAACTGGATGATGTACGGCGAGATGAACGTCCCGACGTTCAACCCTTCAGCGATTGCCATCGCCCGCAAAAACGCGACGGTCGATCCCTTCCCGTTCGTCCCGGCCACGTGAATCGACGGCAATTCGTCAATTTTTAACGTCTCGAGCATCCACTCGACTCGATTCAATCCAGGCTTGATCCCGAACCGCAGTTGTCCGTTCAGCCATTCAAATACGTCTTGTCTTGTCTCCATCTTTAACCCACCCCTGTTCTAACACTTCACTCCCATCTTACCAAAATTCACGAAGACCTACGCAGAGAATCGGCTGTGCTATACTCGAAGCGAACAGAGATAGGAGGAATTCAGATGAAAGACACAGGTTGGAACTTTGAAGCGACATACGTCGAACTTCGTGACATGTTTTACGACCGTGGGCCGATCAACCCGGTCGACAAACCAGAACTCGTCTTATTGAATGAACCCCTCGCCGAGACACTCGGACTCGATATTGATGCATTGAAAGAAGACGTGGCGCTCCTGTCCGGAAACCGGCAGACCGACACGTCGTTCTCGCAAGCGTACGCCGGGCATCAGTTCGGCAACTTCACGATGCTCGGTGACGGACGCGCCCTCTTCTTAGGGGAACACGTCACAGCGAACGGTAAACGGGTCGACGTGCAGTTGAAAGGCTCAGGACCGACCGAATACTCACGAGGTGGTGACGGCCGAGCCGCTATCGGGCCGATGGTACGCGAATATTTGATTAGTGAAGCGATGTACGCGCTCGGTATCCCGACGAATCGGGCACTTGCCGTCGTCAAGACAGGTGAACCGGTCATGCGTCAAGGGCCGAAGCACGGTGCCGTCCTGACCCGTGTCGCCTCGAGCCATATCCGCGTTGGCACGTTCCAATACGCGGCCGCGGCCGGGTCGATCGATGACGTCACCGCCCTCGCCGACTATGCGATCCATCGTCACGACTCAGGTCTTGAAGGTCGTCCTGACCGCTACGAAGCGTTCCTCGGACGCGTCATCGAACGTCAGGCGAAGCTGATCGCCGATTGGCAACTCGTCGGCTTCATCCACGGCGTCATGAACACGGATAACACGTTCATCAGCGGTGAAGGGCTCGACTACGGCCCGTGCGCCTTCATGGACTCGTACCATCCGCACACCGTCTTCAGCTCAATCGACCGCGAGGGCCGTTACGCCTACGCGAACCAGCCGTATATCGGGTCGTGGAACTTGGCCCGACTCGCCGAGACGCTGTTGCCGCTGCTCGCCGACACGCAAGAAGCTGCCGTCGACATCGCCAACAAGCTGTTGAACGATTATACGGAGATTTATAAACAAGCGTACTTCACCGGACTCGCCCATAAGATCGGTCTCTACGTCCGAAAAGACGGCGATGACGCGCTGACGGACGAATTGCTTCGGCTCATGATGGAGACCGAGGCCGACTTCACGAACACGTTCCGCGCGCTCACGCTCGGAGAAACGGAGTCACTTCCGTTCGCGTCGCGTGACGATGGGAAGGCCTGGCTTTCGGCATGGCGCAAACGTCTCGCTGAACAAGCTCTTCCGGACGAAGATGTGACGCGACTCATGCGCCAACACAACCCGGCCGTCATCCCGCGCAACCATCACGTCGAATCAGCGATCATGGCAGCTGAACGAGGTGACTTCGGTCCGACAACCGCCTTGCTCGACGTGTTGCGGAAACCGTATGACTATGAAGCCGATTACGGGCGTTACGTCTCGCCGGGACCAGAGCGGACGTATCCATATCAGACGTTTTGTGGCACGTGATCCATTCCGCTTTTGCGGGATGGATTTTTTTGGGAACCTTTTAGCGTTTGGATGCGTACTATAGACAAACGACACTCTGGAGGTTTACTATGCGACTACTTGCTTCACTCATCTCGCTTGGTTTCGCTTGTCTGATTTCTCTAGAACTGTGGCAAGGTCCGTTTTATAGTGGCTGGATTTGGTCCATGCCCGCCTTCTTCTTAATCGTCTCGTTTTTCCAGTTCATGAAACATTTGAATGAGCTTGAATGGAGTGAGACGAAATGAAGGTCATGCTTACCGTACTTGTCTGCCTCATCCTTTCGGCTGCTTATATGGTGTATAGTCTCTACCTATCCCTCATTGGACAACCGCTTCACCCGCAATGGACCGGACTTGCGATTGGTGCCTTGTTCACATCATCTTATTTTTTAGTGACGAAGCAACTGCCTGGATGGAACGAAGGCGATCACGAATGAGGCTCGTCTACTTCACTATCATGCTCATCGCCGGATTCCTATATGCCGTGTATCTCGCCCATTTGTATCGAGTCGGGCTGACTGATTCGCTCTACATGCACTTCCTGTGGATCACGGGAATCGGACTTTATGTTTTATGGCTACGTCGAAGAACCCCCAAACGTCGTTCGTGACGTCGGGGGTTCTTCTCGTTTAGATGCCAGAATTCTCCCAAACGACAAAAAAACCTTCCTCGGAGAACAATTCTCCAAAGAAGGTTGATGTCTTACTTGCGTAACTCTTCAAGACGCGCGCGCACGGCGTCACGCTTGTCGAGGTAGTCTTTCTCTTTCGCTTTCTCTTCGTCGATGACGTGAGCCGGTGCTTTGCCGGTGAAACCTGGGTTGCCGAGTTTCTTCTGCACGCGTTCGACTTCTTTCTCGTACTTCGCCACTTCTTTTTCAAGACGGGCGATCTCTTCTTCGAAGTTGATCAAGTCGGCGAGCGGGATGAACAGCTCTGCGCCCGTCATGATCGCTGACATCGATTTGTCAGGTGCCGTCAAGCCACGTCCGATTTCAAGTTCGGTCGCATTCGTGAACTTGCCGATTGTCGCTTCGTTTTCGCTCAAGTAGCCTTGTGTCGTGTCGTCACTCGTCGCGATGAACAATTGGATCGGTTTCGACATCGGTGCGTTCACTTCCGAACGGATGTTACGGACTGAACGGATGACGTTCATGACCGCTTCGAACGCCGGTACCGACTCCGCATAGTGGAGGTCGTCACGGCGCGTCGGATAGCTAGCACGGACGATCGAGTCGCCTTCGTGCGGCAAGTGCTGCCAAATTTCTTCTGTCAAGAACGGCATGAACGGATGCATGAGACGCATGATCGAATCGAGCGTATGCGCGAGCACCGAACGTGTCGTCGCTTTCGCCGCTTCGTCCTCACCGTAGAGCGTGAGTTTCGCCATCTCGATGTACCAGTTACAGAACTCTTCCCAGATGAAGTTGTACAAGTAACGACCGGCTTCACCGAACTCGTACTTGTCGACGAGGCGTGTCACTTGGTCGACCGTGTCGTTCAAGCGCGTCAAGATCCACTTGTCGGCGAGCGTCTTCTCACCTGAGAGGTCGATGTCTTCAAACTTCATCCCGTCCATGTTCATGAGGGCGAAGCGGCTCGCGTTCCAAATCTTGTTCGCGAAGTTCCATGTCGATTCGATCTTCTCCCAGTAGAAGCGCAGGTCGTTCCCTGGTGTCGAGCCCGTGAGCAGGAACCAGCGGAGCGAGTCGGCACCGTACTGGTCGATGACTTCCATCGGGTCGACGCCGTTACCGAGCGATTTCGACATCTTGCGGCCTTCCGAGTCACGGATCAGACCGTGGATGAGCACGTCATTGAACGGCTGCTTGCCCGTGAATTCGAGCGATTGGAAGATCATCCGCGATACCCAGAAGAAGATGATGTCGTAACCCGTGACGAGCGCGCTCGTCGGGAAGTAGCGTTTGAAGTCTGCTGAATCCGTGTCCGGCCAGCCCATCGTCGAGAACGGCCAGAGCGCTGACGAGAACCACGTGTCGAGCACGTCTTCGTCTTGATGCCAGTTCTCAATGTCAGCCGGCGCTTCTTTGCCTACATACACTTCGCCTGTCTCGTTATGGTACCAAGCCGGGATGCGGTGGCCCCACCAAAGTTGACGGCTGATGCACCAGTCACGGATGTTTTCCATCCAGCGGAGGTACGTGCCTTCGAACCGCTCTGGGACGAAGTTGACTTTCGTCTCGTCGTTGCCTTGCGCTGCGAGCGCCGCTTTGGCGAGTGGCTCCATATCGACGAACCATTGCTTCGACAAGTACGGCTCGATGACCGCGCCTGAACGTTCCGAGTGACCGACCGAGTGCGTATGCGGCTCGATTTTGACGAGCGTGCCGTCCGCTTCTAAGTCTTTGACGAGCTGCTTGCGGCAGTCGAAGCGGTCGAGCCCTTCGTACTTGCCAGCATTCTCGTTCATCGTCCCCGACTCGTCCATGACGAGGATACGCGGAAGCTCGTGACGGTTCCCGATTTCAAAGTCGTTCGGGTCGTGCGCCGGCGTGATCTTCACGCAACCGGTACCGAACTCGACGTCGACGTAGTCGTCCGCGACGATCGGGATCTCACGGTTCATGACCGGGAGCATGATCGTCTTACCGACGAGGTGCGCGTAGCGCTCGTCTTTCGGGTTGACGGCGACGGCCGTATCGCCGAGCATCGTCTCTGGGCGCGTCGTCGCGATCTCGATGTGACCTGAGCCATCAGCGAGCGGGTATTTCATATGGTAGAACGCGCCTTCGACTTCTTGGTAGATGACTTCGATGTCGGAGACGGCCGTCTTTTGCGCCGGGTCCCAGTTGACGATATATTCGCCACGGTAGATCAAACCTTTTTCATACAAGCGGACGAAGACTTCCTGGACCGCTTTCGAGAGTCCCGCGTCGAGTGTGAACCGTTCACGCGAGTAGTCGAGGCCGAGGCCTAGTTTTGACCACTGGGCACGGATCGTGTCGGCGTACTCGTCTTTCCATTCCCACGTCTTCTCGAGGAACTTCTCGCGTCCGAGGTCGTAACGCATGATGCCGTCCTCACGGAGCTTCTGTTCAACTTTCGCCTGTGTCGCGATACCGGCGTGGTCCATCCCTGGGAGCCAGAGGACGTCATAGCCTTGCATGCGCTTCAAGCGCGTGAGTAGATCTTGGAGCGTCGTATCCCACGCGTGTCCGAGGTGAAGTTTCCCTGTGACGTTCGGTGGCGGGATGACGATCGTGTAAGGCTGTTTCGAGTCGTCCTCGTCCGCCTTGAACACGTTGTTCTCCATCCAATAGTCGTACCATTTCGCTTCCGTCGCACTCGGGTCGTACTTCGTCGGCATGCTGATTTCGTTTGTTTCGTTGGTCATTGTGCCAATCCTCCTCTATCTGTCTACACAAAAAACGGCTACTCTCGTCCTTAACGCTAAGGACGAAAGAAGCCGTATCTTCCGCGGTACCACCTTAGTTCGCCAACACGTGGCGCCCTCAAAATCGAATAACGGTCGATGGACCGGACCTTCCTACTTGATTCAAAAGGTCAGCTCCGAGGCGACTTCCGCACACTTCCCTCGCGACCTTGCACCGTGCGGCCGCGTCTCTAAAAAGGAGTGTTGTTGCGTACTATTCCTCATCATAGCTTTTAAACGTATCTGTTAAACAATTGTAGCGAGTGAAGACGGTTCAGTCAAGATTACAATGAAAACTCTTGTTGCAGCTCTTTGAACGTCGCATCGACCGCGGCGAGCGTCGCGTCGATATCCTCGTCCGTATGCACAGTCGACAAGAACAAGCCTTCGAACTGTGACGGTGGCAAGAACACGCCACGCGCCGCCATCTTCTGATAGTACGAGCGGAACATGTCGAGATTCGACGTTTTCGCCTTCTCGAAGTTCGTCACTTTCTCGTTCGTGAAGAAGAAGCCGAACATCGAGCCGGCCCGGTTCGTGTCGTGCGGGATGTTATATTTCTCGGCCGCTGCCGTGAAGCCTGCCGCGAGGCGGTCGGCTTTGCGCTCGAACTCCTCGTAGTGCTCAGGCTTGAGTTGCGACAGCGTCGTGTAGCCGGCGATCATCGCGAGCGGGTTGCCTGAAAGCGTCCCTGCTTGGTAGATCGGCCCTTGCGGTGCGATGTGTTCCATGATCTCCCGTTTGCCGCCGTATGCGCCGACCGGAAGGCCGCCGCCGATGACTTTGCCGAGGCACGTAAGATCAGGGGTCACGCCAAAGTAACCTTGGGCGCAATTGTAACCGACGCGGAAGCCGGTCATGACCTCGTCAAAGATGAGGAGCGCACCGTTTTGTTCCGTGATCTCACGCAGTCCTTCGAGGAATCCTGGCTGCGGCGGGACGAAGCCCATGTTGCCGGCAGCCGGTTCGACGATGACGCCGGCGATGTCGTCGCCGTGCTTCTCGAACGCGATGCGAAGCGCGTCGAGGTCGTTGTATGGGACGGTGAGCGTATGGCTCGCCAAGTCTTTCGGGACGCCCGGTGAGTCCGGGAGACCGAGTGTCGCGACACCAGATCCGGCCTTGATGAGGAGCGAGTCCCCGTGGCCGTGGTAGCAGCCTTCAAACTTCAAGATCTTCGTCTTGCCCGTATAACCGCGTGCGAGGCGGAGAGCCGCCATCGTCGCTTCCGTACCGGAGTTGACCATGCGGACCATCTCGATCGATGGGACGCGGTCGATGACGAGCTCGGCCATCTTCGTCTCGAGCTCTGTCGGTGTCCCGAACGTCCAGCCTTTTTCAGCCTGATCTTGAATCGCTTTCATGACGACCGGGTCGCGGTGACCGAGAATGAGTGGTCCCCATGAGAGGACGTAGTCGATGTACTCGTTGCCGTCGATGTCGTAGACGCGTGAACCTTCACCGCGTTCGGCGAAGATCGGCGTCATCCCGACCGATTTATAGGCACGGACCGGGCTGTTGACCCCGCCCGGCATGAGTGGGAGTGCTTGTTTGAACGCTGCTTCTGAGCGAGTTTGCTTGTATGTCATGCGAATTCTCCTTCCAAATAGCGACAGACGTCTTTTGCGAAATACGTGACGATCAAATCGGCACCGGCCCGTTTGAAACCGACCATCGTCTCCATGACGATACGTTGTTCATCGATCCAGTCGTTCATCGACGCCGCTTTAATCATCGCGTACTCCCCGCTCACGTTATACGCCACGATCGGCATATCGAGCGAGTCGCGCATGTCGCGGATGATGTCCATGAACGCGAGCGCCGGTTTAACGATCATAAAGTCGGCACCTTGCTCGACGTCCGACTGTGATTCCCGGAACGCCTCGCGGCGGTTAGCCGGGTCCATCTGATAGCCTTTGCGGTCGCCTTCACCAGGCGCCGACTGCGCCGCGTCACGGAACGGTCCGTAGTACGCCGATGCGTATTTGACGCCGTAGCTCATGATCGGGATGTGGCTGAAGCCGTTTTGGTCGAGCCCTTCGCGGATGGCGGCGACGAAGCCGTCCATCATCGAGCTCGGCGCGATGATGTCTGCGCCCGCTTGCGCTTGCGTGATCGCCGTCTGGACGTGAAGCGGCAGTGACGCGTCGTTATCGACGTCACCGTTCTTCACGATGCCACAGTGGCCCGTCGACGTATATTCACAGAGGCACGTGTCGGCGATGACCGTGAGCTGTGGTGCCCACTCTTTCACTTTGCGGATCGCTTCTTGGACGATGCCGTGATCGTGGTATGCTTCCGTGCCTTCCGGGTCTTTATGCTCAGGTACACCGAACAAGAGAACGGACTCGAGCCCGAGGTCGACGAGCTCACGGATCTCGTCTTCGAGACGATCGAGCGAGAAGTTGAAGACGCCAGGCATCGAGCTGACTTCGCGTTTAATATTTGTCCCTTCGACGACGAAGAGCGGATAAATCAAATCTTCTTTCCGAACATGGTTTTCACGTACGAGTGCACGCATCGACTTCGACGAGCGCAGACGACGGTGACGGTCGAATTGGTTCATGAAAAATCTCCCCCTACACACTGTATTAATGCATCCATAGTATAACACTCAGGCACTCGGACCGGTAACGTCGAAACTTCTCGGACGGCCCGCTCGGTCACTTCACCGATGGCGTACCACGTCCCGTGGAACCGTTCGAGGTAAGGCGTGAGCGCGTGGACGGCGGACGGACTGAGCACGAGTAGCGCCTCGACATGTTCGAGCGCGGCCGCTTGATCGGCCGTGAGTGCTTTCTCGACCGTCTCATAGACGACCCAGTCGTACACATGCGGCAATTGTCGCATATGCTCGGTGTTCGCCAAATCCCCACGGGCGAACAAGACGACGTCATCCTCACCGACGACGTTTGCCAACTCGCGGAACAACGCCTCGCCCGTATACGTCTCCGGCATGAGCGAAACGGTGAATCCTTCTGCCTCGAGCGCGTCCCGCGTCTTCTCGCCGACGGCAGCGACTTGAATGTCCCGAGGAACGTCTTGAAGCGCTGGGACAGCGGTTTGACTCGTGACGACGAGCCAGTCGAACGAATCAGTTGGCGTTGGTTTCCCGGTCAGCCGTGTCTCGATCATCGGGACGTGATGAACGGAAAGACCGCTCGCGTCGAGCAAGGCCCGTTGCGAAGCGGTCAGTCGTTTTGTCCCTGTGTACCAGACGTCACACATTGACCGAGGCGAGGATCTCGCGTCCGCCACGTCCGAGCAAGTCGTCAGCGACGTCTTGACCGAGCGCGACTTCGTCCGTTGACGTTTTCGTCACACGGAGCACGTCTTTGCCGTCGACCGAGGCGATCAAGCCGGTGAGCGTGACCGTGTCCCCGTCAACCGTCGCGTAGCCGCCGACCGGTACGTGGCAGCTGCCTTCGATCGCCTTCAAGAACGTCCGCTCCGCCGTCGCAGCTTTCGCCGTCACGTCATCGTGAAGAAGCTGTAAAATCTGCGTCACTTCTGCGTCGTCTTTCCGGCTCTCGATCGCGAGTACACCTTGTCCGACGGCCGGTACCATCATGTCGGCGTCGAGCGCTTCGAACTTGACGCGGTCGGTCCAACCCATGCGCTCAAGTCCCGCTTTCGCGAGCAAGATGGCGTTGAAGTTCTCGGTATCGAGTTTTTTCAAGCGCGTGTCGATGTTGCCGCGAATCCATTGGATCTCGAAGTCCGGACGGGCTGCGAGCATCTGTGCACCGCGACGGAGCGAGCTCGTCCCGATGACCGCGCCTTGCGGCAACGTCTCGAGCGTGTAGCCGTTCTCGCAAATTAGTACGTCACGCGCGTCGACACGTTTTGGCATACAGCTGATAAAGAGGTCTTCCGGCAGTTCGGCCGGGACGTCTTTCATGCTGTGGACGGCAAAATCGATGTCACCGGCGAGCATCTGTTGTTGGATCTCTTTGACGAACAAGCCTTTCCCGCCGACTTTCGACAGTTGGACGTCGACGATTTGGTCACCTTTCGTCACGATTTCTTTGATCTCGAACTCGTTCTGGGCCCCGGCTTGCTTCAATTGTTCGATGACCCATTTCGTTTGTGTCATCGCGAGTTGTGAGCGGCGTGAGCCGACGATAATTTTACGCATAATGTTTAGTCCCCTTCATAGAAAAAGGCGACGAGATCCGCCGCCTTTTTGGTTTGTATTAGCGCATCAACGCGCGAAGTGGTGCTTTAGCCGCCATCGCTTCTAGCTCTTCCGGTTCTGTGTCCGCAGTCGGAACGTCGACGTCTAGCGCGAACGCTTCGACGAACTGGGCGATGCGCGTGTTCGCGTCCGGTTGAGCGGCCGCGTCTTTAATGTAGTCGATCGGTTCACGCAGCATGTGGTTGATGATCGACTTCATGTGCTTGCCGATGACTTTCTTGTCCCGGTCCGACAGATGGTCGAGCTTGCGCTCAAGACTTTCCATCGTCTCTTCTTGGACGCGGAGCGCTCGTTCGCGCAACTCGTTCATGATCGGCACGACACCGAGCGTGACGAGCCATGCTTGGAACTCTTGAATCGCCTCATCAATCTTCACTTCAATCTTTTCTGCCTCGACGAGACGGGCTGCCAAGTTTTTATTGACGATCCCGTTCAAGTCATCGACATCAAACAAACGGACGCCCGGAAGCGACCGGACCGCTGGATCGATATCTCGCGGCACGGCAATGTCAATGAGAAGAAGTGGACGTTCCCGACGCAACAATTGCGCTGCGGCGACGTCGTCATACGCGATAACGGCTTCTTTGGCCCCGGTCGAGCTGATCAAAATATCGGCATCGAGCAGTCCACAGGCGATCTCGCGGATCGAGTGGGCTCGGCCTTTGAACTTGGCAGCGACCGCTTTCGCTTTACTTTCAGTCCGGTTGAAGACGGCAATTTGTTTGGCGCCGGCTTCGAACAAGTTGAGCGTTGTCAGCTCACCCGTCTCACCTGCACCGACGACGACAACTTGTTTGTCATCGAGGCGCGTGTACATCTCTTGGGCGAGCGCGACCGCAGCCGAGCTGACCGATACAGACATTTCCCCAATTTGCGTGTCAGTATGGGCCCGTTTGGCGAGCGTCACGGCTTCTTTGAACAATTTATTAAACACTGTCCCCGTCGTCCCGTTCTCTTGGGCGCGGAAGAAGCTTGACTTCACTTGTCCTAAAATCTGCGTTTCCCCGATGATCATCGAGTCGAGACCCGACGTGACACGGAACAAGTGACGAATCGCTTCCTCCCCTTCACGGATCGACAAGTATGGTGTGAACTGATCCATCTCAAGATCGAACCAGTTCGCTAAAAAACGTTTTGTATAATAACGACCCGTATGGAGCTGGTCTGTGACGACGTATAGCTCGGTACGGTTACAGGTCGACAAAATAACCGATTCAAAAATGCTTTTCTCTTCGCGGAGCGCAATCATCGCATCCACGATTTCTTGCTCCCCAAACGAGAACTGCTCCCGAATCGCGACAGGGGCTGTCTTGTTATTTAGTCCAACGACGACAATATGCATGTACCTCTTCCCCTCATCTAAAATCACAGTGGCGGTTGTCATTTCTTTTTTACGTCTCTACCGTACAGTATAACAATTTTTATTTAGGAACTATAATCTTCTGTTCGATTTTCGTGAAATAATTTAAGAACTTTTTGTGACGAAAAAAAGTAGAAACGGTCAAATTGGCCATTTCTACTTTTTTTGTCATTTAAGTGACGATGAATCTGTGATAATCGTACTTTCCGGCTTGTCTTCTTCCTCCGACTCGAGGTAATGTTGTCGCTCTTTCAATTTATAGATGCGGACGATGTTTTTGACGACGACTTTCGCCACTGCATACGTCGGAACCGCAACCAACATCCCGATGATCCCAGCCAGGTTACCGGCCACGAGCAAGACGATGATGATCGTGAGCGGATGCACTTTGAGCGTTTTCCCTTGAATGAGCGGGGAGATGACGTTCGCCTCGATCTGTTGGACGATGATGATGACGAGGATGACCCAGAGCACTTTGATCGGATCTTGGATGAAGGCGACGACGACGGCCGGTGCCGCCCCGAGGAACGGTCCGACGTACGGGATGATGTTCGTCACCATCATGAAGAGTGCGAGCAAGATGGCGTAGTCGACACCGACGATCCAAAGACCGATGAGCGACGTGATCCCGACGAAGAACGCGACGATCAGTTGGGCGTGCACGTAGTTCTTAACGGTCGTGTGCATGTCGTTCAAAATTTTACGTGTCTCTTTCTCATAGCTCGATGGCAACAGCTTGACGATCGAGTCCGGCAAATGCTTCCCGTCAAGCAGCATATAGAGCAACATGAACGGAATGACGACGATCGTGATGACAGCTGATGTAATGAATCCGATGACTTGGCCGAATGAAGAAGCAATATTGCCAAAAATATCACCGAGGTATGTGGTGACATTATTGGTCAAGTCGGTGAACATGTCATCGTTTTCCGCCATGAAGCGCGACAGGAACTCGTTTTGCATAAGCGAGTCACGCACTGAGAACGCTTGTTGCTGCAACTCTTTGGCGATGCTCGGCATCGCGTTGACGAGATCGGTCACTTGTTCGACGAGCACGGGCCCGAGAATACTGAAAACGAGCGTGATGATCAGGATAAGCGATGTTAGCGTGATTGCGACTGACATGCCACGTTTCCCGGACCGTCGTTCTAAATAATCGACGACTCCAACGAGAAAATAAAAGAAAAGTCCTGAAATAATAAGCGGTACCGTGACGAGCGCCAATATGACTTGGATCGGTTCGAACACGAATGAAATCTCTGTCCCGACCAAGATCACTAAGAAAATCGTCAACGTCCAAAATAAGAAGCGATACCATTTGCTTTCAAACATTCTCTGCATCTTTCCACCTCGTTTATTAATGTATTGCTATACAATATGACAATTATACGATACTTACCCGTTCACGTAACCCTAAAAACAAAAAGACGAGGGGGTTATCCCTCGTCGTCCGTCAACAAATCGTAGATGGCTTTCCACGCTTCGTCTTTTCCTTCTGCCGTTTCGGCCGAGAAAGAGACGAATCGGTCAGTCGATTCGAATTGAAGCTTCCGCTTCACGGCCGCCTCATGTTTCTGGCGCTGCGCTTTCTTGATCTTATCGAGTTTCGTCGCGACGACGATGACCGGAATCTCATAATGTTTCAAGAAATTGTACATCGTCACGTCATCACCCGACGGCTCGTGTCGGATATCGACCAAGAGGACGACACCTTTGAGCGCGCTTTGCGACGTCAAGTATTGCTCCATCATGACGCCCCACTTCTCACGCTCGGTCTTCGAAACTTTGGCATACCCGTAGCCCGGGACGTCGACGAACATGATCTCGTCATTGATGTTGAAGAAGTTCAGCGTCTGCGTCTTCCCCGGTTTTGATGATGTCCGGGCGAGTGCTTTACGCTGACAGATCTTGTTGATGAATGACGATTTCCCGACGTTCGAACGGCCGGCGAGTGCGACTTCTGGCAACTCGTGGACCGGATAATGGTCCGGCGCCACGGCACTCGTAATAAATTCTGCTTTATTGATTTTCATTGTTTTCCTCCAAATGCTACTTCTAATACTTGATCGAGCATCGTGACCGGGACGAACGTCAGTTTTTCACGGACGGTGTCTTGAATGTCATCGATGTCACGTTCATTGTCTTTCGGGATGATGATGGTCGTGAGTCCGGCCCGATGCGCGGCGAGCGCTTTTTCTTTCAAGCCGCCGATCGGCAGGACACGGCCACGGAGCGTGATCTCTCCGGTCATCCCGATGTCACGTCGGACTTTCTTCCCGGTCAAGGCCGAGATAAGCGCCGTCGCGATCGTGATCCCGGCGGATGGCCCGTCTTTCGGGACGGCACCTTCCGGGACGTGGATGTGCACGTCTTGCCGCTCGTAGAACGTCGGGTCGATCCCGAACCGTTCCGCGTTCGAGCGGACGTAACTGTACGCCGTCTGCGCCGACTCCTGCATGACGTCGCCGAGTTTCCCCGTCAACTGCAGCTTGCCTTTGCCCGGTGCGAGCGCGACTTCGATCGTGAGCGTATCGCCGCCGAACGCCGTGTAAGCGAGGCCTGTGACCGCTCCGATCGAGTCTTCCGTCTCGCCTTTGCCGTAACGATACTTCGGTTTCCCGAGGTAGTCGCTTAGGACTTTGAGCGACACGGTGACACGTTTCTTCTCGCCGATCGCGATCTGTTTCGCCGCTTTCCGGCAAAGCGATCCGATGACACGCTCAAGGTTGCGGACGCCGGCCTCGCGTGTGTAGCGGCGGACGACTTCATAGAGCGCGTCTTCTTTAATCGTGAGCTGGCTCTTTTTCAAGCCGTGTTCTTTATATTGTTTTGGAATCAAGTGACGTTTCGCGATCTCGACTTTTTCGAGCTCCGTGTAGCCGCCGATTTGAATGAGTTCCATCCGGTCGAGGAGCGGGGCCGGAATTTGCGAGACGTCGTTCGCCGTCGCGATGAACAGCACGTTCGACAAGTCGAACGGCTCCTCGATGTAATGGTCCGAGAACGAGACGTTCTGTTCCGGGTCGAGCACTTCGAGCATGGCCGAAGCCGGGTCGCCCCGGAAGTCCGACGCCATCTTGTCGATCTCATCGAGCAAGAACACCGGGTTCTTACTTTCAGCTTGCTTCAAGCCACGGATGATCCGGCCTGGCATCGCGCCGATATACGTCCGGCGGTGACCGCGAATCTCAGCCTCGTCACGCACCCCGCCGAGCGAGACGCGGACGAAGTTACGTTCGAGCGCCGAAGCGATCGAGCGGGCGAGCGACGTCTTCCCGACCCCAGGAGGTCCGGCGAGACAAAGGATCGGTCCACGCAGCGAGTTCGTCAATTGACGGACCGCCAAGTATTCGAGGATCCGGTCTTTGACCGACTCGAGCCCGTAATGGTCATCGTCGAGGACACCGGCCGCATGTTTGACGTCCAATTTATCTTCGGTTTCAATTCCCCACGGCAGCGAGACGATCCAATCGAGGTAGTTGCGGATGACGGCGTACTCAGGTGACGTCGCCGGGACGACGTTCAACCGTTCCGCTTCCCGCATGACGTTCTTCCGTGTCGTTTCCGGCAAGTCGAGCGCCTCGAGCTTCTCAAGGAGACGGTTCGGTTCCGACTCTTGCGACTGGTCCCCAAGTTCTTGTTGAATCGTCTTCATCTGTTCACGTAAGTAGTACTCTTTTTGCGCTTGTTCAATCGTCTTCTTCGTCCGTTCACGCAACTCTTGTTCGAGCTCGATGATCTCGACTTCGTGCGTCATGATCTCGAGCAGTTCGAGCCCGCGTTTGACCGCGTCTGGTTCTTCAAGCATCGCTTGGCGAATGTCGACATCGACATCGAGTTTCGATGAGATGTAGTCAGTGAGCGATTCGAGCCGCTCATACATCTCAAACCGACGACGCTCGTCCGGTGACAAGCCTTTGATCGTCCCGACGAGTTTGCCGAACTGTTCTTTCAAGAGCCGCACGAGTGCCGTCCGCTCGACTTCTTCCCCTTCAACGAGTTCGAGCGAGTCGACGTCAGCAAACCAGCCGTCTTTCGTCGCTTCGACGGCGTTGATTTTGACGCGTTCTTTCCCGACGAGGCGGACCCGTACCGTATCGTTCGACAGTTCGCTCATCTTGGCGATGTGGACCCGCGTCCCGATCGCGTAAAGGTCTTCCGGTTCAGGTGATTCTTTGCCTGTCTCTTTTTGTGTGACGACAATCAAATCTGTCTCGTGTTCCTTTGCGGCAAGGAGTGCTCGTAATGAGAGCGGTCGCCCGACGTCGATCGTCACTCCGATCAGCGGATAAACGACAACTCCACGCAAAGGAAGAATTGGTAATTGTTCCATTACAACGCCTCCTGTGCAAAAAGGCCCAAAACTCGGTTGTGCCGAGTGTTTGAGCCTTTTTCGTTAAGAACTTTAAGCTGTTTCTTGGTTGTCCCCTGTCTGTTCGACAGTACCATCACGGAGAACATATTTCGGACCGGCAAGACCCGTAATCGTTTCGTCTGTAATGATGACTTTCTCGATATCGTCACGCGATGGGACGGTGAACATCACATCGAGCATCATTTCTTCGATAATCGAGCGGAGACCACGTGCACCTGTCTTACGTTTGATCGCAAGTTTGGCAATTTCAATCAACGACTCGTCTGTGAACGTGAGTTCGACGTCGTCGAGTTCGAGCATCTTCACGTACTGACGGACGAGCGCGTTTTTCGGCTTCGTCAAGATTTCGACGAGCGCTGACTCGTCGAGTGTCATGAGCGTCGCCATGACCGGTAGACGTCCGATAAATTCAGGGATCAAGCCGAATTTTTGAAGGTCTTCCGGCAATGCGCGGGCGAGCAAGTCTTCTTGCGTCATCTCGCGATTTTCTTGTTCGTTCCCGAAACCGATGACTTTCTTCCCGATGCGGCGTTTGACGACCGCTTCGATGCCGGCGAATGCGCCGCCGACGATGAAGAGAATGTTCGTCGTATCGATTTGGATGAACTCTTGATGCGGATGCTTCCGTCCACCTTGTGGCGGTACGCTTGCAGTCGTCCCTTCAAGAATCTTGAGCAAGGCTTGTTGGACCCCTTCACCAGACACGTCACGCGTGATCGATGGGTTTTCCGACTTGCGGGCAATCTTATCGATTTCATCGATATAGATAATCCCTTTTTCAGCCTTCTCGACATCGTAGTCAGCCGATTGGATCAGCTTGAGCAAGATGTTCTCGACGTCTTCCCCGACGTAACCGGCTTCCGTCAAGCTCGTCGCATCCGCGATTGCGAACGGGACGTTCAAGACGCGAGCCATCGTCTGAGCGAGAAGCGTTTTACCGCTACCAGTTGGTCCGATCATGACGATGTTCGACTTCGAAAGTTCGACATCATCAGAACGGCCACCGGCGTTGATGCGTTTATAGTGGTTATAGACAGCTACCGAAAGCGCACGTTTCGCCCGGTCTTGGCCGATGACATACTCGTCAAGGACGTTACGGATCTCTTGTGGTTTTGGAATGTCTTTGAATTCGACTTCTTCTTCGACACCGAGCTCTTCCTCAACGATTTCATTGCAAAGTTCAATACATTCGTCACAAATGTATACGCCAGGACCGGCGACTAGTTTACGGACTTGTTCTTGCGATTTCCCGCAAAACGAGCATTTAAGTTGTCCCTTTTCCTCGTTAAATTTGAACATTCGGTACACCCCTTCTGAATGAAAATGGATGTAAGTGCGATAAATCGCCTATTTGTATTTTCAGGTGCAAAGCACTCACGAAAAAACATTTACATCTCTGCGTTGCAATAATTGTAGCATGAACATATAGCGACATCAAAGATTAACACATACAAAGTGTCATTACAGAAAAAAGGACGACTGCGTGGCAGTCGCCCTCATCTCATCTAATTACTTCGCTTTACCAGTTTCAACGAGGATGTCGATCGCCTTACGGAATTTGAGGTCACCTTTAAGTGTCTCGATTCCGCCTTGCGGTGCGAGCATCGTACGGAGTTGGTCCGGTGCGATGTTGTAGAGTTTAGACATTTCTTCGAGTTCTTTCTCAGCATCTTCATCAGTTACTTCGATCGCTTCTTTTTCAGCGATTGCTTTCAAGACGAGACGAGCTTTAACGCGCTCTTCAGCTTGCTCTTTCATCTCTTCACGCATAGCTTCTTCTGTTGTGCCAGTGAGTTCGAAGTACATGTTGAGGTCGATGCCTTGTGAAGATACACGAGTACCGAACTCTTGAACCATGCGGTCTACTTCTTGGTCGATGAGGATTGCAGGTACGTCGATTGTCGCGTTAGCAGTTGCTTGCTCAACGAGTTGGTCGCGCATCGTGCCATCAGCTTCTTGTTGCTTCGCAGCTTCTAAGCGCTCACGAATTTTCGCTTTCAACTCGTCGAGTGATGCTACTGACTCGTCGATGTCTTTTGCGAACTCGTCGTCGAGCTCAGGTACTTGCTTCGCTTTTACTTCGTGAAGTTTGACTTTGAACGTCGCTGGTTTACCCGCCAAGTTGTCAGCGTGGTACTCTTCAGGGAATGTTACTTCGATGTCTTTTTCTTCACCAGCAGTCATGCCTACCATTTGCTCTTCGAATCCAGGAATGAATTGACCTGAACCGATTTCAAGTGTGTAGTTTTCAGCCGTGCCACCTTCGAATTGCTCGCCTTCAGCGAAACCTGCGAAATCAAAGACAGCTGTATCGCCGTTTTCGACTGCGCCTTCTTTAACAGCAAGTTCTGCGCCTTGCTCTTTGAGGGCGTCAAGTTCTGCTGCGACTTCTTCGTCTGTGACGTTCGTTTCTACAGCATCGTACTCGAGACCTTTGTAGTCGCCGAGCTCAGCTTCTGGTTCAACCACGAATGTTACTTTGAAAGTAACCGGCTGACCTTTTTCGAGTGTGCCATCAACGTCGATGTTTTCGAGAGCCATTGGTTCGAAACCAGCTTCTTCGACTGCAGATTGGATTGTGTCACGGTAGAGGATATCAAGCGCATCTTGGAAGAGTGCTTCTTCTCCGTACATTTTGTTGAACATTGGACGTGGCAATTTCCCTTTACGGAAGCCAGGTACGTTCAAGTTTTTGACGACATCTTTAAATGCTGCGTCGACTGCTTTATTGAATGCTTCTGCAGGTGCTTCGTACGTGAGTACGCCTTGGCTACCTGATGTTTTTTCCCATTTTGCTGTCATGCTAAGTCCCTCCAACAAATTCGTTTATTCTTCTATACCGTACAAAAATGTACAACAATCAGTATTATAGCATAAATCCGGTGACTGCACACAAGGATTTAGTCTAGAAACGCTTGCGTGAAACGGATATCCGCCTCTAAAATTTCAGCCGCGAGCCCGTCTGTTTCTTCATAGTTCAGGATCGCTGCTTTCGCTCTCACGACGGCTGTTTCGATTTCAGATGCCCCACCCGGTGTGAACGGATAGTGCGTATACATGTAGTTCATGAGCAGTTGCGTCGCGATTTCGTCGCCTTTGACGGCCTTCTGCAAATCGTGGACCACATGCTCCCATTCGTCCATCTTCACTTGTGCCTCTGCCTGCGTCAGCCGATGATGCGTTTCGAGGTCGACCCATTCGATGACGGACAGTTCTTCGAACGCTTTTTCAAGCACGATCAGCTTCATCAATTTCGGGCGATCTTCAAGGAGCAGTCCCTTCAATACGTTGTCGAGTACGTCATCGATATTGAAATGGACGTGCTCGAGCAGTTCAATCTGTTCCCCGACACTGCCACGATGAACCGTCCGTTTCAGTTTGGCGATGGCCGCCGGAAACTCGGTCATCTTAAGTACTTGGAGCACTTGGTAAGCTTGGGTGTTCACTTGATCGGCCTTGTCTTGCCACTCTAAATATTGATGGATCCAGTGTGCCGCCTCGAAAGGTTGGTCACGCATGATGTAGTACTGGGCAATTTGAAGCCCGCCGGCTGCCGGTTCTTCTGCCTCATGAATCTGCGTCGTGACGAGTTCTTCGAGTTTTTCAAGCGTTTCCGGCTCTTCCGGACGCTCCATCAAACATTGAAAAATTTCCATGAAAATAAACTGATCGCCTTTGACGGCTGCGTACCAATCCCATAGGATCGGCTCGACCCGTTGCCGCTCCCCGGCCGCGTCCGCTTCTTGAATCATCTTCTGCAGCCGCGACCAGTTCCCCGGAAACGGGTACTCCCGCTCTTTTTCCATCTTCACACACCCTTTCTTCCATCCATCTCCATCTTCCTTAGGAATTGCTGCGTTGTCAATCAATACCCCGGAAAACGAAAAAAGAGACAACCTCCGTGGAGGCTATCTCTATTTTAAATGGAAGTGTCCCAAGAGGGATTCGAACCCCCGACCGACGCCTTAGAAGGGCGTTGCTCTATCCAGCTGAGCTATTGGGACATTGACAAGAAAACTATAATAGAAAAATGCTTTGCTGTCAATTGGTTCTTTCTGTTTTGTTCAAAGTTGTCCTGACAAGTCCAAATCTTCGACGGGCGTCCCGTCCTCAGACCGGTAAAACCGGACCGCTGCCTGACCGGCGTCAAGGTCGATCAACGCGTACGTCTTGTCCGAGCGTCCGCGCGGCATCCGGATCGAGCCCGGGTTCACGTAGAGCACCCCGTCTTCGATGACGGCCCCGGCCACGTGCGAGTGACCGTACAAGACGACGTTCGCCCCGACTTCCTCGGCCCGATAACGCAACCGGTTCAAATCGAACTTCACGTCATGGTGATGGCCGTGGACGATTAAAACCGTGCCTTCAGGTGTCGCTTCGATCCGTTCGAGCGGCAAGTCGCCCCCAAAATCGCAATTGCCGCGGACGGTCCGATACGGCAGCAAGTGCTCGTCGACGAGCGCGAGCTGGGAGTCGCCGCAATGAAACGCGTCCTCAATCTCAGTTTCATGCCGAGTAAAGATAGTCGATAGTTCGTCTGTCAATCCGTGACTGTCACTGACTACGAGAAAACGCATACACCTCAACCTTTCATAAATGGAATGATTTCTGCCTCTAGTTTTCTTAACGCCTGACCGCGGTGACTGACCGCCGCCTTTTCGTCACGCTCGAGCTCTGCTGCCGTCTTATGGAGCGATGGGACGATAAAGAGCGGGTCGTACCCGAATCCATTTTCCCCGTGGGGCGCATAGCCGATCGTACCTTCGATCGTCCCGCGCACGGTCAACGTCTCGCCTGTCGGTTTGGCGAGGCAGAGCGCGCAGACGAAGCGCGCCGAGCGGTCGTTCGCCCCGTTCAACTTCTCGAGCAGAAGCGCGTTGTTCGCCGCGTCCGACTTCTCAGGACCGGCGAAGCGGGCCGAGTGGACGCCTGGGGCACCGTCGAGCGCATCGACTTCAAGCCCCGAGTCGTCGGCGAGAACGGCGTGTCCGAAGTAACGGGCCGCCTCGGTCGCTTTCAGTTCGGCGTTCGCTTCGAACGTCGTGCCCGTCTCATCCGTTTCCGGTGCATCCGGATAGTCCAAGAGCGACTCGACTTCAAATCCGAGCGGCGTGAGCATCCCTTCGATTTCAACCACTTTCCCTTTGTTGCGTGTCGCGACAATCAGTTTCATATCGTTTCCTCCATTTGTTCCCCGACATACCACCATGAGGCACCGAGCGCGTCTTCTGCTGCTTTGAACAGCGTCTCGATCCCGCCTTGGGCCATCTGGAGCATCTCATTCATTTCTTGCAGCGTGAACGTCGCTTCTTCACCCGTGCCTTGCACTTCGACGAAGCGTCCGCTCGCCGTCATGACGACGTTCATGTCAACTTCGGCCGCCGCGTCTTCTTCATAGTTCAAGTCGAGCAACAGCTCGTTCGTCCGACCGACCGAGATGGCGGCGACGCCTTCTTTGATTGGCGTGTCGCCGAGCTTGCCTTGACGGATGAGCGCGTCGACCGCGAGCACGAGCGCACAAAAACCGCCTGTGATCGACGCTGTCCGTGTGCCGCCGTCCGCTTGGATGACGTCACAATCGATCCAGATCGTCCGTTCACCGAGCCGTTCCAAGTCGACGACCGAACGGAGCGAGCGCGAAATCAACCGTTGAATCTCCATCGTCCGTCCTGTCTGCTTACCGCGAACGGATTCCCGGACGGTCCGGTTGCCCGTCGCCCGTGGCAGCATCGCGTACTCGGCGTTGATCCAGCCTTGCTTCTTCCCGCGCAGGAAGTTCGGGACGCGTTCTTCGACCGTCGCCGTACAGATTACTTTCGTGTCCCCGATCGAGATCAAGACCGAGCCTTCGGCATGTTTGTTCACGTGCGGAATGATCTCAACGGTCCGCAGTTCATCATGTTGTCTTTCGTTACGCATCGACACCAGACACCTCTACTTTCTCCGCTTTCACGGGTTGGCCAAGCCATTCTGTCGCCAATCGGTTGAAGATGGCGACATCCCCGGTCGCATAAAACTGATGCGTCGGGATGGTATCCAAATCGTTCTCAAGTTCTTTAAAATCAAGGATCGCTGCCACTTCGAGCGCTGTCTCATCACCTGACGAAATCAAATGGACATCGGGTCCGACGACGTCTTGGATGACCGGCGCAAGCAACGGATAATGGGTGCACCCGAGGATGAGCGTGTCCATCTCCGAAGCTTGGAGAGGCAGGATCGTCTCGGCGACGATCGACCGGACGCGTTCGCCGCTCAGTTCGCCGGCTTCGACGAGCGGCACGAACGGCGGGCAAGCGAGCGAATAGACATCAATCTCGCCCGCGACGTGACGGAGCGCCGTCTCGTACGAATTGCTTTCGACCGTCATCTTCGTGCCGATGACACCGATATGTTTGTTGCGCGTGCCTTTGACGGCGGCCCGGGCGCCCGGGTCGATGACACCGATGACCGGGATGTTGAGGCGTTTGCGCGCTTCTTTCAAGACGACGGCCGTCGCCGTGTTGCAGGCGATGACGATCATCTTAACGTCTTTTTCTAATAGGAATTCAATCAATTCCCACGTATATGCTTCAATCTCATCGTGCGGGCGCGGCCCATACGGACAGCGCTCCGTGTCGCCGATATAGATGATTTCTTCTTTCGGCAGCTGGCGGATCAGTTCTTTGACTACGGTCAAGCCGCCAACACCTGAATCGAGTACTCCAATCGCTCGTTTCATAAATATCACTTCCATTCCCATCTATCTTACCAAAAAAGCCGTATCCAAAAAAGAAACGGTGTCATGACAAACAAAAAAGACGAGGTAGCCGATTGGCCGCCTCGTCCGTTGCTCGAATTACTGAGCAAGACCTTCGCTAGTGAGCATGTCAGAGAGCGTGTTAACCGCTTCTTCTGCATCGTCACCTGCTGCAGTGATCTTGATTGTTGAATCTTTAGCGATTCCGAGTGAAAGTACACCCATGATCGACTTCAAGTTAACTGTCTTACCATTGTACTCAAGGTTGATATCTGATTGGAACTTAGAAGCTGTGTTGACCAACTGAGTAGCTGGACGAGCGTGGATTCCTGAATCAGCAACGACTGTGAATGTTTTTTCCATGACGTGATAGTCTCCCTTCAAATCTGAATTCTGCAGGCGAACCGGCAGAAATTTTTGTTTGTGAACTCATTATCAAATGATAGCGGATTCGCAAAAATTCTGCAAGCGATTTTTATATTCTGGAGTCCATTCGGCCGGGCGACCGGTTTTTGACAAATGCACGAGGCTCGTACGGCCCGCGAACATGAGTTGATCTCCATCATATGCGCCGTAATGAATATCACATGAAGTGTTTCCGACCGTCAAGACATTGGCATATACCTTCAACTGTTGCCGCGGCATCACTTGTCGGACGTAATCGCACTGGGCGTCCGCCACGACGACGAAACCGTCTTTCAAGGAAAATCCTGTCGTTTCGAGTAGCTCGATCCGCGCATCCTCAAAATAGATGAACGGGATCGTGTTATTCATATGGCCGTACGGGTCGCACTCCGAAAAGCGGACTTTGACGTCGAGCTCGATTCCTGACCTGACACGCGTTTCCCAACCGGGTTCCCGAAAATACTTTGACATCGGCAAACGTTACGCCTCGACCGCAGAACCGGTACGACCTTTGTCGCTGCCGAAGAACTGTTTGAACGAGTGAAGCGTCGTCTGACGGTTCATCGCGGCGATTGACGTCGTGAGCGGAATGCCTTTCGGACAAACCTCGACACAGTTTTGCGCGTTTCCGCACTGCATGATGCCTCCGTCTTCCATTAGCGCTTCGAGACGTTCTTCCGCGTGGAAAGCGCCGGTCGGATGCGAGTTGAAGAGACGGACTTGTGAGAGTGCGGCCGGGCCGATGAAGTTCGACTTGTCGTTGACGTTCGGGCAAGCCTCAAGGCAGACACCGCACGTCATACATTTCGATAACTCATACGCCCATTGACGTTTGTTCTCTGGCATCCGTGGTCCTGGACCGAGGTCGTACGTGCCATCGATCGGTACCCACGCCTTCACTTTTTTCAAAGCGTCGAACATGCGCTGACGGTCGACTTGAAGATCACGGATGACCGGGAACGTCTTCATCGGAGCAAGGCGGATCGGCTGCTCGAGTTTATCGACGAGCGCCGTACACGACTGGCGCGGCTTGCCGTTGATGATCATCGAACAAGCGCCGCACACTTCCTCAAGACAGTTCATGTCCCAGGTGATCGGTGTCGTCTTGTTGCCTTCAGCGTTGACCGGGTTGCGGCGGATCTCCATGAGCGCCGAGATGACGTTCATGTTCGGACGATATGGGACCGAGAACTCTTCCGAGTAGGCCGCTTGATCCGGACCGTCCTGGCGTTCGATGATAAAACGAATATCTTTATGCTCAGACTGCATCGGCGTCGTCATTTCGTCTTCGCCCCTTTCTTCGAGTAATCCCGTTTACGTGGCGGGATTAACGAAACGTCGATCTCTTCAAACGAGATATCGACTTCCCCTTCGTTGTAACGTGCCATCGTCGTCTTCATGAACAACTCGTCATTCCGTTCCGGGAAGTCCGGTTTGTAATGAGCGCCACGGCTCTCGTCGCGTTTAAGGGCGCCGAGCGTGATGACGCGCGCGAGGTCGAGCATGTGGTCGAGTTGACGGATGAACGAGGCACCTTGGTTGCTCCAGCGCGCCGTATCGGTCGCTGAGATGTTGTTGAAGCGTTCGCGTAGCTCGCGTAGCTTCAAGTCTGTCGCTTCGAGCTTATCGTTGTAACGAACGACCGTGACGTTGTCGGTCATGAGTTCGCCGAGTTCCCGGTGAATCTGGTAGGCGTTCTCCGTACCTTCCATCGCGAGAATGTCATTGAACCGCTCGATTTCTTCACGTTCGTTGAAGTTGAAGAGCGCTTCTGGCACGCTCTCGGTCGCTTGGTCGAGACCGCGCATATAGTTGACCGCTGCAGGACCGGCCTCCATCCCGCCGTAAACGGCAGACAAGAGTGAGTTCGCGCCGAGACGGTTCGCCCCGTGCATCGAATAGTCACACTCGCCGGCTGCAAACAGCCCTGGGATGTTCGTCATTTGATCGTAGTCGACCCATAGTCCGCCCATCGAGTAGTGAACGGCCGGGAAGATCTTCATCGGTACTTTACGCGGATCGTCGCCGACGAACTTCTCATAAATTTCAAGAATACCGCCGAGCTTGATGTCGAGTTCTTTCGAATCTTTATGCGACAAATCGAGATAGACCATGTTCTCGCCGTTGACGCCGAGCTTTTGGTTGACGCAGACTTCGAAAATCTCACGTGTCGCGATATCACGCGGTACGAGGTTTCCGTAGTCCGGATACTTCTCTTCAAGGAAGTACCAAGGTTTTCCGTCTTTGTATGTCCAAACACGTCCGCCTTCTCCACGCGCCGACTCACTCATGAGCCGAAGCTTGTCGTCCCCTGGGATCGCCGTCGGGTGGATTTGGATGAACTCCCCGTTGGCGTAGACGGCACCTTGGCGGTAAACCGCTCCAGCCGCTTGCCCTGTGTTGATGACCGAGTTCGTCGATTTGCCGAAGATGACACCTGGGCCGCCTGTCGCGAGGATGACCGCATCCGATGGAAACGCTTTAATTTCCATCGAGCGTAAATCCTGACAGACCGCACCGCGGCAGATACCCGTTTCGTCGACGATGGCACGGAGAAACTCCCAGCCCTCATACTTCTCGACAAGACCTTGCGCCTCGAAGCGACGGACTTGTTCGTCTAGCGCGTACAAGAGCTGTTGCCCTGTCGTCGCGCCGGCGTAAGCCGTCCGATGATAGAGCGTGCCGCCGAAGCGGCGGAAGTCGAGCAGACCTTCTGGCGTCCGGTTGAACATGACGCCCATCCGGTCGAACATGTGGATGATCTTCGGTGCCGCTTCTGCCATCTTTTGGACTGGCTGTTGGTTGGCAAGGAAGTCCCCGCCGTAAACCGTGTCATCGAAGTGTTGCCAAGTAGAATCCCCTTCCCCTTTCGTGTTGACGGCTCCGTTGATGCCGCCTTGAGCACAAACTGAATGTGAACGCTTGACCGGTACAAGCGAGAATAGTTTAACCGGAACACCCATCTCTGCCGACTTGATTGTCGCCATGAGTCCAGCTAGACCGCCACCGATGACGATCAAACTTTGATTTGCCATATACATTTCCCCCTATTACAAGATGCCCGCGAACGTCAAGATTGAACGGATGCCGACAAAAGATAGTGCCAAGAACACGGCTCCAGAGACGTAGCTCATGAAGTGTTGTGAACGCGGCGACTGTGTGATTCCCCACGTGATAGCAAACGACCAGAGACCGTTCGCGAAGTGGAACGTAGCCGAGAGGATCCCGACTATGTAGAAGATGAGCATGAGCGGATTGTCGACGATGTTTTGCATCATCTCCGCATTGACCTCGACGCCACGCAACTTCGCCAAGCGCGTTTCCCAAACGTGCCACGCGATGAAGATGACGAGGAATACGCCCGTGAAGCGTTGGATCATGTACATCCAGTTCCGCGCGTATGAGTATCGGTTCGTGTTGATCGAACCGAGGAAGGCGTAATACACGCCGTACACACCGTGGAAAATCATCGGCAAAGCGATGATTGTCACTTCAAGGAAGTACAAGTACGGTAAGCTCTCCATAAATTTTGCTGCCTTGTTGAACGATTCCACCCCATCGACGATATAGTAGTTGACCGACAAATGGACGATCAAAAACAGGCCGATTGGAATGACCCCAAGTAGCGAATGGACTTTACGACTGAAATAGTCACGACGCGCTGCCATTCTAGTTCCCCCTTTTCACGAGCCCTTGGCTCGTTTTGTAAATAAAAGCGTTTTCAAATGTAAATATAGCTTTCTGTCTCCTATTCTACTCTTGTGAAATTTGTATGACAAGATAACCTAGCCGATTTGTCCCACATTCTTTTAGAAAATACCCGGTGACCAAATCCAAATTTGTCGTTATAATAGTATAGAAAGATTGGAGTGATGGAATAAGATGGAAACGATGAGCCAACCCACTTTCGCGATCGAACTGCTTCGCGACTATGTGTTGACAGATTTGCTTGGGGACGATTACGCCCAAGTCATCTATTGGTCCGGAAAACGGGTCGCCCGCAAATTCCCGACGATGCCGAATGAAGAACTGACTGCGTTCTTTTCGGAAGCCGGTTGGGGAGAGTTGACGCTCGTGAAAGAAAAAGAGAGCAAGTTCGTGTTCGAACTCACTCCTCCGCCTGCGACCCAAGCGAAAGCGAACGGGTATTACCAGCTTGAGGCTGGATTTTTGGCCGAACAGATTGCCGGTCGTTTCCAATGCGTCGCCGAAGGCTATGCCGACCCGGGGCGTCAGGCCGTCCACATCACCGTCCAATTAGACCAAAAAGATACGTACGAATAAGAAGAGCCGATGCGGTCGCATCGGCTCTTTCTCATTCATCTGTCTCCTCATGGACGTATTGGATTACGGTCTCAGCCAACTTCTCCGGCAGGCCTGCTTCCTTCAACTGTTCGAGCGAGGCGAGACGGATCTGTTTCATCGACCCGAAATGACGGATCAGTTGCTGACGCCGCTTCGGTCCGACACCCGGGATATCGTCGAGCACCGACTGCGTCATCTTCTTCGTCCGCAAGCTGCGGTGGAACGTGATGGCGAAACGGTGAACCTCGTCTTGCATCCGTTGCAACAGATAGAACGCGCTTGACCGCGAGTTCAATTCGACGACACCGCCGCCTTCACCGAACAGAAGCTGGCTCGTCCGGTGGCGGTCATCCTTCTTCAGCGATCCGACTGGCAAATCGAGGCCGAACTCATTCTGCAACACGTCAAGGGCGGCGTTCAACTGGCCGAGTCCCCCATCGATCAATAGAAGATCCGGCAGACGTTTCTCCTCGGTCAACAATCGCCGGAAACGGCGACGGACGACTTCGCGCATCGTCTCGTAATCGTCTGGTCCTTGGACGGTCCGGATCTTGTACTTCCGATATTCTTTCTTGAGCGGCTTGCCGTCCTCGAAGACGACGAGCGCCGAGACGGCGTCAGCCCCTTGGATGTTGGCGTTATCGATGATGTCAACGCGCGACAAGTTCGGGATACCGATCGCCTCACCGAGCTCACGCATCGCGAGCAATGTCCGCTCTTCATCACGCGCGAGCAGTTCGAACTTCTCGTTCAAGGCGATGCCCGCGTTCTTCGTCGCGAGCTCGAGCAACTGTCGTTTCGCCCCGCGTTTCGGTTGCATCACTTTCGTCCCGAGCGCCTCGACTAACAAGTCGATCCGGACAATCTCTGGGACGAGCACTTCTTTCGGCAACACGTTCTGCTCATAGAACTGGACGATGAAGCTCTCGAGTTCTTCTGACGGTTCCCCGTGGAGCGGGAACAACGAGACGTCGCGTTCGATCATCTTGCCGCCGCGCATATAGAACACTTGGACGCACATCCAGCCCCGGTCGAGCGTATAGCCGAAGACGTCGCGCGCCGTCGGGTCGGCCGTGATCATGTTCTGTTTGTTCATGATCGATTCGACGGCCCGGATTTGATCGCGGAGCTCGGCCGCCCGCTCGAACTGCATATCCTCGGCCGCCTGGTGCATATCGACTTGGAGCTTGGCGAGCGTCTCGCTCGTCTCCCCGTTCAAGAAACGCCGGATCTCTTGGACGATCGACTTCTGCTCGTCGGTGTCGACAGCGAGTTCACAAGGACCGAGACATTGGCCGATGTGGTAGTACAGACAGAGCTTCCGTGGCATCGGCTGACATTTCCGGAGCGGATACAGCTTGTCGAGCAACCGTTTCGTCTCGTTGGCGGCGTAGGCGTTCGGGTATGGCCCGAAGTAATGGCCGCCGTCCCGTTTCAACTTACGTGTCGTGAGCAGCCGCGGGTACGGCTCGTTCGTGACTTTAATATACGGATACGATTTGTCGTCTTTCAACCGGATGTTGTATTTCGGGTCGTGTTTTTTAATGAGCGTCATCTCGAGCAAGAGTGCCTCGAGCTCGCTCGCCGTGACGATATATTCGAAGTCACGGATCTCGGCGACGAGACGCATCGTTTTAATATCGTGTGCCCCAGTAAAATAAGAGCGGACGCGATTCTTTAAGTTTTTCGCTTTCCCAACGTAGACGATCTCGCCATACTCGTTTTTATGCAAGTAACAGCCCGGTTCGTCCGGGAGTAGCGCCAATTTATGTTTAATGTGGTCAGTTTGACTCAAATTTTATCACCTCAGTTTAGCTTCCTCCAAGACGGGAAAAAATTGGTGTAGTCTCAGAGGGAGGGTTTTTGATGAAACGATATGACGTAATCATCATCGGCAGCGGTTCGGCAGCGAGTCAAGCCGCGAGCGTTTTACGCGACGCCGGTAAACGGATTGCCATCGTCGAGAATTGGACGTTCGGCGGGACGTGCCCGCAACGCGGGTGCGATCCGAAAAAGATGCTCGCGGAAGGGGCGGAACTCATCGCCAAAGTCGAACGCATGAAACCGCTCGGCGTCAAAGGAGACATCACGCTCGACTGGCACGCCTTCAAGCGACGTGTCGATGAATACCGCTTCGCCATCCCGACGACGAAGATGCACAAGTGGAAAGAAGATGACATCGACTTATACGAGGGCGAGCCCCACTTTATCGATGAGGACTCGATCGTCATCGAAGGCCATGAGATCTCGGCGCATCAGTTTTTGATCGCGACCGGCCAACTCCCGCGCCCGCTCGACATCCCAGGCGGTGAAGACGCCATCACGAGCGACGACGTGTTCGACCTCGAGGACGTGCCCGAGCGGATCACCATCGTCGGTGCCGGATATATCGCGTTCGAGTTCGCGCACATTCTCCGCCGGTTCGGTAGCGCTATCACGCTCCTCATCCGGTCGCGGGCGCTTAAACAATTCGACCGAAAAATTGTGAAGCGGCTCATCGATGAGACGGTCCACATCGGCATCGACGTCCGGTTCGGGCTCGAGCCCGTCAAGCTCGACGGGAACATCTTGACATTATCAGATGACTCTACCCTAGAAGGGCTCGTCCTTAACGCCACGGGTCGTATCCCGAGCATCGAGCGGCTACGGTTGGATGCGGCCGGCATCGAGGCGGACAAGGATGGGATCACCGTCAACGACTATTTACAGACGACGAACGCGAACGTCTATGCGGCCGGCGACGTCGCCAAAAGTCCGAACCCGGCGCTCACCCCGTTTGCCGGGCAAGAAGGACGGATCGCTGCCCTTAACCTGTTGCGGAACAACACACGTCCATTGCCGGAGCGTCCGGCCCCGACGGTCGTGTTCACGACGCCGCCAATCGCCAAAGTCGGTCTGACGGTCGACGAGGCGAAAACGCTCGGGATCGACTATGAATGCAGGGACAATGACATGTCCCACTTTCTTACGTATGAACGGGTCAATGACGCGACCGCCTTCTCGCGCGTCTTGCTCAGCAAAGACGGCCGCGTCATCGGCGCTCACTTGATCGGGCAACACGCGCCCGAGCTCATCAACTTGTTCTCGTTTATTATACAAAACAATATCAGCCATCAACACGTTAAGCACTTAGAGTTCGCCTATCCGACGTCCGCCTCTGATTTGACACACTTGATGTAAAAAAAGGCTCTTCCATGTCGTATGGAAGAGCCTTTCGTCATTCGATCCCTTTTTCCTTATCTTCTTTGAGCGCGTCCTGTAACGACTTCTCCCAGAGCGGGACGCCTTTAGCGTGAGCCGCCCGAGCGAGCAAGTGTCCGCCGACCGGTGCGGTCAACAAGACGAAGAACAAGCCGAGCAAGAGACGTGCATCGAAGATACGTTGGTCGACCCAGACGTGGAGCACCGCCGCGAACAAGACGAACATGACGCCGAGCGTCGCCGACTTCGATGCCGCGTGCGTCCGCGAATAGACGTCTGGCAAACGGATGAGGCCGATCGCCGCAACGACCGTGAAGAACACCCCGATGATCGTGAAAACGCCAGTCAATATATCAAAGATCGTTGTCGCGGTCATGATGAATGATCTCCCCTCTCTCTAAGAATTTCGAGAACGCCACCGTACCGATGAAGGCGAGGATACTGAGCAAAAGAATGACCTCGAAGAACATCGTCGTATCGAGCAAGATCGACAATAGCGCGACGACCGAGATCAACGCGATCCCGATCGAGTCGAGCGCGATGACGCGGTCAGCCGTCGTCGGTCCTTTGATGACCCGATACAACATGCCGAGCATGGCAAGCAAGAGAATGGCGAGCGCAATGTAAATTAAAATATCTAATATGCTCATTCCGTCGCCTCCTTAATGGTTGATTCAAAGTTATTGTAGATGTCGCGTTTGAGCGCCTCTTTATCCGGCATGTTGAGTGCGTGGATATAAAGTATTTTATTATCTTTCGAGACTTGGACGACGAGCGTCCCTGGTGTGAGCGAGATCAGCATCGACAACAGGCTGATTTTCCAACCCGTGCGCAGTGACGTTTCATATCGGAAGATACCAGGTTGAATCTTCAATTTCGGGCTCAAGACGAGACGTAACACCTCGAAGTTCGCCATGACGAGCTCACGTGCAAAAATCAAGAACAGCTTGAACAGCTTGATCACACGTGTGAAGTAAAAGCCCGTACCTTCAGATTTGAAGAACCGCCGCATCATGAAGATGACGAGCAGTCCGAGCAAGTAACCGATGAGAAACCCGCTCGTCGTGAACGTACCGGAGAAGAACATCCATATGAACGCCAAGAAAAAGTTGATGAGTAGTTGGTAAGCCATGTCTAAATCACTCCTTAATCACGGCATCGATGTAGATTTCCGGGTCGACGAGCGGTTCGATTGCCTGGGTAATGAACGGATGCATCGCCTCGGCCCCGAATCCGTACGCGACGGCCACTGCGACGAGTAACAACGTCGGCACGATGAGTCGGTTCATATACGGGACGAGCGGACCGTCATAGACGCGTCTCTCTTCTCCCCAGAACCCATAGAGGAAAATCTTAATGACCGAGAACAGAACGAACAAGCTCGACAGCAAGATGAGAAGCGGGCCGAACAAGTCGCCGTCGGCCACCCCGCCTTGAACGATCAACAATTTACCGAAGAAGCCACTGAGCGGGGGAATGCCGGCGAGTGACAACGCGGCGATGAAGAACGTCCATCCGAACAGCGGGAACCGGGTGATCAATCCACCCATGTCGCGAAGTTGACCGGAACCGGTGATCCCGATCATCATCCCGACGAGCATGAACAAGGCGGCCTTGATGAGCATGTCGTGCATCAAATAGTAGAGCGCCCCTTCGAGCGACGTCTGCGTATTAAGGGCGATCCCGTAAAGGATGACGCCGACCGCGATCATGATGTTGTAGATGATGATCAACTTCACATCGTTATATGCGATCGCCCCGGTCATCCCGATGACGATCGTCAGCACGGCGAGCACGATCAAGAACGTCTGCATGAACGAACCTGTGTCGAACAAGAGCGTGTACGTCCGTAAGATCGAATAGACGCCGACTTTTGTGAGCAAGGCACCGAACATGGCGAGGATCGGCGTCGGGGCAACGACGTACGATCCAGGCAGCCAGTAGTGCAACGGGACGAGCGCCCCTTTCATACCGAAGACGATGACGAACAAGACACCGATGACGGTGATGACGTTTTGATTTTCGACGAGCGGGATCTTCTGTGCCAAGTCAGCGAGACTGAGCGTCCCGACGACGCCGTAAAGAAGTGCGACGGCCATGACGAACAGCGCCGACGCGATGACGTTCACGAGCAAGTATTTGATCGACTCGCGCAACTGGACACCTTTCCCACCGAGTACGATCAAGACGTACGAAGAGATGAGGAAGACTTCAAAGAAGACGAACAAGTTGAAAATATCGCCCGTCGTGAAGGCGCCGTTGACACCGACGAGTAAAAATAACATCGCGACATACACGTAGTTCGATTCATAAGCGTCCGAGAAATAATGCGTCGCAAACCAGACGATAAAGAACACGATCAACGTCGATGTTGTGACGAGAAGCGCCGACAACATATCCGAGACGAGCGTGATTCCGAACGGTGCGGGCCAATTCCCGAGGTTGACGGTCAAGATACCGTCTTGCGATACGGTGAAGACGAGCAACACCGATACCGCGAACGTGACAAGTAAAGCCCCGAGTGCCATCACACGTTGTAGGCGTACCTGTTTCGGTGCGAACATCAGGATGACGGCCGCAAGTGCAGGGATGACAATCGGAAAGATCGGTAAGTTAATCATTCGATTCCGTTCCTTTCATTTCCTCAATATTATCCGTGGTCAACTCCTGGTACGTCCGATAAGCGAGTACCAAGAAGAACGCCGTCACACCGAAGCTGATGACGATCGCCGTCAAGACGAGCGCTTGCGGTAGCGGGTCAGTATATTCCGTGACCCCGTCGACGAGGACAGGTGCCGCTCCCGTCTTCAGTCCACCCATCGTCAAGACGAGCAAGTGGGCTGCGTGACTGAGCAGGCCGGTACCGATGATGATGCGCAACAAACTCTTTGAGAGAATCATGTAGACCGCGCTCATCGTCAGTACCCCGATGATGATGCTAACGAAGATTTCCATTATTCACTCTCTCCAATCGTTTGAATGATCGTCATCGTCACACCGATGACCACAAGGTAGACGCCTAAGTCAAAGGCGATGGCCGTGTGAAGCGTCTGCTCACCAAGGAGCGGCAAATCGAACTTGTCATAAGCGTGTGTCAGGAACGGACGATCCCAAAAGATGCTGTGGAGCGATGTTAGCATCGCAATGACAAGACCGAGTGCCGTCATGATCCGATAGTCGAACGGTAAGACTTTCGCAAGCGTCTTCGAGTCGAACGCGAGCAGTAACAACACGAGAGCAGCAGCCGTCATCAATCCACCGACAAACCCGCCGCCTGGCGAATAGTGACCGGCGAAGAATAGGTTGATTGAAAACATGATGATGATGAAGAAGATGATCACCGCGGCCGTCTGTAAGATGACGTCATTCACTTGATCATTTTTCCGATTCATGTTCATCTGCTCCTTTCGTGCGTTCTGTCGTTCTAAATTTGATCATCGTATAGATCCCAATTGCCGCAACGGCGAGGACGACGATCTCGAACAGCGTATCAAAGCCCCGGAAGTCGACAAGGACGACGTTGACCATGTTCTTTCCGGCTGCTAAGTCGTAGACGTTCTCTTTATAATACTCAGAGATCGAAGACAACGATCGGTTCGACAGTGCCATGAAGCTGAGCAACATGACCGTCACCCCAACGATGACCGACACGATCGCGTTCTCCACTTTAAATTTGATACGAACTTCTTTGCGGCTGATCTCCGGCATGTGATAGAACACGAGCAAGAACAAGGCGACCGATACCGTCTCGATGACGAGCTGCGTCAAGGCAAGGTCCGGCGCACCGAAGAACACGAAGAACAAGGCGACCGAATAGCCGATGACCCCGAGCAAGATAATCGATGGCAGGCGTGAGCCCATGAACAGAATCGCGAGCGCCGCCAAAATGATGACCGCCCCGAGCACATATTCATACGGCGCGACAGCCTCCATCTCGCCGAACGAGAAGTTGAACAAGTCGAACCAGTACATCGAGAACAACAGCATCCCTGATAAGAACAGGAAGATGTAGATCAAGTAGGACCGGATGAAGCCGGTCATGTAATTGTCTTTAAAACGATAAGCCGCTTTGTTCGACCAGACGAGCGACCCGTCGTACATACCGTTCAGCGTCAACCGGTTCGGGATATGGTTGTAGATCCCCATCCACTTGTTGATCATGAAGAACATGAGCGTCCCGAGGGCGATAATCCCGAGCGTCATAAATAGCTCTGGAGTCGGTCCGTGCCAGAAGTAGATGTCGACTTTGACCTCTTGCCCGCTCGCGACGAGCGTCGGATAGATCGACTCGACGGCAGGCTTGATGAGCGAGTTCGACAACACGTTTGGAACGAAGCCGAGGACGACGACGAGGATGGCTAAAATGGCCGGCGGGATGAGCATCCCGATTGGTGCCTCGTGCGGCTGTTTCGGCAATTCGTCGAACTTGGCTTTCCCCATGAACGTCCGTGTAAAGATGATCAAGCTATAGATGAACGTGAACACGCTCGCGATGAACGCGACGACAGGGATCAAGATCCCGATCGTGTCGAGCGCGAAGAAGTCCATCGAGAACACTTTCGTCGTCGCCTTCAAGAACATCTCTTTACTGAGGAAGCCGTTGAATGGCGGTAACCCTGCCATCGACAACGAGCCGATGACGGCGATTGTGAACGTGATCGGCATGACGGTCATGAGACCGCCGAGCTTACGGATGTCACGTGTGCCCGTCTCGTGGTCGACGATCCCGACCATCATGAACAACGACCCTTTGAACGTGGCGTGGTTGATCAAGTGGAAGATGGCCGCGATCGTCGCGACCATGAAGATGTTGTCGTCGATCCCGTCATAGTGAAGCGCCGCGGCGCCAAGGCCGAGCAGCGACATGATGAGACCGAGCTGACTGACCGTCGAGAACGCGAGTATCCCTTTCAAGTCCGTCTGTTTGACGGCGTTGAAGGCTCCCCAGAACAACGTGAACGTCCCGACCGAGGCGATGATCCATAGCCAGAGCGATGATTCTTGGAACACCGGACTCATCCGGGCGACCAAGTAGAGCCCGGCCTTGACCATCGTCGCCGAGTGCAAGTACGCACTGACCGGGGTCGGTGCTTCCATCGCGTCCGGCAACCAGATGTGGAACGGGAATTGCGCTGACTTCGTGAACGCCCCAAGCAAAATCAAAATCATGGCGGCGACGAAGAACGGACTTTCGGCGATAAGCGCCTGATTCGCGACCATGTCGCGGATGCTGAACGATCCGACGATCGACTCCAAGATGACGATCCCGCCGAGCATCGACAGACCACCGAACACGGTGATCAGCATCGACTTGCGTGCCCCGTAGCGAGAGCGTTCTTTCTCATACCAATACCCGATCAACAGGAACGACGAAATCGATGTGAGTTCCCAGAACATGTACATGACGACCATGTTATCCGAGAGGACGACACCGAGCATCGCACCCATGAAGAGAAGCAAGTACACATAAAAGTGACCGAGCGACTCTTTATCTTTGTTCAAGTAGTAAATCGAATACAGGACGACGAGCGCCCCAATCCCTGTAATGAGGAGGGCAAACAGTAGTCCAAGCCCGTCCACGTAAGCGGTAAAGTTGATCCCGAGCGACGGCATCCACTCGACCGTTTCGCTCACGACGTCTCCCGCACTCGTGATTCCGATGAAGCGGAAGAAGTAGACGAACAGGAGTACCGGGACGACTAGTACGAACCAGCCCGTATGGATCCGTTTCAACGCCCGAAACAAAAACGGGATGAACGGTGCCGCGAGGAGCGGCAATAAGATAGCGAAATGTAACACCGACAAGAAAATTCCTCCTTCGAACAGAGTCTTACAACGATGACATCAAATATTAAGTTCATTTGACGCCATCACGTCTTCCTCATGAGTATAGCGTAAATTTTCAGGCTGTTTCCATGATAAAAGCTTCTCACTTTTCTAGCCATGGTTAAAAAAACCTGAACTGTTAAATATGAAGGGAGTCGACAAAAAACGACTAAAAAAAATTGGATGCGGACAGCATATGTAAGCTCTCTCAAACGTGTTGCCGCTCCCGAATCGATGGTAAACCTTAACCTATCTTATTCTTTGCTCGCTCACTAAACTCCTTGTTCCCTAACGAAGCCAACAAAAAACAGCCGATCGGTCTCCCGATCGGCTGTACGTTTATTATTTTGCTGACGCGATAAACTCTTTAAGCGCTTCTTTTGGTTGGAAGCCCATTGTTTTCGAGACAGGTTGTCCGTCTTTGAACATCATGAGTGTCGGGATGCTTTGGATTTGGAAAGCGCCCGCTACTTCTGGGTTCTCGTCAACGTCGAGTTTAACGATTTGGACTTGGTCGCCCATCTCTTGATCGAGTTCTTCAAGAACCGGTGCGATCATGCGGCACGGTCCACACCATGCTGCCCAAAAATCGACGAGGACGACGCCCTCTTTCACTTCTTGTTCGAACGTTTGAGTCGTTGCGTGTTTAATAGCCATTTGGTAAATACCTCCCCAGTAAGATGAGACAGTTCAATTAAGAACTCTCTTGCATTTCATGTTCAGAGTATACCACGGAGGGTAACTTTCCCCAAACGTTATGCCCATCAGCTATTGACGAGGTGTTTTCGGAACTCTTCAGTCAAGAGCGGCACGACGTCGAACAAGTCGCCGACGATGCCGTAGTCGGCTACGCTGAAAATGCTCGCTTCCGGGTCCTTGTTGATGGCGACGATGACTTTGGCGTTGCTCATCCCGGCCAAGTGTTGGATTGCCCCGGAGATCCCGCAGGCGATATAAAGGTCCGGCGTGACGACTTTACCCGTCTGACCGATTTGGAGTGCGTAGTCGCAGTAGTCCGCGTCACACGCTCCACGTGAAGCACCGACCGCGCCGCCGAGCAGTTCAGCGAGCTCTTCGAGCGGTTTAAAACCGTCCTCGCTCTTGACGCCGCGTCCTCCGGCGACGATGACTTTCGCTTCCGCGAGATCGACTTTTCCGGTCGCTTTACGGACGACTTCTTTGACGATCATGGCGAGATCTTTCAATTCGACGGCCGGCGTCTCGACCGACACGCTCGCCCCCGCTTGACGCGGAAGTGCGTCGATGTTGTTCGGACGGATCGTGAAGAACATGACCGAATCTTTGAATTTCACTTTCTCGAACGCTTTACCCGAGTAGATCGGACGGACGAATTCGGCGTCTCGTCCCGAGCCTTCGATCGAGACGACGTCACTGATGAGGCCGGCGTCAAGACGGGCCGCGAGTTTCGGTGCGATATCTTTTCCGAGTGCGGTGTGACCGAGGACGATCATGTCCGGTCCTTCTTGGTCGATGATTTGGCGGAGTACTTGGCCGTAACCGTCCGGCGTGTAATGTTTGAGTCGCTCGTCTTCGATGACGAGGACGCGCGCTGCGCCGTGCTCCCCGAGTTCAGTCGCGAGTGCTTTGACGTTATCCCCAATGACGACCGCCGTCACGTCGTCCGTCAGTTGCTTCGCCGCGGCGATCGCTTCAAATGATACGTTCCGTAACGCGCCTTCGCGCGCTTCTGCGAGTACTAAAGCTTTCATATGTGATGTCCCCCTTAAATGACTTTGGCTTCCGTGCGAAGTAATTGAACGAGCTCGCTCACTTGTGTCGACGTGTCCCCTTCAAGAATACGTCCCGCTTTCTTCTCTTCCGGCAAGAACCGTTTGATCGTCTCGATCTTCGCTCCGATCTCGTCTTCGTCGAGGTCGATGTCTGAGAGATCGAGTTCTTCGAGCGGCTTCTTCTTCGCTTTCATGATACCTGGAAGGCTCGGATAGCGCGGTTCGTTCAAGCCTTGTTGCGCCGTCACGAGGAGCGGCAGGTTGACTTCGATCACTTCTGTGTCCCCCTCGACGTCACGCGTGACCGTCGCCGTCGTGCCGTTGATGTCGAGCTTCGTGATCGTCGTCACGTAGTTCATGTCGAGCAGCTCGGCGACGCGCGGCGCCACTTGTCCGCTACCACCGTCGATGGCGACGTTACCGGCGAAGATGAGGTCTGGTGCTTGGTCTTTCAAATATGCGGCGAGCACTTTCGAAATCGTCACGTGATCCGCGTCCTCGACGTCATCCTCGATCGAGATGCGGACCGCTCTGTCCACACCCATCGCGAGCGCTGTCCGTAGTTCTTTGTCCGCGTCGTCCGGTCCGACCGTCACGACCGTGACTTCTCCCCCGAGATCGTCACGCTTGCGGATCGCTTCCTCGACCGCATACTCGTCGTATGGGTTGATGATGAACTCGGCACCGTCTTCTTGAATCTCCCCGTTCTCAAGTTGGATCGCTTCCTCTGTATCGAACGTACGTTTTAGCAACACAAAAATATTCATGTCAGTTCCCCCTTCAGGTTGTTCGTCCCATCATTCATGAATCAGCATTCATTTTTTGAGCTAGCGAGAGGGCTTACGGTTAAGCAAGCCCTTTTTTCAACATATGGTGTACTTTCGGTAACGTCGACATCAAGTCGTACTTGAAGCCGCTCGCCATCCAACTCGTGACCACTTCATCGATCGTGCCGAAAATCATTTGTCGCGCCAGCCGGTAGTCGAGGTCCTGGTCAAACTCCCCGGTCTCGATGCCGTGCTTGACGACCGCATCGATCAAGTTCAAATACGGCTTCAACACTTCACTGATCTTTTGGCGGAGCGCCAAGTTCGACTGTCTGAGCTCGATTTGCGTCACGACGGCGAGGTCGTAGTCGACCGACAGCTGCTTGAGATGCGACTCAATCAACTGGTACAGCTTGTCGCCTGCCGTCGTCTCCTGCTCGATCTGTTGCTTCGAGTAGTCGATGAACAGGCCCATCTTCGTCTGGAACAGCTCGATCAACAGATGCTCCTTGTTTTTGAAGTACAAATAAATCGTTCCGTCCGCGACACCAGCTTCTTTGGCGATGGCTGTCACCTTTGCACCGTGATAACCATGGTCCGCGATCACTTTCACTGCCGCATCGATAATGCGGTCACTTTTTGATACATTCTTTTTCATAGACACCCATGCTCCTTATTGCTGCAGAAAAATGAATGATGGTTCATTCATTTATTATTCTATCATGTCAAAGAGAGGTGTCAACTGCTTTGTTTCACTTGTTTCGCCTTCTCTTCGTCGACGAGGACGCGGCGCAGGATCTTACCAACGAACGTCTTCGGCAACTCGTCACGGAATTCATACAGCTTTGGTACTTTATACGCCGCGAGCTTCTCACGGCAATGCTTGTCGAGCTCGTCTTCGGTCACATTCACCCCGTCCCGCGTGACGATGAACGCTTTGACCGTCTCACCGCGGTAAGGGTCCGGGACACCGATACAGACCGCTTCCTTGACGGCCGGATGTTCGTACAGCACTTCTTCGATCTCACGCGGGTAGACGTTGAAGCCGCCGGCGATGATCATGTCTTTCTTCCGGTCGACGATATAGAAGAACCCGTCCTCGCCCATATAGCCGAGGTCACCGGTCGCGAGCCATCCATCTTTCAAGACGGCCGCCGTCTCTTCTGGTTTTTGCCAGTAGCCTTTCATGACTTGCGGTCCATTCAGGAACACTTCGCCGATCTCACCGACTTCGGCCAATGTCTCGCCGTCTGCCTTTACAATTTTAGCAGAAGTATCGGATAACGGCACCCCAATCGAGCCGACGATGCGTTTATCCCACAAGAAGTTAGCGTGCGTCACCGGTGACGTCTCGGACAACCCGTATCCTTCGACGATGCGCCCGCCCGTCACGTCTTCGAACTGTTCTTGCACTTCGACCGGGAGTGGTGCCGATCCTGAGATACATGCCTCGATCGACGACAAGTCATACTTTTTCAGTTTCGGGTCGTTCAAGATGCCGACATACATCGTCGGGGCTCCTGGGAAGAAGTGTGGTTTCTTCTTGTTGATCGTCTTCAAGACGTCGGTGACGTCAAAGCGTGGCACGAGAATGAGTTCATACCCGTTCGCCACCCCGAAGTTGAGGCAGCATGTCATGCCGTAGACGTGGAAGAACGGGACGACGCTCAAGACGCGCTTCTCATCACCGCGGTTATATTTATAGAAGAAGTTCGAAATTTGGTCGACGTTCGCCGTCAAGTTGAAATGTGTCAGCATGACCCCTTTCGGCAGCCCGGTCGTCCCGCCCGTGTATTGGAGCACGGCGACGTCTTGTTTCGGGTCGATCTCAATCGGCTTGACCGGTCCAAAGTTTTTGAAGTCCTTGAACGCGACCGAACCCGTCGTATCGATGACGATATTGTTCTCGCGTTTCACTTTGATCGGGTACAGCTTGTTTTTCGGGAATGGCAGGTAGTCGGCGATACTCGTCGTGATGATCGTTTGAATGTCCGTCTTTTCTTTCACCCGGAGCGACTTCGGATAGAGGAGATCGAGCGTGATGACGATCTTCGCGCCGGAATCGGTGATCAAGTTTTCAAGCTCGTGCTCGGTGTAGAGCGGGTTCGTCTGGACGACGGTCCCACCGGCATACAGGACGGCGTAGAACGAGATGACGTACTGTGGACAGTTCGGGAGCATCAGGCTGACCCGGTCCCCTTTTTGCAACCCTCTCGACTGCAACATCGTCGCCAAACGGTGGGCCGCATCATCGATTTGGGCAAACGTCAAATCCTTGCCGATGAACGAGACGGCGGTCCGGTCCGGGAAATCTTTAGCGGCGCGGCTGAGTGCCTCATAGAGTGGTTTCACCTCGTAGTCGATCGTTTCAGGCATGTCAGCTGGATAATCTTGTAACCACGGTTTTTCCATTGATTCTCCTCCTTAGAATGAATAGTCATTCAGTTAATTCCATTATAATGCTAAGAAAACGCTTTCATCTACCCTTTACCCGATAATTTTCAGAAAATATCGAAAAAAAGTGCATGGATTCAAAAATCCATACACTTTAGACGCGTCTGAAGTACGCTTCAGTTTGCTCTTCATTCCCAATTTTTTCATCCAAGCGGGCAATCAACTCTTCTTCTTTCTCGATTGTCGAGAAGTCGATCCCGAGCCACGCCTCCATCTCGGGGCGAGAGAACGCGTACGTCCGGTTCGGGAACGCGAAACGGACGATCTCCGTATTTTGTACGAGCGTGAAATACGTCGCCGCGTTACGGATGGCAAGCCGCTCCTGCTCGATGCGCTCAATCTCCGGATCATGATAACGGACGGTCAAGCCATAGGGACGTTTTTTCGTCTGCAGCTCGATCGACTTATAACAGTCGTGCATCGGCAACGTCTTGGCGATCCCGACGACGGCGTTGATATCGCCGACGTATGTGCCCTCGTATTGAAAGGCACTCGGGTGCCGCTTCGAGGGATCACTACACCCAGAAAGTACAAACAGTAATACGACGAGCACCAGACCGAACCGTTTCATGATACGTCCTCCTTAAGATTTGAGTTGCAGGTTGAAGCGGTAGAGCAGGCGTTTGGCGAGCAAGTGGGCGAGGAAGCCGCCGATCAAGAAGCCGATGACGTAAAGGATGCTGTTCGTCGAATACGCGATATTCGCTAAGATAATCCCACCAAGCATAGCGAAACAAAGTACCATCATCAGATGAACGAACCAGAGCCAGTTCGAGAACATGAAGAAGCGGCCGTTGTTCTCTTGCGGGGCCCGGTTGAATGTAAGGAGTCCGAGTCCAAACGATAGGACAATAAAAGCAAGTACGCTTAATGGAGCAACGGCTAGGAACTCTTGCCACACGCTGTTGTCTGTATATAAGTTATACGTGTCGACGTTAATTGCATTCGCAAGCGGTGAAATCACGCGCAAGAACACACTTTCAATCGCACGTTCGAATACACTATATACGCGCTCTGTATTTTGAGTGAACGATATGACCGATCCTTGAATCAGCAATAAGATGCCGACAGGGAACAATAGTGCGACGACCGACCAGAGCACTTGCGAGATTGCCTCCCCGCCAAACGAACCCATCCATAACGCCAACGAGAAAACAGCAATTCCGGTCAATAGCATAAAACCGACGAGCGCTGCGACTTTCAACGAATGTCCTTCAATTAAGAACGAATAGCGTGACGCATGAATCATCCAAAGCATGAGCGGTCCACCAAGGAGTGTCGAGACGACGATGCCGCTCGTCCCAATCAACCATTTCGATATGTACAACTGGTTCCGGTTGAACGGGAGGGACATCGCAAAGTCAGACATTTGGCTGTTGCGTTCACTGCCAATCAAGACAGACGCCATCAAGAAGCCGAAGATGATATAGAGAAAGATGACTCCAACATACGGGATGAGTGTCTGTAAATCGCCAATCCAGTAACTATATTGCGGGTTGAACAACTCTTCAACTGATGCGTTCGACGCATCACCATTAAACCACTCGGCATACTCGTCCGGATTCATTTGAATGTCCTGAACTTGTTCATCGAACGACTGCATTTGTGTCCACACCGGGAGCGTGTACGCGACAATCCCAAGGAAGACGAGCAAAATCCATAACAACGACACTTGTTTCCAATCTTTTTTCAACAACACGTTAAATGACACTTGCCTCACCTCCTAATTGGACCCGGAAAATGTCTTCGAGCGACATCGGGATCTCTTCGACGAGCATCGGGTCGTGGGCGTCGACGAACGCGTCGAGCTCTTGTGTCCGTTCTTTCGCCATGAACAAGACGACGCGTCCCGTCACGTTGATGATTTCGATATCTTTTCGTTCGAGCAGTTCGACCGGTACTTGGTCGTTGAAGACGACTTGCAGCTTGACGCTCGACTCACGAGCCTCTTCAAGCGACATGATCGCTTTGACCCGTCCCTTCTCGATCATGATGATGCGGTCGGCGATCCGCTCGAGCTCGTGCAGCTGGTGGCTGGAGACGATGATTGAGCAGTTGCGTGCCTCGACTTGGGCGATCATCAGTTTCAAGACGTCGGCCTTGGCGACGACATCGAGTCCATCGGTCGGTTCATCGAGCAGGTAATAGCTCGCTTTGACGGCGAAGGCGAGCGACAGCGTCACCATCGCTTTCTGCCCTTTGGACAACTGACGGATCTTTTTATTACCGATGTTGTAGCGCGTGAGCGTCTCGGTGAACGCCGCCCGGTCGAACGACGGATAGATCGAGGCGTACAAGTCCATCGCCTCGTTGACGGTGTAATGTTTGAGCGCGTCGGCTGAATCCGGAACGAAAATGACGTCCCGCTTCAATTCAGCTTTCTCAAAAATGCTCGATGGCCCGTAGCGGACGTCCCCGGTGTCCGGTCGGATGATGCCGACCATCGTCCGGAGGAGTGTCGTCTTGCCGGCCCCGTTACGACCGACGAGGGCGATGATCTCTCCTGGTCTGACCGAGAAGTCGATTGCATCGAGCACGGTTTGGCGGTCGATTCTCTTACTCAGTTGCTGTACTGTCAGCATGGTTCTCCCCTACTTTCTTATACTCTGTCTCAAATAGCGTCATCGCTTCTTTAAGCGACACGTTTGCGTAATGGCAGTCGATAGCGAGCTTTTGGATGGCTGCGACGACCGGCGCGCGTGACGCGTCTTGGTCAACCCAGTCCATCGAGACGAACGTCCCGCGCCCGCGATGCATCTCGAGCAAACCGAGCCGCTCGAGCTCTTGATACGCCTTGCTGACCGTGTTCGGATTGATGACGAGGTCCGTCGCGAGCTCACGGACCGACATGACTTTATCGCCCGGTCGTAAGATGCCGCGGATGACGAGCGCTTTCGTCTGATTGACGATTTGTTCATATAAAGGTTCTGCACTTTTCATATCGATCTTATATAACATGGGTCACACCCTCTCTTCTAAACGTGGTATAAGTGTATTATATGTATTAGTACACGTAATAGCAATAGTTCTTAGAGGGCATTTTCAGTTTACAGGGAATTGGGAATAAATAGAATACGACTTTGGACCGAGACGGGATTCGGTCTTTTCGGGTACATTGTAGTAGAGGTGAACAGAAAATGAAGAAAAGGTTGTTAATTGGCGCAGTCGGCTTGCTCGTCGCCGGATCGATGTACGGGAGAAGCGAAGCGACGGAGCGCTATACAGACTACATCTATGACACGTACGGGGAGCGTGTCGATGTCGACGTATCACAGGACTGGAAACTGACTGGATACAAGGCGACGTTCAAACTGGAGACGACACCGCTTCGCGGGACGTATTCCGCGCGGACGTATGGGGACGGCTCGATCCATGACGATGTGATGCCCGCCTACTGGGTGAAAGAAGCCGAGACGACGCTACACGACCGACTCGTCACCGCGAACGTCTTGTCACGTGAAGAGACAGTCCGGGCGAACGTACCGGAAAACGCGGTGCGAATGCGCGACGTGACGACAAAGCCTGAACCGACGTCCATCTTCGAATTGAATCCAGAGACGTTTTTAGGCGCCTCCGTCATGCTGCACGAAGCGTGGAACGACACCGCTGAACAGAAACAGCGCGTGCTCGACATCATCCGTCTGCTCGAGGACGACGTGAAGTCGATCCATTTCTCGTTCGACGGGACACCGAACGAGGATGACGACTTCACCGAGCGTTATTTGAACGTGTCACGCACACCCCAATCTGGCGACCCGTCGTTCAATTCACTCCAAACGATCGACGACTTGAACCGCCACGACCGCCTGTATGGGTTTGACAAGACGACGTTCATCAGCGAATACCGATTTGATGGGACGAAAATCGAGCGAGACACTGCTGACTAATCCGGTAGTGTCTTTTCTCGAGTCGTCTTGCTTTACAGACAGCGGTCGACTTGCTAACATTTGACTTGTCAATGATTGATGAGTCAAATATGAAAGGTGGGACGCAATGGAGCTACGAGAGATGAGCCGGTTGCTATACCAAATCAAACTCGCCGACCAGCGCGTCGCGACATCGTTCGAGCGTGAGACAGGTTTCAGCCTGACCCGCTACGAGATGCTCATGATCGTCAACGACAAAGGCGTCTGCTCGCAAAGCGAGATCCAACAAGAGATGAAGATCGACAATGCGGCGATCACCCGTCACTTGAAGATCCTCGAGGAGAAAGGCCACGTCAGGCGGGAGCGGAACGTCGCGAACAACCGCGAAGTGTTCGTCCGCTTGACGGAGACGGCGGCACGCGAGTTGCAGCACTGTGAACAAAACCATGATCAGACGAACCATTTGATCGCCAAAGTATTATCGGAGTCGGAGATGCAACAGCTATCCGCCCTATTACAAAAGCTAAATACTATTTGAACAGAGAAAGAGGAGATTACCCATGGCAACTACATTTGAAAACAACACATTAACAGACGTAATGCTCGACAGAAAGTCGATCCGCGTCTATGACGAAACGGTCAAAATTCCACAACTCGAAATGCTCGAAATGATCCAAGAAGCGACGACGGCTCCGTCGTCAGTCAACATGCAACCATGGCGCTTCGTCGTCGTCGAGAGCCCGGAAGCAAAAGAGACGCTCAAACCGCTCATCCGCTTCAACGTCCGTCAAAACGATACATCGGCCGCGATGCTTCTCATCTTCGGTGACATGGAATGCTACGAGCTCGGCGAAACGATCTACGATCAAGCCGTCGCTGAAGGCAAGATGCCGCAAGAAGTACGCGACCAACAACTCGACGCTATCATTCCTTACTACAAAAACTTGTCGAAACAAGAGATGAACGACATCGTCAAAATCGACTCAAGTTTGGCTGCGATGCAGTTCATGCTCGTCGCCCGTGCCCACGGTTACGACACGAACCCGATCGGTGGGTTTGAGAAAGACCAGCTCGCAGAAGCATTCGGAATGGACAAAGACCGCTACGTACCGGTCATGATCCTCTCAGTCGGTAAAGCGGCAGAAGCAGGTTACCAATCGGTCCGTCTCGACGCTGAAACAATCACAAACTTCAAGTAATCGGAGGAATTCAACATGATCTTAGTCAACGCCATTTTTGATGTGAAAGAAACAGAATTCGAAAGCTTTCTAGCCGATATTAACAAACTCATCGACTCGTCGAAACAAGAAGCAGGCTGCTTGAGCTATGAGCTCTATCAGTCGACGACGTCAGAGAACCGGTTCGTCATGATCGAGAACTGGGCCGACCAAGCGGCAATCGAAAAACACAACCAAAACCCGGACTTGATCGCCTTCGCCCAAAACGTAGCCAACTACGTGACGGCGAAACCGGTGCTCCATGTGACGGAAGTCAATTGACTACTAGAAATGCCTAGGATTTCAACATATCCTAGGCATTTATTTTTTAGACATTTGGTTTATTCACATTTTCTGTCTTAACATTGTATCGTGTACATTTACACCTCCTTCCTGTGCTAATAAATTTGCTAGGTGTTATATTGATGACTCTTCCACAAGTCTTATGAAGAAAGTCTATTTTTGTAGTTGCTCCATTATATTCTTCTAGTGGTATATATTCATCACCTACTAGTTGCTTTACTTCCTCGATAAATTGAGCATTACTTTTTGTTTTCTTTTTTGCTATTTTTTTCTTACCACACTCGGGACATCCAGTTTTTTTGCGATGATATATAGGTGCATCCCATTCAAAACCACATAATTTGCATAACCACCATGCACGTTTGTCACTACCTGAAGTCACATCGTATGGAGTTAACCCATTATTTTTTGTCGGATGCCATTCCATCGCAATTAAAGGGACAGAGACTGCTAAGCAATTTTTTTCTGTAGTAGTTTTATTTGAGCATGCAGGACAGCCAGTTCTTTTAAAGTTTTTCGAACCTTTTCTTTTGGCCACAGTTGTTCTCCAAGCATAGGCACATTTAGAACATTTCCACCAGATTAACTTTGCAGAACCTGCTACCACATCATTAGCAGTCAGTTGATTATTCTTTGTTGGATGCCACTCTTTTGCTAAATTTGGGTCAGTGGTTGCAAGACAGTTAGATACATCAACTATCTTATTGATACATACTAAACAATTTTCTTGTTTATCAGTAATTTTACTACGATATTCATGCCCTTTTTTACATTTCCACCATACTTTCTTAGATGAATTTTTTGTGAAATTAAATGGTTTCATTTCACCGTTTTTGAAAGGATGCCATTGCTCAGCAATAAATGGATGAGTTTTTTCGAGGCTGTTTTCTGCTCTCTTCAACTTTAATTTTTCCTGAATCATTAAGCTGTCATCCTCAATTTTGATACTTTGTAACATATACAACTTTTGAATTTGTTGTTCGTTTAAAACAAAATTCTCCAACAAGTATTGAGCGATTTTCCTTATGACTTCTTCTAAACTTAAATAACTGTAAGAATCAAAACGGTGTATAATTTCAACACCTTCTTCAATGAACTGTGGCAATTTAGGTTCACGAATCCTCAGTAATTTCATGTTATTTTCTAGTAATAAAAAGGATTTGCGTGAATCTCTTTCCATTTTATCTTTATGTGCATATTCGCCATCATATTCAATAGCAAGTTGTAATGAAAGAATAAATATATCAACAGTCATACGTCTTTTTGTAAATGGTAGAATATATGCGTTCACAATGTCCGTGAAAACGGGGGTAAGATAAAAGTGTATTGCTTGCTCTGGGAAGGATGTTTGAAATCCAGACATGCATTTAGGACATTTTCTTCCATCTGTCACTCGATTTCTATTGTTTATTGTCGCTCTCCATTCATGATCGCAAGTCGCACATTTCCACCATACTTTTTTATTTGACTGTGGCAGCACATCCTGAGGTAATAGAGACTCGTTTTTTGTAGGATGCCATTCTAAAGCAAGATTCGGATTTTCGATGGCTAGATTTTTCACTAGACTAACTTTTTTCCCAGCACAAAATGGACAGCCCTTGCTTCTACTCTCACTTCTAGCCCTACTACCTACTTGAGCTTCCCACACGTGGCTATCATCTTTAGAGCACTGCCACCAAACCTTTTTTGGACTTTTAGACGTAATTAATTCCGGGGATAATTTTCCGTTTTTAGTGGGATGCCATTCAGATGCCAACTCGGGATTTATTGTTAACAAGCAATTTTCTTTGGTTGGGTATCTTCCACTGCAATATGGACATCCATCGTTTCTCTTTGTACGATTGTTTATGTTTGCTTGCCATTCATGACCTTGCTCACATATCCACCAAACTTTCCTGATACTCCATCTACTTATTTCGTGTGGTAAAAGCAATACATTTTTTTCATAATTCCATTCCTTGGCTATGTCTGGACATGCAAATGAAAGATTGTTTTCTTTTCTAGGTTTTTGAGTCATATGTACCTCTCAATTTTTTAAAATTTAAAATAGCCTGATAAGTATCCTCAACAATAGTGTATATTATAATATTTCAAAGTATATCTACTAAAATCAAAATCTTTTTTTTGGTGAACTGATTACTGTTACATTAAAACTTTTATATGAATATCAACAATAACTCTATCCTGAATAATGAGAACATTGAAAACCCTGCTCTATTCGAGCAGGGAAGATGAAAACAGAGGAGCGTCATCCTTTTCCAGGACGACGCTCCTCTGTTCAAAATCATCTAAATTTTCCAGCGACCTTCTACATAATGGATAGGGTTTTTATTTATACGCCGAGAATGGCGAACGATACGCCAACGACGCCGATGAGCGCCATCGCGTAAACCGGTACGCGCGGCATTTCACCGTTATTGTCGAGTGCTTTCCCGAACATGAAGAACACAATCGGGTGCACGAGGAACGGCATCGAGAAGATGAGCGGGATGAGAAGCGATGCCTCTGTCCCGAACATGCCACCTTGGACCGCTGCGAAGAGGCCAAAGTGTGAGATGGCTGACGATTGTGCCATCGTCGTGTAGTCGAACGCAATCGTGCTGAAGCTGAGGATGACGAGACCGCCGAAGACGGCCATCATCTGCCAACCGAACGAGAACTGCATAAGCGCCTTCACTTCTTTGAAGTCCTCACCGTTCGCACCGCGCAAGTTTTTAAGCGCGAGTGCCGTCAAGACGAGACCGACCAAGACGATGATCGCCGTCGGCCAGATCCAAAGCGCCCCGTTGTCGGCACTGACTGCCAAGATCGAGAACACGAAGATGTGACCGAAGAACGGGATGTTGATCATGATTGGCGCACGTTTTGCCGCCACTTGACCGAAGTCACCGGCCGTACATGCACCTGTGAGACCACTGTGCGACAGCGAACCGGCCATACCTGGTGCGAGGTTACGGATGTGTCCCGTGCGTGCGAACCACATGAGGAGCGCGATCCCACCGAACATCCAGAACAACTGACCGAAGAAACCGTAGACGAGAATCGAGTTCATGCCTTCGATGGCGAAGGCGTCACCGATCCGCGAACCACCGACCATGAAGTTGGCCGCCAACACGACCGGGATACCGGCGAACAAGAGCGCGCGGACGGTCGGTCCGTACGTCCAGTTTTGGAAGATGGCACCGAGTGCTGATGACAAAAGCATCGCAAAGAAGATTTGCGGCAAGGCGATGACCGGTTGAACGGCCATGGCGATTGCGTACGAGATGAACAAGATGACGAGCAGTAACGCCGTCTCGATCAAGCCCTTCTTCATATAAACGTGCTTGTCGTCGATTTGTGCCTTATGGTCGATCAAGAGGAACGATGCCGCGAGACCAATCAACGCGAGGATCGGGTAGTAGAGCGTGATGCCCTCTGCCGTTCCCGGTTGGATCATCATGCGGAAGAACCCTTCGAGTCCGACGAGCAAGAAGAACGAACGAACGATGAAGATGAACTGCGTCCGACCTGTTCCGAGGAACATCTCTTCTTTAGATGGGACGACGATGTCTTTCATCTCGAGCGCTTGCTTGCTTAAGATCTTACGAAGCTCTTGCCCACCGACGAAGAATGAGACAACGAGCGCGATGATCGTCGTCCGTGACAGGAAGTCGACGAGCGGGAACTCAGGAAGACCCGGAGTCGCGATGCCCATCTCGACCATGGCGAAGCCGAGGCCGAGGCCGAAGATAACGATGACGAGGATTGGCGAGAACCGTGAACCGGCCACGACCATCCGTGATAAAATGACCATCGGGATGATGAAGGCCACAAGTAACCAGAATTGGTTGAGTAATTGCATTTGCGATAATTGCTGAACGATTTCCATGAAGTAACCCCTTATACATTTTTTTCACACTGTTTCGAAGTTTACAGGATTGAACATTCTGTGACAAGGGGGTGTGACGTATTGTAAACATTGAAAGCGGAACCAACTGAAATGGTTCCGCTTTCGGTTAGGTATTCGGTTGGCGAAGGCCCCAGATGCCCTTATTTCCCGTGGCATAAAACAAGTCATCTTTCCCCGCGAAGCTAGCCGAATCGCTCGAATGGGCCCGAATCTGTTTGTTGACGTGAGCCTTCCAATCTTTGTAGCGATCGAGCTCGAGTTGATAATACGACTTTTCGATATAGTCGTAGATTTCTTTCAATGACGCCGTCCCACCGTAGTGCTGGAGGGCGAATTGGATTTTGCGAAGTAGTGCGCGTTTCAAGTTATCCCTCACCTTTCACTATATACTTCTAAATACTCTTCAAACTTTTGTTCCACTACGTTAATAATTCTATCAAGAGCCGCTTTGCCATCAATACGATATTCTTCCCTCACATAAAACATATTATCAACTAATTCAAAGGGTGGAGAAATATTGCTTATTCTAGTAGAAGTAGTCGATAGATACTTTAATGGGAGTGTTCTTAAATGTCTTTCCATTTTTGCTTGTGAAAAAGGAGTTGTAAAGTCCTTACTTATATTCTTGAGAAGATAAGTACTGTGTTGTTTGCTAACCAAATCATAATAAGGTCTTGCGAGTTCAGTTATCGATATTGGAGCATGCCAATCCTCATAACCTCGCTCTAACATTATCTTCAGTACGTTCATTTTGTAAGGTCCCTGCCTATCGAACTCATCTATGTACTGAATTAATTGCTTAAGTCGATCTTCCATAATCATGCCATCCTCACTCTGAAGCTTTCCGACTGAAGTAGTGATGCAGTCGAACTTCAACGATTTGACTGACCCATTCGTAAACCAAAGGATGAGCATACGCTTCGTTATGCTCTATATGTAGCGATTCCTCTGAGACGAAGAACGGTCCTTTCGATATTTTATCAAACGGCATCCGTAACAGTAACTTTTCGATTCTTTGCTGATGGAACGGTGATTGGAAGTCTTTCGTTTGCCCGTCAATCTGTTGACGGTAAGGGATGGCATTGATGAAGTCATAAAACGGCCGAGCTGCCTCGCTCGCTGAAAGCGGCTGAAGCCACCCTTCCAGCCCGCGGTTCAACATGATCGATAGCACAATCATCTTATAACTCTTCGTCATGTCGGTGTATTCCACTTCAAGCAACAAGGATTTCACATCTTCAAACAGATGACTTTCCTCAGAATCAAGTTCACCAATTCGATTCAAGAATCCGACGTAGCCCCCGTCTTTCTTCCATAGAGAGCGATAGGCGTCCATCGAGTACTCGCCTCGTTGAATCAACTCCATATAACTCGGTCGTCTTCCAAGTTCCTCTTTCACCATGAAATAGTTCCGTTCTAACTGTTGTTGACGAGTCGAAGCTCGAGTCACCATCCGCTTCAACAAATCAACGGCATGCAAATCAAATTCGATTGTGCATCCGTCCGGTAAATCGACTTCTGTAGGGAGTGCTTTGACAATCGGTTGTCGCTTTGTCGTCAAGAGCGCCAACTTCTTATCGATGTTCTTGTAGTTTCCGATCAAGTCGATGATGGTGCAGTGCGTCTTCCCGCTCAACAAACGGAGTCCTCGACCAATCTGTTGCGTGAAGACCGTCAACGATTCGGTCGGACGGCAAAACAACAACGTATCGATTTCAGGAATGTCTACGCCTTCATTGAACAAGTTCACCACGAAGATGATATCAAGATGTCCTTGCTTCAATTGTTTGATGACATCCTCTCGGTCATATTCAGTCTGGCTATGTAAGGCGACGGCTTGAACGCCTTGGAGACGGAAGTAGTCAGCTAAATATTCGGCTTGAGCGACCGAAGAACAGAATCCGAGCGCACGTGTCTGGTGATGCATCTGCCAGGCTTCGAAGATTTTTTGAGCGACACTTTCCTTTAACTGTTCTGCCAATAGCTCATCCTGATCATAACGGCGGCCGTTAATCAATCGGATTTGCGAATAGTCGATTTCGTCATAAATTCCGACGTAATGAAAAGGAGTCAAGTAAGATTCTTCAATTGCTTCAGTAAAGTGCATTTGATAGGCGACATTGTCATCACAGAGAGCGTAAACGTCTCCCCCATCCAGTCGGTCCGGCGTCGCCGTCAGTCCGAGCAAGAACTTCGGCTCGAAAAAGTCAAGGACGCGGTGATAGGATGGTGCGGCCGAGTGATGGAATTCGTCGACGATTATCAAATCGAACTGATCAGGCGCGAACTGTTGCATCCGATGTTTCGAGGCTAACGTTTGAATCGAAGCGAATAACACGTCGGCTGACTGCACATCTCTCGAGTCACCACCTAGCAATAAGCCCGTTTTCCATTCAGCCGAGACTTTCTTATAAGAATCCTCAGCTTGAAGCAGAATTTCTTTTTGATGGGCAATGAAGAGCACTCGTTTGAACTGTCGTGCGAAGAAGGCACTTAAATATGTCTTCCCTAAACCGGTAGCGAGCACGAGCATTGCTTTCTGTCTGCCCTCTTCCATCGTTTCACGTAACGCCTTTAAGGCGGCATCTTGGACGGTGTTCGGCGTGATCGTGTCGTCCTCGATGTAGACAGGAGTCATCTCAGCTACTTTGCCCATCTCATTCATCCGCTCTTGTCTCGCTTCGTATTCTTCGCGATAAGGCTGTAACGAGATTGGATTCATGATTTGAGCATACTCACTATAAAACAGCTCGTGGAACGCATCGACCGATTCTTCGAACACGTCCTCTGAGATGCTTGCCGGAATCTCGACGTTCCATTCGACGCCACGGTTCAAGGCGCTGTGCGACAAGTTCGACGAGCCGACAAAGAATGTTCCGCTCTCTTCAGTCCGGAACAAATAGGCTTTCGGATGGAACGATTGACCATTCGAACGATAAAGTCGCAACTCAACCCCATCGATTTCCATGAGCATCTCGAGCGCAACCGGGTTCGTCAAATAGAGGTAATCCCCAATCAAAATCCGGACTTGGGCACCGCGCATGACCGCCTTTTTAAGTGAAGACGCAATCTCTTGAACACCTGATACTTGTGCAAACGCGACGACCATATAAATTTCAGTCGCCGCGTTGATTTGATTCTGTAATGGAATTCGTAAATGACTGGTGTGCAGACGTAACTCACTCATGATCAAGGACCTCTTCCAAGAAGATACCTTTTTCGAAACCGCCCCGCTTCTCGCGCTTCTCCTCACGAATGCGATTTAATTCTTCAAAACTCGCACCGTGCATCTTCCCGAGCGTATAGACAAGTTCCAGTACGTCGGCAAGTTCTTCGAGTGATTCTTCATCGATGTTTGTTTCCTCGTACTCTTTGATTTCTTCATGAAGTTTATGAGTTGCGAATTTCATATGTTCAGCATTAGATAGTTTTTTATGTATTGCTATTTTCCCAGACTGCTCAATGATTGTAGGAATTTTATCCCTTACCAACTTGTTATAGATCATGCAATCTCCCCTTTTCAAATCCTCATCCTTTATTTTACATAAATAAAGGATATAAATCATCCTACGTTTCGCCCTATATAAATTATTTAACAAGGTTACAAAGGAATCACTCAGAATCGATGATTATGATTCTATATTTTGTTACAATGTTTGTAAAATATCATTTTTATACAGGAAAGGGATTAACAATGAACACCCAAAAAATCTGGTCTTTTTTAGTTACGAACCTAGTTCCTGAGGAAGATACAAAGTTTACTTATGAGGAATTCAACAAGTGGATGATTGATTCACCTACAGAGGCTATGGTTTACTTAGACGGCATTTTCCAATCTTTAACTTTAAAACGTATGTATATGCTTGCAAAGAACACTAAGCGCCCAGCTCTATCTGAACGATACTTTGATCGTCACGTCATCAAGTTTGGTTGGCAAAAACTAAAGGTCGAACTAAACGCATCGATGAAAGAGTTAAAATGGGCTCACCGTTACATAGAGTTAAGTGACTTATATACAAAGCGTAACCTTTTAAAAATTGAGACTCTAGAAGCTTTTGAAAAATTGATCTCTTTAGGCGAAGTATATCTCAACGAGACGGAGAATTCATCCGGACTTTATGACAGCGATGTCTTCACAAAAGAAGAAATACTGGATGACTCTGAAGAGCATAGAGTAAAGCCCATTACATTCTCAGAACCACCTACTCAAGAAATCAAAGAAACAATCCCTGAAGACACAACTGTAGAGGATAACGTGAACGATTCATTCACTAAAGAAAATCTCCTGCCCCAAAAAGATACAGTCACCGAGGATATTGTTAGTTCTATAGATATTAATGGAGACGCTACAACTAGCAAATTGCTAGATAAACTGCGTATGCTGCAATCTTCTTCGAAAGAATCGGTCGTCAATGCAGATAGCTTTGGGGAGTTTCGGGAGTATATGCATATCGATCGCCCGATTCAATACTCTCTCATTGAAACATTAGAGGCGATTGACAATGAATCCACACCACAACTAATTTTGCTAAGTGGTAGTGTCGGAGATGGGAAGAGTCACTTACTGGCCTACATCAAAGAAAAACATTCTCATTTGGTCAAAGATTTCAGGATTCATAACGATTCGACCGAGTCATTTGATCCATCAAAAAACTCAATCGAAACATTAGATAGTGTACTATCTTCTTTTTATAAACAGGATTCTGAAACTAAACATTTGCTGATTGCTATCAACCTAGGAGTTCTTCATAACTTCTATAACTTTGCAGCGTCTGAAAACCGATACGAATCACTCAGAAACTTCATTGATGACTCGGACATTTTCGGGAACGGAGAACACATTGTCTATTCAAATAAGTCACTCCACTTATTAAATATAGCCGGCTTCCAAACTTATAGCTTAGGAACAAACGGTGCCGAGTCTTTGTTCTTCTCGAAGATTTTAGAAAAAGTGGTCTTAACGTCGAACGACAATCCGTTCTATGATGCTTACTGTGAAGACGTCAATAATGGCATCCAATCTATTATTCATGACAATTACGATTTTCTATCGAATTTGGCTGTCAGAGAATCGGTTGAAAATGTCGTCATCCAAACAATGGTGAAAGAAAAGTTAATTATCTCAACGCGAGCATTCTATAATTTCATTTTTGATATTCTTGCACCATCAAACTTAAGCCTTGAACCAGATAAACCGAACGCAGCTCTCCCAAACCTTATTTTTGGTCACCCGGATCGTTCAATCATATTGAATGCTTTACATCGAATTGATCCAGTTTCGTTCCGCACCGACTTCTTCGATCAATTGATTACAAAATATGTATTGGCACAGCAGCCTCAAGATATTGCTAAAAATGCTTTAGGTGACATGGCAGAAATCTATCGATTCATTCATCATGCACCGGAGAATACAGATACTATGAATGCACTCGGGTCGTTCCTCATTCGAAGTTATTCACTATTGAACCCACAAGAAACCGATCGCACTTATCTAGATTTCTTGAAATATTTAAAGGCGTACTATCTCGGTGACGGAGAGAGTATCGAATCATTATTTGAATTGATTCGAGAAGTCATTTACTTATGGCGCGGGTCTCCACGAGAAAATTATTTATATATCGACGGTGCGAATAATGATTATAGAGTCGCCTACCCGTTTCAGGCTGAGGAGATTGTAGACGAACGTCTATTCGCAAGTGCAGAAAACAAAGACTCAGATTTTTATCGTTTTAGCCCATTTATTCGAATCGGTTTTGAAGTAGGCGGAAAAGAAATTTTATTCGATCTCGACTATAAACTCTATAGTCTGTTAGTAAAAATACAAGACGGATATCGTCCAAACCGAAATGATTTGCGCGACGCGGTTCAATTTATCGATTTTTATGATGAACTCATTCGATATACTGATAAATCAAAATCGATTCTATTGGTATCGACACATGATGGATCGATGGTTGAACTGACTAAGCCGAAATTTAGCAAATCTAAGTTTGAAGTAAGGAAGGTGAAACAGTAATATGACTAACGTTCAACATTTAAATGACTATTCACTAGACTGGTCACGACTTGAATCATTCTTAGTTCAGAATAAAGGTTATCGATATGCTCGACGTAAAGATACGTATGTTTTACCTTTACCTACTCGTGAACCTGAGCGCTCAAAGTTTGAAAACGGGTTTTGGCCAATAACCGGAGGACTTGCAAGACTACTCTCCAATGAGCCTATTATTCCTGAAGAAAACAGCACGGACATGAATCAGATTATGTCTATCGGCAAGTTCGACTCACCTGAAACAAATGAATGGTTCAAACATTTTTTACAGAGTCAGCAACGCAAAGTTGAGGAAACAAATGTTTCAAGGCTTTCACAATTACCACTTTTGACGTTAAGTGAGAAAAAAGAAAGAAACGGACAGATTGATTTTATTAACTACGTATATGGGACCCTCATTGAAGGAAACGAAGATGAACTTTCACCACTCTTCTCTGATGACGACAACAATGATTTATTGACTCAAATTTTCCGTAGTACCCAGTTTTCAAAGGAAAGTTCGTTCACAAGTCCATACTCTTGTCTGTTTCCGAATATACAGGAACAGTTCAAACAAGATTTGATTCACCTATCTAAAAATCCAAAATTCTTTTTAGATAACTTAAATCACTTGTTAGTACACTATACATTTATCATGATTTCTCAAACAGTTCTTCAAACGAATCGCTTCACTAAATTTGATCATGAACAAATGATACCGCTCTTCTTTTTGATGGAGTGGGAAAAAGGGGCACGTTGGAGAACCAGTTACACGAATGGGTACAAATTGTTAAAAGAACAGGCAAAGGACTTTTATAAACATGAACATGCATTAAATATCGTTTGTCAGACACCTGCTTTTCAAACGAAAAAAAATCTATATTATCATCACCTCAATGAAATATTGGTGTCAAACGGCGAGGAAGCTTTAAATACTTATGTTCAATCACTTTATGATTGGATGAACAATTTTTATACGAAATACAAGGCAATCGAAACACCAAAATACACTTCCGCAAAAACGTTGGACGAGGCATTCAGAGACTTGGCTGAATCCGTCTCGGTTGGATTGAATAAAGAGCTAAAATCTCGATATCCGGCAGCTCTTGAGGCCTTTGTTTTGAAGTTTTATAAGAAGCATGGCGGATCATTAGGTTCATTACTCGCCATCAATCAGGAACAACTTTTGGCATTAGTAGCTTGCTCAATCAAACAAGAAAAGATTGAATTGAACAAACTTTGGCACGAACTTGAAGCAAGAGGATTATTCTTCGATCACCATTCAAAAGAAGAAATTGTCGGGTTACTGGACAAATTGAATTACCTTGAAAAGAAAAGCGATAGTGGGGATGCACAGTATGTCAAATCAATTTTATAAGTTCATCACGCAACAATTGCTCAATTTCTTCGATAACGAAATTAAGCAAAAAAGAACGGATCGTTACTACGTCTATCTTCCGTCGAAACAAGATGTCAAAGAGATGTATGACGCGTTATCAGCATTAAACGTCGCAAACATATTTACGTACAAACACCCATTCGGGAACGAGGACTACGTCACGACTTCGTTAAACTTCTCATCTGGAAAATTAGTCGTGGCAAGCTCTTTCGATACAGATATTGATTTCCTTGTCACGTTAAGAAATGAGATGAGTGAACAGATTGGTCAATGGGCGAATACTTCTCTCTTAGTCTTGACTGATAATTTAAATGACTCCATTCGTGGAGGTAGTATCGACTTAACTTCTGAAGGACGTCCATTGCATATCAGTAAAATCATTCAACATTTAGATAACCAATTGGCCAGCAGTCAATTATCAAAACCTGAACAGATGATTGTTTCAGACTATTTAAAGCGTCACAATCATCAAAAACAAATTACGAATGGCTCATTCTTAGATTTCATTGATATTTTAGGCCTTCTTCATAAAGACGCTTTAGCGATGGAAGATTATACATCGTTACAATATTTTCAAGATGGAGAGCTATCTTCACTCATCCGAGAACGAGATGAACAAAAATACGGTTCTTCTACTTGGAAAAAAGTTAATAAACAAATCGAAAATCGTTTATCAGAGAACCATGAACTGTTCGAAGATGTCGAGCGATATTTTACATTAGGTAACTCGCGCGAAAAATTAGAAGAACGATTTGATAATGGGGCCTCTAAATTAAAAGAAGATACGTGGCAACAAACGGATTATGATGTCTTGAAAAAGTGGGAGGAAAAAGCAAAATCGAATCGAGACATTCAATTTGTTTCGGAAAAAATGACAGCTAAAGTGAGCGGCTCATTAGTTTCAGGGCATTATTTTTGGAGACGGCCGCAATCTGAAACAAAATCCGGTCAGCGTACTTGGCATATTATCCTCTTTGCTCCAGAAAATGCTAATGATATTCAGATTCATCTCCCATTTGACCGCTATACATCAAAACAATTTTTAGACAACAAGAGTGCGAAGAATACGACAAGTTCAGGTTATTCACTCATCACTTCAGTGGAAGTCGATTCAAATCAAGTCACTTTTTCAAAAGTCCGGTATAAACATGAAGGTCAGTCATCTACCACGTATTTATTCAATATCGCTGTAGTACCATTGACACCTGAATTTTTAACACCGTATCAAACAAGATACTTGGTTGATACAACATCTAAAAGTCAGCAAGCTATCCGCTTGATTCTAGATGGTCACAATGTGATAGAACTTGGCGATGGTACGGGGGATAGCCTTGAAGTCACCATTGACTCCCCTGAGGCGTTAGAGGTTGATCAACATGATGTAATCAATCTCCCGCTTAATGTTTTAGACGAAGGAGAGTCACGCATTCGATTCTCGATCATGTTAAATGACGTCGAAATTCCTCTTTCTATTAAAGATGATATGTTAAAAACCACGCCCTTAGACGGACTTAGCATTTGGACGAGAAAACGAAAAGACGAAACATCATTTTTGATTGATTCAGACTTTAAAACAATCCATAACGGTCAACGTACCTATTCAACGCGTTCCGTTGACAGAAACTATTTCAAAATGGAGCAGGAGTGGTTGGATAATCACGTACGGTATGGAAAACAATTATCTGATGATTCTTTTGAAAACATCCATCTAGATATTCCTACTTCTGTTGAGCAAAGTTATAACGGATTTTTAAATACGGTCAAAAACAAAGGCACAATTCCTTCATTGTTGTACTATGATGCCGAGGTACAAGCTGCGGCTTATACATTTGTGAACGAGTATTTGACTGAAATTGAGAACATCCCTTCTCAGGCACTGATGACCATTCAACAACGAAACTTATATCGTTTAGGACAAATCGAGACAATCGACGGCTTGTTATTGACGCCATTTTCTCCTCTGAACATCGCATACCAATGGCAAGTGAACGAAGCTTTAGGGTCTGAAGACATTGATTCGAACATCTTAAAGAAATTGAAAGCAAGCTACACCGTGCCATATGCATTTAATATGCATGAAATGCTTCTTAAACCGACAGATCAATCTCCTTTGCCAGAGTGGCATGAATACACATTGCGAGAACGTGTAAGTGTAGGTGAAACCAATTCTTATTTAGCAAAAGTGGTCGAAGATAAAATGAATCACTTCACTGAACATTATGATTATTTATTCTCGATTCAGAACTCCGCTCCACTCTGTGTGAATGTCATCAACGTAACAAACGACGACGAAATTTTAAAAGGAATTATTTCATGGTTCAAACAACAAATTGCTTCTAAAGGGACCCTGGATGCGGTCAAGTCATTAGAAGTATCATTGTACATTCCAGACGCTTCTGGTTTGAGTGCGTTTGATAAATTGAACGATATCGAAACGGGCGAACAATTCAAAGACGAATTCGGGATTGATTTGTCTATTCATGAATTTGAGCCAGACGAAGTATTGCATCTACTCCAGCAGTCTATCCTGTATCGCAAGTTAAATTTTGATGCCCCTGTACATTATGCCCATATCTCATTCTATAAGATGGGGAACGAATCTCGGGTCGTTAGTCAACCAATGAGTGAGTTGGCCAGCAGCATGAATTTAGACGGGCTGTTTACTACCGTTTCTTCAGTCCAAAGCAATGAAACCGGGTACCGTGTTGGCTTTGGTACTGCAGGAGCTGACGTTACTCGAAGTCTCATGACACGATTCGGCTATCATTACAATGAACTGACAGCAAACATGAAAGATGGCGGACATAGTTCATACATGAAAAATGTTTCGTTGACGATGCATATTGATGTAGCTGATAAAGGTGCGCTTGAAAAAATCTACGGTTCTTCTCATTGGGTAACCTTCATCGATCCGCCGGTCGGGCTTGATTTCTTCAAGTCGTCTTCCGACAATTTGATTATCATTCATTATAGTGATCAGTACTCGTCTACGAACGGATATGACGCAATCACTGTTACTGACAAATCGGATCAATATTTCAATGTCATCCAAGAATTCATCAGTTCTCAAGGCGTCACCTCTACTCAAAATCAAATCGAGGAAACAATTCGAGCCTTCAATACGTTTAATGGTGAATGGTTACTTCGTGCTGTTCAAGGGAGAGGGTACGACAAGCGCGAGAAGATGAGCATTGTTTCAGCGATTAAAGAAACGCTGTTACTGTTCAATGAAGACAATACAATCTGGGTGCCAATCTCTATGGAAGAAGTTGTTCGAGTAACCGGTAATGTGAAATTGAGTAAGCGAGCTGGATTATTTTCAGGTAAGACTATCGGACGGAGAGGCAACTGTAGCGATGATTTATTGATGATTGGTCTTGAAATCAATCAATCAGATTTGAAAGTGCACTTCTTCCCGGTCGAAGTTAAAATCGGATTGAACGATAACTCGGTCATCACAAAAGGTATCTCACAAATCTCAGAGCTGAAGGCTCGCTTAAACGATCATTTGCTCGACTTAATGACGTTTGATGCGAAATTCCTACGCAACTATTTTGCGAGACTCTTTATCAACAACGCACAAAAAATGCAGGAAAATGATATCTGGCCAAGCAAAGACTATCGGTTAGATGCTTCATTGATTGACCGATTGATGAACGATGATTTTGAAATTGTCGACGAGAAACGTGCGAAATTCGGAAATGGCGTTCTCGTTTCATTCAAGAAGTCTTCGGACTCTGTTCGCCATTCGAGAAACCAAGGGGTCGTTATTCTCGAATTACCTGAACAATATGGATATGAAGTGTTAACAGAATCATTAGACTCGCTTAATGCAAAACAAAAAGAAAAAGGCAGTACGTCTACTATCAAAAATGAAGCGACCTCTTCTCATACGCCTAGACTTCGAATCGCGAAAGAAGTTAGTGACGAAACAGATAGAGCAAAAGTCGCTGTGAAAGTTTCAACAGATAACGGCAAAAAAACAACAGAACCTCAACCAGTGATTCCATCAATCAATCCTGTCACACCTACAGGAAATAGTTTTAATGCTATCAGATTGTTATTAGGTAGCGAATTTAATAAAAACTACTATTGGGAGTATGGACATTCGCGCTTGTCAAACAGACATCTGTTGATTGGTGGTCGATCCGGTCAAGGAAAAACGTACTTCGTCCAGTCCCTACTCTTGCAATTGGTTGAACAGAATCAATCCGCTTTGGTCATCGACTACTCAAACAGTTATACTTTAGGGCAACTCGATGAAACATTTATAAATCGTATGGGGTCAAAACTGACGGAACGCATCGTATACCACGAGTCATTCCCATTGAACCCATTCAAGAGACGGGAAAAAGAAATTAGCGGACGGAAAGAACCTGAAAAGATTACTTCCGTCGCCACAAGAGTGGCAGCCGTATTCGCATCCGTCTACAGAGGTTTAGGAGATCAACAAAAAAACGCCATTTATATGGCGACGAAAAACGGGATTGAGAAGTATGGGGAAGAAATGCGAATGGAATTGCTCATCGAAGAGTTAGAAAGTCTCGAGACTTCCTCAAAATCTACAGTCCAATCTGTAATCAGCCGCCTCACCCAAATGGTCGATATGGATCCATTTGATTATGAATCGGACAACGATTGGAGTAAGATTTTTGACAACAACAACGGAGTGACGGTCATCCAACTTGAGGGATATGACCAAGATGAAATCAAAAAATTATTAGCAGAGTTTATTCTTTGGGATTTATGGTATTATTCTTTATCTGGTTCAGAAAGCCGACCGATGCCGGTCATCTTGGATGAAGCGCAGAACCTATCTTTCCGTAAAGGTTCTCCATCTGAGAAAATCTTAAGAGAAGGTCGGAAGTTCGGTTGGTCGGCTTGGTTCGCCACACAATCGTTCAGCAACTTCGATAAAGAAGAACTTGCGATTTTGGATAATGCCGCTACAAAGATTTACTTTGCACCAGCTGACAGCGAATTAAAAGTGATTGCTAATCGTATTGGCGCAGTCTCACTTGAAGATCTAAGAGGTCTAAAGAAAGCACATTGTTTGGCGGTAGGACAATATAAAATAAATGCCGAGGAATTAAGCAACCAAGAGCATCATCATCTTAAAGTCCCGCCAATGAATTAAAAAATCACGCATCCTTTTTCGGATGCGTGATTTTTTGTCACTCCAGAACTTCCTCCAAATATAACCCCTTCTCAAATCCACCCTTCCGCTCCCGCTTCTCTGCACGAATCGCATTCATCTCTTCAAACGAAGCCCCATGCATTTTACCGAGCTCATAAGCGAGCTCAAGAATATCCGCTAGCTCTTCAAGACATTCCTCATCGATATTCGTCTCTTCATACTCTTTCAGTTCTTCATATAACTTCAGGCGTGCCTGTTCAAAGTGCTCGGCTTGATTCAACTGTTTGACGATGACTCGTTTTCCGTCCGCACGGATCAGTTCAGGTACACGGTCTCGGACCAACTTATTATGTTTCACCATAGCTGCCTCCTACTCCACAATCTCAAACGCCTTCACATACACGACATGATCGAGGAAAATAATCCATTCGTCCTCGAATTGAACGAAGCCATCCGACGCATGCCGGAACGACTGATAAATGGCTTCAAGTGCCGCATAGCGACTATCTGCCTCGACGACTTGCGTCAACACCTCATCATTGATCATGTGGAATTCGATCTCGTACGATTTCATGTCGTCTCCTCCGTTTCACCCCATAATGCCTTGCCTACTCTCTTCTTTACCCGCTCGGCATAGTTTTGTCTCAAAATTCATCCATCTCGTCGACTTCTGTCACGACGACACCAGTGTCCCCGACTTTCCCCAAGTCGCGGACGGTCGGGTCTTCGTACGCCAATACATGAAACTCTTGCTCGAACGTCCGGATCACGTAATGCGACAGTTCGCCTCGGTCGGTGTTGATGCGGTCCGTCTTCATCCATTCGGCGGCGAACGCACTGAAGCGAGACGTCTCAAGCTTCACGATCGGGTGTTTGTTGGTCAAGCCGTCCTCCGGCATCCCATGCTCTTCAAGCGTCCCGAGGAAGACCGCATACTGCTCGAAACGGATCAGAATGCGGTCGCGGTCGGCATCGTCCGTTAAAATCATCGTCGCGTCACTTGCCCCGAAACAAGTCCATTCGAGGGGATAATAGGTGACGCCCTTCATCTGAAACGACTCCGTATCGAGCACGTAGTCTTCAGTCGACATCAAAAAATCCAAATCGATTGCCACACGTTTCCCCCCCGTTCAAAAAAAAGCGACGTTCACAATACGTCGCTCATCCTCCCATTATATTCCTTCTTCGCGCAAAACTGCCTCGATTTCCACAAATTCAGCCTCGATGATGTCAAAATGCTCTCGCTTCATTTCTGCAAAGCTCTCGACTAGTTCTTCTTCTGTCATATTCACGCTGTCTTCAAGCACATGCAGGAGACGATTTCCCATCTTTGTCATCGAAGAGAAGGTGAGTCCTCCCGAAATGACACCTCCTGCGAGTGGGATCATCTTCGACACGCCTTTTGCGAACGTATCTTTCGTCATCTTGAAACCAATCATCGCTGACATCTTTTTAATGATTGGAAAATATACCGTTTTCGTCAACGCTTTCTTCGGCAGTTGTTTCAAGGCCTGTTTCGACAGTTGAGCGGACAGCGCCTTAATCGTGGCTGTCGCGCCTCCGACACCGAACATGACGCCCAAGAACAAGACCAAGTCCCCGTTTACTCGATCGACGTCAAGTTCTCCATTCTCCCAAAAGTCATCGTAGCCGTATAAGTATCCTGTTTCCTGCGCCAGGCGGAGAGAAAATCCAAAAAACTGTGCCGTATCCGCAGGAATCGTCGCAGCCAGTCCGATCCCCCCAGGCAATCCCGCCGCGAAAGACGCACTCGAACTCTTCATCGTTTGGTTAGCAATATTCCGTTTCGCGATTTTTTTAATCAACGCGAGTGGAACGTTCGCTCCAATCGGTCCTTTCTCCATAATCTCCGCCAACTGACTTGCTGGGACATGTCTACTAAAACTTTGAGCTAAAAACTCTCTGCGGTCGACTTTCACCCCGGGTAGTTTCACCGCGTTCGTCATCAACACCTCAAACACTTCTGACCCCTTCGACATCGTGTACACCTCGTCTTTTCATTCGCTTTTGCTATTTGACCTTCATATGTATGTCATTCCAAATTCTAGTTTTAGTATAAAGCGTTTCATTCATAAATTGTAAAAAATTTTCCTTTCACCTAGACATTTTATATTAAAGGTATCCGAAATCAAAAAAATAGAGTGCCCCGTAGGACACTCCACTCCTTCACTTAATAAAAGACAAACCACAGCACCGCTGCCACTAAAAACAGCCCGGCCCCGATAAAGAGAATCTTTGCCAATCGTTCGTATACCATGTCTTCACCTCACCAACGCCGCGCCGACGACGAGCGAGACCCCGATCGAGAGCATGAACGCGAGCAAACCGACCGCGATATTGCCTTTCCCGATCTCCTCGTTCACTTTGAGCGACGGCGTCAAAAATTCAAACAACCAATACGTGACGAGCAGTAAGAAGAAGCCAAAGCTCCCTCCGACCAACACGTCGATCATCCGCTCGTGATGGCTCTCGACGACACGGAAGATGTTGGCCAGCCCGACGACCTTGCCCCCGGTCGCGAGCGCGACGGCGATATTCCCTTTTTGGATCTCGCGCCAGTTGCTGTATGGCGTCGTCACTTCAAAAATGGCGAGCCCGACGACGATCATCAGACCGGCAATCGAGTACAATCCGAGCGACTCGAGCATCACGCCAAACGTTACGTTCCCCATCATCATGCGTCCCTCACTTCAATTCGACGACCGTTACCCCGAGTCCACCTTCACCCATACCACCCGGGCGCTGACTCTTCACGTGACGATGTCCTTTCAAATACTCTTGCGTCGCTTGTCGCATCGCGCCCGTACCGAGCCCGTGGATGATGCGGACGTTGTCGTATCCGGACACGAGCGCCTCGTCGATATATTTGTCTAGGCGCGAGAGTCCTTCTTCGACCCGGACGCCGCGAAGATCGAGCTCCGACTTCGTCGAGCTCTGGCGCTTCAGCGAGCTGCCTTTCGACTGGAGCGCTTGTTCTTTCGAGGGTCCGACTTTTTGAAGGTCGTCCGCTTTGACGTTCACTTTCATGATCCCGACTTGGACGTTGTACTCGTTGTCGTTGATTTGGTTCACGATATACCCTTTTTGGTTGAACGTCGTCACTTTCACTTCTTCGCCTTTACTGAACGTACGTTTTTGTTGCGCTTTTTGTTTCACTTTTTGGATCTTTTTATCTTGGAGCGTCGGTTTCGCCGATTCGAGCTGTTTCTTCGCGGCGATGATCTCGTGCTCTTTGACGATGCCTTCTGCGCGCAGCTTCTTCAACCGGTCGATGACTTCGTTCGCTTCCCGCTTCGCTTTCTCGACGGCCTTCTCGGCACGTGCCTCGGCCTCGCCGTACATCGTGTCGCGTTCGGTCTCGAATTCACTCATCTTCGCCTCGAACGCCGCTTGCTCTTGTTCGAAGTCGTGGCGTTTGATGATCAGTTCTTGCTCGAGCTGCTCGGCGCGTTGTTTCGCCGACTCGAGCTCGTTGATCATCGATTCGACCGACTCGGCGTCGGTGCCGACGTGGCTCCGTGCCTTATCGATCACTTGTTCGGACAGACCAAGGCGTCGGCTGATCTCGAACGCGTTCGAGCGTCCCGGCACACCGATCAACAAACGATACGTCGGGCTGAGCGACTCGATATCGAACTCCATCGAGGCATTGACGACACCTTCTCGGTTATAGGCGTACGCTTTCAACTCGGAATAGTGGGTCGTCGCCGCGACGCGGGCCCCGCGCCGCTTCACTTCATCGAGAATCGCGATGGCGAGCGCGGCCCCTTCTTGCGGGTCGGTCCCGGCACCGAGCTCATCGAATAGGACGAGCGACATGAAGTCGACCTTGTCGAGCATGCTGACGATGTTCGTCATGTGCGAGCTGAACGTCGACAAGCTCTGCTCGATCGACTGCTCGTCACCGATGTCGGCGTAGACGGCGTCGAACACTGAGAGCTCTGTACCGAACTCGGCCGGGACATAGAGCCCTGACTGGACCATCAGTTGCAGTAACCCGATCGTCTTGAGCGTGACCGTCTTACCACCCGTGTTAGGTCCGGTGATGACGAGCGACGTGAAGTCTTCCCCGAGCTCGACCGTGATCGGGACGACCTCGTCTTGCGGGATGAACGGATGACGCGCCTGCTTCAGTTTGATCTCGCGGGCGTCGTTCAACTTCGGTTCCGTCGCTTTCAGTTGATGACCGTACGCGACTTTCGCGAACACGAAGTCGAGTTCGGCCAAGACGTCGAGGTTCGTCACGACGGAATCGGCTACGCCGCCGACGAGATTTGACAGTTCGGTCAAGATACGGTCGATCTCCGAGCGTTCTTTCAAGCGGACTTCTTGGATCTCGTTGTTGATCGAGACGATCGCTTGCGGCTCGATGAAGAGCGTCTGCCCTGACGCCGACTGGTCGTGGACGATCCCGCCGAACGCTTGGCGATACTCTTGCTTGACCGGGACGACGAAGCGGTCGTTCCGGATCGTGACGATCGCGTCTGAGAGCATCTTGGCGTTGTTGCGGAGGATGTTGTCGATCCGCGAGCGGACACTGCCCTCAAAGCTGCGGAGTTGCGTCCGCAGACCGCGCAGTTGCGAGCTCGCCGAATCTTGGACCGTACCTTGGTCGTCGATGGCGTGACGGATCGATTGCTCGACCTCGATCAGCTTCGTCAAGCGCTCGGCATATTCGTCGAGGCGCGGGATTTGGATGTCTTCGTTGTCCTCGTGCAACTTCTCGAAGAAGTTCTTCACTTGGCGGCCGCTGTACATGACGGCGGCGACGGCGAGCAGTTCGCTCGTCGAGAGCACCGAGCCGATGGCGGCCCGTTTCACTTCGGCGCGGACGTCTGAGAGCCCGCCGAGCGGCAAACGGTCCCGGAGCCGGACGACCTCGGTCGCCTCGCGCGTGACGTTCAAGTTGGCGAGTACCCGGTCGTACGAGTAGTCAGGCTGCATGTTGAGCGCCCGGTTTTTCCCGAGCGAGCTGGCCGCATGCACGGCGAGCTGTTGACGTAACTTTTCATATTCTAATACGCGTAACGCGTGATCCATCTAGCATGTTCCTTTCTGTCGCTTCGCGTCGAAGAACGCTGTCGCTTCTTCGAACGTGAGGCAGTTAATAATGTCTGACGGTTCGAGATAGGCTTTTCTTGCGTGCAAGACGCCGAGTGCCATATCTTCCATCATATCAGGGTGGTGGGTGTCGGTGTTTACCATCAGTTTGACACCGGCCGCCTTCGCGTTCTTCAGCGTCGAGGCGGTCAAATCGAGACGGTTCGGGTTGGCGTTCAGTTCGAGCGCTGTCCCTGTCTCTTTCGCGAGGGCGATCAAGCGCTCCTCGTCGATCGGGTAGCCGTCACGACGTCCGATCAAGCGTCCGGTCGGATGGGCGATGACGTTGACGTAAGGCGAACGGCAGGCGTTCTCGAGCCGCGCCATGATCTCGTCGACACCTTGGTCCATCTTTGAATGGATCGAGGCGACGACGTAGTCGAGCGTCGCTAAAAACTCAGGCTCGTAGTCGAGCGTCCCGTCTGGGCGGATGTCCATCTCGACACCGCGCAAGACGTGCATATCGTGTTTTTTCGCCGCGGCAAGGATCTCTTCCCCTTGCGCTTCTAATCGTTCCTCGGTCAACCCATTGACGAACGACATGTACTTGCCGTGGTCGGTGATGGCGATCCACTCGTAACCGCGCGCTTTCATCGCGGCGACGAGCTCATCGACCGTCAGCTTCCCGTCTGACCAGACCGTGTGCATATGCGCGTCGGCCTTGATATCGTCGAGCGTGACGAGCTTCGAGATGTCGTGCTCGAACTCAAGATTCCCTGCCCGTAGCTCCGGCGGGATGAACGGGAGGCCGTAGCGTTCGAACAGCTCCGCTTCCGTCTCCGGCTGCCACAGGCCGTCCGCGGTCTCGACCCCGTACTCGGAGATCGACTCACCCTTAGCTTTCGCGAGTTGGCGCATGCGGACGTTATGGTCTTTTGAGCCGGTGAAGTGGTGGAGCGTCGCCGCGAAAGCACCGGGCTCGACCATCCGGAAGTCGACCGACACCATCTCCTCGCGCTCTAAGACGAGCGACACTTTCGTCTCACCGGCCGCGATGACTTCATTGACGAACGGGAGCGCGAGCAGTTTGTCACGCAAAGCGACAGGCTCCTCGGTCGCGATGATGAAGTCCAAGTCTTTGCACGTCTCCTCGGCCCGGCGGAAACTGCCCCCGACCGAATGCCGGAGGACGAGCGCCTCGCCTTCTAACACTTTGTTGATCTCTTCTACGACCGGGCGCATCATCGCGTACGACAGGCGTTCCGGACGGGATTCCAAGTTCCGTGCTGCTGCGAGCAACTTCTCGACGCTCTTCGTGCCGAAACGCGGCAATTCTGACGCCGTGCCGTCTTCCAATACACGGATGAGCGACTCGAGGTCGACGACGCCGACCTCTCTTAGCTGAGCCAGTTTCTTGCCGCCGAGCCCTTGAATTTTGAGCAGCTTCATCAAGCCGTACGGAATCTCTTCTTGGAGCGACTCGAGCACCTCGCTCCGTCCCGTCTGGCGCCATTCCTCGAGTACAGCCGCCGTTCCTTTACCGATACCTGAGATCGTCGTCAAGTCATCGATATCGTCGAGTTCGAGCTCGGTGTTCTCGAGCGCCGTCGCCGCTTTCCGGAACGCGTTGATTTTAAACGGGTTCTCACCCTTGATCTCCATATATTGCGCGATTTTCTCTAACAGCATCATCGCCTCAACTTTATTCATCGTACTTCCCCCTTTTTCATACAGAAAAGACCGAGACACAAGCGCTTGCTTGCATTCCGGCCTGTCGTGTCACAGCATCTTATTCGAGAACCAGTCAGATAGGTATGGCGTGTCCTGGATGATGAACGTCGCGAGCGACGAGTTGTCGACCGCATTTTGGACGCCCGCCATCGGGACGAACGCGATCACCCAAAGGATGAAGAACGTGATGACGTATGACTCGAAGAATCCGAGCACGGCACCGATGATGCCTTTCAATTGGCGCAAGATAGGCAAGTCCGTCAAGAAGTCGAGCATCGACAAGATGAGATGCAAGACGAGCTTCGTGATCAGGAACAAGATGACGAACCAAAAGACGTTATAGAATATCATCTCGATGCCTGACAGTGAGTTCAAGTCGAGCACACCGCCTGGTAACGTCCCGTCAAGTTGTGACGGATATGGGATCCAAAGCTTGAACGCTTCGGCGAGATCCCGGTAATAGGCGTTGGCGACAAAGAAACTGATGATGAGCGCGACCCAATGGCCGAGCTGGAGGATCGCTCCACGGCGGAAGCCGTTAATGATCCCGATAAACAAGAAAAACAGTATAAGTAGAGTAACCATGGATTGATTTATTCTCCCGTATTTCGTTTAGTTTTGACGTGATCGCTCGCAATTTGGATGGCGGCGAGGACCGCTGCCTGACGAGCGTCTAGCTGAGGGGACTGTTCACGAATCTCGCGGATCTTACTATCGACGAGAAAGCCCACTTCCCTCACATGATCGGCTGACTCCTCGCTAACAATCGTATAGTCTTGCCCCGCAATGTGAATCGTTGTTCGTTGTACCTGCACGTGTCACCCCTCCTTTACGTCTGTTCCAAATTAATCATAACATCGTTTGTATATTAGGAAAAGGAGAAGACCCCTTCCTTTTTATCGCTAACATTTTGTGATACCCTGTTCAGAAGTTGTCAAACGTCAATCTTCAGTAAAATTCGAAGATAGGCTGGCAACACGCAGGGAAATGTGCGAAAATAGCAACAATTCAAACATTTAGAAAGGATGATTTATTTGAAATTAAGGATTGGTCTTCTAGGCCGCATCATCATCGCTATCGCTTTCGGGATATTAGTCGGTAGCATCGTACCAGAAAGCCAGAACTGGATTGTACGGACGTTCGTCACGTTCAACACGGTCTTCGGACAATTCTTAGGCTTCGCCATCCCGCTCATCATTCTCGCCTTCATCATTCCAGGTATCGGGGAACTTGGAAAAGGCGCCGGGAAACTAGTCGGCTTGACGGCCGCGATTGCTTACGTATCGACGATCGTCGCCGGTACACTCGCCTACTTCGCGACGAGCAACCTATTCCCACAGATCTTAGCACGCAGCACGGCATCAGCTGAAAACCCAGAAGAAGCACTCTTGAAAGGTTTCATGGAGTTTGAGATTCCACCGGTATTCGGTGTCATGACGGCGCTCATTCTCGCGTTCGTCATCGGAATCGGGATCGCCGCGATCGAGAGCAAACGCTCACTCGACCTCGCCATGGACTTCCGCGATATTATCGAACTACTCATTAGTAAAGTCATCATTCCATTTTTGCCGATCCACATCGCCGGAATTTTCATGAACATGACGTACGCCGGTCAAGTCGCCGAAATTTTGTCGGTGTTCTCGCTCGTATTCGTCACGATCATCGTCCTTCACGCGACGATGCTCATGATTCAATATTCAATCGCAGGCGGGCTCAATAAAGAGAATCCGTTCAAACTGCTCAAGACGATGATGCCGGCTTATTTCACAGCCATCGGCACACAGTCGTCAGCCGCGACGATCCCGGTCACGCTTCGTCAGGCAAAATTGAACAACGTCGATGAAGGCGTCGCCAACTTCGTCGTCCCGCTCTGCGCGACGATCCACTTATCAGGCTCGACGATCACGCTCACATCGGTCGGTGTCGCCCTCATGTACTTGAACGGCATGCCGATGTCATACGCGATCGTCCTCCCGTTCATCCTCGCCCTCGGCGTGACGATGATCGCGGCGCCAGGTGTTCCTGGTGGGGCCGTCATGGCATCACTCGGATTGTTCGGGTCGATCCTCGGATTCGATGCGACGATGCAAAGCCTCGTCATCGCGCTCTACTTGGCGCAAGACAGCTTCGGTACGGCGACGAACGTCACAGGTGACGGCGCCATCGCCAAAATCGTCCATTACTTCAAACGCAACACGAACTTGCTCGACGACGCGAAAGCGCGCGAAGACATCGCTTAACGAGTTACGAGCTAGACAACGGGCAGGCCTCACGGTTTGCCCGTTTTTCATACATATACAGAAAGGGTGTCGACTTTGGAAGTGAAAGTTTGGAACGACCCGTTCGCGTTTTCGGAACGCGTCATGTCGGAATTGTTGAAAAAAGAGGCCGAGAACAGCTTGATGATCGGCATCCTTGAAAATATTAAGCGAGACCTATACGACACCTACCATCAGTTGACGGTCGAGGACGATGGACAGCTCCTCGCCATCATGCAAGTCACACCGCCGCACCCGCTCAATTACGTCGTCGTCGACACGTCTCAGGCAACATCGATCCACGCGGCTGTCATCCCGGCTCTACTGCAGCTAGACATCCCGTTCACAGAAGTCGTCTCCGAAAAGACACATGCCGAGACGTTCGGTGCCATGTGGGGGAAACGGACGGATGAAGCAGCGTCGACGTTCATGTCGCAAGGGCTCTATCGATTAGACCGCGTCAACGACATCGTTCTGGCCGGCGGGTCGATGCGCCAGGCGACCAAGTCCGACCAGCCTCTTTTAGAGACGTGGTACCGTGCCTTTGAACAAGACTCGGGACTCGAACCATCACATGACGAAAGAATGGTCTCTGTCGTCACTTCAATGATTGATAACGATGACGCCTTCATCTGGGAAGTCGACGGCACACCCGTTTCGTGCGCAAAGCGCTCCCGCCCGACGTTGAATGGCATCACGGTGTCTTTCGTTTACACGGCTCCTACGAAACGCGGAAACGGATACGCTCGCAGTCTCGTCGCCGTGCTCAGTCGTCGATTGCTCGAAACGAAATCGTTCTGCACGCTCTACACCGATTTGACCAACCCGACGTCAAACAAGATTTATCAAGAAGTCGGCTACCGGCCGATCATGGAATCTTCGTGGATCCGGCTCGCTAGATGAATCATCCCGCCTCCCCTATACTAATAGATGGAGGCGATTTTTATGAGGAACTGGTGGAAGCAAATCCCGAAACGAGTCCGTTCGGTCGTGTCGACCGTCTTCGTCGGCTCGATCGTTGCCTACATGCTGATCGTCGGTGGCATGAGCGTCTTTGCCGACCCGAATCTCGACACGCTCTTGCTGAGCGTCATCGGGGCCGCCTTGCTGACGTTTATCGCTTATCGGGCAATAAAAAAGTGATCGACGCGTTCGTCGATCACTTTTTGTATACGTTTAGAAGAATGAAGCTGGGTTGACCGTGCTACCCGCGCTCGAAGACGAGTACGAGTAACCGCCACGGTGAATCTCGAAGTGCAAGTGCGAACCAGTCGAGTTACCTGTGCTACCCATGCCGCCGATGTTCTGACCTTGCGAGACACGTTGGCCAGCCGATACCGACACCGAGCTCAAGTGAGCGTAGACCGTCGTCCAAACTTGTCCGTTCAAGACGTGCGTGATGATGATGTGGTTCCCGTAGGCGCCGCCCCATCCTGCCGTCGTGACCGTACCTGTTTGCGCTGCATAGATCGGTGTGCCGACCGGTGCCGCGATATCAAGACCGTTGTGGAACGTATAACCGTTCACACCACTTGCAGGTCCAAAAGGTTGTGTGAGACGACCGCTAGCAGGACGTTGGAACATGCCGCCGCTTGCCGGTGCCGCCGCTACAGGTGTTGCCGCTGACGCGCTCGGCTTGCTTGACGAACCTTGTTGCTTTTGTTGTTTCGCTGCTGCTGCAGCTGCCGCCGCTTCCGCAGCCGCTTTACGTTTCGCTTCTTCAGCCGCACGACGTTGTGCTTCGATTTCTGCCTTGATTGAAGCTTCTTGTGCTTGGAGCGTTGATTCCATTTCTTTCAAACTCATCAATTTCGATTCGAACTTGATTTTTTCAGCGTTGAGCTTCTTGACTTTAGCCGCCCGCTCTTTCATTTTCTTGTCGAGCGCTGTTTTACGTGCTTCAAGTTCTTGCTTTTGTTTAACGAGAGCGTCGCGCTCGGCTTTCAATTCAGCCTGTGCTGTCGCAAGCTTTTCTTTCGTCGCTTGGTACTCTTCAAAAATTTGCTTGTCGTTCTCTTGAATCGTACCTGCTGTGATCATACGAGTAAGCAAGTCACCGAAGTCTTTTGATCCGAAGATGAACTCGGCCCAGTCGATCGACCCGCCGCCGTTCTTTTGCATCGTTGCCATGCGCTCTTTCATAAGTTCTTCTTGTGCTTTCATTTTTGCTTCATACTGCTTGATTTGTTTTTCAAGCGCGGCAATTTTTTCTTGCGTAGCACGAATCTCAGCTTTCTTTTGTGCGACGTCGTTGATGACGTCTTGGAGTTCAGCGTCTAGCTTGTTGATTTCTTGCTGCTCTTTGCTGATCGCTTGTTCGCGTGATTGGATCGAAGAGTTCGCTTTGCTCTGCTCAGTGCTATTCTTTTGTTGCTGCTGTTGGACCTTTTTTTGCTTGTCTGTAAGTGACGCTGCAAAACCAGGTGTCGTGCCGCTGATTAGAAGAGCGCCTAAAGTGACGGTTGCTGCAAGTTTCTTCAAGTTAATCAATGTGCTTACCTCCGCTGAGTCGTGTGAATTTCTATAGGATAATAGATGAATGAGTTCTGTATAGTTTTGCGAGAATCCGTCTCGCCCTGTGACTCATTATAGCAATCTAAACCTAAAGTTATTTTACACTTATATTTCATTCGCATTACATTGACCTGATTTAGGTTTTATCCTCGATAAAACGTGGGTATTTAACGGGCTCAATCCACAAATTGTCACAAAATATGAATTTAGTAAAAAAGAAAAACGCCTTATGAAAGCGCTTTTCAAATAATGACCTATACTATTTTTTATCTACCTGACCGATACATAACCTCTACGTTGGTGTTTGTTACGCTTTCTGACGAACAAATAATAGCCACCAAAGAGCAGGACGCCGCAACAAGCGCCGAAGCTGTCTAATACGACGTCTTGAATGAGCGGGGTGCGTTCCGGGGTCAGACTCTGATGAAACTCATCAAAGATGGCGACCGTGTTCGCGAGCGCCCAAGCGAACAACAACACGAGCCACGCGTTCAGTCTCGTCCGTGACACGGCTTTGACGAACAACGCACCTAAGACGAAGAAGACTGTGAAGTGTGCCGCTTTCCGAATGAGGAATTCGATCAAGCCGACGGTTCCTTTGTCTTCGAGCGAGACCGGGCTGCCGGCATAGTCGAAGTCGACGTTCGAGAGGGCTGGTTCGGCCCACGTCCAATCGAAGCGTTCGAGCGGCGAGACGATGCTTTGGTCAGAGTACGGCGTCGCACTCGAGACGAACAAGCCGATCAGGATCAATGCGATCCAAATAAATTCATTTTTCAATATGTACATAACACCTTTCCTCTCTACAACGATTCATTATACGGGTTCCGTTTGATTTCATTGTAACAGCGACCTCATCGTTTCGTGACAATTTGATTGCGGACAACCGCTTCAAAGTCGTTCGCAATCGAACGGCTTGCTATAATGAACATAAAAAGGGGGAATCAGATGATGATCTATCAGTACGAAGCAGCCGACATGAGCGGCAAGCTGCAGCCTTTATCCAAATACGAGGGGGACGTCCTCTTGATCGTCAACACGGCGAGCAAGTGCGGCTTCACACCTCAATTAGACGGCCTTGAAAAGCTATTTGAGCGCTATCAAGGTCAAGGTTTCCATATTCTTGGCTTCCCGTGCAACCAGTTCGGCAACCAAGACCCGGGCTCGAACGAAGAGATCAGCGAGTTCTGTCAATTGAACTACGGCGTGACGTTCCCGATGTTCTCGAAAGTCGACGTCAACGGCAAAGACGCCCACCCGCTCTTCCAATACTTATCGAAAGAAGCACCTGGCCTGCTCGGCTCGAAAGCGATCAAGTGGAACTTCACGAAGTTCCTCGTCGACCGGAAAGGCAACGTCATCGAACGGTTCTCACCGCAGACGACACCGGACGAGATCGAGCGAGCGGTGAAACGCCTGCTCTGACCTCTAAAAAGGATGGTCCGCCCCTCTAGGGTAGACCATCCTTTTATCGTGGTGTGATGAAGTTGATTGTATAGAATGGACTGTTGTCTTCATTATAAACGAGACCGACCGAGGCGTGCGTGAAGTCCCGCTTCAAGATGTTCTCGCGGTGACCGAGCGAGTTCATCAGTCCCCAGTGAGCGTGAAAGACGCTCATCTGTCCCATCGCCAAGTTCTCCCCGGCGAGCGAGTAGGCAAGTCCGGCCTCATTCATCCGTTCGAACGGGTCGCGTCCTTCGGGGTCGGTGTGGCTGAAGAAGTTGTTCACCGCCATGTTCTCACTATGCGCCCGGACGACCGGAAGCAGCGGCTCATAGTCAGCGAGTGCGGATAAACCAAACTTTTGACGGTCCCAGTTCATGAGCATGCGCATGAGCGTCTCGTTGGACACGATGCTCTCGGCCGAGACGTCTCCATAATAACCGTCGCTCGACTCCTCGACGCTCCGTTCAACGGAAAGAATGCCTTTCAGCTTGTCTTCGTCATGTTGGTCAAAGAACATCGTGACGTAATTGCCGTTCATCGCATAGACCGAGAACGAAGGATCGTCCGGGATCAAGTAACGTTTCAACCCTTTATCGTAAGACTTCACTTCGTCGAAGCCGATGTTCTCGACTTGTTGTCGTGTCGTCTGATCAAGGACGAGCCCTTCGAACGTGCTGCCCGACTCGAATTGGTATTGCCCTTTTTTGGCACCATCCTCGTCGACGAGCTCAAGCGTCCGGTCGCCATTTTTCTCGAGCAAATACCAGTCGTGGCCGGCATATTGGCTCGCGAACTTTGGAGCGTCGGTCGCGACGCGCTCTTCCACCACTTCCGTCGACTTCACCTGGACGCTCGTCGGCGCCGATACGTTCGGCACCTCATAGTTCCAAGCCGTATATAGACCAATCCCAATCAATAGAATAAACAGTTTACGAAACATATCGTCTCCTTTCGTGAGAACCTAGCCCTGTCGCTCACCGAATTCACGCAGACGCGATTTGATATCGATGAGCATCTCCATATAAGCGAAATAAGTCGCTTCGTCTATATTTAGCATACCACTCACTTTGACCGGCACGTCCTCGGCCTGCTCACGAAGTGCGCTACCCGATGCAGTGAGCGACACCAACACCCGGCGCTCATCATCGGTCGCCCGGATTTTCTCCACGTATCCGAGTTGGGTCAATCGTTTGATGAGCGGTGACAGCGTGCCCGAATCAAGCGTCAACCGTTCCCCGAGCTGTTTCAAATCGATGTGATCTTCTTCCCATAAAACGAGCATGACCAAATACTGGCTGTATGTGAGTTTGAGCGGCTCTAAGATCGGCCGATACAAACGTGTCAATTCTTTTGAGGCGGTGTAGAGCTGAAAGCAAATCTGATGCTCTAATGTTAACGAACTTTTCATATAAATTCCTCCGGCTAAAGTCTTAGGTCAAGCATATCACTTGAATATCTGTTTGACTGCCCTATAATTAAATTGTGCACAACTTAATTGTTAAAAACGAAACGGAGGAATTAAATTATGAAACCATTATTCACAGCTTCAGCAACAGCTCTTGGTGGCCGCGAAGGTCGCGTCACATCTACGGACGGCGTCATCGACTTGAGCGTCGCAATGCCAGGATCGAAACAAGCAGAAGAGTCGACGAACCCTGAGCAATTGTTCGCAGCCGGATACGCAGCTTGCTTCGGCAGCGCGTTGAACCTCGTCATCGGTAAAGAGCGCGTCAAGACAGATGGCACGAGCGTCACTGGCCACGTCACACTCAACCAGAACGACGAAGGTTTCTTCATCTCGGTCGAGCTCGAAGTCGAAATCAAAGGTGTCGACCAAGCAACTGCTGAGCGTCTCGTCGAAGCAGCGCACCAAGTGTGCCCGTATTCGAAAGCGACACGCGGCAACGTCGACGTCAAATTGACGACAAACGTCGCCTAATCCCCTGCCCGCTCAAATATGAGTGGGCTTTTTTTTGCGCCCACACCTATTAACAGAGTAGAATGAAAAGACAAACATCCGACCGAGGAGGCGACACAATGCTAAAAGGAAAACGAAAGTACATCACGTTCGGCATCGTGGTCGTCTTTCTGTTCGCCGCCCTTTACAACGGGCTGACGATTAGAGAGTACGAGCTGACGACCGATAAGCTCGAAACTGGTCAATCGTTACGCGTCATCCTCCTCTCGGATTTGCACGGCTATTCGTATGGTGAGGACCAAAAAAATCTGATTGAAAAAGTTCGTGAGCAGCAACCTGATTTGATCGCGCTTCCCGGTGATTTGCTCGATCGATACCGCTCGCCAGACGCCGCTTTCGAACTGATCGAAGGGCTACAAGGAATCGCCCCGATGTATTTCGTCACCGGCAACCATGAAATTGATGAATCAAGTGATTTCGTCCGGCACGACGTCAAAGACGTGTTTCGTTCGTTTGGTGTGATCGTGCTCGAGAATGAAGCTGAGACCGTGACCGTCAACGGAGTCGAGCTCATCATCGGCGGCGTCGAGGACCCGCTTCGCACGTACGCCGAAAACATATACGGGAACTGGGAGCAAGACGTCTTGACCGCACTTGACGACGTCGAAACGGACGACACGTTCAGCCTGCTCTTGTCCCACCGGGCGGAACAAGTCGAGACGTACGCCGAGCTTCCGTTCGACCTCGTCTTGTCGGGCCACGCCCATGGCGGCCAGGTCCGTATCCCTTATCTGTTGAACGGGCTTTACGCGCCTGACCAAGGCTTCTTCCCAAAATATGCGGGCGGCCTGTATGAACACGATTCGTTCACCCATATCATCGGCCGCGGCTTCAACTACACAGTCAGCGTACCGCGTATCTTCAATCCACCCGAGATCGTCGTCATCGACATCGCGGGCACTGGGACTCCTTTGTGAGTCCTTTTTTCTATTCCCGTTCGCGGGTAGATTCATGCTCGCACCATACGGGTACAGTAACCATGTCGTCGTTCACCTGTCTTTCAAAAAAGGAGGTAACCAACGTATGCGTGCTGTTACTTATCAAGGGACGAAAAACATCGAAGTGAAAGATGTGTCGGACCCGGAAATCGAGAACCGAGAAGAAATCATTGTCAAGATCACGTCGACGGCCATCTGTGGGTCTGACCTTCACATTTACCAAGGCAACATGCCGGCCCGGCACGGGTTTATCATCGGACACGAACCGATGGGTATCGTCGAAGACATCGGACCAGACGTGACGAAAGTGAAAAAAGGCGATCGCGTCGTCTTACCGTTCAACGTCTCTTGCGGCCATTGCTTCTATTGTGAGAATGAAATGGAGAGCCAGTGTGACAACTCGAACCACGCCCCGCACACAGATGCGGGCGGACTGTTCGGTTACACTGAACAGTTCGGGAACCACCCGGGTGGTCAGGCCGAATATTTGAAAGTACCGTATGGTAACTTCATGCCGCTCGTCATCCCAGAGTCGTGCGAGCTCGAGGATGAGGCACTGTTGTTCCTCTCCGACGTCATCCCGACCGCATGGTGGAGCTTGGACAACGCTGGGATGAAGGCCGGTGACACGGTCGTCGTTCTCGGGTCGGGCCCTGTCGGCTTGATGACACAAAAACTCGCCTGGGTGCGCGGCGCAAAACGCGTCATCGCTGTCGACCCGGAAATCTATCGATTGAACCGAGCCAAACTCTCAAACAACGTCGAAACCGTTTTGTTGAAAGACCCGGTCGAGACCGGCAAATACATCCGGGAAATCACGGGTGGCGGCGCCGATATCGTCGTCGACTGTGTCGGCATCGACGGGAAGAAAACCCCGATCGAGAAAGTCGAGCAAAAGCTGATGATCCAAGGCGGAACGCTCAGCGCCATCAAAGTCGCCAAAGAAGCTGTCCGCAAGTTCGGTACGGTCCAATTGACCGGTGTCTACCCGATGAACTATAACCAGTTTCCGATGGGTGACTTCTTCACGCGCAACGTCACGCTTAAGACTGGTCAAGCTCCGGTCATCCACTACATGCCTGAGCTGTTCCAGATGATCGTCGACAAGAAGTTCGACCCGACCGACATCATCACCCACCGCCTGCCGCTCGAACAAGCCGCTGACGCCTACAAGATGTTTAACGACCACCTCGACGACTGCGTCAAAGTCGTGCTGAAACCATAACAAAAGCGGTCCCCGACTCTTGTCAGGGACCGCTCGTGCGTTTACCAGATCGTTCGTTCCTCGCAGTGTGCCGTCTCTCGTTCGATTTGAACAGTCGAACGGCCGAACGACCCGAACTGCTTCATCCGTTCCGTCACGTCGTGCAGCACGCGTTGATCGTCTGTCGCTTCATCGATCAACACGTGGCACGTGACGGCGTATTCCTCAGACGTGATCGACCAGACGTGGAGGTCATGCACTTCTTTGACGCCTTCGACGGTCGCAAGGTCACGCTGCATCGCCACGACGTCAACTTTGTCAGGCGCCCCTTCCGTCAAAATATGGACGGCGTCCCGAGTCACGCGGTACCCGCTCACCAAGATGAGGAGTGCGACGAACATACTGGCGATCGGATCAGCGAGCGTCCACCCGAACATTAGAATGAGTAGCGCCGCCGTGATGGCCCCGACCGATCCGAGCAAGTCTCCGAACACGTGCAGGAGCGCGCTCCGGACGTTCAAGTTGTCCCGCTCGCCACGCATCAAGATCCACGCCGCGAGCACGTTGACGAGCAACCCGATGACGGCGATGGCGAGCATGCCGCCGCTTAAAATCTCTGGTGGCGCGAACAAGCGCTTGTACGCCTCGATGATGATATAACCTGAGATGACAAGGAGCGTCAATCCGTTGACGAACGCCGCCAAAATCTCAAAGCGGCGGTACCCGAACGTCTGGTTCGGTGTCGCCTTCCGGGCGCCGAACCGGACCGCCAAGAAACTGAGCCCGAGCGCTGCCGCGTCGCCGAGCATGTGCCCCGCGTCCGATAAGAGCGCGAGGCTGTTCGTCCACAGACCGCCGATGACTTCGACGACCATGAACGTGACGATTAACAGAAATGCTAGGAATAATGCTCGTTGATTCGTTGTGTGGTGGTGGCCTTCGTGGCCATGATCATGTTGTTCCATGCGTCATCGCTCCTCTCTCCCTTCATTATATCCCTTTTCTCCCCATCATTCAAACGTTCGTTTGAATGAATTCAAAAAAAGAAGCGCCGACAGGATGCACCCTCTCGACGCCAGCATTTACTTTTGTTCAATTCGGACCCGCATGACCCCGTTATACGGGAACAGCTTCAATTGAAGCGTCTCCCCGTCATACCAACTGCCCGCGCTTTGGGCGCTCGCCGCCTCAAGTTCAGGCGTCACGGCCGTCTGACGGTCCCAATCGATCGCTTTCACTCGTTGGTCACGCACCATTAAAAAGAAGCCATTGTAGAAGTGGTACTCGTTCACTTGGTCGCGCTGGACGGACGCCGGTGCCCCGAGTGTCGACCGGACCGTCGCCACGTCCTGTCCGAGCCAGTCCAAGGCAGACGCTGAAGCCGTCGGCACGACCGTTTGCCACGCCTGTTCCACTTCATCGTCCGAGACGCTAGTCGCTTCCTCGGTCACGCGCTCTTCCGTCACCCATCCGGTCGTCCGGTCGTTCAACTGAAGTTTGACGAATCCACTGACGGCTTCGAGCCGTTCGAACCGGTCTCCAAGATCCGCCTCATATAGAACGGTCACACGATCATCAGCATACACTTTCGTGTACGGCGTCGCGATGTAGACGACGTCCTCACTCGGCTCTTCTTCAGTCGCTTCCTCTTCAGGTTCCGCCTCTGTCCCGCTATCGACTTCTTCCGTCGAGATGTTGTCCGACTCAGGCAGTGCCGTCTGCTTTTGCGAATCGATGTACGCCGCGAACGCGATGACACCGATCAATGAAGCGATCAACAAGACCGCCGTCGCTAACCGTAACAACCGTTTTCGTTTCCTTGACGCGGCCCGTGATGACCGAACTTCTTTCTTCATTATTCTCCACTCCTACTCGTTTCGTCTCATCTGTTCCGATTCGTCAAACGGCTTCACGTTTCCTGCCTCGTCAACAAATTTTTGTTCGTCATTCGTCAGCGCCTCGAGCGTCTGAATCGTCGCTTCGACGTCGATGGGGGGCGTGTCTTGTCCGGCTTCTAAAATTCGCACCGTCTCGCCGAGCTCGATCATCCGGTCCGTCAGCTGATGAAACGTCCGGTCGTGCGAGATGAGGATGAGACCGCCCCGGTAGATCGATAAGGCCGCCTCGATTTGTTCGCGTGTCGCGACGTCTAAATAGTTCGTCGGTTCATCAAGCGCGAGCATGTCTGCGTCTGAGAAATAAAGGATGAGGAATGCGATCCGACACTTCTCGCCCATGCTCGCCTCACGCATCGGTTTATAGACGTCGTCACGACGGAACAAGAAATGGGCCAGGAGCGTCCGCGCTTCCGTCTCCGGAATGTCGCTCGCGGATAATAGTGCGTCGAGCAGCGTCCCATCCTCGGGCAACCGTTCGAGCGTCTGTGAGAAGTAGCCGATTTTCAGTTTCGGATGGCGATGCACAGCACCCTCGTTTGGCTCAAGCTGCCCTAAAAGCAGCTTCAACAGCGTCGTCTTGCCGCTCCCGTTCGGTCCGACGATCGACAGACGGTCGCCCCGATTGAACGTGAACGAAAGATGCTCGAACAACGGCTCGTCATACCCGAACACGACGTTCTCGACCGTGATCCACGTCTTCGCCTCAAGCGGTTCCGCTTGGAAGCGGACCGAAACGCGAGCCGCGTCTTTCGGTTTGTCGGGACGCCCTTGTTCGAGCTGGTCGAGTTTTCGTTGCCTTGCTTTCATCTTGACGGCAAGATTCGCCGCTCCTTTCTGGGCACCAGGACTGCGGACGCTCGCCGTCGCTTTCGCCTTCAAGTGCCAGCCTTTGTACTGGGCGATCATATCGAGCAGTTCCGACTTGCGCGCCACATAGCGCGCGTGGGCCCGCTCGTCACGCACCCGTTCCTCGGCTTTTTGCTGCTTATAGGCGCTATAGTTGCCCGGATAGCGGACGACCTCGCCGTCACTCAGTTCAAGGATGACCGTTGCGACGTCATCGATGAACTGGCGGTCGTGGGAGATGGCGAGCACCGTGCCCGGAAACTCACGCACCCAGCGCGTCAGCCAGTCGATCGAGTCGACGTCGAGATGATTCGTCGGCTCGTCGAGCAAGACGACGTCGACGTGACGCATCATGAGCCGGGCCAATTGTGCCCGCGTCTGTTCGCCGCCGCTCAAGTCAGAAAGCCGTCTTAATCCCATTCCATCCATGCCGATTCGTTTCAACGCTTGGTTCGCCTCGGCCTCGAGTCCGAAAGCGTCACACGCCATCGCCTCGTCATACACCGCGAGCACGCGCTCCGTGTCGCCTGATGTGACTTCTTCGTACAAACGGAACCGTTCGCTGTCACCTTTCATGACGTACGCGAGCGTCGTCCCATCCCCAACGGACACGGTCTGTTCGACGACACCGACTTTTCCGGCTACTTCGATTCGACCGGCCTGAGGGCTCAGTTTACCGACGAGCAATTTGAACAACGTCGTCTTCCCTGACCCGTTTTGGCCGAACAAGACGGCCCGTTCGCCTGTTGACACGTCGAACGAGACGCTGTCAAATAGCGGTTGCTGGTCGTAGTCGAACCGGACTTGATGTACAGATAACATAGTTGTCTCACCTCGCTTGTTTGTCCGATACGCGATGAAACAAAAAACACCATTCGCTAGAAAGCGATGGTGTGAAGATCTCCGGTCAAGCGGAAAAAAAGGGTCACCCCGCAGCTTGAGATTGGACACACTTCACCCGTGACTGTTCAGACGAACAGTGATGATTCGTTTCATCAGTTGAGTGAGTGTGACTTTTTCATAGCACGCGGTACCTTCCTTTCCTAATCTACTGCCACCTTACCAAAATGTAAGCGGATTCGCAACCGGCAAACCCACAATCTCCCATCGTTTCTACGCCTATGGGCGGATGCATGTCTTAGTCGTCAGCGTTAAGATGAAACTATCCTATATAACGAGGTGACTCACATGAAATTACGCAACTTACTCGTCCCGAGCGCTGTCTTGGCAAGCGTCGGCACGTTCTTTTATACACGACTGAAACAGCGGTTACCGCGTCCTGACTTTAAAGAGGCGCCGATCAAACCGGACTTGTCCATTTTCGACGAGACGAGCGTGAGCGCCACGTGGATCGGCCACTCGACCGTGCTCATCCATTGGTACGGCCTCAAAATTTTGACCGACCCGGTATTCTCAAAACGGATCGGTGTCCACGTCGGTCCCGTCACGTTCGGCATGAAACGGCATACCGCCCCTGCCCTCTCGATCGAAGAGATCGGTCACGTCGACGTCATCTTGCTCAGCCACGCCCATATGGACCACTTCGACCATAAAAGTTTGAAGCGGCTCATCACCCGTGACACGGTCGTCATCTCGGCACCGGGGACGAGCAAACTGTTGCGTCACTATCCGAGCCTACAGACTCTCGAGATGCATCCGCACGACAAGTTGACACTCGCGAACGGACTCAACGTCCAAGCGATCCCGGTCGCGCATTGGGGCAACCGCTTCCCGTGGGACAAACATATGGGCTATAACGGCTACGTCTTGAAATATAAAGGCGTCCGTATGCTGTTCGCCGGCGACACGGCGTACACCGAAGCGTTCAACGGGCTCGCGAACAAAGAACCGATCGACCTCGCCTTCTTCCCGATCGGTGCGTATCAACCGGACTCGTTCCAGGAAGCGCACTGCACCCCGGAGCAAGCGTGGACGATGTTCAAACAGAGCGGAGCGAAACGGTTCTTCCCGATGCACTGGGACACGTTCGTCTTATCATACGAGCCGGTCGAGGAGCCGTATGACCGCCTCGTCGCCGCGGCCAAACTCGAACGCGATCAAATCGTGATTAAGGCGCACGGAGAAAGCATTCGGCTGTAGGTTTCGCTTTCACTTTGTCGTGATTTTCGGTAACGTTAGATGTGAGAGGGAGGGAATCAAATTATGGAATGGACAACACTCAATAATGATGTGAAACTGCCGATGCTCGGGCTCGGCGTGTACAAAGTTGAAGACGGGACGGTCACGGTCGACACGGTCAAGGCGGCACTCGACGCCGGCTACCGGTTGATCGACACGGCCGCCATCTATCAGAACGAAGAGAGCGTCGGGCAGGCGATCCGTGAGTCGAGCGTCCCGCGCGAAGACATCTTCGTGACGACGAAGCTGTGGAACGAGTTTCACGGCTACGACGAGGCGCTCCAGGCGTTTCAAGACAGCCTCGACCGACTCGGTCTCGATTATGTCGACTTGTTCTTGATCCATTGGCCGATGCCGCGCTTCGGTAAGTTCGTCGAGACGTACAAAGCGCTCGAGCAATTGTATGAGGAAGGCAAAGTACGGGCCATCGGCGTCTCGAACTTCGAGATTCAACACCTCGAACAGATCATCCAATCGTGTGCGATCGTACCGGCGGTGAATCAAGTTGAGATCCACCCATACTTGTCCCAAAAAGAATTGATCGCGTACTGCAAGCGCTACGACATCCAGATCCAAGCGTGGAGTCCGCTCATGAAAGGTCGTGAGGCGCTCGAGGATGCGACGATCGTCGACATCGCGAGCAAGTACGGCAAGTCCCCGGCCCAAGTCATCTTGCGCTGGCATCTTCAAAACGGTGTCGCCGTCATCCCGAAATCGGTCACACCGAGTCGGATTCGTGAAAACATACAGGTATTCGACTTCACGTTGACGAAAGAAGACATGGCAGCGATCGACGGACTCAACCGGAACGAGCGGACCGGGTCCGACCCGGTCGAGATGCACAAAATCCACTACTGAGGAGAGACTGTACATGTTCAAAAAACTAGCTTCTGATTTGACAGGCTTTAGCGATATCGGTGAAGTCATCGACCCGAAAGACTTCGACAAGGCCGATGCCGACGATTACGTCTTACATGAGGACAACGAGAAGATTTACTTCTTGATCAAGTCGAAATCGGATGAGTACTGCTTCACGAACCTCGCGATGATCCATCTCGACGGCGCGAGCGCCATCAGTTCGAAGCGCGTCTTGTATCGTTATCCGTACGCGCAACATCCGCTCCAACACGTCATGTTCGAGACGGCCGGCACGGTCGACTTAGACGTTGAGATCAAGTTCACAATCGGCGATAAGCCATACTCGATCGACGTAAACAAAAAGCAAATCGAGCACGTCAAAGACTTGTACAAATCACTCCTCGCCATCGCCGATAAACAGCGTGAAGGCCGGAAAATGCTCGAGTTCGCCAACGCGTCGCTCACGCATTCCGTGTCAGTTCTGAGCGGCCTCCGTCAAGGGGACATGAACGTCGCGACGACGTTCAAAGACTTGTCGCAACAATCGTTCGACTGGCTCCAAGGCCACTATCACGAATGGAACCGGAAAGATTTCGGTGACGTGTTCGAGAAGTACATCAATAATTAACTTGGTGGTGACGTATGGACTACATGTGGTTGTTGATTGCGTTTTTCTTGTTCATGCTCGTGATTTTGACTGTATTCATCAGTAGTGTGCTCAACGCCTTGCTCAGGAACCTCCACCCGTTAGTTCATATCACCGTCATTTTGTTTTTGTCGTTCACGTATGAGCGTCTAATGTTAGATTATAATCTCTTATGGACGCTTTTCATTCTTGTGACCATCAGTTATTTAGCACCACTTCTCGTCGTTAAAATGTACAACAAAGGTGAGCGCTTCGAACGCGAACATCTAAAATGACAAAATGTCCCCTAGACTACAAACGGAGTCTAGGGGACATTTTTATTTACTTTCGTCAATCAAACGTTCGGCGAGCCGTTGGTACAAGTGGCTCATATGCACGGCCGAGGCAATGGCGAGCGACTGTTGGATTTCACTCGCTTCAGTCGCTTTCACGTTCGCGAGCAGCGTCTCGGCTTGCGTCTCGAACGCCTGCAAGTTTTGTTCTTTCTGAGCTTGATAGGCGTCATAAAAGTCTTCGAGCGAGAACGCTTCGTCCGATTCATTCAGCGGCCGGAGCGTCTCTTTGATGTCGTTGATCGACAACAGCCCTTTCATCTCGTAAATCAGGCTTAGTAGCATCAAATGCTCGTTCGTGTACTTCTTGTTTTTGACGGGATGGAACAACTTGCCTTTGGCGTAGTTGTTGATCATCGTCTTCGTCAAGATCGTCTCGTCTTCATTACGTTTCATCTTGCCGTAATGTTGCTCGAATAGTTGGATGACTTGGTCCATGTATAAGTCGATCGTCGGCAATACCGCTTTCGGGAGCGTGCCTTCCGTCCGTACAATCTCGTTCGGTTTCATCGAATCACCTCACTTTCAGTATACGGACAATCGTCGTTTGTCGAAACAAAAACCTTGTTCTTCTTGCCCATACCGCTTATCATGTAGTTATGGATACTACATGACGTCATAAGGAGTGTTTTTGCATGAATTCGATTTTTCGGGAACCTATTAACGCGCTGACCCATCTCGCCGGAGCGGTACTCGCCTTCATCGCCTTGATCGCGATGACGGTGAAAGCGTCACTGCTCGGCTCACCGCTCGCCATCATGGCGGCGATTTTGTTCGGAATCAGTCTCGTCTTTCTTTACCTGTCGTCTGGCTTGTACCACAGCATCATCGCTTCGCCGAAAGTCATCGCGTTCTTCCGACGAATCGATCATGCGATGATTTACGCCTTGATCGCCGGGACATACGCCCCGCTCACACTGCTCGCGCTCGAAAGCCCGATGCGCTGGGTGCTGTTCGGTATCGTCCACGTCCTCGCCTTGTTCGGCATCATCTTCAAACTTGTCTGGTTCCACGCCCCACGCTTCTTGTCGACTGCTCTCTACATCGGTATGGGCTGGCTGTCGGTCTTCTTCATCGGACCGCTCCATAGCGTGATCGGCAACGGCGGCATCTTTTGGCTCTTGCTCGGAGGCTTCATGTACACGGTCGGCGGTCTCATCTACGGCTTCAAGCCGAAGTTCGTCAACTGGCGCGGTTGGGGCTTCCACGAGGTGTTCCACTTGTTCATCTTGTTCGGCAGCTTTGCCCACTTCGTCTGCGTGTTCTGGTACGTCTTTTAAGTCCTCCTCGTGAGGGCTTTTTTTGTGAGCACATTCATTTACTTCAATTTCAAGACATCCTACACTGACTGTAGGAGGGATTCACTATGAAAATTGAAGTTTGGTCAGATTACGTCTGTCCGTTCTGTTATATCGGTAAGCGCCGTCTAGAAGAAGCACTCGAACAGTTCCCACACGCGGACAAGGTCGAAGTGGAGTTTAAGAGCTTCGAACTCGACCCGAACGCCCCGACGACCGATTCACGTTCGATTTATGAAGTGCTCGCGAAGAAATACAGCATGCCGCTCGAGCAGGCGAAAACAACGACGGCCCAAGTCGCCGCTCAAGCTCAATCGGTCGGACTCGACTATGACTTTGACAACATGGTCGTCACCGGCACGCTCGACTCGCACCGGTTGACGCACTATGCGAAGACGGTCGGTAAAGAGAAGGAACTGTCGGAAGCGCTCCTCAAAGCGTACTTCATCGAGGCGAAACATATCGGCGACCACGACGTCCTCGTCGAGATCGCGACAAGCGTCGGGCTCGATGCTGACGCCGTGAAAGACGTGCTCGCTTCAGACGTATACACGGAAGAGGTTCGTGCTGAAGAAAGACGCGCGAGCGATCTCGGCATCACCGGTGTCCCGTTCTTCGTCTTTGACGGGAAGTACGGCGTCTCCGGCGCCCAGCCGACCGAGGCGTTCACGCAAGTACTTGAGAAGACGTGGGCCGAATCGGCACCGACGCTTCAAGTGCTCTCGGGTGGCGCGACGTGCACGGACGATAACTGCGATATTTGACTTCAAAAGAACGACAGAGAAGCATTCGTCTGAATACGGACGAATGCTTTTTTAGGTTTAATCTAAGTTTGCAAATCCTTTAGCATGGCCTCGAATGAAACTGCTTCAGAATGTTCTTGATGTGCACTCATTGATTCATGATAAAGCACTATGTCTAATTCATCTTCTATTCGTTCTAGGACAGCTTCCCGAACAAGCATAGAGAGGGTAAGATTTTTTGTTTTCGCATACTCTCTAATGAGAAGTTCGTCTTCCTTATTGAGTCGCACAGATATCGTTCCCATACAATCACCCTCCTTTACACACATTGTATTACGAAATCATAGTGTTTATATAATCAGTTCGCATGAATCAATGAATGGGAGAAGAAGTCGAATCTCGGCTTCTTTTTTGTGGCTTAATGAATCATTCTCGAGCATAATTATTATTAACTGATAAGAATCGAGGACTTAACATATGTGGAAAAATCGGAACGTCTGGATCATCTTGACCGGGGAGTTCGTCGCCGGTCTCGGGCTTTGGCTCGGCATCATCGGCAACTTGGAGTTCATGCAGGAGAAAGTCCCGTCCGACTTCGTCAAGGCGCTCATCCTCGCCGGGGGGCTGCTCGCTGGCGTCGCCATCGGACCGCTCGCCGGTCGTCTCACCGATCAGGGCTCGAAAAAGAAAATCATGCTCATCTCGAGCATCGTCCGGGCGCTCAGCGTCCTCTTCATGTTCGTCGCCATCGAGACGGGAAGCGTCCTGTGGATGGTCGTCTTCCTCGTCTTCTTGCAAGGGTCGGCCGCGTTTTACTTCCCAGCGCTCCAAGCAGCGATCCCGCTCATCGTCAAGGAACGCGAGCTGCTCGCCTTGAACGGGGTCCATATGAACGTCTCCACGCTGTCCCGGGTCATCGGAACGGCCATCGCCGGGATTCTGCTCACGCTCATCTCACTGCGGGACGTCTATGCGCTCTCGCTCGTCGCCTACTTGTTGCTCGCTGTCGCGACGTGGTTCTTGAACATCGACGAGACGACGACACCGTCCGCCCGAAAAGTCGATACAAAGTCGTCAGGCGGATTCAAGGACGTCTTCCCGATCATCAAGTCGATCCCGGTCATCTTCATGACGCTCGTCATGACGCTCATCCCGCTCCTCTTCATCGGCGGGTTCAACCTGCTCGTCATCAACATTAGCGAGCTGCAAGATTCGACCGCGATCAAAGGCTGGATTTATACGGCGGAAGGGATCGCCTTCATGGTCGGCGCGTTCGTCATCAAACGGATCGGTGAGAAGTTCTCCGTATTCTCAATCTTGTTCACGTTCTCGTTTTTGATCGGGATCGCTCAGCTCATGCTGTACTTCGCCGACATCCCAGTCGTCTCGATCGCAGCGTTCGTCTTGTTCGGCTTCTCGGTCGGTTGTTTCTTCCCGACCGCGGTGACGATTTTCCAGACGCGGATGCCGAAAGACTATCACGGACGCTTCTTCTCGTTCCGGAACATGCTCGACCGCATCGTCTTTCAAGTCGTTCTGCTCGTCACCGGCTTCTTCCTCGACTTGATCGGTCTGCAGCTCATGGTCGTCTTGTTCGGGGTAAGTTCAATCGCGATGACCGCTTCCTTCCTCGTCTATACGCGGAAACACAAGCTTTATATCGAAACGGACGAGACCGAACGGATCTCGTCCTAACAAAACAAGCGCTGACCGAATTCGGTCAGCGCTTGTTCATGTCCTCGATGTCACGCCACCACGTGTTTGTGTCGTTGCGTCCGTCGAGCGTGATCCGTTCCCCGATCATCGGAGTAAGTACGTGTTCTTGCGGCAACAACTGCGTCATCTGTTCGGCCGGGTCGTACCAGGCGTGGAACGATAGCGTGAACGCGCCCCAATGGATCGGCAACATCTTATCGGCCCGCACGTCGCGGAACGCCTGAGCCGTCTCTCGTGGCTGCATGTGCACATCCGGCCAACGCTCATCGTATTGCCCGCATTCGAGTGCCGCGAAATCGAACGGTCCGTACTCGTCCCCAATATCTTTAAAGTGAGGACCGTAACCGCCGTCGCCGCTAAAGAACAAGCGGTCCGTCTCACCGATGACGACCCATGACGCCCAAAGCGTCGCATTGCGGTCGGTGAGCGATCGACCCGAGAAGTGACGGGCCGGCGCACAGACGAACGTCCACGTCCCGAACTGATACGTATCGCCCCAATCGCGTTCGACGATGCGTTCGGCCCCGACGCCCCAACGTTTCAAATGGCTGCCGACGCCGAGCGGGACGATGAACATGGCGACTTTGTCTTTGATCGCTTGAATCGTCGCATAGTCCAAATGGTCGTAATGGTCATGCGTCAGCAAGACGACGTCGATTGACGGCAAATCGTCGAGCTCGAACGGCAAGTCCTCGCTGAACCGTTCATTCTTCGCGAACGGGAGCGGTGACGGACTCCGGCCGAACATCGGATCGACGAGCATCGTCTTGCCGTCCATTTGAACGAGCATCGCTGAATGGCCGAGCCAATAGATGCGGGTGAAGCTCGAGCCAAGTGTCTCGGTGAAGTCGATCGGGACGACCGGCAACCGCACGCTCGGCTTCCGGAGCGAGTCCGGATGCAAAAATTCTTTCGACATCGAGATCATATCATCGCTTGAAAACCGCATCGGTGTCTCAAGCTGATTGCGGAACTTGCCGTTGACAAGATTCGGCGACTGGAGCGCTTTTGGCTTGCGTCCGAGTGGCTTATATTGTGTGAGTGCTGTACCCGTCACAGCAGCCAAACCCATCAATGAAACGAGTAGTGTTTTTTTCAAAAATATCCTCTCCTCTATTGCTTATTATACGGCAACATGCCGGATTCCCCTGTTTTTGAATACGCAAAAAAGGACGACATCGCGTCGCCCTCAAGATTTCTGTAAAATTTTAATATCGTTGACGATATCCTCGATCGGTACGTCTTGGAACCCTTGGTACGCCTTGACGATTTTTCCGTCTTGATCGACGAGATAGAACCAAGTCGCGTGATCGACTTGCGTGCCTTCGTCGGGCTTGCGGACGAGCGCCTTGAAGTTCTGTTGCGCGAACGCCTCGATCTCGTCTTGCGAATAGCCGGTCAAGAACTGCCAGTCGGCTTGCGCCAAGTCATACCCGGACATGAACTGTTTAATCTTATCCGGTGTGTCGACGGTCGGGTCGACGCTGAACGACACGAACTGGACGTCCTCGACGCCTTCTTCGATGAGCGCTTCATTCAGCTTCGTCATGTTGTACGTCATCGGTGGGCAAACCGTCTCACAGTTCGTGAACACGAAGTCGGCCATCCACACTTTCCCTTTCAAGTCGTCGAGACTGACCATCTCCTCGTCCTGGTTCATATAGTCGAACGATTCAATCTCCCAGTTGAGCGGGTCTTCGATCTCATTGCCGCAAGCGGCGAGCACAGTGAGTAAACTCATAAGCCCGATCAGCATCCATTTTTTCAAACGTTCCATCCCCTTACTTGTCCGTTTTTATGTTGAGCAATAATAGCGTGATGAGTGTGAACGCCGTGAGCGCGAGGAACGGGATCGTCACGAAGCCGAACCAGTTGATGTACTGCACGTTACACGGCACGCCTTCGACACACGGTTTGATGTCGGCAAAACCGGGTACTTTTTGCACGAGATAATGGTAAAGTGAAATCATACCGCCGCCGATTGCTAGCGGCAATACATATTTCTTCACTTGACGATCGTTCGTGAATACAGCCATACCGAGCACGAAGACGAGTGGATACATGAAGATACGTTGGATCCAGCACAGTTCGCACGGGACGAACTCGCGAATCTCACTGAAGTATAAACTGCCGAGCGTCGCCGTAAGCGCGACGAGCCAAGCGAGATACAAGCCGTAGCGGCTCAAGAACGACTGCTTCATGGTGCCCCTTGTTCAATCAATCGTTCGATCGCCTCATAGTCGAACGGGTCTTCTAGCATGACGCCGTTGATCATGATCGACGGCGTGAACTGGACCCCGTATTCTTTGACGAATCCGTCATCTAGACTCACCTGTTCAAGCACGCTCGAGTTTTCACTCAAGTCGTCTTCAAACTTCGCCATGTCGACCGACGTCGTCTCGCCTGCGATCTGCTTCAATCGCTCGACCGTGACCCACGCCTCGTCGTGCTGCTGGCTCGCCGGTTGCGCGTCATAGAGTGCCTTATGGAAGTCCCAGAACGCATCCGGGTCTTGCTTATAGACCGATTCTGAAGCGAGTGACGCCAAAATCGACTCTTGTCCGTGGAACAAGACGTTGATATAGCTGAAGCTCGCGTCACCCGTATCGATATAGTCCGCCTTTAGCTGCGGATAGATCGTCTCGCCCCATTGTTTACAAGACGGACATTTGTAGTCCCCGAACTCGACGACCGAGACCGGTGCGTCCGCTTCCCCGAGCGTCGGTTGCCCGTCTGTCGGCACGTGCTCGCTCGTAGCCGGCGCCGCCGTCTCTGCCTGCTCGGCCGGTCGGTTCAAGAGAACGACCACGACCGCGATGAGTGCGACCGCGATGAGCGTCCCGACGACCAATGCTTGATTTTGTTTCATTCGTCTCACCTCTATTTTTATCGATTCGTCTTTCATTATAGCGAAAGCGCTATCCGATTCCACGAAATCGACTTGTTTATTACCGACTTTGCTTCAAGTCGTCCATATTTTGACGATGAATAAAGTGAATGTTTATTGTAGGAGGAACTATTTATGAAATCGTTCTCGATGCGCCTCGGGTTAATCTTGGCACTCAGCATTGCCAGTCTCGTCTTTATTCTAACACTCGCCTTAACGTATACGATCAGCGAGCGATCGGCCGCGTCGCTTGAACAAGAGATCGGGGAACGTCTGTCGACGACATCGCACCAGCTCGTCGATAAGCTCGACTTTTATATGTGGTCGCGCTATCAGGAAGTCCAATTGCTCCAAGGACTCGACGCCTTGAACGAACCGCGCGAAAGCCGGGCCCTTCTCGATGAGGTCCAAACGAACATCCCTGCTTTCTCGTGGATGGGGGTGACCGATGCATCGGGGACTGTCACCGCCTCGACGGACGGGATTTTAGAAGGGATGTCGATCGCCGAACGTCCGGTCTTCTCGGAAGCGCAACAACAACCGTTCATCGGGGACGTCCACGAGGCCGTTCTCCTCGCTGAAAAACTCCCGAATCCGAGTGGAGAACCTCTCCAATTCGTCGACATCAGCGTCCCAATCGTGCGCGACGGTGAATTTAAAGGCGTCTTGGCGACCCACCTGAGCTGGGAATGGGGAGAAGAAGTGCTCCAGCACTTTAACCGCACGTTGCACCATCAGTCGGACTATACCGACATGTTCGTCGTCAGTGGACGTGACAACACCGTGCTGCTCGGTCCCGATCATCTCGTCGGAACAACGCTCCCGACGACGCTCGAAGACGGTTGGCACGTCGAGACGTGGGCAGATGGAACGTCATACTTGACCGGTGTCGCTATCGGAGAAGGGTACGGCGACTACGCCGGTCTCGGCTGGAGTGTCGTCGTCCGGCAACCGGTCGACGTGGCGTTCGCCCCCGTCACGTCGCTGCAAAACAACATCTTATGGATCGGTCTCGTCGCCTCGATCGTGACCGCCCTGCTCGGTTGGCTGCTCGCCTTGTTCGTGACGCGGCCACTGCAAAAAATCACTGAGACGGCGACGCTCATGAAGCAAGGAAAAGCGAAGACGTTCCCGCATCAATCCGGCATCCATGAGATCGAGTCGCTCGCGTTCGCCCTTGAGTCACTCGTCACGTCGCTGACCAATTCAGAGACCGAACGGGTCCGCTTCGAATCACTCGCTAACCACGATGTATTGACCGGTCTTGCCAACCGGACGGCGCTCCGTCAGTACTTGAATGACGCACAACTGACAACGAACGACTATATCTGCTTCTATATCGACCTTGACGGCTTTAAAGCAGTCAACGATACGTACGGGCACGCGTCAGGCGACGAAGTGCTAGTCGAGATCGCCGACCGGCTGAAGCAACTGCCTCTCGAAGGGCTATACCCGGTCCGATTGAGCGGAGATGAGTTCTTCCTTCTGTTCGAACGAAACAACCGAAGTGACCGCGACGTCCAGCAGATCGGGGAAGATGCCATCGCCGCGTTGTCCGCACCCGTATCGTTTGACGGCGGGACGGCTACTGTCGGTGTGAGTATCGGCGCTGCGCTCTGGCATTCAAACACGCCGCCGCATCTCACCATCGAACGGGCCGACCAGGCGCTCTACCGCTCGAAAGCGAGCGGCAAGAACCAGATCACGCTCGATGAGACGCTGCTTGCATAAGAAAGGTCCATGTCACTTGCGACATGGACCTTTTTTTTACGCTTCGAACAACAACTGTTCTGGATCTTCAATCATATCTTTAATGTGTTTGAGGAACGTCACGGCCTCACGACCGTCGACGATGCGGTGGTCGTATGAGAGCGCCACGTACATCATCGGACGGTTCTCAATCGTCTCGGCGTCGATTGCGATCGGACGAAGTTGGATCGTGTGCATTCCGAGGATAGCGACTTGCGGTCCGTTCAAGATCGGTGTCGATAAGAGTGAACCGAACACGCCGCCGTTCGTGATCGTGAACGTGCCGCCAGTCAGGTCGCTAAGCCCGAGCTTATTGTTGCGCGCCTTGTCGGCAAGATGGATGATATCCTTCTCGATCTCGCCAAAGTTTTTACGGTCCGCTTCCCGGACGACCGGGACGACGAGTCCGTCCGGTGCCGATACGGCGATGCCGATGTCGTAATATTTCTTCAAGACGATCTCGTTGCCTTGAATCTCAGCGTTCAAATACGGCATCCGTTTTAGAGCCGCGACGGCCGCTTTCGTGAAGAACGACATGAAGCCGAGTTTGACGTCGTTATCTTTAATGAACTTCTCTTGGCGACGTTTCCGGAGCGCCATGACCGCCGTCATGTCGATCTCGTTGAACGTCGTGAGCATCGCCGCCGTCTGTTGGACTTCGACGAGACGGCTCGCGATCGTTTGACGACGACGCGTCATCTTGATGCGCTCTTCGTCTTTGCCGCTCGCGACCGGTTGTGGTGCCGCAGCCGGTGCTTTCGGTGCTTCTGGCTTTGGAGTCGGTGTTGCGTTGTGGTTCGACACGTCATGGACGTTGATGCGGCCGATCGGGTCGTTCGTCTGAACGGCCGAGAGGTCGATCCCGCGCTCACGAGCGAGCTTGCGTGCCGCCGGTGTAGCGATCGGGCCTTTACCTGGGCTTGCTACGTGCTCTTCACGACGCTCGACTTTTTTCGCTTCGCCGACTTTTTCTGTTTTCGTCTCGGCTGGAGCCGGAGCAGCTTCTGTCGCTGCTTCCGTCTTCGTCTTCGTCGCGACGGCCGTGCCGCCGGCTGAACCTGAACTTAAGCGGGCGATGACTTGACCGACTTGGACCGTGTCGCCTTCCCCGGCGAGTTGTTCTTCTAACGTTCCCGACTCATCGGACGGCACTTCGATGTTGACTTTGTCTGTCTCGAGCTCGACGATGGCCTCCCCTTTTTCAACATGGTCGCCTGGCTGCTTGAGCCAAGACGCGACCGTTCCTTCCGTAATGGACTCTGCTAATTCCGGTACTTTAATTTCGATCACAATGAGTTCCCCCTTAACTTATTTACGATCTTTTTGGTATGTGCTCGCTCCAGCCGCACTTGAGACGGCGTCACGGGATAAGGCTTCACGGATGATGCGTGCTTGTTCTTGTTTGTGTGCTGTCGGATTTCCTTCAGCCGGGCTTGACCGGCGACGGCGCCCGATGTAACGGACGTTCAGACGGTTCGATGTCACCGCTTCAAGACGCGGCTCGATGTATGTCCAAGCTCCCATGTTTTTCGGTTCTTCTTGTACCCAGACGATCTCTTTGGCGTTCGGGTAGCGACTGATGACGTCGCGAATCTCACGGACCGGGAACGGATAGATTTCTTCGACGCGGATGATGTGGAGGAAGTCGAGTGACTCCTCTGATTTCATCGTCGCTTCTTGCAGATCGATCGCCATCTTCCCTGAACAGAAGACGAGCCGTTCGACTTTGTCCGGCTGTTCGCCAAGACCTGTTTGTTCGACGATCGGACAGAAGCTGCCATCTGACAACTCTTCGACCGTTGAGGCTGCAAGTGGATGACGAAGCAGGCTCTTCGGTGTCATGATGATCATCGGTCGGATTTGCTCAGTACCAAGCATCTTCGCCTGACGACGCAAGATGTGGAAGTATTGGGCAGCCGTCGACAAATTAGCGACCGTCCAGTTCTTTTCACCGGCGAGCGTCAAATAACGTTCCATCCGCGCGCTCGAGTGCTCCGGACCTTGTCCTTCGTAACCGTGCGGCAACAGCATGACGAGACCCGATTTTTGACCCCATTTCGCACGACCGGCCGAGATGAACTGGTCGAACATGACTTGGGCCGAGTTGGCAAAGTCACCGTACTGCGCTTCCCACAACACGAGCGTATCTTGTGCGAACACGTTATAGCCGTATTCAAAGCCGAGCACCGAGCCTTCCGAGAGCGGGCTGTTGTGCACCGTGAACGAGGCTTTCGCCGTCGACAACTCGTGGAGTGGCGAGAATTTCTTGCCGGTCTCGACGTCGTTCAACATGATGTTACGTTGCGCGAACGTCCCGCGCTCTGAATCTTGACCGCTCAAACGGATCGGTGTCCCGTCCGAGATGATCGAGGCGTAGGCGAGCGTCTCGGCATGGCCCCAGTCGATCTTCCCGTTGTCCCCGAACGCGTCACGACGACGGTCGAGTACTTTTTGAAGCTTATGGAACAAGCCGAACCCTTCAGGCCAGACGAGCAGCTCATCGTTCAACTGTTGCAACAAGTCGCGTTCGACTGCCGTATCGACGTAAGGGAATCCTTTATAGACTGCTTCCGGCAAGACGATGTCCGCATCTTCTTCCTCAGCCGGGACGAGGTCGCGCGCTGACTTCAAGCGATCTTCAATCGATTGTTCGATCGTCGCTTTGTCTTCTTTCGTCATGACGCCTTCTGCTTCGAGAAGATCGGCATAGACGTGACGGACCGATTGATGTTCTTTGATCGCTTTGTATAGAACCGGGTTCGTGTTCATCGGCTCATCCATCTCGTTGTGTCCATAGCGGCGGTAGCCGACCAAGTCGACAAGGATGTCTTTATGGAACTTGGCACGGTATTCGCTGCACAATTTCGCGACGGCGACACACGCTTCCGGGTCGTCGGCGTTGACGTGGAAGACCGGGATCTCGTAGCCTTTGGCGATATCGCTCGCATAACGTGTCGAGCGCGAGTCGCTCGGGTCGGTCGTGAAGCCGATCGTATTGTTGGCGATGACGTGAACTGTGCCGCCTGTCCGGTAGCCCGTCAAGTTCGTCATGTTGAGCGTCTCGGCGACGATGCCTTGGCCTGGGAACGCGGCGTCCCCGTGGATCAAGATCGAAGCAGCCTTGTCATCGTGTTGGACCGGCATCCCTTTTGCAGAGCGGTCGTCTTGCGCGGCACGCGTGTAACCTTCGACAATCGAGCCGACGAATTCAAGGTGGCTCGGGTTGTTGGCGAGGTTCAAGCGGACTTCTTTCTTCTCATCTAACACGCGGCGATCGAGTCCAAGATGGTATTTCACGTCGCCCGACCAGCCGAAGTTGATGCCGATCGAACCTTCTGACGGAATGAGTTCTTTATTCGGTGCGTGCTGGAACTCGGCAAAGATCATTTCGTACGGTTTACCGAGCACATGGGCGAGGACGTTCAAACGTCCACGGTGTGCCATCCCGATGTTGATGTGTTCCGAACCGCTCGAGATGAGCCGTCCGACCATCGCGTCAAGGAGCGGGACCATGCTGTCGAGTCCTTCGATCGAGAAACGTTTTTGTCCGACGTACGTCTTATGAAGGAACGATTCGAACAGTTCCGTCTCGGCTAAACGCTCGAACAACTCAAGCTTCTCTTCTTTCGAGTACGCGGCTTTCAATGCGCCTTGCTCGATGCGGCGGCGAATCCAGCGCTTCTCTTCCATATCATCCAAGTGGCGCAACTCGATGGCTACCGTCCCTGTATAGACGTCGAGTAAATGACGGACGAGTTCAAGTGCGTTCGCGCCGGGCTTCGGTACGTCTTCTGACAGCAAGTGTGCCGGGATCTGCTCGAGGTCTGACTCGTTCAACCCGTAACGGTCGAACACAAACAACCCGTGCTCACGCGGATGGTCCTTGAGCGGATAAATATCAGCCGCTTTATGACCGAGCGCCCGGATATCGTTGACGAGCCGAGTCGCCGCCACGATTTTCTCCAAATCAAATGAAGCGACCGGTGCGACCGGTACCGCTTGTTCGGGTGAACCGTTCTCATCAAAGTAACGACGCGTCTCCGCATCGACCGATTCTCTGTCTTCCAAATATTGCTCGTACAATTCAACGATGTAGCCTAAGTTTGGACCATAAAATGTTTGCGATTGCTCGCGACCGTTCGACGACTCTCCCATTGAATAAATCCCCCTGTCCGTTCCTATGCGCCCGATGTGTGAACGCTTTCATTTTTTAAGGCCGCACGAATCAGTTCATCCATCTGATTCAGGCCGTGAAAAGAGCCAAATCTTGCCTCTTACTCTCTTCTTCATACTACACCTTTCCAGGTCGAAAGACCCTTTCAAATTCACAATTCGTCCATACTAATTCAATAAGTTTTACTTATCGACTAATTGTGAAAGTTGTCGTTTGATTCAATTGTTTCAAAAAAAGGTGAAACCTTCTTTCAGTCTTGTCGTATACAATGTTAGCAAGCTTGGAAATAAATCTCAACGAAAGCAAGGTGACAACATGTTATCCGTCCAAAATGTCCACAAAAAACTGGGCCAGACGAACGTTCTGACCAACGTCAGCTTCGAAGTCACGCCCGGCGAAATCTTCGGCTTCCTCGGTCCGAACGGTGCCGGAAAGACGACGACGATCCGTATCATCACCGGTCTAATGCCGGCAACGCACGGCTCCGTTACCGTCGACGGGTTCGACGTATCAACCGACCGCCAAGAGGCGCTCAGTCGCATCGGTGCCATCGTCGAAAACCCGGCGTTCTACCCTTACTTGACTGGTCGAGAAAACTTGATCCACGCCAAGAATTTGATCCCCAATTTGAAAAAAGTCGACTTGAACGCCCTTGGGGCACTCGTCGGGCTCGAATCGAAGCTCGACATGAAAGTCAAACAGTACTCGCTCGGAATGAAGCAGCGGCTCGGGATCGCCCGTGCGCTCCTCCACAATCCGAAAGTGCTCATTCTCGATGAGCCGACGAACGGGCTCGACCCGGCCGGCATCGCCGACCTGCGCAACTACTTACGGCACCTCGCCGAGCACCGCGGCATCGCCATCTTGATCTCGAGCCACTTACTTAGTGAGATGGAACTGATCACGGACCGGTTCGCAATCATCGACCACGGTCAAATCAAATCGGTCCAAGACGGGACGACGCGTGAAGAAGGCGTCATTCTATGTAAAGTATCACGCGAGCAAATGAACGAGGCGCTCGACGCGGCCGCCATGCTGTTTGACGATGTGAAAATCGTTCAGCAATCGGCTGAGACGTTCCTCGTCCCCCGCCCTGAGACGGATATCCCGGTTCTATTGAAACGACTCATCAATCAAGACATCAACGTCTTCCAAATCGGGATGAAGTACGAGACGCTCGAGGATCAATTCCTCAAAGTGACGAAGAAAGAAGGAGGAACGAACAATGCGTTCATTACTAGCCAATGAGTTTATGAAATGGCGGCGCACGATCAAGCCGCTGATCGCCCTCGGCATGTATACCGGGATTATCATTTTAACGTACGTCATCGTCACGAGTGGAAACGAGTCGGGAGATGCGACAACGTTCGTCAACTATGCCACGATGGCCGCGATGACATTCCTCGGCATCTTCACGATCGTGTTCACCGCTGAGATGATCGGGAATGAACTGAAGTTCGACACGTTGAAACACTTGCTCATGAGCCCGTACTCCCGTGACCGGATCTTGCTGTCGAAACTCGTTGCCGCAATCCTGATCATGCTCGCCCAGTTCGTGTTCATCCTTGCTGTGACGTATGGCTTCGCTTTGACGCTTGACGGGAACTTGACGTTCGAACAGTTCCGTAACGTCCTACTCAGCGTGTCGAGCGGCGTGTTCGTCATCTTCTTGACGCTCATGTTCTCGGTCGTCTTCAAATCGGTCGGTGTCGTCATCGGTTTTACCGTACTCGCGAACTTCGTCTCGACGATGATCGGCGGCCTCCTCATCGCATGGAAGCCGGCCATTGCTAAATGGATCGTCTTTTTGCACACGGACTTGTCTATCTATTACCAAAGCCCAGGCTTCATGGAGACGATGGACGTGACGATTTGGTTCTCAGCGTTTTACGTGTTGATCCACATCATCGCCTTCTATATCATTACGGCGTTCATGTTCCGCAGCAAGACGTTCGCGGAATAACCTGCCCCTCTCTATGAACGTGACAAAACCTCTGACTGTCGGACACACAATCCCAACATTTCAGAGGTTTTTTTGTTTGATGATACGGTATTCTAGGTATAGAAACGTTAAAGGAAGTGGTATGATGTATCTCACAATCGGATTATCGCTAGTCGTCTGCTTGATCGCCCTCGTCTTCACGATCATGGTCGGTCTCGGAAAAGACAAATCAGACTATAGCCAAAAGAAAAGCTGGTCGCTCGTGTCTTGGACGTATATCGTCCTATTCCCGGTCTCATTCGTGGCGCTCGGACTGCTATACTATTTCATCACTCGATGACTCGTTCATCGGGTTTTTTTGTGGTACGTTTTTGCTAATGGAAAAGAGGTGGCCCTCGCACGAGCGTCGGTTTGACCGCGAATGAGGCGGCGAGGATGCCGATGACCGGGAAGACGAGCGAATACCAAATGATCGACTCGTAGTTGCCGAACAAGTCGTAGGCGATCCCGAACGGCAACGGTCCCACCGCCGAGCCAAGTACCATGACCGACGTCGCCAGGCCGCTGATGCTGCCGAGCGCGGCCCGACCGAAGTAGTACGGCCAAACATAGTTTAAAGCGATGCGCTCAAAGCCGTTACTGATGCCCCAGATCACCCCGAACAGCATCGCGATTGAGAACGTCGACGTATATTGCAGGATGACCATAAAGATGATCTCGGTCACAAAAATACCGATCAATACATAATTGATTTTCACGACATCGATGATCCGTCCCGCGATGAACGTCACCGGGAAGCCGAGGATCGCCATCAAGCTCAAAACGATCGCGGCCGTCACCGGTGGTAGGCTCTGCTCTTCAAAAATTGAGATCAAGTGGAACGTGATCGCTGTGTTGACGAGCGCCGGGATGCCGATGCACGACAAGATCAGCCAAAAAGCACGTGTCTTGAGCGCTTCTTGGAACGTGAAATCGACGTCGATATGAATCGGTGTCGTCGTCGATTTATTGCTCGGATGAGGATTCGTCCCTCCGTCCGGCAAAAGTCCGATGTCTTCTGGGCGGTTGCGGACGAAACGATAAGCGAGCGGTGTGAACAAGACGAGCACGAGCAGTCCCCACACTTGCCACGTCGTTTGCCAACCGATCAAACCGACGAGCCAGACGTTGAGTGGCGGAAAGACGGCCGAGCTCAAGAACCCTCCGATTGCCATATAGCTGAGCGCCTGGCCACGCTTCGTGATGAACCACTGCGGGACGAGCGTGTTCGGGATGAGCGTCATCGACCCTTGCCCGAACAGGCGGAGCATCCAGATGCCGAAGAAGAGCATCGTCAAGTTCGTGACGTAACTGTTGAACAGACAAGCGACCGCCAGCAATATCGAGGCGATGACCATCATCGCCCGTTGCCCAAAGCGGTCGATCAATCGACCGACGAAAAATAAACAGGCGGCCGAGGCGAGCGTCGCGGCCGAATAAACGCTCGATACTTCAGAGCGCGACCAGCCAAAATCGGTTATGTATTGGTCGATAAAAACTGAGATAAAGTACGTCTGACCGGGACCCGAGAAAAATACACCGAGGCCCGCGATCATGACCATATACCATCCGTAGTAGGATGGTTTTCGAAGTCTTCGCATCATCTTGCTCCTTTTCCTCTGTTATGTAAGACGATTTTATTTCCATCGCCTTTTCAATTATTATTTTGTAGCGACAGCAATCCCGATCGGATAATGACGCTCAGGTCGTTTCGGTTCGACGAGCACGCCCCGTTGGTAATAGAACTCGGTCGAGGCGAACCGATCGAACAACGCTGTAAACTCTTGTTCTGTAAATTGATGGACGTGAAACGGCTCGTTCGTCGGTTTACCGACTCCTTGACCGAACGGCGTCGACAAGACGAGCGTACCACCCGGTTTAAGCAACTCCCAAACGTTCGCCATGAATCTTTCAAAATCGTCCACATGCTCGATTGTCTCAAAACTGACGATACAGTCGAACGTGCCGAGTTGTTCGGGTAAGGTTCGATCGAGCACATCCCCGACGACATAGGTCACGTTCGGATGATAATATCGGCCTCGTGCATAACGTGTCGTCTCTTCTGATAAATCGAGGGCGACGACCTCATCGACTTGCCCCTTCAAATTTTTCGCAATCAACTGACTGCCATATCCGACACCGCTCGCAAAGTCGAGCACGCGACCGTCCATGTACAACAATGAAAAATGATAACGGGCAATATGTTCAAGTAACATACCGTTCAGCGGGTCCATTTGATCTGGGATGACCCGTTCTCCCGTATAATTCAATGCCATAAGCTCCTCCTTTTTCTATACAGCAAAAGCGCCACGAAAGTCTCGTGGCGCTGTCTGTTAACGAACGATGATCACAGGTGACAACGAACGTTTAGCAAGCTTGTGGCTGACACTGCCCAATACGAACTCTTGGAACGTATTGAGGCCGCGCGAGCCGACGACCACGAATTCATACGGTTCATGGTTGGCGTAGTTGACGAGTTCAACGTCAGGTTCGCCGCGGAGTTCGATATACTCGTACGAAACGCCCGCTTCGGTGATCGCATCGAAAAACACTTGAAGACGTTGTTTCCGTCTCACTTCAAGATCGATTTTACCCGTCGATTGAAGGGCGCTTTCTTTTGATTCTTTCGGTGACACGACATGGACGACATCGATTGAAGATGATGTCACTTTGGCGAGTTCGACCGCTTTTTGGGTGGCACGCATCGAATGATCTGAACCATCAATCGCTAGAAAGATTTTACTCATTGTAAGTTCCCCCTTTTAGTGGCCGACGTTCGCATCTTGTTGACGAAGATGGAGCGCCAGCGTGTTCAACAGCTTCTCTGAATCTTTGTTTAAGTTTAACAGTTTTGGTTCGATTCCAACCGTCCGATATTTGAAGACGACCTTATCGATGGCCCCGATGGCCGAATCGTCCCAAAGATGGGTGTTGGCGAAGTCGATGCTGACTTGTTTCACGTCTGCTTCGACATCTGCTTCGACATCGAACTGGTTGACAAAGTCAGACGTAGACGCGAAGAACAGCTGTCCGTTCACTTCATAGTGTGCACGTTGTCCGTCTTGGTGGCGCTTCAGCTCGACACGCGAAATTTTCGCGGCGAAGATGACGGCGGCCGTCACGATTCCGGTGATGACACCGATCGACAAGTCGTGCGTGAGCACGGTCGCGAGTACCGTCGTGACCATGACGAGCGAATCGGTCTTTTGACCTGTCTTGAGCGTTTTGAGTGAGCCCCAGTCGAACGTCGCATAGGCGACGAAGAACATGACACCGACGAGTGCCCCGACTGGAATCAGCATTAAAATGTTACTCATCGTCATGATCATGATGAGGAGCGCAAGTCCTGCCGAGAACGTCGACAAGCGACCCCGTGCTCCAGACGAGACGTTGATGACCGATTGTCCGATCATCGCACATCCTGGCATCGCACCGAAGAAACCAGCGATGATGTTGGCGATCCCTTGACCTTTTGATTCACGGTTCTTATTCGAATCTGTACCCGTCATGTCATCGACGATTTGAGCCGTCAATAGCGACTCAATCAAACCGACAAAGGCGAGCGAGAACGAATAAGGCAAGATGATCATAAGTGTCTCGAGTGTGAGCGGGAGGTCCGGCAAGAGGAACATCGGCAGCGTTGCCGTGATCGTCCCCATATCTCCGATCGTTTTCGTCTCAAGTCCCATAAAGAACACGAGCAACGTCATCGCCACGATGGCGACAAGCGGCGCCGGGATTGCTGACGTGATGCGCGGGAAAACAAGGATGATCGCAAGCGATGCTGCAACGATGGCCCACATGATCCACGTCTCGCCTCCAAATTGCGGAAGCTGGGCTTGGAAGATCAAAATGGCAAGGGCGTTAACGAAGCCGACCATAACCGCACGCGGGATGAACTTCATTAAACGAGCTATACCAAGAAAACCAAGCACGATCTGGATAATACCAGCTAGTATCCCTGCAGCGAGCAAGTACTGAAGTCCATAATCTTTTACGAGATCGACGACAAGGAGTACCATCGCGCCCGTCGCGGCCGAAATCATCGCGGGGCGTCCTCCTGTAATCGAAATGACCATCGCGATGATAAAGGACGCATATAGTCCTACCATCGGATTTAATCCAGCGATCAGTGAGAAGGCGATTGCCTCCGGAATGAGTGCAAGGGCCACAACGATCCCTGCCATCACTTCAGCACGGGGATTCCCGAGCCATTCTTGTTTTACCGTATTCAATTTTTCCAAATGAACACACCTCTCTATAAAAATTTTTAAATTGATTTCTGACTCTCACAGAAATCAACTTAATCAAATTATAGAAGCCGTATTCACAGTTCGTTCATAACTTCACAACAACTCAGATGTTACCCGAGAATGAGCACGATGACAACCGATGAGCCTCAACTTTTTCCTAGATGTCCGCATGCGGATTCGTTCATTTTTATAAGGATATAACGACACACTTCGTTCTCTCTCGTCACGTCCCCTCGCTGCTCCGACTTCGTATCCCCCTTTACACCAACCATGTAACCGCTTACCTCACATACCCAGATTTTCACCATAGTCGATTCGATTTTGCCGCCGATTTATTTTTCAGACAACAAAAAAGAGAGAAAAGATTTTTAAAATCTTTTCTCTCGCGTGTTTAGTTATTTTCTTTAAAGCGGAGCAAGTCCGAATAGATGATCTTATCGTTCATCTCAAGTACTTTGTTCGCCTCGTCTTCAAGTGGCGTACATACTTTCGCGTCATCGACGACTTCTCCTGTCTCGGCGTCATAACACGTTGACTGGGTGAACAAATAGTCGCTTGTCACGATCGTACCGTCACGGAAGATGGCGCGATCGTTGCGTTCTGGCGCGAACAAGTCGTTACCGAACCCGATTTGATCAGACGTATCGAACCCGAGCAAATGCTGAATCGTCGGGTTCATATCGACGTGGCTCCCGACCGTCTCGTGGACTTCACCTTTGTCTTGACCAGGCAAGTGAATCGCGAACGGGACTGACTGAAGTTTTGCCACGTCATATGGCGTCAACTCGTCTTTTCCGAGCAAATCGGCCATGGCAGCGTTATGGTTCGTCGAGATACCGTTATGATCACCGTAAACGACGAAGATCGTATCGTCCCATGTCCCGTTCTTTTTCAACTCATCAATGAACAACCCGAGGGCATAGTCTTGATATGCGAGCGCTTGCGGGAAGTTATTGAGCGTCGTCGAGTTCGTCTCGAATTTCGGAACGAGTTCATGGTCCGCACTCGGCATCGTGAACGGGAAATGGTTCGTCAGCGTGATGAACTTCGCGAAGTAAGGTTCCGGCAGTTCTTCGAGCATCGGTACCGACTGTAAGAAGAACTCATCGTCGAGGAGACCCCATTCCGTCATGTTGGCCGGGTCGCCTAAATCGTAGCTCTTCTCATCAAAGAACTCATCGACGCCGATGTTTTGATACATCTGGTCGCGGTTCCAGAACGATTTGTTGTTGGCGTGGAACACCGCCGAATAGTAGTTGTCTTCTTTGATGACACCAGGAAGCGCATCATATTCGTTGTCGGCGTTCGTGAAGTAGACGCCGCCACGCGACAATCCGTACAGCGAGTTGTCGAGCGCGAACTCAGAGTCCGACGTCTTCCCTTGACCGGTCGTATGGTAATAGTTCGGCCAGAAGTGTGACTCGTCAATCAACTTGTTCAAGTTCGGCGTGATGTACTCGCCGTTCGAAGCTTTCATATTGTGCGTAAAGCTCTGTGTCGATTCGAGCGAGATGGCGATGACGTTCTTGCCTTTATACTTCCCGAACATGTCCGGGTCCGGCGCCGCATAGTTCTGACGCGTGTAGTTCTCGACTTCATCGAGTTCAGAACCGTCCGCGAGCGCTTTTTGCGCCGATGTCTTCGTTTGAAGCATCGCGTCATAGACGTGGAAGTTGAACGTCCCTAAGTTTTTAACAAGCAGTTCACGGTCGAACGAACGCGTCAACAGTTCTGGGCGCTCCGTCTCTGCGAGGACAAGGTTAAAGCCGAACACGGCGGCAGCTGCACCGAACGTGAGCAACACGCGGCGTTGTGACGCTTTGCCTGTCTCTTTTAGTTTCCAGAGCAAGAACGGAAGCACGACGAGATCTCCTAACAGAAGCAAGTCTTTCCATTCAAGCAACGACAGGAATGACGACGATAACGTCTCTAGGTTCGACGATTGGAACAATAACGGCACAGTCAAGAAGTCCGTGAACTCACGGTAGTAGGTCGTATCCGCAAACAAGATGAGCGAGGACACCGTGTAAAGACCGTATAGCGCCCACTTCCGTTTATTGCCTCCGAAGAAGAAACTAAAGGCAAACAAGAACAACGTGAAACTTAACGGGTTGATGAACAGAATGAACGCTTGGACCGCGTTCTCAGGTGGCATGTTAAAGAAGAACTGATACGCAATCAGTGACTTCGTCCATAACAGGATCGTAAATATCCAAAACAGGCGATGCGTCCGGAACGAGTCGCTTGCCGCGTGACGGAACCGCTCTAATTTCCCGTTCGATTGATTCGTGTGATTCATTCAAACACTCCTTAGGTCATTTTCATATGGTAAGTTAGTGCGTCGACTAACAAACGTACAGACGTATAAAGAGTATTTTAACGTTCTTTTGAACTTAATTCAACTTTTTGACGTTTACAATGCTACATAAACTTAACAATTTTATTGCAATCTTCATCTAAAAAAGGCTATCGAGTGAACTCGATAGCCTTTGAAACACGATTCATTTAGCCGATGATGTCCATCCAGATCTTGACCGTACTCGCTAAAATGAGCAACGCCAAAATCATCTGGAGCGACTTTGTCTTCATGTTTTTCCCGATGTTCGCCCCGATCGGTGCCGCAATCAAACTCGCGATAATCATGACGAAGGCCGGCTCCCAGACGATTTGGTCGGTGATGATCTTACCGGCTGTCGACCCGATCGATGAGATGAACGTGATCGCAAGCGAACTCGCGATCGCCATCTTCGTCGGGATACGGAGCACGACGAGCATGATTGGCATCAAGATGAACGCTCCGGCCGCTCCGACGATCCCGGCTGCGATCCCGACGATAAACGCCGAACTGGCCGCGATCAGTTTATTGAACGTGACTTGGTCGAGCGGCAAATCTTCGACGTTCGCTTTCGGCAAGAACATCATGATCGTCGCAATCGTCGCGAGGACCGCATAGACGACGTTGATCAAGTTCTCCGACAACAGCGTCGAGCCGTAGCCCCCGATGAAACTTCCAATCAAGACGGCGACACCCATATACAGGATGAGTTGTTTATTCAAATAGCCGCCTTTACGATATGCGTAAATCCCACCAATCGTCGCGAAGAACACTTGAATCGCGCTGATCCCAGATACTTCGTGGGCGCTGAACGCCGCGAAGCCAAGAAGCGGCGGAATGTACAACAACATCGGATATTTGATGATTGACCCGCCGATCCCGACCATCCCTGAGATGAATGATCCGATAAAGCCGATCAAAAAGATTGTGATGATAAACTCTAACTCCATACTAGCTCCTCCAGTTTCCTACCCTATTAGATAAGTAAGTTTTATTTCTGTTCCCAAGCGATCATACCGCCTGAAACGTCATAAATTTCCGTATAACCTCGATCCTGCAACAACTCGGCCGCCTGGGCGCTTCGATTGCCACTGCGGCAAATGATATAGATCGGTTCATCTTTCGCATAAGGTAATTCGGTTTCATTTAATGAAGAAAGTGGTGCGTTCACCGCTCCTTCGATATGCCCCCCCTCGTATTCATCTAGTTCACGGACGTCCAACAAGGTTATTTCTTCGTTTTCCAATCTGTTTTGTAGTGTTTCGACGTCGATTTGGGTGATTCCATCCTCTTTCGAAGTGAAAACTACGATTCCGACAGTCACAATCACTAAAATCGATAAGATGATCGTTAATTTACGCAATTTTTGACCTCCAATTCTTTTCCTTGCATTGAGTATACCTTAGGGGGTATATTAAAAACAACGAAAGTTACTCACTTTAAACATAACTTGATTAGAAAAGGGGATTAATACCACATGAAGACGATTACGACGACTGAATTAGAAACATTGCTAAGCACGGATGAAACGCTCAACTTGATCGACGTTCGTGAAACGGATGAATTTGCAGGCGGACACATCAAACAAGCGAAAAACGTACCGTTGTCTGACTTCAGTGCGAAAGTCGATGAGCTCGACCGCACGAAACCGATTCATGTCATCTGTGCGGCAGGCGGACGCAGCATGAACGCGTCAGCTTACCTCGACTCACTCGGCTTTGACGTCATCAACGTCGACGGCGGCATGATGAGCTGGACAGGCGAAACGGTTTAATCACTTCTAAATATAAAGCAGCACAACAACTAACGTTTACAGTCAACTATTCTAGGGGGTATATCATATGTTATTACGTTATTTCTATGATCAAAAATTAGCACAGGCATCTTACATGGTCGGTTGCCAAATGACCGGCGAAGCGGTCGTCATCGACCCGGCTCGCAACATCACACCGTACTTGCAAGAAGCTGAAAAAGAAGGCATGACGATCGTCGCGACGGCTGAGACACACATCCACGCCGACTTCGTCTCAGGTTCGCTCGAACTTGCGAAACGCACTGGCTCGACAGCCTACTTGTCAGATGAAGGTGACGCGTCATGGAAATATGCGTTCGCGAAAAACATCGACTCGAAACTCGTCAAAGACGGCGACACGTTCAAAGTCGGTAACGTCACGCTCGAAGTCATGCACACACCAGGCCACACACCGGAACACATCTCGTTCTTGCTCTATGACCGCAACCAAACGCAACCGATGGGTATTTTCACAGGCGACTTCGTCTTCGTCGGCGATATCGGACGCCCTGACCTGCTCGAAGAAGCGGCCGGCGTGAAAGGAACGACGGCCATCGGTGCCGAGCAAATGTTCCACTCGCTTAACAAGTTCAAGGCTCTCCCTGACTTCGTTCAAGTCTGGCCTGGCCATGGTGCCGGCAGCGCTTGCGGGAAAGCTCTTGGCGCGATCCCAACGTCAACGGTCGGTTATGAGAAAGCGACGAACTGGGCGCTCCAAATGACGGACAAAGACGCATTCATCAAAGAGTTGACGACAGACCAACCAGAACCGCCGAACTACTTCGCGATGATGAAAAAAGTGAACAAAGAAGGCATCCAAGTGACGAACGAGATCGCTCGTCCAGAAGTCGTCGGCACGGACCGTCTCGACACACTCGTCGAAGCGACGCAAGTCGTCGACACACGTAGAGGCGAAGACTTCGCGCAAGGTCACGTCCCTGGGACGATCAACATCCCTTACAACACGAAATTCGTCTCATGGGCCGGCTGGCTCGTTAACTTCGACAAAGACATCACGCTCATCGCGAGCGCGGAAGACGTCGAAGAAGTGCAGACAGACCTTCAATCAATCGGTCTTGACCGTCTCCGCTTCATCGTCCCTGTCGAAGAGCTCGGTCAAGAACTATTGACAGAAACGTACACGGACGTGACGGCTGAACAAGCGATCGAATCAGCTGAGAAGAACGACGTGTTCGTCCTTGACGTCCGCAACGCGACAGAATGGAACGCGAGTCACTATGAGAAAGCAGAGCGCATCTTGCTCGGTAAACTCATGCGTGACCACGACGGTCTACCGACAGACAAGACGATCGCCGTCCACTGTGCGTCAGGCGTCCGTTCACGTATGGCCGCGAGCGTCCTTCAATCGCTCGGCTACAAGGATATTCAAAACATCCTTGGTGGCTATGCTGCGATGAAGACCGTCCTCAACGCAGAACAAATCGGCTAATGCTATACTAAAAACAAAGAAAGCGCCCACTCGTTTGGGCGCTTTTTCTCTAGGAGGGATATCGTGATTGCAATCGGTCCACTGAACGTCCGACTCGACCTGCTCGTCTTCATGGTCAGTCTGCTCGGTCTCTACATCGGCTTCAAAAAAATCGGATTAACGGAAAAAGACCGCGACGCCGTCCTCGGGACGTGGTTCGCCGGGTTTCTCGCCTGGAAACTGAGCGCCATCATCATCGGCCTCGCCTCGACCGGTAGTTTGGCGCTATCACTGTATGCGACGGGCGGTATCTGGTCGATCCTGATCGCCACTACAACAATCGGATTTTTCGTCTTCCGGCTTGCTCCCGGGCTTCGGGGCTATTGGCTATTTTCAGCCCTACTTTTATGGTTCGGTGTGACGATCGTCGTGCCGAAGTACGGAACGCTCCCGTTTATCGCGACCGCTCAACCGCTCCATCTGTACACTGCCCTGCTCATCGCAGGCTTAATCGTTGTGACGTGGCGCTGGATGCGCTCGCCATCGGTCGGTGCCTTGCTATGGACGACGGTCGGTGCGTTTGCTATCTGGCTCGTGAGCACGTATGCGACCTCAACGGTGAATCTACTGTGGCTCATCCCGTTCGCAGCTTTAGTCGGACTCGCCGGGTACGTCGCCAAACCGTCACGCCGCATCGTCCAATCCGGTCTCGGTGTCCTCGTCGCGCTCGCGATCATCAACGCGAGCTTACCGGACGAGACACCAACGCTCGTTGCCGACTCGTCTCAAGCAGCCGGGCTGAACATCGGTCAAGTTCCGCCTAACTTTGAATTGAAACGAACGGACGGTACGACGCTTAACTTAGAAGACTTACGCGGAGAGCGTGTTGTCGTCAACTTTTGGGCGTCTTGGTGCCCGCCGTGCCGGGCCGAAATGCCCGATATGGCCAAGTTTGCCCGCGAGCAAGATGACGTGACGATCGTTGCCGTCAACACGACGACGAGTGAACGTGACGTCGACGAGGCGCGGTCGTTCGTCGCGCCTTATGAAGACGCGTTCCAAGTCGTCTACGATGAGGACGGTGCCGTCGGGAACGCCTACCGGATCCAAGCGATGCCGACGACGTATGTGCTCGATGAAAATGGTGTCATCACAGCCAAACAGTTCGGTGCGATCGATAAAGCGTGGCTCGATACCAAAACCAACTAAAAACCGCCAGTTGAACTGAACCAAAAAAGTTGGACATGAAAATCCAACTTTTAATGGGGTAGTTCAAGCCGGCGGTTTTTTCATTGCTTCAAATAGCCTTGCGTCTTCAAGAAGTCTTTCACATCGAGCCGGGTCGGCTTCGACAACATCCGTCCCATCTGGCCCGTCCATGTATCGCTGCGTTGGTTCGATCCACGTGCCGCATAGTAGTCGTGAATCGTCTGGTCGTAAGCTGTGAGCTCTTGCTTCAGTTGAATCGGATCAGCGTCGTACGTGTTCTCGTGATAGATATGCTCGAGCGGAAGCCGCGGTTTTTGATCCTCGACGTGCGCCGGGACACCGACTGCGAGCCCGAACAGCGGCAACACCCGCTCCGGCAAACCGAGCAACTCTTTGACCGCCGACATATCGTTGCGGATCCCGCCTATGTAACAAATGCCTAACCCCATCGATTCGGCAGCGACGACGGCGTTCTGTGACGCGAGCGTGGCGTCGATGACGGCGACGAGCAGTTTCTCATCGGTCTCGAGCGTCGGATTGACGGCGGCTTCTTGCAGTTCTCCGATCAGTTCGTGCCGGTATAGGTCAGCACAAAAGACGAAGAAATGACCGTTGTCGACGACGTACTGCTGATTGCCGGCGATCTCGGCGAGGCGTGCCTTCTTCTCCGGGTCGGTCACGCCGATAATCGAATACGCCTGGATGAAGCTCGACGTCGAAGCGCGCTGGGCACTCTCGACGATGAGACGGATCTGTTCGTCGGTCAGCGTCTCGTCCGTGAACGAGCGGACGGAGCGGTGGTTCAGTAATGTTTCGATGATTTGATTCATGCAGCTTCCCCCTTTTTTCTTATCTTGGCATACGGGAAGACTCCCGACAATTTTGGAGGCTTTCACTCACGTTTGCACTTCGTAGAGTATCCACGGTAAACAAAAAAACAGAGATACGGTTAGGTATCTCTGTTGCTGATGATTTATTCCGTCACTTGACTCAAGAACGGCGTGATATCGACGTTCAATTCTTTCGAGAGGCGTTCCCCGAGGTCACGGTCAGCCCGGTAGAAGTTGCAGATCAAGAGAAGGACTGTCTTCTCATGACGGACTTCTTTAATGTGGGCGACCAAGTTACGCACGAGACCATCTTTCTCGTCTTGCGAGTAGCGGCGGTACACTTCACCCGCTTGCCCGAAGTCGTTCGTCTTCTCGATTTTCTGACGACCCGTTACTCCTGAAATCGGTTGCTCGGTTTCGATATAAGCCGCATCCGGTTTCGGTGTGTCCTCGTAACGGTTCGGCTCGTAGTTGACCGGACTCGTCTGTTGTTTGAACGGCATTGCGCCGTCACGTTGGTTGTTCGACACTTGTGCGAACGGGCAGTTGATCGGGAGTTGGAGATAGTTCGCCCCGATGCGGTAGCGTTGCGTGTCTGAGTATGAGAACAGACGACCTTGCAGCATCTTGTCTTCAGACGGTTGAATCCCAGGGACGAGCACGCCCGGGTTGAACCCGACCGATTCCGTCTCGGCGAAGAAGTTGTCGACGTTCTTGTTGAGCGTCATCGTGCCGACGAGTTGATACGGGATGACGTCTTCGAACCAGTCTTTCGTCGCATCGAGCGGGTCGAAGTCGAAGTTGTCCATGTCGGCCGGGTCGAGGATTTGGACGTAAAGGTCCCATTCCGGGAAGTCGCCTTCTTCGATCGCGTTGAACAAGTCGCGCGTCGCATGGTTGAAGTCTTCCGCTTGTACTTTGGCTGCTTCGTCCATCGACAAGTTTTTAATGCCTTGCTTCGGAACCCAACGGAGCTTTATGTACACCGTGTTCCCAAATTCGTTTACCCATTTGAACGAATGGACCGATGAACCGCGCATATGACGGTACGACGCCGGGATGCCTTCATCACTGAACAAGTGCACGAGCATGCTCGTCGATTCCGGTGTGAGCGACATGAAGTCGAAGAAACGGTCCGGGTCTTGAAGGTTCGTCCGTGGGTCCGGTTTGAGCGAGTGGATCACGTCTGGGAACTTGATCGCATCACGGATGAAGAAGACCGGCAAGTTGTTTCCGACGAAGTCATAGTTCCCTTCTTCGGTGTAGAACTTGACTGAGAATCCACGCGGGTCACGAAGCGTCTCCGGTGAACCGAGACCGTGGATGACCGTCGAGAAGCGGGCAAAAATTGGTGTTTCTTGGCCAACTTCTTGCAAGAACTTGGCTTTCGTATATCGTTTCATGCTATTTTTAACTTTGAAGACACCATGTGCTCCGGCACCACGGGCATGAACGACCCGCTCCGGCACGCGCTCACGGTCAAAGTGGGCGAGTTTCTCAATTAGCTGATAATCTTCGAGAAGCGTTGGGCCGCGGCGGCCGGCTGTGATGGAGTTGGCGTTGTCCCCGATTGGGACGCCTTGGTTAGTAGTTAGATGACGATGTTGATCCATATTGTTGCCTCCTCTTAATAATCATTATTACTAAGTTAATAATATTAAAAGATAATAATTATTACAAATAAAACGCTCGAGACGTCTCGAACGTTTTGTAAGCGCTATTATTTTTAGGTGGTTCCATTCTTCTTTTTAATCTGCTCTTTCCGATGGATTTCTGTCACCAATAAGGCAGCGATGATCCCTCCGAGCGATCCGGCAATTATATCAACCATCGTGTCATCGTTCCCGTTCCCTTGCATCGTCGTCTGCAACACAATGTCTGACGTGAACTCATACATCTCCCATAACGCCGCGCCCGCCATCGAGAAGACGACGATGTAAACGAAGAGAAAGCGCTTCGGCATCTCGAGCCGTGTGTCTTCATCGAGACGACTAAAGAAGTCAAAACCAAGAAACGCCAAAAATATCCCGCTCAACACGTGCAAAAACGTGTCCCACCATCCATTGCTGTATAATCCGACGATCGAACCCAAATATTGCGAGGCGAACAGGAAAATAATATAGGCGATTTTCATCTTGGCATCGAACTCGGTTTTAAACGCCTTCTCCAACATGAACGGAATCAGTCCCGAGACGATCCCCGCCCCGGCGACACTCGCGTTAAACCACGCTCCTTGAATGATGGACGTGATGAGAATAATCCCCATGAACAAGACGAATCCGAATTCTAACAGTCGTCCTCGTGTCAGCTTCATGATACGTGCCTTCTTTCTGTAAAATGTCTCTACGGACTTATTCCCATTTCCGCGTCTCATCGAACAAGTACATACATTTTTCCATATGACAAAGACCCCATCGCTTTGAACTGCTCCCCGTCAAGTAGACAGGGTAAATAATGAAAACCAGCCTAGGCGGCTTGAGCCCTGTATTCGACAGGGCTCAAGCCGTTTAGTCGTTTCTGGAGACGATCATGGTTGTAGAACGATAT
>NZ_SJUZ01000030.1:0-400 GCF_004337245.1 Exiguobacterium sp. SH1S1
TCTGAGCACATTAGCGGCGTCGTCGGAGACGCCTATGCGCGGGATCAATTTTGTCCCGCACGAGGTCCTGGACCTCGACTTCAGCTCAAGCCGCAGTCCCCGTGCGCCGTACGGGAGCTTGCAGGGGCTCGCTCTGCCGGACGGGCAGGGAGAAGCCGACCGTCGTGCCTTCGCCGGGCGCGCTCTGGATATCCAGCGCGCCGCCATGCATCTCCACCAGCGACTTGGTGAGCGCCAGGCCAAGGCCGGTGCCCTGCTGGGTCTTGGAGTGCTGGTTTTCGATCTGCTCGAAGGGCCGCGCCAGCCGGGCCAGATCATCAGGCGCGATGCCGATGCCGGTGTCGCGCACAGTGATCCGCACCCGCTCGCCCTGGGGATCGGGGCGGGCGTCCGCCCGCAC
>NZ_SJUZ01000031.1:0-400 GCF_004337245.1 Exiguobacterium sp. SH1S1
ACATTACTCTGGTCGTCTGCGGTGGCACGGTCCGCCATAAAACGCGATCTATGCATGGATCTATTGCTGAACGTTCCCTGCAGGATATTAATGCCGATTTAATGTTTGTCGGTGCTGATGGTATTGATGCGGTTAATGGTATTACGACCTTTAATGAAGGTTATTCGATTAGCGGTGCGATGGTCACCGCCGCTAATAAAGTGATTGCCGTTCTCGATTCATCGAAATTTAACCGTCGCGGTTTTAATCAGGTACTGCCAATCGAAAAAATTGACATTATTATTACCGATGATGCTGTATCAGAGGTGGATAAACTGGCATTGCAGAAGACACGGGTAAAATTAATTACGGTGTAGTATTGTTCTGTATGCCGGATAAGGTATTTACACCGCATCCGGCA
>NZ_SJUZ01000032.1:0-392 GCF_004337245.1 Exiguobacterium sp. SH1S1
CTTCAGACAGTTTCAGGATCTCTTCCTGAGCGGTAGCGTGACTGCGACCTTTCGCTTTGATGGTGTCACGCGTTACAACGTACTGAGCGCGTAGTTCCGCAAATTTTTCGCGAGCCAGTTCCGGGTCGATGCTGTTGTCATCATCGGCGCTGTCGTCATCGCCATCTTCTTCGTCTTCATCTTCGTCATCGTCCAGATCTTCCTGGGAACGCTCAGAACCGACGTGAGTGGCGGTAGGTGCCAGATGTTCTTCTGCGTTCGGGTCAACAAAGCCGGTGATCAGATCGGACAGACGCGCTTCTTCTGCTTCAACACGATCGTACTGTTCCAGCAGATAGGTGATCGCTTCCGGATATTCAGCAACGGAGCATTGAACCTGGTTGATCCCGTCT
>NZ_SJUZ01000033.1:0-390 GCF_004337245.1 Exiguobacterium sp. SH1S1
GTATGATGGAGGTATCATCTTCAGGGTATCTTTTTTTGTATGTCATGAAGTTTCCTAAACGCAAGAAGTTTGGTGAATGGTGGAAGACATACCAGCAGCTTTCTTCATTTTACGTCATATGGATATATCTCCATGATATAGTGAAATGGCATGAAGACGGACATTTGCTTTATTCATTTATATAATGAATGGGAAAAACGTGAATACGGGAAAGCATACAAGAAAAAGAGATAAGACATGTAAAGCCCGAAAGGAAGGTGGATGAAGAGTGTTTTTCAAGAAAAATGAAGAACTTGATCCGAATGAAAAATGGTATTGTGTGGGGATCATGACGGATAATGGGTTGGAGGATGAAGAATATGATGTTTTATCGAAACGCATCCTTGAATC
>NZ_SJUZ01000034.1:0-387 GCF_004337245.1 Exiguobacterium sp. SH1S1
GGTGTGCGGTGTGCCCAGGCTTTGTGTTCGTCGTAGCGGGTCCGGTGGCGTAGGCAACCGTGCAGGATGCCGACGAGGCGGTTGCCCAGAGCCCGCAGTGCTTGGTGATGGAGGTCGCCTTCAGCGCGGCGATGGTCGTAGAACTGTCGAGCTCCGGGACTTCGGGTTAGCGCGCAGAAGGCCCACTGGTCGATCGCGTCGTAGAGCCGACGGTTGCGGATGTGGCGGGCCAGTACGGCGCGCTTCCTGCCGGACGCAATGGTCAATGGCGAGGTTCCGGCGTAGTTTTTGCGACACTTGGCGTTGGTGTATCGGTTCGGGTCGTCCCCGAACTCACCGAGCACCCGGGCGCCGAGGATGACACCAAGTCCTGGCAGGGAGCGGTAG
>NZ_SJUZ01000035.1:0-385 GCF_004337245.1 Exiguobacterium sp. SH1S1
TCGAAAGATAGGGCAATCAGGAAGGGAATAGTATGAGTTTTGAAGTGGTATCAACCGGTCGATATGTACCGGAAAAAGTAGTGACCAATGAAGATTTTGTGAGTAAAATAGATACAACGGACGAGTGGATTGTTTCTCGAACGGGAATAGAATGTCGACGCTATGTAGAGAATCAAAAAACGGCAGATTTGGGAGTTTTGGCGGCACAGAAAGCGATTGAAAAAGGGAATATACCGAAAGAAAAGATTAAGGCAGTGATTGTTGCAACCTTTACTCCGGACTATTTGACACCTTCTGTTGCTTGTTTGATTCAACAACAGTTACAGTTGCCGGAAGACATACTCTCTTTAGATATTAACGGAGCTTGCAGTGGATTTATTTATGG
>NZ_SJUZ01000036.1:0-381 GCF_004337245.1 Exiguobacterium sp. SH1S1
ACGGACGTGTTGCCGAACCGGCTTTCAGCTCGGTAGCGCCAGGCAGCGGCGTGATCATGAAACCGCCAGTTTCGGTCTGCCACCAGGTATCGACCACCGGACATTTCTCGTTGCCGATTTTTTTCCAGTACCACTCCCACGCTTCCGGGTTAATTGGCTCGCCCACGGAACCGAGAATGCGCAGCGACGAACGGTCGGTGCCTTCGATCGCTTTATCGCCTTCCGCCATCAGCGCGCGGATCGCCGTGGGTGCGGTATAGAGAATATTGACCTGATGCTTGTCCACCACCTGCGCCATACGGGCAGGCGTCGGCCAGTTGGGTACGCCTTCAAACATCAGCGTGGTCGCACCGCAGGCCAGCGGGCCGTACAGCAAGTAAC
>NZ_SJUZ01000037.1:0-379 GCF_004337245.1 Exiguobacterium sp. SH1S1
GGTTATCGTCAACATCCGTTTGAGTGACCTCTCAAACTATCTGACCCTCTTTGTCATAACGAAACGCGCCTAACTGAATAAGCCAACGATAACTGGTATGGTAGCCTATACTCCCTAAACAGGCTCTCAAACGCTTTCTCGCTATCGGTAATGACTTTTCCTTCACCTCTAGCCACATATCTTGCAGTATACCAATTTTCATTGGGCACAACTTGCCATCATGGAAAAGATAAGGCCAAAAAGTGCGGATTTGTGAAATTGCTTCATGTAACGGTAATCGCTTTTTAGGCGGTGTGGACAGTTTTGGAATTTTAACCTTCACTTCCTGTTTAGGTTTAACAACCGGTTTCTTGGGCTGCTGTTTTGCTACCTTTTGGGG
>NZ_SJUZ01000038.1:0-379 GCF_004337245.1 Exiguobacterium sp. SH1S1
CTCTCAGGCCTTCGCGGTCCCGCCCTTGCCCCGGGGCTTGGGCAGCGCCAGCTCGATCTCCTCCCGCAGTTCCTGGATCCTCGGGTACGAGGCGTACTCGGCGGTCAGCCGGTACATCTGGCGCAGCCGGTCCCAGGTGCGGCGCGAGGAGTTCTGGCCCATCGACACCAGGGCGAGCCGCGCGAAGCGGTCGGCCTGTTCGGGATCGTCGGCGATGAAGCACGCGGAGGCCATCGACAGGAAGTCGAAGATCTTCGAGCGCTGCTGGGCGTCCACCCGCAGGGCGAGCGCCTTGTCCGCGTAGTGCTGGGCGTGGACCGCCGCGCCCGGCTCGAACTCCGCGAGCGTCCGGTAGGCGAGGGCCTGCATGCCGTACAGG
>NZ_SJUZ01000039.1:0-345 GCF_004337245.1 Exiguobacterium sp. SH1S1
CCTGAGCCAGGATCAAACTCTCCAAAGAATTTGATATAGCTCTTGAAAATGACGAAGCTTGCGCTTCAATCAAAACTTGTAAAACTTTTTTTGCCTCATCGTTCAGTTTTCAAAGTTCGTCAGTTAAAGAATTGGTGGAGCCTAGCGGGATCGAACCGCTGACCTCCTGCGTGCAAGGCAGGCGCTCTCCCAGCTGAGCTAAGGCCCCAAAAGTTATGATGGTCGGGAAGACAGGATTCGAACCTGCGACCCCTTGGTCCCAAACCAAGTGCTCTACCAAGCTGAGCTACTTCCCGTTATAAATGGTGCACCCTGAGAGATTCGAACTCCCGGCCTTTAGATTCG
>NZ_SJUZ01000003.1:0-247252 GCF_004337245.1 Exiguobacterium sp. SH1S1
CTCGACCCAGGTCTGTTCGGCCTGTGGCGAGAACGGCGGCAAGAAGGACCTGCACGTCCGCGAGTGGACATGCGCCGTATGCGGCACGCACCATGACCGCGACGTCAACGCGAGCCTCAACCTGTTGGGTCTCGCCGACTGAAACACTCCAGGGCAGGGACTGCCCGACGAGCTTGGTCCACAACCGTGGCTGGTCAAAGCACGGTCTTCCCAAGAAGCTCCCACTTCAAGTTGCGAAGCAAATAAGTGGTGAGTAGTTCACAAATATGCAAAAAAAAGCCACGTTCCTATGAACGTGGCTCCTTAACAGCGATCTAGCTATCTAGATCCCCATGTTTGGTTTGTCGACAACGATATGGCGTTCCATTTCTTCATCTACTATCTATATTACCACACTCGTCACGAGTTTCAAGACAAAATTAAAAAGGATGACCCGAAAGTCATCCTAACGTTTAAACTGCGATTTCGGCATACATGTCTTTTAACTGTTTCGTCGCGGCTTCATCCATTTGAAGGGCGACGAGCTCGACGAAGCGCAGGGCTGGATCGGTATCACCTGACAAGGCGACGATTTCAGCAGCCGCACCGTCAAGTGCGAGTAGAATTCCTGAAACACCTAGCGTCGGGTAGTAACGGAGCAACGCCCGAACATGCTTCATCTCGGAGACGTCATTCCCATTAATTTTAAGTGATTTTACAGCCAGCTCTTTGTGCGTGCCAATTGCAAATTTATCTTCCCATACCTCTTCAAGTGTGATCAACGCTTCCACATCATAGGCACCATCTGTGAAACGAACTAGTTTTTCCATGTGACATATCCCCTCTCGTTTATCTACTCTTATTATAAAAAAGATTCGGCGGAATAGTTTGTGAAATATTGAACATTATGTGTAAACTTTGTCTCACTTCATGATTTGATAAAAAAAGGCCCTTCCGAGGAAGGGCGAATAATGGAAGAGTAAAACACCATTGGCAGTACATTAATAATATAACATCGAATGTAAACGTTTACAATGTGTTTTTGAAACTTTTTTCAAGCGGCATATGTAAGACGTCAATCCCGCTTTCCCGCATCAAATCAAGGCCATCCCCGTGCTCATAACCGACAGCGTACACGACTCGGGCCACGCGCGCCGCGATGAGCGCGAGCGAACAAGAATGGCATGGTGAATGGGTCACATAAGCCGTAGCACCGAACGCGTTCGTCGAATCAGCGGCCAATTTCCCGATCGCATTGATCTCGGCATGGATCTCATGTTGTTTTGACCAATTGTGATGTTCGAACGGGTCGCTACATTTAACAAATGTCACACCTTGCTCGATGATGCGCACAGACGGCTCGGTCAAGTCGACCGTATCATCCGTCACATATTCGGCTCGTTGGTAAAACCCGTCATCACGTTTTAGAAAGATTTCATTACAGTTCGTATGTCCCGGCGGTGTCCCATTCAATCCGATCGAGATCGGTTTCTCATCTTTGACGATGACACAGGCGACACTCTTCGAGGCACATTTCGAGTGCCGTTCCGCCATCATATCGGCGAACTGCAACCACGTCTCGTCCCACAATCGTTGTTTCTCCATCCTGATCCTCCTCATGGAAAAAGAAAGTCTGAATGCTCAGACTTTCTTTTTAGTATCCAGTCTCTTTTGGCAACTCTTTATTCTTTGAGGCAATTTCGATGACTTTTTCTTTCAGTTCGTGCTCCATCCGATCGAGCTCACGTTCAGCCTCACGACGCTTCTGCTTGCCTTCCTGTTGGATACGCAGCGTTTCGTCGAGCGTTGACAATAGATTCTCGTGCGCGACTTTGAGCGATTCGACCGAAACGATCCCTTTTTCGTTCTCGGTTGCGATCTCGATCGACGAGTCTTTTAACATTTTCGAGTTTTGTTCGAGCAGTTGGTTCGTCGTCTTCGTGACGTCTTGCTGCATCCGGAGTGCCGTTTTCTGGCGCGTCAAGCTGAGAGCGAGGACGACTTGGTTTTTCCAAAGCGGAATCGTGTTGACGACAGCCGACTCGATTTTCTCGGCTAAGATTTGGTTATTTTGTTGGATGACACGGATTTGTGGTGCCATCTGCAGACTGATCGTCCGACTCAACTTCAAATCATGCAACTTCTTCTCGAACCGGTCTGTCAGTTGAATCATATCGTTTAGCTGTTGCAGCTTCACTTGATCTCTCGTCGTTTCGACTTCTTGACGGAGCGGCGTGATCTCGTGATCGCGAACGTGGTCGAGCTTCGTCTCACCGGCTGCGATATAGACGTTCAATTCTTCGAAGTAGCGCTTGTTCTTGTCATACATTTGATCGAGCATCGTAATGTCCTTCATCAGACCGAACTTGGCTCGGTCGAGATTGTGAATGACTTCTTCCAAATAGACGTTCATTTTTTCAAATTGAAGCTTATAATTTTCAGCTTTCTTTTTCGCTCGTCCGATGAGCGGCAAGTTGTCCATAAAACTCTTCTTCTCCGGTTGAAGCATATCCGGGTCCATCTTCCGAACGTTTTGCATCAAATCGGACAGTAACTTACCTGCGTCACCACCGTCTTTCATGCGGACCTCGGTCAAAATCTGGTCAGAGAATTGAGATAGTTCCCGTTGGACGTTCGATCCGAATAACATGACGGAGTCTGTTTTTTTAATATCGATCGACTCGGCGATCCGGGTGATTCGTTCCCGGTGTTGTTGCGGCACGTCGGCTTTCGGTTGGATGGCCGGCACCTCATGTTTTTCTGTCATCGCGGACCAATCCACAGACGGGTCAGAGATTTCCTCTGTCTCGGTCTTTGTTTTTGTCTGTGAAGTGAGCTCTTCTTCTGGCCATGACTGCCAGTTCGTTTCATTCGATGAAGTCATGTTTTTTTCTCCCTTCCGGTTGATCTGCCAATACCCGTTCCATCATGATCAATTCGCGTTCGAAGTCGACAGCGTCGTCTTCGAGCAGACGGCTCCGTTGCTCTTTGAACTTATCGACGATGAGCCGCATATTGGTGATCAGTTGCTCTCGTGTCTCTTCTTGAATGACGACACGTTTTCCTTCTAGTTCTTTAAATTTCAAGACGACGGACACGAGCGAGTCCAAATAAAACGTGAACAGATCTCTGACGTGCTTCGCGTCTTGAGGGTTCTCGAACAATTCGGCAAACAGTTCGTGGGCCTCTCTCGAGACCGCCTTCATTTCACGACGAACTTCGACATCTTTTATTTCAGGCAAGATACGATCGATCTGCTGGAGTTTCTCGTACCCTTGCTCGATCGTCCGTTGTAAAAATTGTAGTTCCAAGTCGTCTGTCGCTTCGAACTGACGGACCGGTGCCACATCTTCCATCGGCTTAAGGATGCGAGAACCGACGAACGGTTCTTCTTCATCGAGCAGCAGTTTTTTCTTCGCCCGTTTCGCTACCGGTGCGGGTGCCCGCTTACGCCGTTTGTTACTCGACCACACCTCGTTCAATACGAGCGCCCCGACGATGATAAACAGCCAGGAGAAATCAAACACACTTATGGCAAAATACAGGATCGCCCCAGTCAGGGCCCATTTCATCCATGTCTTCATCCTTGTCACCTCGTCTCATGATACTTCTATTGTACCTTACGTGAACCGTCAACAAAAGTTTCGTCATCTTTATAAGCTTAGCATAATGACGACGTTCACTCTCTCGGTCGCAAGTACGAAAAAAAGCAAGGGGAAGTTCCCCTTGCTTAGCTGATTACCCATGTCGAGACCATAACGATTGCGACCGTCACCGGGATGACGTAACGAATGAGGAAACGCCATACCGGATACAGTTTAGCGCCTGTCCCGGACGTTTTAATCTCGTCTTGCAAAATACGCTCATCGACGACATGTCCGACAAAGATCGACGTGAGTAACGCACCTGTCGGCATGAGGATGTAACTGACGACATAGTCCATCGAGTCAAAGAACGTACGGCCGTTCAAGAACTGCAACTCACTCATCAGTCCGAACGATAAGGCCGAGGGGATCCCGACAGCGAACACGATGGCCGCCGAGAGGAGTGTGACGTTACGCTTCGACATCGTTTGTTTCTTCTCGTTCAATTTATCCGTCACACCGGCGACGACGACTTCGAGCATCGCGATCGAAGACGTAATCGAGGCGAACGTGAACAATAAGAAGAACAATACCATGAAGAAGCCGCCGAGTGGGACTTGGTTAAATACGGCCGGCAACACGACGAACAGGAGCGCCGGGCCTTCTGCCGGATCGAGCCCCGAGGCGAAGACGGCCGGGAAGATGGCGAGCCCCGCTAAAATTGAAACGGTGACGTTCAACAAGACGATCATATTTGCCGAGCGGTTAAGCGTCCCTTTCGTTTGAATGTACGAGGCGTATGTGAGCATCGCCGCCACCCCGAGCGACAGCGAGAAGAACGCTTGCCCGAGCGCGAACAAGACCGACTCGCCGGTCAGTGCCGAGAAGTCAGGCTGCAAGAAGAAACGGACCCCTTCCATGGCACCGTCAAGTGTCAACGAGCGGATGACGAGCACGATGAAACTGACGAACAGGAGCGGCATTAAAATCTTGCTCATCCGCTCGATTCCGCCTTCTACCCCTTTCAAGACGATGAGTAGCGTGATCAATAAGAACAAAAATTGTCCGAAGACGGCAATCCCAGGAGATGCGACGACGTCCGCGAACACGGTCCCGAACTCGTCAGGTGACCGGCCGCTGAGCGTCCCGCTCAAGCCGAGCCCGACGTAGATCAACACCCATCCACCGATGACACTGTAGAATGATAGCAGTAAGAAGCAAGCGATTACGCCGAGGTAACCGACCAATGTCCAACGGCGATGGCCAAGTTTTTTAAAGGCAAGGAGCGCCGTCTTTTGCGTCGAACGCCCGACGATGAACTCACCAATGAGAAGCGGCAGACCGAGTAAGAATGTGAATGCTAAAAACATGAGTAAAAAGGCGCCGCCCCCACTTGTTCCCGTGACATATGGAAATTTCCAGATGGCACCGAGACCGATTGCGGACCCTGCGGCCGCTAAAATGAATCCAATTTTTGAGGCGAACGAATTTTGCGCCATTACTATCCCTACTTCCTAATTTCATTTCATTTTCATAATAATAGTGAAATACTAACACGGTTCAGAAACGAGAACAACAAAAAACAGAGAAAAGTCTGAATTCTTTCCTCTGCCTTCGTAAACGATTATGGGACGAGAAATGTCAGCTCATTCGGCAACACTTCAATCTGTAAATGATCCGTCTCAAAGTGTTCACCGTCCACATCGATGACTTGTGGCTCACGTAAAAACACATCAAGTTGCTCCATTTGGAGATGGACCCATTCTGGCGACGACTGTTCGAGTCCGAGCTGTTGCGTCAATAGCTGACGAATCATCGGGAAGCCGATGGCCGAGCTATGGACGACTTCGACGAGACCGTCCGTGAACGATTGCGTCGCGAGCTTCGTCGGGACCGTTCCGAGATAGGCACCGTTGCCGACGTATAGAAAACTGACGGCCCCATCGTGGATGACCTCGCCCGCCCGCTCGATACGGACCTTGAACGGATCGAGTTCGCGGAACTGACGGATCGTCGCTAAAAAGTATCCGATCGAGCCGAGCGTTTCTTTTTGGAGCGGATCGATCTGTCGGGAAGCGTCCGCGATCAATCCGACCCCGACAAAGTTGAGACCGAACCGGTCGTTGACACGCATCACATCGACCGATTGCTGCTCGCTCATTTTAAACAGGCGAGCCGCCTCAATCGGTTCGACAGGCAGATCAATCGCCCTCGCGAAGTCGTTGCACGTCCCCGCCGGTACGAGACCGACGCTCGGACGTTCGTCACGAGGCAACGCCATCAATCCGTTGACGACTTCATGAAGCGTCCCATCCCCACCGATGACGATCAAATGATCGAACCCACTGCTCGTTCGAGCAAGGTGCGCTGCATCCCCTTCAGCTAGCGTCTTTCGGATGAGAATCTCTTGATACATCGACTCGATTGTCCCGACCACTTCGCCGAGCATCGTCTCGCTCGCACCTGACTTCGGGTTCGAAATGATCATCGCCTTCATAGTAGACCCGCTTGTTCCAAGAAGTCTTCGGCCACGTCGTAGGCCCGTTCTTTCCCGTAAGCGACCCGACGGTTCAATTCAGACATCTCTTCGTCAGTGATGAGTCCGCCCAACTGGTTGAGCGCGTCCTCGATTTCCGGATGTTCTTCAAGCGTTTCTGCTTTCAAGAGTGGAGCACCTTGATAAGGCGGGAAGAACTGTTGATCGTCTTCTAACACGAGCAGGTCGTTTTCGGCGATATCCGGGTCGGTCGCATACGCATCGACAAGATTGACGTCGCCCCGTGCGATGGCGCGGTAACGAAGTTTCTGCTCCATCGAAACGACAGAAGGGAAGTCAAGTCCGTACGCTTGCTGAAGTCCTGGATATCCGTCTTCACGGTCCGTGAACTCGAGCGTGAACCCGGCCTGGATGTCATTTTGCACGCTACGTAAATCAGAAATCGTCGTGACGCCTTCAGTTTCCGCATAGTCACGCGGGATCGCGATGGCGTACGTGTTATTGAACTGCATCGGTTCAAGTAAAGCGAAGCCGTCGTCTGCTAGCGCATCCCGTGCTTGTTCGTACACTTCACGGGCATCGTTTGAATTCGGTGTTTCTTTCACTAAACTCGCGAGTACCGTCCCGGTGAATTCAGGATAAATATCGACATCACCGGATTTCAACGCTCCCCATACGAACGTCGTCTCTCCGAAGTTCGGACGGACCGATACGGTCAGATCCGTCTCTTCTTCGATCAACAGTTTGTACATGTTCATCAAGATCTCCGGCTCGGGACCGAGCTTCCCGGCGACGACGAGGTCGGTCTGTTGGGTGCGTCCCAATGCGAGCGGTGCTGCGATAATTAACGCCAAGACGGTCGATACGGCGATCAGCTTCGTCTTGTTGCGGGTCGCCGTCGCACCTTCCATTTGACGGAGCAAGAAGTCGAACAGTAATGCGAGAATGGCTGCTGGAATCGCTCCGAGCAAAATCAAATAGTTGTCGTTTCGGTTAATTCCAAGCAGGATCAACGTCCCGAGTCCGCCTGCTCCGACGAGTGCCGCCAGCGTGGCTGTACCGACAATTAACACCATCGCCGTTCGAATCCCGGCCATGATGACCGGTAGTGCGAGCGGTAGTTCGACTCTCATCAAACTTTGGTTCGGTTTCATGCCGCAACCTTGCGCGGCTTCGATCAGTGACTTATCGACTTCGTTCAACCCTGTGAACGTATTGCGAAGGATTGGCAACAACGCGTACAGAACGAGCGCAATCGTGGCAGGAAGTGCACCGATCCCAACGAGCGGAATCATAAGACCGAGTAGAGCCAAAGAAGGAATCGTTTGGATGATGGCGGTGAAGCCGATTGCCGTTTCAGCCACTTTTTTACGCCGCGTCAGCCAGATACCTAGCGGGACCGCAATCAACACCGCAATCAAAAGGGAGACGACAGAAAGTTGTAAATGCTCGATTAGCGCTTCGACCAATTCCCCGCGTCGGTTTTGGAACGTTTCAAGCATCTACCTCACCTCTTCCGTGTTGTGTAAAGTCGAGCACGAACGGATCATCACTCGCTCGAATCTCGTCAGGCGTGCCGACGATGACCAGTTTCCCGTCACGCATGAGAGCGATCCGGTCCCCGAGTTTCATCGCCTCCTCAATGTCATGAGTGACGAACAGAATCGTCTTCCCTAACTCATCGTTCAACCGTTTGATGTCATCTTGGAGCTGGGCCCGACTGATCGGATCGAGCGCCGAGAACGGTTCATCCATTAAAATGACTTCCGGGTCGGCCGCGAGCGCTCGCAGGACGCCGACTCGTTGTTGTTGACCACCCGACAGTTCAGGCGGTTTTTTAGAACGGAGGACAGGGTCGAGACCGGCGATTTTCATCAGTTCGGTCACACGGTCTTTCGTCTTCGTCTTCGGCCATTTCAATAGGTCCGGAACGACGGCGATGTTCTCTTCGACCGTCAAATGCGGGAACAATGCGATTTGTTGGAGCACATAGCCGATGTTGCGTCGCAGTTCATAAATATCGAACTGATAGATTTCGCGCTCATCAATCAGGATTTTCCCGTCAGTGTGGTCAATCAGACGATTCACCATCTTCATCGTCGTCGTCTTGCCACAACCTGATGGCCCAATCAATACGAAAATCTCTCCTTTTCGTACCGTCAAACTCAAGTTTTCGACGGCCAATGTCCCATCATCATAACGCTTGGAAACATTTTGAAATTCAATCAACACAATCCCTCCTCGGCTTTTCACATTATATGAAAGTCAAATATTAGTTTGCCCGTTTCCAACGATTGTTAAACAACAAAAGGTTCTCCCGCGGGAGAACCTTTTCGTTATGGAAGTGTGATGGTAACGTGGCGACGACCCCAATTGATCGCCTCGCTCTTCGTATCGACGAGTAGATCGACGATGTTGCCTTTAATGCGTCCCCCTGTATCGAGAGCGATCGCTTGACCGATGCCTTCGATCTGTACGACCGTACCGAGCGGGATGACGCCCGGATCGACGGCGATGATGCGCATGCCGTTATAAAAAATCGAATCCGTCACGTCGTGTCCCGTCGCCGTCAACACCCGGCCCCCGTATGAGCCATTGTCTGCCGCATCATTCGTGTAAGCTGTCGACTCGGCTTGAATGACGCGCCCGCTGCTTGTCGAGACAGGTGTCGCCACAGCGTTTGTCGTGGCTTGCTCTGCTTTCGCTTGCTTTGCTGTCGCTTCTGCCTGGCGTTTCGCTGCTTCTGCAAGCCGCGCTTCCTCAGCCGCGATTCGCTTGGCTTCCGCCAACCGTTTCGCTTCCCGCTCTGCCTGCTGCTTCGCTTGTTCTTCTGCCACTCGTTTCTCTTCAGCGAGGCGCTTCTCTTCCGCGAGTCGCTTTTCACGCTCGATTTTTTGTTGGCGTTCAAGCTCGATCGCAATCCGTTCCAATTCAAGCGGGTTTTGTACGATTTTCTGTTCTGTTCCGATTCCAATTTGAGCGGCGTGGGCAGTCGTAGATACCACGAACGTACCGGCTAGGACAAACAGAAGCGTCATCATATATTTTAAGAATGTCATTGAAATTAGGTCATCCCTTTCTCGTCTTCTAACGAACAGGAGTAAATTTACCATGCCGTCTCGAACCCGAGAAGTGGTTTTGACGAAGTGAAATATTGCTGACATATGGGCGAACGCTTAGTTACAGATTGTAACAATTGCCGAAAACGTTGCTATACAAGCGACCTAACAAAAAAATTACAGATCGGTTACAAACGTTCTCGTAACAAATCTGTAATCTTTTTGTCATTCTGTTTCAGCTTCGATTGGACGTAAATCATGAGCCCGGACCATCCCCCAAGGCGCCACATCGACTTCAACTTCGAACGTTTTCGCACCTTCGATCACAGCTTTCTCGTCCTCGGCGACACGGTATGAACTCATGTCGGTGATGAAGACTTGGCGATCGTAATATTCAGCCCGCGTCCCACCAAAGAACGGTCGGGAGCTGACCCGGTCGATTGTGGCAAAACCAGCGTCATCCGTTTTGAATGAGACGTAGACCGTCCCGGAATCGACATCTTGTCGCCCTTGCAACGAATCGAACTCGAGATAGACGTAATCCCCAAAAAATGGGTCATACGGCTCGTACGACGTCGCTTTGAACGTATACGACTGGCCGAACCAAGACACCGCATAAACGAGCAAGATAAAACCGATGGCAATCAATACTTGTACGATCGGTACAAGCCAAGGAGTGATTCGTTTCATGTCCGAGCATCCCCTCTCGTACGGCTACGCCACCACAACGCGAGCGACAACGCGAATACGATCAACGCCCCGATCAAGAAGAAGAGCGAGATGTCGAGCCGGTCCCAAACATAAATGAAGTAGATCGTCATTTGGACAAGCAAGAAATAGATGAACGCCAAAACGATCGGTTTCCGCTCATGGTCTTGCATGATCAAGTAAGCGAGCGCCACCACTTCAAGCAAGATCGCGAGTAAGATACCTGAATCTTCGAATAGCGAGAACGGGATGACCGCGAGTAGGCTCACCCACAGCAAATCGGGGCGACGATGTGTCAAGTACACAGCCACGAGGACGACGGAAAGCAGCGTGGCCTCGATGACGGACGGCTGACGTTGAGACAACCAACCCTCGGTCGCATTGACCAAGTAACCGATGGACAAGATGGCAGCGACGAACAAGTAGAGATACTGCCACTGAGCCCGCTCCCGGTAGACGAGGAACAGGATATGCAGTGCTGCGAGTGCCCAAAGCGGCCAAAACCGTCCCTCGTAATCGATATACTGACCGATCGTGAGCAACAGTCCGTAAAAGCTGAACCAGGCGAAAATCCGGTCGAGCTCGTTATCACCGTAATGGAACCAAACCCACGTCACGAGCAGGCCGAACAGGATGAGTGTGATCCCGATTCCTTGAAAACTGTTCGTGACCGCTAAAAAAGCGGCTAGCGCTGCGATGAACGTGAAGATCGGGTGCTTATAGATCAGTTTGTGCAGGACGGCGACAGCAAAGAATAGCCAGAACAGAAGCGGTAGTTGCGAGGAAAGATTATACGTTGTGAAGATGACAATCATCGTGGCGACGAAGAAAACGACGCCGAGGACGCGGAACAACGTCACATACCGAGGGGCTTTCACTTGAAGCCGCTCCGCTGCTACGTACATCCCGAGCATGAAGACAAGGAATATGGATACTTTGACGAGGTCTGGGATCGCTTGCCAGTTGGCGGCGACAAAACTGAATAGACTAAGGGCGAGCAGGATTGATCCGATAATGACAAGAATTGGCGGTTTGTGCTCACGTTTGTCACTAACCGCCAATTTCTTATATTCAAAATCAATCAACCGTTGACCGGTCGTTTCATCTAGCAAACCCGCCTCTTTCCATTCACGAACTTTTTTGTCAATGGACACCTGAATCATCCCTTTCGGTTAAAAGGTCAGCTGGCGCGTTCGATCAATTCCAATTCTTTTTTCAACAAAACTTGTTTCTCAAACTCGAGGCCGAGCTGTTGATATTCCTCCATGATGGAAACGTCCCCGATGACCGTATTCGTTAATACGGCAGTCACTTCTGCGACCCATCCTTCACGAGTTGACTTGACGATATCACCCACAGCGAATTCTAAAGACACACCCATTCACTTCCAATCTTAAATTTGTTTTTATCATTATAACTAAATTATATAGGTTTGAATACGTTTTCTTTTGTACATTTGATGAATTGTGACAAAATTTTTCCAGTCAATCCCCAAATAATGTAGTCTTCATGTTCGTAAAAAGGTTCTCTCATTTTAATTACCCGTTTTTCATACGCTTTAGCGTTCGCCATTCGGTCAAACGGAATATTTTGATCCGGATTCATCGTCCATTCCATCTCGCCGTGAAACGGATCAATTAACAGTAACGTTTCGACGGGAACGGTGAACAAATGATCGACTTCATCCGTTTGACGTACGTCCGGAACTGTCGGAATCATCCCGACAAACGGATAGATGAGTTGACGGTGCGGCGTGGCGAGCGGCTGTAAGCGACCGATGACCTCGATCGTCTCGAGCGGTACCTCGAGTTCTTCACTCGTCTCTCGGACCGCGGCCTCGACAGGTGTCTCCCCTCGCTCGAGCCGACCTCCCGGGAACGAGATCTCTCCAGGTTGGCGCCGCATCGTATGGGCCCGGACTTCAAAGACGACGTGCCAGACGTCATCGATTCGCGTCAACGGGATCAAGACGGCGGCGGTCTGTTCATAATTCTCTTCCATCGAGAAACTTTCTCGTAATTTCGCTTCAGTAACCCATGATTGTTTCATGATTTTCAACCTCGCTCTCTCTGTTTTACAGTTCCACCAGCGTCTCCTCGTTTAAACGTGGCAAATGTCGGAAATATCATTATTAATGATAGGAGATGGTGGAATTGGTTCAACAAGTTGATATATTGATCGTCGGGGCGGGGCCGACAGGACTCACACTCGCTTTGACATTAGCCAGATATGGAATCTCTTTTGAAATCATCGATCGAAAAACGACGCCTTCGAACAACTCACGGGCCATCGGGATTCAGCCGCGAACAATCGAAGTGTTTTCACGCCTTGATGTCGCCAAAGAAGTACTCAGTCGCGCCAGAACAATCGAAAAAGGAAACTTATACTTTTCTGGGCAGTGGACGGCCAAACTCGAGTTCTCACGTCTCGTCACGCCTTACCCGTTCGTCACGCTATTGCGACAAAACGAGACCGAGGCCATCTTAGAACAGGCGTTGAACGACCACGGGCACTACGTCAAGCGCGGCGAGTCACTCGTCTCGTTGACCCACTATCCGACACGTGTGCTCGCCCATCTCGAATCCGACTCGAACCGCACGATCGAAGCCAAGTATATCGTTGCGGCCGATGGCGCCAACAGTTCGATTCGCCGTATGCTCGCGCTCCCGTTCAGCGGGAAGTCGTTCAAAGAGTCTTGGGTGTTGGCCGATATGAAGGCAAAATGGAACATCTCCCGTGAAGAAGTACACATCTTTTTCTCGGACCGTGGCGTGTTAGAAGTATTCCCGCTGACGGATGACACGATCCGGATTACCGGTAATCTCGCGAGCGACGAATCATTCAGCGAGGCCGAGTTGCACGAATTGGTCGAGCAACGGAGCCACATGCCGGTAGAAATCGACGAGGTCGAATGGTTTTCGCTGTTTAGGGTGCACAATCGCATGGTCGACTCGTTCATCCATAACCGTGTCATCTTAATGGGCGACGCGGCGCATATCAATTCGCCCGTCGGCGGCCAAGGGATGAATACGGGCATCGCCGACTCGTTCAACCTCGGCTGGAAGCTTTGGCTTCATCTGAAAGCAGGAGCGCCGTTCAGTGTCGTCGACACATACCGGGACGAGCGTGAACACGTCGCCAGAAACGTCTTGCAGACGACGAACGTCGCGACCGAAGTGCTCCAAACGACGCTACCGATTTTATTGCCGTTTCAAGCAGTCGGAGCGGACGTGTTCACCCGCGTCAATTTGATTAATGAAAAGATCACCGAACGAATCGCCCAGCTCCACTTGTCTTACCCTGGGCACTCACGTATACCGTTCATCCGGGTCGCCGAAGGAAAGATCTTTCCCGAGATCGAGATGATCCGATCCGATGATGGCCTTCGTCAAAAGATCTCAGAAGTCGCCGATGGCCGCTTCCAAGTACTTGTCCTCGATGACGGCAAACGTGACCCAAGTGAGTTATATGAATACTTGAACGCTCATCAATCATTCTTCCAAATCATCACGTTGTCTAAAACAAGCCGTCCTTTCTTTGACCAAGGCAACGAACTTGCGAAATCCTTGTTCATGCGCCGGGGTGTCCTCGTCATTCGACCGGACGGATACTTGCTGCATAAACAGCGTCATATGCGACCTGAACCGCTACGTGACAAACTGTCGGTCTGGTTACCGTCTTAAGTCAAAAGCTCCACTCGTGAGAGTGGAGCTTTTGTCAGGATGGTGCATTGTAATAAAGTGTCCCCGGTTTCGATAGGGTCAAGTCATAAAACGCCTCGAACGCTTCCACGTCCTCTAATTTCCGAAAATCGACTTTGTCCGTCTGTTCGTTCGGAATCGCAACGATGATGCCATCGACCGTCGATTTGATCATGCCCGTCTGTCCGTTATGGATTCGAATGTAGAGCACGTGCTCACTTTGCAGTAATTTTACGGCTTCACGCCGTGATTGTATCGTCGTTTTCACAGTCATCCCTCTCTTCTTTTCGAGTATACGGTCCGCCGCTGTTGCTTTCAACCGTTTCCCCCTTTAAAATTGTGTAAAGAAGGGGTTGAATGTGTTGGAAACTATATTGATTATCGCGCTTGGCGCGCTGTTCGTCATCCTCGTGACAATCCGGACGATTCGTAACTTGCAATGGGTCCGCTTTGGTGAGGCGTTCGGGAAGCAAGGTGAGGAGTTACTCGAGGATTATACCTACTTGACAGAAAAAGGCGTCACGTGCCGAATCGAACAAGGCTTGCCGACCGGGCGCTTGTTTAAACCGCTCGCCAAAAACCTGGATGACCGGGTCGCCTTGTTCGTGCACCGAAATGATGAAAAAAAAGCAAAAGAGCTACTAAAGTAAAAAAGGTGCCGCGGCACCTTTTTTACTTATGTAACTGGCGCTCTGAACAATAATAAGCGATTTGCTTGATTGTCGCCTCGGATAGGAGCTCGAGTTTCGTCTTGGCGATGACTTTGTCGATCGCTTCGAACGAGTCTTCGCAGTTCGCTTTAACACGTTCGACTTTAAGACGTGACGCTTCTGGAAAAATTAAAAATGACGTGACCGGTACGGCCTTGCCGCATTCTTTTTTTAATAGGCTCCGAACTTGTTTCGTCATCTGCTCGAGCCCTTCGACTGGATGCGGATAGATGTTTTTCCACCCGAGTGAGGTTTCTAACCGACACTCTCGGTTCGTCACATGGACGGCCGTCGTCGTCCGATTGATTTGGACTAAAAAGACGCCTTTCGGTCCGACGAGCACGTAGTCGAGCACGTTGTCACCGATTTCGACCCGTTCAATCATCATCCAATCGAAGCGACACGTGTGCCGAATGATTTCTACAATCTCATCCGTATACGATTTCGGCGGCAAGATGACCTCTTCTTTCGTTCGGAACAATCCTTTCGTCTGTCGTTTCACCGGCTCTTTCTTGACGGCCGTCAACACTTGTAACATCTATTCCACCTCCTCTCGTTATTCGCTAGGTCCGACTTGTTTTCCGAAGACGGCCTTTTCTAAGTTTGAAATCCGACGCAACATATCGTAGTTCGAGGCGACAGGTTGGGCCGGTTTCACCGGCTCGGTCGGTTCGCTTGAACCACGGCGCAACGATTCGTTCTCTTGTCGCAAACGTTCGATCTCTTTCGCCATCTTCTCATAGTCCCGGATGACGACGTCTAAAAATTGGTCGACTTCTTCTTGCGAGTAGCCGCGGAGGGCCGTCTTGAATTCTTGTTTATAGATTGCTTCGGCTGTTAATTCGGTTTGCATAGTCTTCACTCCCACTGTTGTTCCCACTGTTTTTCTTCCTCGATCACACGCAGGTCGTCTTGTGTGATCATGAATAGTTCCATCTGGTGTTTTCGTTTAGCCCCTTCAACGAGGAAACGGGGGCTTCCTCCCGTCTCTTCGTCATACAACGTAATTAATCCTGCTGCCTTGTCTAAAAAGAACGCTGTTTTTGCGCGCAGCTGACTCGGGTCTTCATAAGGACGTTGCGTGAGCGGTTCAAAAAAATCGGCTTCGAGCCGCAACTGGCTGAATAACTCTTGTTCATACGGCTTATACCGTTCTTCCATCTCTAAAAATGGCGGAAACACCGCGATTTTAATCGGGTGTGTTTCTCTTAACTCTAACAATACTTGTCCTGCCCACAATTCACAACCGTTCGTTCCACTGAAGATGAACCATTCGGCCCCGAGTTCGATTGCTTCTGTGATCTTTCGGCGGTACGCTTCTTGGATGATCTCGATGCCAGGATGGTCAGCTTTGAAGATCCCAAGCTCATGGGGCCGATACCCGGTAATCGCAACAACTTTCATAACCTCTTCCTTTCTAACCGAGCTAGACGATGGTTGAGCGCGTGTTGCTGTTTTTGGACGGTCTGTTTCAAGACCGTCTTTTGCTGTTCCACGATCGCAATCGCCTGCTCGGTATATCGAATGGCTGACACGACATCTTTTTGCTGATGTTCTGCATACTTGGCTAGCTCGACCAACGCCTCGGTCGTCCCGACTTCTTTGAAAAGAGGAAGCGCTTCGACGATGCGGCCGGTCCGCTTTAACAGCAGCGCTTGACGCATTTTCGCTCGTTTTGTCGGTTGCTCGATCCGTTCATACTGTTTGAGTGCCTCGTCCGTACTCCCTAGATCGTTCAACCAATGGGCCCGCTCTTCTCCAAACGTCGGCTCGTCTGCTTCGACGAGGTGACAGAGCCGCTTATAAAGCGACACGAGGCTCAAGCAATCGGCGTGATGGTGCTCGATGACCGGTTGTAAAATATCAGGGTCCCGCTCTTTGACGTATTGAAAGTAATGCATCGGGGCGAGAAAACCTGGCAGATCGTCCGTTCGGGCATGTCCAAAATGGGCCTCGACCGCTTTTAACGAGACCGACTCGAGTGTCGGCTTCAACAGACGCCTTGACGCATGCAACAGATCGACATGACCGACGGCGGGCAACGCCTTCACTTTCGTCCGGACGAACGTATGACGCGTCTTGATTTGCGGCCAATCGAACGATTTTCCATTGTACGTCACGAACCGGATCTCGTCGCCGATGTCATTGAGAAAGTGATAGTAGAACGCCGTCTCAAACGCCGGGTGCGGCAATACGTACTGAATCATCTCGAGATGGTCTGGCTTGAAGCGGGCGAACCCGATCAAAAAGATGGACGTCCCGGCACCACGGAGCCCGGTCGTCTCCGTATCCATGAACAACACTTGGTCATACGGCACGTCGACCGTGAAGAACGGATGGTCTGCCGTCCCGAGGGCACGTTTCGCCGCGTCGAACGTAAAGTCGTGATACGTCGCTTCAAGCGGATAAATCTCTTTCAAGCGCACGCACCACTCGCTTTCAAACGTCAAGATCTCGCCACCTCGCGCGATCCACTTGGCTTGCTCCGCGTCATCTGGTGTGACCGTCGCTTGTTTCGGTTCATTTGTTTTGATGAGTCGTGATAGCTTCGCTTTCATATCGTCCCTTTCAATGCGGTCAACTGATTGACAACTTGGTCTTTAAAGTCACCGTAGCCGATCATCCCGACGCAACGTGGGCATCCGCTCACACACGGACAATCCTCGACCGTGCGGATTGCTGCGTCTAAAATTTCAGCGGCGTCTCGGAAGAGCGCTTCGCTCAAGCCGATACCGCCCGGATAGCGGTCGTACAAGTAGACGGTCGGTTTATTCGTATGGGTCGCTTTCATTTGAATCGTCGTGAACAAGTCGAGCGTGTCGCACATCAAGTAGAGCGGGGCGAGCCGGCGCAACAAGTCACTGACGGCCTCGAGCTGATCTTCCATATCGGCTTCCGAGTAAGCGAACCGGTCATCGAGCGTGAACCAGGTCGACGTCGTATGCAACTCCCGTTCCGGCAAGTGGATCGGACCAGATCCGATATTCTCATGCGTCCCGAACTTGATTTTCTTGAACAGCGTCGCCATTGCGATGACCGACACTTCACCGAACGTCTTGGCACCGCTCGTCTTGTTTTCTTCTAGCACTTTTAACTCCACAGCCAAGTTTGCGTCTGTGTAGTAATCGACATCGACGCGCCGCACGTACGCTTTCTTCTCTTCAAAATCGAGTTTCTCGACTTGATATTGCTCGGCCCCATGCAAATAGATCGCCTCGTCGTGAAGCAGCGTCATCGCACTGAACGTGTCCATCTCGCCGATGACTTGATGTTTCGCCGTCTGGTCGACGATGACGACGTTCTCTTGATCGCTCGTCCGCAGCGAGATGTCGTGGGCCGGGAAGGCGTCCGTCATCCAATAGTATTTATTGGCACGCTCATGCAAGATTTGCGCGTCCGTCAAGAAATCAAGGATATCCTCGGTCTCGACCGTACCGAAACGCTCCCCTTTTTGGAACGGGAGCTCGAAGGCGGCGCACTTCATATGATCGACTAAAATGATCAAGTTGTTCGGGTCAAGACGGGCCGCCTCAGGCGAACGCTCTAAAATCAGGTCTGGTTGCTCGACGACGAGTTGGTCGAGTGATGACGACGAGGCGACGAAGATGACGAGTGATTCCGACTGGCGACGGCCGGCTCTTCCTGCTTGCTGCCAGAGCGAGGCGACGGTGCCGGGATATCCGTTCAATACGCACGCCTCGAGTTGACCGATGTCAACACCGAGTTCGAGCGCGTTCGTCGAAACGACGGCTTTGATTTCACCGTTCCGGAGCCTGCGTTCAATCTCACGCCGCTCTGACGGAAGATAACCGCCCCGATAACCGACGATCGACTTCGGTCCAAGTTCACGTCTCGTCAATTCTTGCAAATACGTCAATAGCACCTCGACACGGACCCGTGACCGAGCGAAGACGATCGTTTGAATATCGGCCTCGACAAGTTTTGATGCGATCCGCTTCGTTTCGAGCGTGGCACTCCGACGAATCCCGAGCGCTTCATTGACGACCGGAGGGTTATAGAAAATAAGGTGTTTTCTCCCTTGCGGAGCTCCATTATTGTTGACGAGCGTCACTTCTTCCTCGGTCAACAGCTCGGCCAGCTCGACCGGGTTCGCGATTGTCGCGGACGTCATGATCCATTTCGGATAACTTCCATAGTAAGCACAGATTCGTTTGAGCCGCCGAAAGACGTTGGCGACATGGCTCCCGAATACGCCGCGATACGTATGCAGTTCATCGACAACGATATATTCGAGGTTTTCAAACAACCGGATCCATTTCGTGTGATGCGGCAAAATTCCTGAGTGAAGCATATCCGGGTTCGTGATAACGATGTTGCCGGCGTCCCGTACTTTCGTCCGCGCTGCCGGCGACGTGTCCCCATCATACGTGAAGCATCGGAGGTCGCCTTCGAGCGCCTCGACCATCTCCATCAAATCGCTGTTCTGGTCTTGCGCGAGCGCTTTCGTCGGATACAGATAGAGGGCTCGTGCCGTCGGTTTCTCAATCATTCTAGACAGCACGGGCAAATTATAGCAGAGCGTTTTACCAGAAGCTGTCGGCGTCACGATGACAGTCGAGTTCCCACGTGACGTCTGTTCGACCGCTTCGGCCTGATGCGTGTACAATTGCTCGATGCCGCGACTGTTTAACACCCGGACAAGATCGTCTGGGACGCTCGACGGGATGGCCGCGTATCTTGCAGGTTGTGCCTCGACCGTATGCCAGTGTGTGACATTGGCGGAAAAACTCGGGTCGGTCTTTAATGTCTTAATCATCTCTTCGACGGAACGTTTTTTCCGCATAGTGCTCACCAACTTATTTCATGATTTTGAAGGTGCAAGTCGCTCCACGATCGTCTTCACTTGACTGATTCGTTCGTCACGCAAGAGACGATGAACCGCAGGCAAGTGTAGCACCTCCATCGCTTTGAACGCCTCGGCGACATGCTCATTTTCTTCTTCAAGCCGCTCCATCGCATCATTGTATAACAGGTGCGTCGAACGGCCGAACAAGACGATGGTATGTAACTTCGTGCATTTCGAATGGACTGCTTGCAAATGTTTCGTGTAACGTTGCACCGCTTTATGATAATCCTCGTGCGTCGTCAGCGCTTGGCGCTTACCGCGAAGAAGTTCTGGATAAAAAGATTCATCGCCGAGAAACATCGTCTCGACGCCGATCCGTTTCAAATAAGGATGGCCGATCGCCTCTGCCACGGCCGAATCATCGATTAATCGTCCGAACGGGATTGATTCTTCTAACAGAATACGTCCCATCTTCAGTCCGTTGACGCCGTGAAGGGGCAGGCCAAGATCATCGTCTTGCAGTCGATCGATTACAAACAACACTTTCATCTTTCGCTTAAGAGAGAGTTGAACCATATGTCACCATCCTATTCGCTTTCTTTTCATTATAACAAACCACAAAGAAAAACAGGGCGTTGATGTCGCCCTGTTTAAAGTAAGTCAATTTATTCGCGATTGTCATTTTCACGGTCTTGGTTTGATTCAGACGTGTCTGAGTTAGACTGTGATTCGAGCTCGGTCGAAGATTCTTCTTCCGGAGGGGTCTCCTCCGTCGCCGGCTCTTCAGTCGTCTCTCCTTCACCGCCTTCATTGTTCCCATTTCCATTTCCGTTGTTACCATTCCCGTTATTGTTGTCAGTCTCATTCGGTGGTGTTTCTTCAGCCGGCTCTTCTTCTGGAGGCGTCTCTTCCGTTGCCGGTTCTTCCTCTTCTTCAGCCGGTTCTTGACTGCGTTCGACCGTGTATTGCGTTTGGGCCGGGCTCGACTGTTGCTCCCCTACGAGCTGGTTCGAAGCAGTCGCGACGATCGTGAACGTCGTCGTCCCGTTCCGGAGACCCGAAATAGCAATGCTCGTGTCTTCCGTCGTTCCGACGACACGTTCGCTGCCGTCCGGACGTTTCTCCGTCACGGTGAACGAGAGACCTTGATAACCGTCCGCTTCGACCGCTTGACGATTATATGACCACGTCAACGTCCCGCTGTCGGACGGAATGTCATAATTGATCGACGCGCCGGTCGGTGCCGGAAGATTTTTTGGTTCTAAGTCTTTTGGTTTCGTCCCTTTGACGTATAGTTCATTGCCGAGCGATAGCACCGAATCTGGTTGCTGGAAGCGATCCGGACTTCCCGTCGCCTTCGTCACTTCTTGCATCATATAGTCGAAGTAGTACTGGGCGTGGTCCTCAGCAAGCGCATCCTTATCAGCTCCGGGTGCTTTCCCGGTCCAAACCGAGATCGAGTAGTCGGTCGTATAACCCGTGAACCACTTATCGTTTGGATTTTTATCTTTATCGTTCGTCGTCCCGGTCTTCCCGGCGACGTCGTATTGGAAGGGATCAGGCGCATACGTACCAGTTGGTGTGTTGACCACGTCACGGAGCATATCGGTCAACATATAGGCCGTGTAGTCTTCCATCGCCTGCTTCGCTTTGATCGGCGAGTTGATCGTCGATCCGTCGTTGAACTCAATCTTTTGAATCAAGTGCGGCTTCGTGTACATCCCGTTCGCACCGAGCGCCGCATAAGCGGCCGCCATTTGCGTCGTGCTCGCCTCGGCTGTACCGAGAGTGTTCGAAAGCAACAACTCGTCACCCGAGCGGGCCGGCTCGATGCCGACGTTCTCGACGAACGACTCGATCGCCTCTGGACCGAACTCGTCCTGTACTTCCTGGAAAGCGCGGACGGCCGGCGTGTTCCCGGAAATCGTCAAGTAGTAACGCATCGTGTTGGCGCCGCGATACCCCGTGTAATAGTTCTTCGGATTGAATTCGCCTTCATCAAACGGCGCATCCATCAAGATTTTTCCAGTCGACCATTGGGCTTTCTCGATCCCTGGACCGTAATCGAAGAACGGCTTCGCCGTCGACCCGATTTGGCGTTTCTCCCGCGAATAGTCGCGGTAGTTCTTGTCGCCTTGTTCCGCCTGTTGGCTGTCGACGACGGCGACGATTTCACCCGTCTTCGTGTTTAACACGGTCGCTCCCATGCGGAGATCTTTCGGGAACTCACCGTTTGGAATGTTCACGTTATCTGTCTTAATATCTTTATTGAATTTCGCGTGCAGCTCTTTATTGATCGACGTATATACTTTCAAACCCGTCCCGTAAATATCAGACTGCTCTAAGCCGTAGTCTTCTTCGAGCTCCGCTTGCACACGAGCGTAAATCGAACGGGTGTAAGACTCTTCTTCTGTCTGCGCACCCGGCGAGATGACGTCGGCAATCTCGACGTCGAGCGCCTCGTTATACTGTTGTTCTGTGATATGACCGTCCCGCTTCATTGCCGACAGCACTTGCTCTTGACGGTAACGCGTGAGTTCTTGGTCGCCAGCGATCGGATCATAAGCGCTCGGTCGTTGCGGGAGTCCCGCTAAGATAGCCGCTTCTTGATAGTTCACTTCTGACACCGGCTTGTTGAAGTACGTCTTCGAGGCCGCTTGCACACCCCACGCCCCTGAACCGTAGTAGTTCTTGTTCAAGTACATCTCAAGAATCTGTTCTTTCGTGTACTCGCGCTCGAGTTTCACGGCGAGCCACTGCTCTTGCAATTTACGTTTTAATTTCTTGTCGGTCGACAAGAACGACTGTTTGACAAGTTGTTGCGTGATCGTCGAGCCACCTTCAGACCCGAAACCGTCGGTCACGTTCGCGAGCACGGCACCGCCGATGCGGCGCACGTCGATTCCGTTATGCTCATAGAAGCGACGGTCCTCGATCGAGATGACCGCTTGCTGCATCACTTCTGAAATATCGTCGATGGACACGTACTCACGGATCTGGCCGCTTTCTTCAAGCGGTTCACCTTCAGCCGACAGTAGCTGAATCGGATACGTATCGACTAATTTCTCCTCATCGAGCGGCGGTGCGGTCGCAATCGCGTAGGCTGTATAAGCTCCTCCGACGACCACTCCGACGATCAACAACAATCCTATAATAAGTAGGATGCGTCTCCACATCGGTTTCTTTGTTTGTTGTTTTGGTTTTTTCGTTTGTTGCTTTGGCTTTTTCGTCGTATCTTGTCGACGCGCCATCCGACTTCGTTCCATTCACGCTTCACTCCTTCTATTCAATCGAGCCACGCTTCAATCGCCGTCAAATAATCGATGGCTGGAAGGGCTCGTGTTGGAACTTCGATTGCCTCTTGTTCAATATATGCGAGCGGGATCGACTTCCGTCCCGTCTCTCGCTGCTCCCACCAGTGTAATAATTGCTCCGTTGATAACACATATTGCGTATTATAGCGGCTAAACCGGATGATGACAAAACAAATCCCTCCGTGACGCTCACACTCGCGCATGTGATTGATTTGATGGTCATGAAAGTTTCCGAGCGGGAACGACGTTTTATTGTTCGTCTCTTTCGCTTCAAAATCAATGTATTTCCCGCGATAGACCCCGTTGTAGTCGGTCGTCGAGGCTTGCTTAAAATACGCCTCGGTCACTTTGGCCGCGCTCCGTTTCGGGTAATCGACTTTGACGATTTGAAGTGGAGTCGGTTTTTTATGAATGACCGCTTTTCCGTGGAGTCGATAAAACTCGTTCGTATCGTTCAGAAGCGTCTCTAAATTCATGCCTCGATTCGCATACGTTGGCGGACTGGACTTTGCCGGCATCTCGGCCGCTCTCGGTTTCTTCCCGTTTGGATAATGGAACAATGTCGTCACCCCTAATTACTAGTTTAACAGGTTGATCCACTCGTTCCTTCCGTCTGAAGTCTGATTGTCGAGTTATGTCGCTCGACTCCTCCGTGGATTTTCCGCAATCCATATCGTACCAAACTCCCGTATGTTAAACTAGTGTGTAGTGCATTGTGTATTCAAATTGACACGACCTTGTTATTGTGTCATTGAATACTTTTCTACAATAGGTCCTCTACTTATTAACCGAAATGTGAACAGGCTAAACGCTGATTGACGAGACTTTAAAAAAGTAAGCGATCGAGAGCGTTTCGCGAGGACTGGAAATAAACTAGGCGGCTTAGAATCCATATCCCTAAGCCCTGTTGGAGGAGTAAGATGGAGACACAAAAGAAGTATGTCATGTTCGTCGACGAGACAGGTACACCAAAAGGCAACACCCAGTTCAACTTGACCGGGGTATTGATGGAATACAAGTATGCGATTGACGCCGATGAGGCCGGAATGCCGTGCGAATTGAAGCGACGCTTACAAGCGTTCAAGCGAGATGTCTTCAAAACGGAAAATATCCCACTGCATTTAAAAGAAATTTTAAAGGCCGAGCACCCATATGGAAAAGACGATGGGATCACAATCGATATGCTCCGTGATTTTTGGAACAAACTCCCAGACTTCTTGCGCGATATCAATTGCACGATCGTCAGTGTCGAGGTCGATAAACAGAAGCTTCACGATTTCTACTCGACGCCGAAAGACCCTTATGTCGTCGCTTTCGCCCATTTGATGAAATCGTTTTATGCATTTTTGGAAGAGACGGAAGCTGTCAGCGCCCGTGTCGTCCTCGAGTCGCGCGACGATTATCAGAACCTGCTCATTCAAAAAGCATTTTTCGATATCTTCAATTCCGGGACGGTCCATCTCGACGTCGAGAAGAGCCGACAAAAAATCAAAGGGTTCATCTTCTCAGAGAAACAAAGCACGATCTATCAATCTGGTCTTGAAATCGCTGACCTCGTCTGCCTGCCGCTCTCGCGCGTGCGCCGCGGCGTGATCGAAGTGAAACCACGGTTCGTCCATTATGGGGATGAAAACCGAATCTTCAAAGCCATCAAGGACAAGATTTACATTCGTAAAGACAGTCCAGACCAAGATTTCCGCAACTGGGGCTTCAAAAAAGTCCCGATCACGAAAAAACGTCGCGAATGGAGCGACCATCCCTGGAACCATTAAAAATCGCCTCGTAGCCATCTACGAGGCGATTTTTTTATGAATTCGTCGCTTGTTGCGACTTCATCCTCTTCTTGCCTTCGCGGCACATATGCAAGAGCGGGCACGTCTCGCAGCCGGGCCGTTGTGCCTTGCAGTGATACCGTCCGAAAAAGATGAACTGGTGGTGGAGCTGCGACCAGTCTTCACGGGGAAACTTCTTCATGAGCGTGTCTTCGACTTGACGGACGTTGTCTTTCCAACGGCAGATGCCGAGCCGTTTGGACACACGCTCGACGTGGGTATCGACCGCGAACGCCGGTTCATGAAAGGCGACCGACAACACGACGTTCGCCGTCTTGCGCCCGACTCCAGGCAGCGCCTCGAGTGATTCCCGGTCGTCCGGGACGATCCCTCCGTGCAGATCAAGAATTCGCATCGACAGCGCTTTGACGTTTTTGGCCTTGTTTCGAAACAGACCGATTCGTTTAATGAGCGACTCGATTTCCGCTACGTCAGCCGCAGCCATCGCCTCGACCGTCGGGAACGCCTCGAACAGTCCAGGCGTCACTTGGTTGACGAGCGCGTCCGTCGCCTGCGCGGACAGCGCCACGGCGACGACGAGTTCGAACGGGTTGCGGTGGGTCAGCTCACAATGGGCGTCCGGGAACATTTGCCGCATCGTCTCCGAGATTTCGTTCAATTGAGCTCTCGTCAACATCACTTTTTCCTCCGTTGATACTCGACCAAGTCTTCAAGTGACTCGACTTTATGGTCTTGCCAGACGCTCAAGATTTTATCCATGTACTTGAAGTTCCGGACGTTACGCAGTTTCGCCTCGCGGAGCGCGGCCAAGATGAGTTCTTCACTGAAACCGTCTTCGGTCAACCAGCCGACGATTTGCTCGATCTCAAACGGCGTGATTGTCCCGAACTCCCGCTCGAACGTATGGATAAGGTTCTCGTTTAGCGACTGCGTATTTTTTTCAGGGGCGCCGTCTTCTTCGAGTGCTTGGAAAAGAGGGAGCAGACTGTAACGCTCCACTTCCGCCGACGCATCGATGGCGACGAGCTCTTTTTGCAGCAGCCCGAGCAGAACAGAGCGTGCCTCGCTCTCGGGAACGTTCATCCGGTCGCCGAGCTCGCTCGGAAGCGGCATCTCGATGCCTTCTCCCGTCAACTCCAACAAGTGGACGACGAGACAAAACTCGACCGGGTTGAGATTGAGACGACGTGCATCGGTGAACAGCTTCCTCGGAACGACGACCGGACTTTGTTCAAACAGCTTGATCAGATTATGTGCATCCATGTCGCACATCCTTTCTAGACAAATCAATCGGGGAAGACAATTAGTCATCCCCGATTGGCGATTATGGGTGAATTCGGTTCAATAGACGTGGGAACGGAATCGCTTCACGGATGTGTTCGATTCCGCTGATCCAAGCGACGGTCCGCTCAAGACCGAGCCCGAAGCCCGAGTGTGGGACCGAGCCGTACTTACGCAACTCAAGATACCAGTCATACGCATCGGTCTCATCCAGTCCTTCTTTGACGATCTCTTCTTTCAAGCGGTCGTAGTCGTCTTCACGCTGCGAACCGCCGATGATCTCGCCGTAACCTTCAGGTGCGATCAAATCGGCACAAAGGACGAGTTCAGGGTTCTCTGGATCGACTTTCATGTAGAACGGCTTGATTTCTTTCGGCCAATGGGTGATGAACACCGGCAAATCATGCGCGTTGGCGATCGCCGTCTCGTGCGGCGCCCCGAAGTCATCCCCGTACTCGATGTCATCGAAGCCTTCTTCTTTCAAGAACTTGATCGCGTCCGTATAACGAATACGTGGGAACGGCGCTTGAACTTTTTCAAGTTTCTCCAAGTCGCGTCCGAGCAACTCAAGCTCGTTCCGGCAATGGTCAAGCGCTGACTTCGCGATGTACGATACGTAACGCTCTTGCAGATCAAGACTCATATCATGGTCGAAGAATGCCATCTCCGGCTCGATCATCCAAAACTCGATCAAGTGGCGACGTGTCTTCGATTTTTCAGCGCGGAACGTCGGACCGAACGAGAACACTTTTCCGAGCGCCATCGCTGCGGCTTCCATATATAACTGACCTGTTTGCGACAAGTAGGCCGGCTGACCGAAGTAGTCCGTCTCGAACAACTCCGTCGTTCCTTCCGGCGCGCTCGACGTGATGATCGGCGGATCGATCTTGACGAATCCTTCTTGGTTATAGAACTCGTATGTGGCCCGGATCAATTCGTTCCGGACTTTCATGATCGCGTGCTGGCGACGCGACCGGAGCCAGAGGTGACGGTTGTCCATCAAGAACTCCGTCCCGTGTTCTTTCGGCGTGATCGGATAGTCGATCGATTCCGAGATGACTTCCATCGCTGTCACTTCGAGTTCGAAGCCGAGCGGCGTCCGGCCGCCATCCGATTTGACGTTACCCGTCACCCAGACTGACGTCTCTTGCGTCACGCCTTTTGCGAGGGCGAACAGTTCTTCCGCGACTTCTGCTTTGACGACGACGGCTTGGGCGAACCCGCTCCCGTCCCGGAGTTGAAGGAAGGCGATTTTACCACTCGAACGTTTGTTGGCGATCCAGGCACCGACCCGGACCGATTGTCCTTCATAATCTTTAAATTGGCTAATTGAAATAGTTGTCATGTTCATATCCATCCTTTCGCTTATCGAGCGCTACTCTTGATAAAGTTTTCCACTCGATCGAGCGCTTCTAGTACTCGCTTCAATTCTGTTGCATAAGACAAGCGGACGTAATCATCCTGCCCAAAGCCCGATCCCGGCACGAGCGCGACGAATGCTTCACCGAGCACTGCTTCGCACCATGCGTCGACCGAGTCGTAGCCGCTCATCGACGCGGCTTGTTTGGCGTTGGCGTATAAGTAGAATGCCCCTTGCGGTTTCAGGCACGTGATGCCTGGTATGTTGATCAATCTCTCATAGACGATCTCAAGACGCTCTTCAAATGAGACCCGCATCATCTCGACATCATCTTGCGAGCCGTTGTACGCCTCGACGGCCGCCGCTTGGGCGATCGACGTCGGATTCGACGTCGAGTGCGATGCGAGGTTCGTCATCGCTTCGATGATCGTCTTGTCTCCGATCGCGTACCCGATGCGCCACCCGGTCATCGCATGTGACTTCGAGACCCCGTTGATGATGATCGTCCGCTCACGCATGTCAGGAAGCGTGGCAATCGAGACGAACTCGCTATCACCATAGATGAGCTTCTCATAGATTTCGTCACTGACGACGAGCAGGTCGTGGCGCTTGACGACTTCGGCGAGTGCGACCAACTCTGACTCCGTATAGATCATACCGGTCGGGTTGGACGGGCTGTTCAAGATGACCGCTTTCGTCCGGTCTGTGATGGCGGCTTCAAGTGACTCTGGCGTCAGTTTGAACGTCGTCGCCTCGGTCGTCTCCACATAGACCGGGACACCGTCGGCAAGTTTCACTTGTTCCGGATAACTCACCCAATACGGGACCGGGATGATGACTTCATCACCTTCGTCGAGAATCGCTTGGAACAAGGCGTATAACGCATGTTTCGCCCCTGAGGCGACCATGACCTCGTTACGCTCGAACGTGAGGTCGCTGTCGCGTTTCGTCTTCTCGATGATGGCATCTTTTAAAGCGACCGTTCCGCCTGAAGGCGTATACTTCGTATCGCCGTCACGTGCAGCCTTGCATGCGGCCTCAATAATTCGTTCAGGCGTATTGAAGTCCGGCTCACCGGCCCCGAGTCCGATGACGTCTTGTCCCGAAGCTTTCAATGCTTTCGCTTTCGCCGTGATCGCGAGCGTCGTCGAAGGTGTTAACTGTTTTACACGTCTTGCCAATAGATGTTCCATCGATATCCTCCTCTAATCTCGTTCAGTTCGAATCCGCCAGTTGGACCCGTCTTATAAAGTCTCCGGTTTGAAGCGTGTAATAGGAATACGTATACGTCGCCCCTGATTTCGTCACGACTTCGATGAGCGCCCGCTCGTCAAACCCGTACTTACAACTGACGAGCGTACCACCGGTCTCCTCGAGCGAATCGGCACAGACTTTATCTAAGTCGACCGACTCGATCTCACGCGTCTCGATCGGTTGCTTACTGTCGACCGGCACGAACAGGACGCGGTCCGTCTCCTCGAAGACGACGTACGGTTCCGTCCCGTTAAAGAGCTCAGCCCGTTCGATCCGGACCGTCGGCTGTTCGGCCTCAAGACGATCGCGCGCTTCCGCGATCATGTTTTGTTTTGTCCGTTCCGTATGACCGACCGTGAACCAATAAATCCCACTAAACACGATGACGACACCGATGAGTGCCGTCATAAGAGCAACCACTACTTTTGTCTTCCGCGTCATTCTGTCCGATAGATGGTGAACACCATCTCTTCTTTCTTCGGATCATTCACTTTTTTCTCTAGTGCAAGACCGAACATCAAATCTTGGCTCTTCAGTGTACGATTCAATAGGTCGACGATTTTGTACACGTCTGCCGTCGGCTCGATCCGAACGGTCGCGAGCGTCTCAATATTCGAATTCATGTTTACTCCTCCTTCAAAACACTATACCCATCATTATAAAGCGATAATTTCACGCTGCCTAGCGTTATCTCTGATTTCCTAGAGTCGTCTCTTCTTTCTCATCTAAAAACAGTTCGAGCTCGGCCAGTGACGTCTCGAGCGATCCTTCGATCCGGTCGACAGCCGGTAGACTATTGAGAAACTGTTTCCCGTAACGCGTCGTCTCGACACGGCGGTCGAAGACGAAGATGGCGCCGTAATCCTCTTTCGAGCGAATGAGGCGACCGACGCCTTGTTTGAAGCGGATGACCGCTTGCGGAAGTGACAGTTCGAAAAACGACGACTTCCCGGTCGCTTCAATTTTTTCGGACCGCGCCTGAATGACCGGTTGGTCGGGCGGGGCGAACGGGAGACGCACGATGACGAGGCAGGTGAGCGCTTCGCCCGGGATATCGACCCCTTCCCAGAAGCTGGCCGTCCCGAACAAAATCGACTGATCGATTCGTTTGAACTGCTTCGTCAAACGGCTGCGCGAGCCGCCGCTGACGCCTTGGGCAAGCAACGTATACGCGTCGTCTAGCTGATGTCTCACCGCCTCGTGCGTCAAACGTAACAGCTCGTTCGACGTGAACAAGACGAGCATGCGTCCTTTCGTCACGTTGGCAATCCGGGCAATCGAAGCGGCGATTTGATCGACGAAATGCGGTAACGGCACTTCGTTGATCAACGGGATGTCTGACGGGACGAACAATTTCGCCTGTTTCTTGAAGTCAAACGGCGAAGCGAGGACGACCCGTCTCACGTCCTGCCCGTCGAGACCGAGCCTGCGCTCGATAAAGCCGAACCGACCGGACACGGTCATCGTCGCCGACGTCAAAATCGTCGGCCGTTTCGCAAACAAGCGCTCATGGAGCAACGGTCCGATTTCGACCGGTTGCGTATAGACCGAGGTCAATTTGCGGTTGGCCAAGTTCAACTCGACCCAACTGACAGCGTCATCGTCGCGGGTGAGCATCGTTTCATACAGCACGCTCTCAATCTCTCGCACGTCACCGATGAACGCCTTCAAGTCACCGATCACGGCGCGTTGCTTGAACGTCATATGCTCTTTATGCTCATCGAGAAGACGAAGCATCTGCCGGAGCGACATCCGAAGCGTCCGTAAACGGTTCTCAAGCCGCTTCGCCACTTCACGGATCGGTCGGAACACGTCACCTTCCCGTTCGAAGCGAACGGTTTGCCGTTGATCTTTTTTCTTGCCGAGCGACTGGAGCGCCGTCAACAGGTCGTCTAGTTCGACATCGACTTGGGCTAACGCCTGGTCGGTCTCTTTACTGAACGCTTCCGTCTCTTCGGACACGGACGTCAAGTCGGCAAGTTGCAGCAGCCGGGAATGGAACTTTCCGTCGGCCCCGTAGCCGAACCATTTGAATAAGCGATCGAACTGGATCGCGTCGAACGTGACGCCGAAATGATACGAGGCGACCTCTTCGACTTGGTGCGCCTCGTCCAAGATGAGCGGCGTGTCGGTCGGGAGAATCCCGGCCTGATGCTGCAGATCCGAGAAGAGCAACGCGTGATTCGTGACGATAATGTCCGCCTCTTTCGAACGCAGGACGGCCCGCGTGAAGAAGTCACGGCTATACCAAGGATCGAAGCGGCCGAAGTCCGTTGCCGCGTCGGCTTGAATGAGCCGTTTGAACGAAGCCGGTCCTTGTGTCGCTGCTCCAGGGAGTGACAACTCTTCCAAGTCCCCTGTCTCCGTCTCGGTCAACCAGACGAGCACCATCGCCTTGCACATCGCCGAGAGCATCCCGTCATTCGTCTCCTCGAGCACCATCTCAAACTTCCGGAGATCGATATAGTTGCGTCTTCCTTTCAAAAGCGTGAACTCGATTTCCGGGAAAATAGCTTTTAAGATCGGCAAGTCCCGGTTGAGCAGCTGTTCTTGTAATTGGATCGTATGCGTGCTGACGACGACCGGGCGTTTCGTCTCAAGGGCGTGATGCGCGCTCGGGATCAAGTAGGCTAACGTCTTGCCTGTGCCGGTCCCGGCCTCGATGAGAAGCGTCGCCTCATCGTCGAGCGCCTTATAGACGTGCCGCATCATCTCGAATTGACTTTGTCTCGGTTCGAATTGGTCGAACAGTGACGGAAGCGTCTCTTCGATCGTCCGATGAAGAAACGGTTCGAACGGTTCGCGCTCGATCGCCGGCTCAAACGAATCAGTCAGGCGACGGAGTGCGATTTTCCGGTGGATATCGTACGTCGTCTCGTCATCTGGCCGAATACCGATCTCGACGATGAGATCATCGAGCAACGGCTCGATGTTGCTCGTCCACGACTCGGACAGACGGCGCAACTGTTTTAGTGTCACGACCGGTAGCGTCCGCAGACGATCGAGTTGTTGAATAAACAACTCCGCGGTCGCCTCGGCGTCGCTGAGGGCGCGGTGCGCGTCCGTGTGCACCAAGTCGAACGTGTCGGCGAGTGACTCGAGCGCGTGGCTTTCAAGTGTCGGATACAAGATGCGCGCGAGTTCGACCGTATCGATGGCCCGCCCTTGGAAAGGTAAATATCCTGCCAGTTCTAAACTCTCATTTAAAAAATTCAAATCAAACGAAACGTTGTGGGCAACGAACACTCGCCCATCTAACATCTTCCAAATATCAGGGATAACGTCTTCAAACGCCGGAGCAGACGCCACATCCTGATCTGTTATCGTCGTCAACTGCGTGATAAAAGGAGGGATTGGACGACTCGGTCGAATCAACGTACTGTAGCGCTCAATCACTTCACTACCTTGTACGACCACCGCCGCGAATTCAATCAGTTCATCGCCGGATTTGACGGAATGACCGGTCGTCTCTAAATCCACTATCACATAAGTGTCCATAACATCCATCCCATCTTCGGCACGCTCGTGCTTTCTGTCTCTTTCTGTCTGTCTCATCTTACCATAGAACGATGCACGAAAAAACGGGGTTGCCTCTAAGGGCATCCCCGCTCTGTTCATAGAATCGTATGTGCGATTTCTTCGTACAACAGTTGATCGACTTCGTTGCGATCGTTCAACACCGCAACTTTCGGACGATGCGATCTCGCCTCTTCAGCCGTCATCTGACCGTAGGCCATGATGATGACGACATCGCCGACTTGGAAATGGCGGGCCGCTGCCCCGTTTAGGCAGATGACGCCTGAACCGCGCTCACCCTTGATGACGTATGTCTCAATGCGGGCGCCGTTATGGTTGTTCGTGATGTGGACGTGCTCATTTTCCATAATCCCGACCGCGTCCATCAAATCCTCATCGATCGTAATCGAGCCGACGTAGTGTAAATTCGCCTCGGTCACGGTCGCCTTGTGTAGCTTGGCGTGCATAAATGTTCGAATCATTTGATTCACCCTCTCTTCCAAATCGTATTATCAATCAAGCGGGCGCGTTCAAACTGCACCGCCACTGCAATCAACAGTTCTGTCGACGAGTCTGTCACTTGCGAAAGCGTCGGATAGTCGACTAGTTCGACATAGTCGATCGTACTGTTCGGGATTGCCGACAGCCGTTCGACGAGTCGTTCTTGTACCGACGTGATCGCGTCCCCTTCAGTCAACGCGTCACGCGCCTCGATGAGTGCTCGATTGATGTCGCTCGCGTCAATCCGTTCCGTTTCAGACAAGTAGACGTTACGCGACGACTTGGCGAGTCCCGAGTCCTCACGAATGATCGGACAGCGGATAATCTCGACCGGCACGAAATAGTCCCGGACGTATCCCTCGATCAGTGCGACTTGTTGGGCGTCCTTCAAGCCGAAGTAAGCACGCGTCGGCCGCACCAAGTTGAACAGTTTTGAGACGACCGTCAACACACCGTCAAAATGACCGGGCCGGCTGGCGCCGCATAAGACGTCGGCTCCGGTACGCACCGTCACGCGCGCCATATCGAGCGGATACATCGTCGCGGTATCCGGATAAAATAGTACGTCTACCCCCGCTTCTCGCGCCAACTGTTCGTCCCGTTCAAAATCTCTCGGATAACGATCGAGGTCTTCATTCGGCCCAAATTGGGTCGGATTGACGAAGATGCTCATGACGACGCGATCATTCTCGCGTTTGGCCGCCTCGACGAGACTCAAGTGTCCTTCATGCAGGTAACCCATCGTCGGCACAAAGCCGACGGTCAACCCGTCGGACAGAGTTTCACGTAACGACATCGGATCGGTGACGATCCTCATGCTTTGCCACCGTACAACGTGTCGAGCAGCGTCTCGTCCATCGTGAACGTGTGGCGTTCGAGCGGGAACGAGCCGTCTTTCGTCGCTTGGACGTAAGAGCCGATGGCACTCGTCGCGACCGCGTTCACGTCGGCGTACGCCTCGACAAATTTCGGGAGACGGTCGACGCCATACTTCAAGACGTCGTGATAGACGAGCACCTGCCCATCGACGTCGGCACCGGCACCAATCCCGATGACCGGGATGTGAAGCGCTTCGGCGATTTTTTTAGCGAGTTGATGCGGCACACACTCGAGAACGAGCATTTTCGCCCCGACCCGTTCGGCCTCGAGGCTGTCGTTGATCAGTTGCTCGGCATCCTCAAGCGACTTCCCTTGGACTTTATAGCCTTCGAGCACGCCGACCGATTGTGGCGTGAGCCCTAGATGGGCGACACACGGCATGCCGACTTTCGTCAATCGTTCGATCGTCTCGAGCACTTCGCCCGCCCCTTCAAGTTTGATGGCGTCGGCATGTCCGTCTTGGAACAATGTCGCCGCCGCTTGAAGCGTTCGGTCGAAATCACCGTGATACGTCGCGAACGGCATATCGACGACGACGAACGTGTCCTTCGCCCCGCGGCGCACCGCTTTGGCATGGTGGACCATATCATGAATCGTCACCGGGATCGTCGAGTCGTAACCGAGCACGACCATTCCTAGTGAGTCTCCGACAAGAATGATGTCCACTCCCGCCGCTTCGGCCAGTTTCGCCGACGGATAATCGTAAGCGGTCAACATGACCAACTTCTCTTCTTGCTTCATCTTTTTCAATAATGAAGTCATCGTATGCATATGTTCTCCTCCTAAATGTGGAGACAGGAAAGGAAAAACGCCTTCTTACACGATTGGCAAGAAGGCGCACGAAAACGAACTCAAGGTTGAGTGTCCTTCTGTCCCTGTCAAAATGATCAAGGCAGACAATTAACTAAAACGACGGTCTGCAATTCCGGTACACTTCTTGCGATAGCGTCCGACACGTTCATTATAGACCACGAATACGTTTCCATCAATCATTCCAGACTGCGATTTCAGCGGAATAGATGGCTTCGACGGCACCATGACGCTCGAGCAGGAGCGCCCCCTGTTCTGAGATGCCGCGCATGATACCGCGTTTAGACTCCCCCGAGGCGGTCAACGTCACTTCTTCATTCAAATAAGCGGCGTGCTCTAGCCAGTTGTCGCGGACCGGGCCGAACCCGGATTCGAGCAACGCGTCATATTCGGTCTCGAGCTCGGCCAATAGATCGGCGAGCACTTCACTGCGTCGTAATGCGACGCCCGTCTCCAATTTGATCGACGTCGCCCGGTGAACCAGGTCAGTCGGGATCGACTCCGTATTGACGTTCAATCCGAAGCCGAGGATGACGGCTTGGATGCGGTCGCCTTCAGTTTGCATCTCGGTCAAAATCCCGCCGATCTTCTTCCCGTTCACGAGAAGGTCGTTCGGCCATTTGATAAATGCCGGGACGCCTTGTTGCCTTAGCGACCGGGCGAAAGCGCTCGCCGCCATGAGCGTCAGCTTCGACGCTTCCCGAATCGGCAGCGCCGGACGAAGGATGATACTAGCCGCGATATTGACGTGGCTCGGGTTGTGCCAACTGCGCCCAAGTTGGCCGCGCCCTGCCGTCTGTTCTTCGCTGATGACGAGCGTCCCCTCAAGCGCCCCTTTTTGGGCGAGTTCGTGGGCGATGCGCTGCGTCGTGTCGACTTGGTCGTAGGCGTAGACGTGTTGCCCGAACCGGCCGTGCCGGAACGAGACGAACGCCGGTTCATCGAGCCGGTCCGTCCGTCCGAACAGTTGATACCCTTTACGCGGGATCGTTTCGATGTCGTAACCGTCTTGTTTTAACGTCTCGATGTGTTTCCAAATGGCGGTACGTGAAATATTTAATTGGCGGGCCAATTCCTGTCCGCTCCACACCGCCCCGTCTTGGAGCAAGTTTAAGACCTTTCCTCTCGTTGAAGCCACATGACCGCCTCCTCTCGTAACGTTTGTTCCTCGTTAGCTAACTCGCCGAGGACGACGCGCCGTTCGAGGTCGGCGAGCAAGTGCTTGATCCGTGCGCCGCTCGCCCCGACCTGTAGCGCATCGCGACCGTCGAACCGGAGCTCCCGCCGTGACTGGATCGGGAGCACACGTTTTAAGGCGTCGGACGATTCCGTGCTCCCGGTCATCCGCAAATACGTCTCGAGCGTCGCTTGAGACGTCTCATATACAGTGAGCGTATCGAGCCCGGAGTCGAACAGGTTGGCTAATACGCCCGCCTCCCGCTTCAAGGCGTTCGAACGCTTCCATGGCGAGAGCCAACGGATGTCTCCGGCGTGATAGACGAATAGCGCCCAGCCTCCGACCGCGTTGATCGGTGCCCGTCTGTCGGCGACGACACGATGGACGAGCTGTTTGGACACGTCCGGTAAGTACTGATGGATGCCGAGCTCGACAAGGTCGGTCAGCGCCCGGCGGTAAGCAGGGCCCGTCATCAACTTCTCGAACTCGATGGCGATGCGTTCCATCGCGATGTCTTGTAATTTGTGGCCGAGCGTCCGCGCCGCGTTCCGCACATCATCAGCGAGCGTGAAGTCGAGCTGGGACATGAACCGAAACGCACGCATGATCCGGAGCGCGTCTTCGTTGAAGCGTTCATACGGGCTCCCGACGGTACGGATGATCCGCGCCTCGAGGTCAAGCCGGCCGCCGAACAAGTCGACGACGTTGCCGTCATGGAACGCCATCGCGTTCATCGTGAAGTCGCGGCGCAACATGTCCTCTTCGAGCGTGACGCCGAGCGAGACGTGGTCGGGGCGTCGCGAGTCCGAATACGTCCCTTCCGAACGGAACGTCGTCACCTCGAACGGATGATGATCGAGGATGACCGTGACCGTCCCATGATCGATTCCGGTCGGGACCGATTTCGGGAACAGTTTCATGACGTCTTCCGGGAACAACGACGTCGCGATATCGATGTCGTCGGGAAGCGTGCCGCGCACGTAGTCACGAACGGCACCGCCGACGATGTACGCCTCGCCCCCGTGGTCGTTGATTTTTTTTATGATTTGTTTCGCATACTCCCATTCTGTCATCGGCGCACCACCTGTTCGTATAGTCGTTCATATTGCGTGACGATGTCTTTAGACGCGAACTGTCTCGCTTTCACGAGACCGCCGGCACGCAGTTTCGCATGGAGCGCATCGTCGAGCAAGATCGCTTCGAGCGCGGTCGTGGCCGCTGTGACGTCGCCGCGCGCGACGACAAAACCGTCCACTCCGTCCGTGATCACTTCCGGCAAGCCCCCGGCATCGCTGACGACCGATGGGACGCCTGTCGCTAACGCCTCGAGAGCGACGAGACCGAACGCCTCTTTGTCCGACAACAGAAGATGGACGTCGCTGATCGACAACAACGCCGCGACTTGCTCTTGTTTCCCGGCGAAGATGACACTGTCTTCGAGCGCCATCTCGCTCACAAGTCGACGCATCGCCCCCATGAGCGGTCCGTCACCGACGAGGAGCAACTTCTTGCCCGGGACGCTCATCCGCTGGAACGCCTCGAGCACGAGGTCGATCCGCTTCACTTGTCGGAAGTTCGAGATATGGATGACGACGCGGTCGGCTGCTGACAAGCCGTAACGTTCACGGAGCGACGGCTCGGCTTGCGGCTGATAAACCGATTCGTCGATAAAGTTATGGATGACATCGATCTCAAGGCCTGCATCGATCCGCTCAAGCGTCTCGCGCTTCAAACTGTCGGACACGGCCGTGATCGCGTCCGACTGACGTAAACCGTACAGGATCGCCGGTTTCAACTCTTCATCTTCCCCGAGCACCGTAATATCGGTGCCGTGGAGCGTCGAGACGATCGGCGTCTTACTCTCGGCCATCTCGCGTCCGAGCGCGGCACAAACCGCATGGGGCACCGCATAGTGCGCGTGGATGACGTCGAGGCCGAACGCACGGATGACGCTCGCGATCTTCGAGGCGAGCGTCATATCGTACGGCGGATAGCGGAACACCGAGTACTGGTTGATCTCGACTTGGTGGAACGTGATGTTCGGATGATACGCATTCAACCGGAACGGGATGCTCGACGTGATGAAATGGACGTCGTGCCCCCGGTCGGCGAGTTTCATCCCGAGCTCGGTCGCGAGGATGCCTGAACCTCCGACCGACGGATAACAGAGGACTCCGATACGTAGCTTCATGCGAGCTCACCCGCCTGCGTGACGACGTATGGTTTGACGGTCATGAGCCCTTCGGCGTAGTCCGTGCCGATCAAGCTACCGAAGTGACGGTCGCGCGCGACGACGCGGTCGACGTACGCATCGGTCAATGGTGTGTCGACGCCGTCAACTGGTGTGAATTGACTTGCGTATGACGTCAACGCGTCCACTTTTTTATCGAGCGTCGCCGTGATGTCGATGCAGACGTCCGGTCGCACGTGGGCGTTGATCATGTATTGATAGACGCTGTCCGGACGGTAAGCCGGGACGTCGGACATATATTTGCGAATCCCGGCGTTGAACAGCGCCTCTTCGACGAGACGGGCGCACGCCCCGTGGTCGGGATGGCGGTCGACGCCGTACGGATAGAGCAGATGCGTCGGTCGTTCGGTCCGGATCAAGCGGACGAGCGTTTCAATTTGGTCGGCTGTCCCGAGCAGGCCACGGTCAGGGAAACCGAGATTGATGCGACGGACGCCGAGAATTCTATCGGCTGTTGCCGCTTCCTGTGCCCGCGTGACGACATCGCCGTTCGACGACAGTTCGGCCCGCGTCAAATCGACGTACAGGACTGGGATGCGATCACCCGTCCACTGGGCCGTCATGCCGGCGATGCCGATTTCGATATCGTCCGGATGGGCCCCGATTGCTACTATTTTCATAAAAAATCACCTCTTCTGTGAAAAGTATATCGGACTCACTGGCGAATGTCATATGTTCAGGGTAGGCAATCCACAGGTTTTTCGAGTACGCTTATGGATGGGAGGTGAACCACATGACGGTACAATTACCGATTCGGTTTCGCAATATATTCTTTATTCTCATCGGTTCATTCATTTTTGCATTCGGCGTGTTTCATTTTAACGTCCAAAACAACTTGGCCGAAGGCGGTTTCACCGGGATCACGTTGATTCTGCGCGGCTTGTTCGGTTGGTCGCCATCGATCACGAACTTGGCGCTCAATCTGCCGCTCTTCTTCGTCAGCTACAAGCTGCTCGGGCGGACGACGTTCATCTATACGCTCGTCGGGACGTTCAGCTTTTCGCTCTGGTATGGGCTGATCGCCAAGTACTCGAACCTCGTCATCGATTTGACCGATGACATGGTGCTCGCGAGTTTATTCGCCGGTCTGTTCATCGGCGTCGGTCTCGGCATCATTTTCAACAACGGCGGGACGACCGGGGGCATCGATATTATCGCTCGCCTCGTCCAACGTTACGTCGGTTGGTCGATCGGCAAGACGTTCCTCGTGTTCGACTTTTTCGTCATCGTCCTCAGTTTGACGTATCTCGACATCCGCGAGGCGATGTATACGCTCCTTGCCGTCTATATCGGCGCCCGCGTCATCGATTCGATGCAGGAAGGCACATATGCCGGTAAGGCCGCGATGATTATCAGCGACCACCGGACCGCCATCGCCGACGGCATCCACGCGACGATGAACCGCGGGACGACCCGTCTGCTCGCGAAAGGCGGCTATTCGAATAAAGAGCTCGAAGTGATTTACGTCGTCGTCGGACGCAACGAGGTCAACCGCCTCAAGACGATCGTCAAACAGATCGACCCGCACGCTTTCGTCACGTTCCATCACGTATACGAAGTCGGCGGCGAAGGATTCACGTTCGACGAGAATCGCGTCCCGCTCAAATAAAAAAGACGAACACATCCCTAATTTGGAGATGTGTTCGTCTTTTTTGTGCGGACGCCCTCTCTATCGTTCGATCCGTTTAATTTCAAAGTAAAGGGCACCGCCCGGCGAATCGATACTAGCCGTCTCCCCGACTCGTTTTCCGATCAAGCCGCTTCCGAGCGGGGACGAGACCGAGATCGTCCCGTTCGCCAAATCAGCCTCGAGCTCACCGACGATCCGATACGTCTCGTCCTCACCGTCCGGCAGTTCCCGGATCCATACCTCCACTCCGAAACCGACGCGATCCGTTGGCGCATCATCCTCGATCATCGCGTCGGCAAGCACGCGCTCGAGTTCAACAATTTTCGCCTCGATGCGCTCTTGTTCCCGGATCGCCTCAAAGTACGTCACGTCTTCTCTAAAGTCACAAAATTTGCGCGCCATCTTCACTCGTTCGAGCGCCTCGCTCCGACCGCTTCCGCGGAGCGACTCGAGCTGTTCGATGAGACGAAGACGGCCTGACTTCGTCAACTGTGGTTTTGCCATACAATTCCCCTCCTCATACAAAAAAATCCCGTCAGTCGACGGGATCGATTCTATTCATCGCGTGGCATAAAGACGATCAGTGCGAGACGGATCAGTTCGGCAACCGCGACAAGTGTCGCTGCGACATAAGTCCAAGCAGCCGCGTTCAACACTTTACGGGCACCTGACTCTTCCGTCGCGGTCACGATCCCGTGGCTCGTCAGTTCGGCCATGGCGCGTTTCGAGGCGTCAAATTCGACCGGGAGCGTGACGAGTTGGAACAAGACCGCCCCGAGCATCATGACGACACCGAGCTGGGCAAGTCCCATCGCACCTAAGAGGAAACCTCCTATGAGCAGCGGGAACGACAAGTTTGACGTGATGTTCACGACCGGCACGAGCCGATGGCGGACACGCATCATCTTATAGTCCGTCGCGTCTTGGACGACGTGACCGATCTCATGGGCCGCAATCGCTGCCGACGAAATCGTTGATCCTTGATACACTTCGCGCGACAAGCGGACGACTTTATGTGTCGGGTCGTAATGGTCACTCATCAAACCGTCGACCATCTCGATGCGGACATCGTGCACACCGTTTTGTTTCATGATGAAGTCAGCGACTTGAGCGCCGGTGACACCGCTTTGAAGTGGTTGTTGTAAAAACTTTTTGTACGTACTTTTCACTCGCATCTGGGCCCATAACGGGATGAGCATGATCAGCGCGAGATAGAAAATATAGCCACCTAATGACATTTTCTATATCACCTCTGCGTATATTTGATATCTCGATTTTACATTCTTATGAACTTATTATCAAGCGAAGCGCGCAGGATGAGTCGGTATCCCACAAAAAAACATATTCCCGTCAACCAGAACGACCCGTAGCCGATCCACATAATATGCTCGGCGAGCGACGGATAACGCGGCCATTGTCCGAGCACGTAGTCGACGACGTCGTTATGGATGACCCAGATGAGCGTCAAGACGAACGATGACACGGTCCAACGCATGAACGGGGCGTATAGAAACGCCTGGACCGCCATCGCACCGTGAGACAGCATGAGCATGACGGCCATGAGCACGATGAACGTGTCCGCGTCGTCTCCTAGCTTCATGAGGAACAAGACGTTCATGACGACGGCCCAGACCCCGTATTTGACGAGTGTGATGAAGGCGAGTGTCTCGATGAGCGGTGAGCTTTTCTTGAGCAGCCACAGCGCCAGGACGATTGTGAAAAATAGTGACGCCGTCGGGCTGTCCGGTACGAACGGCCAATAGATGAGCGGCGTGTCGCGAAGCTGTGGTTCATACCAGACGTATCCGTAAATCGTGCCGAGCAGATTGACGATGAAGAGGAATGTTAAAACGGCTTTATGTTTTAGAAAGGGAAGCCACAGCGTATAGTTCATGAAATCATTCCGTCCTTTTTTTCTTTATTGTAGCTTGCGTGACCGATAAGTAAAAGAGTGTAGCCCATAGGGGACTACACTCGATTGCTTACTGGTTATTTTCGCCGCCTTCACCGTATGAGGCGAGGAACTCGGACATGGCTTGGAGGTCTTCATCCGAACCGTCCCACTGACCGGCCGGCATCGTGCCGACACCGTTGACCGCGATCTCCGCGATCTCTTCAGCCGTGTAGGCCGTTCCGATGAGTCCTGGAGCTGCCGCCCCGCCCTCGAGGTTTTGACCGTGGCAGTTCACACAAGACTGGGCTGCATAAATCTCATAGCCAGGTGCGGCTGTATCGATTTCCGGACCTTCACCCGGTACGACTAAGATTCCTTGCTCATGAACTTGATCCCAATGCGTCGTTTGAACAGATTCCCACGTCAAGTACATGATCGAGAGAATCCCGAGCAGCATGAAGCTGATCGCGACCGGTCGTTTGGCCGGCCTGCGCTCGATTCCTTGGTCGAGCCACGGTGCGATCAAGAGCGCCGTGAACGCGACCCCAGGCAAGATGACCGTTCCAAGAAGGATCCAGTCCCCCGCCGCGAATTGATACTTGAGCAATTGATACAAGAACAAGAAATACCAGTCCGGTAACGGAATGTATGACGTGTTCGTTGGATCGGCGATGTTTTGGAGCGGTGCTGCCTCGACGATCGTCAAGGCGATGAATCCGATCAAGAAGACCGAACCGACCATCCACTCTTTAAGCAAGAAGTTCGGCCAGAACGCTTCTGTGCGTCCTGGATATTCAGAATAGTCTTTTGCAATATTTTGTTTCCGATTCCCGATTCCTACTCGAGAGTCGGTTACAAATTTCATCCCTTTACCGCGATGCATATCGTTTCTCCTCCTTTTTGTCTTCGAATCGGCTTATAGCGGTCCAGATATTCCTTGTTTACGAATCATCAGGAAGTGGGCTCCGAGGAGTCCGAACAAGGCCGCCGGTAAGAAGAAGACGTGAATGGCGAAGAAGTTCGTGAGCGTCCGTGCCCCGACGATCTCACCACCGGCGAGAAGGGTCTTGGCGATTCCACCAATGACAGGAACACTTTCGGCAATTTGAAGCGTAACTTTCGTTGCGAACAACGCTTTCATATCCCAAGGTAACAAGTAACCTGTAAGACCGAGCGCCAAGACGACGAAGAACAAGAGGACTCCGACGACCCAGTTGAGTTCGCGTGGTTTCTTATACGACCCGGTGAAGAACACGCGGAGCGTGTGTAAGAACAACATGACGATCGCGACCGATGCGCCCCAATGGTGCATCCCACGAACGATTTGTCCGTGTGCGATTTCGTTCTGTAAGTAATACACCGATGCGTGGGCATTGATGATATCTGGAACGTAGTACATCGTCAAGAACATCCCTGACAGAATTTGAATCACGACCGTGAAAAATGTCAGACCGCCGAAGCAATAAACAAATGCTGAAAAGTGATGGGCAGGGTTGACGTGTTCCGGTACTTCATGGTCAGCGATGTCGCGCCATAACGGCGTGATGTCGACGCGTTCATCGACCCAATCATAAATTTTTTGTAACATCGACTATTTCCCCCTCTCACAACTGTGCGACTGGACTGCCCAAGTATAGGAAGCCGTCTTTTTCTTCTTTTTCATAGCGTGCCAGCGGTGATGTCGGAGGTGTACCCGGAATGTTCGTTCCGTCTTTTTCGTAACGCCCGAAGTGACACGGACAGAAAAATTCTGACGGTCTTGTCGGATCTCCACCATAACCTACTTGACAGCCAAGATGCGTACAGATAGGAGAGAGTGCGATTACTTCACCGTTCTCGTCTTTGAACACCCATGCTGAAAGTGTTTCTTCAAATTCATACCAAGCGTCTTGCGTTTGTTTTTTAAAGTCGACACGTTGCGGCTCAGTCGTGATGTCGTCAAGACTCATGACCTTCACTTTGTCGCCCGCACCCGATTTTTTCAAGACCGGATCGATCGCAAAGTTGACCATCGGACTGATCAATGTTGCCGCCATAAAGCCACCTACACCAGTTAACGTATACGTTAAGAACTGACGGCGCGTGACTTTTGACCCATTTTGAGCCATTTGGTTCCCCCCTCATTCGTGTGCATAACCCCATAATTCTTTATGCATTCTTCACAAAAATTTCTCACTCACCAAAATAGTATATCAATAAAACCTCTACGTCAACCGCTTCATGTCGCCATCCAACGGCCCGAAAGCTCTGTAATGACTTGCGTCGCAAAATTTTGGACCATCGTGTGCGACTGCTCCCCCGACATGCCTTTCAAGGCAAGCGGCGGAACGAATATGACCGGTAACTCGAACGCTTTGAAGCGAACGTCTGAAGAGATGAACAACACGTGGGCAAACCCGGCCGTCGTTGCTTTTGTCATGACTGCGCATGCAAATTCGTACCCGGCCTCGACATCGAGATAGCTAAGCGTCGGATTCAGCATCGTCCGTCCAGACAGCTGTCGTTCGGTTTCAAGCGCCACCGCTTGGACGACCTCGTAGCTTTCGGCTTTACGCACCATCTCCTCATCAAACGCCAGTTCGACGAGTGGGACGATGAGCGTATCGACGTATTGGCGTTCGGTCAGCGATTTCAACGCATCCATGCCATCGAACCTCATCTTCCTCCTCCTCTCTTTAGAAGACATACATCATCATGTCCATTGTAGCGTACCTACATTCGCTTCCTCTCGAAAGTTATGAACGAAATGTGAAATTATTGTGTATTCCTACGTCATTAATATACCAAAAAACAAGCGCTTTCCATAACGGAAGCGCTTGTTTTTCCTAAAATAATTTCGATGCTCTCACTTGATGAAGTTTGCTCGTCAAATTACGAAACAGCTTCTCGTCCCGGCGATCAAGCGCCTCGTCGATCTCGACGAGCAGACGCTCTTCCTCGAACTGGGCGACCGATGCTCGAATGACCGTCTGGGCCGAGTTCGTCACTTCGTCTTTAATCTCGGCGACAGGCTCAAACGGATTGAGCTCGACGATGTCGATCCAACTCTCATCAATCATCATCCCTTGAAAGTTTAGTTCGACATAAATCGTCCCGTCGTGGAGCCGAATGTCATGGTACGCCTTTTCCGGATTGACCGTGATGAGGTCACCTCGTCGGTAACGGAACGGTTCCCCTTCGAAGCCGTACGCCGTCATGACGAGGCTGCGCGGTGAAACCGAGGCGTTCGTCACGAAATGAACGTTCCCAAGTTTTTCAGGATGTCTAAGCCAATAATCAATGATCCATTTGGCCTCTCGCTTACGAAGCGTATGATGAGCGAGGAATCGCTTTAAAAAATTCTTTTTCCGCTCGACCATATGACCCCATCTCCTTTATATTGATTAATCGCGATCCGTCAACAAGTCGATCCGCTCTTCGAGAATTTGGCGGTCGATCATATCCACGGTGAGCGCAAGCGTTTGCTCGAGCACACGCTGCGCCTTGTCACGCTGTCCTTCTTCTACCAATAGTGTAGCCCATTCAGTCGAAAATGACACGTCCTCTTTATAAACTTGTTCGATCGATGTGTATAGATTGACGGCCTGCTCATAGTCCTCGAGTTCATAGGCGGCTTTCGCCTTGTACCACGTCATGAGCGTCGACGTCGAGTGCTCCTCGAGCGCATCGATCGTCTCGAGCACGGCTTCCATGTCTCCCGCTTCGAACAAGATTGACAACAGCAGTTCGGTCGCTTGAAGCGATTCCGGGTTCAAGGCGAGCGCTTCGCGGAGTTCATTGACCGCTTCGTCTGTGCGCCCTTGCTTCAAGAACAGCTTCGCTTTGACAGTGCGCAGCTCATCGTTATAGTCGTCACGGTCGATCCCTTGATCGATCACTTCGAGCGCTTCATCGATGCGACCGAGTTCCTCGAGTGCTTCCGTATACGGCAAGTAAAGCGATGTAAAGTCAGGGTCCATCAAGCGGAGCTCTTCGAACTGTTTGATGGCGACCTCATCACGTCCGATGCGGTGGGCCGTCATCGCATGTCCGAACACGGTGTTCAGATTGCGGTTCTCTGTCTTCTCGAATTCATCGAGCGCTTCTTCAAACGAGCCGATCATCGTCAGTGCTTCAGCGTAATCGGCTTGATAATCGAGTTCTTCGGGTAATCGCAAGTGCGGTAAGCGCGCATAGAGCGGTACCGCCTGTTCAAACGAACCGATCGAGGCGTATAGTTCGGCCAGCCCATAGACGAGCAGCGGCTCGTCCGGATTCGCCTGTAACGCTTCCATCAATTTCTTGACCGCGACTTCGTCAAGTCCTTGCGATTGATACAAATCAGCTAATAAGACGAGACTTCTCATGTGCGCCTCTTTGTCGCTCGCATCGATCGTTTCAAGGACGGCGATCGCTTCTTCTTCCCGGTCGCTGTCGAGATACGCTTCAGCGAGCGACAGCGCCACGTGCGGGTTGCCCGCGTAGTCGACATACAGTGCTGCTAGTAAATTCACAGCCCGGTCGGCGAGGCCCAGTTCGAGATATAGGTCGGCAATCGCCAACCGATCTTCGTCCGAACCTTCTGTCTCAAGCGCTTCAAGGTGCGCCAAGGCGTGCTCGGTCTCACCTTTTTCGAGCATCTCGATTATATGGTTTAATACTGATTCGTCTAACATAATTAATTTCCTCCTACCACTTTCAGGTATTGCCGTTATTCTATCTCACGACCGAGCCGTTGTAAATCGTCACGAAAATGAGGGTAACTGATTTCAGAGGCTTCGATCCCGTCGATGACGACGGGTTCGTCGATCAGTAAAGCTGCCACTTGTAGCATCATCGATAGACGATGGTCCGCATGCGAGGACACATGACCAGCCTGAAGCCGGCTCGGGAAAACGCTGAACCCGTCTTCGGTCTCGCGGATATCGACACCGAGCGCCGCGAGCTCGCTCGCGACCGTCTTGATCCGATCGGTCTCTTTCACACGCAGTTCACCCGCATCCTTTACGACTGACGGGCTCGACGCCTGCGACGCGACGAGAGCGAAGAGTGGGAGTTCATCGATTTGTCGTGGGATGGCCTCGCCTTCGAGCGTCACCCCTTGAAGTTCGCTCGTCGTCACCGTCACATCTCCGACCGTCTCTTCCCCGAGTGGTCGCAGCCGAGTGATCTCGACGTTCGCTCCCATACGCTCAAGTGTTCGTAAAAAGCCGATTCTCGTCTCGTTCAAACAGACGTCGGTCGTCGTCACGCGGCTGTTTGGGACGATGGCGGCCCCGGCCCAGAAGAAAGCAGCCGACGACGGGTCGGCTGGCACGTCGACCGTCGCCCCGTCGAGGTGACTTGACGATAGCCGGATCGTCCGCACGCCATCTTCGTTCGTGATCTCGACGCGTCCACCAAACAGCGGCAGCATCCGTTCCGTATGGTCGCGTGACAGCATCGGTTCACGGACAATCGTCGGCCCGTCAGCGCGAAGACCGGCCAATAGGATAGCCGACTTCACTTGCGCGCTCGCGACCGGTAACGTGTAATCGATCCCGCTCAAGCGCCGCCCCTTGATCCGAACAGGGGCGAATTCGCCGTCGATGTCGGCCCCCATCTGTCGAAGCGGTTCGGTGATGCGACGCATCGGCCGTTTCGAGAGCGAGTCGTCTCCGACGAGCGTGAACTCACCCGAATATCCGGAGACGAGACCCGAGAGCAGGCGCATCGTCGTCCCCGAATTCCCGCAGTCAAGCGTGGCCGGAACGACTGACGCGACACCTTCGATCCGGAGCCGCTCGTCGAGTTCTTCGACGCTTGCCCCGAGACTACGGACCGCATCGATCGTCGAACGGCAATCTGCCCCAAGGAGCGGATTCATGACGACCGTCTCCCCGCTCGCTATCGCACCGAATAAGATCGCGCGGTGCGTGATCGACTTATCACTCGGTACGCGAATCAATCCATTCAACCCCATCAGAACCACCCTTTCAACTGTATGTATGCTTCAGCAAGCCGCTCGGACGGCACCGCCTCAACGGTAGCCGCTTCACCGAGCAACACGAAACGGACTTGTCCATCCCGATTTTTCTTATCGAGCCCCATCACCGTCAAATACGTCTCGAACGGTTTCCATTCAACCGGGCTGACGCGGCGCGCCCGCATCCAAGCGGCGAGCTTACTGGCCCGATCCGTGTCTCCTCCGACGAGAAAGGCGTATACCATGCCGTACAGCACCGCCTCCCCGTGTGACAGTCGATACCGTTCGACCGACTCTAAAGCGTGCCCGAACGTATGACCAAAATTGAGCCACGCCCGGACACCGCGTTCCCGTTCGTCTGCCTCGACGACGACACGTTTCACTTCAATCCCGCGCGCAAGCCACATTTCCCAGTCTAGCGTACCAACTGACAACGCCTGAAACAGTTCGTCCTCGAATGAAGCAGCGAGGACGTAACGTGACAAGTAAGCATGTTTAATCAACTCACCGAGGCCGCTCAAGACGTCACGATTGCTCAGCGTCTCGAGACGGGACACGTTATAATGCACACCGATCGGTTGATAAAACGCACCGATCGCATTTTTAGACAGCGGGTGGTTGACGGCGACTTTGCCACCGATCGCTGAATCATGGGCGAGCACCGTCGTCGGTACTTGGATGTAACGGACCCCTCGCATATACACACTCGCAAGAAAACCGGCCAAGTCCCCGATCATGCCCCCGCCAAAAGCGACGACGAGCGTGTCGCGGTCACAACGTGCGGTCAACCCATCTGTCACGAGTTTTTCAACGGTCTCGAGTGATTTCGAGCCGTCACCCGGCGTGACGACCGACCAAACGATCTGCGGATGGATGCCGGCTAGACGTTGTTTGAACACCTTACCGTGTAGCGCATCCACCGTCCGGTCTGTAATGACCCATACCGTCGAGCAGGCCGGGAAATAATCCACGCGGTCCAACCAGGCGTCGCTGTGTTCAATCGACACGTCATAAGGGACTGATGCGTCAACATGAATCGTCACCACGACCGGATTTCCTCACGATACGACTCGACCCGCGACTGAATTCGTTTGACGGTGTCGTGTCCGAACGTCTCACACAACTCACGCGCGAGTTCGAACGCGACGACCGCCTCGACGACAAGTGACGCAGCCGGGACAGCACAAGCGTCACTTCGTTCGATTTGAGCGAGGAACGGCTGTTTCGTATCGATATCGACCGATTGCAACGGTTTGTAGAGCGTCGGAATCGGCTTCATCACGGCACTGCAGACGATCGGCATCCCGGTCGTCATCCCTCCTTCAAAACCGCCTAGATGGTTGCTCAGTCTCGTATACCCGGACTCGTCATAGGCGATCGGGTCCATCACTTCCGATCCTGGACGGTACGCCATGTCAAATCCATCGCCAAAGGCAACCCCTTTGATGGCGTTGACGCTCATGACGGCGCGAGCGATGGCCGCATCGAGCTTGCGATCATATTGAACGTAAGAACCCAACCCTGGGATGACGCCATGCACTTCGGTGCAGACGACGCCGCCAAGTGAATCTCCGGCCGCTTTCGCTTCATCAATCAAACGCATCATCGCTTCACCGGACGTTTCGTCAGTCGTGCGTACGGGTGACGCCTCGATGACGGTCCGTAGTTCTTCGAGTGCTGCGTAGTGCTTCGGCGCGGACTCGATGCCGCCGATCACTTTCACATAGCTGACGAGCGACATGCCGACTGCGTCGAGCAACTGTTTGCTGAGCGCACCGACAGCGACGCGGGCCGCCGTCTCGCGTGCACTCGAACGTTCGAGCACGTCCCGAAGGTCTCGGTGGTCATACTTAAGACCGCCGACAAGGTCAGCATGTCCCGGACGAGGCCGAACGACCCGGCGCTTGATTTCAAACTCGTCGTCGACCGGCTCTGCCTGCATGACGTTCCGCCAATGCGCATGGTCTTTGTTTTCAATCCAAAACGAAACAGGGGCTCCGGTCGTCATCCCATGACGAACCCCAGCCCTCACCTCGATTTTGTCTGATTCAATTTGCATTCGGCGTCCACGGCCATAGCCCGACTGACGTTTCGCCAACTCGCCGTTGATTGCCTCGACGTCGACGCTTAAGCCGGCCGGGACTCCTTCGATGATGACGGTCAATCCCGGTCCGTGTGACTCTCCCGCTGTCAAATAACGCATATGCGCCACCTCACTCCTCAAATTTTTCGTAGAAGAAACTTTGTTTCATCTTGTATCCGTAACGCTTCGGCTGGAAGATTTGTTCAGTCCCTCCGACGAAGAGGACCCCGCCCGGACGAAGCGAGCGGTGGAACGACTTGTACACTTTCTCTTTCGCCTCTTCCGTAAAGTAAATCAAAACGTTTCTACAGACGATCAAGTCAAAGTTACGTTCGTAGACGTCAGCGAGCAAGTTGTGCTTTTTGAACGTCACGAGTTTTTTAATCTCGTCCGAGACAAAATAGTCGTCATCTCGACGGGTGAAATAACGATCTCGAAACTCAGGCGGCAAATCGACGAGCGCCCGTTCATGATACTTGCCTTGTTTCGCTTTTTCGATCACCAAGTCATCTAGGTCAGTCGCTGTGATCGTGAACTGGGCGGGTGACAAATGCTTCGACAATAACATCGCAAGTGAATACGGTTCTTCTCCCGTCGAACAAGCCGCGCTCCAGACCCGGAGTTTCCCTTGGCTTCTACGAATGAGCTCAGGCAAAACGTCCGTCTCGAGCTGTTGCCAGCGGACCGGGTTTCGATAAAACTCACTGACGTTGATCGTCATCCGGTCTAAAAATTCGTCGTACAAACCTCGGTCTGACTCCATCGCTTTAAAATACTCGATAAATGTGGCGTAGCCCTTCTTCTCGCGGAGCGCGACCATTCGTCTTTTCATTTGTGCCTCTTTGTATAAATTCAAGTCGATTCCAGACTTTAAATAAAACTTTTTTACGAAGATCGCATAATCATTTATCACCAGTTCTAACCTCAATTCTTTCTCTTATCCTAGATCATGTCGTGTCCGAACATACGAAAGCGCTTTAATGCAAATAGAAAAAGGGACAGGAGGCCCCGTCCCTTTTATCGTCATCAAACGTGTGATGTTTCAGTGGCGAACCAGAGCGATAATTCTCTCTCGGCACTTTCCACACTGTCTGAACCATGGATGACGTTTTGTGACATTGTCGAGGCCAAGTCGCCACGAATCGTTCCCGGCTGCGCGTCGAGTGGGTTCGTCTTGCCAATCATCAACCGAGACACGGCGACGACGTTCTCGCCTTCCCACTCCATCGCGACGACCGGACCTGACGTCAAGAATGCGACGAGTTCTCCAAAGAACGGTTTTTCCTTATGTTCCGCATAGTGCGATTCTGCAACCTCAACTGACGGCGTCAGCATTTCGAGACGGTTCAACGTGTACCCTTTGTTCTCGAAACGTGTGATGATTTCCCCAATCAAACCACGCTTCACCCCGTCAGGTTTTACCATTAAAAATGTCTTTTCCATACCCCTAGTCCCCCTAAATCAATATGTGTACCATGTACTTTATCAGTTTACACGGTCATCTTCATTTTTGAAAGGGTTTACAAGGTGTGAACTACCATTTTCGTTTGCCGATATATTCGGCAATCTCAATCAACGACCGTTTGTCTTGAATATCCGGCAGTGAATCGAGTCGCTGAATCGCTCGGTTCACGTAACGGTCGATCGTGCGTTGACTTCGTTCAAGCGTTCCGTTCCGTTGCACTTCGCGGACGAGCGTCCGGGTCATCTCATCGTTCGAGGCGTTCGTGACTTGCTGCAACCGCTCATAAAACACAGGATCTTCTGATGAATAGAAGAGCGGCAATGTTTTATGCCCATGCTTCAAATCTTCACCGACGGGCTTACCGAGTTGAAAACTCTTCGCCGTGAAATCGAGCAAATCATCCGTCATCTGAAACGCCATCCCGATATCGTAGCCGAACAACCGAAGTTGTTTGACGACGTCAGGTGACGCCCCGGAGACGACGGCCCCGGCCGCGCAACTCGTCTCGATCAAGAGTGCCGTCTTCCGGGCGATCCGGTCCAAGTACCGCTTCGGGGATTGCGCCCAGTCATATTGGTCTTGAATTTGATTGATCTCGCCGATACAGATCAGTTCCATCGTCTCCGCCATGATTTGCATCACTTCCGGGGAATCGACTTCGGACACGAGCCGAATCGCTTCCCCGAACAACGTATTACCGGTATACATGGCGACGCTCTCGTCATATCGTTCCATCACGGTCGGTTTTCCGCGGCGCAGTGTCGCGTCATCGATCACATCATCGTGAACGAGTGACGCCATATGAATCAGCTCGAGGCTCGCCGCAACTTTCGTCAGACGAATATCATTCCCAGTCCCAAATCCGGCACTGAGCAATACGAACGCCGGACGGATCCGCTTCCCCCCGGCATCTAGCAATTGTTTCGATGCGGCTTCGATCACCGGATGTTCCGTGTGGACCCGCGTCGACAAAAACCGATCAATCTGTTCGATTTCTCGGTTCATGTGGCGATAAAGTCGCTTTAAAGACATCGTTCACCACTTCTTTCCTAGGTGCATGGCGCACGCACCACCGGAAAACGCCTTGACTTCGACTTGCTCGAACCCGGCTTCTTCAAACATGCGCTTTAACGTCAACCGGTCAGGGAACTGATCCGTCGATTCTTGCAGCCACTTGTATTGATCATACGACCCGGCAAACACTTTGCCGAATAGCGGCATGACTGATCCAAAGTAAAATTTATAGAGCCCGCTGAATAGTGGTGCCGTCGGTTGGCTCGTCTCGAGACAGACCACGGTCCCGCCCGGTTTTAAGACGCGGTGCATCTCCCGGAGGACCGTCATATAATCCGGTACGTTCCGAAGGCCAAATCCGATCGTCACATAGTCGAATGAATGATCTCCGAACGGCAACTCCATCGCGTTCCCGTGAATGAGTTCGATCATCGGATAATCAGCCACTTTCTCGTGTCCGACAGCGAGCATATTTTCAGAAAAATCGAGTCCTTTGACGACCCCGGTGTTTCCGGCCGCCTCGGCGAGTTGAATCGTCCAATCGGCCGTCCCGCAGCAAACGTCCAAACATTTTGCGCCGGGGAACACTTGCATGCGCCGCATTGTCGCTCTGCGCCACCATTTATGCAGACGGAAACTGATGATCGAGTTCATCGTATCGTAGCTTGGCGAGATCGTTTGAAATACTTCATATACTTTTTGCTCTTTCTCTTTCGGTTGCAACACGTAACACCCTTTCCGTTCTAAGCGACAGCATGCGCGAGTAGTGTCGATAGCTGTTCTCTTTTTTCTTGGCGCAGTTCTGTTGCCTTCTGTTCGATGATTTCTTTCCCGTACGATGTCAAATAAGATTGACCTAGCAGTTCGGAAAACGTTTTGATTAATCCGAAGTTCGCTTCCATCCACGTCACAACAGCGACGTCCGTCCCCAAGGCGAGTGTGCACTTCGCGCCGTTCACAAGCTGCACGGTTCGACCGAAACGGTTGCTATAGTCCGCTGGAAACATCGCCAATATTTTATAAAATTGAGCCGAGGCGTAATCTCCGGCGAGCACTTTAAGTTGCCGTTCAAGGGACCCGTTCGGGCACTCCTTCACTTGATCGTGCAGCTCGAGTGCTTGATGGGCAAAATAAGTCGCGAGCACGAGCTGTCGATGTTGATGCGATTCGAGTTCAATCATGTCGATCATCCAACGAAGTAAAGGCATGTCGACTGCGGGTACAATCTCGTGTCTCGTCAAATACGGATGAGTCATACGTTGTTCGATTTGACGAGCAAGGTCGGTGACAACGCTTTCGTTTGTCAACTGTTCCATGCTATCCCCCCTCGTCCTCTTCGTTGTCATTCTGACATAGTATAGCACATTTTTGTCACATTCACGCCATGTGAACTTGCTTTCAACTACAAAAAAAGCCGCCTCTCGGCGACTTATGTATTGCTCATTATTTGACCGCATCTTTAAGCGCTTTACCTGCTTTGAAGGCAGGAACTTTGCTTGCAGGGATTTCGATATCTTCTTTCGTACGTGGGTTGCGACCTTTACGGGCAGCACGTTCACGAACTTCAAAAGTACCAAAACCGATCAATTGAATTTTCTCACCGCTTTGGAGTGCTTCAGTGATTGATTCAAACGTTGCTTCTACGATTTTCGTTGCGTCTTTTTTAGACACATCTGCTTTCTCGACAACTGCGTTGATCAATTCAGTTTTGTTCATCACGATTCACCTCCTCTCACAGAGAGTTTACGGGATTAATCATATCGTACAAACGTTGATATGACAACATTTTTTAAGCGAAAAGGTCATAAGCGGACACCTTGCTCGACTCAATTGTTTAAAAACTCGACCTCACCTTGGTCATTAATCGTATACCCTTGCGAATAAGCCGGGGCGAACGGTGCGTCATCGTAGAGCAAATAACGAATATCCTCTCCTACTTTCGGCTCGGCATCCGTGTTCTCGAGCACGGCTTCGATGTCAGCCCGGTAATCGACGAACAATTGACCAGTCCCATCCACATAGATCGGCAACTCGTTTTCCGTGTATGGGCTCGGGATGAACGGTTCTTCAGAGACGAAAACGAGGTCGTAATCGATCGTAAACTGATTTTTTCCGAGCGATCCTTTGAACGGATATTTCCCTTCTTTGACTCGGAACGAATTGATATTCGTCTGCAGTTGTTGGAGGCGCTCGGTCACCCTCAAGTCAATCAGTTTGACCGTCGGCTCTGTCTCGGCGTCGACAAGGACGTATAAGAACAAGCCGCCCCCTTCGAAACTGTTTGCCGGCGGATCTGCCAAATAACCAGGAACGAGGCGGCTAAACTCGATCGGGTAACGTTCCATCAGCGGCGTCTCGGCCGGCTTTGTTTTGATCGGTAAGACACCGGTCGTCTCTTTGAACGAGTCGACCGCCGTCTGGACCGATTGCAACTGGTCCTCATAAGGCACGTTGTCGACCCGATTTGTTTCCGGGAACATACATCCGGCGAGCAGCGTCGCCGTCGCCAAACTGACGGCTAAAAACATTCGTTTCACGGTTTACCCTCCTGTCGGTCCAGAAGCGACCACATAAATCATAATGATCGTTCCGAATAGAAAAATCACGAATGCGACGACTCGAATGAGCACCGCAAACCAGCCTGAAAGTTTCGTGTGGCTGACTGCCACCATGAGCGCAGCGACGGCAAACGCCCCAATCCCCGCAAATGAAATCCACATCTTGATGAGTGACGGTGTCACGTCTATCCCCTCGACTTTCTCTATAAATCTTACTCCGTAATTTAGTGTAGCAAAAAAAACAAAGGAACTGAACGAAAACGTCAGTTCCTTTGCTGTTATTCGCCCTCGAAATGGAAAACTTCTTCCATTTCATGTTTTTGCGGGCGTCTCATCAACTTTTTCACTTCATCATGCGGACTTTTTCCTTCGAACAGCACGTTGTAGAGCGCTTCCGTGATCGGCATGTCGACGCCGGCTTCGCGGGCAAGTGTATGCGCTGCTTCACAGGCACGCACACCTTCGACGACCATACCCATCTGATCGAGTACGTCTTCAAGCTTCTCCCCACGTCCGATGGCGTTACCAGCTCGCCAGTTTCGGCTGTGCTGTGACGTCGCGGTCACGATTAGATCACCGATCCCGGTCAAGCCCGAGAACGAGGCCGGGTTGGCGCCGAGTTTGACACCGAGCCGAGCGATCTCGACGATGCCGCGCGTCATGAGGGCAGCTTTCGCATTGTCGCCGTATCCGAGCCCGTCGGTCATCCCGGCGGCAAGGGCGATAATGTTTTTAAGCGCGCCCCCGTATTCCGCTCCGATGACGTCAGAGTTCAAATAGACTCGGAACTGATCGTTTGTGAGCAGTTCTTGAATCTCATCAGCGACAAATAAATCCTCACACGCGATGGTGATCGTCGTCGGTTTGCGGACGGCCACTTCCTCGGCGTGGGTCGGACCCGTCAATACACCGATGGCTCGACGTTTTGACGGATCGATCTCTTCAGCGATGATCTCAGACAACCGCTTATGCGTCTTCGGTTCGATCCCTTTTGCGGCATGAACGATCGTGACCGGTTCCGTGAGCAGATCGTTCACTTCACGGGAAACCGGACGAATCGCCGAGCTCGGGACGACGAGGAAAATGATCGAGCAATCTAGAACCGCCTCTTTCAAATCGGTCGTTGCCCGGATCGACGCCGGAAGCGGCACATCTTTCAAGTAAGTCGAATTCGTATGCGACGTGTTGATCTCATGGACGTGATCTTCCTCACGTCCGTAGAGCACGACGTCGTGTCCATTGTCAGCGAGGACGAGCGATAATGCCGTTCCCCAGCTTCCTGCACCAATGACAGCTACTTTTGCCATGTGAGGCACCCCCATTACTAGTTTTTCTGACGAGCCACGATGTGAATCGGTGTACCAGTAAAGTCAAACGCGCGGCGAATCTGGTTATCTAGATAACGTTTGTACGAGAAGTGAAGCAACTCGGGATCGTTGACGAACAACACGAACGTCGGTGGCTCGATCGCCACTTGCGTCGCATAGTTGATCTTGAGTCGTTGTCCTTTGTCCGTTGGTGTCGGGTTCATCGCGACCGCGTCGACGATGACATCGTTCAACACGCTCGTCGAAATACGCTGACGGTGTGATTCGGCAACTTGATTGATGACAGGAAGAAGCGTTTGCAACCGCTTCGACGTGAGTGCCGATAAGAATACGATTGGCGCGTAGTCGAGGAATAGGAATTCCTTGCGGATCTTCTCTTCCATCTTCTTCATCGTCTTGTCGTCTTTCTCGACAGCGTCCCATTTGTTGACGACGAGCACGATCGCTTTCCCTGCTTCGTGGGCAAGTCCTGCGACGCGTTTGTCTTGCTCGATGATGCCTTCTTCACCGTCGATGACGACGAGGACGACGTTCGAGCGTTCAATCGCCTTTTGGGCACGCATGACACTATAACGTTCTGTCGATTCGTACACTTTGCCGCGCTTACGCATACCGGCCGTATCGATGATGACGTACTCTTGTCCGTCACGAGTGAACGGTGTATCGATCGCATCGCGCGTCGTTCCGGCGATCGCCGAGACGATAACACGTTCTTCACCGAGAATCGCGTTCGTCAAACTCGATTTCCCGACGTTCGGGCGTCCGATGAGCGAGAACTGAATGACATCTTCGTTGTATTCGTAATCGTCTTTGTCCGGCGCGAGTTCGAGGACACGATCTAACAGATCACCAAGACCGAGTCCGTGTGTTCCCGAGATCGGGAACGGGTCGCCAAACCCGAGCGAGTAGAACTCATACATGAGTTCACGCATCTCGAAGTTATCGACTTTGTTGACGGCAAGCACGATCGGCTTGTTCGAACGGAACAACAAGTTCGCGACTTCTTCATCCGCTGCCGTGATCCCTTCACGACCGTTTACCATGAAGACGATGACGTCCGCCTCATCGATCGCGAGTTCGGCTTGATGACGCATCTGAACGAGAAGCGGCTCATCGCCGACCTCGATCCCGCCTGTGTCGATCAAATGAAACTTTCGGTTCAACCACTCACCCGTACCGTAAATACGGTCGCGTGTAACTCCCGGTTTGTCATCGACGATCGATACGCGATCACCGATGATCCGGTTGAAAATCGTGGATTTCCCAATATTCGGGCGGCCTACGATGGCCACTGCTGGAATTCCCATATAAACACCTCTTTAACTTTCATTCAAAAAATTATCGTTCTTATTTGCAACTGTACAATTATAGCACAGTCGAATATTAGTGACCATACAAAAAGAAGCGGGAGTATGACTCCCGCTTGAACGACCGTCTTATTTAGAATCGTCCGAGGCGTTCTCACCTGTCAGTTCAGATACAGAGAATCCGCCTTGATCGCTATATTCGTCAAGCAGCGACTGCTCTTCATCATCGCGTGAACCGTCTTCTGATTCGAGTGCACGCATCGACAATGAGATTTTCTTCTCATCGAGATGGACGTCGAGCACTTTCACTTTCACTTCTTGTCCTTCAGACAAGACTTCAGATGGCGTCGCGATGTGTCGGTTCGCAATCTGAGAAATGTGGAGCAACCCTTCGACTTGCGGCGCGACTTCGACGAACGCACCAAACGTGACGATACGTTTGACTTTCCCCGCGATCACGTCCCCAGGTTGAATCTTGCCTTCAACCGATTCCCACGGTCCCGGTTGCGTCTCTTTGATCGACAATTTCACTTTTTCATTGTCGAGGTCAAGACCAAGTACTTTCACTTTCACTTTGTCACCTTCTGTGACGACATCACTCGGTTTTTCAACACGACTATGAGCCATCTCAGAAATATGGACGAGACCGTCGACGCCGCCGATATCGACGAACGCACCAAAGTCAGTCAGACGTTGGACGGTTCCTTCGATAATTTGACCGACCTCGAGCGATTCAAGCGTTTCCGCCTTCTTCGCACTCATCTCTGCCTCTGCCACCGCTTTATGCGACAAGATGACGCGATTTTTTTCGCGGTCCATCTCGACGACTTTAACCGTAATCGGCTTATGCAAGTATGATGAGAAATCTTCGACGAAGTGGTTTTCTACGAGTGAAGCCGGGATAAAGCCGCGGATGCCGATATCGACAACAAGACCGCCTTTGACCTTATCTTTCACCATGACTTCAAATACTTCGCCCGATTCGAATTTTTCAACGATTTGATCCCAAGCTGCCTCGGCATCTACGTCTTTCTTCGATACGACAACCTCTTCATCCGTGACCTTTTTCACTTTGACACGGATTTCGTCGTTGACATGGAGTGATTCGTTTAAATCGTCTAAATGCATGCTTGATACTTCGCTGATTGGCAAAATCGCCTCGGTTTTGTAACCGATATCAATTAACGCTTGCTTGTCCTCGATTTTGACGACGATACCGGTCACGATTTGACCTCGATTAATTTCAAAATCAGGCATATCTTTCATTTCTTCGACCATTCCAACACTACCCCCTCACGATGAGTACAAAAAGGAGCGCCCTAAGGCGCTTAACACCTAGTATAAACTTCTTATAATTCGACAGATTTGTCAAGGTGTTATCAGGTTTGTTCCTCTGATTGCAACAGATTAAACCTGAAATTAGCGAACGTTCTGTGAATGGGTCATGTACAGTTCGGCGATTGTCGCCATGATCAAATCGGCGGCGTCTTGGGCACTCGCTTTGTCCGCTTTCAGTTGCGAGAAGTCGATCGGCTCGCCGATGACGACCTTCAACTTCGAACGGAACTTGTATTTACCGATGATCGCGATCGGAAGGACGGCAGCGTTTGAACGGAGGGCGAAAAAACCGACACCCGCCTGCGCCTTACCGAGCGATCCGTCTTTCGAACGGGTCCCTTCCGGAAAGATCGAGATGACCTCGTCCTCTTTCAACTTCTGAAGAACAGTACGTAGCGCTTGACGGTCCCCTTCCCCGCGTGACACCGGGATTTGCCCGGAGCGTGTCAAAATCCGTTTTAAAACCGGGACATCGAACAGCTCTTTTTTTGCAAAAAAACGAATTGGCCGTTGCTTCGGCATGGCACTGGCCAACAAGACCGGGTCCCAGTTCGACTGGTGGTTCGAACAGACGATGATCGAGCCGTCCTCAGGTACATTCTCACGACCGACATACTCGACGCGGAAGCTGAGCAGACGCATGATTCGAACGACGCCGACCGTTAACCGATACATCCCGAACGGGCCGTTGTTGAGCGGCTTCATCGTCCGACCACCTGTTCCATGAGCTGTTCAACAGCCGTGACGACACCATCGATCGACAAATGGGTCGTGTCGAGGAAGTGGGCGTCATCCGCTTGACGGAGTGGAGCGACGACGCGCTCCGAGTCCCGTTTATCACGCAAGGCGATCTCTTGTTTCAATTGTTCGAAATCGCTCGGGAGACCCTTTGACACGTTCTCCTCGTGGCGACGACGGGCACGTTCTTCGACGGTCGCGGTCATGAACACTTTCAAGTCTGCCTCAGGCAATACGTGCGTCCCGATGTCACGACCGTCCATGACGATGCCGCCGTCCCGAGCCAAGTCCCGTTGTAAATCCATAAGTGCGTCCCGGACCTCAGGCTGTCTTGCGACAAAACTGACGTTGTTCGTCACTTCACTCGTCCGAATGACTTCGGTCACTTCCTCGTCACCGTCAAACACGCGTTGCCCGCTCTCGCTCGGGACGAGACGTAACTCCATCTTGCCGATCATCTCAGCGAGGGCGGGGCCGTCTTCTAATCCGACGTGTTGCTCGAGCGCGCGATATGTGACAGCCCGGTAGATTGCCCCGGTATCGATGTACACGTAACCTAACTTTTTAGCGAGCGTTTTAGCGATCGTGCTCTTGCCGGCTCCTGCCGGCCCATCTAATGCGATTTGTAGCGGTTTAGTCATAAAAATTGGGTATCGGCTCATTCCGATACCCACCTCCTCTCGGTCGTTTGTTCCGAGAACATCATACCAGTTTTTTAACGTGAAGAAAATACGGAGCCGGTCCGTTTTCTGGCTTCGAGCTGGGCCCGGAAACAATAACGTAAAATCGTCTCCTGATCACGAGGCGTCAAATCCTCAAAACAAAGTGACAGCTCGTGCTTTACGGCCTGCTCTTGAACCCGGACGAGACGGCTCTTGACGCGGAACGTCTGGGGTATCCCTCGCTCGTCCTCGATCCGGAATACGACGATGACCGACTCATCGACGTCGACCGGCGAACGGTTCGCCACGACACGCATCCCGCCGGCCGACACGTCTAGTGACGTCGTCTCGAATGACGGAAACGCTTCGCCGTCTGCCGCGAGCACCGTCACGTTGATCATCTCCGGCACGCGCAAGTACTCGCGACGTTGGACGCGCTTGATTTTTTTCTCATCCGGCAAGTTAAACGCATAGCGAAGCGTCAGCTGGGCGTCACTGATCCGTTTCGTGACGACTGAATCGAAAGCGTACAGTTGATCTTCGCCTTTGAAAAAGTACAAACGCATCGGTTCATCCTCATGCAAAAAAAACGTCTTTAGCGTCGCAATCTCGCTCGGAGATTCGATCCAGACGACACCGCCGTTAATGGCAGCGATTTTCGTCTTCCCTTCGTTTCTCCCTTCAACTTCAACTCGTAACTCTTGACCAACTTTTAACATGAACCCGTTCCCCTTTTATCTATTTGTATTGACGACGATTTGATCGATTTGCAGTGCGGACGAGCAAGAGCGCGACCATCCATAAAATGACGATATAGAGCACGGCCGGCACCTTGTTCGTCGATTCAACGAGTAAGATATAGTCAAACATTCCGTGTAGCAACGTTGCCGACATGACAGCGGTGAACAGCCAAAACCGTTCATGCGCGGAGTGTTTGGCCCGACCGAGACAAAAGCCCATTGCCACGGCGAAGAGCGCATGGCCGCTCACCGGTAAGACGGCTCGCCAAATCGCAATCTCGAGCGAGTCATAAACCCACAAGTATAGAAAATTCTCCAACGTGGCAAAGCCGAGTGAACAGGCGACCGCATAGAGAATCCCGTCGTAGTAATCATCAAAAACTTTATGTATGTATATTGTATAATAGATCATGAACCATTTAAAAAATTCTTCTAATAGAGCGGTGGCGACGAACGCTTGCCAAAACGGGCCGACAAGGACCCCTTCTTCCACAAACGCATATTGGACGAACATGATCGGAAAGACAAGAATGGCACCGGCGACAAACGAACGAATCACATAGCCGAGCGGTTCCGCTTCCAACTCATGCCGTAAATAGAAGTAGGAAAGAAGGGCGAATCCTGGCGCAACCGCAGACAAGGCGATTGCAATCATGATGCATCTCTCCTTTCTATCGTTAAGCATACACTGAATAAGCCGAAAGAAAAAGTAGCTAACGCCTAGAAAATGGAAGAAAAGGACAAAAAAAGTTGGAGGTCGACTATGAATCATCTATTACTCATCCATACCGGCGGCACGATCGCGATGTCGCAGACCGGTTCGGGCCACGTCTCACCAAGTGAGGTCAATCCGATTGACGCGACGTTGCCAAAAGCGACCGACATCGCAAAAATTACGACGAAGCACTTCTCAAACATTCCGTCTCCTCATATGACGCCCGAGAAGATGCTCGAGCTCGCCCAGTTCATCGCACAGCAGTTGACGCAAGACACGTATGACGGCGTCGTCATCACCCACGGGACCGACACGCTCGAGGAGACGGCGTACTTCCTGCAGATCACGCTCGGTGCCCCCGTGCCGATCGTCTTGACAGGAGCGATGCGCTCGTCGAACGAGATCGGGTCGGACGGCGAGTTCAATCTCATCACGGCGCTCCGGGTCGCAAGGAGCGAAGCCGCACGGGGCAAAGGGGTGCTCGTCGTCTTCAACGGCGAAATCCACTCGGCGTTCAACGTCACGAAGACGCACACCTCTTCCGTCGACACGTTCAAATCGGTCCACTTCGGAAACGTCGGGATGGTGACGAAGGACCACGTCCTCATCTACAGCCAACCAACAACGAGACAGCCGAAGATGATTCCAGCGATCACGAAACGAGTCGCCGTGTTGAAAGTTGTCGCCGGCATGGAACCTGACTTGCTAGAAGCCGTGCTCGACCTCGGCTACGACGGGCTCGTTCTCGAAGTGCTCGGTCAAGGAAACGTTCCACCGTCGATCGTCCCGGCACTCGAACGACTCGTCGACCACATCCCGGTCGTCATCGTCAGCCGCTGTTTTAACGGTATCGTTCAAGACGTGTACGGGTATGAGGGTGGCGGTAAACAACTGAAAGAGATGGGCATCATCTTCTCGAACGGTCTCAATTCGCAAAAAGCACGGCTCCGTCTTCTCGTCGAGCTCGAATCAGGCTCGTCGCAACCGGTCATGGAACACAGCTTCAGCTTCCAGCAGTGACTTGCCATCTCAGCCTTCGTTCCATACAATGAGGGATGAGGTGATTTCATTGGACAAACACGCGATCATTGTCGGCGCCGGCCCGTGCGGCCTGTCGGCGGCAATCGAATTAGAACGGGTCGGTATCTCGTGCACGATCATCGAACGAGGCAACATCGTCGATGCGATTTACCGCTATCCGACCCATCAGACGTTTTTCTCATCAGCCACTTTGCTTGAAATCGGGGATATCCCGTTCATCTGTAAAGACTTAAAACCACATCGCCAAGACGCGCTCGTCTATTATCGTGAAGTCGTGAGCCGGACCGGGCTTGTCGTCAAACCGTTCGAGACGGTCGAATCGATCGACCGTCGTGCCGACAAATTCATCGTCCGGTCCCGTCACGACCGCCACGGCGTCACAGAACGCCTTGCCGACTTCGTCGTTCTCGCGACCGGGTACTACGGACGGCCCCGCAAGTTAGACGTCCCGGGAGAAGAACTCCCGCACGTGACCCATTATTTCAAAGAAGCACATCCGTTTTATCGGCAACACGTCACCGTCATCGGCGGAAAGAACTCGGCGGTCGATGCGGCCATCGAACTCGAGAAAGCCGGGGCATACGTCACGGTGCTCTACCGCGGTGACGGCTATAGCCCATCGGTCAAACCATGGGTACTACCCGCTTTCGACTCCCTCGTTCGTCATGAAAAAGTACGTCTTGAGCTCGAGGCCGAGATCATTCGCATCGAACAGGACCATGTCGTCTATCGACAACATGGCGAAGAGAAACGGGTCGCAACGGACCACGTCCTCGCCATGACCGGTTACTTGCCTGACCATGGGCTGTTCTCGGCAGCCGGTGTACTCGTCGACGACGAGACCGGCATCCCGCAGTTTGATGAGGCGACGTATGAGACAAACGTCGATAACCTGTTCATCGCCGGCGTCGTCGCGGCCGGGAACGATGCCAACAAAATCTTCATCGAAAACGGCCGTTTTCACGGCCAAGCGATCGCCGAAGCGCTTCGGGAGCGCATCGGTGTGACATCGTCATAAACTTGTTCAACTAAAATGAGGAAGGACCCGACTGCGGGTCCTTCCTCATTTTGCGATGTTCATCGGCAAGTCGCCATCACACCCAGCCACGGAAGCGTGAGGCCTCCGCCATTTTACGGACACCGACCATATAGGCAGCGAGACGCATGTCGACTTTCCGGGCTGATGATGTGTTGTATACCGTATTGAACGAATGGACGAGCACTTTTTCAAGCTTCGTTTCGACTTCTTCTTCCGTCCAGTAATAACCTTGATTGTTTTGGACCCATTCGAAGTAAGAGACTGTCACGCCACCGCTTGAAGCGAGGACGTCAGGGACGAGCAAGATGCCGCGTTCTGTCAAAATACGCGTCGCTTCGTTCGTCGTCGGTCCGTTCGCCGCCTCGACGATGATCGATGCTTTGATGTTATCGGCGTTATCTTCAGTGATCTGGTTCTCGATCGCGGCCGGGACTAAAATGTCACAGTCGAGCTCGAGCATCTCTTTGTTCGAAATCGTGTTTTTGAACAGTGTCGAGATCGTCCCGAACGAGTCGCGTCGATCGAGCAAATACGGGATGTCAAGTCCGTTCTCATCATAGATCGCGCCATACGCGTCACTGACAGCGATGACTTTCGCTCCCACGTCGTGCATGAACTTCGATAAGAAGCTGCCGGCGTTACCAAATCCTTGGACGACGACGCGCGCGCCTTTCAACTCGATCCCACGGCGAAGCGACGCCTCCCGGATCATGATGGCGACACCTTTTGCCGTCGCCGTCTCGCGACCGTGTGAACCACCGAGCACGAGCGGCTTACCGGTGATGAAGCCCGGTGAGTTGAATTCATCGATACGGCTGTACTCATCCATCATCCATGCCATGATCTGCGAGTTCGTAAACACATCAGGCGCCGGGATATCTTTGGTCGGACCTACGATTTGGCTGATCGCTCGAACGTAGCCGCGGCTCAACCGTTCGATTTCACGGAAACTCATCTCACGCGGATCGCAAACGATGCCCCCTTTACCGCCACCGTAAGGAAGGTCGACGATACCGGCCTTCAGGCTCATCCATATCGACAGCGCCTTGACTTCTACTTCCGTCACGCTCGGGTGGAAGCGAATCCCACCTTTCGTCGGGCCGACAGCATCGTTATGTTGCGCCCGATAGCCAGTGAAGATCTTCGTCGAACCGTCGTCCATGCGGACAGGGATACGCACGGTCAACATCCGAAGCGGCTCTTTCAACAGCTCGTACATCTCTTCTGGATAACCGAGTTTCTCGAGCGCCTCGTGGACAACTTCCTGTGTCGATTCAAGGATGTTTTTTCGTTTTTGATGACCTTTTTCTTGATCCGTAATCATGAAGGTTTCCTCCCCTAAATTGTCAATTCTCCCCCAAGAATCAACCTCGTATTCGTTTAAAAGTATAGCCGATAAGCAAGCATTTTGAAAGGGTTTTACAAAAATAATGAAAGCGTTTTCTAAAAAGCGGAGAAGGGGAATCCCTTCTTATTTTTCTAAGGCGAGCGCGATGAAACGCTCTAGCAATTCACCGTAAGAAATACCGGCGACGTTCGCACTGTCCGGGAACAGACTGAGCGGTGTCATCCCCGGGAGCGTGTTCGTCTCGAGGATGTAGGCCAATCCTTGCTCCGACACTAAGAAATCAGAACGTGAATAGCCGCTGCAGCCGAGGGCACGGTGCGCCTCAATCGCGGCCGCTTGCACTTCTTTCGTCAACGCCTCCGGCAACTCCGCCGGACAGACGTGAATCGACCCGCCTTCCGAATACTTAGACTCGTAGTCGTAAAATTCATTCTTCGGGATGATCTCGATGACCGGGAGGGCGTGCTCGTTCCCACGGTTGCCGAGCACCGGAACGGTCAGCTCACGACCTTTGATGTACTGTTCGACCAACACGGCCGTATCACATTGGAACGCCTTGGCGATGCCCGCGCGTAGCATCGACTCGTCGGTCGCGATCGTCAACCCGTTCGAAGAGCCTTCTTGCGCCGGTTTGACGACACAAGGAAACTCACCGCCCCACTCGGCCACTTTCAAATCGAGGTCATCCCCTGCTTGGACGAGGACGTCACGGGCGACACGAATACCTGAAGCGGCGAAAATGATTTTCGCGCGCGCCTTGTCCATCGCGAGAGCCGAAGCCAAGACGCCCGACCCTGTATAAGGGAGCTGCGCCATCTCGAGGAGCGACTGGACGCGACCGTCTTCTCCATACTTGCCGTGCAGGGCACTGACGACGACGTCTGCTTGAAGCGTCAATAACTCTTCAGCCCGATCCGGGTGAAAATCAATGGCCACGACTTCATGACCCCGTGCCTCTAACGCTTCGATCATACCTTTACCACTCGTAAGCGACACTTCACGCTCACCCGATACTCCACCATATAAAACAGCGACTTTCATCATATCTCTCCTTCAGCTAACTTCTCAAAAATTCAAGTTTTATCATACCATGTGTCAGCTGAAAACAATAGAAACAGAATAGTAAAAAAGCCGTACTTACGCGAACGTATCGTACAGCTGTTTCACTGCTTGTTCAGTTTGGATGGTCTTCCCGTACTCCATCATGAGATACGGGCTGACGGTCGTCGTCTTGCCATATTCAGACAGGATGGCGGCGAGCCGTTCCTCGACTTGCGGTTTGAGAACTTCCACAAAATGTAAGTAGTAGCGGCCGTCATAATGATAGAGTGCCCCACCTTGGTCGGTATCTTGCATATGCGGAAACGCACGAATCGACGCATTGATCACGTCTTCAATATCGTCAAACTGATAAATCAAATGGTGGATCACATCGATCGTCAAGCGAATCTCGACTTGTTCTTGATCCGACTCCGCGACGACCGCATCGACTTTTTGAACATCGATGACGAGTCCATCGCGTGGAAACATCGTCACATTCAAGTCGACAGCACCTTGCGGCATGAACCCATATTCGGCCTCGGCCGTTTCAAGCAATTCCCGCCATAGTTCTTGACCGCTCTCTCCGACAATCGTATCGATGGCGATCCCTCGAATCGATAAGTCGCTCGCAGTCAAGTATACCCTCAAATGTTCTTTTGTCTGTTTTTCAAATCTCAAACGAAAACCTCCAAAGAAAAATCATTCTACTTAATAAGCTACTCCCGTTTTGTCGACCTGTCAAATGGTTGACAACCACTCGTTCCAAGCTTCGGGCGTATCTCCAAGAAACGCTCCTTCAAATTGCGACGCTTGTTGACTGACGGCGTATCCACCCGCACCGATGACGAGGTCTGGATGCTCCGCTTGAATGTAACGCATCGCTTCTTGAAGATTGGCAATGTGCTCAGTCAACGTACATGAAAAGATTAAACATTTCGCGTCGATATCATGGAGCGCTATGCTCAAATCCTCTTTCGGGAACCCCGCTCCGAGGAAAATGACGTCAAAGCCGTATTGTCTTAAATAGAGTGTCACGAACAAAAGGCCGATTTCATGCATCTCACCCGGGGCGCAGACGCAAATGATCCGGGGCAAAAATGGATTCATCGGCATTTGAAGAGACAACGTCGACAAGCGGGCTCGGAAAAAGGACGTCGCAAAGTGTTCGTGCGCGATCGTGACCTTCCCATTTTCCCAGCGTGTGCCGATATCCATCAGCAACGGGCTAATGATATCTTTCGTCACTTTTTCAAAACTGAACGTGTTGAAGGCACGGTTCATCAAATCGTGCGCTTTCCGTTCATCAAATTTGAGCAGCGCGTCCATTAATCCATCCTTCAATTCTTCGTCGTAGAGACGAGCAGGCTTCGGCTTCGGTGCCTCGTGAAGTTGCTGAATCGCTTGCGAGACGGTCAACCCTTCCCGTTGTTTTTCAACGACCCATTTGATTTTTTCGACGTCTTGGTCGGAATACAACCGGTGACCCGAATCGGTCCGACTCGGCTCGATAAACTGATAACGACGCTCCCAAGCCCGAATCGTCGTCGGGTTCACACCGGTCAGTGACGCGACCGTCTTGATGGAGTACTTCGGCATAGCAGCCCTCCTCTCCTACAGGTTCTTCCCTTTAAGTATAGACCCATCATTTCAGCTTTACCTGTTTTATTGTGCAAATTTGTGAGAAACAGGTGTGACTTTTCCAATTCAAGTAAACATCGCGAGGATGTTGAAACAAAATAAAAAAATACGGCGTCTCCACCGTATCATCAGAAAAATAATGTATGACGTCCTATATATAAAAATGCGAGGATAATCGCAAACATCGTCAAAGTCAGCATCATAGCCAGCGGTCGTTTCAACCAATTATCATTCAATTTTTCTTTCCGCTCGTGCTCTTGCCGTTCCGACCGAGACGGCAACGTGTCCACGACTTTTTCACGAAGAGAATCTGCTTGGTTTCGATGTCGCAACGTGTGCCCTCCTTTACCTTTTTTATCATTTTACTATGATATCAATCAAAGGAAAAGATGCGCGCCAACCGATGTTTCCAATCTGTCACATTTTTAGACACAACTTGAACCGACGGCGGGAATGAAATCTCACCACAGACGTCACAGCAATCGGCTTGTTTGACCGGTTGCTCCGAAAAGTAATTCAGCAAGTAGTCGCGCCGGCACTTCTTGATGAGCGCGTAGTCGATCATTTGACCGAGCTGGCGGTACCGGGCCCGCTTTCTCTCTTTTACCCAATCGACCGCATCGGCAAGCGTGCGTTCGGCGAGCATTTGGTTTAGCAAGCCCCATACCGGGTCTTCCTCGTTCATCTTCAACAGCCGCGGTAATTGCGACAAGCTCGTGCCGTTGTCCCGTTCTAAATAAGCTATGCGGATGTCTTTATCTTTCGGGTACTGTTGATCGATTAAAAACTGTTGGATCCGTTCATCCCCTTCGGCATACAGTAAGACGGCAAACGCCGGTTCGCCGTCCCGGCCGGCCCGACCGATCTCTTGCATATACGCCTCGAGCGTCGCCGGCAGTTGGAAATGGATGACAGAGCGCACGTTATCTTTGTTGACGCCCATCCCGAACGCACTCGTACATACCATGATCGCGACTTCATCGCGTAAAAACTGCGATTGAACGAGGCGCCGGTCCTCGGTCGACATCCCGCCGTGATAAAACAAGGCGTCATCGAGTTGAAGCGCGAGCGCTTCAGCTTCCCGTCGTGTCGCCGTATAGATGACGGCCGGTGTCGGCACTTCTCGAACGAGTTCGATCAGTCGCGGCATCTTTCGTTCCGTCTCGAGCCGTTCGACGATGAGACGGATCTCAGGTCGATTGGCCGAATGGACGAACTGGGACGGCGAGAATAAAGCTAATTTTTCAATAATGTCCCGTTTCACGTTTTCCGGGGCCGTCGCCGTGACGGCCATGCATTGCGGGCTTCCGAGTTGTTTACGGAGCTCCCCGAGCCGTGCGTATTCCGGCCTGAACTCATGACCCCATTGCGAGATACAGTGCGCTTCATCGATGACGAGCATTTGAATCGGAGTCCTTGCGAGCGCCCGGGTCACGTGCGGCACGGCAAGCTGTTCGGGAGATAGGTATAAGAACCGATAGCGCTTCAAATGATTCAGTATGTCTTGTTTCTCTTCTAAAGTCTCCATCGACGTCAGCCTCGCCACGCCACGCTCGCCGCGCTCCCGGATATGGAGCATTTGGTCTTCGATCAACGACAAGAGCGGCGAGACGATAATCGTCAAGCCTTCGTTCTTTAAATACGACGGGAGTTGGAACGTCAATGATTTCCCGGCACCCGTCGGCATGATCGCCAACACGTCCTGCCCTTCGGCGACCGCTTCGATGACGTCACGCTGTCCGGGACGAAACGTCTCGTGACCGAACACACGCTTCAACGTTTTTTCATACAAATGTCTCACCTCGTTTCAATCTCGCGAACACTAACCGAATTTGGAAGTAACTGAGATTGTCGGTTTTCTCGAAGATCGGCTTTAGCGCCCAGCTGTCTTCTTCCCGTAACCGTTCGACTTCGGCAATCGCGTCGGCTGGCACGAATTGATCGAGCGGGAAGTCGTCCAAATACATCGCCATCTCGACGACGTGGTCTTCGATCGTGCTCGTGCGCAGGCGCCTGATCGATTGTACTTGCGCGAACGTGCGGCCGGCCGAAAACAAATCGAACGATTCGCGCGCCGATAACGTCATCCGCTCATCCGACAACCCGTGGGCAAACCCTAGTATTTTGGCGTCTCGCGGCACAGTCCGTAACAGCGCGTTCCATCCGGCCAAGAAATAAAGCCGTGCCGTCCGAGCATCGACGTCAAGGAGCGTCGCGATCTGTTCATACGTGTATCCCGTCTCGAACGCTCCGGTGAAGCGATAGACGACTGCCGTCGCATATGGATCACCGACCGTTTCAAGCGCTGTTTCGAGTTCTTGATGAAACGAGGCGATCAGTTCTTTCCACTCTCGTTCCGTTCGCACGATTTGCTTGACCCACCGCTCGGCCATCCGATCGGCTTGGACCGGATAAAACGTGCGCTCGTGTTCGAGTGACATGAACGTCTGGATAAATAAACTGAGACGTTTCCATGTCATCGTCGTATAGTCCCGGTACTCGCCACCGAGCCGGTCAAACAACTGGCTGACCGCGTCCGGACTAGCGAGCATACTTCCGGCTTCGGTTAACGTGAACGTCGCCCGATTGAGCCAGCCTCTTTTCTCAAACGAGACTAACAGCTTCTCATAATCATATTTCGTATAAGGGAACAGTCCGAAAATCGGTTCAAGGTCATAAAAAAAAGCATCTTGGAGCGTCGTCGCCGAACGTTTTCCGTTTAAAACGTGAAACAGGCTGCGTTCGCTGCGCTCCCCTTTTAAGCGTTGAATCGATAGGAGCAACACTCCGTCGGCTAAATGAACCATCCTTCCACCCTCTCTCATTATTACTATCCCTCCAAAACGTTATTCGTTTCCTCATTGAAATATTAGGGTATGTAGACTACAATTACTCATAGTCAGTAGAAAGTCATTTCTATGCAGAGAGACGAAACGTTTGGAGGGTTACAAATGGCAAAATTTACTATCGTTGACAAAGATACATGTATCGCATGTGGTGCTTGTGGAGCAGCTGCTCCCGACATCTTCGACTATGATGACGAAGGTCTCGCCTTCAACTTGATGGACGACAACACAGGCACAGTCGAAGTACCTGACGAACTGTCGGAAGATTTGATGGACGCGTTCGAAGGATGTCCGACCGACTCAATCAAAGTCGCTGACGAATCGTTCGATGGCGACGCACTCAAATACGAATAAGAGAGACATGTGTGTCAACTTGACACACATGTCTTTTTTTAACGGGCCGCTCTTCTAAACCCTGCCGCCTCGGCCTCTCCTTCCGTACAGAACATTTCCTCCGGGTTCGTGCGTTCATAGCTCGCACCGCCCGGCACGTGATAAATTTTCTCGCCTTCCCGATTAATGTTCCCTTTAATGTCACACGCTTCGCTCGGCTCCGATCGAGGTTTCGCCGGTCGCGCCGCTTCATGGTCGAAACCGTTGCCGGTCACGTAGTCCTCGATGCTCCAAATCCCGAGCAGCTCGCGCCGGGCCGCGCGTTCGACATCGCGGAACGCATCGACGTGCTGGGTGTTCGGGGCGTAAACGTACGCGACACGTGCGAGACCGCGACGCAGCAGCTCTTCATTGAGCATCGCATCATCATACCATACGTAAGCGAGCGTCCGCTGATAGCGGTCGTACCGCCCGACGTCGTACTCGAGGACGATCGTCTCACCTTCCGGTAACCAACGCGCGACGAACGCCTTCGCGTCCTCACCGAACGGTTGGACCGGCAACGTCGGATGACTCGTCTCAGGCGTGTCGACGAGCAGGAGTCGAATCGACTCGGTCGCACCGCTCTCAAACTCGACTTTAAGCGTATCGCCATCGATGACGCGGTCTAACGTGACCGTCTCCGTCTTGCCGATCGGCGCTCGGACTTTTGTCCCGGCGTCCGCTGCCGGGTAATCCGACTCGAGTTCGACGAGCGATTCCGGCGGCTCGACTTGCTCGGCGAACCAGTCATCGACCGAGCAACCTGCTAACGAAACGCTCAGCACGAGAACGAGCAGTAGTTGCCACCATTGTTTCAATTGTCTCACCTCTACACCAGTATAACAAAAAAGGTTGTTTGACTTAAGCGTCAAACAACCTTGGCAAAACGAGACATATGTCCTTTCCCTCGTCAGCGCTTCCCTTTAATATACGGGATACCAACTGATTTCGGAGCGTCCGCTCGTCCGACGACACCTGCTAGGGCGAGGATCGTCAACGCGTACGGCGCGATCAAGAGCAATACTTGCGGTACGTTATTGATGACCGGCAAGTTACTGCCGATGATCGACAGCGCTTGGGCGAACCCGAAGAATAAACCAGCGCCTAGGGCACCGAGCGGGTTCCATTTCCCGAAGATCATCGCGGCAATGGCGAGGAAGCCTTGTCCGACGATCGTCGTCCCACTGAAGTTGGTCGTAACCGTGACGGCATAGACCGCACCAGCCAAACCACCGAACGCACCTGAGAGCATGACGCCCATGAAGCGCATCTTCGTGACGTTGATTCCCATCGTGTCCGCCGCCATCGGATGTTCACCGACTGAACGAAGGCGAAGACCGAACGGCGTCTTGAAGATGACGAACCAGACGACGAACGCGAGGATGATCGCGATGAACGACGTGTATTGGACGTTGATAAAGAACATGCGGAGCACCGGGATGTCTGACAGAATCGGCACGTTCTCTTTGGCGATCCGATACTCGATGAAATCGGTCTGGCCTTTGTTGTAAAGAACCCGAACGACGAAGATGGCGAGCCCGACAGCGAGCATGTTGATCGCGACACCGAGAACGGTTTGGTCAGCCCGCCAGAGGATGGCAGGAACGGCCAAGAATAGCGAGAACAGCGCGCCGACGACCATGGCGATCAACAGTGAGAGCCACGGGCTGAGCCCGCCAAATCCCATATCGGTCAATGTGAGCGTGACGATGATTCCCGTCGCCGCCCCGATGACCATGATGCCTTCTAGAGCGATGTTGACGACACCCGAACGTTCACTGAAAATGCCGCCGAGCGCCGCGATGATGAGTGGAGTCGCATAGGCTAACGCAACCGGAACGACGATGTAGAGTACTTCTAAGAAGCTCATTTTTTCTCCACTCCTTTCTTACGGTTTCCTTTAAGTTTTTCAATCACATAGTTCAAGGCGTATCCTGACGCCACGAAGATGACGATGGCGGCAATGATGACTTTGACGAGTTCAGACGGGATGTTGGCCCCGAGTTGCATCGCAAGTCCGCCGATGTTGAGACCTGCGAACAAAATTGCTGCCAGGAAGACACCGACCGCCGTGTTCGCACCGAGCAGGGCGACAGCGATCCCGTCGAATCCGACGCCGGTGAACGACGCGCTAAGCGTCATTCCGTTGAACGTCCCGAGACCTTCCATCGCGCCGGCAAGTCCGGCGAACATTCCAGAGATGACGAACGAGAGAATGATGTTCCGGTTAACGCTCATCCCCGCATACTGCGAGGCGTGTTTGTTAAATCCGACGGCACGAAGCTCATACCCGAGCGTCGTCCGTTGTAAGATGTAGTAATAGACGATCGCTGCGAGCACAGCGATGAGAATACCCCAGTGCAGACGCGAGAACGTCGTCAATTCTTGTAGCAACGGTGAGGCGAGCGAGGCCGAGTCTTTAATATCTTCGGTCCGTTCGTTCGTCACACCGATGACGCTACGCAAAATCGCGTTCGTCGTGTAGAGGGCGATATAGTTCATCATGATTGACGTGATAACTTCATGGACGTGGAACTTGGCTTTCAAGAAACCAGGAACGAACGCCCATAGCGCTGCCGCGAACATGGACGCGAGAAGCGCGAGCGGCAAGTGAATGAACATCGGCAAGTCAAAATTGATCCCGACATAAACCGCTGCCACCCACCCGATCAAGACTTGACCTTCGACCCCGATGTTGAACAGTCCGGTCCGAAACGCGAACGCGACGGCCAAACCTGAGAAAATGAGCGGTGCTGCCGCACGGAGCGTCTCACCGATCGCATACGGGCTGCCGACCATGCCGCTGAAAAGTGATGAGAACCCTTGGACCGGGTTGTAACCACCGATGAGCATGACGATCGCACCGACAAGTAGTCCCATCAAGATCGACAAAAGCGGGATGAGAAGTCGATTATATGCTAGCTTGTTCATACTGTTTCTTCCCCTCTCTTACCGCCGGCCATCAAGAAGCCAAGCTCTTGCTCGGTCGTTTCTTTCGGATCGCGAATCCCGACGATTTTTCCTTCGTATAAGACGGCGATCCGGTCGGAGACGTGAAGGATTTCTTCAAGCTCGAACGAGATGAGCAGGACGGCGCGTCCTTTCTCCCGTTCTTTAATGAGTTGCTCGTGAATGAATTCGATGGCTCCGACATCGAGCCCCCGCGTCGGTTGCGCGGCGATCAACAAGTCTGGTGACCGGTCGACTTCCCGGGCGATGATCGCTTTCTGTTGGTTACCGCCAGATAGAGCACGGGCTGGCACGTCGATCGACGGAGTTCGGACGTCAAACTTCTCAATTAACGCTTTCGCTTTCTCAGCGACGGCTTTATAGTTCATCAAACCACGCTTTGAGAACGGCTCTTTATAGTACGTTTGGAGCACCATATTGTCACGGATCGAGTAGTCGAGGACGAGTCCGTGCTTGTGACGGTCTTGTGGGATGTGCCCGACACCGGACTCTGTCACTTTACGCGGCGTGAATCCGGTCACGTCTTTCCCGTTCAATAAGATTTTACCTGCTTCAGGCTTTTTCAGACCTGAAAGCGCTTCAATTAATTCGGTCTGACCGTTCCCGTCGATCCCGGCGATACCGAGAATCTCTCCAGAACGAATTTGTAAATCCAAGCCCTCGACGACTTTCAGTCCGCGGCTGTCTTTGACGACGAGCTGTTGAACGTCGAGTACGACTTGCTGTGGATCTGCCTTGGAATATTCCGCATCAAAGTTTACCTCACGCCCGACCATCATCTCGGCTAAGCTATCTTCATTCACGGTCTCGTCGACTTCGACGGTACCGATATAGCGTCCGCGACGAATGACCGTACAGCGGTCGGCGACTTGCATGATTTCTTTTAATTTATGCGTGATCAAGATGATCGATTTGCCTTCTTCAATGAGACGCTTCATGATTTGAATGAGTTCTTGGATTTCTTGCGGCGTCAAAACAGCGGTCGGCTCATCAAAAATCAAGATTTCAGCCCCGCGGTAAAGCGTTTTTAAAATTTCGACACGTTGTTGCATCCCGACCGAAATATCCTCGATTTTGGCATCAGGATCGATGCGAAGACCGTATTGCTCCGAGATGTCCATTACTTTTTTACGAGCCGTCGCCCGGTCGACCGTCAATCCACTTCTCGGTTCAGACCCGAGGATGATGTTCTCGGTCACCGTGAACTTCTCGACGAGCATGAAGTGTTGGTGTACCATGCCGATTCCAAGTTCGTTGGCGATGTTCGGATTTTCAATATTCACTTTCTCCCCGCGCACTCGAATCTCTCCACCTTCTGGTTGGTAGAGACCGAACAAGACGTTCATAAGCGTTGATTTCCCGGCACCGTTCTCGCCGAGCAGCGCATGAATCTCGCCTTTGCGAAGTTGGAGGGTGATGTTGTCGTTGGCTACGAACGTTCCGAACTCTTTGCGAATATTGAGCATTTCAATTACATATTCCAAGAAAGTCCACCCCTAACTTTAAGTAAAGGGAGACCGCATGGGTCCCCCCTAACTCAATGAATTATTTTACTGTCTTCATGAACTCTTCGAACTCAGCGTCAGTCGCTGGCGCCGTAAGTTCTCCGTCGATCAACTGTTGACGGTACTCTTCTACTTTGTCAAGAATCTCAGCAGATACGTGCTTGTCAGATGTTTCAGCGATACCGACGCCGTCATCTTTCAAACCGAATTCGATGATATCGCCACCTGGGAAGTTTCCATCCATCGTCTGTTTCGATACTTCGTAAGTCGCCGTATCAACACGTTTGACCATTGAAGTAAGGGTTACATCTTCAGGAAGTCCTTCTTCGTACTGGTCACGGTCAACACCGATGACCCATACGTCTTCGCCGTTCTTCTTACGGTTTTTCGCTTCTGTGAAGACACCGACACCCGTTCCGCCTGCTGCGTGATAGATGATGTCAGAGCCTGCTCCATACATACCTGAAGAGATCGCCGTTCCTTTTTCAGCTGAGTTGAAGTCTTCAGCGTACTTGACGTCAATTGTCGCGTCTGGGTTGACGGCCATGACGCCCGCTTTATATCCATTTTCGAACTTTTTGATCAAGTCTGACTCGACGCCGCCGATGAAACCGACTTTGTCTGTTTTCGTCGTGAGACCTGCGACGACACCGACGAGGAACGAACCTTCTTGTTCTTTAAACGTGATCGACGCGACGTTCGGTGCGTCAACGACCATGTCGACGAGCGCGAAGTTGTTGTCCGGGAACTGCTCGGCCACTTTCTGGATGTCTTCACCCATCAAGAAACCGATACCGTAGATCAAGTTGAAGTTATCGCGTGCCAATTGCTGCAAGTTTGGCTGATAGTCCGCTTGTTTCGAAGATTGAAGATATTTGTAGCCTTCGTTTTCAGTCAAGTTGTTGTCTTCCCCGAACTTTTTAAGACCTTCCCAAGCTGATTGGTTGAACGATTTGTCGTCAACGCCACCAGTATCGGTTACCATCGCGACTTTGAAGTCGCTGCCTTCTCCGCCTTCGCCGTTTGAAGTAGTACCTTCGTTGTCATCCCCACCGCATGCTGCAAGTACTGTTGAGAGCGTGAGACCTGCTGCTAAAGCTGAAAGAATCGTTTTTTTCTTGTTCATCATCGTCGTGTTTCCCCTTTCGGATCATAACAATTAAGGTTGTCATGTCATCAGTCGTCTTTACACCGGTATAAGAAAGCGCTTTCACGCCATTACCCAAAAATAACCGTTTCCGCCTTACAAGAACTTGCTTAGACGCGTTTACGAACGACGTGGAAGTCGAAGCGGTCCGCTCGGAAAAAGTTTGCCGAATCGAGCAACGGTAAATCGCTCTCATCGTAATGCAGTTGTTTTAAAGCGAGTAACGGTTGGTCCGTTTGAAGTTGGGTCGAGATTTCTGAACTCACACTCGGTTCGATGTGCGTGATCGCATATGCGACCCGACGTCCTACCTCTTTTTCAAGCGCATCGAATAACGACTTTCCTTCTGTCAACGCTTCAGGATTAGAGACGAGATGGGCTGGAATTTTATCCACACAGTAAACGACCGGTGTTTCATCTGCATAACGAATCCGGACAATCCGATAAATCGGTGAGTTCGGTTCAATTTTCAGACGCTCGGCTTCTCTCTCTGTCGCTAACACTTTTTCGGCCACCAATACTTTTGTTCCTGGTGTCATCTTGGCGCGCATGATCATGTCCGTGACACTGAACAGTTCCTCGATCCCAGAAGTGAATGGGGGTTTTGAACTGATGAATGTCCCGACACCATGTTTCCGCACGACAAATTTCTCGTCTTCGAGAATGCGAAGCGCTTCTCGGAGCGTCGCTCGACTGACTCCTAGTTGCTTCGACAACTCGAATTCTGAAGGAAGTTTCTCTCCTTCACGATAGACACCATCGTCGATATCCTGCTTGATTTTCTCAATCACGCGAAGATAGAGCAAGCGATGATCGAGCTTGATCGACATGGGCCTCACCACCTTTACCTATTTCTTACCAGTGCTCAGACATCTGACGTATGAATGTCCTTGCCAATTCTAAGTATAGGGATTCCGCAAAAAGAACGCAATACTTTTTTGTTCGGAATCAAGGAAATGTTTTAAAGCCAAGGGATTATGTATACCACTTAGTCTATATTACCTGTTCTACGAGTGTTTGAAAAGAAATCGTAAAATGAAAACGGTATTAAAAAATGAAAGCGTTTCAACGTTTTCAGTAGTATGTCTCAATAGGTCATATAGTCCAGATGTGCTATATAACTTCTACTGTACATGTTTATCCGACGCGAGGTAACTGAATTGACGATACTTTTAAAAACAAACAAAAAACGAACTATTTCGAACACGTTTGTCCTTATAGTTCGTTTTTTGTATTATGCATCTTGTTGGTTAACGAGTACTTTCCGTGGCTTCGATCCTTCCGAAGGACCGACGTACCCTGCTTGTTCGAGCGAATCAATCAAGCGGGCCGCCCGGTTATAACCGATTCGGAATCTTCGTTGAATCATCGAAGTCGACGCCGTTTCTTGCGTCAAGATGAATTGGACGACTTCTTCGAACAACGAGTCGTCCGAGTCGATCGTCGTCACTTCTTCTTCTTTTGGCATCATCGCCTCGACGTACTGGGCCCGCTGCTGGGCGATGACATGGTTGACGACCGTCTCGACTTCCTGATCGGATACGAACGCCCCTTGGACGCGTACCGGCTTGTTCATTCCGTTCGCAAGCATGAGCATATCACCTCGACCGAGCAGCTTCTCAGCCCCCCCGCCGTCGAGGATCGTTCTTGAATCGGTCGCTGACGAGACCGCGAACGCGATCCGTGATGGGATGTTCGCTTTAATGACACCCGTGATGACGTCGACGGATGGACGTTGCGTGGCGAGCACCATATGGATACCGGCCGCTCGTGCCATCTGGGCGAGCCGCATAATCGCGTCCTCGACGTCGTTTGAGGCGACCATCATCAAGTCGGCCAACTCATCCACGATGACGACGATGAACGGGAGCCGTTTAGCGTCTTCGTCCTCTGACTTGTCGACGAGGTCGTTGTAGCCCTCGATGTTACGGACACCGTAGCGGCTAAACAGCTCGTAGCGGCGCTCCATCTCGGCAACGACTTGCTTGAGCGCTTGAGCCGCTTTTTTCGGATCCGTCACGACCGGCGTCAATAAATGCGGGACGCCGTTGTAGACGTTCAACTCGACCATCTTCGGGTCGATCATCATGAGGCGGACTTGATCTGGCCGCGTCCGCATCAAAATAGACACGATCATCCCATTGATACAGACCGACTTCCCGGAGCCGGTCGACCCTGCGACGAGTAGATGAGGCATCTTGTTCAACGCGATCGTGACCGTCTCACCGCTAATACTGCGACCGAGCGCGACGAGGAGCGGTGCCTCATCGCGTTTGACAGGCTCCGCTTCTAACACCTCACGCAGACAGACCGGCGCGACTTCTTGGTTCGGGACTTCGATGCCGATGGCCGCCTTCCCTGGGATCGGTGCTTCGATGCGAATGTCTTTGGCGGCAAGTGCGAGTGCGAGATCATCACTCAATGAGGTGATCCGGCTCACTTTGACGCCGATGTCCGGTTGCAGCTCGTACTTCGTGACAGTCGGACCGAGATGGATTTTGAGCACTTTCACCCCGACGCCGAACGACTTGAGCGTTTGGACGAGTTTCGTTGCGTTCGCCTTCAATCGTGCGTTCTCTCCTGACAAGTCGGTCACGACCGGTTCACTTAAAATCGTGAACTTCGGCAATTCGTATGTCGCAGACACGTCCTGAGCCGCTGTCATCATCATGTCCTCGGTCGGGATATCTGATACGACCTCGCTCTTCACTGTCTCGTCAGACACTTTCTGACGCTTCTCGGCGTCGATGGTCTCACTAAACCCGACAATCGGAATATCATGCATGACGACGGCGTCCGCCTCGGCCTCCACTTCTTGAGGCTTGGGTGTTGATTCGGACGCGCGTGCGTCGACCCGCTTCTTCTCAGTCGGTTTCGGTTTGGCGGGTGTACGTTCTCGGTCACGCCATTCTTGTTTAATCGCAACGAAACTTTCGAGCAACCGGTTCCCGATTGTCCGCCAAATCGCCGGAGACAGAAGCGAGACACCGACGACGACGCTGATGATGCCAAGGAAGATAATCCCGAAGTCCGATAGCAAGTATTGGTTCAATCCGTAGAGCGCCCCGTTCACCACTCCCCGTTCCGTTCCCCACACCATGTCCCCGAACAATAGGAAGGACACGAACAGCAGGAAGATACCGGCTCGTTGGATCGGACGGAAATCGTTCAAGAATACGAGCAAAATGAATGCGACGATCAAATATGTGAGTGCACCCCAGCCCCCAAACAGCGTCGTCGCAAACGTCGCTGTCTGAGTCCCGACCCAGCCGAACTCGAACAGCGAAAAGATGAACGCGATCATCGACAAGATAAAGCCGGCCCAACCATATGTACGAAGTGGGATTGGCTGTTTCCGCTTACGATTCCTCGTCGTCGGTCGCGGCTTACGCTTCACCGGGGTCTTTCTCGTTTTTTGTGCCAACTTCTATTCCTCCTAAAAAAAGAGGCAAAAGTCAGATGACTTTTGCCTCGATCTCAATTCTTTAAATTTCCATGATGATCGGCAAGATCATCGGACGACGTTTCGTCTGTTCAAACAAGAAGACGCTGAGCCGCTCGCGGATATTTGATTTCAATTCGGTCCAATCACTTCCAGCTTCGAGACTCTTCTCAATCTGTTTCGTGACAATCCGGTTCGCTTCTGAGATCATCACTTCTGATTCGCGCATATAGACAAATCCACGCGAGATGAGTTCAGGGCCTGAAATCAACTTCTTCTGTTTACGGTTCAACGTGACGACACAGAGGACGACACCGTCTTGCGACAAGAGGCGACGGTCGCGGAGAACGATATTCCCGACGTCCCCGACACCGATTCCATCGATCAAGACGTTGCCGGCAGGAACTTTACGGCTCATCCGGGCTTTACGGCCCGTGAACTCGACGACGTCACCTTTCTCGACGATAAAGATGTTACTTGAATTGATCCCGACCTGTTGGGCGAGTTTCGAGTGGGCCATCTGCATCCGGTACTCCCCGTGAATCGGGAGGAAGTATTTCGGCTTGACGAGGTTGAGCATGAGCTTGAGCTCTTCAGCCGAACCGTGACCGGATACGTGCACTTTACGCTGGTTATAGATGACGTTCGCACCAGAACGGAATAAGAGATCGATCGTTTTCGAGACTGATTTTTCGTTACCCGGAATTGGCGTCGCCGCGATCACCACGGTATCATTCAAGCGAATATTCACTTGTTTGTGGGCGTTACGCGCCATGCGCGTCAAAGCCGCCATCGGCTCACCTTGTGAACCGGTCGTCAAGATGACGACTTTATCGTCCGGCAAACGGTTCACTTGCGAGAGCTCGACGAGCGTCTTCGGCTTGAAACGAAGGTAGTTCAAACGTTGTGCGACTTCGACGATGTTGACCATGCTGCGTCCAACGACTGCGACTTTACGGTCGTTCGCCTCGGCTGCAGCAAATACTTGTTGCAAACGATGGACGTTCGAAGCGAACGACGCGACGATCACACGCCCCTCGGCTTGATAGATCACATCGTTTAATTCAGCACCGACTAACGATTCAGACCCTGTTTGGCCTGGTCGTTCCGCGTTTGTTGAATCTGACAATAAACAGAGCACACCGCGCTGACCGATGGCTGCTAACTTGTTAAAGTCAGACTGCTTCCCATCGACCGGCGTGTAGTCGAATTTAAAGTCGCCGGTATGAACGATCGCGCCTTGTGACGTTTGAATGCAGACACCGACACAGTCAGGGATTGAATGGTTGACGCGGAAGAAAGTGATGAAATGATCAGCGATAGTCAATTTCGTTTTAGCGTCAATCAATCTAAGGTCGACTTCTTTCAGTAAGCCCGCCTCTTTTAACTTGAGCTCGATTAAACCGAGCGTCAATTTCGTCCCGTAGACCGGGACATGCTTCAAGTCACGGAGTACGTAGCTGAGTCCACCGATATGGTCTTCGTGACCATGGGTGATGAAAATAGCGCGTACCCGATCTTTGTTTTCTTTTAAATACGTAATGTCCGGGATGACGATATCAATCCCGAGCATCTCATCGCCTGGAAACATAAGGCCGGCATCGATGACGAAGATGTCATCGTCTAGTTCCACGACGTACATGTTCTTCCCGATTTCGCCTACGCCACCAAGCGCAAAGACGCTAACGTTCTCTGTCTTCTTCTTTGACACTAACAAAAACCTCCTAGATGATTCATATTCTGTTTCGTCCACTTATCGCTACTGAATATTGTATCGGAAAAAACGCTTATATGCCACCATTTCCGTTCAATCGACTAGAGGTTTCATCACATCCGCGAGCGGCATCGTCGCTTTAGTGTCCGGCCGCTTGCCAGCTGCGAGCTGTCGAACCGATAAGCCGAAGTCCATCTGCAAGTGAGGATAGTCCGGAAAACTCCTCCAATCCCCACCCCATTCGAAGCCGAGTGCTTTTCCGAGTTCACCGAGTTCTTGCCAGTCGGGTTCCCCCGACTTATTGTGATCTGCGTTCAAATCGTAGTCGGCCCGGTTATCGTGGATGATGACAAAATCGACCGCGAGTCCATAGTTATGATAACTTTGTCCCGCCTTGGCGTTCGTCACGACTTGCCCTGGTTTTGAGCGTCCTTGCGCGTAGAGCGCATTCTGTTCATCGGCCGAACGATAGCCTGACGTCAAGCGGACTTCAAGCCCGAGACATGAATACGCCAGTCTTACGAACGATTCGCCACGATCTCGCACATGAGGATGCAAGTTGGCAAACGCCTTGTCGCTACGGTCGACAATCGTTTGTTCCGAGCGCGGGCTCCGTTCGCACATCCCGGCTTCAAACGTCGGTTCATCGACCCAAGGCATTGGCCCGGGCCGTGAAAACGTATACGCCAAGAAGATCCCAATCAAAAACGCCGTCATCGCAAACGTCAAGACGCCTGACCATTTCATCTTCTTAACCGTTTACGGAGTCCTTTGACGAGCGGTAATCCTGTCTCGAGGGCAAAGTAGAGCGGCCGGTTCAAGACGAGGTCGAACTCGCCGACTTTCTCGATTTGATCGCTGCCCCAGCCCGATTTAAACGCATACAGGCCCGCATATTCATCGTCCGGCTCCGTGCTGCCCGATACACCACCGAAATCATAGCGCTCGGCACCGCTTGCCTTGGCAAATTGCATCATCGTCCATTGCATCAGGTGGTTCGGCATAAACTCCCGAAACTCGTTCGAGGAAGCACCGTATAAGTAATACGAGCGGCGGCCGGCGAGCGTCAACAAGCCGCCCGATAACACGAGACCGTCCGGATAGCTGGCATGAAGCTGTTCGAGTTCCGGCAAGGCCGCTTCAGCTTTCACGAGTTGATCGCGCGTCTGTTTCTGACGATTAGACAAACTGATCCGTTTTTTCTCGACCGTTTCTTTTTCCAAAGACCGTTCGATCTTGTCAAGATCCCGTTTTGCCTTCTCGAGCATCGCCACTTGCTGATCGAGCGCGAGTTTCGGTTCAAGTTTCGTCAAAAACAAACGAGCGTCATTCGGCTGCAGGCAATCGTATAAGTTCTCGAAGTAATCGAGCCCGCGAATGGCGAAGCCGTCACGCTCACCCGTGACTTTCATCAGTTCGGCGAACGTTTTCAAGCCGTCCCGACCGACTTCGGTACAGACAATCCCTTTACGCTCGGCAAGACGGACGTTATAGCGAAACTTGTGATGGAACTTGGCGAAAATATCTTTCTCGCTCGGACGGAGGTCCGTCTCCATCGTGAAACGGGGTTGGGCATAGTCAAAGCCGCCGCCGTACCCTTTATGTGTAAAACCGAGGCTAGACATTTCCGTAAGTAAGCCCGGTACTTCGTCCCGGTCGATGTTCGGATCGATTTTGATGACGATCGCCTTTTTCAGTTTGGCGACGCGTTTCGCTTCCTCGGTCAAGGCACGCAATGATGCCACGTCATCGTAATCGACGACGAAACCGCGCGGTGCGTAACAAAGCGTGAACGGTAGCTTTGGCACTTGTTTGAATAAAAGAAGCGCCACTCCTGTCGTCTCACTATTTGTAGCGACGGCAATCCGCTCAGCGGACCAACCGTTTTGTTTTTTGACGTCTGCCCAACTCGAAAGTTGGAGCAAGTCGCCGCGGTCGTGTGCTTTGACGAAATCGTCATGCTCTGTCTCTGTCAAGGTAATCGGTTGTACTGCCATAAATCAAGATTCCTCCGTATTTAAAATTGTCGCCCGGACGATCGCTTCCTCATCGAGCGGGATTTTCTCGTTACCGATGATTTGGTACTTCTCATGTCCTTTACCGGCCAACACGACGATATTGTCCGCTTTGGCTAGACGTGCGGCGTAAGACACCGCTTCTTCGCGGTCGCCGATTTCAACAAAGTTGTCATGGGTCATCCCGGCGGCAATGCCGCTCGTGATCGAATCATACGCCTCAAAACGTGGATCATCCGTCGTGATGATGACGGTACCGGCATACTTCGACGCCATCTCGCCCATTGTCGGGCGTTTCGTCACATCGCGATTCCCGCCCGTCCCAATCAAGAAGACGATGTTCTCTTTAGGGACACCGACAAGCGACTTCAAGCATTGCTCAATCCCGTCCGGTGTATGGGCATAGTCCGCATAGACGTTATACCCAGGCACGTCGAGTCGTTGCATCCGTCCCTTGGCCGGATGAATCGATTCGAGCGCTTGGATGATCTCAGGTAAACTGTACCCAGCCGCGAGCAGGCAACCCGTCGCGAGCAACAGGTTGTATACGTTGAAACGTCCGATGAACTGGACCGTCACCGGCAGACTGACTCCTTGATAGTTGAGACGGAAACTCGTGTCTGACAGTGTCTGAACGATGTCTGACGCTGTCACATCCGCCATTTCGTCGATGGCGTATGTGATGACACGAGCACCCGTCATCGTCTCGTAAAGCTTGCTATACGGATCGTCCGCATTCAAGACGGCAACTTTGTCGCGCGACGCCATCTGTCCGAGTTGGGCGAACAGCAAACCTTTGGCCCGCGCATAGTTTTCAAACGTCCCGTGAAAATCGAGATGGTCGTGCGTCAAGTTCGTGAAACCGACGATGTCGAAGTCCGTTCCGATGACACGACCTAGTTCAAGTCCGTGTGATGACACTTCCATCATCACATCGGTCACCCCTTCACCGCGCATGCGAGCGAGCAGCTGCTGAAGCTCAGAACTTTGCGGCGTCGTGTTCTTGCTCGGGACGACCGTATCGTTAATCCGGACCTCGACCGTACCGATCAATCCGGTGCTATGTCCAAGCTTTGATAAAACGTCACGTAAAATCGTCGTCGTCGTCGTTTTTCCGTTCGTCCCCGTGATGCCGAACAGACGCATCTGTTCAGACGGATAGTTATAAAATGCCGACGCTAATAAGCCGACCGTACGCGAACTATCGCGCACGAGCAGGTTTGGGACGCTGATGTCGAGCGGACGCTCACTGACGACCGCGACCGCTCCTTTACTCACCGCTAAATCAGCATAGTCGTGACCGTCGACGGTGTAGCCTTTAATCGCGACAAACAGCGTTCCGGGTACGACTTCCCGTGAATCGGTCGTGACATGGGTCACGTTAATGCCCTCTATAGTTGGTTGATTAATCAATTGTATCTTGGTTACTAAATCCGTTAAGTTCAAGTCTTTCCCTTCTTTCACCTGTATCCTGTCCAATGTAAAGAATACCTCTTAATCAGTGTAGAGAACTTACAATCTGGTTTCAAGTCAGTCTTCGGACGGAAGAACATATGATTTTGCCGGGACGTGCCCGAGCAGCTCCCGAATCAAGGCGTTGACTTCATCGGTTTCGATGCGGTCGATTTTATTGAGGACTTCGTCCAAATCCTCGACTTCGTCGAGTAAGACGAGGTTACGCCCGTTCCGGTTCATTCGGGCGCTCGTGCTCTCGTTGCCGAGGACGAGTGAACCTTTCAACTGGCGTTTGCCTTTAGCGACTTCTTCTTCCGTTAACCCCTGCGCTTTGAGCGCTTCAAGTTCACGCTCCATGATCGTCTCGACTTGAGTGAGCGTTTCCGGTGACGTCCCGATATAAATCGTGAACGTGCCATGGTCAACGAACGTCGTATAGTACGAATAAATCGAGTAAGCTAACCCTTGTTCTTCACGAATCGATTGAAACAGCCGTGACGACATCGTCGCACCGATCGCGTTGTTTGCCAGCGCCAGGTGCGGGAGCCGGTCGTTCGTTGCCGAAATCGCCTCGAAATTCCAACAAAGGTGCGCCTGCTCCGTCTCTTTATGCTTTTTCAACACATCGCTGCATAGAACCGGAATCGTCGATTCTTTCGGTGATTCCCCTGATGGGAGTTCCGCAAACCTCGACGTGACCGCTTCGACCAGCTCGTCGGTCACGTGACCGGCGATCGAGACGACGACACGGTTGCCTGTATACATTGATTCGACATAACGCAGCAATTGATCGCGAGAGAAGCTGAGCACGCTAGCTTCCGTCCCGAGAATCGGCTTCGCTAATATATCGTCACGGTAGACGGCATAGGCGAGCAACTCATGCACGAGGTCTTCCGGCGTGTCTTCGTACATTTTAATCTCTTCTAACACGACCCGCTTCTCTTTTTCAAGCTCAGTCTCATCAAAGACTGAATGGAACAACATGTCGGCCAGTGCGTCGAAGGCGATGACAGCATGTTCATCGAGCGTCTTGACGTAGTAGCATGTATGGTCTTTTGAAGTGAAGGCGTTCACACTGCCGCCAAGCTCATCAAAAAATGAAGCGATTTCTTTCGCCGTTTTTGTTGTTGTGCCCTTGAACAACATATGTTCGATCAAGTGGCTGATCCCGATCTCATTGTCTTCCTCGGTCCGTGTCCCGGCTTTGATGAATACACCGGTCGATGTACTGCGGACGTCTGCCATCGGTTCGACCACGATGCGGACGCCATTCTTTAAGGTAATCCATTCCATTTTATCACTCCTATGAAAAAGGCCATCGCACCAGACGATGGCCAAAATAATTAGTTTGTTGGTCTTGACGGACGACGGTCTCCGTCACGACGCGGAGGACGACTGTCACGTGGCGGACGGCTCTCGCGTTGTGCTTTACGTTTCGCTTCATACGCTTCTCGCTCTTCAGGAGATAATCCTTCGACAATCAACGTTTTATGCGAGGCGTTGACGCGACCTTTGTCGTCAATTTCTGTGACTTTGACTTTGATCGTGTCACCAAGTTTGACGACGTCTTCCACGTTGGCGACGCGGTCGAGGCTGAACTCAGAGACGTGGACGAGCGCGTCTTTGCCTTTGAACAACTCGACGAACGCGCCGAACTTCTCGATCCGACGCACTGTCGCGTCGAACACTTCGCCGACTTCGACTTCACGGACGATGTCACCGATGAGTGCCATCGCCATATCGATGCCATCTTGATCGGTCGAGGCGATGAACACCGTACCGTCTTGCTCGATATCAACCTTGACACCGGTTTGGTCGATGATGCTGTTGATCATCTTACCACCAGGCCCGATGACATCGCGAATCTTATCTGGATTGATTTTCATCGTGACGATCTTCGGCGCATACTTCGACAACTGTGGACGCGATGAGTCAAGCGTTTCGAGCATATGGTTGAGAATGTGGAGGCGGCCTGAACGAGCTTGTTCGAGCGCTTCTTCCAAAATCTCACGCGTGATGCCAGCGATTTTAATGTCCATCTGCAACGCTGTGATCCCGTCTTTCGTTCCAGCGACTTTGAAGTCCATGTCGCCGAGATGGTCTTCGAGACCTTGGATGTCAGTGAGTACTGTATAGTGTTCGCCTTCCATGATGAGACCCATCGCGATTCCCGCGACCGGTGCCTTGATCGGAACTCCGGCGTCCATGAGGGCGAGTGTCGAGCCACAGATTGAAGCCTGTGAACTCGAACCGTTCGACTCGAGCACTTCTGAGACGAGACGGATCGTATACGGGAAGTCTGCTTCTTTCGGGATGACCGGGAGAAGCGCACGTTCACCGAGCGCACCGTGACCGATCTCGCGGCGACCTGGCGCGCGAACCGGACGAGCTTCACCGACCGAGAACGGCGGGAAGTTATAATGGTGCATGAAACGTTTGTTATCTTCTAGACCGATGCCGTCGATGATTTGAGCGTCACCGATGACACCGAGTGTCGCGATCGACATGACTTGCGTCTGCCCCCGTGTGAACAAACCGACACCGTGCGCACGCGGCAGCACGCCGACTTCTGACGCGAGTGGACGGATGACTTCCGGGCGACGGCCGTCTGGACGAACTTTATCGACCGTGATTAAACGGCGGACCTCGTCTTTGACGAACTTGTTCAAAATACCAGATACTTCTTTCAACTTGGCCGGCTCGTCAGCGAGACGCGCTTCATACGACGTGACATACTTCGCGATGACTTCGTTGATCGCTTCATCACGCGCATGTTTCTCTTCAACTTGGACGGCAGCGTTAATTTCTGGACGAGCCGCTTCAAGCTCTTGTGACAACGCGTCGTCAAATTTAGAGACCGTGTATTCAAACTTCGGTTTCCCGACCGCTTCGACGATTTCCATTTGGAACGCGACAAGCTTTTTGATCTCTTCGTGACCGAACAAGATCGACTCGAGCATGACGTCTTCCGGTACTTCGTTCGCGCCTGCTTCGACCATGTTGATCGCAGTTGCCGTTCCGGCGACTTGAAGTTCAAGCTCTGTCTTCTCGAGTTGTGCGACTGTCGGGTTGACGACGAACTGTCCGTCCACACGTCCGACCGTCGCTCCAGCGATCGGTCCGTCAAACGGGATGTCCGAGATCGACAAGGCGATCGACGTTCCGAGCATACCGGCCATCTCAGCCGAGCAGTCCGGATCATTCGACATGACGTAAATCATGACTTGGATGTCGTGACGGAATCCGTCTGGGAATAATGGACGGATTGGACGGTCGATGAGACGTGACGTTAAAATCGCATTCTCACCAGGACGACCTTCCCGACGAAGGAAACCTCCTGGGATTTTACCGACCGAGTATAATTTTTCTTCATAGTTGACCGTAAGCGGGAAGAAATCTAAATCCTTTGGTCCTTTTGAAGCTGTGACCGCGGCGAGCACGACCGTGTCCCCGTACCGGACGAGCGCAGAACCGTTCGCTTGCTTCGCGAGTTGACCTACTTCTACAGACAGCGGACGACCGCCCCATTCTGTAGAAAAAACTTGTTTCGTACCTAACATGTACATTCTCCTCTCAAACCTTATCTAGTTTATTATGTAACTCATTCATATGTTTGTCTAATGATTTTCCTCCAAAAAAAGAAGAAACGGACTAGGAACGAGTGTCCCAGTCCGTCATTTGGCCCGTTCGGATTAACGACGGAGACCAAGGCGTTGAATCAATTCACGGTAACGTGTTACGTCCTTGTTACGAAGGTACGTGAGCAAGTTACGGCGACGTCCAACCATTTTCAAAAGACCGCGACGTGAGTGGTGGTCTTTCTTATGTGTGCGAAGATGATCGTTCAAAGTGTTGATTTGTTCAGTCAAAACAGCAACTTGAACTTCCGGTGAACCAGTGTCACCTTGTTTTGTCGCGTATTCCGCGATGATTTCGTTTTTACGTTCTTTTGAGAGTGCCATTGCCTCTCCACCTCCATTTAATAGAAAATTGCCGCGTTGCCGAGCCGTCGTTGGTGAATCGTCCAGCCAAGCGAAGCGGTGTACTTTGCGTACCAAATTAGAATACATGACCCCTGCTCCAAAGTCAAGATAGGATTGCCCGAGCCGCCGTCTCGTCTCGTTTCAACTGCGCGATCAGCGAATCGAGTCCGTCGAACGCCCGTTCATCGCGCAAATAGTGAACCCATTCGATTTCGAGCAACTGTCCGTACAAGTCCTCCGAAAAATCAAATAAATGACTTTCAATCGAGACGTCTCCGGTGTCATAAAACGTCGGCCGACGACCGACGTTCGTCATCGCATCAAACGTCCGGCCGTCTTCTAGGCGGACGCGGGTCGCATAAACGCCGAGCCGTGGCATGACATAAGACGCATCCATCACCATGTTCGCGGTCGGATAGCCGATCGTCCGCCCTCTGGCGTCACCATGGATGACTTCGCCACAGATGACGTAAGGCGCCCCTAACAGCTCACTCGCCAGGTCGACACTGCCTGCGCCAAGAAGTTTGCGGATCCGGGTCGAAGAGACTTTGTCACCGTCACTCGTCTGTTCGGCGACGACGGACGTCGTGAAGCGTCCTCGGGCGTGGTAGGGCATCGTCTCCATCGTCCCTTCCCCGAACTTCCCGTACGAATAGTCAAATCCGGCCGTCACGTGCACGGCGCCCGCGCCGATCAAATAATCGTCGACGAACTGTTGCGGTGACAGTGATGCCAATTGCTTTGTGAACGTCAAGACGAGACAACGTTCGACACCGAGCGCGGCGATCCGCTGTAATTTTCGTTTGAGCGGCGTGATATAACGGACAGCATCCGCATTGTTCGACAGCACTTGTTTCGGGTGCGGATCGAACGTGACGACGGTCACGGGCACGTCAAGCTGCTCCGCGCGCTGTTTGGCGTGCTCGATCACGGCTTGATGGCCGATGTGAACGCCGTCGAAGAATCCGAGTACCATGACCGAAGGGACAAACTCTGGCGTCTCGGGATGTGTGAGATGTATCGTTTCCATACTTCAAATTCCCCCTTAGTCGATTGTCAACATGACCTCGACTGTTGCGTCTGTCGTTCCGTCAAGCCGTCTATAGAGGGCGAGCGGAATTCCTTCTTCATTATAGACAGTAAACAGTTCAAATTCGAGTGAGACGTCGTTTAAGCGCCCACCGTTGCGAATATACCGTTCCCGGTTGGCTGGAATGGTGATGGAAGGCCAACGTTTGATCACGTCCTCGAGCGGGATGAGCCGTTCAGCGCGTGCCTCGACCGTCTCTAACGCCGCGAGCTCCGCGAGCGTCACGGCGTCCCTTTCATCGAACGTGCCTGACCGTGTGCGACGCAGGTCGCTCATATGGGCCGGGTAACCGAGCCCTTCCCCGATTTGGACGGCAAGTGTCCGAATAAACGTGCCTTTTCCGCACTCGACATCAATGCGAAACCGGCAGACGCCGTCCTCGAAGACAGGTTCGTTCGTCCGTTCTAACCGGTGAATCTCGACGATGCGGCGCGGCCGTTCGACCGTCTGTCCTTTGCGGGCGTATTCGTATAGCTTCTTCCCGTTCACTTTGACGGCCGAGAAGTAAGGAGGCACCTGCTCGATGCTTCCGGTCAACGTGCCGAGAACGCGGTCGACGTCTTCACCCGTGAACGCATCCGGCGCGACATCTGTTTGCGCGACGACTTCGCCGTGTGCGTCTTCCGTCATCGTCGCCGTCCCAATCGTGACTTCGGCGACGTAGCGCTTGCCCTCATCGGTCAAAAACCGAGACAGTTTCGTCGCACGGCCGAAACAGATTGGCAACACGCCGGTCACTTCCGGGTCGAGCGTGCCGGTATGGCCAACTTTTTTCGTTTGAAACAGTTTGCGCAGCTTGAAGACGCAATCGTGGCTCGTCATCCCGCTGTCTTTATCTAGTATTAAAATCCCTGTCGGTTCCACGTTCATTCCTCCATATCAAAAAAGGGGAGACACAAGTCCCCCCTTCAATTTATTAGTCTTTATTCAAATCACGGATCAACGAATCGATATGACTACCATATGCGACCGAAGAATCGTATTCGAACGACAATTCCGGCGTCTTGCGGAGACGGATCCGGCTGCCGATTTCACGGCGGATGAAGGCGCTCGCCTTATCAAGACCTGCCTGCGTCTCAGCCTTCACGTCGGCGTCGTCTCCGAGCACCGTGTAATAGGCCGTCGCTTGTTGCAAATCTCCCGTCACGTCTACGCTCGTGATGGTCGCGTTCTTTGTACGTGGGTCGTTGACTTCGCGTAAAAGGATATCTGTGATCTCTTTACGCATCTGTTCAGCAACACGTTGGGCACGAATGTTCATACGTGTTCCCTCCTCACTTTATTTACGTTCGACTTCTTTCATGACGAACGCTTCGATGACGTCCTCCACTTTGATGTCGTCGTACTTCTCTACTTTGATCCCACACTCGTAGCCTGTCGCAACTTCTTTGACATCGTCTTTGAAGCGGCGGAGCGTATCGAGTTTACCTTCGTACACGACAATCCCGTTACGGATGACGCGTACGCCGGCATCACGTGAGATTTTACCTTCAGTGACGTAACAGCCGGCAATCGCACCGACTTTTGAAACTTTGAAGACGTCACGGACTTCGACTTGTCCGATCACTTCTTCAACGAACTCAGGGTCAAGCATCCCTTTCATCGCGCTTTCGATTTCATCGATCGCGTTATAGATGATCCGGTGCAGACGCATTTCAACGTGTTCTTGTTCGGCCATTGATCGGGCGTTACCGTCTGGACGGACGTTGAATCCGATGATGATCGCGTTCGCTGCTGAAGCGAGGATGACGTCACCTTCTGTGATCGCACCGACACCTTGATGCACGATGTTGATCTTGACGCCTGCGACGTCGATTTTGCGGAGTGATCCAGCGAGCGCTTCAGCCGATCCTTGAACGTCTGCTTTGATGATGACGTTCAAGTCTTTGACTTCGCCTTCTTGAATCCGGCTGAACAAGTCTTCAAGACTGACTTTAGCCGATTCACGGCGCTGCGACTCGAGGTAACGTTGGTAACGTTTCTCTCCGATTGCACGTGCCTTTTTCTCGTCTTCGAAGACGATGAACTGGTCACCAGCTTGTGGGACATCGTTCAATCCTGTAATTTCGATTGGCGTCGATGGGCCAACTTCTTTCACACGACGACCGATATCGTTGACCATGGCCCGGACGCGTCCGAACGTGCTGCCGACGACGATCGAGTCACCGATACGAAGTGTCCCGTGTTGAACGAGAAGCGTGGCGACAGGACCGCGACCTTTATCGAGCTTCGCTTCGATGACCGAACCGCGAGCTGGCATTTCAGGCGTCGACTTGTACTCTTCGACTTCTGAAACGAGCAAGATCATCTCGAGCAACTCATCGATTCCCTCATCTTTCAAAGCAGAGATCGGTACGAAAATTGTTTCGCCGCCCCACTCTTCCGGTACGAGTCCGAATTCAGTCAACTCTTGTTTGACGCGGTCAGGGTTAGCCCCTTCTTTGTCCATTTTGTTGACGGCAACGATGATTGGGACGTTTGCCGCCTTCGCGTGAGAAATCGCTTCTTCTGTCTGTGGCATGACACCATCATCTGCTGCGACAACGATAATCGCGATATCCGTCACTTCAGCTCCACGGGCACGCATCGTCGTAAAGGCGGCGTGACCTGGTGTGTCGAGGAATGTGATTTTTTTACCGTTGATATCAACTTGGTACGCACCGATATGCTGCGTGATCCCACCAGCTTCGCCAGCGACGACTTTCGTGTTCCGGATCGAGTCAAGCAACGTCGTTTTACCATGGTCGACGTGACCCATGATTGTGACGACGGCAGGACGCTCAATGAGGTCGTACTCAGAGAAGTCGATTTCTACTTCTTCGAAGTCCGTCTCATCGATGATGACTTCTTTTTCGACTTCGAAACCGAATTCAGTTGCGAGCAATTCGATCGTCTCGTCATCGAGTGTTTGGTTGATCGTCGCCATGACGCCAAGACCCATCAATTTCATGATGATCTCGTTTGGCTTTTTATCCATCTTCGCCGCGAGATCCGATACGCTGAGGACGTCCTCGTACTTGATGACGTTGCCCATTTCAGACTCTTGCGCTAAACGAGATGCTTTACGCTGGCTCGTTTTTGAATTAGGATCTGCTTCTAACGGGATTGCCGCTTTTGCAGGCTTCCCTTTAAATTTACCGCCGCGCTTTTTGTTGCGGTTATCGTTACGGTTGTTGCCGAAACGGTTGCCACCACGGTTGCCCGCTTGATTGCTCGGGGCGCTAGAAGTTTGTGGACGGGCTTTCGGTGCTTCTTTTTTCTCTGCTTCTTGTTTCGCAGCAGGCTTCGCTTCAGCCGGCTTCGACTCAGCAGGTTTTTCTTGCTTCTCAGCCGAACGATATTTCTCAGGGTTGAAGACACGGTCGAGTTGCTTGACCGACTCATCATCCAATACAGCCATGTGATTTTTCACTGACTTGTTCATCTTCTCGAGCTGAGTAATGACTTGTTTACTTGTTACATTCTGTTCTTTTGCAAATTCATAGACGCGTTTTCCCAAAGCATCCACCTCCGTTAATAGTTAAGAGAGAAGTTGCTTAAGCTTGTTCGCAAATCCGGATTCTGTCACAGACACGACGACTCGCATGTCTTTACCTAAAGCAGCTCCGATTGTATGTCGGTCGCTCACTTCGATTAATGGAACACCATACGATGCACATTTGTCGGTAATCCGTTTTCTCGTCGACGCTCCCGCGTCTCCGGCAAGAATGACGAGCTTGGCTCGGCCAGCCCGTACATCCTTCAAGACAAACTCTTCTCCCATCGTTACCTTCCTCGCACGTGAGGCGAGGCCTAACAATGATTCCCACTGACTCATGATTCGGCACCTGTGACAGCTTGTTCTAGCTGTTCATAAAGTGTCTCGCTCGTCTTCACTTTCAGATGATGATCAAGCGTTCGTTTTTTCTCTGCTAAACGAATCACATCGACATCTCTTGACAAATACGCGCCACGACCGTTCAGTTTGCCGGTCGTGTCGATGACGACGTCGCCTTCCGGCGTCCGTACGACACGAATCAAATCGTTCTTTGGTAACATCTCTTGAGTGATCACACATTTACGCAAAGGAAGTTTCTTTTGCTTCATGGTCATTCCTCTTCTTTTACCGCGGTTGGTTCGAGCGTCACATCAACCGAGTCAGTCTGTTCAACTTCATTGTGAACAATTTCTGGCGTTGATTCAACTTTTTCGGCATACGTATCGAACAAGTTCATGCTCTCTGCATCCGTCTCACTCTTAATATCAATTTTCCAACCTGTCAACTTGGCGGCGAGGCGCGCGTTTTGACCGCGTTTCCCGATCGCGAGCGACAATTGATAGTCCGGCACGACGACTGTCGTCGACTTGTTCGGTTCATTGACATATACGTCAACGACTTGAGCCGGGCTGAGTGCGTTTTTAACGAACTCTTTTGGATCGTTCGACCAACGGACGATGTCGATCTTCTCACCGTTCAATTCATCGACGATCGTCTGGACACGTTGCCCTTTTGGACCGACACATGCGCCGACCGGATCGACGATGTCTGAGTGGACCGCGATTTTCGAACGGTCTCCCGCTTCACGCGACACCGACATGACGTCGACCGTCCCGCTCGCGATTTCTGGAACTTCGAGTTCGAACAAACGACGAAGTAGGCCAGGATGTGTCCGCGACACTTGAATCGCCGCGCCAGAACCTTTCGTCGTCGAGTCAACTTTCGTCACGTATACTTTGATGCGTTCATGAATCTTATACGACTCGTTCGGCATCTGTTCGTTCGGCGTCAACACTGCCTCGATGTTGTTCTCTAAACCGATGTACAAGTTGCGCGGGTCAAACCGCTCGACGATCCCTGTCATGATCTCGTCTTCTTTATCGACGAAGTGGTTGTAGATGCGTTCGCGCTCGGCTTCACGCATCTTTTGCGTGACGACTTGTTTGGCCGTCATCGCTGCGACACGACCGAAGTCGCTCGGTGTCACTTCTTCTTTATGGAAGTCCCCTAACTCAAAGTTCGGGTCGATTTCGTGCGCTTCTTCAAGCGAAAGCTGTTGGTCCGGATGCGTCAGGCGTTCAACGACTTCGAGAAGCGCGAACACGCGAATGTCACCTGTCACTTGGTCAAACTCAACTTTGACGTGCTCGTTCGGGTTGGCGACGTTTCGGCGATATGCCGAAATGAGCGCCTGTTCAAGCGCGTCGATGATGATTTCTTTCTCGATCCCTTTTTCTTGTGCAATCTGTTCGATTGTTGTGAGTAATTGTGGCCCCATCTTTACCTCTCCTTAACTAAACGTGACCGCTAGGCGGGCTTGTGCAATTTTATCAACCGGTAGCGATATCGCTTTTTTTCTAGTCTTGATGCGCGTTTCGACAACTGCGGTCTCGCCGTCGTACTCCGTCAAAATGCCCTCGAACTCTTTGGCACCTTCAATCGGGGCAAACGTTTTAATGTAGACGTTTTTCCCAATCGCCCGCTCAAAGTCAGTCGGCTTTTTAAGTGGTCGTTCGGCACCGGGACTCGAGACGTCAAGATAATAGGCTTGTTCGATTGGGTCGGTAGCGTTTAATTTCTCCGAGAGTTGCTCGTTGATGTTGACGCAATCATCTAAATCGACGCCCCCCGGTTTATCGATATAGACGCGCAAGAACCAGTCTGGCCCTTCTTTCACGAATTCAACATCGACCAATTCCATGTTCGCTTGCTCGACAATCGGCAACGCGATTGTTTCGACGACTTCTGTTATTTTGGACACTCTCATCCCTCCTTCTGGCTTTTACATACAAGAAAGGAGTAGGGTTCCCTACTCCTTTCCGTCGTAGTATCCAACATTGTTCGATACCAATATATCATATTTTCCCGCTTTTTCGCAACTTACACCCCAAAATCAAAGAACGAAAGTTGGTTCTCGTCAGGCAGGCCTTCGAGACATTTCATCGTATCGAGCGTCTCGATAATCGTCTTCGACAATTTCGCCCGTTTCCGGAGATCCTCTTTTGACAAGAACTGACCTTCGGCACGCGCCTCGACAATCGCTTTCGCCGCGTTCGTCCCGAGTCCATCGACAGCGTTGAACGGTGGAATGAGCGTGTTGCCTTCAATCAAGAACTCGGTCGCATTCGAACGGTAAAGATCGATGTTTTGGAATTTCATGCCGCGTTCGAGCATCTCAAGTGCGAGTTCGAGCACGGTGTGAAGCCCTTTATCTTTCGCCGTGGCGTCGAAGCCTTTCTCCCGGATATCAGACATCGCCTTGCGGACGGCCTGAGACCCTTTGATCATCGCCGACAAATCAAAATCGCCGGCGCGGACCGTAAAGTATGTCGCGTAATACAGAATCGGGTGGTGCACTTTGAAGTAAGCGATCCGGACGGCCATGAGCACGTACGCGGTCGCATGTGCTTTCGGGAACATGTATTTGATCTTCTTACAAGAAGAGATATACCATTCCGGGACGCTGTTCTCCCGCATCTCTGACTCCATGTCGTCAGACAAACCTTTCCCTTTACGGACCGACTCCATGATCTTAAAGGCGAACGATGGCTCAAGTCCGGCGTAGATCAAGTAGACCATAATGTCGTCACGACACCCGATGACGTCTTTCAGTTCACACGTCCCGTTATAGATCAACTCGTTCGCATTCCCAATCCAAACGTCCGTCCCGTGAGACAGACCTGAAATTTGGACGAGCTCTGAGAACGTGGACGGTTTCGTCTCTTCAAGCATTTGGCGAACGAACTTCGTCCCAAACTCAGGAATACCGAGCGTCCCTGTTTTTGACTCGATTTGCTCCGGTGTGACACCGAGCACTTCCGGTGACGAAAAGATTTTCATGACGGTCGGATCATCCGTCGGGATCGTCAACGGGTCGATGCCTGATAAGTCTTGGAGCATCCGGATGACGGTCGGGTCATCGTGTCCGAGAATGTCGAGCTTGAGCAAGTTGTCGTGAATCGAATGGAAGTCGAAGTGTGTCGTCTTCCATTCAGACGTTCGATCGTCGGCTGGATACTGGATCGGCGAGATTTCGGCGATGTCCATGTAGTCCGGGACGACGATAATCCCGCCTGGATGCTGCCCGGTCGTCCGTTTGACACCGGTGACACCCGAGACGAGACGATCGACTTCGGCGTTCCGGTAAATCTTGTCGTTTTCGGTCGCATAGCCTTTCACATATCCGTACGCCGTCTTGTCGGCAATCGTCCCGATCGTCCCGGCACGATAGACGTACTCTTCTCCGAACAACACTTTCGTGTAGGCGTGAGCGTGAGGCTGGTACTCACCTGAGAAGTTCAAATCGATATCTGGTACTTTGTCCCCTTTAAAGCCAAGGAACGTCTCGAACGGGATATCGTGTCCGTCTTTCGTATACCACGTCCCACACTCCGGACATTGCTTGTCCGGAAGATCGTACCCGGAACCGATCGACCCGTCATTAAAGAAGTGAGAGTGTTGACACTTCGGACAGACATAATGCGGTGGTAGTGGATTGACCTCGGTGATCTCGGTCATCGTCGCGACGAGACTCGACCCGACCGATCCCCGTGAACCGACGAGGTAACCGTCGTCGAGTGACTTCTTGACGAGTTTATGTGAGATCAAATAAATGACGGCGAAACCGTGGCCGATGATTGATTTCAGTTCCTTCTCGAGCCGGGCCTCGACGATCTCCGGAAGCTCGTCCCCGTAAATCGAGCGGGCCATGTCATAACTCATATTGCGGACCTCGTCATCCGCCCCTTCGATTTTCGGCGTATACAGTTCATCCGGGATAATTTGAATCGCTTCGATCTGATCGGCGATTGCGTTCGGATTCGTGATGACAATCTCCCGTGCGAGCTCGTCACCTAAAAATTTAAACTCTTCCATCATTTCTTTCGTCGTCCGGAAATGGGCATGAGGCAACTCTTTTCTCGTGTTAATGAAGTTGGCCCCACCTTGCGTCCGGATCAGGATTTCGCGATACGACCGATCCGTCCGGTCCAAGTAATGGACGTTCCCGGTCGCACAGACCGGAAGTCCCGCTTGACCTGCCACGCGAATGATCCGTTTGATAATATCACGAAGTTCAAGCTCGTTCGCGACGATCTCTTTATCGATCAGATGCATATAAAGTGCCGGCGGATGAATCTCGATGAAGTCATAAAATGCCATCATCTTCTCGAGCTCTTCGTCCGACTTGTTCAAGGCGGCGTCAAAGATCTCGCCGTTGTCGCACGCCGAGCCGATGAGCAGCCCTTCTCGGCGCTTCTCGATCTCTGAGCGCGGCATCCGAGCCATCCGGAACAAATAGTCGATGTGCGACAACGAGATCAACTCATACAAGTGGCGCAATCCTGGCTTTTTCGTCTTCGCGTAAACCGTCGCATGAAACGGACGGATCTTCGAGACGTCACTGCCGACTTTCGCGTTCAGTGACCGATGCGTCTGCATCTCGAACATCTGTTTCGCCAAATCGAGCAACTTCATGAGCAGGTACGCCGTCGCCTCGGCGTCATAGATGGCCCGGTGATGCTGCGTCAATTCGATATCAAACCGCTTGGCGAGCGTGTTGAGACGGTGGTTTTTGAGCGTCGGTAAAATCGTCCGGGCCAGTTCAAGCGTATCGATGACCGGATAATCGTCCGGCTCATGTCCTCCGCTTCGGAGCGTCGCCTCGAGAAAGCCCATATCGAACGAGGCGTTATGAGCGACGAGAATCCCGTCGCCGCACCAGTCGACGAACTGTTTCGCGATCACTTCTGGGTCGGGCTGTCCGTGGACCATGTCATCGGTGATCCCGGTCAGTTCGATCGTCGTCGCCGAGAGTTGATGCTTCGGGTCGGCGAACGCTTCGAACCGGTCGATGATCTCACCGTCTTTAATCTTGACGCCGGCGAGTTCGATGATTTTGTTGTAGACGGCCGACAGACCGGTCGTCTCGACGTCGAACACGACGTACGTCGCCTCGTCGAGCGAGACGTCGGTCGGATGATACGCGACAGGCACGCCGTCATTGACGACGTTCGCCTCGACACCGTACAAGATTTTAATGTCGTTCTTTTTCCCGGCATAATAGGCTTCCGGGAACGATTGCACACCGGCATGGTCGGTGATGGCGATGGCGCGATGACCCCACTTGGCAGCCCGGGCGACGAGCGCCGACACGTTCGTGACCGCATCCATTTGGCTCATCTGCGTATGGGCGTGCAGTTCGACACGTTTCTCCCCGGCCCATTCGTCACGCTTCGGTTCGACTTTCACTTCTTGGAGCTGCGACGCCATCATGCACAGTTCGCGCATGAAGCTATCGTCTTCGACCCGTCCGGCCGCTTGGATCCACATGCCTTTTTTGACGGCACTGAGCATACGGTCGTCATCATCGTCACGTGCGAACACTTTGACGATGAGCGAATCGGTATAATCGGTCATCTTGATCGTGAATAGCTTCTTCCCGCTCTTCAACTCTTTCCGTTCGGCTGAAAACACGAGTCCACGGATGGCGACACGGCGTTCTTCTTCGATGATCGTCTTGATCGGGACGATCTCGTCTTTGATCAAGGCGCCCATCCGCACTTCCGTGATCGGCTCATCGTTCGTCTCGGTCGCTTTGGCGAACTGGGCCGCGAGTGCGAGTTTCGCCTGTTCGATATCTTCTTGGACGACTTGTTCACGCAACGCCTGATTCGCTTCCGCGTCTTCTGAGAAACTCGCTTGGCACGGCTTTTTCATAAACCCGTAAGCACTGTAGAGCGCTTGAACTTCTTGGCACAGCTCTTTATCGACATAGCTCGCCTCAGGTGCGGAGCGGACGGGAATGAGCAACTTGTTTTGCTCGAAGCGCGGTTTGACAGTTGCGAAATAGCTTCGCATCGCCCCCGACACTTGACTGAGCTCACTGACGATGCGCGGCCAGTAGTCGATATAATCCTGCTCGCTTCCACCCGTCTCTGTCGTAAAACGAGCGTACACTTCATCGGCAAACGTCGCGTACCGATTCTCGACCCGACTCATGAACAATTGATAAACCTCATATGGTAACACTTGGCGGATCTTGAAGTAAAACGTCCACGTCCGTCGTTGCTTATTGACGACAAGACGCGATAGTTCCGCTCCGTCGAACTGATCACTCTCTGTCGTGATCCCGAGATCCGTCAACAGTAATTGCATCTTTTGATTTGCTTCCACGGGTAAGTCGTCCCCCCCTTTTATATGACAATGTCGAAAAATGAAGGTGACGGCAAGAAACCGTCACCTTCATCGATCAATGCGTCTCGTTGAGCTGCGCGACAATTACTTGCGGCAACTCTTCTACCGTCGTTTCAATCACTTCGCCCGTAGCACGGACTTTCACTTCGACGATGCCTTCACCGGCTTTCTTCCCGACGTTGATACGAATCGGCAAGCCGATCAAGTCAGCGTCGGCAAATTTAACGCCGGCCCGTTCTTTGCGGTCGTCGTACAATACATCATACTTCGACGATAGTTCATCGTAAAGTCGATTCGAAAGTTCGAGTTGCGTCTCGTCTTTCGCGTTGATCGCGATCAAGTGCAGATCAAACGGTGCGACACTCTTCGGCCAAACGATGCCGCGGTCGTCGTGGTGCTGTTCGACGATCGCCGAAAGCGTCCGCGAGACACCGATGCCGTAACAACCCATGATGAGTGGTTCCGCCCGGCCTTCTTCGTTCAAGAACGTCGCGCCCATCGCTTCTGAGTAACGCGTGCCGAGTTTGAACACTTGACCGACCTCGATCCCACGTGCGAACCGGACTGGACCAGATTCGTCTGGTGCCAAGTCGCCTTCGACGACGAAGCGGAGGTCATGATACGTCAAGTGCGACAAGTCGCGTTCTGCATTGACGTGCATGAAGTGCGTGTTCGCAACGTTGGCGCCACATACCGCATCGACTAAATATTTAACGGCGTAATCGGCGACGACTTTGACCGGTGCGTTGATCGGTCCGAGCGTCCCTGGTTCACAGCCGAACAATTCAATGATCTTCGACTCGTCTTCCATTTGGATATCGAGTCCGCCGAGGGCGTTCTTCACTTTGACATCGTTCGCTTCGTGATCACCGCGAACGATCGCCATGACCGTCTCGCCGTCGACGTTGAACAACACCGACTTGATCGTCGTGTTCGTCTCCACGCCCAAGAATCGCGCCACGTCTTCGATCGTCTTATGCTCTTTCGTATCGACTTTATCGAGCTCGAGCACAACACCCGCTTGCATGTCGTAACGGTCAAGCGTTTCTGCCATCTCGATGTTCGCCGCGTATGACGACGAGTCCGTGTAGACGATCGTATCCTCACCGATTTCGGCGAGCGCCTGGAATTCGTGCGTGTCTTTCCCGCCAATCGCGCCTGAATCGGCCACGACCGGACGATACTTCAAACCGGTGCGGTCAAAGATGCGTGAATAAGCGTTATACATGTTGTCGTACTCTTCGTCCAAATCAGCCTGTGTGGCGTGGAACGAGTAGGCATCTTTCATCAAAAACTCACGTCCGCGTAATAATCCGAACCGCGGACGACGCTCATCGCGATACTTCGTCTGAATCTGGTACAAGTTGACCGGTAACTTCTTATACGAGTTCAACTCGTCACGGACGATCGACGTGATCAACTCTTCGTGAGTCGCTCCAAGTGCGAAACGGCGGTCATGACGGTCCGTCAAACGCATCAGTTCAGGTCCGTAGATGTCCCAACGTCCCGTCTCTTCCCATAGCTCCGCTGGTTGGATCGCCGGCATGAGCAGTTCTTGCGCCCCGGCCCGGTTCATCTCTTCACGGATGATCGTTTGAATATTTTGTAACACACGATGACCGAGTGGTAAATAAGAGTAGATCCCCGCTGCATTTTGTCGAATAAATCCACCGCGCACGAGAAGTTGATGGCTGACAGCTTCAGCGTCAGCAGGAACCTCTCTCAAAGTAGGCATAAGCAATCTCGATTGTTTCATAAATATCAACGTTTCCCTTCTCTAACACAGTCTATTTGAAAAATGATTGGATATCGTTCCAAGTGACGATGAGCATGAGCAGCATAAGCAGGGCAAATCCGATAAAGTGGACGAACCCTTCTTTTTTTGGATCGATCGGTCGACCACGCACTGCCTCGAACAACAAGAAGATGAGTCGTCCCCCGTCAAGCGCCGGAAGCGGCAACAAGTTGAAGATCGCCAAGTTGACGGATAAAAGTGCCGTCCAGTTGAGCAACATGATGAAACCGCTCGCCGCCACTTCGTCGGTCATGCGGACAATCCCGACCGGACCTGCGAGTTGATCGACTCCGACTTGGCCGGTCACTAAATCACCGACCGCAGAGAAAATCAATGTCGACATCGTCCACGTCGTCTCAGCTCCTGTTGTGAACGCTTTTGTCGGTGATCGCTCGAGCGCATTTGTCACGCCAAGGATACCGACCGTCTCACCATTTTGTTCGACTGCTTGAGGTGTGAGCGTTACCGTTTGTTCCTCACCCGCCCGAATATAGGTCACCTCGGTCGGTGTATCGGCACGATCGGCCAAAACCGTTCTCAGGTCGAGCCAGTTATCAATCGTCTCACCCTCGATCGAGACGATTTCGTCTCCGGTGACAAGCCCGGCTTGATCAGCCGCTGAATCCGGTTGTACCGTCCCGATTTGACCATCGTCTGTCGGTGTGCCTTGCACGAGACCGACAATGACGAGCAAGACGAAAGCAAGGACGAAGTTCATGGCCGGGCCGGCTGCGATCGCGAGCACTCGCTTCCAAACTGATTGCGCTCCGAACGTGCGGTCGTACGGTGCGATTTGAATCTCCATACCTTGATCGACGAGGAGTGTGTCGCGCTCGAGTGTGTACACCCGCACTTCTTCGTCGACGAGCAATTGAATCTTCAATTCACGGATTGAATCAAACTTGTCGACCGTGCCGACGACGTGTACATCCGTCGCTTGGTCCGGTTGGAAATAGACGCGGTCGACTGTGCCAGCGCTCGTTAACCGGAGCCCGACTTGTTGACCGGCCTTCACTTCGATCGGCTCGAAATCCTCACCTGCCATCTTGACGTAACCACCGATCGGCAATAAGCGAATCGTATAGAGCGTCTCATTCTTTCTGAACGAAAAGATTTTCGGCCCAAACCCGATTGCAAATTCATGACAGAGAATCCCTGCCCGTTTCGCCATGACGAGGTGTCCCCATTCATGAACTGAAATGAGCACCCCAAACATCAAAACGATGGCGATAAAAGTTTGCATGATCTATTTCCCACCTTCACTTTCGTTGCTGAATTTGTTCACGAACCGATTGATCGACTTGAAGGATCTGCTCAAGCGTCGGTTCTACAATGACTGTATGTGCATCCATCGCTTGCGCGACGATCGATTCAATCTCGACGAACGCAATCTTTCCGTTCAAGAACAAATCGACAGCCGTTTCGTTAGCCGCATTCAACACAGTTGGCATTGAACCACCTTGACGACCTGCTTCATACGCTAGTCGAAGAGCCGGATAGCGATCTAAATCGGCTTCCGCAAAATGGAGCGTCCCGATTTCTCTCAAGTTTAACCGCTTGTTCCCTTCGATTTCAAGCCGTTTCGGGGTAGAGAGCGCATAGAGGATCGGTCCCCGCATATCGGGGTTTCCGAGTTGCGCCATGACTGCGGCGTCTTTAAACTCGACCATCGAGTGAATGATCGACTCCCGATGGAGCACCACTTCAATATCATTATAATCGATATCGAACAACCAGTGCGCTTCGATGACTTCGAGCCCTTTGTTGAACATCGTCGCCGAATCGATTGTGATTTTTGCACCCATCGACCAGTTCGGATGATTGAGCGCTTCTTCGACGGTCACGCTCGCTAATTCAGCGCGTGTCTGATCACGGAAACTTCCGCCCGAGGCCGTCAAAATGATTTTTGAAACGTCCTCGCGACGTTCTCCGTTCAGGCATTGATAGATGGCCGAGTGTTCACTGTCGACTGGAAGCAAACTGACGCCGTGCTCTTTGACGGCGGCCATGACGAGATGTCCGGCTGTGACGAGCGTTTCTTTGTTCGCCAAGGCGATATCTTTACCGGCTTTAATGGCGGCAAGCGTCGGCTCTAAGCCGACTGCCCCGACGACGGCCGTGACGACCACATCGGCCCGCTCAGCGGTCGCACATTCGATCAACCCTTCGAGTCCGATAAAAAAGAGTGGTTCGTATGTAAGGCGTGGCTTGAGCTGTTCGAGTACCTCGATCGTTTTGGCTGATACGTATTTCGGGCGAAGGCGATTGATCCATTCCTCGGCTACCTCGACGTTCGTTCCGAACGCGTACGCCTCAAGTTCAAACAAGTCGGGGTGCTGCTCGATCACGTCGCACGTCTGTACGCCGATCGAACCAGTCGCCCCGATTAAGCTGATTCGCTTCATCTTGACACTCCTTTTACAACAAATTGAAAATCCAAATGACGGTGAATACCGCGATCATACTATCAAATCGGTCTAAAATGCCACCATGTCCCGGTAATAGATGTCCAGAATCTTTTACGCCAAACTGACGTTTGTACGCTGATTGTACCAAATCACCGAGCTGGCCGACGACAGAAACGACAACCGCTAAGACGAGCACTTCGACGAGCGGTAGGACCGGTTCAATCAAGACATAGACGACACCGACGACCACAGCTGAAACAATACCGCCGACAGCTCCTTCGATCGTCTTGTTCGGGCTGATCGAGGGCCACAGTTTCGTCTTGCCGATTGCTTTCCCCGTGAAATACGCACCCGAGTCGGTCGCCCAAATGATAAATAAGACGAGCAATACTTTCGCCAGCCCGTCTTCAGACAGACGGACGAGGGCAAAGCTTGAAAACCCGATGACGAGATAAACAGCCGAGACGAAATAAAAACTCGCATCTTCATATGTGAAACGGTTTTTCGTGACGACCGTCCAAAAGAGAAGCAGCATTAACCCGAGCACCATCCATTGACTCGTCGAAATCGGAAGTTCACTCGTCAACAACTGCCGTTCTAAGAGCATCATGACGAACGGGAACGCTACGAGCAACGATGTCACGAGGAACGGGAACGCTGTCAGCTTATGTTCACGCATCATCGTAAACTCGCTCAAACCGATCAAAGCGAGCACGCCCATCAAGATGACGAACGGGCTGCCGCCAAGGGCGATCAAGCTGACAAAGATGGCGCCGGCCCAAAGTCCGGTAATAATTCGTGTTTTCATATTACACTCCACCAAACCGACGCGTACGTGTATTGTACGCTTCGATTGCTTCGACGAAGTGCTCACGTTTGAACTCGGGCCACAATACGTCTGTGAAGTGGAGTTCGGCATACGCCCCTTGCCAGAGCAGGAAGTTCGATAACCGTTGTTCACCGCTCGTCCGAATGATCAAATCGACATCTTGCATATTCGTCATGAGCCGCTCTCCGATCATCGACTCGTCGATCTCATCTGGATTGATGTGTCCGGCCGACACGTCGCGCGCAATGTCACGCATTGCTTGGATGAGTTCGTCACGGCCGCCATAGTTCAACGCGAAGACGAGATCTAAACCCGTGTTCGTCGCGGTACGCGTGCGCGCTTCCTCGACCGCCTCGCGTGTTCCACGCGGTAGTTTCGACACGTCACCGGCAACGAGCACTCTGACGTTTTGTTCGTCGAGTTCTTTTAAGTCGGTCTCTAAAAATTGCTTCGGCAACTTCATCAAAAAATTGACTTCTTCTTCTGGACGCGTCCAGTTTTCAGTCGAGAACGCGTAAAGCGTCAGCGACTTGATACCGAGCTCTTGAGCCGTCCGGACTGATTCACGGACCGATTTCATCCCTTCCCGGTGACCCATGATGCGCGGGAGCCCACGTTTCTTCGCCCAACGGCCGTTTCCGTCCATGATGATGGCGACGTGCTCTGGGATGCTCAATTCCGCCTCAGTCTTCGTTTTAGGATTCACCCATTTAAACATAGTCTATCCTCCTGATTGTATGAAAGAGGGACCCTTTCAGTAAAAGGGTCCCCACACAGCTTTTTGGTATACCACTTCCGTGATTATACTTCCATGATCTCTTTTTCTTTGACCGCTGCAGACTCATCAATCTTTTTGATGTAAGAATCCGTTAACGTTTGAACGTCGTCCGCGTAACCGCGGAGGTCGTCTTCTGTCAAATCACCATCTTTTTCAAGCTTCTTCAAGTTCTCGTTCGCGTCACGACGAACGTTACGAACCGCAACTTTCGCTTCTTCCGCATACTTCTTCGTGATTTTAACGAGTTCTTTCCGGCGCTCTTCCGTCAAGGCGGGGATTGCTAAACGGATGACTGTCCCGTCCGAAGATGGCGACAGACCGAGATCCGCTCTTTGAATCGCTTTCTCGACTTCCGTTACGAGCGACTTGTCCCAAGGTTGGATCAACAAAAGACGAGCTTCCGGCGTGTTGATGTTCGCTACTTGGTTGAGCGGCGTTGGCACACCGTAGTAGTCGACTTGGACCGGGTCCAAAATCGATGCACTGGCGCGTCCGGTGCGGAGCGTCCCAAAATCACGTTTTAATGATGTATGGGCTTTAACCATCTTTTCTTCAGCCGTTTTCATAACTTCGTTTGCACTCATGAATTGATTCCTCCCACTACCGTCCCGATATGTTCCCCGAGAACGACACGTTTGATATTTCCTTCTTCAAGCAATGAGAATACAATCAGCGGAATATGGTTGTCCATGCATAGTGACGTCGCTGTCGAGTCCATGACTTGGAGACCGTCTTTTAAGACGTCCAAGTATGTGAGTGACTCGTATTTGACCGCATCCGGGACAAGTTTCGGGTCTGCCGAGTAGACGCCATCGACGTTGTTTTTCCCCATTAAGATGACGTCAGCTTCGATCTCGGCTGCCCGGAGCGCTGCTGTCGTATCTGTCGAGAAGTATGGGTTACCCGTCCCTGCTGCAAAGATGACGACCCGGCCTTTTTCAAGGTGGCGCATCGCCCGGCGACGGATATACGGTTCAGCAACTTGACGCATTTCGATTGATGTTTGGACGCGGGTTTGGACACCGTGTGTTTCGAGGCTGTCTTGAAGTGCAAGCGAGTTAAGTACAGTTGCGAGCATGCCCATATAATCGGCATTGGCCCGGTCCATACCGAGTTCGCTTCCCGTCTTTCCGCGCCAGATGTTTCCGGCACCTACGACGACCGCTACTTCGACGCCCATGGCGACTAACTCTTTAATCTGTCCAGAAATCGAGTTGACGATTGCCGGATCGATTCCGTATCCTTGATCTCCTGCGAGCGCTTCTCCACTCAATTTTAACACAATTCTCTTATATTTCGGTTCCATACTTTGCCTCCTCATGCTTGAAAAAAGGGAACACGCTCCCTTAACGAACTAACTCAAGGTTATACAGACGTGTTCCCAATTTTAATTGCATCATCATACATGACGCAGATTATTTTTTAAGTTGGTTCATTACTTCTTCAGCAAAGTTTTCTTCGCGTTTTTCCATACCTTCTCCAACTTCGAAACGTACGAACGAGTTGATACGGCCGCCTTTAGACTCTACGTATTTTCCAACTTTGAAGTCAGCGTCTTTGACGAACGTTTGGTCGACGAGGCAGATTTCTTCGAAGTACTTGTTCATGCGTCCCGCGATCATCTTCTCGACGATGTTAGCAGGTTTGCCTTCGTTGATTGCTTGTTCAGTCAAGACTTTCTTCTCGCGCTCTGCTTCTTCAGCCGAGACTTCGTCACGTGTCGCGTAAAGTGGGTTAGCTGCTGCTACGTGCATAGCTACATCTTTCGCTACTGACTCATCTGTCGTGCCGTCGATGACGACGACCGAACCGATGCGTCCGCCCATGTGAAGGTAAGTGCCGAATACAGCGTCGTCCGCTTTTTCAAGAACAGCGATGCGACGGAGCGAGATTTTCTCTCCGATTGTCGATGCTTCTTCTTGAATGTGAATCTCAAGCGTTTTACCAGCCACGAATTCAGCAGAAAGTGCTGCTTCAACTGTTGTCGCACCTGAAGCGAGAACCGCTTTCGCTACATCGCTTACGAGTGTTTGGAACTTCTCGTTTTTAGAAACGAAGTCCGTCTCTGAGTTGACTTCGACGAGAGCAGCTTTGTTGCCTTCAACCGCTACTGCTGTCAAGCCTTCAGCTGCGATACGATCGCCTTTAGCTGCTGCTTTAGCAATCCCTTTTTCACGAAGGAAGTCGATTGCCGCTTGCATGTCACCGTCTGTTTCCACGAGTGCTTTTTTGCAATCGAGCATACCTGCTCCTGTTTTTTCACGAAGTTCTTTTACCATTGCTGCTGTAACTGCCATCGGAAATTCCTCCTTGTAAAACTTACATTTTTTTAAAATAAAAGCACTAGGCTTCGAATAGACTATTTCCTAAAAAAAGGTGATAAAAGGCTTTCCCTTTATCACCTGTTGTCTAACTGATTACTCAGCTTCTGTAGCTTCAGCTTCTGGAGCTACAGCTTCTTCAGCAACTTCTTCTTCGCCTTGCTTCGCTTCGATGATCGCATCAGCCATCTTAGAAGTGAGCAATTTAACCGCACGAATTGCATCGTCGTTCGCTGGGATAACGTAGTCGATTTCATCTGGGTCACAGTTTGTATCGACAATCGCAACGATTGGGATGTTCAATTTGTGAGCTTCTGCAATCGCGATCCGCTCTTTGCGTGGGTCAACGATGAAGAGAGCGTCAGGAACGCCTGGCATATCTTTGATTCCGCCGAGGAACTTCTCAAGACGTGTCATTTCTTTTTTCAAGATGATGACTTCTTTTTTAGGAAGTACTTCGAACGTGCCGTCAGCTTCCATTTTCTCAAGTTGCTTCAAGCGGTTAATACGCTTTTTGATTGTTGAGAAGTTTGTGAGTGTTCCACCCAACCAACGCTCATTGATGAAGTACATACCTGAACGGAGTGCTTCTTCTTTGATTGTATCTTGAGCTTGTTTTTTCGTACCTACGAAGAGGACGTTTCCGCCTTCTGCCGCGAGTTCACGAACGAAGTTGTAAGCTTCGTCTACTTTTTTAACCGTCTTTTGAAGGTCGATGATGTAGATTCCGTTACGCTCCGTGAAGATGTATTTCGCCATTTTTGGGTTCCAACGACGTGTCTGGTGACCGAAGTGTACACCAGCTTCGAGCAATTGCTTCATTGAGATTACTGCCATGATAAATTTCCTCCTTGTGGTTTAAAAAAGTCCTCCGCCTCGTTCATCGTTGTACTCCGACCTTTCGGCACCGAGGAATACCATCCCGAGACGTGTGTGATGTGTTTAACACCGAAAATTACTATAGCACATGTCGCCGAATCCGGCAACTCTCACTTTTGTCGAAGTTTCGCATAAAGCGCCACTTCGCCTTCCCCTTTTCCGAGGAGACGTGCCGTGTCGCGGACTGAATGACGGAGCAACACCTCTTCGACGCTCGGGTTAACCGCGCCGTCTTCAGACGTTTCAGTTTCTGTCTCGGCGATTTCGACCGAGGTCGGTTTTGACGATTCAGGCGCGTCGTTTTTCACAACATCGCTCATCGATTCCATGAATGACAAGAGCAACGCCTCTGTCTCGCGTTTCTCGCTTTCGAGCCGATTGACGCGTTCGTTCAATGTTTGGATCTGCCGGAACCCGATCAATAGACCATAGGCAATCACGATCCCCGCGATCATCAACACAAAAGTCATCCCTTCACCTCCTCACGATGTCTTCTCTTCTAGATACGAGCGGCCTAGCGCCTGTTTGAGTGTCTTTAACGCCTTCGAATGAATCTGTGAGATGCGGGAAGTCGATAATTCTAACACTTCCCCAATCTCCGTCAATGTCAACTCGTCAAAATAAAATAACGAGACGACAAGACGTTCTTTTTCAGACAGATGATCAATCTCGGTCGTCAGCACGTCGACTAACTCGCGTTGCAACAACGTGTCTTCCGGTTTTTCCGAATCGGGGTCAAAGTACGTGACCGACATGACTTTTCCTTCTTCTTGGAGCGTCACCGCCTCGTCAATCGACAACATGTTCGCGAAATACCCTTCCGCCATCGCCTTTTCGATATCAGCGATCGGAAGCGCGCACGCGTCGGCCAATTCTTCTTTCGTCGGGGCACGGTGCAGCTTTTGCTCGAGTTGTTCGGCGACATGGTCAATCTTCTTCACGCGCTCTCGTACCGAGCGCGGCAGCCAATCGATTTTTCGAAGTCCGTCGATAATGGCACCCCGAATCCGAAAAGCTGCATACGTATCGAATTTATTATTATGTTCCGGATCATATTTCATGAGGGCATCGTACAATCCCATGTAACCCAAACTTTTCAATTCGTCGCGTTCGACGCTCTTTGGGAGCGTCACGATCATTCGTTGCACGTGATAATGGATCAGAAATTCATAATGTGATAATAATTCATTTGCCGTATCCATATCGCGGTCAGTATTCCAACGATCCCACAACTGGGTAAGCTGAGTCGTCATGTCGATCCCCCCTTATAGTTCTTTTGTTCCGATACTCACTGTCCGAATCGATAAGACGCATGTTGCCACGTCAAATTCAATCGTTCGTCCGTTATGCCCACCACAATCCTCGGCGATTAGCGGGATGTGATGTGCTTTTAAAGCGATGCGGATTGCTTCGGCATTTCGTTCCCCGATTCGCATCGCCGCGTTCTCATATTTGAATTGAAACATTTGGGCCCCACCGGCCATCTTGGCTTGCAGGCGTCCTGCCCCGGCCCGTTTGAGTGACTCGACGAGAGCATCGATGGCCGTATCCGCATATTTCCCGACTTCGATCGTCTGGTGTTTCCTTGCGATCGCCGAATCTGGAAGCATGACGTGTGCCATCGCCGCCACTTGCATCCGGGCATCATACAAGATGACACCGACGCATGAGCCGAGTCCCGCCGTGCGGAGCCGGTTCGGTGCTGTCGTTTGCTTCCACTCGGCAATCCCGATTTTAAGAACTTCAGCCATGGCCAAGCAACCTTCGTTGAATCCGATCTAGCGAGCCGTGCGTCGGTAAGAAGAGCACATGCCCGGCACTCACCTTCTCGTCAATCATGAACGTCGTGTCGATATAGAGCGCGGCATCTTCTTCCGGTTGAACGGACGTGACGACAAACTCGACGATCGATCCGGCCATATCAATCGCGGTCGCCGGCACTTGAATCATAATCGGCGTATTGAGCCAGTCGCCTAACGCTCGCGCGTAAGCCCCGCTCATAATGTTACCGATCTCTTCCCACGCCGATTTACCGAGCTCGTTGTTCGATTGGAACGTGAACGGTGAGCCGATCAGCGAAGCCACCATACTCTCCGCATCATCCACCGGGAACATGATCAGGATCATGCCACTGATCTCGCCCCCAAGCTCTAACAGGACAGAGGCCACATGGCGCTCCGGACCACCGACGCGGTCCGGTAAATATGTGATCGGTTCCATTTCAGCAGACGATACCGTGATGTTGACCGGCTTGGCGAGCAGTGTCGAGAGCGCGGTCGCCGCATGTCCAGAACCGATGTTCCCAAGTTCTTTTAACAAATCTTGTTCAAATTCACTCAGCATGTTGGTCCTCGAACAACGCGTTCGCATCGAGAAGCGAGAACAGCTTGTCCTCACCTTTAGCGATCGCCGTCAAGTGTGCCGAGTGCATCTCGTGGCTCGAATCCGGAATCGGTTCGATCCGGACTTCATCGCTCTCGACGACTTCGTTGGCACGATCGACGATAAAACCAGCATCGCCTTGATTCAAAGAAGCGATCAAAATCCGTGTCTCGTCTGTCGGTGCGATTTCTTCATAACCGAGGCGAAGCCTGAGGTCGATGACCGGTGTGACCACACCACGGAGGTTGATGACACCCTTCACGTGTGTTGGTGCGTTCGGCACCCGGGTGACAGGTTGTAACCGTTCAATCGAACGGACTGATTGGACATCGATTCCGTACGTGTTCGATGCGAGTGAAAACACTACCCATTTTTGTTCCATCTTTCTTCCTCCTTAAAAGAGATCGTTGCTGTCTACGATGAGAGCGACCCGTCCATCTCCGAGAATCGTTGCCCCCGAAATAGCCGGAATGCCTTCGAGATACGTCCCGAGTGGCTTCATGACAATCTCTTGTTGACCAATCAAGTCGTTCACGACGACTCCGACGAGTTTATTACCTTTACGCACGACGACGACCGGGAACTGTGATTTTGTTTCCGAATCGATCCCGAAAATTTCTTTTAAATAAACGAGCGGGACGAGTTGTCCGCGGAAATCGAAGACACGTTCGCGATGGGCCGTCAGGATGTTGGCTTCATCGAGCAATGTCGTCTCGAGAATCGATGACAACGGGATGGCATACGTCTCATCACCCGCTTGGACGAGCATCGCTGAGATGATTGATAACGTGAGCGGTAGACTGACTTGGAACTTGGTTCCTTGTCCGACCACGGTCTCGAGCGTGACGACACCACCGAGCGATTCGATTTTATTTTTGACGACGTCGAGTCCGACGCCACGACCTGATAAGTCTGTGACAACGTCTGCCGTTGAGAAGCCCGGTGCAAAGATGAGCATCGCGAGCTCGTTGTCTGTCATCGACGCCGCTTCTTCGGTCGTGATGACACCACGTTCGAGCGCTTTCGACCGAACTTTATCGACATTGATTCCCGCTCCATCATCTTCGATCTCGATGAAGACACGGTTACCGCCATGGTAAGCACGGAGGGCGAGTCGCCCTTGTTCCGGTTTGCCGGCTTGGACGCGTTTGTCAGGAAGCTCGATGCCATGATCGATCGCGTTGCGAATCAAGTGAACGAGCGGATCACCGATCTCATCGATTACGGTCCGGTCGAGTTCCGTGTCAGCTCCTGAGATATCGAGTTGAACTTTTTTATGAATGTCTTTCGCGACCGAGCGGACCATCCGTGGGAACCGGTTGAACACTTGCTCGATTGGCATCATCCGTAACGTCAACACGAGTGATTGCAGTTCGTTCGTGCCACGTTTGATTTTCTCGACCGTCTCGTTGAGTTCAGGCTGTCCGACCTCGTCGGCAAGGCGTTCGAGTCGGCCGCGGTCGATGATGAATTCTTCAAACAAGTTCATGAGACGATCGATCCGTTCTAAATTGACACGAATCGTCTTCGCTTGAGCGACAGCTTGTTCTTTCGGTTCTTCTGCTTCTTGCGCTTTCGGTTTTATTTCTTGCACTGCTACCGCTTCTGCACTCACAGCAATTTCCGGCTCGCTCTCGCTCACGCTCGTAAATACCGAGACGTGGACTGTTTCAACTTCCGACACTTGCGAGACGGCGTGTTCGATGACTGCAGCCGTCTCTTGTGACAAGAACAAGACGTCAAACGACAAGTCGAACTGTTCTTGCTCAATCGCTTCCGTTTCAGGGTGGGTCCGGACGACTTCACCGAGCTCTTGGAGCCGATCAAACACCATGTAAGCCCGGGCTGCTTTTAAGACGACGGCATCCGATAACTTAACATGAAGTTGGAACGCCTCAAAACCGGTCTGTTTCGCTTGTTCGATGACCGAATCCGCATACAAGTCGACAGTAAACACCGACGACTCTTCCGCCGCAGCGATTGTTTGTTCCTTACCTCCGATAAACGACTGGAATGCCGAAACCGTCGCTTTGACGTCGACGTTCGTACCAGTTCCACCCGTCTCGATGTCGGCAATCATCGCTTCAATCTGTTCCATCGCGATAAACATCGTATCAAGCAACAATTGGTTGCTCTCTTTTTTGCCTGACCGGACAAGGTCAAGGGCACTCTCCATCTCGTGTGTCAAATTGGCCACGCTTTCGTAACCCATCGTCGCCGACATCCCTTTGAGCGTATGGGCCGAACGGAAAATCTCTTGAACCGCTTCAGCGCTAGCCGTCTGCTCAAATTTCATCAACTGTGTGTTGACCGATTGGATATGCTCTTGTGACTCATCCAAAAACAACCCTAAGTATTCGTTCACGTCCATCTATATTGCCTCCCTGTCGTTAGACTCGCTTCCACTGTTGCCGCAAATTCCCAATCAACCGATCCATGAAGTGCCGTGGCTTCGGTGGTGTTCCGGTAAGCGTTGTCAAAATACGCTCGAGCCGCCAGCTAATATCACTCTTTCGGTCAAATTGGTAAAACGGGACTTGGGCGATGACCGCTTTCCTTACAGAAGCGTCATCTGGTAAAAAACCAAGGAACCGAATCGGTTTATTCAAAAACTGTCGGCATGCGACTTCCATCCGTTCGTAACACTGGAGTGCTTCTTCCCCCGACTGCGCCCGATTGACAATGACCCCGATCGGTAAATCCGGACTTTGACGATGCACGAGTTTCGTATACGCGTAACCATCCATCAGCGATGTCGGTTCTGGGGTCAGGATGAGAAACATCTCGTCACATCCTTCAATGAATCGTAACGATGTGTCCGTTGCTCCTGCTCCCATGTCAAACAGTACGTAATCATAAGTCGTCAGCACTTCAAGTTCACGCATTAAAAATTGCATGTCTGCTTCTGAGAATTGAACTAATGTGTCAAGTCCACTTCCTCCATGTAATATATCGACACCGTGCACGTCTTTCTGAACCGAAGACGCAAGCGGAGTCCGAGTTTTCACAGAATCGACCATCGTTTTAGACTGCGCCGCATTCAAAAGAATGTGCACGTTCGCCATCCCGATGTCGAGATCGACGATCAAGACACGCTTTCCGAGTTCGACGAGCCCGATTGCGGTGTTCACGCAGACGTTCGTCTTGCCGACGCCGCCTTTTCCGCTCGCGAACGCGATTGTCGTTGGTGCGACATCCGTCTTCGCTCTTAAACGCCTTGCTTGGTCCATCGTGTCCACCCTTCCTTCTCAAGCATCTTTTGCGTCAAGATGTCTGGGTCGCCGGCGACCATATCGTCCGGCACTTCCTGGCCGTCTGTCAGCCAAGCGACGGGGAGTCCGCTCTCGCGCACCATCCGATACATCGCGTGGATATCACTCGTCTCATCCGCTTTCGTGAAGATGAGCGACCGGAGCGGCAACTTTTCAAACTGTCGGTAAATCAAATCCATGTCTTTCATTTTCGACGTCAGACTGAGCACGAGTGACAAGCTCGTCTCCGAGAAGTCGTGATGGTTATGAAACTGTTCGACGTACGCCTCATCGCGGAAATTGCGTCCGGCCGTATCGATCAAGACGATATCTTTTCTTGCAAACAGTTGTTTTGCCCGTTTAAAGTCGTCAAAGTCATAGGCGACCTCGACGGGGATATTTAAAATCTCGGCGTACGTCTTCAGCTGTTCGATCGCTGCGATCCGGTACGTGTCGGTCGTAATCAAACCTACAGACATCCCTTGGTCGAGCTTATAGTGGGCGGCAAGCTTCGCGAGCGTCGTCGTCTTGCCGACACCGGTCGGACCGACGAGCATGACGTAGCGCAACGCATCCGGGACCGGTAAAAAGGAACTGCGGATCTGGTCATAGACGTATTGCTCGACGACCTCTAGCGATTTAGTCGTATAGTACAGTTCGTTGATTCGCTCTTCCCACGATTCATTCGTGAACGACTCAGACGCTAAGAGCGACTCGATATGGGTCAGACCCGCTGGCAAACGTCTCTTTTCAGGAACAGGCGTCACCGGTTGTGGAGTGGGTGTAGGTGCAGGAATCGGCTTCGCCTTTGCTTGTTTCGGCTGCAGTTTCGGCTCGGTTCGAGGCTTGACCGTTAGCGGCGCTTTCTCGAGTGCGGCAATCACTTCAACTTCTTGTGAAGCGAACAACCCGAACCATCCTTTCTTGACTTGGCGAGAATTTAAGATGACAGCCTCGTCGCCGAGCTCTTGTTTCACTTTCGCCATCACTTCGGACATCGTCTTGCCTGTATATTTTTTAATTTGCATATTAAATCACCCCAATACTTTTCACTTCGAGCGAGCTGAGCAATTCGTTATACGCAAGGACCGGAACGTCAGGATAGTACCGTTCGAGCAGCTGTCTCACGAATATCCGAATCGTCGGCGAGCAAAGAATGACGGCCGAAGCCCCGTAGCGTTCAAACATCGACAGCTGTTCGCCAGAGCGCTCGATGATTTCGCGCGCTTGCTCCGGATCGAGCGCCAAATAGTTGCCGAACTCGGTTTTTTGGACAGCGTCTTGAATAAGTTGCTCGGTCTGCCCACCGAGTGTGACGACGTAGAGTGGACCGTCCGGCGGGCTGACTTGGTCAGTCAACTGTCGGGCGAGTCCTTGACGACAGTATTCGCCTAATATATCAGCGTCTTTCGTCACTTTTCCATAATCGGCCATCGTCTCAAACAAGAGCGGCAAGTTGCGAATCGAGACGTGCTCTTTCAATAGATGACGAAGTACTTTTTGGATATCTCCGATCGAGAGCACGGATGGGGTCACATCTTCGACGAGCACCGGATGCGTCTCTTTCAAATGCTCGACGAGTTGTTTCGTCTCTTCCCGTCCGAGTAGGTCGGACGCATGTTTCTTGAGCGTCTCAGTTAAATGCGTGGCGACGACTGAAGGTGGGTCGACGACGGTGTAACCGCTCATCTCGGCCCGCGTCCGCGTCTCTTCATCGATCCAGAGAGCGGGCAATCCGAAAGCCGGTTCCGTCGTTTCAATCCCGTACACTTCAGGGTCTTCAATTCCAGGGCTCATCGCCAAGTAGTGATCGAGTAATAACTCACCTTCTGCGACGACATTGCCTTTCACTTTGATCCGGTAAGCGTTCGGTGACAGTTGCAGGTGGTCACGGATTCGAACTGTCGGTAAGATGAATCCGAGTTCGAGTGCGAGTTGACGGCGGATCATGACGACACGGTCGAGCAGGTCGCCGCCTTGCGATTCATCCGCGAGTGGGATCAGCCCGTAGCCGAACTCGAACTCGATCGCATCGATTTGCAGGAGCGAGACGACGGTCTCGGTCGGTGCCGCTGGTTCCTCATCCGGTAGCGGTTCAGCAATCGCTTGCTTCAGGCTGCGGCGCATCGAGTATGCCCCGAAGAATGTCGCACCCGCGATCAGCGTCGTCACTGGAAGTAAACTTGGCGACACGAAACCGAGCAAGAAGATGACCGTGCCCGCGATATAGAGCAACGTCGGATTTTGACCGAGCTGGTCGACCACGTCTTCCCCGAGATTGCCGTCCGAGACGGCACGGGTGACGATGATCCCGGTCGCCGTCGAAATGAGGAGGGCCGGAATCTGACTGACGAGCCCATCCCCGATTGTCATAAGCGAGAACGTCGTAAACGACTCACCGACAGGTAATCCCATTTGGACAACGCCGATGATGATACCGAAAATCAAGTTGATGACGACGATAATGATTCCGGCAATGGCGTCACCTTTTACGAATTTCGAGGCCCCGTCCATCGAACCATAAAAATCAGCCTCGCTTTGAATCTTTTTACGGCGGATTTGGGCGTCTTTGTCATCGATCAACCCAGAGTTCAAATCGGCATCGATTGCCATTTGTTTCCCTGGCATCGCGTCGAGTGTGAATCGAGCCGAGACTTCCGATACCCGTTCGGCACCTTTCGTGATGACGACGAATTGGATGATGACGAGAATGAGGAATACGACAAATCCGACGAGAACGTTTCCGCCGATGACGAAGTTCCCGAACGTCGCAATGACTTCCCCACCATATCCGGTCGAGAGGATCGAGCGGGTCGTCGACACGTTCAGCCCGAGACGGAACAGCGTGACGATCAGCAAGAGAGACGGGAAGACAGAGAAATCAAGCGCTTCCCGGGCGTTCATCGCCACGAGTAAAATCATGAGGGCGATCAATATATTTATAATGATAAGAAAATCTAGTAAGAACCCCGGTAACGGGATGACCAGCATGACGACAATCATAAGAACGCCAATCAATACTGCGAAATCTTTAGCTTTTACAGCCAACGCATACTCCTCCTCAAGACGGTTGTTTCAGTTGATAGACGAACGCCAGCACTTCGGCGATCGCCTGATAAAACGACTCGTCGACGACTTCTCCGATGTCTAGCTGCGCATAGAGCGCACGGGCCAGTGGTTTATTTTCCACGATCGGGATATCGTGCTCTTTTGCGACGTCACGAATATTGAAAGCGACTTGGTCGACCCCTTTGGCGACGACGAGCGGCGCAAAGTCTTTCGTATCGTCATAACGGATGACGACAGCGAAATGGGTCGGGTTGGTGATGACGACGTCCGCGTTCGGAATCTCTTGCATCATACGCCGCATCGCCATCTCCCGTTGTTGTTGTTTGATTTTCGACTTGATGAGCGGGTCGCCTTCACTGTTCTTATACTCGTCTTTAATGTCTTGTTTCGACATACGGATCGACTTTTCAAAATCGAACCGTTGATAAAAGAAGTCGAGCAGTGCGAGCGCGAGCAACGCGACACTGACCCACAGCCCGAGTTCGATCGTGATCGCAGCGAGTGCGACGACCGATTCACGAACATGTTCGACGGCCATGCGTGACAATTCTTTTTGGTTTTGCCAAAGTATAGCGACCGCAGTCGTCAGGATAATCAATAATTTGAATAAGGACTTTAAAAATTCGACGACTGCTTTCATGCTGATGATGCGCTTGACCCCTTTGAGCGGGTCAATCCGCTCTAACTTTGGTTGAATCGCCTCTGTTGAGAACAGTGAACCGATTTGAAAATAGTTGATTAAAATACCGAACACGACCGCAACGATCAAGAACGGTGCTAAAATGATCCCGGCGCGAATGACCAAATCAATCATCATCCCGGACATGCCTTCTGATAAGTCGTACAGCAAATATGTTGGACCGAGTAGCTCTTTCGTCAGGCCAAACAACTGCTGACCGACAAAAGGTCCGAGAAAAGATAACATGAGGAACATCGCGAACAAGGCGAACGCTCCGGTCAGATCGGCTGATTTCGCAACTTGTCCTTTTTTACGCGAGTCTTCTCGTTTTCGAGGTGTTGCTTTTTCCGTTTTTTCTCCTGCAAAAAACTGAAGATCGACCGATAAAGAGTATAGAGGCTTCATTGAGCGTCTCCTAACAACGTCATAAAATCACGTAATATCTCTTGCAACACCGGGATGAATTGGCTGATCCCATTCAGCGTCAATCCCATCATCATGACCATCACGGAAAACCCGGCGATCAATTTGAACGAGAACCCGATGGCAAAAATGTTGAACTGCGGGGCCGATTTTGCTAAGAAGCCAAGCGCCAAGTCGACGAGAAGCAGCGATGCCATGAGCGGGAACGCGAGTTGCAATGCGACCATCATCGTCATCGTGACGACCTTCACGGCCATCATGAGCGATGCTTCGCTAAAGTTGATCATCGGCTGACCAGGCGGATAAATTTGAAAGCTGTAATAGATACCGTCGATTAACAGTAAGTGCAAATTACTTGATAGCATGATGAACAGCGTAAAGATGTAATAAAATCGTCCGATCAACGGCGACTGTCCGCCAAACATCGGGTCATACGCTGACGCCATCGCCAGACCGAGCTGCAAATCGATGATTCCCCCGGCAATCTGCGGGGCAAAAAATAAGATATTGATCAAAATGCCGAGCAGAAGTCCAATCAGCACTTCGTACAGCACTTGAACGATGAAGGCTTGCCCAAGTTCGAGCGGCTCTGTTACCGTGAACATCGCATAATAAGCTAAAAAAGCACTAAACGCGACACGGTGCATGACCGGGAGCTGCCTTGAAGAAAATAAAGGCACACTTACGAAAAATCCGGATAGACGAGCAAACGTCAATCCATATAAGCTAATGAAATCGACCGCATTCATTTCGAGGCGACCTCGACCATCAGTTCAAAGATCATCCGCGTAAATCCTTCCATCTGTTGCAGCATCCACGGCGCGAAAACGACGAGCCCGATAAAGACCGCGACTAGCTTTGGAACGAACGATAGCGTCTGTTCTTGAATTTGAGTCGTCGCCTGTAAAATCGAGATGACGAGTCCGACGACGAGGGCGATCAAAAGAAGTGGCATCGAAATTTTTAATAATGTCCATACACTCTCTGTCGCCAAATAGATGACCATTTCATGCGTCATAATCGTTCCTCCTACATACTTCTAAGCAATGATTCCACGATTAAGTGCCATCCATCCACTAATACAAACAACAACAATTTGAACGGCAGAGCGATCATGACCGGTGGAAGCATCATCATCCCCATCGACATGAGCACACTCGCCACGACCATATCAATGATTAAAAAAGGCAAGAAAATCATAAAGCCGATTTGAAACGCCGTCTTGAGCTCACTGATGGCGTAAGCTGGTACCATCGCGAGCAAAGGAACGTCTTCGACCGACTCCGGTTGCTCATAATTCCCGTATTTGATAAACAGTTGCAAATCTTCCTGTCGCGTATACTTTGCCATGAATCGTTTCATCGTGTTACCGGCTTCCTCGAACGCCTCATCTTGACTGATCTCGTCGTCCATATATGGAGACAACGCCTTGTCGTTTAAATCAGATAAGACCGGAGACATGACGAACAGCGTGATGAACAAGGCGAGCCCGATGATCAATTGGTTCGGTGGGGTCTGTTGTGTCCCTAAGGCTGGCCGAATGAATGAAAGAACGACGACGACACGTGTAAAACAAGTCATCAAAATCAAGAATGACGGCGCCAGCGTGAGCAGTGTCAATACGACCAATAATTTAATCGAAGTCGACGTGCTGTCCGGCGTTTCTAAATTGATCAGTTGTTCAATCGTCGTCATTGCTTCTTCCTCACTTCTTCAATCTGTGACAGTTGTTGTTTGAACGTATCTAAGAACGTTGATGTGTTCGAAGTGTTCAGTGAAGGCGCGTCATACGCTGCTTCATCAATCGATTCCGCATCGATTCGATCAATCAATTGAATCGATTCACCGACACCGAGCACGTATACTTGCTCCCCTAACTTGACGAGCTGCACCGAGCGGTCCTTCCCAAGCGGTACCCCGCCGAGATGTTTCATATGTTGCGCCGTCTTCACACCTTGCGTCCGTGCGTTTAACCAACGCATCAAGACGAGGAATCCTCCAATTACGACAACTAAACTCAAAACGACCTTGACCAACGTCCCGACCGTCGAGACGGTCGTAGGGACAGATTGATCTTTGGCTTCAGGCTGCTGTTGTTCGAACTGTTTATCCACGGTGGCGGCCTCGACCGTGGCCGGCACAGACAGCCCGACCACGAGCAGGAAAATCAACCACCACTTGTTCATTGTGCGACCGTTTTCGAAACTGCCTCGACGACACGTTCCGCGTTGAACGGTTTCACGATGAAGTCTTTCGCTCCCGCTTGGATCGCATCGATGACCATCGCCTGTTGTCCCATCGCCGAACACATGATGACTTTGGCGTTCGAATCGAACCCGCGAATTTCTTTCAATGCCGCCAGGCCGTCCATTTCTGGCATCGTGATGTCGAGAGTGACGAGATCTGGCGTGAGTTCACGGTATTTTGCGACCGCGTCAATACCGTTCTCTGCCTCGCCGACCACTTCAAACCCGTTCTTCGTTAAAATGTCTTTAATCATCATGCGCATGAACGCCGCATCATCTACCACCAAAATTTTTGCACTCATTATTCTTCCTCCTTAAACGATTCCAATCCGCTCATGCGGTTGGATGATTTCTGTCACACGTACCCCGAAGTTCTCTTCGATGACGACGACTTCGCCGCGGGCAATGCGTTGTTGGTTCACATAAATATCGACAGGTTCCCCCGCCAATTTATCAAGTTCAATGATCGACCCTTGCGACAGTTCGAGCACTTCTCGCACTGACCGTTTCGTCCGGCCGAGTTCGACCGTCACGTTGAGCGGCACATCATACAGCAAGCCTAGGTTTGCCGGCACCGAATCGTTTGACGTCGGGGCGTGGAGTGGCATGAACTCGGCTTGGCTGACCGCCACTTCTGGGGCTGACGTTTTTTCAGTGCGTACCGGAGCAGGTGCCGGAGCTTTCGCTGGTGTGACCGCCGCTTGAACTTTCGGCTGCTCTTGTTTAGGCGCGGCCGGGGCTGACGTCGTAGCTGCAATCAGTTCGTTGACGAGTTGCTTCCCGAATTGAATCGGGGCAATTTGGACAATTTTTGAATCAATCAACGTGCCGACTTTCAAATTGAACTCGATCAGCACCATCGTCTCCCAAAGCTCAAGCCGGTCAATGATCGTTTGATTTTTCGTCGCATCGAACACTTCGACGAGCGGCGGCGAAATATCAATCTTTTTAGAGAACACGGTCGAGAGCGATGTGGCCGCAGCCCCCATCATTTGGTTCATCGCTTCTTGAACGGCCGATAACCGAATCTCATCGAGCCCGTCCGGATCGACGCCGATCCCGGTCCCACCGAGCATCAAATCAGAAATGATGGCCGCGTCTTCGCGGGTCAAGACGAGGACGTTCTCCCCTTTCAACCCTTCGGTGTAACCGACCCGAAGCGCCACGTGAGGTGTCGGATAACGCTCTCTGAGCTCATCGATCGTCACTTCACTGACGACCGGGGTCGTGATTTCTACTTTTTGTTGCAGTAACGTCGACAGCGCCGTCGCGGAATTTCCGAACGAGATATTTCCAATCTCTCCGAGGGCGTCGCTTTCCATCGAGTCGAGATGTTCTTCGCTCTCGTCTACCGGTTTTGGCGAACTGTCGTTCGTTCCTCGTAATAACGCGTCAATTTCATCTTGTGACAACATCTCACTCATTGCTCTTCCTCCTTCACCCGGTGAAGCACTTGGACCGCCATCCGCTTCCCACTCACACCGACTTGCCCTCTGAACACTTTATTTTCCCCTACTAGGACGGATAGCGGGTCTTTCACTAGTTGATCGAGCGTCAAACAGTCACCGATTTCTAAATGCAACAAGTCACCGAACGTGATTGTCGTCTCCCCGAGCAGGGACACGACTTCTACCGTCGAGTTCATCAATTGGGCTTTGAGCGGTTCTTGACTGTTCCCGCTCGCATTGCGGCGGTTCGCCTCCTGCATCCAGTAATGACTCGATAGTTTCGATAGCACCGGCTCGATCGTCACGAACGGCAAGCAGACGTTAATCGTCCCGCTCACTTCTCCGATCGTGACCCCGATCGAAATGAGCACGACCGTCTCGTTTGGTGACACGAGTTGAAGGAACTGTGGGTTCACTTCAACGGCCGTCATTTCGGACTTGATTTCGGCAATCGACTCCCACGCTTCCCCGTAACCGGCAAAAGCTCGTTTATATAGCTGGGTCAAGATTCGCATCTCGATTTCAGTGAAGCTTTCGACTTTTTCAATCTCGACGCCAGGTCCCCCGAGCAGTCGATCCAACATCGCGTAAGAGATGTTCGGATTGACTTCGATGATGAACCGACCGTTAAGCGGGGGCGCCTCGATCAAGTTGATCATCGTCATACTCGGAATCGAATGAATGAACTCATCGTATGGAAGCTGTTCGACTGAATTGACCGTGAACTGGACATACGTCCGAAGTTGGGCCGAGAAAAATGTCGTCAGCATCCGTGTGAAGTGTTCATGGATCCGGGTCAAGCTACGAATTTGATCTTTAGAGAAACGGACGGCCCGTTTGAAGTCATACTGCCGTACTTTTCGTTCTTCTTCTTGATTCAAAAAGGAATCGGCTTCGACATCTCCACTGCTTAGCGCTGATAACAGGGCATCAATTTCTTGTTGAGACAGTACTTCTCCCATGATGCCACCTCACTGTATAATTTTCTTCGTCATATAGACGCGCTGGACCTCACCTTTTTCCAGCAGTCCGTTTAATTGCTCGCGAAGGGATTGCTCGAATTTCTGCATATCTTCCTTCGTCGTGAGCTGTGCCTTCGTCATCCCGGCCAAATCACCAAGGATGACGTTATGGACTTGGAACTTACGAAGTTCAAGATCTTCTTTCGTCTCAGCCGCATCGGTCACAATCGTGAATTGGACGTTGATGAACCGTTCGTCTTGAATGTTCGTCGTCATATCCTCGGTCGTGAAGCTGCGCTCGGCGAGTTCTTCTGCCGTCACTGGTTTCGTTTTAGCCGTCACGTTGTCACCGAATACATATTTATAAGTCATAAACCCAGCGCCCCCCATGACGAGCAGGACGACGAGCAGGATGAGCACCATTTTCATGGCGCCTCCTTTTGGTTTTTCTTCACTCATCTTCTTCACCTCTTGTGACTGTCGTTCCCATCAACCCGATCGAGCCGTAAAATGCCGTCGTCCGATCGATGATTTGATCTTTCGTCTCTGTGACGATATAAGTCTTGCCGTTATACAAATGAATGATCGTGTCAGGTTCGGCCTTGACCGTCTCGATGAACAAGGCGTTCAAGACAAATTCCTCACCCCGCAATGTCGTGACGCGTATCATCAGCGTTTCAAGTTGACGAGTTCTTGTAAAATCTCGTCTGACGTTGTGATGATCCGTGTGTTCGCCTGGAATCCACGTTGCGCGATAATCATTTCGGTGAACTCTTCAGACAAGTCGACGTTCGACATCTCGAGGGCGCCCGAGACGAGTTCACCACGTCCATCTTCGCCTGGAATTCCTGGGTTTGGATCCCCTGAGTTTTGCGATTGAATATAGTTGTTCGCTCCGACTTTTGATAGACCGGCGTTATTGGCAAACGTGACGACTTGAATTTGACCGACGTCTGTTGAAACGCCCGCAGCATTGACATAACTGACTTGTCCGTCTTTTCCAATCGATAGTGACTTCGCTCCGGCAGGCACAGTGATTTTAGCGCCCGCTGTGCTAAGGACGTAAGCCCCATCACCATTGACGATATCCCCGGCATTATCTGTATAAAAGTTACCGGCCCGTGTGTATTGGGTTTGGCCGTTAACGTTTACTGCGAAGAAGCCTTCACCGGAGATCCCGACATCGAGCGCCCGACCTGAGTTTTGCATCGCGCCTTGGTTATAGACGTTATCGACCGTAGCCATCGTGCCCCCGAGACCGACTTCTTTCGGGTTGATCCCGCCGGCTGTTAATCCGTTACCGCCTGAAGCGCTACCGACTTGCTGGCTGACGAGGTCTTTGAACGTGACGCGGCCTTTTTTATACCCGAACGTGTTGACGTTGGCGATGTTGTTACCGACGACATCAAGCTTTGACTGGAAGTTCTTTAATCCACTGATTCCTGAGTACATTGCTCTTAACATGATGAATCCCCCTTATGCTTGTTTGATGGACGTAATATTGTAGACGCTTACCGAGCTGCCGTCTTCGAGATCGGCCATGTAACCTGACTCATCCGTTCTTGAAATCGAGACGACACGTCCCGATCCTTTGATCGTCTCCGTCTCAGTCTCCGTTTTATGGTCGACTGTCTTGCCGATCATATTACTGAACTCGGAAATCGAAGCCATGTGGCGATCGACGAGTACTGAATCAAGTTGCTTTGAAATCGTCTGCATTTGTTCGAGTGATGAAAATTGAGCCATTTGTGAGATGAACTCGCGATCTTCCATCGGTGACATCGGGTCTTGGTTGCCAAGCTGGGCCATCAATAGCTTTAAGAACATGTCCTTATCGTATTGGTTCGTCGCTTTAGGCAGCGATTGATCGGGTAACGTATAATCATTCGTCTTCGGTTGGATGGTCGTCATCGTCGGGTTCCCCTTTCGGTTGTTCCTGTTGTTCTGGTTCAGGTTGGTCTGACTCGCTAAACGTCGATGATTTCGCTTCGAGCGCTTGTTGCGTCAAACTCACTTCGACCCGGATATGCTGCGACAGCGGCTGGAGCGTCTGTTGCAGTTGTTGCAGTTGCGACTGGAGCAACTGTTTTGCTTCTTGGTTGCTCGCGAACAGCTTGACGACGAGTTCACCGTTATGGCGCTCGAGTTTGACGACGAGTTCACCTAGCTGTTCCGGATATAGGCGAACGGTGAACACTTTCGACCCATCGGCCCCGCTTCGGAACGGTGCTCTTTGAAGAGCAGCCTCGATTCGGGCTTGGAGGTTCTCCGGAAGCGACCCTTTAGACGCGTACATGACCATTTCCGAGTCGATCTGTGGTCGTGACCACGTCATGCCTTTCGGCAACCAGTCGACGCTTTCTTTTCCAGCTTGCGGTAATACATTCGCCGGCGTTTCATTTTGATAAGGGAGGGGAATATGTTTTGAAGTCTGGGTTAAACTCCCTTTAAATTGCGAAACGATTTGCTGGATAACTTGGACGTTCTCGTTTACGGTTGGCTGGTTTTGTTTTCCGGCCAACGCCTCGCGTTCCGTCTTTCCTAACATCATCGCGCCCGGTAAAATCGTTTGGGCGGCAGCTAACGTGGTTACGACGTCTGACGAGACCGTTTCCTCGATTGTTCCTGTGCCTGCACCTGCTTGGGCGATGATGCCGATATAGGCGTCCATGAACTTACGATAGGCGTCTTGTGGCAAAGACTTTAACCACTCTAAGCTATCGGGTTGTTGTAACCACTGTTCAAGCTGGCTCGACAAGTTCTCGAGCGGAAGGGCGCTATCTGTCACAATTGGCGCATTCGGTGCGAGTGTCGTCGGCGCAGCTTCCAACTCAGCCAACGCTTCCGTCGAGGCGCCGAGCATCGATGAAAGCAGGTCTAAAAACTGTCCGGTCGGGGTAGATCCTGTCTCCCCGCCTTTCGCTGTCGTTCCTTGGACCGCTTGAGCAAATAAGGCGATATTCATCATCTCTTCCTCCTTTCACGTTTCATTGGAGCAATTGCGTGACGACGGCAGCCTGTTGCGCATCCATCCGTCCCAATATGTCGGCCTGTTGTTTCGGCGACAGTTCTTTTAAGATCGTCGCTACTTGCGGGCTCTCGAGTTCGTTCATGATCGCGGCAGCTTGTTTAGCGGACATTTCTTCATAGACACGAGACACGTTCGACGTGTCTTCCTCCACTTCCTCTTCCGCAGTGGCTCCGAGTTCAGACACGAGTCGGTCCCGCTCTTTGATCAAGTCCGATACTTCTTCTTGTCTCGCTTTCACTTCATTCGTCAATTCGACGTTTTCCGTGCGAAGTTTTTCAATCTCAGCGTTCGCGACTTTTAATCGATTCGTCGTGTCCGCGTCAATGCCGGTGACATTGACTTTTGTTTCAACTGCCTCATCTTTGTCTGCCTGTTCGCGCGTTTCTATAAACGGCACCGATAATAGCGGCCGGTCCATCGCATAGTTCATGACGACGATTCCGCCGACGAGTAAAAAGATTGCCGGGACGAGGACAAGAGCGACCAAGAGCTGTCTACCTCGCTTATTGTTCTCTTTTTCCATCAGCTTACTTCCCTTTCCCGTGATGAATCACTGCCAACTCATCGATAAAATGTTGTTCGGTGAGTTTCGAGACGGCCACTTCATTTTGGCTGACCTTCTCATGCAACGTTACATATTTTTTCTCTTCGACAACTTTTCCGAGCAAACGCTCTTGAGCCAGATTGTAACGGTTCCGCGACTGTTGCACGACGAGTTGTTGCGTCTCAATTTGACGCTTTAACTGTTCCCTCGCCTTTTCACGATATTGGAACATGAGCAGATCAATCACACCAGATTGTTCATCTTGACTCTTCATGAGCGTCTCATACGTCACGACTAATCGATACAGCGTCTCCATCTCGGCTTCGAATCGCGCCTTATGACCTCTCATCTCTGTCGCCGATTCTTCTTTTGCATGCTCGGCAATCGGCATGATGCGTTCTAACAACAGCTTGTTCATGATTCACCTCTCGCAATTCCGACAAGACGATCGAGCGTCTGCTCGATCGATGCCTCTTCTTCAATCGACTGTTTTAAAAATGTGAGCAGTCCCGGATATTCATCGATTGCTGTATCGATCGCAGGATTCGTGCCCTTTTTATAGGCTCCGATGTTAATCAAGTCTTCCGCGTCTAGATAAGTGGCGAGCCAACTCCGAAACGTCTGCGCGGCATCGCGATGTACAGGTGAAGCAATCTGGTTCATGACCCGACTGATCGATTTTAAGACATGGATCGCCGGAAACTGCCCTCGGTTGGCGAGCGAACGGTCCATCACGAAGTGACCGTCTAAAATCCCACGGACGGCATCCGCGATTGGTTCGTTCATATCGTCCCCATCAACGAGGACGGTATAAAACGCCGTGATCGAACCGGTGACGGACGTCCCGCTCCGCTCTAGCAGTTGCGGAAGCATCGCGAACACGGAAGGCGTATATCCTTTCGATGTCGGTGGTTCTCCGGTCGCTAGCCCGATCTCTCGTTGGGCCATCGCGAATCGGGTCACTGAGTCCATCATAAGGACGACCTCTTTGCCTTGGTCCCGGAAGTACTCTGCGATCGCCGTCGCCGTGTAAGCGCCCTTCAAACGCACGAGCGGGGGTTGATCGCTCGTCGCTACGATGACGACCGATCGAGCCATGCCTTCAGGACCAAGTTCTTTTTCGATGAACTCTTTTACTTCTCGTCCCCGTTCGCCAATCAATGCGATCACGTTTATATCTGCCGATGAGCGTTTAGCGATCATGCCAAGCAATGTCGATTTCCCGACGCCTGATCCCGCAAACAAACCGACACGTTGGCCTTTCCCGACCGTCAATAACCCGTCGATGATCCGGACCCCGGTCGATAAAACGTCTAAAATGCGTGGACGTTCTAACGGGTTCGGCGGTTTTCGAAGAACATCGTAGCGTTTCCCAGTCGGCATCGCTTCACCCGATAAAGGGCGCCCGAGCCCGTCAAGGACTTGACCGATCAGTTCGAACCCGACCGGTACTTGGAGCATGTGCCCCGTCCCTTTGACGATACAACCTGGGGCGATCTGTGTCGTTTCTCCGTAAGGCATGAGCAAGACGCGCTCTTCATTGAAGCCGACGACCTCGGTTTCAACCGTTTGGCCGGACGGTAACTCGATCAGGCAGCGCTCACCGATAAACGCGCTCGGACCGTTCGATTCGATCATCAGCCCGACGACGCGGCAGACACGACCGACTTTACGCACATACTCATCTTCTGGAGCAGCGGTGATTGTGTCGAATACGCGGTCAATAAGCGCCATCGGATAGAACCTCCTCAATCTTGGAACGGATTCGTTCAAAACTGTACGATACGTCGAGCTCGTTGCCATGATGTGGCGTCTCGATCCGCACGCTCGTCTCTGTCAACGAGACATCGGCCCGATATTTCAACGGCGGCATCTGTTCGGATTGCCACATCGACTCGAAACGTTGGATTGACGCTAGTCGCGTCGGGTGGACGAAGACGGTCAACGCTTCGGCATCGATCTGGCGAAGCAGTTGTTCGCGGATCATGTCGGCGAACAACGCCTCCTCGTTTCGGACGAGATCGGTCGTGACACGTGCACTGATCTCGACGGCCAAATCAACTAACTTCGTTTCGGCATCTCGCCATTTCTGTTCGAACAAGTTCTCAAGTTCGGCGCTGACCATGTTCAATCGGGCCGTCAGCTCATCGAACTCTGACTTTCCTTCTTGACGTCCTAGGTCAAAACCTGACCCGTACCCCTCCTGATAAGCAGCCTCAAGCGTTTGTTCTCGTAACAGTTCAAGCTCATGTTCCACTGCTTCACGGTGTAGCTTGATCGCTTCTTCCTCTTGGCGGAGGGAAGCGTACCTTACTTCTAACTCTTGTTCATGATTACGTTCGACCATAACCTCTGAAATCGGTTCAAGGAATGGCCGCGAATCAATTCGTTGTGGTTCGAGCGGCATCGCTCGTTGACGTTTGATTACGTTAGACAACGATGTCATCTCCTCCACCACGGCTAATCACGATTTCTCCGACATCTTCTAGGCGGCGGATGATTCCGACGATGCGGCTTTGTGCTTCTTCGACGTCACGCAGTCTGACCGGTCCCATGAACTCCATATCTTCCTTGAACGTATCGACCATTCGTTGCGACATGTTTTTGAAGATGATCTGTTTGACCTCTTCGGAAGATACTTTGAGCGCGAGCAGAAGGTCGTCGTTGGCGACTTCGCGAATAATCCGTTGAATCGCACGCGAGTCGAGCGTGACGATATCTTCGAAGACGAACATCCGCTTTTTGATTTCTTCCGCGAGTTCCGGGTCTTCGATCTCGAGCGCGTCAAGAATCGTCCGCTCCGTCGTCCGGTCGACACCGTTAAGCACTTCGACGACTGCCTCGATCCCACCGGATTGGGCGTAATCTTGCATATCGGTTTGTGATAAGTTCTTTTCAAGAATCTGTTCGATTTCATGAATGACGTCCGGGTTGAGGCGATCCATCGTCGCGATTCGTTTCGCGACCTCCGACTGAATCTCTGGTGGAAGTTCCGACAAGATTTGCCCGGACTTGACCGGTTCAAGATGAGCCAAGATTAAGGCGATCGTCTGCGGGTGCTCGTTTTGAATAAAGTTGAGCAACTGCTTCGGATCGGCTTTTCGGGCAAATTCAAACGGTCGGACTTGCAGCGTCGAAGTGAGACGATGAATCAACGCCATCGCCTTCTCTTCTCCGACCGCTTTCTCTAAAACCGTTTTCGCAAACCCGATGCCACCTTGGGTGATATAACTCTGTGCCATCGCCAGGTCATGAAATTCTCCTAAAATGGCTTCCTTTTGTTCAGACGACACTTTTCGGAGTGCCGATATTTGTAGCGTCAACTGCTCCATCTCTTCTTCGGACAGGTGTTTATATACACTTGCCGCCACTTCAGGTCCAAGCGAGATCATGAGCATGGCCGCTTTTTCTCGGTTCGGTTGTTTTGCGTAGTTCACAGTACTCACTCCTCAGACATCCAAGTACGAAGAAGCTTGGCGAACTCTTCTGGATTACTCTCTGCCAATTTCTCCAACTGTTTCTTCTTGACGGCACCTTCGCCTCGCTCTTCCAAGTCGAGATCGGGTACTTCGTCTTCATACGGTACTTCCCATTCATTCGTTTCCGAAACCGGTTGCTGATTCCGTCTTCGCATGGCGAAGAATAGAAGTGCGAGCAAGACGACGGCACCAGCTGCGGCTGCATACATCCACCACGCTGTCGGCTGTTCTGCCACTGCCGTTTCTTCCGTTTCAGCGAACGGTCGTGACACGACGACGACTTTCTGTTCGAGTTCCGCTTCTGTCAACGCCTCGCCCGTTTTAGCGAGCGACGTCCGGATGATTGAATACATCATCGTCTCAAGGTCGCCCTCAAGTTGCGGGTCGATTGCTTGAGCGCCGTCTGGCGGCTCGACGATCAATTGAACACCGAGGTCACGGATCGTGTAGGGGGCGTTCTGAATTTGTTTCGTGATGCGATTGACCTCATAGTTGATGATTTCATGGTTTTTTTCGCTTTCTTCTTCCCCGGTTCCAGTGGCAGCCGGGAAGTTGACGGTATCGTTCTCGCCGGTCCCTGCCGCTGCTGCCGCACCGGTACCCCCCGTATACGCTTCAGCGATCCGTTCAGCAGACGTCACAATCCCTTCCATCGTATCCTCGTTGACCGGGGTTACCAGGTTTTGCTCTTCTGCCGATTGGGTCGTGTCGATGTCGGCCGTGACCGAGACGAGCACGCTACGTTCTCCGAGTAAGACCGAGAGCATTTGTTGAATCTGTTGACGTACGTCTTTCTCGACTTGGCGCTTCAATGCTAACGGGTCGGTCGAAGTCCCACCGGCCATCGTCGATTGATCCAAATCGTAATACGTGAAATATTGGTCCATGACCGAGATGTTCTCCGGTTTTAAGTTCGGAACACTCTTACTGATCAAATGATAAAGTCCTTTGACCGTCGCCGGCTCAAGATTCGTACCTGCTCCTAAATTTAGGACGATCGAAGCCGTCGGCTCCCCTTGGTCTTCGGCCAAGAACACCGATTTCTCCGGAAGCGAGATAATAACTTTTGCTTGGTTGATTCCTTCGATTTGTGTAATCAAACGTTCGAGTTCGGTTTGCATCGCGCTTCGTTCGATGACTGCCATTTCTCGATCCGTCGTTCCAAATCCGGCGTTCTCACTGAAGAAGCTGTAATCGATCGCGCCTGACTTTGGAATCCCGGCGGCTGCCAAGTTAACTTTCAATTGGTCGACTTGCTCGCTCGGCACGTAGACGCTGACACCGTTCGATGTCGCTTTGATTTCTGACTTCACCCCATCAGCCGTCAGCTTTTCTGTCACTTCTCCGGCCTCTTGGGCCGAGAGGTTCGTGTAGAGAGGAGCCATGTTCGGGCGCGAGAGCCAAACCGTCAAGAGCACCGCGACGACAAGTATGCCGACGATGACTATGCCCCAAATGATTTTACGTTTTGTTTGCATCGCCTTCAGTGGGCCGGCCAGTGAGCTGAATTGTTCTTTTAACTTATCATTCATCGCAACTCGTCATCCTCTTCATTAAACTTGCATTCGCATCATTTCTTGATAGGCCTCAACCGCTTTATTTCGCACCTCAATGGCGAGTTGCATCGCAATCGACGACTCTTCGCTTTGGATCATGACTTGGTGAAGATCGGCTTTACCGACGGCGAGGTCTTTCCGTGCCGTACTCGTTGCCTGTTGAACTTCATTGAGCGACTGCATCGCTTCATTCAAATATGACCCAAACTGAGACGGTGTCTCTTTCACTGTCGGCAGAGCCGCGGTCTGGTTACCGATTAATTGAATCGGGTTAATTTGCATAGTCTGTCACTCCTTATCCTTTACCGATTTCGAGCGCTTTGACGAGCATCGCTTTTGACGCATTCATCGCTGCAATGTTCGCTTCATATGATCTTGTCGCACCTGTCAAATCAACCATTTCTTTTAACAGGTCGACGTTTGGCATCTGAACGTATCCCCGTTCATCCGCATCCGGGTGACTCGGGTCATATGTGAGTTTGTAAGGACTTTCGTCTTCGACGATGCCTGAAACTTTGACGCCTCCGCTCACCGCCGACAGCTGTTGACGAAACGGCGCTTCTTGGAGCACCGTCATTTTCCGTGTATACGGCTGCCATTCCCCATCGACAAGTTTGCCGCGAGTTGTCTGGGCGTTCGCGATGTTCGCCGACACCGTATCCATCCGAAGGCGCTGAGACATGAGTGCCGAAGCGGATATGTGAAAACTATCGAACATACCCATAATTAACGTCCTCCTCTAATAACGGTTTTAAGTCCACCGAGTCGACGGTTCAATTGTTCCATCATCGCCTCATACTGCAGTTGGTTACGGGCCAGTTCACTCATCTCATAATCGAGATCGACACTGTTCCCGTCACTTCGCATCGCTCCTCCGGCCCGGTCAACGATTTTCGTTGCACCACCGCGGTCACTCGGACGGCCACCGGCTAACTTTAGGCGCATCTCGTTGCTTAACGTCTGTTCGAACACAGCCTGTTTCGCTTTAAAGTTCGGCGTATCGATGTTCGACAAGTTATGACTGATCACTTTTTGATTCATGACCGAATGATTGATCGCTTGCTTCATTAATTGATAATCTGTGCCGATCCAATTCATGCGTCTCACTCACTTTCACTTAAAAGAATGCATGTATATACCTTATTTGGAAATTCTACTACTTCATTGAAACAAATCTGTAACAGTTCTGAAAGATATTTTTATTAAAACAGGTAAATGGTATCGTCTGTTTTTGTCGAATTCACGACATATTCTGAAAATAATTACTTTTGCACTAAAAAAAGACGCCCTTTTTCACAAAGGGACGCCTTTTTGCAACTAAAGTCCTAATTGATAGGACTTTTAGCTATAATCTAACGGATATTCGCTCGATTTTAATTTGATTTCAGCTTCTGCAATTCAAACAAGAAGTTATCATTTAATATCTTGATATACGTTCCTTTCATTCCGAGCGAACGTGACTCGATGACGCCAGCGCTTTCAAGCTTGCGCAACGCGTTGACGATCACAGAGCGAGTAATTCCCACTCTATCGGCAATTTTGGAAGCAACTAACAGGCCTTCATTACCCCCAAGTTCTTCAAATATATGCTCGATTGCTTCAAGCTCTGAATAAGACAACGAATTGATCGCCATTTGGACAACGGCTTTCTTGCGCGCCGACGCCTCTGCTTCCGCTGCTTTCTCACGGAGGATCTCCATTCCGACGACTGTCGCGCTATATTCTGCGAGGACGAGGTCGTCTTCAGTGAACTCGTTGTTCAGTCTGCCGAGAACGAGTGTACCGAGTCGTTCCCCGCCACCGATGATCGGGACGATCGTCGTCATTGAATCAAGGAACAGCTCACGGTTCTCGACCGGGAACGCCGTATACTCGCTATCGATGCCGATATTTTCCGTCGTCTCTTTCACGTTGAACAAGTTCGATGCGTACGGTTCAGGGAACTGACGATCGACTAGGAACGCCTTCATCCGCTCGTTCTCAATCTGTTGTTTAATGGCGAAACCGAGCAAGCGACCGCGACGGCTCACGATGAACGTGTTCGCTTCGAGTACTTCACGCATCTTATCTGCCATCTCTTTAAAGTCGACGTGCGCGCTCGCCTCTTGCTGAAGCATCGTGTTCAATTGACGTGTTTTATCTAGTAAGTTCATAATTCTAATTTTCCTCCCTGTATGTGCATACAGAATTCTTATAAAATAAATTGACTAAGGTCTCGATCTTCCGCGATCGAGCCGACTTTTTCTTTCACATACGCCGGTGTGATCTCGACGTGTGTTTGTGGCATGTCGGCCGCCTCAAACGATAAGTCCTCGAGCACGCGCTCCATGATCGTATAGAGACGGCGCGCTCCGATATCATCGGTTTCTCGGTTGACGTGCGTGGCGATCTTCGCGATCTCTTCGATAGCCGAGTGGGTAAATTCGACGCTGATCTCCTCTGACTCGAGAAGGGCCTTGTACTGCTTGATGAGCGCTTGTGACGGCTCCGTCAGAATTTTGACGAAATCTTCCTCGGTCAGGCTACTCAACTCGACACGGATCGGGAAACGACCTTGCAGTTCAGGAATCAGATCTGACGGCTTCGCCATATGGAAAGCACCTGCCGCGATGAATAACACGTGATCCGTTTTGACGGGACCATATTTTGTGACGACGGTCGAGCCCTCGACAATCGGCAAGATGTCTCGCTGCACACCTTCACGAGAGACGCCAGCATGGTCTTGTGACTTCGTCGCGATTTTATCGATCTCATCGACGAAGATGATGCCCATCTGTTCGCTGCGTCGTACGGCCTCGTCATGTACTTCATTCATGTCGAGCAAACTTTCCGCCTCTTCGGCAACGATGAGCGGGCGAGCCTCTCGAACCGGGAGCTTCCGCTTCTTCCGCTTTTTCGGGACGATTTGGCCGAGCATGTCTTGAAGATTCGATAAGCCTTCCATCCCTTGTCCTTGAAACAAATCAACTGTCTGTTTCTCTTCAAGGTTGACTTCGATCAATCGCTCTTCGAGTTCGCCGAGTTCAAGCAACTTACGTAATTGAGACCGATCAGTCGATTGATCGTCCGTCGGTTCTTGCGTCTTCTGTCCTTGACCGCCAAACAGCGCTTCGAACGGGTTTGCGGCTGTCGGCTCAACTTTAGCCTTACCTTGCAGTGCATCGAGAATACGTTCGGTCGCAGCGGCTTCCGCTGGTTCCTTCACGTCTTCTTTCTTTTCTTCCTTCACGAGGCGCACCGAGTCTTCAACAAGGTCTCGGACCATCGATTCGACGTCCCGTCCGACGTATCCGACTTCAGTGAATTTTGTCGCTTCGACTTTCACGAACGGGGCACCGACGAGCTTGGCAAGACGTCTCGCGATCTCCGTCTTCCCGACACCGGTCGGACCGATCATTAAAATGTTCTTCGGTGTGACTTCGTCGCGTAAGTCAGCACTTAGCTTCTGGCGACGGTAACGGTTGCGCAGTGCAATCGCGACCGCACGTTTGGCATCTTTTTGCCCGATGACGAACCGGTCTAGCTCAGCTACGATTTGACGTGGTGTCAATTCACGTTTCATTCTGTATCGCCTCCGATCGTTTCTACGATAACTTGGTCGTTCGTATAGACGCATAATTCACCGGCAATCTCTAGGGCGGCGCGAGCAATCTGTTCGGCTGTTTTCTCCGGTGAGTGACGTACGAGAGCGCGTCCCGCTGCTAGCGCATAATTCCCACCTGAACCGATCGCAAGGATGCCATCGTCCGGTTCGATCACTTCGCCGCTCCCGGACACGAGTAAGAGATGTTCCGCATCCATGACGATGAGAAGCGCCTCGAGCTGACGAAGCATCTTGTCGCCACGCCACTCTTTGGCGAGTTCGACTGCCGCTCGCGGTAAGTTCCCGTTATACATCTCGAGTTTTGATTCAAACTTTTCAAATAACGTGAACGCATCGGCCACGCTACCGGCAAAACCGGCCACGACTTTCCCGCCGTATAACCGTCTCACTTTTTTAGCCTTGTTTTTCATGATGACGGCGTTGCCAAACGTGACTTGCCCATCTCCGCTCATCGCACATTTTCCGTCGTGCCGGACTGCGAAAATAGTTGTTGCATGAAACATAGAATGACCCCCTACTTTCTCGGATGTGTGGCTTGATAGACCGCTCGCAGGCGTTCAGTCGATACGTGTGTGTAACGACCGGTCGTCGATAGTGACTCATGTCCGAGCAACTCTTGGACGGCACGTAAATCGGCCCCGCGTTCGAGCAGGTCGGTCGCAAAACTATGACGTAACGAATGCGGTGTTAACGGTTTTTGAAGTCCGCCGAGTTTCCGGAGTCGCTTCATCACGTAACGAATTTGGTCTGTTGTCACTCGATTCCCTTTTTGACTAACGAATAATGCCGTTTCGTGTGCCGCGGCGCAGTTTTGCCTTACCTCAAGGTAATGCTCCAACGATTCGACGGCAAATTGCCCGAGCGGGATGTAACGTTCTTTCTTGCCTTTCCCGATGACATGAACGAATGAGAGCGCCGCATCATATGACGATATGTCCATGCCACAAAGTTCGGCGACACGCATCCCGGTCCCGTACAACACTTCGACAAGCGCGACATCACGTGCCCGCAAGAACGGGTCGTCTTGGCCGTTTGCCGTCATGAGCAGGTGTTCGACCTCGCTCGGTACGGCAAACGTCGGCAGCGTCTTGCGACGTTTCGGCGACGTCAAGTCATGAAACAGCGGTTCACTCCCGGTTTCTCGAGCCACAAATTTCCCGAACTGTTTGAGGCAGGAGATTTTTTGGGAAACGGTCGTCGTCGCCGCTTCATTCTCGTAAAGGACATATAAATAACGCCGCGCCGACTGCACATCAAATGGCTCTTGATGTGTCGATTGGCAATAAGCGGCGTACTGTTCGAGTGTTTGTTCGTAAGAGCGTTTCGTATGAGGCGACAGTCTTCGTTCGACTTGGCAATAGCGTAAAAATGATTGTTGATCCTCAGCGAATCCCATCCTCTCGCCCCCTTGCTTTCAGCTTAAAAACGCATGTTCCCGTCAAATCGAAATTAGCATAGCATACAGAATCAGAGGTGACAATAGAAACCCCTTCAATAATCTGAAAATTTTCAAAGTATTGCACAAATTACACAATTGAAATTTAAATTCACAAAAAAAGGAACCAAAAATTGGCTCCTTTCCCTTAAATCTCTTTATATTGCTGAATCGTCTCAAGGGCACGATTCGCATAGCGCTCATAGCGTTCTTGCTTTTTCATCTTCTTCGGCGCATCTTCGAGCGACGGCACGAGACCGAAGTTTGCATTCATCGGTTGGAAGTGCTTCCCGTCTGTCGTCGTGATGTAATGCGCCATCGAACCGAGCATCGTCTCGCGCGGGAGGACGAGCAGCTCTTCACCGGCAACCATCTTCGCCGCGTTGATTCCGGCGAGTAGTCCTGACGCGGCTGACTCGACGTAGCCTTCGACACCGGTCATCTGACCGGCGAAAAATAGCGTATCGCGAGTACGGGCCTGATACGTCGGTTTCAACAGGCTCGGTGAATTGATGAACGTGTTCCGGTGCATGACACCGTAACGGACGATCTCCGCATTCTCGAGACCTGGGATCAATTGAATGATCCGTTTTTGCTCGCCCCACTTGAGGTGGGTTTGGAACCCGACCAAGTTATAGAGCGTTCCGGCCGAATTGTCTTGGCGGAGTTGGACGACCGCAAACGGACGTTTACCTGTTTTCGGGTCTTCGAGTCCGACCGGTTTCATCGGTCCGAACAAGAGCGTCTTCTTCCCGCGTTGAGCGATCACTTCAAACGGCATGCAGCCTTCGAAGTAAATCTCTTTCTCAAACTCTTTGAGCGGTACGACTTCGGCTTTGACGAGCTCTTCGTAAAACAGATTAAACTCTTCTTCCGTCATCGGACAGTTGAGATAAGCCGCCTCGCCTTTGTCATAACGTGACTTCAAGTAGACCTTCTCTCGGTCGATCGTCTCTCCGTCTAATATCGGAGCGGCCGCATCGTAGAAGTATAAATAATCTTCACCGGTGAAAGCTTTCAATGAAGCAGACAAGTCAGGAGACGTGAGCGGTCCCGTCGCCATGATGACGATCCCGTCCGGAATCTGTTTAATCTCTTCGTTGTGTACCGTCACGAGCGGATGATTCTTGAGCGTGTCGGTGACGAAGCCCGCGAAGTCGTGACGGTCGACGGCGAGGGCGCCACCGGCCGGAACGCTTGCCGTATCCGCCGCTTTCAAGATGAGCGAGTCGAGTGTGCGCATCTCTTCTTTTAACACACCGACCGCATTTTGAAGTCCGTTCGCCCGAAGCGAGTTCGAGCAGACCAGTTCAGCAAACTGATCCGTATGGTGCGCCGGCGTCTGTCGGACTGGTCTCATTTCATACAAATCGACTTGAATCCCGCGTTTTGCGAGTTGCCAAGCCGCCTCGGAGCCGGCGAGGCCCGCTCCGATCACAGTTACACGTTGCTGCAAGGTTAATCCTCCTCTAACTGATGTACCTCGGTATGGGTACAGTTCGTGCATTGATATTTGACGCCATCTTTAATCTTTTTCTCAACCATCAACTTACCGCATTCAGGACACGGTTTCGCGACCGGTTTGTCCCATGAGACGAACTCACAGTCTGGATAGTTCGAGCAGCCATAGAACAGGCGACCTTTCTTACTGCGGCGCTCGACGACTTGTCCGTCTTTACAGTTCGGGCACGGGACGCCGATTTCGACTTGAACCGGCTTCGTGTTCGTACAGTTCGGGAATCCAGAACAAGCCATGAACTTGCCGTACCGTCCCATCTTGATGACCATCGGCGAACCGCAGATCTCACAATCGATACCGGCTGGCTCGTCTTTCACTTCGATCTTCTCAATTTCGGATTCGGCCCGTTTCAAACGTTTCTCGAATGACCGGTAAATCGGGGCAACGACTTCCGTCCACTCGACTTCTTCATTGGCGATCGAATCAAGAAGCGTCTCCATGTCGGCTGTGAACTGTACCGTGATGAAGTCGTTAAAGTACTCATCGATCATCTCGATGACAAGTTCTCCGAGCTCGGTCGGAATGAATTTTTTCTCTTCAAGCACGACGTAACCGCGCTTTTGGATCGTGTCGAGTGTCGGCGCGTAAGTCGACGGACGACCGATGCCGAGCTCTTCCATCGCTCGGACGAGTCTCGCTTCACTGTAACGCGGTGGTGGCTGGGTGAAGTGTTGCTTCGGCTCGACCGTCTCGAATGCGACCATGTCGTCGACTTCAAGCGGCGGAAGCAATCCTTCCCGCTCTAAGTTCGTGTCTTCGATATCGTCGTCTTTTGACTCGATATACACTTTCATGAAACCTGGGAATTTGACGGTCGATCCGTTGGCACGGAAAATCATGCCGTTCGATTCGACGTCGATTTTCACCGTATCAAGAATTGCTGGCGCCATTTGACTCGCGACCAACCGTTCCCAGATGAGTTTATACAATCGGAGTTGATCCCGTGACAAGTACGCCTTCATCGAAGCCGGGTCACGTAACGCCGACGTCGGCCGGATTGCCTCGTGGGCATCCTGTGCGTTCGCCGCTTTTTTCTCTTTCTGCTTTTGAGAGGCGACGTACTCTGCACCAAACGTCGATTCGATATACGATTTCGCTTCGTCTTTCGCCAAGTCAGAAATTCGTGTCGAGTCGGTACGCATATACGTGATCAACCCGACAGTCCCTTCTTTCTTACCAAGGTCGATTCCTTCGTAAAGCTGTTGGGCGAGCATCATCGTCTTCTTGGCGCGGAAGTTCAGTTTCCGGGCCGCATCTTGTTGGAGTGAACTTGTCGTGAACGGTAGCGATGCGTTACGCTTCCGCTCTTTCTTCGTGACATCGATGACTTTGAATGACTCATCGATCGTCTTGAGGACGGCGTCGGCATCCGCTTCCGTCTTCAACTCCATCTTTTTCCCGTCTTTTCCGTAGAACGATGTCTCAAACGTCTCACCCTCATGGTTGAGCATCAGTTTAATCGTCCAGTACTCTTCCGGGTCAAAGGCGTTGATTTCACGTTCGCGGTCGATGATCATTTTGACAGCGACGGATTGAACACGACCGGCTGACAAACCTTTTTTGACTTTCTTCCATAACAACGGGCTCATCCCGTATCCGACAAGACGGTCGAGAATCCGTCGCGCCTGTTGGGCGTCGACGAGATCGTGATTGATCTTGCGTGGATGTTTAAATGATTCTTTAATCGCATCTTTTGTGATCTCGTTGAAGACGACACGACATTCTGTCGTTTCATCGACGCCGAGGGCACGGGCTAAGTGCCAGGCGATTGCTTCCCCTTCGCGATCCGGGTCAGCCGCGAGAAAAATTTTCGTCGCTTTTTTAGCGGCCGTCTTCAGTTCTTTTAACACTGGGCCTTTTCCACGGATCGTGATGTACTTCGGTTCAAAGTCATGTTCAACGTCGACACCGAGTTGACTTTTCGGTAAATCGATGACGTGACCCATGGACGCTTTGACCGTGTAGTTTGATCCTAAATAACGTTTAATTGTCTTTGCTTTCGCAGGTGATTCGACGATCACCAAATATTTTGCCATACATCTGCTCCCCTTTTGGAGGTCATTTAAATCCCTACCATAATATTCATGTTACCGACCGTTTGTCAACGTGCAATCATCGCACCATTCAAAATTTGGTCGGGATTCGTCAAAGGAATCGCTCCTTCTTCAATCAATTTATTCGGTCCTTCCGCTAACGGATCGAGCGGACTTCCCGGCACCGCAAACACCGTCTTGCCTTGCTCGAGCGCATGACTCACCGTATTCATCGTCCCGCTCTTTCGTCTCGCTTGGACGACGACGAGCCGGTCGCCTAATCCACTGACAATTCGATTTCGTTCTAAAAATTGAAATTTTTTGACAGGTGTTTCCGGAGTATATTCACTGAGGAGCAATCCTTGTTTCGAGATCTGGTCGAACAGTTGGTGATGAACATGTGGATACATGTGCGAAAAGCCGGAACCGAGGACCGCAATCGTCGGTCGGTTCCGCCTGACTGCCAACTCATGAACGAGTCCGTCAATACCGAGCGCACCGCCTGAAATCGATACAGTTTCTTCTATTAAAGGGTGTAAATATTCAACGAGCGGTCGACTGATCCGATTCAATTCACGACTCCCGACCAAAGCGGTCGTTTGTTCTTGTAGTACCTCTAAATCGCCCTGATAAAACAAACAGTACGGAGGGTTGGGGATATGTAATAGCATTCGTGGGAACAATTCGTCCTCCCACGTCAAAAAACGGTCATACGTGACCGTTGAACGGAACGCCCGATTCGCTTTTTTCCATACGTTCGGATGGAACGAATTCCGTTCCGTCAGCCCCGAATTTGATAAGTAATGATGGACGAACTCGACCGGCAAACGTTCTGCCGCAAAACGAGCTATTGTTTGATTCATCACAATCTCCTTTAAAAAAATGAGGGATGCGCGCACCCCTCATTCCGATTGGTCTTACGTCGTCGGTTGTCCCGTGACACAAGCATCATACAGACCTTCATTTTTAAGCACACGGATGAGTGTCTCACCGATGACAGCAGGTGTCTCGGCGACTTCGATCCCGTTTGCGTTTAACGTCTTGATCTTTTCAGCGGCCGTTCCTTTTCCGCCTGAGATGATCGCTCCAGCGTGGCCCATCCGTTTGCCTTCAGGAGCCGTCTGACCACCGATGAAACCGATGACCGGTTTCGTCATGTTCGCCTTGACCCATTCAGCGGCTTCTTCTTCAGCCGTCCCACCGATCTCGCCGATCATGATGACCGCAAGCGTGTCTTCATCTTCGTTGAACGCTTGGAGCGTGTCGATGAAGTTCGTCCCGTTGACCGGGTCCCCACCGATCCCGACCGCAGTCGATTGGCCGATTCCGGCCGTCGTCAACTGATGGACCGCTTCATACGTGAGCGTCCCTGAACGTGAGACGATGCCGACATGGCCTTTCGTGTGGATGTAGCCTGGCATGATGCCAAGTTTCGCCTCACCCGGCGTGATGATCCCTGGGCAGTTCGGTCCGATCAAACGGGCCGGTTTGTCCTCGAGATAGCGGCTCACTTGGATCATGTCGATGACAGGAATCCCTTCCGTGATACAGATGATGAGTTCGATGCCGCTATCAGCCGCCTCCATGATCGAGTCGGCCGCGAAAGCTGGTGGCACGTAGATGATCGATGCGTTCGCACCGGTCGCCTCGACCGCGTCAGAGACAGTGTTAAACACAGGTACGTTGTCGAGTACGGTCGTACCACCTTTACCAGGTGTGACCCCGCCGACCAGTTTCGTGTTATACGCTAGCATCTGTTCGCCGTGGAACATACCTTGTTTCCCCGTGATCCCTTGAATGATCACTTTTGTATCTTGATTCACCCAAATACTCATGTCGTTTCCCCCTTATCGAACGAGTGCCGCGATTTTTTCTGCCCCATCATCCATCGAGGTCGCAGAAGTGATCGCAAGTCCAGATTCATCGAGAATGCGTCTTCCCGCATCCACGTTTGTTCCTTCTAAGCGGACGACGAGTGGCAAGTCGAGTCCGATTTCTTTTGTCGCCGCGACGATTCCTTCGGCGATGATGTCACACTTCATGATGCCACCGAAGATGTTGACGAAGATTCCTTTGACTTGGTCATCCGACAAAATCAATTTGAACGCTTCTGTGACTTTTTCTTTTGTCGCACCGCCGCCTACATCGAGGAAGTTAGCGGGTTCGGCGCCGTAGTGCTTGATGATATCCATCGTCGCCATGGCGAGGCCGGCACCGTTTACGAGACAGCCGATATTGCCGTCAAGGGCGATATAGCTAAGGTCGTGTTTCGACGCCTCGACTTCACGCGGATCTTCTTCCGTCGTGTCACGAAGATCGACGATGTCGGTATGACGATAAAGCGCGTTGCTGTCAAAGTTCAATTTCGCATCGAGCGCGACGACGTTACCGTCTTTCGTCGTGACGAGCGGGTTGATCTCCGCAATCGTGCAGTCCGTCTCGACGTACACTTTATAAAGCTTCATGACCATGTCGCTAAACTTGTTGACGAGTTTAGTCGGCACTTCCATCTTGAAAGCAAGACGGCGCGCCTGGAACGGACGGAGTCCGACGACCGGGTCGACGATTTCTTTATGAATCTTTTCAGGAGTATGTTCAGCGACTTCTTCGATGTCCATACCGCCTTCAGATGAACCCATGATGACAATTCGGCCGATCGAACGGTCAAGCACAAGTCCTAAGTAAAATTCTTGATCGATGGCAGAACCTTCTTCGATATAGAGGCGCTGCACGACTTTTCCTTCAGGTCCAGTCTGGTGCGTGACGAGCGTCTTACCGAGAATCTCTGTCGCGTACTGTTTTACTTCTTCATCCGTTCTGGCAAGTTTGACGCCGCCGGCTTTCCCGCGGCCACCTGCGTGGATCTGTGCTTTGACTACTTTCAATTCACCGTCTAGCTTGGCGGCGGCGGCAACTGCTTCTTCTACCGTGAAAGCCGGATAGCCCGTAGGTACGGCCACTCCAAACGTTCTAAGCAATTCTTTCGCCTGATACTCATGGATATTCATTTAGTTTCCCCCTTAGTCCCCTTTAATATCGGCATATCTATTGTAACGAAAAACTGAAAGCGCTGTCTATCGTTCTTGCTTTAAGTTTTCATCTTTTTTTCACATCTACCCCTAGACATTTTCGATTTTACCTTGTTCCATCTGATAGAGAAACACAAAAAGCTCGGCGATCACTTGATACAGGTCGTCCGGAATATGCTCTTCGATCTGTAACGCCGACAGGAGTGACAACAGCGCCGGGTCTTCATGGATCGGGATACCGTTCTCTTGTGCGAGGGCGAGCATCCGTTCGGCGACGAGGCCGCCGCCCTTCGCGACGACGCGCGGAGATTCCATCGATTGTTCGTAAGACAAGGCGATTGCTTTTTTACGGTCCATCATACATGAAAATCCACCTTTCCTAACGGGGCGAACGTCTCGGGGAGCGATTCTTGTCTCACTTCGAACGAGAATCGGGACAGTTCATAGCCGTTCGCTTTGAGCGCACTGCCGAGCAGCGGCTCGTACGCTTTGATGAACGGGGACAAGTCGTGTTGTTCGTTGAATACTTTCACGGTGACGTGCCGCTTTTGAACGAGCAGGTCGATGCCCGTCTCGCCGAAGCGAGGCGTTTCTAGAAATAAGACGATACGGGCATGGTCTGCGTCGATCATCTCGCTTTTCGGGGCCTCAAGCCGGAACCTGACTTGTTCGAACGGTCCTAATTGCGGTATGTGAAATGCTTGGACGACGAACGGCGGCGTCTGGACCGCGTTGAACGTCTCTTGGGCCCGCACGAACTGTTCAAACTTCGGGTCGCCTTTCGCCTTGAACAGTTCCCCGACGAGCTGTTTGACGTCACTTCCGGCCCCGCTCTCGAGCAGTTGCCGTCCCATCGCTTTGACGGATTCCGGTGTCTGGATGGCCTCTTTTGAGAAGCGGCCGAGTTGTTCTAGGAGTAACGTCACCGGTGTCTTCCCGGCCTGGGCCGGTTCCGCCGTAGGCGGCATCACTTTCAGGACGAGTTTCGGCTCGAGCTCGGTGACGACCATCTTGTACGTGACGTTCTCTTTAACGTCTGCGTTCACCCCGACCCGGAACAGTCCTTGCGGCAGTTGCATGACCGCTTCGTTCCCGGGCAAGAGCTGGAGTACCCTGCCGACGACCGTGTTGCCGACGAGCAGCTGACGCGACGTCTGTTCGGTGACTTTGAACGGCAGGACGCCTTGGTGATCGATCCGCATCGGGCTCCCCCTTTCATATCATATGTTTAATCGGTGCGAACGACTTGCGATGAATCGGTGTGATGCCGCGCTCGTTCAACGCGTTCAAATGAAGTTCCGTCCCGTATCCGGCGTTGCGTTCGAAACCGTATCCCGGATACGTCGCGGCGAACTCTTCCATCATCTTGTCGCGGACGACTTTGGCGACGACGCTCGCCGCCGCGATCGAGACGCTCAACTCGTCCCCTTTAATGAGCGACGTCTGCGGCAAATCGAGCTCGAGTGTCATCGCGTCAATCAAGAGCGCGTCGGCCCCGTCAAGCTGTCGGACCGCCTCGGTCATCGCGAGCTTCGTCGCTTCATAAATATTGATTTGATCGATCACTTCTGCGTCGACGATTCCGACCCCGACGAATGCCTCGTCGAGGATCCTTGCATATGCTCGTGCCCGTGCCGCTTTCGTCATCTTCTTTGAATCGTTCAGTCCCGGGCTGTAAAAATCGTCCGGCAAGACGACGGCCGCCGCGACGACAGGACCCGCGAGCGGTCCCCGCCCGACCTCGTCGATGCCAGCGACCAACTTGAAGCCTTGCTGTTTCAGCTCGGCCTCATACTGCAGGCGGCGTGTATAGTCGTCCCGCTCGTCCCGCTCCGCGTCAAACCGTCTCTGACGTTGCTGCAGGAGTGCCTGGACGCCCGCGCGCGGGTCATCCTTCAGTTCGGCCCGGACATCGTCCCACTCTTCATATCGGACGGTTTTTAGCCGTTGTTTAATCTCTTGAATCGTCACGATCTGCCTCCTATCCAAAAAAGCCCTGTTTTCACAGGACTTCACGCCATATTATGATCTGCCGGCGTCTCAAGCGAGACACGTCCGATCTTCTCATGACGAAGCTCGTTCAATAATAGTTCGCTCGCTTTTTCGAAATCGACGTAGCCGCCGCTGAGAAGGCCACGTTTTTTCCCGATCAACTCGAGCAGTTCGACCGCGTCTTCCGGCAAGTCGTCGAGTTTAAACCGCTCTTTCAACTGTTCCGGGTAACGGGCGCGCAGTTCACGCGCTGCATACATCGCGATGTCATCAAGGTTTAAAATGTCGTCCTTGATCGCACCCGTAGCAGCTAAGCGATATCCGACCATCTGGTCCTCGAACTTCGGCCACAGAATACCAGGCGTGTCGAGCAGTTCCATCTCGCCGCCTTTCATCTTGATCCATTGCTGCCGTTTCGTCACACCAGGGCGGTCCCCGGTGATGGCGATGTTGCGCCCGGCGAGCCGGTTGATCAGTGTCGACTTCCCGACGTTCGGGATGCCGATGATGAGGGCGCGGATCGGGCCAGGATTACGGCCTTTCTCACGCATGCGGTCGTGCTTGTCTTGCATGAGCTTCTCTGCGCCCGTCATGAGCTGCTTTAAGCCTTTGCTATGCTTCGCATCGACGGCGACGACTTCGATGTCGTCACGCTTCAGGGCGCGCATCCAGGCGTCGGTGACGGCTTGATCGGCCATGTCAGCCTTGTTCAACACGATCAGCCGCGGTTTACCCGCCGTGATCTCATCGACCATCGGATTTCGGCTCGATTGCGGAACACGTGCATCGACGAGTTCGATGACGACGTCAATCAGTTTTAACTTCTCTGTTACTTGTCTTCGCGCCTTGGCCATGTGGCCAGGGAACCATTGAATTGCCAAAAAAACACCACCCTATTCTTCTACCGTCCCGAAGTCACCCATCGGCCAGAACACAAAGTTCGTTTTGCCGACGACGCTTTCTTTCGAGACAAAGCCGATTTCACGGCTGTCTTTCGAGTTTTGTCGGTTATCTCCCATAACGAAGTATGAGCCTTCCGGTACGACCGCTTCACCTGTCACTTGTTCGAGCGTAAAGTTCTCGGTTAGAGGAAAGCCGTTCATTTGGGCTTGAAAATCCTCTAAATACGGTTCTTCGACTGCTTCTCCGTTCAAGTAGAGCGTATCGTCCCGATATTCAAGCGTATCGCCAGGAATGGCGATGACGCGTTTAATATAGTCCTTTGATTCAGTCGCATGAAAGACGATAATATCGCCCCGGTCGAGTTCACCGACGTAGTTAGAGATTTTGCTGACGATCATCCGATCGGCGTTTTGGAGCGTCGGCATCATCGACTCACCTTCGACGATGACAGGTACAAAGATGAACGTCCGGATCACGAACGCGATGACGAGCGCCACTACGATTGCTTTAAGCCAACTGAACACTTCTTTCAAATTGCCTCACTCCTCTGTCCGTTTGAACTTATTGTACTAGAAAAAAAGAAGCTTGTCGCAAGCGACAAGCTTTCCCCATCTTAACGACGGATTTCTTTAATACGTGCTGCTTTACCGCGAAGGTTGCGGAGGTAGTAAAGTTTCGCACGGCGAACTTTACCGTAACGAACGACTTCGATTTGCGCGACACGCGGTGAGTGAAGCGGGAATGCACGCTCAACACCTACGCCGTAAGAAATCTTACGGACTGTGAATGTTTCGCTGATGCCGCCACCTTTACGCTTGATGACTACGCCTTCGAAGATCTGGATACGCTCACGCGTTCCCTCTACGACTTTAACGTGGACACGTACTGTGTCACCAGGACGGAAAGCAGGGACGTCCGATTTGAATTGTTCTTCTGTGATTTCACGGAACAGTTTTTGTGCGTTCATGAATTGATCTCCTTTTTCTTCAATGTTCATATCTTCGTTTGCCTCGGCATCCAATAGCGGAACATCGGTAATCGGTGGGGCTAACCCACATGCTCAAACATAGCATAATTTTATGAATCGCGCAACGATTCGATGAAGTTTTTATCGGCCGGCGACAGATCGATTTGGTCTAACAGTTCCGGTCGACGCCTGAACGTTCGTTCGAGCGAACGCTCGCGGCGCCACGACTCGATTTTGGCGTGATTGCCCGACAGCAGGACGTCCGGGACTTTGAGGCCGCGGAAGTCAGCCGGTCTCGTATAATGCGGATATTCGAGCAGTCCGGTCGAGAACGAGTCGTCCTCGTGGCTCGCTTGATCGCCGAGCACTTCCGGGATGAGGCGAACCGTCGCGTCGATCATGACCATCGCCGCGAGTTCACCACCGGTCATCACGAAGTCTCCAATCGACACTTCGTCTGTCGCGAGTTCGTCGTGGATCCGTTGGTCGAATCCTTCGTAATGTCCGCATAAGAAGATCAAATGCTCTTCGTTCGCCCATTCTTCGGCGACACGTTGATTGAACGGTCGCCCCGTCGGCGTCGTCACGATGACGCGCGGCTTCGACTTTGCGAGCGAATCGAACGCATCAAACATCGGCTGCGGCGTGAGTAGCATCCCGGCGCCGCCTCCGTACGGAGCATCATCGACTTTATGATGTTTGTTCGTCGAGAAGTCACGGAAGTTCGTGAACTGCACTTCGACTTGGCCGAGTGTCCGGGCACGCCCGACGATCGAATGATCAAGCGGGGCGAACATTTCCGGGAACAAGGTCAAGACATCAATTTTCATCGTCGATCATTCCAGGGATCGGCGTGATGATGACACGTTTCGCTTCGACGTCGATGTCTTTGACGACCGACTCGATGTACGGGATGAGCGCATCCGTCTTGCCGGGACGCTTGATGACCCAGACGTCGTTCGCGCCATTGGTCTCAAAGATGTCCTCGACGACACCGATCACTTCTCCGTCGACGACGGCCTCGCATCCGATGATCTCGTGGTAGTAAAATTCATGCTCCGGAAGCTCGTGGACGTTTCCGGCATGGACGTAGAGCGACATCCCTTTGTACTTCTCGACGAGATTGATGTTGTCTAGCCCTTTGAACGTGACGAGATGGAACTGTTTGTGCGGACGATACGTCGTCACTTCGAGCGGCATCTTCTTCCCGTCGACGTCAAGGTAGAGCGTCTCACCAATTTTAAAGCGTTCTTCTGGAAAATCAGTCGCGGCGAGCAACTTCAATTCCCCTTTTAAACCGTGCGTGTTGGCGATTTTGCCTACGTTTAACCAATCCATCATAAAACCTCCTCAAAAAAATAGGCCGACCTCATAAAAGGTCGGCCACAGGGTTACTTCGCGTTTTTCGCGTTGTGGAATTTCTCCATGATCCCTGCTTTAGAGAACAAGTTGCGGACTGTGTCAGATGGCTTCGCGCCGTCTGCCAACCATTTGAGCGCGAGTTCTTCGTTGATGCGAACTTCTGCTTCTGGTTTTGCAACCGGGTTGTAGTGACCGAGTTGTTCGATGAAACGGCCATCACGTGGTGAACGTGAATCTGCTACAACGATCCGGTAAAAAGGTGATTTATTTGCGCCCATGCGCTTGAGACGAATTTTAACTGCCATGGTAATATACCTCCATTATGTGTTTAAGAATTGACAACTTTAATAGTATACTGCTTTTTTGCCTGACTGACAAAAGTTTTCTTAGAAGAATGGAAGGCCGAGACCTTTTTTCTTCCCTTTCATTTGTCCTGACATCTGCTTCATGAGCTTCTTCATGTCATCGAACTGTTTGATGAGACGGTTCACTTCCTGGATGGAACGACCGCTCCCTTTTGCGATCCGCTTGCGACGACTGGCGTTGAGCACTTCAGGATTCGTGCGCTCATGCTTCGTCATCGACCGGATGATTGCCTCGACATGATCGAGTTGCTTCTCGTCGATTTGGACGTTCTTCAACCCTTTCATCTTACCTGCACCAGGTAACATCGAGAGTAATTCATCAATTGGGCCCATGTTTTTCACTTGACCCAATTGCTCGATAAAATCATCGAACGTGAACGATGCATCACGAATTTTGCTTTCAAGCTCTTTCGCGGCATCTTGGTCCATTTGTGACTCCGCTTTTTCGATGAGCGTGAGCACGTCACCCATTCCAAGGATCCGTGACGCCATGCGCTCCGGATAGAAAGGTTCGAGGGCATCCAACTTTTCACCGAGACCGACGAACTTAATCGGCGCTCCCGTGACTGCCTTGATTGAAAGGGCTGCCCCACCACGTGTATCACCGTCGAGTTTTGTCAACACGACGCCGGTAATTCCGAGCAAATCATTAAAGCGATCGGCCACGTTGACCGCATCTTGACCCGTCATCGCATCGACGACGAGGAAGATTTCATTCGGTTTGGCGATCGTTTTCACATTTTCGAGTTCGCCCATGAGCGTCTCGTCGATATGAAGACGACCGGCCGTATCTATCAACACGAAATCGTGATGATTAACTTTGGCGTGCTCGAGCGCTTTTGTGACGATTTCTTCCGGCGTCACTTGATCGCCAAGTGAGAACACCGGTAAATCGAGTTGCTTGCCGAGAGTCTCGAGCTGTTTGATGGCCGCCGGCCGATAAATATCAGCAGCGACGAGAAGCGGACTCCGGTTATGCTTTTTGCGAATCAAGTTCGCGAGCTTTCCGGTCGTCGTCGTCTTACCCGCACCTTGTAATCCGACCATCATGACGACTGTCGGTGGTTTTGAACTAAAGGTGATCGGGACGACGTCACTCCCCATCAAGGTCGTTAATTCTTCATGAACGATCTTGACGACTTGTTGTCCAGGTGTCAACGATTTCATGACGTCTTGGCCGATTGACCGTTCTTTCACGTCGTTGACGAACTGTTTGACCACTTTGAAGTTAACGTCGGCCTCAAGGAGCGCGAGACGAACTTCTCTCATCATCTCTTTGACGTCTGCTTCGGAAATCTTACCTTTCCCCCGCATTTTCGCCAATGTCGATTGCAACCGTTCTGATAATCCTTCAAATGCCATGCTTCAGCCCCCTACTCTAAATTCTCAAGCGCCGAAACCGTCTCCGTCACGTCGGGCATTTGCTCGACTTGACGTCTGAGCGTTTGGAGAAGCAGTTGCCGTTGCTCGAATTTCTCAAACAGCTCCAGCTTTTCTTCATACTGCTCAAGCATTGCTTCGGTACGCTTTATGTTATCGTAGACCGCTTGACGGCTGACTTCAAACTCTTCCGCAATCTCTCCGAGCGAGTAGTCATCTAGGTAATAAAGAGACATGTAGTTGCGCTGTTTCGGCGTGAGAAGCGCTTGATAAAAATCGAATAAGTAGTTCATTCGATTCGTCTTTTCGAGCGACATACCTCTCACCTCCACATGTTAAGTGAAATCCCTTTACAACTAACAATAGTACAGCCGTCCTAACGTCTTGTCAAGTTTTTTTCTTAACAGTGAAAGTTAGGCGAGGTCATCGTTTGTCTGGTTTTTTTCTTCAAATACGTCACCGAATAGTCCGAGGACGAACTGCTCTGGGTCGAACGCCTGTAAATCATCAATTTTTTCACCGAGACCGACGTATTTGACCGGAATATCGAGCTCGTTTCTGATCGCGAGGACGATGCCGCCTTTGGCCGTCCCGTCTAACTTCGTAAGCACGATCCCGCTCACGTTCGTCGCTTCCTGAAACGCCTTCGCTTGAAGCATCGCGTTCTGTCCCGTCGTCGCGTCTAACGCGAGCAAGACTTCGTGCGGACCGTTTGGCACTTCGCGTTCGATGACCCGTTTCACTTTCTCGAGCTCTTTCATCAAGTTGACCTTGTTTTGGAGTCGTCCTGCCGTATCGCAAATCAAGACGTCGACACCGCGTGACTTCGCGGCTTGGACAGCATCAAACACGACCGCGGCCGGATCTGACCCTTCCGCTTGGCGAATGACGGGGACACCGGCACGTTCACCCCATACTTGCAGCTGGTCGATCGCGCCGGCCCGGAACGTATCTCCCGCCGCAAGCATGACCGAACGACCTTCTGCTTTCAACTGATGGGCGAGTTTTCCGATTGTCGTCGTCTTGCCGACACCGTTCACACCGACGAACAAGATGACGGTCAACCCGTCCTGCATGTTCAACTCGCGGTCTGACTCGTCTTCTTGTAGACGTTTCGCCACGACTTCGACGAGGGCGTCGCGGACGGCGGCCGGGTCTTTCAAATTGCGACGCTTCACTTCTTCTTTTAAATCTTCGACGAGGTCCATCGTCGTCGTGACGCCGACGTCCGCCTGGATGAGCAAATCTTCAAGTTCATCGAAGAAGTCCTCATCGACTTCACGGAACCGATAGACGAGGTCGTTGACGGCGCTCGCAAACCCGTCACGTGTTTTCGTCAACCCGTCTGTAAACTTTTGCGACACCTCTTGTGTCGAGGTCGTCAATTTATCTTTTAATTTTTTAAAAAAACTCAAGTCAATTCCTCCATCTCTTCATCTGTCTCGACGACACGTTTCGCTTCTGATAATTCGACCGAAAGTACCTCCGAGACACCGTTTTGTTGCATCGTCACGCCATAGAGCGTGTCGGCCGCCTCCATCGTCCCTTTACGGTGGGTGATGATGACGAACTGTGTATCGATCGACAACGTGCGGACGTATTCACCGAACCGGTGGACGTTCGCCTCGTCGAGCGCTGCTTCGACCTCGTCGAGCACGCAGAACGGGACAGGGCGCGTCTTTAAAATCGCAAATAAGAGCGCGATCGCGGTCAGTGCCCGTTCGCCACCAGACAACAGACTTAACGTCTGTAACTTTTTGCCGGGCGGTTTGGCGACGATATCGATCCCTGTGTTTAATAAATCAGTCGCATCGACGAGTTTAAGGTCGGCCTCGCCGCCTCCGAAAAGTTCTTTGAACGTCTGTTTGAAATGCGTGCGGACGGTCGCATACGTCTCGTTGAACAACCGTGTCACTTCTCGGTCCATTTCGGAGATGACGTCGTACAGGTCCTGTTTCGCATTGACGAGATCGTCTCGCTGTTCAGACAAGAACGTGAACCGTTCATTGACGAGTTCAAACTCTTCGATCGCACTCAAGTTGACAGGTCCAATCTCCTCGATTTGACGGACGAGCAACTTGAACTCTTCTTTCGCCTCGTCGAGCGGGATCGATAATACCGGGAGCAGGTCATAGACGAGTCCACGTTCTTCGAGGGCGTCTAGTTTCCACTGCTGTTTCAACTCGAGTTCATTCGCCTCAGTTTCAAGCTTACGGACGTCGGCCTCGAATTGGCGGCGAACGTCCGTCGCCTGCTGTTCACGCTGTCTGAGGATACGATGTGACTCTTCCTCTGTTTTCAGCGTTTGCGACTGCGCTTCAATTCGCCCTTTCAACACTTTCATCTGCTCCGTCGCCTCGTCATGCTCGATTCGAAGTTCCGCGGATGAGACGATCCGTCCGCTTTCGAGCCGCTCGAGTTCGTGTTTGATTTGATTGAGTCGGGTTGTCTGTTTGTCGACTTCGGCAACGAGCCGTTCGACTTCCGTATTCACCCGATCCAGGTCAAGCGTATGACGTTGCAGGTCGAGCTCGTTTAGACGGATTGCTTCTTGCAATTGCCCCGTCGTCTCCGCGCCTTTCGCCTGCTCCGCACGCAACTGCTCGAGCTCTGTCCGCAGCGACGTCTGCAACACTTCCGTCGCCTCGAGTTCACTTGCGAGGCGCGTCAATTCTGCCGAAGATGTTTCAATCGTATGCGTATAGCGATTCATCTCGTGATCGAACAGTTCGAGTTGTGCTTTCGCGTCCTGGGTCGTCCGCTCTAATTCCCGGAACGAGGTCTCTAACGCCCGGAGCGTCTCTTCCTCTTGCCGTTTCCGTGTTCTGAGCGTGTGGAGCGACTGTTTGAGGCGACTCGTCTCCGCTTCATACTCCGTCACACGAAGCTGCTGTTCGTGCAGCATGGCCAACCCTTGCGTCAATCCTTGTTTCAAATCATCGAGCTCTCTTGACTGGGTGAACAGGGCGACGCCTTGTTTCCGGCTCCCCCCTGTCATCGAACCACCGACGTTGACGATATCGCCGTCGAGCGTGACGATCCGGTAGCGATAGCCCGTCGTCTGAGCGATCCGGTTCGCGACCTCGAGCGTCTTGGCCACGATGACGGCCCCGAGCAAGGACCGTTTCAATTTGTCAAACAAAGGTTCCGTCGTCACGAGATCGGATGCGATGCCGACGAAGCCATCCATCGCCTCGAGACGATGGGCGACCTCGCTCGGGATAAAGCGCTCTTTCACCGTCGTCATCGGGACGAACGTAGCCCGCCCGGCATTAGCCCGGCGCAACTTGTCGATCTCACGGCGGCCGACCGCTTCATCTTCAACGACGACGTGTTGTTGCGTTTGACCGAGTGCCGTCTCGATGGCGGCCTCATATGATGGGAGCACTTGAATCAGCTCTGCAACCGCTCCGAGCACACCGCTCGCACGGTCTTTCAATACGAATTTGACGGCATGGAAATACCCTTCATATGATTGCTTCATCCGCTCTAACATGTCGATCCGGTCTTCGGTCTTTTGACGGCGCCGGTCGAGGTCATGATACGATTGTTCGGCTCGCGACAACTTTTCTCGGAGCGCGACTTCCTTAGCGACCAATGCCTCTTCTTCGGCCAGCAGTTCCTGCCAAGCCGTACGTACCGCTTCAAGACGATCTCGGTTTGCATCGAGCGAGGCGGTCTGTTCGGTTCGAACATCAAGCCGGTCCTTGTTCTCACGCAGGAGACGTGCTTTCGCTTCCTCTGCCTGTTCGATGTCACGTCGTTCCCGTTTCTGTTGGTTGCTGAGCGTGGCTCGTGTCGTTGCTAGTTCGAACGCTTCACTTTGAAGCTGTTCGATCTCCGCGTTGAAATCGCGAGTCGCCGCCGTAAGCTTCCGCGCGAGCTCGTCACGTGTCACCTCAACGGTCTGCAACGCTTCTGACTTCAAGTCTTTGTCCGTTTGAGCGACCGACAATCGCGACTGCAATTGCTCTGTCTCTTCGACCAACTCCGCGCGTTGGCGCTCGAGTCGTTCTTTCGTCTCTGCCCCATGCTCTTCTCGCGCTTTGGCGAGTTTAATATCTCCCGAGAGCCGTTCGAGCTCAGTCGCTTGAAGACGCTCATCCTGATGGAGCGTCTCGAGGACGGCACGATGCTCGGTCAATGTTTCCTCGAGCGCGGCCCGTTCGGTGACGAGCGCGTTCAGCGCCGCTTCTTGGTTGCGTAACTGTTCTTCTGCTGCCGTCTGTTGTGTTGTGGCGAAAGTGATTTTCGCCTTGAGCTCGGTGATCTCGGCACCGAGAATCCCGGTCTCGAGGTCGTCATGCCGCGCCTTGGCGACTTGGAACTCTCGAGCGAGTGCCGCTTGTTCACGAAGCGGTTCGACCCGATCGGCAAGTTCATATAAGATATCGTCGACGCGCGACAAGTTCAGCTCTGTGTCTTGCAACTTTCGTTCCGCTTGTTTTTTGCGTTGGCGGTACTTCAGCACGCCGGCCGCTTCTTCAATGACGGCGCGGCGATCTTCCGGTTTACCCGAGATGACTTGTTCGACCCGTCCTTGCCCGATGATCGCAAACGCATCACGGGACAAACCCGTATCCATGAACAAGTCGATGACGTCTTTCAGGCGGCACGGCTTTTTATTCATGAAATAGTCGCTGTCGCCACTGCGCGTCACGCGTCTCGTCACGCTCACTTCTTCATACGGCAGGCGCAAGTGCGCATCGCTATTATCTAAAACGAGCGTCACTTCGGCGACGTTGCGGTGGTTCTCGCCTTCGCTACCGGCAAAGATGACATCTTCCATTTTCGCCCCACGGAGCGATTTGGCCGACTGTTCGCCTAGTACCCAGCGAACAGCGTCCGATATATTTGATTTCCCGCTCCCGTTCGGTCCAACCACGGCTGTCACACCGGGACGGAAATCTAGTTCAATCCGCTTGGCAAACGATTTAAAGCCAGCGAGTTCGATTCGTTTTAAGTGCATCGTGACCATCCTATCCTAAGTAAGCATTCATTCGTTTATTTTACCACAGTTGCTAGTTCGTCAAAATGCTAGAATCATGCTATTCTAAAAAGAACTGTAGAAAGGGGTACTACACATGACGAATGAACAAATGATCGAGGAAATCCTCGATAAAATGAACATCATCAACCGCGGTGCGATCAAGGCGGAAGAATATAACAAAGCCGATGCATCGGCCGTGAAAGAGATTTACGACTACGTGATGAACCGGTCATCACTCTCGATCTCTGAAGTCGACGGTCTCGTCGAGGAACTTGGCCAATTGACGTAACCAAAAGGAGTGGACCCGCGCGGGTCCACTCCTTTTTTTTATAGGCCGGCGTATCGCCGATTGAATTCGATCAACGCTTCTTTAGCCGCGATCTGCTCGGCTTCTTTCTTCGAACGACCGATCCCTTCGCCGACGATATCGTCACTGAGACGAGCGTGGGAGACGAATTCACGGCTATGGGCCGGACCGCGTTCTTCGATGATCGTATACGTGACCGGGCCGAGCCCTTCGCGCTGTACACTCTCTTGAAGTTGACTCTTATAATCGGTCTGCTCTTCAAACACACCGGCTAAGACTTTCGGAAAAACCGCTTCGGCGAGGAACTGTTCTACTGGTTCGATCCCTTGGTCAAGGTAGAGGGCGGCGATGTATGATTCGAACACATCGGCGAGTAACGCGGGACGTTTCCGTCCGCCTGTCAGCTCTTCCCCTTTTCCAAGCAAGATAAAATCAGAGAAAGCGTAGGCTTCGGCAAAGTTCACGAGCGACGGCTCACAAACGATTGCCGCCCGTAACTTCGTTAATTCCCCCTCGGAGCGCTCCGGATACGTCTCATATAAAAACCGGGACACTGTCAACTCGAGCACCGCGTCTCCTAAAAACTCTAACCGTTCATTGTCTTTTTTCAAACCGCGTTGTTCATTGACATATGATGAATGGGTGAACGCCTGCATTAACAGTTCTTGGTTCGTAAACTTCACACCAAGTCGTTCCTCGAGTGACGTGAACTTCTCCACGATGCGTGCTCGCTCCACTTCATTTCGTCGGCGTCTTTGCGCCGACCCTTGACGGTCGAACCGTCGCTTATCCTTTGTCATAAGTCCCTCCGTGTATAAGCACAAGCCCACCGCTCATTATGAGCGGTGGGAGGCTTGATTACAATTTTGTTTCGATGTAAGACACGACGTCGCCCACAGTTGCAAGCTTCTCGGCATCTTCGTCTTCGATTGTGATATCGAACTTGTCTTCAAGGTCCATGACCATTTCCATCACTTCGAGCGAGTCCGCACCGAGGTCGTCTTTAAATGATTTTTCGGCTGTGATTTCAGAAACGTCTTTCCCGAGTTTCTCTGCTACTGCTGCTTGTACGTCTACTAAGATTTGTTCTTTTGTCATGATAAAATCCCTCCAAAGTAAATTATATTAAATGTACTACAATTGGTAAAGTTCTGTTTTTACGCCATCGTCATGCCGCCGTCGACGGCGATCGTCTGCCCGGTCACGTAAGCGGCCTCGCTTGACGCGAGAAACGAGACGATGCTCGCCACGTCTTCGACTTGGCCGAAGCGATTGAACGGAATTTGTCCGAGCGTCGCTTCGCGCTGCGCGTCTGTCAACGCACCGGTCATGTCGGTCTCGATAAAGCCTGGACAGACCGCGTTCACCGTCACGTGACGGGCCGCGAGCTCGCGCGCCACCGATTTCGTGAGTCCGATGAGTCCAGCTTTCGCTGCCGCATAGTTCGCTTGTCCGGCGTTCCCCGTGATTCCGACGACCGAGGCGATGTTGATGATGCGCCCTGATTTCGACTTGAGGAGCGGACGCGTCGCCGCTTGCGACGTCAAGAACGCGCCTTTCAAGTTCGTCGCGAGCACATCGTCAAAGTCGGTCTCTTTCATGCGCATGAGCAGACCGTCTCGTGTGATCCCGGCGTTGTTGACGAGGCAATCCAAACGGCCGAACGTATCGACTGCCGTCTTGACGAGTGCTTTCACATCGTCAGCGTTCGAGACGTCCGCTTTGACGGCGATCGCCTCGCTGCCCGCCGCTTCAATGGCTGCAACGACTGCTTTTGCTTGCTCGACACTACCCGAGTAATTGACGACGACTCGAAAGCCGTCTTCCCCTAAACGCTTCGCGATGGCGGCCCCGATACCCCGGGACGCACCCGTCACGATTGCTACTTGGTCATGCACGCACTTCTCCCCCTAACGCTGCAACCTCTTCTAACGTCGTCACTTGTTTAAGTGTTACGTTTTTATCGATTCGTTTGATGAGCCCGGACAACGGTGACGTCGAACCGAACTCGATGAACGTATCGACCCCCTCAGCAATCGCTTTCCGGACACAGTCCTCAAACCGGACCGAGGCGTACAGTTGCTCGGTGAGAAGCGCTTTTAGTTTCTCGGCGTCAGTATGGACCGCCGCGTCGACGTTCGAAATGATCCCAATCGTCGCATCTTTGAACGGTGACGATGCGAGCACATCTTTAAACCGTGTCGCAGCAGGCATCATATACGAGCTATGAAACGCGCCTGACACGTCTAGCGGCAACACGCGTTTCGCCCCAGCCTGTTTTAAGTCTGTCTCTGCTTGTTTGACCGCGTCGACGTGACCCGAAATGACGAACTGGCCCGGACAGTTGTAATTGGCGATTTGTACAAGGTTTCCGCTGGCACTGATCTTCTCGGTCAAGTGGAACGCTTCTGCGACATCGGTCATGCCGATGACCGCTGCCATCGTTCCGTCCTTCACCTCGGACATGAGCTTACCGCGCTCACGTACGAGCACACACGCTTCTTCGAGATCGATGACGCCCGCGACGACGAGTGCCGCATACTCACCGACACTATGGCCAATCACGACGTCCGGTTTGGCACCGGTCTTCCCGTGTGCGAGCGCGAGCAGCGCCGCGTGCGCCACGATGGCAGGTTGTGCGACTTCCGTTTGTTGAAGCTCTTCTTTTGATCCGGCCGCCATGACGTCGAGTAAATCAAATCCGAGTCGACGATCGATCGCTTGCATCTGTTCAGGATCGTCTAAGAACGTTTGACCCATACCGACTGTTTGTGACCCTTGGCCGGGAAATATCCACGCTTCTCTCATGTACTCACCTTCTTTACGTTAGTCTGTTGCTTTCGCTTGTTTGATCTTCGCGACGACATCATGGTCAACCATGATTTTCGCCTGTTTGAGCGCACTCATGATGGCTAGTGCGTCACTCGACCCGTGCGCTTTGATGACGGGGGCGTTGATTCCGAACAAGCCCGCACCACCTTGCTCACGATAATCTAATGTTTGTTTCAAGTTTTTCAGTTTCGGTTTTAAGACGAGAGCGGCAAGCTTCGAGACAATATCGCTCGTGAACTGTTCTTTCAACATTTTCATGAGCATTGACGAAGCACCCTCCACACCTTTCAATAAAATGTTTCCGGCAAATCCTTCTGTCACGATGACATCGACGTCACCTGACATCGCCTCGCGGGCCTCGACGTTTCCGACGAAGTGGACCGGAGCCTGTTCGAGGAGGGGGAACGCTTCTTTCGTCAGCGCGTTTCCTTTCCCAGCCTCCGTCCCAATGTTTAGGAGCGCGACACGTGGGCGCTTGATGCCGCGGACGTGCTCGGCGTATAGCGAACCCATGATCGCGTAATCAACCAAATGTTCTGCCTTAGCGTCCGGATTGGCCCCGACATCTAAGACGACGACACCGCTACCCGTATATGTAGGGAACGTTGGCGACAGTGCCGGACGTTCGATTCCAGGAATCCGACCGATGACAAAAAGCGAAACCGCCATGAGCGCCCCGGTGTTCCCGGCCGATACGAGTCCATCTGCTTTCCCGTCTTTGACGAGCTGAGCCGCTACGACGAGCGAGCTGTCTTTTTTCCGGCGAACCGCCCGGACCGGTTCATCTTCGCCTGTGATGACTTCGCTCGCAGGAACGATTGTAATCCGCGGGTCGGTCAACCCGTAGGACGCAAGCTTCACTCCATCACCGACTAGAAACAGTTCCATCTGCTCGTCCGGAAAACTTTCAGCAAATTGTTTTACGCCGTCCACGATTGCTTTTGGGGCATGATCCCCACCCATTGCATCAATTGCTAACTTCATACTTGTTCCTCCTCACCGCGACGATAAATCGTGAAGTCTCCGCTAAAGACACACTCTTCGCCGACATAACTATCCACTGAGACGTCCGTCCGTCCGTCTCGACGCAGTTTGACAACACGAGCCTTGGCAACGACTCGCTCTCCGAGATGAACTTGGCGACTAAACCGGATTTCCGCTTTAGTGGTCAACGCCAGTTCGTCGTCGATGAGCGCCACCGCTAACGAGTTGGCCTGAGCGAACAAGACGTGTCCACGGGCGATCTCATTGCGGCTAAAGACGTGTTCTCTTTCCATGTCGAGAACCGAGATGGCCGATTCGTCGAGTTTCAAGTCAATCATATCACCGATGACCTCGCTCATTGCGAGCGACTTCACTTCATCGAGGTGCTCTGAAGCAACATGCTTGATCCGTTCCCGGACTTCAGGAATTTTAAGCTCCATCCGATCAAGACGGATCGTTTGAATGCTGACGGCGAACTGCTTCGACAGTTCGTCGTCTTTAATGAACGGGTTATGTTCAATCGTTTCTTGCAGTAAGCGTTGCCGCTCCTTCTTAGGTACCCGCATTCAGTTCCCTCCTAAACTCTTCCCTAAAGAACTTAATACCTGGTACTAATAGCAGTATATATTCTTTAGTTTTAATTTTCAAGTGTTATTCTAACCTTTCGCCGACAAGTAAGTCGAGTCGCTTCAAGTATTGACGCAGCGGTCTGTACGAGGACTCCTGCCAAAACGTCTCGCTGCCGAGCAAGCGGACGGCGTCTTGCATCGCCACTTCCATCACTTTGAGGTCGAGGACCGGGTCGGCGACACGGAAACTCGGCAACCCGCTTTGGGCTGTCCCAAAGAAGTCGCCGGCGCCGCGGAGTTCTAAATCTTTTTCCGCTAACACGAATCCGTCGTTCGTCTCCGTCATCGTCTTCAAGCGGAGCTTCCCGACATCAGACTTCGGGTCTCCTACTAATATACAATAAGATTGATGTGCGCCTCGACCGACGCGCCCCCGTAACTGATGGAGCTGGGCCAAACCGAACCGTTCCGCATCGTGGATCACGATGAGCGAGGCGTTCGGCACGTTTACCCCGACCTCGACGACCGTCGTCGACACGAGAATTTGCAGTGAGTTGTCAGCGAACGCCTCCATCACTTCATCTTTCTCGGCACTCGACAGTTTTCCGTGCATGAGTCCGACCGCATAGTTCGGGAATCGCTCATTGAGTAAATGATACAACTCAGTTGCGCTCTCGACTTCGAGCGTATCGGATTCCTCGATCAATGGCGCGATGACGTACGCTTGATGTCCGAGTGACAGTTCGCGCTCGACCATCGTATGCACCCGGTCGATTTGATCCGTTTTCGCCCAATACGTCTCGATCGGCTTCCGGCCTGCCGGCATCTCATCGATCGTCGACACATCCATCTCCCCGAACGCGCTGATCGCGAGCGTCCGCGGAATCGGCGTCGCCGTCATATACAAGACGTCCGCAAGATCGGCCTTGTCTCGTAACATTTTCCGCTGCTCGACGCCGAACCGGTGTTGCTCGTCCGTGATCGCCAAGTGCAGACGCGAAAACTCAACCGGCCCTTGAATCAAGGCGTGCGTGCCGACGATGATGTCGACGTCACCGGCTTTGATCGCTTCGAGCAACGTAGCGCGCGCCTTCCCTTTGACCGAACTCGTCAATAAGGCGACACGGATCCCGTACGGCTCGAACAGTTGTTCAAGCGAAGCGACATGCTGCTCGGCCAAAATTTCGGTCGGCACCATGAGCGCGCCTTGATAACCCGCGTTCACTGTCGCATACAAGGCGATCGCGGCAACGACTGTCTTCCCGCTCCCGACATCCCCTTGCAACAGGCGATTCATGCGTTCAGGCTTCTCGATATCACTCACGATCTCACGAATGACGCGCGTCTGTGCACCCGTCAACGGGAAAGCGAGCCGCTTGACGAACTCGTTCAGTTGCGTTTTTTCGAGCGTGAGCGCCCTCCCTTTCCCGGAACGCTCCATCTTTCGAAACGCCTGAAGCTTCAATTGATAGAGCAGGCATTCTTCGTACACATAACTGCGGCGCGCTTGTTTGTACATCTCGATCGAATCAGGGAAATGCATCCCTCTGAGCATCGACGCCCGGTCCTCCAAGCGGTAACGCAAGCGGATTGATTCCGGCAGTCGGTCCTCAAACGTCGTCGTCTGATCGAAGGCGAGTTTGACGATTCGACTGAAATTCTTTTGCGTCAATCCGGCCCGAAGCGAATAGATCGGCTGTAACCCGTCCGCGAGCTCACCGAACTCGAGATCGGTCGCACTGATCGTCATCCGGTTCATATCCCATTTCCCTTTGACCGTAACCGTCGCACCAAGCGCCAATTTGTCTTTATAGAAAGCGCGGTTGAACATCGTCACATGGACGACGTAGCGCTCTTCTAACAACAGCCGGAACTGAAGTCGATTTTTGCCTTTACTATAATAGCGGACGAGCGGTTCCGCTTGAACGGTACCACTCCATTTGACGAGGTCCCCGTGGACTGCCGTCGTCACGGTACCGCTGTTATAATTTTCATAACGAAACGGGACGTGCTCTAGCACGTCCTCGATTCGTTCGAGACCCATCGTCTCTAATTTTTTGGCCATCTCTGGCCCGACCCCTCGGAGCGTCGTCAACGCGTCACTGTTTGGCATTTTCTTTCTCTCCAAAAATATTGCGTTCGATCCGACGTGCTGTCGGTGTGTTGGCGAGTCCGCCCCGTGCCGTCTCTTTCAAGGCGGTCGGCATCATTTGACCGATCTCGTACATCGCTGAGATGACTTCATCGCACGGGATGCGGGACGTGATGCCGGCGAGCGCCATATCAGCCGCGACGACCGCGTTCGCCCCACCCATGGCGTTCCGTTTGACGCAAGGTACTTCGACAAGACCCGCTACCGGATCGCAGACGAGCCCGAGCATGTTTTTCAAGGCGATCGCAAACGCCGTCGCCGACTGTTCCGGTGTCCCGCCGGCCGCTTCGACGATGGCTGCTGCAGCCATACCGGTCGCGGAACCGACTTCGGCCTGACAGCCTCCGGCCGCACCCGAAATCGAGGCGTTGTTCGCGACGACGAATCCGAACGCGCCCGAGGTGAACAAATACCGAATCATCGCATCGCGGTCCATCTCGAGACGGTCCTTGACCGCAAATAGCGTCCCCGGTACGACCCCGGCGCTCCCCGCCGTCGGTGTCGCGCAAATCCGTCCCATCGCCGCATTCACTTCGTTCGTGCCGATCGCTTTGGCGACGGCATCTAAAATCAAGTCACCGGCAAGTGATTTGCCCGACCGGACATAGTCTTGCATGAGCACGGCGTCATTCCCAGTCAGCCCCGTCACAGACGTCACGCCTTGCATCGCCCGCTCGACCGCTTCTTCCATCACTTCAAGGTTACGTTCCATCATCGCCATGACCTCTTCTCGTGTCGAGCGTCTGACGTGGACTTCTTGCTCGATCATCACTTCAGAGATCGGAATGTTTCGTTCCGTTGCCGTCCGTACTAATTCTTCTACTGATTTAAACATAGTCGTTTCTCCTTATTCCCCAAAGATGGCTACCCGTTCGATTTGAGGTAACCGTTCCAGTTCCGCTAATACATCTTTTGGCATCGGTTCATCCATTTCAATCGCCATCAAGGCTTGCTTGCCTTTTTCATGACGGCTCACTTCCATATGCCCGATGTTCAGTTCGTGCTTGGCGAGTATGCCCGTCACGGCCGCGATCGCCCCGAAGCGATCGTGATGCAAGACGACGAGTGCCGGTCCACCGCCGGAAAGCTTGAGCGGGAATCCGTTCAATTCGGTGATTTCAATCGTGCCACCGCCAATCGAGATCCCAACGATCTCAAACGTTCCCTCCGCGTCCTCGAGATGAACCCGAGCCGTGTTCGGATGATCCGTGAGCGCGTCGCTCGTCTCAAAGACGACTTCGATTCCCCGCTCTTTCGCGATGTCGAGCGCTTGCGGGATGCGAAGATCGAACGTATCGAACCCCATGATGCCTCCGACGATGGCGACATCTGTCCCATGACCTCGATACGTGTCGGCGAACGACCCGTAAAACGTGATCCGCGCGAGGTCCGGCGTTCGGCCGAACAGTTTGCCGGCCATAAGACCGATGCGTGCGGCTCCGGCCGTATGCGAACTCGATGGTCCGACCATGACCGGTCCGATAATATCAAACACACTGCGATATTTCATCGCATTTCCCCCTTTCAAAAAAACCCTACCTTCATTATACAGAAGGCAGGGCTGAGATACAGCTTATTCCACACTAAAAATGTAGGAGTAGAGCGGTTGTTTACCGTCGTGAACTTCGATTTCAATCTCATCGTTCTTCGATTCGATGTAAGCCGAGAGTGCTGCGACGTCTTCCGCCGACGAACCTTCGCCCGTCAAAATCGTGACAATCTCATCATCCGCGTCCACAAGTGCATCTACGAGCGCTTTTGCCGCTTCTAGACTCGATTTTGATGATGCGACGATTTTCTTCTCAGCAATCGCCATATGATCATCTTTACGAATCTCGACACCGTCGATACTCGTGTCACGGACAGCGTATGTCACTTGTCCTGACTTGACCGTAGTTGCGGCCGTCTTCATGACCGACTCGTTCGTCTCGACATCCGCTTCAGGATTGAACGCGATGGCAGCCGCTAGTCCTTGTGGTACCGTCTTCGTCGGAATGACCGAGACGCCGCAAGGTGCGACCGATGCCGCTTGCTCAGCGGCCATGATGATGTTCGAGTTGTTCGGGAAGATGAAGACGTGCTCGGCGTTCGCCGCTTCAATCGCTTTGACGATGTCTTCCGTCGACGGGTTCATCGTCTGCCCGCCTTCGATGACATGTGCGGCACCGAGCGAACGGAACAGTTCACTGACACCTTCACCCATGGCGACGGTGACGATCGCGTAAGGCACTTTCGCTTTGACGGCAGTCGCTTGAACGCCGTGCTGGTTGGCACCGTGCTCTTCTTCAAGAATCGTCGAATGCTGTTGACGCATGTTCTCGATCTTGACCGCGACAAGCTCACCAAAACGTTGTCCTTTCGTGATGACGTCGCCCGGCGTCTCGACGTGAACGTGGACTTTGAGCAATTCTTCGTCGGCGACGACAAGGAGCGAGTCTCCGAGTTCAGACAACTCGTTACGGAACACGTCCTCATCGAACGGAGTCTGTTTCAACTTTTCGTCTTGGAAACGGACCATGATCTCCGTGCAATATCCAAATTCGATATCTTCCGTCGACATGAAACCTTGCGCAGCATGGTGTTCTGCCTCAACGAGGGCATCCATGACCGGTGCGTGCGGCTTCTCGAGCTCTTTCCCTTCAAGGCTCGCGAGGAACCCTTCATAGATGACGAGGAGACCTTGACCGCCTGAGTCGACGACACCGACTTCTTTTAAGACCGGCAACAAATCAGGTGTCCGCTCGAGCGACGCTTTCGCTTCCGTGATCACTTGCTCCATGAACTCATTGAAGTCGCTCGTCGACTCAGAGGCACGGAGCGCTTCGTCGGCCGCTTCACGAGCAACCGTCAAAATCGTTCCTTCAACCGGTTTCATAACCGCCTTGTATGCCGTGTCGACGCCACGTTTGAGTGCCTCGGCAAAGTCGAGTGTCGACAATTCTGTCTTTCCTTCGATCGATTTACCGAAACCACGGAATAATTGGCTCAAAATAACACCCGAATTCCCACGGGCCCCCATAAGTAGGCCGCGGGCAAACTTCGATGACACGTCAGCGATGTTCGCTGTGTCGAGTGCGGCCACTTCCTTCGCACCTGAAGTCATCGTCAAATTCATGTTCGTTCCCGTGTCGCCGTCTGGGACCGGGAAGACGTTAAGCGAATCCACGTAATCTGCATTTTGGCTCAAGTTGGCTGCACCGTTTGCGACCATTTGCGCAAACACCAATCCATCTAAACGTTTTAACCCCACACCAAATCCTCCTTCGTTCTCGTCAGTCATTCGTCAGACGAACGCCTTGTACGAATATATTTACCGACGAAACGTTTAATCCTAAAGTTTCACCGAGCGTGTATTTTACACGACTTTGCACGTTGTAAGCGACTTCCGACACTTTCGTCCCGTAGCTCACGATGATGTGCATATCGATATGTACGTCTTCTCCATCTTGACGTACGACAACGCCACGCGCATAATTCTCACGTTTGAGCAGTTCTGCGATCCCGTCTTTCAGTTGAGCTTGTGACGCCATTCCTACGACGCCGAAACATTCCATCGCCGCACCGCCCGCGAGTGTCGCGACCACGTCGTTCGTGATATCAATATTGCCATATGTTGTCTTCATTTCAATTGCCATATGGAGTAGCCTCCTTTATTCGGAATGATTCCTACAGTATATTCTACAATAAGTACCTAGTTATTAAAAGGACATGCCCCTAAACTCGGTCAATTGTAACCGCAACCCTCATTCATTATTAAAATCCTCATCCGTAATGTCAAGTTTTTTTCTTGTCATCCGGTTATTTTCTAGTTGCATCGTGAAAAAACCCATGCTAATATAAACGAGTGTCTATTAGGACGAACCCACATAAAAAAGGAGGGGAAACGCATGGCACGTAAATGCTACGTAACAGGTAAGTCACCTAAGTCAGGTAACAACCGTTCGCACGCACTCAACAAGACAAAACGTACTTGGGGTGTAAACGTACAAAAAGTTCGCATTCTCGTTGACGGTAAACCTAAACGAGTTTGGGTTTCAGCTCGCGCTCTTAAATCAGGTCTCGTTGAACGCGTATAATTACCATACACGAACGAAATAAATCCCAGCGGCATGCGCCGATGGGATTTTTTTTGTTTATTTCTTTATATACATAATCAAGACGTTGCCGCTATGAACGAGCAAATCCGCCTCTTCCGCCGACCACTCGTTTGAGATCGTCAGCGCCTCATGGCTGACGACGTCATGGTTCTCGAGCGGGTACTTGACGCCACGAATCGAGACCGAGGCCCGTTTCCAAGGTACGAGCGACAAGTAATGGTCAGGACGACGCGGGAGGCGATAGTCCCCTTTTCCGACGAGGCGCACTTCTTGCCCGTCTGCGAACAACCGCATCTCGGGGTACGCCTCGAGCAGACCGACGTTGCTGAGCGTCATATCGAGTCTGCCCCCGAGTGCACCGTACACGTCGATCACGTCCGCCCCTTTCCCTCGTGCCGCCTCGAGAGCGATCTCAAGGTCGGTCACGTCTTTTTCAGACGGATAACGGACAGCTTCCTCCGGCACGGTGCCTGTGAACGAATCAAAGTCACCGACGAGCAGGTCCGGCTTCATCCCACGGTCGAGCAGCGTATGATAGCCGCCGTCGACGCCGATGACGTAATCGGCGTTCCGAGGAAGCTCAGGGACCGCTTCCGGGCTCGCAGCCACAATCAAGACACGCATTATCTGATGTCCCGTGTCGCGAGCGTCGCGAAACGCGGCGCCGACGTGAACAAGAGCACGATCACGACCGCCGAGACGAGGAACGACGGCAACATATACGTCAAGTTATAGCCGAGCGAGTACAAGACGACCGGTCCTTCCGCATACTCGGCGAAGAAGACGATGCCGGAGACGACGTGCGCAACGTAGCGGAGCGCCGAGCCGATCAACGCCCCGAGAATCAAATAGAACGTGAGCGTTTTCTTGGCGCCGTCTTTTGCCGACTGTTTGACTTGCCCGGCGAAGATGCCGGCGACTCCGACGAGGCCGTAGGCGACCGTGTAGTCGAGTAAAAACTGGACCGGCGTGAAGATATAGGCCCCAAATAACAGTTGTAGCGTCCCGACGAGCGCGCCTGTCGCGAGTCCGCCTCTCAATCCATGCCGATAAGCCATCACGAGAATCGGCAGCATCGCCAAGCTGACTGCTCCGCCTTGCGGCAACCGATATGGGATGAGCATGTCAAAGATCAGTCCGAGCGAGGCGAACAGCGAGATTTCAATGAGCGCCTGTAGTTTTAAACGTTGTTTCATCTTATTCCCTCCTTGATATGAGTGAACGACAAAAAGCAGCATGACGTAAACGCCATGCTGCTATCGTGTAGCAACGTGCATTTTCGCCACATCCCTACGTCCGTGTGAACGGAACAGGTTCAAAGGGTTAGCTCATGCCTCTCAGCCACAGATGTGACACCCCTTGCGACAATATTTGTTGTTCTACAGACGATTATACACGAGACGCGTTGCGAATGCTATCGATTGCGTCTTTATAGCTCGGTTCGTTATAGATGGCTGAACCGGCAACGAGGACGTCGGCACCTGCGTCGATACAAAGTTTTGCCGTCGCAGGATTTACCCCGCCATCAATCTCGATCTCGAAGTCGAGACGACGCGCTTGGCGCATCTCGCTGAGCGCCGCGATCTTCGGGACGACCGCTTCGATGAACGCTTGGCCGCCAAAGCCAGGGTTCACGGTCATGAGCAACACCATATCGACATCACCGAGCACGTGCTCGATTGATGACAACGGCGTATGTGGGTTCAAGACGACACCACACTTGGCGCCGGCTCCTTTGATTTGTTGCAATACGCGATGCAAATGGTTTGTCGCCTCGACATGGACCGTGACGATATCGGCGCCTGCTTGAACGAAGTCCTCGACGAACCGTTCCGGTTGGTCGATCATCAAATGGACGTCTAATACCATGTCCGACTTGTCACGCAAACTTTTGAGTACCGGCAGTCCAATCGAGATGTTCGGCACGAACTGACCGTCCATGACGTCAAAATGAATGTAATCGGCCCCTGCTTCTTGGACCGCTTTGACCTCTGCCTCAAGGTTGGCAAAATCGGCCGACAGGATCGATGGTGCGATTTTAATCATGTTAGTACCTCCGTTGTCTATCTTTTAATTCCTCCATAAACGTAACATAGTTCGCATAGCGGGTGGAAGCGATTTCTCCGGCCTCGACCGCCGCTTTGACGGCACAACCTGGCTCGTTCAAATGGGCGCAACCACGGAATTTACAGTCATCGTGCCGCAAGACGAATTCAGGGAAACACCAACGCATCTCCTCGACTTCAAGTTCTTCCGGGAACTCAAGACTCGAGAATCCAGGTGTATCGGCGACGAACCCGTCCGCGAGTGTGATGAGCGTGACGTGACGCGTCGTATGCTTCCCGCGGCCAAGCGCTTTCGAAATTTTACCAGTCGCGAGTTCGAGCTCCGGTGCGACCGCGTTCAGCAACGAACTCTTCCCGACGCCGGTCTGTCCGGCGAACACGCTCGTCTTGTCTTTGAACGCGCTGCGGATGAGCTCGATTCCAGCTCCGTCTTCGGTCGACGTCTCAATGACTTGATAGCCGATCGAACGGTATAGCGCTGCCGCCGCACTAATTTTTTCTTTTTCAGCTTCTAGCAACAAGTCCATCTTCGTCAACACGATGATTGGGTGAACTTGCTTCGATTCGATCAAAATGAGAAAGCGGTCAAGCAAATGAAACGAGAACGCCGGCTCTTTCACGGAAAAGAGCAGAAACGCCTGATCGATGTTGGCGATCGGCGGACGGACGAGATGGTTCGACCGCTCATCGACAGCCATGATGTAGCCGGTCCCGTCCCCTTGGTCTTGAATATCGACGTCGTCCCCGACGACGGGCGAAATGTTTCGGTTCCGGAAGTTTCCCCGGGCGCGACATCTGATTTCAACTTTCGTTTCGGTCATGACATCATAAAATCCACCTTGCAAGCGAATAATCGTTCCTTTCATCCTGTTTCCTCCTTAGAAAAGAGGTGACGCGCACGCCACCTCTTCATTGTGAATCTTTTGCTTGGGCGTATGTCACCGTATCGGTCCGAACGACTTCTCCCTCGACTTCAATCGTCGCGGTACCGACTTCGTCCGGAGCAATGACGAGCGTATAGGAATACGTCGTCGTTTCTGTGATCATATCACGCAACACTTCGATCTCACCACGGGCATCGACGGTACGGATGACGACTTCGACCGGCTCCGCCTCTTCACCTTCTGCCGGCGGTTCGATTTCGACGTCCACTTCTCGCTCGATCGAGATGTCGGTCGGCTCGACCCCTTGTGAGACGATGACCGTCAGTTCCGTTCCCGGGTCGACCGCCGTCCCTGACGTCGGAAGTTGACGAATGATTTGATTCGCTGGGATGCTCGTCGAATACTCATCGCGTTTCACGATTTTCAAGTTGTTTTGCTCGGCATAAGTTGACGCCTCTTCGAACGTGTAGCCCGTCAAATTGGCGAGCTCGATTTTATTGCTGCCGGTCGAGACGACGAGCGTGACCGTCTCTTCCGACGCGATAACTTCTTCACCTGGCGTGATCGACTGCGAAATCACATCTCCGCTGTCGACCGTTTCGGACGCTTCGGATTGGATTTCAATATCTGTGAAATCAAGATCTTTCAACGTTCGTTCCGCTGCTGTTTGAGACAACCCTTCGACGTCAGGCATCTCGACCGTCTCTTTCCCAGCAGACACGACGATGGTGACGACCGTTCCACGCTTCGGCTTCCGTCCAGGTTGCGGGTTTTGCGAAATCACGTCGCCTTCAGACACGTTGTCACTCACTCGGTCCGTCGTCTCAACGACGAATCCGGATGCTTCCAGTTCAGTCGTCGCATCACCGACGCTCATACCGACGACATCAGGCACGACGGCACGTGACATTTCATCTGCAACCACATACGCGGCAACCCCGCCACCAATCAATAGAAGCACGAGCAATAGCCAGAGCCACCACTTCTTTTTCTTTTGTTTCTTCGGCGTCGCTGATTCCGGCTCGACTGCAGCTGCCGGCTGCTTGACGACTTCTTTCGGTTCTTCCGGGACGACAGGCGCCATGACGAGCGTCTGATCAAACTCGTCTTGTTCTGTCGGCATCCGTTTCGGTTCGTCCGCGCGGTCTGGGCTGAGCGACGTCAAGCAGTCTTTTTTAAAAGCAGCGACCGAGGCATGTCGTGCCCCCGGCGATTTGGCGAGCGCCTGCATAATACAGTTCTCAAGCGCTTGCGGAATTTTAGGGTTCAAGTCGAGCGGTCGGATCGGATCATCTTGCAAATGTTGCAACGCGACCGCGACCGGGGTCTCACCGATGAACGGGACTCGTCCTGTCACAAGTTCGTACAGCACCGCACCGAGCGAATAAATGTCTGACTTCTCATCGGCAAACTTGCCACGCGCTTGTTCCGGAGAGAAGTAGTGGACCGACCCGAGGACTGACATCGTATGGGTCAGCGTCGCGTTCGACATGGCCACGGCAATCCCGAAATCGGTCACTTTGACGTTCCCGTTTTGGTCGATCATCATGTTTTGCGGTTTGATATCCCGATGAATGATGCGATGGGCATGGGCATGATCGATCGCATCACAGATCTGTCCCATGATCCGTAACGCTTCCTCGATTGATATGTACTCTTCCTGTAAATATTGTTTGAGCGTCATACCATCGACATGTTCCATGACGATGTAATAAATGTCTTGTTCATCTCCGACGTCATAAATGGCGACGATGTTTGGATGGTTCAGACTGGTTGCCGCATGGGCTTCTCGTTCGAACCGGCGTATAAATTGTTCGTTATGCGAGAATTCAGATCGTAACACCTTAATGGCGACGGTTCGGTTTAAAATCTCATCGTGAGCCCGGTAGACATTTGCCATGCCGCCGCTACCGATTTGTTGTTCGATCCGATAACGATCGTTGATTCGTTCTCCACTTCGCATCGGATTCATCCTCTCTTTCTATCTGTAAATTGGACGAGCGCCACAGTGATGTTGTCGCTCCCACCCAATCGGTTGGCTTGATCGATCAACATGTCCGCCTTAGCGTCCGCAGAGATGGGACGAGTTAAGGCGTGTTTGATGGCTTCATCTGTCAGGTGAGTCGTCAAGCCATCCGTACAGATTAAAATCGTGTCGAACTCGGGGTCGGCAAACACTTGCAGATCAGGTTCGACGTGCTCTTTTGAGCCGATCGCACGGGTGATAATATTTCGTTTCGGGTGGATCCGCATTTCTTCTTCCGTCAATTCCCCAAGTTGTTTTAGCACGTTGACGTAAGAATGGTCTTCCGTCAATTGTTGGAGTGTTCCGCCACGAAGGGCGTAGACGCGGCTATCGCCGATGTGCACGATGACAATCGTTTCGTCATGCCAACAGACGCCAGCGATGGTCGTCCCCATCATGACGAGATTAGACTGCTTCGCGAATTCAAGCACTTGCTCATTTGCCAGCTCCACGTTATCACGGAACCACGTCTCCATCGCTAACGGTGTGGCCGGAAGCGTCGGAAAGGCGCGACGAAACTGCTCGATGACGAGCCCGCTCGCGACCTCTCCTGCCTCATGCCCCCCCATGCCGTCGGCGACGAGGGCGATCCCGGCATGCTCGTCCCCTAAAATCAAGACGGCATCTTCGTTTTGAGCCCTCACCTGCCCACGGTCGGTTCGGTATGCTAATTCCATCTTCCTGATTACCTCGTTTCTTTTTCGCGCTCCTTCGCTCGAAGCTGCCCACAAGCCGCATCGATATCCGAACCTTGTTCGCGACGAATCGTCACGTTCACTTTTCGATCTTTGAGCACTTTTTCAAAGGCAAAAATTTGGTTACGTGGCGTGCGCACATAGTCGCGCTCAAGCACATGGTTGACTGGAATCAAGTTGACGTGGCATTTGACGCCTTTCAACAAATCGGCAAGCTTGTGTGCATCTTCTTCTGTATCATTGACGCCACCGAACAAACCGTATTCAAACGTGATACGACGTCCACTCTTCTCCGTGTAATAGTTGACGGCTTCCATCAACTTGTCCAAGTTGTAGGCACGGTTGATCGGCATGAGACGTGTCCGAACTTCCGTCGACGCCGCATGAAGTGAAATCGCAAAGTTAATGCGCATCCCTTCGTCGGCGAACTTGTAGATTTTCGGCACGATCCCGCTCGTTGAGACGGTGATGTGGCGTGAACCGATGTTCAAACCGTCATCGTGGTTGACCGTGCGCAAGAAACGCATCAATTCGTCATAGTTGTCAAACGGTTCGCCGATTCCCATGACGACGATCGAGTCGACACGTTCACCGCTCACGTCGAGCGCCCGTTGAACATCTAATACTTGAGCCGTGATTTCTCCGGCTTCAAGGTTACGTTTCAACCCGCCGAGCGTCGATGCACAGAACGTACAGCCGATGCGGCAGCCGACTTGTGTCGTGACACAGACCGAGTTGCCGTATTCGTGGCGCATGAGTACCGTCTCGATCGAGTAACCGTCTTGGAGCTCGAACAAGAACTTGATTGTTCCGTCTTGTGATTCCTGGCGGACGAGTTCTTTTAACGTCGTCAACTGGAACGAAGCATCGAGTTTTTCACGAAGCGGTTTCGACAAGTTCGTCATATCATCGAATGACGTCACCCGTTTGACATACATCCAGTCATATAACTGTTTCGCGCGGAACGCCTTTTCTCCTGCATCGATGAGCCATTGTTCGAGTTCAGGGTATGTGAGCGAATATAAAGACGGCTTGGCGCCGACTAATGGGGTTTTTTCAACTGCTTTTGGATTCATGTTTATACCTCTTTCTTAAATGCGGCGATGTAGAAGCCGTCAGTTCCGAACGTCGTCGGAAGTAGTTTGAGTTCGGCGCGGTCCGATGACACCATCGGGCGTAACACTTCAGGAAGACGATCTCGGAGTGTTTCATCCCACGTCAATCCGTTCGACAATATATAGTCGGCCTGCCGTTCATTTTCAGACGGGTCGATTGTACATGTCGAGTACACTAGCGTACCACCTTGCTTCAGTAGTGGCAAGACAGCGTCAATAATTTCACGTTGGATGATCGGCAGTCCAGAAAGGGATTCTTTGTCCTTCGTCCATTTAATATCTGGCTTGCGGCGAATGACACCTAGACCCGAGCACGGGACATCGAGCAAGATGCGGTCAAAGCTCTCACGTTCGAACTCATCTCCGGCGTCTCTTGCATCGAGGGCTAGTGCGGTCACTCCATCGATTTGCAATCGCTTCACTTGTCGTTCGATCAGTTTTGCCTTATGAGGGTGAAGGTCGAGCGCCACGAGCGTCCCGCCGTCCATCCGTTCGGCGGTGTGCATCGCTTTACCGCCTGGCGCGGCACACGCGTCGAGCACGCGTTCGGTCTTCTCGGCACTGAGCGCGTCGGCGACGATCATCGAGCTCTCGTCTTGAATCGACAAAAGTCCTGCGTCGATAAACGGCGTCGTATGAACGTTTCCGGACTCGATGACGAGACCGTCTGACGATAGCTCAGAACGTGACGCTTGTATGCCTGACTCGGCGAGGCGTTCGATCATCTCCTCGACCGTGATTTGTTTGCGGTTGACGCGAACTGTCACCGGGGCCGGCTCGTTGTTCAACTTGCACATCGCCTCGGTCGCCTCAATCCCGTACGTGTTGATCCAATCCGCGACGAGCCAGTCGGGATGACTGTGCTCGATCGCGATCCGTTCGGCGTCAGGAAGCCCACTCAAATCTGGGAACCCGTCACGAGTGACGTTGCGCAACACGCCGTTGACGAACTTGCCGATGCCGGAGTGCCCACGTTTTTTGGCGATCTCGACCGCCTCGTGTAAGACGGCCCGGTCCGGCACTTTGTCTAAATAGAACAGTTGATACACGCTCATCCGCAGGAGCGGTAAGACGAAACTGTCTAGTTTTTTCGGGTTTTGGACACGCTTCTCCAATATATAATCAAGCGTTCGCTTCCGCCCGAGCGTTCCGTAGACGAGCTCTGTGTAAAGTCCCACGTCTTTTGAAGCTAGCTTTTTTTGGTTTAATAAATCGTTGACCGCGATCGTCGAATAGGCTCCGCCTTGTTCGATTTTGATCAGCGTATCAAGCGCTGCTTGTCTTACGTTCATGTCACCCTCCTAATTGGTCGCCCACTTGCAGCTTTTGTCCGGCACCGCGCATGAACGTGGCACCGTCCATCCGTTTTTTTCCGGCCGGCTGTAACTCTGTCACTTTGATGGCGACGTCATTTCCAGTCGCGACCACAAACCCATCCTCTTCAAGCCGGACGATTGTGCCCGCCTCACCGCTCCCGCTCGTCTTCTCGCTCGCGAACACTTTCACCCGCTCGCCTGCGATCAATGTATACGCCGTCGGGAACGGGTTCATGCCACGAATGTGGTTGAAGATCGATGCACCCGGCTGCGACCAGTCCAGCTGTTCGCGGTCCCGGCTAATGTTCGGTGCGAACGTGACGTCACGTTCGTCTTGCGGTACCGCTTCGATCCAGCCTTCTAAAAAGGCTGGCAACGTCTTGATCAACAGATCAGACCCTGCGACGGCAAGTTTGTCGAACAGCGTACCGACCGTGTCTGTCTCTTCGATCGGGACGATCGTGTTCGCGATCATGTCACCTGCATCCAATTTATCGACCATGTACATGATCGTGACGCCCGTTTCTGTCTCTCCGTCCAAAATCGCTTGATGGATCGGTGCGCCCCCCCGGTATTTTGGAAGGAGCGAGGCGTGCACGTTGATCGCGCCATATGTCGGCGCCTCTAACAGTTCACTCGGCACGATTTGCCCGTAAGCCGCCGTCACAATCAAATCCGGTTCAAGCGCCAAAATATCCTCGTAATCGGTGCGGACTTTGATCGGCTGCAATACCGGGATGTTATGACGGAGCGCACACTCTTTGACCGGTGTCGGTTTGAGCTCGCGCTTGCGACCGACCGGTTTGTCCGGCTGCGAGACAACACCTACGACATTGTATCCTTCTTCGAGCAAGCGCTCAAGTACGGATACGGCAAACGCCGGTGTGCCCATGAAGACGATGCGCTTGTCGGTTCCTGGCTTAGGAACGGCGAGTTTATCGGTGAACAGGACGCCGTCTAAATGGTCGATCTCGTGTTGGATGGCACGCGCGAAGAAGCCGCTTGCCTTCACTTCTTGAAAGCGCCCTTTCATGTCTTGCGTCTTGACGACGATCGACTCATGTCGTTCGACGAATCCGAACTCACCCGGGATGCTCAAGCAACCTTCTAATCCGACGGCTTTGCCTGCGGTCGAAATGATCTCTGGATTGATCAATACGAGCGGACCTGTTTCGTCGTCAGTATGGACGACGGCAAGGCGCTGGTTCAAATTGACTTGCGGCGCGGCCACACCGACGCCATCATACTCATACATCGTGTCAAACAGCCGGTCGACCGTCTGGCGCAACTTCTTGTCAAACTTTGTCACCGGGTCACAGTTGACCCGCAAAATCTCATTTGGAATTTCGACTACTTTATACATTTCGTTCCACCTCACATGAAGACGTATGGATTTACATCTATACTCAATTGATATTCTTTTTTGCTGATTGCTTTCGCCCGCGCTTGTTGCAGCATGGCGAGAACGGGATATAACGCTTCCGGTTGTTTCGTCTTGATAAACAGCTGGTAGCGATACAAGTTTTTAAGTTTCGATAACGGTGCCGGCATCGGTCCGTTCAGCCGGGACTGCTCGACGTGCGCTGCCGCGAAATCGGCGGCGAACAGGTCGGCCTCGGCTTGCGCGACGAGCGGATTTTCAGCCGCGAACGTGACGAGCGTCACGTACCAGTAAGGCGGATGGTTGCCGACTTGTCTGAGTTTCATCTCGCGCTCGAAAAACGACTCATAATCATGCCCACTCGCCGTCTCGATGACATAATGGTCCGGATTGTACGTCTGGACGTACGCCTCACCCGGTAAACTTCCACGTCCGGCTCGTCCGGCGACTTGGGTGACGAGTTGGAACGTGCGTTCGGTCGCCCGAAAGTCGGGCATGCCGAGCGTCGCATCGGCCGCGAGCACGCCGACGAGCGTGACGTTCGGAAAATCGAGCCCTTTGGCAATCATCTGGGTACCGAGCAGAATGTCGGCCTCGCCGTCCTCAAACCGTTTCAACAGCTGTTCGTGCGACCCTTTACGCGACGTCGTATCCTGGTCCATGCGAATGATCCGTGCTTCCGGGATTCGGTTCAACAGCTCGGTCTCGATCTTTTGCGTGCCGGTGCCGAACTGTTTGATTTTTTTACTGTCGCACGTCGGGCATTTCGGCGGCATTCCGATCTCATAGCCACAATAGTGGCATTTGAGCCGGTCGCCGTGCTGATGATACGTCAAGTTGACGGCGCAATGCGGGCAGGTCAGCCCTTCCCCACAATCACGGCACATGACGAACGTCGTGAACCCGCGGCGATTGAGCAAGATGACACATTGTTCTTTTTTCGCAATCCGGTCATTGATGGCCAGAAATAAATCTTCCGAGAACATCGTCGTGTTCCCTTTCGCGAGTTCGCGACGCATATCGACAATATGGACGGGCGGCATCTTGCCACCGTAGCGTTCACTCAAATGCAAATAGCGATAGACGCCTTTTTGGGCGCGGGCGAATGACTCGAGCGACGGTGTCGCGCTTCCGAGCACGACCGGACAGCCGTGATAACGGGCGCGCCAAATTGCGACGTCGCGCGCATGATAGCGCGGGTTCTCTTCTTGTTTATACGTCGTCTCATGCTCTTCGTCTAGGATGAGCAGGCCGATGTGTTCGAGCGGAGCAAAGATGGCCGATCGGGCACCGACGACGACGTCGACTTCTCGTCGCTTGATTTTCCGCCACTCATCGTACTTCTCGCCTTGCGACAAGGCGCTATGGAGTACGGCGACGCGGTCGCCAAAACGGCGTTTGAACCGTTTGACCATCATCGGTGTCAAGCTGATCTCTGGGACGAGCAAGACGGCTTGCTTCCCGTCATCGACGACTTGGCCGATCGACTCGAGATACACTTCGGTCTTTCCGCTTCCGGTCACGCCGTGGAGCAACAACGTCTCACCGGCTTCGGCCTCGCGAATCGCGCGCACTGCTTCCGTTTGACTGTCATTCAGTTGGACATCATCGATCACTTGTTCGATTGAAGCGTACGGGTCTCGATTCAATTCGACTTCGGTCACTTTGACGGCACCGAGCGTCTCGAGCTTTTGCAGCTGGGACCGCGTCAATCCGATTTGACGGAGCGACGACCAGTACATACGAGGCACGTCTTCAAGTAGACGGACCGCCTCGAGCTGTTTTTTGGCACGCGCCGGGACGACGCTCGCATCCTTCAACTCGATCAACAAGTCGGTTTTGACCGTTCGTTTCTCTTTTAGCACCGGTGAAAGCGACAAGTCCCCTTTTTTGGCCATGGCCAAAATCAACGACTGGACTTCTTTTGGGTACTCGGACAAGTGTGTGCCGGCCCGAACACCCTCAGGAAGTGACTCCCCTTTGATCGCTTTATCGTAACTGACTTTCAGCGCCGCCGGCAACATGGCGAGCAGTGCCGACGAGCGGAAGCAAAGCGTTGTCTGTTTCACGTGCGTCGACAGTTCGAGCAACTCTTCGGTCAAAGACGACTCTTCGTCAAGAAGTGCTTCGAGCGGTTTTAACCCTTCACGTGTTCCGTCCGATACCCCTGTCACGATGCCGAGTAACCGTCTCGATCCGAACGGTACCGATACGCGCATACCTGGCTCGATCAACGACTCGAACTGGACCGGGACCTCATAGTCAAACGGTCGGTCGATCGTGATGACCGGAGCATCGACGTGGACGTGGGCAATCATCGTAAACCTTCCTTAAAGTAGGCGAGTAACTCGTGGGCGAGACGTTGTTTACTCTGCCGTGGCAGACGGACAGATGAGCCATCCGCTCGGAATAAGACGACTTCGTTGTCGTCAGACCGGAAACCGATGTCTCGCTTCGACACGTCATTCGCGACCAAGAAGTCGACGTTTTTACGCTCGAGTTTAGCCCGGGCATGGTCTTCAAGCTGCTCTGTCTCGGCAGCGAATCCGACGAGGAGCTGATGCGTCTTCTTCGTTCCGAGCTCTTTTAAAATATCGGTCGTCTCCTCGAGCTCGATCGTCAACGGGCCGTGGACTTTTTTATGTTTCTCGATGTGGACCGTCTTCGGACGATAGTCAGCGACCGCCGCCGACTTGATGACGATGTCTTGCGTCGCAAATCGCTCGAGCACGGTCTCGAGCATCTGTTGTCCCGACTCGACCGCGATCGCGGTCACCCCGTCTGGGACCGGGACTTGGAGCGGGCCGTGGACGAGTGTCACATTCGCGCCCATATCTCGCGCCGCCTCAGCAAGGGCGACTCCCATCTTCCCGGATGAATCGTTGGATAAAAACCGGACCGGGTCGATACGTTCGACCGTCGGACCAGCCGTGATCAAGACGTGCTTTTCAAGCAAGTGTTTCGGGACGAACTGGCTCGCGATGATGCGGACGAGATCTTCCGGTTCGGGCAGACGTCCGCCGCCAATCCAGCCGCAGGCCAGATTGCCGATACCCGGCTCGATGATTTGATAGCCGTATGATTTGAGCGTCTCGATATTTCGGCGGGTCGCCGGATGTTCGAGCATATTGACGTTCATCGCCGGAGATACGATGACGGGACATTTCGCTGCTAAGATCGAGGTCGTGATGAAGTCGTCGGCGATTCCGTTAGCAAGTTTAGCGATGATATTCGCCGTCGCCGGGGCGACGACGATTAAATCACTCGTATCAACGACATCGATGTGGGCGATCTTCGTCGGGTCGTGCTCTTCGAACACGTCCGAATAGATCGGATTGCGACTGAGTGCTTGAAACGTCGCCTTTCCGACGAACTGCTCAGCTGATGCTGTCATCGCCACGCGGACGTTCGCGCCTGCTTGAACGAGTTTTGACGTGAGTGCGCACGCCTTATATGCAGCGATACCGCCGCTCACACAAAGCAAGATGTTCCGGTCGTTCACCATTCACATTTCTCCCCTTTATAGACAATGAGACCCAAGTCGTATCCGACTTGGGTCACACTTCATCCGTTGTTCTTTTCGTTCACGATGATTGTCGTGTCACCCGAGAATATTTCTTCTAGCGCTTGACCGACCGGTTTATACGATTTTGGCGCAGCGATTTTTGGTGCTTTTCCGTCTTGGATTTGGCGGGCACGCTTGGCGGCCACCGTCACGATTGTGTATTTCGACGGGATGATACGTTGTAAGGCATCAATCGAAGGGTATAACATTAAATGACCTCCATCATAGCTTTTTTATAGAGAGACGCGACACGTTCACGTTTACAATGCTCGGCCGTCACGATCGCTTTGATCCGGTCGATCGCTTTATCGACTTCGTCGTTTGTGACGACGTAATCGTAAGCATCCATCAACTCGATTTCTTCACGGGCGACGAGCAAGCGTTGCTTGATGACTTCTTCCGATTCAGTGCCTCGACCGACTAAACGGTTTCGAAGTTCTTGCAGGCTCGGCGGTGCGAGGAATAAAAAGACGGCTTCTGGGAAGCGTTCCTTTACTTGGAAAGCTCCTTGGACTTCAATCTCTAAAATGACGTCCTTGCCACTTTCAAGCGTCTCGCGCACCCATTCGACCGGTGTCCCATAATAGTTGCCGACGAATTCTGCATGCTCAAGCAGTTGATCGTGTTCAATCATGTCTTCAAATTGCTCTCTCGTCTTAAAGAAGTAATGCACTCCCTCAACTTCGCCTTCACGTGGTTTTCGAGTCGTTGCCGACACCGAATACTGAAGGTTGTTGTCCGCCTCTTCACGGAGCACTCGGCAAACAGTACCTTTGCCGACACCGCTTGGACCAGACAAGACGATTAATAATCCTCGTTCTTTAAAATTCAATGCAAGCCCTCCATCTTCTAACATCACATTACATTATAATAGCAGTCCTTTAATTGTTACGGCAAGAAGAAGTTCGGATTTCCTACTTCATCGTACCATATTTTCTGTGAATCTGATAACGTAGAGACAGAAAAAGGACAAAGGTGATGAGACTAATGGCATATGATGGATTAATGACATATCGTGTCGTAAAAGAACTACAACCGCTCGTTGGCGGTCGAATCAATAAAGTGCATCAACCGTATGCGCTCGACTTGATGATTCAAGTCAGATCGAACCGACAAAGCGTCTCGTTGCTCGTTTCAGCGAACGCGATGTATGCGCGACTTCAATTGACGGACACCCCGATCAAGAACCCGCAAGAGCCTCCGATGTTTTGTATGATGCTGCGGAAGCATATCGAGGGCGGCTTTATCACAGCGATCGAACAAGTCGGCCGCGACCGCGTCATCGTCTTCTCGGTCAGATCGCGTAACGAGCTCGGTGATGAAGAAAACAAACGCGTCTATGTCGAACTGATGGGACGTCACTCGAACGTCGTCTTGACGAACGAAGACGGCAAGATTTTAGACGCGATCAAACACCTTCCCCCGTCTCAAAACACGTATCGGACGATCATGCCAGGCAGCGAGTACATCTTGCCGCCGGCGCAACAAAAGTCCGATCCGTTGACGGAACGGGAAGCGGGATTGAAACGAATCGATTGGAACGCAGGTATGCTCGACAAGCAGCTCGTCGCTCACTTTTCCGGGATGAGCCCGCAGATCGCCCAAGAGATTATGTATCGGGCCAAGACGCCGAACCGTACGAACTTAGAGGCGGCGTTTGACAGCGTGATGGCGGATCTTGACGGCGCTTATGTATTCCAACAGCTCGCCTCCGGGAAGGAACGGTTCAGTCCGATCGCGCTCACGTCAGGCGATATCGTTTCTGAAGAACGCTACGACTCGAGCCGGGAAGTGCTCGACCGCTTTTACTATGAGAAGGCGAACCGTGACCGGGTCAAGCAGCAAGCCCATGACGTCGAGCGTCTGCTCAAGTCAGAGCTCGAGCGCAACCAATTAAAACGGAAACGCCTGCTCGAGGATATGAAAGCGACGGAACGATCGGACGAGCTCCAAAAATACGGTGAGCTGTTGACGACGTATTTGTTCCAACTCGAGAAAGGGATGAAAGTCGCCCACGTCGTCGACTATTATGATGAGGACGGCGCCATGATCGATATCCCGCTCGATCCGCTCAAAACACCGAACGAGAATGCGCAACGTTACTATAAGAAATACAACAAACTAAAAGTTGCCAAAATCGAGGTTCAAAAGCAAATTGAACTGAACGAGACCGAAATCAGCTATTTAGAGACGCTCGTTGCCCAACTCGACGTCGCCGCGCCGCGCGATATCGTCGAGATTCGCGAAGAGCTGGCCGAAGGCGGATACATCCGACAAAAACGTCAGAAGAAGAAACAAACGGCCAAAGTCGCGCTCGAAGGCTACACATCTTCGACCGGTGTCGAGTTTTACGTCGGCAAAAACAATACGCAAAACGACTACTTGACGTTCAAGTTCGCGCGTCGCGACGAAGTTTGGCTTCACGTGAAAGATATCCCCGGTTCACACGTCATCATCCGGTCAACCGAACCGGACGAGACGACGCTCCTCGAAGCAGCGACCGTCGCCGCCTACTTCTCGAAGGCACGTGCCTCGAGCGGGGTGCCGGTCGACTATACGAAAGCCCGTTACGTGAAAAAACCGAGCGGCGCCAAGCCGGGATTCGTCATCTACACCGATCAGCAGACGGTATACGTGACTCCGGACGAGCAGCTCGTCAAATCGCTTAAACAATGAACGAAGGCCACGTCATTCGACGTGGCCTTTGTTTATTTCGGATTATGTTTGAACGCCTCGAGCTGTTCATGATAGTCGAGCAGATGTCCGTGTAAAATTTCAGAAACAGATAAGTCTTCATGCTTCAATTGGAAGAGCGAGTACGGTTTGTCACACGTGTAGAGAATGTCGTGATGGTGGGCGAGCAGGAATAAAAACTCGGACTCGAACGCGTGGCGTTCGTCCTCGGTCATCATGAGTAACGCTTCCCGGTGCTCAGCGAGACTCTCGAGCAGCAAGACCAATTTATCCTCTAAATGAATCAATAACCGATATTGCTTGATCGTCAAATGCTTCAACTTAACCTTCGTCACTTGCATATCCTCTTGCAACATCATATGGAGCTCTTGATGGCCGAGGATACGGGCGCGCGTCTCGAGCAGTTCTGCCGGGGAGCCGATCAGTTCGCGCCAATGATGGAACATATACGCCGACGTCTTCCGAATCTCGCCAAGCAGACGCTCTTCATAACGCGGTGGCATGAACGCATAGTTGACGCCGAGCGAGACGAACACACCGACCGCCGTCAATAGCGAACGCGTCCACGCGTAGTGGAAAAAGTCGGTCGTCGGGTTTTCAAGCATGAGCACAATCGCGAACGCCGCATACGTCGACATGTGCGTCTTATCGAACGTCGTGTTGAGCGTGAGCGCGACGATGACGGCAAGACCGATCGAAATCGGGTTCACCCCGAACGCATAGACGATCAACAAGCCACACATGAGGCCGACAATCGTGCCGAATATACGGCTAAAGACGATTTTCGACGACCGTTTGACGGTCGGTTGCATCGCGACGACGGCGGCGATGGCACCCATCCCCGAATAAATGCCGAAGACGTACCATGACAAGGCGATCGTGATGGCGACGGCGATCCCGGTCTTAAACGTTCGCAGTCCGACTTTAGGAATGTAGCGTTTGTTGATCATTTCAATTCGACCTTCCCTGTCTCAGAGATCAGTTCCACGTTCGGACGATTCGAGTTCGAAAGATGGTACACACCGTTGCTGATTTCTTTAAAGCGCTCAGCCGCCGCGATGTTTCCTGTTGTCGTGACGGTCACTTGTCCGGTCGCGTTTCGCGGCTCATACATGAGCGCCCCGGCCTCTGTCTGGACGGTCAGCGCTTGGTTGACGACGACGTCACGGATTGTCGCGTCCCGATACGACCGGATGTCACCCGTGACGACACGAACCGTCTCAAACGTGGCATCGCTTCTCGTCTCGACTCGAAGCCGGTCGCTTTCAAGTTTCTTCAGATTGACCGCGTTGGCATCGAGAACGATGGTTTTCGCGACCAGGCCTTGTCCGGTCACTTGCTCAGCCGTCACTTCGATCGATGTCATCGAACTTGGCAACGCGACCCGGATTTTATAACGGGACGGCTCCGCGCTTGCCCGACTCCCGAACTGGCTCATCGGTCCATACCGTTCGACGACGGAAATCGTGTCCCCGACCGACTTCACTTTAATGCGACGTTCTTTCGAATTCGTCTGCAGTACTTCGATCTGAACTTTTTCATTCGTGCTCCGGATAAATTCAACATTCCCATGCGCCGTCTCAAGCCGAAGCTTTTTCATCTGATAACGGTCCTCATACTTGTCCCCTAGCGCCAATATGTGGCTGAATACGAATAAATTCACGAAAAATAATAAAGGTAACACCGTGAGGACGAGACCGAATGCGATTTTGCGATGTTTAGGGATGTTTTGAAACCGTGCTTTCAATGACTGTCCTTTAATTCTAGAATACGCCATAGTTCTCTCCTTTTTCGACTACTTTCCCTATTCTAACACGTTCAGTATCACATGTTGCCAAATGAAAAAGAATCCGCCCGGAGGTGGATTCTTCAGCGTGTCACTTGTTTGCTCCAAACGGTTGGGCTTTCTTGCCAAGCTGTGAGCGAGATTGCTTCGTTCTCAGAAATCACGTCTTGGTTCCGAGCAACTTCAATCAGTTCAGCGAACGTCGTCAGTGACGAGGCGGTCAAGTTCGCCTCGGTCAAATTCACGCTCAAGCTGTCTAGACCGTATGAGAAAACGGCTTGAATCAGAACGACTTCGCCTCCGGCCGCTCGAATCGCCTGAGCCGCTTCAATGCTCGATTTTCCAGTCGAGAGCAGGTCTTCGATGACGACGACGCGCGCTCCTTTGTCGAATCGCCCTTCAATCTGGTTGCCTTTCCCATGCCCTTTCGCACCCGACCGGACGTAGACGAGCGGTAGACCGAGTCGGTCGGCTAAGAGCGTCGCATGGGGAATCCCTGCCGTCGCCGTTCCCGCAATGACGTCGGCGTCGAGCGGACGGACGGCGTCGACAAGTGCATCGATAATCTGTGAACGCACTTCTGGATAACTGAGCGTCAGTCGGTTATCACAATAAATCGGGCTTCTTAACCCGCTCGACCATGTGTACGGTTCATTCGGTGATAAAGTGACGGCTTCAATCGATAATAATGCCTCAGCGATTTGTCTCATACGTTTGGCTCCATTCCTTCATAAAGTATTCGTAAGCTGCGTTCGGGTCGGCTGCCCGGGTGATCGGGCGCCCGACGACGATAGCTGACACACCGGCGTCAAAAGCGGCTTGCGGTGTCGCGACCCGGACTTGATCGTCTGTCGTTTCGTTGATTCGGATGCCGGGCGTCACCGTCAAAAACTGTGAACCGAGCGCTTGTCGAATCGCGCGGGCTTCGTGAACGGACGCGACGACCCCGTCGAGTCCTGCTCGTTTGGCAAGTCCCGCTTGGCGCAAGACGGCCTGCTCGAGACTTCCGCCAATTCCGAGTTGTTCTGACAGCATCCGCTCGTCGGTCGATGTCAGTTGGGTCACCCCGATCAATGTGGTCGTGTCGTTCACATCACGCAACCCATCCAATGCGTAGCGCATCATCGTCTCACCGCCGAGCGTATGAACGTTCGTCATTTCAACGCCGAGCCGGCCGATTTGGCGGAGCGTCCGCCTTGCCGTCTCCGGGATGTCATGAACTTTGACGTCTAGAAAGACCGGGTAACCGCTCGCGACGAGTTCTTCGACGAACCGTCCACCTTCACGGTAGAAAAGTTCCATGCCGACTTTGACGGCCGGGCGTTGGTCAATTTTTTTCAAGAGTGAAAACGCTTCGTCACGTGTTTCGACATCAAGCGCGAGATACAACCTGTTCATACGCCTTCCCCCTAACGTCTAAAATATGATCGATGCCGAGTTCATCGAGCCGGCCTGGCAACGCCTCGATGATTTCCTGGCATACGTATGGGTTTTCAAAATTGGCAGTCCCGACCGCGACCGCCGATGCACCCGCATAGATAAATTCGAGCACGTCGTCGACCGTCCGCACACCGCCCATGCCGATAATCGGGATATTGACCGCTTGGGCGACTTCGTACACCATCCGGATGGCGACCGGCTTGATGGCCGGACCGGATAATCCGCCGATTCGGTTCGCTAAGATCGGTTGACCGGTCGCAATGTCAATCCTCATGCCGACGAGCGTATTGATCATCGTGATGCCGTCGGCGCCGGCCGCTTCGACCGCACGTGCCATCTCCGTGATTGACGTGACGTTCGGGGATAGTTTGACGTATACCGGTTTCGTCGACGCCGCCTTGACGAGGCGCGTCAGTTCGGCCGCCATCAAAGGATCGGTCCCGAACTGCATGCCGCCACACTTCACGTTCGGGCACGAGATGTTCAGCTCGAGTGCTTTCACGCACGGGTCGGCGCTCATTTTCCGCGCGACGTGGATGTATTCTTCTGGGGTCGAACCCGCCACGTTGGCAATAATTTCAGTGTCAAACTTGGCGAGGAATGCCAACTTGTCTTCAACAATCGCGTCGACACCCGGATTTTGTAATCCAATCGCATTCAACATTCCTTGCGCCGTCTCGGCGACACGCGGTGTCTCGTTCCCGAACCGCGCCTCCCCGGTCGCCGCTTTGATCATGATGCCCCCGAGGATCGACAAGTCGTACAGCTTGGCGAACTCTTCGCCGAATCCAAAACAACCGGACGCCGGCATGATCGGATTTTTTAACGATAAGCCGGGTAGTTCGATGTGTAATCTCATAACGTCACCTCTTCTGCCCGAAATACCGGTCCGTCACTGCACACTTTCACGTAACCGTCCGGTGCTTTGCACACACAGGCGAAGCACGCCCCGATGCCGCAACCCATCCGGTTCTCGATCGAGATGTAGCGTTCATTAATATGCGACGCGGCGACCGCTTTTAACATCGGCTCCGGACCACAGCTGAACAAGACGTCGGCGTCGATTCTAGCGAGCGGCCCGGTCACGAACCCCGCCTCTCCATACGTTCCGTCGACCGTCGTGATGATCGTCTCGCCGAGTTCGCGGAACTCGTCTTCATAAAATACACTCGCTTCTGAATCAAACCCGAGAATCGCCACCGTTTCGATTCCGCGCGCGGCGAGCATCCGGCGCGTGTAATAGAGTGGCGGCACCCCGATCCCCCCGCCGACGAGAACGACGCGCTTGCCGTCTTTTGCGAGCGGGAACCCGTTACCGAGCGGACCGAGGACGTCAAGTTCGTCCCCGGCTCGTCTCGTCGCGAGTTCGGCCGTCCCGGTCCCGACCACTTTGTACAGAAACGTGACGACGTCTGCTTCGACGTTTGCGACCGACAGTGGCCGGCGCAACAGTTCGGACGTCTTCACATGGAAAAACGTCCCCGGTGCGATTGTTGCATCACCGATTCGCACTTTCATTTCCATTGTCGCTTTCGCGATCTCCAAGTTCGATAAGATGGTCGCCCGTTGTCTCATACAGTCACCCCGAATTCGGTGAACGCCGGCAGGCTCGTCGTCTGGAACGATAGGCTCTCGATGACTTGCAAGAGCGCCTTCACCGTGTCGAGCGACGTCAAGCAGAGCACACCTTGCTCGGCCGCGGCCCGGCGGATAATGAATCCGTCTTTCGTCGCCAAGGCGTCGCGTGTCGTCGTATTCAAGACGATGTCGACATCGCCCCGCTCGATGACGCTCAGCATCGTCTCACCCGCTTCATGGATCTTCCCGACTTGTCGGACCGGCAACTCGGCTGCCGTAAGTGCCGTCGCCGTGCCTGACGTTGCCATCAGGCGGAAGCCGAGCCGGTTGAAGCGACGGGCGATGTCGAGCGCTTCGTCTTTGTCTTGATCGGCGACCGTCAACAAGACGTTTCCTTTCAAGGCGATCGTCATCCCGGCAGCGACGAGTCCTTTATAGAGCGCTTTTTCAAGCGTTCGGTCCGTCGCCATGACTTCCCCCGTCGATTTCATCTCTGGCCCGAGTGACGGGTCGACTTCTTTTAGTTTCGCAAAACTGAACACCGGCACTTTGACCGAGATGGCGTCAGATTCTGGGTGCAAGCCCGTTCCGAGGCCGAGCTGTTTCAACGTCGTCCCGAGAATCGTCTGCGTCGCGATGCGTGCGACCGGCAGTCCCGTCACTTTCGAGATGAACGGCACCGTCCGGCTCGCCCGTGGGTTGACTTCGATGACGTACAAGTCGTCCGCATAGACGAACTGAATGTTGAGCAACCCTTTGATGCGGAACGCTTTGGCGAGTTTGATCGTGTAATCGACGACTTTTTGTTTTAACGCCTCGCTCAGCCGTTGCGGCGGATAGACGGCGATCGAATCGCCAGAGTGGACCCCGGCCCGTTCGATATGTTCCATGATGCCCGGGATGTAGACGTCCGTCCCGTCGCAGATGGCGTCGACTTCGATCTCGATCCCGGTCAAGTAGCGGTCGATGAGGACGGGACGATCTTTCGAGGCGACGACGGCGTGGCGCATATACCGCTCGAGCTCCGAACGCTCATAGACGATCTCCATCGCCCGGCCGCCGAGGACATACGATGGGCGGACGAGTACGGGATAGCCGAGCATGTCGGCACAAGCGACCGCTTCCTCGACCGTGACCGCGGTCTTGCCCGGTGGTTGGGCGAGCCGTTCTTTCGTGAGCGTCGCCTCGAACGCTTTCCGGTTTTCGGCCCGGTCGATGTCTTCAAGTGACGTCCCGAGAATTTGGACGCCGTTCTCTTCGAGCGAGGCGGCCAAATTGATTGCCGTCTGCCCGCCGAACTGGACGATGACCCCGAGCGGTCGTTCATTGCGAACGACTTCTAATACGTCTTCTGTCGTGAGCGGTTCAAAGTAGAGACGGTCTGAGATCGAGAAGTCGGTCGATACCGTCTCCGGGTTGTTGTTGACGATGATCGCCTCATATCCGGCGTCACGGATCGTTTGGATCGAATGGACGGTCGCGTAGTCGAACTCGACGCCTTGCCCGATCCGGATCGGGCCTGAACCGAGTACGAGGATGGACGGTTTATCCGTTTTCACCGCTTCGTTCTCGACTTCGTACGTGCCGTAAAAGTACGGCGTCTCCGAGGCGAACTCGGCGGCACACGTGTCGACCATCTTATACACTGGCCGAACGTTCCACTCATCGCGTAACGACGCGATCGTCTCGACGGCTTGGTCCGTGATGCGGGCGATCATGCGATCACTGAACCCACGTTGCTTCACTTCGCGCAACCGTTCCTCTGTCAACGGCTCGTCGCGCAACGCTTCTTCCTCACGCCAAATCCGATCGAGTTTTGATAAGAAGAACCGGTCGATTTTCGTCAAGCCGTGAAGCTGTTCTGTCGAGTAGCCGCGGCGAAGCGCTTCGTACAGCATCCACAACCGTTCGTCGGTCGGTGTCGTCAGTTCTCGTTCCAGTTGTTCAGCCGTCAATTCGGAAAGGCGTGGTACGTATAAGTCTTCCGTACCGAGTTCGAGCGAACGAACGGCTTTCAAGAGCGCTTCTTCTAAATTCCGACCGATGGCCATGACTTCGCCCGTCGCTTTCATTTGTGTGCCAAGACGACGGTCCGCGGTCTCGAACTTGTCGAACGGGAAGCGCGGGATTTTAGCGACGACGTAGTCGAGCGCCGGCTCGAACGAGGCGTAACTCGTCTCCGTCACCGGGTTTTTTAGTTCCGACAACTTGTAGCCGACCGCGACTTTCGCGGCGAGCTTGGCGATCGGGTATCCCGTCGCTTTTGAGGCGAGAGCCGAACTCCGCGAGACGCGTGGGTTGACCTCGATCACGTAGTACGTGAAGCTGTCCGGGTCGAGCGCGAACTGGATGTTACATCCGCCTTCGATGCCGAGCGCCCGGATGATGTCGAGCGAGACGCTGCGGAGCATTTGATAATCACGGTCAGACAACGTCTGGGTCGGGGCGAACACGATCGAGTCACCGGTATGGACACCGACCGGATCGAAGTTTTCCATGGCGCAGACGATGATGGCCTGGTCGCTCGAGTCGCGCATCACTTCATATTCGACTTCTTTCATGCCGGCAATCGACTCTTCAAGCAGCACTTGCGTCACCGGACTCGCCTTGAGTCCCGATTCGACAATCTGCTCGAACTGTTCCCGGTCGTGGGCGATTCCCCCACCGGTTCCGCCGAGCGTATAAGCCGGACGAATAATGATCGGATAGCCGATCCGGTCAGCGAAGCTCCAGGCGGCGTCGAGTGAATGGACGATATCGCTGTCTGGGACGCCGTGACCGAGCTTGTACATGAGGTCGCGGAACTGTTCCCGGTCTTCTGCCTGCTCAATCGCCGACAATTTCGTTCCGAGCAGTTCGACGCCGCAGTCGCGGAGCACGCCGCGTTTATCGAGCTCGACCGCCAAGTTCAGTCCGGTCTGCCCCCCGAGTGTCGCGAGAAGCGCGTCCGGACGTTCTTGACGGATGATCCGCTCCACAAATTCCGGTTCGAGTGGTTCGATATAGACGCGGTCCGCCGTCGACGGGTCAGTCATGATCGTCGCCGGGTTCGAGTTGACGAGGATGACTTCGTAGCCCTCTTCTTTTAAGGCAAGACACGCCTGGGTACCAGCATAGTCAAATTCTGCCGCTTGTCCGATGACGATCGGGCCGGAGCCGATCACAAGGATTTTCTGAATATCTGGTCGTTTTGGCATGTCACATTCCTACTTTCTGTCTGTTTTCGTTGACGAGTGTCATAAAGCGGTCGAATAAGTCGTTGGCGTCATATGGTCCTGGCGCTGCTTCCGGATGATATTGCACCGAGAACGTCGGATGATGTAAATGTTTGATGCCTTCGATCGTCCCGTCGTTGACGGCGCGATGCGTCACGATGAGCGGCGTCTCAAGGAGCGACGTCTCGTCGACGGCGTAGCCGTGGTTTTGTGACGTGATCGTCACAGCACCGGTCTCAAGCTCGAGGACAGGATGATTGGCACCACGATGCCCGAACGGAAGCTTGAACGTGTTGGCACCGCTCGCGAGCGCAATCAACTGATGGCCGAGACAGATCCCGAACATCGGGAGTTTTGGCATGAGTGCTTCGATCAGCGGGAGCGCTGTCGGTACGTCTTTCGGGTCGCCTGGTCCGTTCGAGAGCATGACCCCGTCCGGCTCATAGCGCATCACTTCTTCAGCCGTCACGTCGTGCGGCAAGACGACGACTTCACAGTCGCGCTTCAACAATTCGCGCATGATCCCGAGTTTGGCCCCGAAATCGATGAGGGCGATCCGGCGGCCGCTCCCGGTGCTGACGTAAGCCCGTTTTGTCGAGACACGTGCCACTTGATCGGTCGGGAAGCTCGCTTCAAAGCGCATCGAAACGTCTGCCCACGTCGACTCACCGTCGATCAACACGCCGCGCATGACGCCGCGTGAACGAAGGTGACGCGTCAACATGCGCGTATCGACACCTTCTAGACCTGGTATTCCGAAGCGTTCGAGCGTCTCCGGCAACGTCGCCGTCGAGCGGAAGTTCGACGGCAGATCACAAGCTTCTTTGACGATGAGCGCTTTTGCCATCGGGACGGTCGTCTCAAAATCTTCACGGTTGACGCCATAATTTCCGATGAGTGGATTCGTCAACACGATGAGCTGGTCACAATAAGACGGGTCCGATAAAATCTCTTGGTAGCCGGTCATTCCCGTTTGAAAGACGACTTCCCCAATCGTCTCGGCGTTCGCGCCGAACGCCTTGCCTACAAATGCTGTCCCGTCTTCAAGCCATAATGTTCGTTTCATCGAATCTCCCCTTATATACGATTTCTCCGGCCACGATCGTCACGACCGGCCAACCTGTGAGTCTTTTCCCAGCGAACGGTGTGTTCTTCCCTTTTGACGCGAACGTCGCCGGGTCGACCGGACGCACCGTCTCCGTATCGATCAGCGCGAGGTCCGCCGCCCGGCCGACTTCAATCACGCCGTAAGGCAGACCGAACACCTCGCTCGGTCGTCTCGTCATCCAGTCGATGAGCGCCGCCTCTTCCATTTGTCCCGTCTTGACGAACGTCGTGTAAAGGAGCGGGAACGCCGTCTCGAATCCGGTGATGCCGAACGGGGCGCGCTCCATCCCTTGTGCTTTCTCTTCAGCCGTGTGCGGGGCGTGATCGGTCGCAATCAAATCGATCGTCCCGTCGAACAGCCCTTCTAAGAGCGCCGCGCGGTCGTCTTGGCTCCGCAGCGGCGGATTCATCTTGAAGTTCGGATCTAACCCCGGGATGTCGTCTTCCGATAAGACGAGGTGGTGCGGTGTCACTTCCGCCGTGACGTGGATTCCGGCCCGTTTGGCGTCACGGATGACACGGACCGATTGACGTGACGACACGTGACAGACGTGATAGTGGCAGCCCGTCTCTTCGGCGATCAACACGTCACGGGCGATATGGATGCTCTCGGCGAGACTCGGGATGCCTTGGATGCCGTGCGTCTCACTAAACTTCCCTTCATGGACCGAACCGGCCTTGAGCGTATTGTCTTCGCAATGGGCCACGACCGCTTTCCCAAGCCGTTTCGCTTCCCTCATCGCTTGACGCATCATCGCCGCCGACTGCACGCCGACTCCGTCGTCTGTGAACGCGAACGCGTCCGCAAGTGACGGCATATCGACTTGTTCGACACCGAGCTGCCGTTTCGTGATCGCCGCATACGGGAGCACGCGGACGCTGGCGTCCCGCTCGATCCGAGCGAGCAAGTCATCGAGCGTCGCCCGGTCGTCCGGGACCGGCCGTGTGTTCGGCATCGCGCAAATCGTCGTGAACCCTCCGGCCGCAGCCGCAGCCGTCCCGGTCTTGATCGTCTCTTTCGCCTCGCCACCCGGCTCGCGCAAATGGACGTGGACGTCGACGAGACCTGGGATCAACAGCTTCCCGTTTGCGTCAATCACTTCGTGTCCTTCGGTCGTCCCGTCGTAATCGACCGAACGGATCGTACCGCCTTCGATCAACAGATTGCTCGTCCGTTTCGTCTTCCCGTCATACCACGTTGCGTGTTGAATAATCATTGTTGTCCCCCTAATGCTCGATTTAAGATGGCCATCCGTGCGTAAACGCCGTTCTTCATCTGTGGAAAGATGCGCGATGACGGATGTTCGATCAAACTGCCGGCGATCTCGACGTCCCGGTTGACCGGGGCCGGATGCATGATGATGGCGCCTTGTTTCATCCGCTCGACCCGCTCGACCGTCAAGCCGTAGCGCGCATGATAGTCTTCTTTAGAAAAGATGTCACCCATAATGTGGCGCTCGTGCTGAACGCGGAGCAACATGACGACGTCGCAGTCCGGTAAGATGTCGTCAAGGTCGCGGTGCGAAAGCCCCATCGAACCATCCCACCACGATTCCGGGCTACAACCGACGACATTCGCCCCGAGCCGTTTCAACACGCCTGCGTTCGAGCGGGCGACCCGGCTATGGACGAGATCGCCGCAGATGGCGATATTCAAGCCTTCGAACGTCTTGAACTCTTCATAAATCGTGACGAGGTCGAGCAGCGACTGTGACGGGTGTTCCCCGCTCCCGTCCCCGCCGTTTAATACTGGGATTGTCAGCTTCTCGACGAGCTCATGGTAGTATCCCGCTTCAGGATGGCGGATGACGAGCGCGTCGACACCGATCGCTTCAAGCGTCTTGCACGTGTCGTATAACGTCTCGCCTTTCGTCACCGATGACGTCGCCACGTCGAACGGGATCTCTTGTATGTTCAAGTGCCGCTCGGCCATTTGAAACGAGTTTTTCGTCCGCGTCGAATTTTCGAAGAACAAGTTCGCGACCGTCTTCCCGTCAAACAGCGGCGGCATGTCCCCTTGTTTGTAGCGGAGCGACTCTTCGATCATCCCCATGATCTCTTCGAGGGTGAGCGTTTCTAAGCTGACAAAATGGTTCGGTTGTTGTTTGATCAAATTCATGTTCGTCTCCTCCTTTTGTTTGGAGGCAAAGAGAAAAGGCGTCTCTTCACCTACGTGAAGGGACGCCTTCATTTGGGTAGACTGCACCCAAATAAACGAGCCTTCACTTTGCCGACCTCACGGGATCGAATTAAAAGTTACTTGCCTGTTTCGTTTCTTCAGTTGTATCGACCGAAGCCGGTTCGACTTCTTCTTTCGGCAACACCGCGTTCAAAAGAATACCGACGACCGTCGCGAGCGCCATCCCTTGGACTGGGAAGCTGCCGAGTTGGACCATCGCCCCGCCGAGGCCGACGACGAGAATGACCGAGGCGATGATGAGGTTGCGTTTCTCGGCGAGGTCGACGTTGCTGTCGACCATCGTCCGCAGTCCGTTCGAGGCGATGACACCGAACAAGAGGATCGAGATACCGCCTTTGACCGGATTCGGGATTGTCGAGATGAACGCCTCGACGTGACCGAGGAAGCCGAAACTGATGGCCATGAGCGCTGCTCCCGCGATGACGTAGACGCTGTACACTCTCGTGATCGCCATGACCCCGTTGTTTTCACCGTACGTCGTACACGGCGGTCCACCGAGCGCTGAGGCGACGGCTTTGCCGACGCCGTCGCCGAGGAGCGTCCGGTGCAGGCCTGGATCTTTCATCGTCTCGCGTCCGATGATTTTCGACGTGACCATTTGGTCGCCGATGTGCTCCGTCATCGTGACGAGCGCGACCGGGACGATGGCGAGGAGTGCCCCGACTTGCCACATCGGCATGTAGTCGACGAACACCATCGTGAAGTCAGGCAGTTGGAACAGGCTCGCTTGACCGATGGCCGAGTAGTCGATGATGCCGAACATGGCGGCGATGGCGTATCCGCCGACGATGCCGAACAAGATTGGAACCGCGCCCCATACTCCTTTTAACTTTGTCATCGCGAGGATCGTGATGCCGAGCGTGAGCAGGGCGACCGTGATGAACGTGCCGTTATACGCTCCGTCGCGGTTCATCGACATGTCGATGGCGACCGGTGCGAGCGATAAGCCGATGACCATGATGACCGGACCGACGACGACCGGCGGCAACAGTCGTAACAACCAACCGACGCCCGTCTTAAAGATGATGAGCGACACGACACCGTAGACCGAACCGGCGATAATACCGCCGAACAGTGCGGCTTCGACGCCCCATTGCTGGCTGACCGCGATGATCGGTGCGATGTAGGCAAAACTTGACCCGAGATACGTCGGGACTTTGAATTGGGTGATGACTAGGAATGAGAGCGTGGCCACACCGGAAGCGACGAGGGCGACGGACGTGTTCAGTCCGGTCAAAATCGGGACTAAGATCGTCGCTCCGAACATGGCGAAGACGTGTTGCAAGCTGAAGAGCAGCCATTGCGGCAAGTGAGCGGGACGCTCGTGGATGTTGAGGATGGGGGTTTTCATAAATAGTTCTCCTTCCTGGCCTCTCTGGACCACCTTAAAGGTTTTGGATTTATTGCTGTTGGATGTACACTTCGTCTGTCGTGTCGACTTCACTGAGTCGGACCACGACTTGTTCTGTTTTCGATGTCGGGACGTTTTTCCCGACAAAGTCCGGGCGAATCGGCAACTCGCGGTGCCCCCGGTCGATCAAGACGGCGAGTTGGATGTAATCGGGCCGACCGTGGTCGACGAGTGCGTCCATGGCGGCTCGGACCGTCCGTCCCGTGTACAAGACGTCATCGACGAGGACGACCGTCTTGCCATTGATATCGTGCGGGAGTTCGGTTGCTTTCACTTCTGGGTCGAGCGACTTCTTCGATAGGTCGTCCCGGTAGAGCGTGATGTCTAAGTTACCGAGCGCGATCGGTTTTCCTTCGATTTCTTCGATGCGATGGGCGAGTCGGTCGCCGAGCGTCTCACCGCGCGTTTTGATCCCGACGAGGACGACGTTGTCCGTTCCTTTGTTGCGTTCAATGATCTCATGGGCGATTCGCGTCAAGGCGCGTCGGATCGCGGCTTCGTCTAGTATGGTCGAGCGTTTCATATGATTCCTCCTCTCGTAATCTATAAAAAAAGAAGACTTCCTCATCCGGCTGGAAAGGAAGTCTTCACGAAGGCAAACGAGTGCCGTATATGATAGACGGTTGTGGCCGCGGCCACGATCCTTTCACAGCCTCTCTGGACTGGGTTTAAAGGTGTTATGCTTTCTAGACTATAAATCTGAATCGGTTGAAAGTCAACGTGTTTTCTCGATTTTGTCCAATTTTGCGAGCTCTGCCTCGAAGTCGGTCGGGAGTGCCGCCTCGAACTCGAGCCATTCGTTCGTCCGCGGATGATGGAAGCCGAGCGTGGCTGCATGGAGCGCTTGCCCGTTCAAATCGATTGTCCGACGCGGTCCGTATTTCGGGTCTCCAGCAAGCGGATGGCCGATATAGCGCATATGGACACGGATTTGATGCGTCCGTCCTGTCTCGAGCTTGCACTCGACGAGCGTGAAGTCTTTATAGCGCTCGAGCAGACGGAAGTGTGTTACCGCTTCTTTCGCATTCTTGTCTGTCACCGTCATGCGCTGACGATCGTTCGTGTCGCGCCCGATCGGCGCCTCGATCGATCCGAGCTCATGGACGAGCTCGCCGTGGACGAGTGCGACGTATTCGCGTTTGATCGTTCTGTCTTTCAACTGTTGCGCGAGTGACTCGTGCGCCATATCGTTTTTCGCGACCATGAGCAGTCCCGTCGTATCTTTATCGATACGATGGACGATACCCGGACGCTTCACACCATTGATGCCTGAGAGGTCGTCACAGTGATATAACAGCGCGTTGACGAGCGTTCCAGACGTATGACCAGCCGCAGGGTGCACGACCATGCCACGTGCTTTGTTGACGACGATGACATCCTCGTCCTCGAACACGACGTCGAGCGGAATATCTTCGGGGAGGACTTGGAGTTCGACGGCTTCTGGCACCGTCACGACGACTTCGTCCCCTTCTTGCAGTTTATAGTTCGGCTTCACGAGTTGACCGTTGACGAGCAGATCCCCTGCCTTAATCCAGTCTTGGATTTGCGAACGTGACCAGTCACTTCGTTCGCTCATCCATTTATCGATCCGTGCCTTTTCTTCGGCGACAAATGTGTAAGTTTCCATTACGATTGTCCCCTTTCTTTGTTTAATTTTTCTTCGAACAAGACGCCGATGATCATAAAGATGACCCCGAACGTGAGTGCCATATCGGCGACGTTAAAGATTGGGAAGTTGTAGCCGAACGGGTACGTGTCGACGAAGTCGACGACCTCGCCCCGGAACAGACGATCGATAAAGTTGCCGATCGCTCCGGCGAGCAGTAAGCCGACACTGTAGCCGAGCAGTTTGAACCCGTTCACTTCTTTATGCAAGAAGTAGATCAGACCGACGACAACGACGGCGGTGACGACGAAGAAGAACACCATCTGTCCTTCGAGCATGCCCCAGGCCGCGCCTCTGTTGCGGTACGATGTCAAATAGAGCCATCCTGGAATCAATTCGACCGATTGACCGATTGTCATCGTCTGGACGACGATCCATTTCGTCACTTGGTCGAGCAAAATGAGAACGACTGCTAATCCGTAATAACGTTTCATCAAATTCTCCTTTCAAGTCATAAGAAACCGGAGTGGACTGTGCGCCACTCCGGTCCGGCTCATGCGATGACTTCTGTACAGCGCGGGCAAAGTTCTGGATGATCTGCGTTCTGACCAAGTTCGGTCGAATACGTCCAACAGCGGGCACAAGCGGCACCGTCTGCTTTCGCGACGCTGATCTTCGCCGTCGCGTAGTCGACGTCGGCCGTATCGACGTAGTCGAGTTGTGACACTTGCAGGAGTTGACGAACGTTATCGATCGTGTCGAGCAGCGCTTTCGTCTCACCCTTCGGTGCGATCTGAAGTTTTGCTTCGAGCGGTTTCCCGATCAACTTCTCGCCGCGGGCGATCTCGATCGCTTTCAAGACGTCGTCGCGGAACGTGAGGAATTTCGACCATTTCGCGAGTAATTCCGTCTCTGCTTCCGTGAGCGGCGCCACTTCTTCAAGGTCCGACAAGAAGACGCTATCCGTCGTCTTGGCCGGGATTTCTTGCCAGACTTCGTCCGCCGTATGCGGGAGGACCGGGGCAAGCAGCTTCGTCAAAGTGATGACTGCATCATACATGACCGTCTGAACGGCACGGCGACGCGCATCATTTTCACGTTCGATGTAGAGGATGTCTTTCGTGAAGTCGAGATAGAACGACGACAATTCGTTGACACAGAAGTTGTGGCTCATGTGGTAAACAGCCATAAAGTCGAACGTATCGTACGCTTTGACGACTTTCGTCTGAAGTTGTTTCAGCTTCGTCGCCATGAAGCGGTCGGCTTCCGGCATATCTTCGAACGCGACGCGCATCGACGGATCGAACCCGTTCAAGTTACCGAGCAAGAAGCGTAACGTGTTACGGATCTTCCGGTATACTTCTGACACTTGTTTAAAGTTGTCATGCGAGGCGCGGACGTCTGACTGATAGTCGACAGACGCGACCCAAAGACGTACGATTTCAGCACCGTACTGTTTCACGAGGTCGTTCGGTGCAATCGTGTTGCCGAGCGATTTCGACATCTTCCGGCCGTCGCCGTCAAGGACGAAGCCGTGACTGAGGACGTTGCGATACGGTGCTTTGCCAGTCGTCGCGACTGCAGTCGACAGTGACGAGTTGAACCAACCACGGTATTGGTCCGAACCTTCTAGGTACAGGTCGGCCGGACGGCGCAAGTTGTCGCGCTGTTCGAGCACACCTGCGTGTGACGAACCTGAATCGAACCAGACGTCCATGATGTCGACTTCTTTACGGAACTCGCCGTTTGGACTGTTCGGATGTGTGAAGCCGGATGGCAACAAGTCTTTCGCCTCGCGCTCGTACCAGACGTTTGATCCGTGCTCATGGAACAAGTTGGCGATATGGTCGATCGTTTCGTTCGTGATGATTTCCGTTCCGTCTTCTGCGTAGAAGATCGGGATCGGCACACCCCATGCCCGCTGACGGCTGATGACCCAGTCGCCACGGTCACGGACCATGTTGAACAGGCGCGTCATGCCCCATTCCGGTACCCAGTTTACTTCTTCGATTTCACGCAACATGTCGCTGCGGAAGTCTTTGATCGAAGCGAACCATTGCGGTGTCGCCCGGAAGATGACCGGCTTTTTCGTACGCCAGTCGTGCGGGTACGAGTGCTTGATGAATTTGAGCTTCAACAAGTTGCCATTTGCTTCGAGCTTCATGCCGATCTCTTTGTTCGCATCTTCATAGAACAGTCCTTCAAAGCCTGGTGCTTCGTCCGTCATATACCCACGGTCGTCGACCGGGCACAACACGTCAAGTCCGTACGCTTGGCCGACACGGTAGTCGTCTTCCCCGTGGCCAGGTGCGATATGGACGCAGCCTGTCGCTTCAGCCGTGACGTGGTCGCCAAGGATGAGGAGTGACGTCCGGTCGTAAAGCGGGTGCTGTACCGTCATGTGTTCGAACTCGCGTCCGTTCCAAGACCCGCTCACTGAGTACTCATCCCAGCCGAGTGCTGTCGTCACTTCTTCGACGAGCGTCTCGGCAACGATATACCCTTTGCCATCGTGTTCGATCCGTGTGTATGTCAGCTCATCGCTGACAGCGATCCCGAGGTTGGCCGGAATCGTCCACGGTGTCGTCGTCCAGATGACGAAATGGTCGGTCGTCCCGAGGACGCCTTTGCCATCGACGACTTGGAACGCCACATAGATGGCTGGTGATTTTTTGTCATAGTACTCGATTTCCGCCTCAGCGAGTGCCGATTCAGAAGACGGTGACCAATAGACCGGTTTTTTCCCTTTATAGATGTATCCTTTTTCAGCCATCGTGCCGAACAGGCGGATTTGCGCCGCTTCATATTCAGGCTGGAGCGTGATGTATGGATTGTCAAAGTCAGCGAGCAGTCCGAGACGCTTGAACTGTTCACGTTGTGAGTTCACTTGCTCCATCGCGTAAGCGGCACATTTTTCGCGGAACTCGGCGACAGTCATCTCTTTACGGTTGACGCCTGCTTTTTGAAGCGCGTTCTCGATCGGAAGACCGTGTGTGTCCCAACCTGGGATCATCGGTGATTGATAGCCGTTCAACGACTTGAAACGGACGATGATGTCTTTTAACACTTTGTTGAGTGCATGGCCCATATGGATGTCACCGTTGGCGTACGGAGGTCCGTCATGTAGAATGTATTGCGGCTTTCCTGCATTCTTCTCTTGGACGCGGTTGTACAAGTCCATCTGCTCCCAAGCCTCGTGCATTGCTGGCTCGCGCTTCGGCAAATTTCCACGCATCGCGAATTCTGTATCAGGCATCAATAATGTGTCTTTGTAGTTCATTGAAACTCCTCCTGCATCTTTTTTGAAAAACAAAAAAACCCGCCCCTAAATAGGGACGAGTTCATCGACTCGCGGTACCACCCTACTAATCTCAAGTAGACCTTGAGACCGCTCTCGGTAACCGATAACGAGGTCAAGCGGTCACGCTTACTCAATTCAGCATGACACTCATAGGGGATACCAAATAAAGTCTTTCTCTTAGGCTTGCACCTTCCCTAAGTCGCTTCGTAGGTGTGACTTTATTGACGTGTCCTAATCAACGTATTGTTTATTATCCGTGATGTTTGTTTGGTGTGACTTCGTCGTCATTATACGCAAGTTCACTCGTATCGTCAAGAACCGTCTGGACAGGCGGCTCTCCGACAATCGTGTCCCATTCGGTACTATTTAGAAGTTCCATCTGTGCGTCGACGAGTACACGGAACCGGGTCCGGTACAGTTCGACTTTTTTCAACATTTGAATGACTTCACGCTCTGCCATCTGCTCTTTACGCGACGCTTCCTCTTCTCGGGCGAGCGCTTCGCGTTCAGCCTGCTTCAAGATGAGGCTGGCTTCTTTGGCCGCATTGGTCTTGACTTCTTCTGCTGCCTCTTGTGCGACGATAATCGATTTATTCAACGTGTCTTCCATCGAGGAGAAGTAGTCAATACGGGCTTGCATATCGTTGACGAGTTCTTCGTACCTTCTATTTTCACGAATCAATAGCTCAAACTCTTTAATGATTTGATCTAAAAATTCATTGACCTCATCGATATCGTACCCGCGAAAACGAGTCGAGAACTCTTTGTTATGAATATCAATCGGTGTCAACGCCATTCGACTTTCCTCCTAAATTCAACGTATGATGCCATACTGGATTTTTATTTTCTCACGCTTTGTCGAGCCGAGGATTGCCGTCAATTTGACACGACCGTAACCCCGGATTGAAACCAAATCGTCTGGTTCGAGTAAAAAGCTCGCGTCCGTGATCGCTTTATGATTGACTTTGCAGTCACCATGTTTGACGAGCGCCTGTGCTTTCTGGCGCGACAGACCGAGCACTTCGCTAACGACCGCATCAAAGCGGAGTGAGGAGACGATGCCAAACTCGTCGCTCCATTTGACTTCTGGGACGGTCAAAATCGATGCGGCCGGCACATCAGACAGCCGCACCCGGGCTTTGCCGACGCGATCCACGTTCATTTCGATGAATCCAGCCGCATCAGCCGTCGTCGCGAACTGAGCGATCCCGTCAGCGAGGACAACGTCGCCAAACTTTTGCCGCTTCAGGCCCGCGTTAAGAAGCGTGCCTGTCACTTGGCGGTGGGTCAAGTCGACAAACTTCGTCGGATAATCGATTTGAAGAATCTTGACTTCAAAGTCGTTCACGTCGAGCTCATAGTAGTCGGGCGTCAATAAAAGCCGTTTCCGCTCAGCTCCAGGGAAACCGCCGTCCTCGTAGATGGCGAGCCGTTTGCCAACGAGTTGCCTGACGATTTGTTGCTCACGTGGGTCTAAAAAATCCGTCAATTTAAACAAGTAGTTGTCCTCGACTTGTCGCACCCAGTCGAGCACTTGCTCGACAAACGGGCGTTCATTCGGTCGATAATGATCGAAGACGCTCATTTACAGACCGAAAATCGCTCGCACTCCTGCTTGCGCCATACGAAGCACGAACAGGGCGACGATTGGAGAAATGTCGAGCATCCCGCCGATTGGCGGGATGATCCGACGGAACGGGTTAAGAAACGGCTCACACAAGTATGTCAAAATCTGTCCGAATTTTGATTCTCTCGCATTCGGGAACCACGATAATAAAATATAGGCAATCAAGACCCAACTATAATATCCAAGAAGCGTAACAATCGTATTGCCTAATGCAGGGATCGCATTTTCCATTCATTTACCACCCTTTACTGTTTAGTTCGTCCTCCGAAATCAAATTCGAAATCGATCCAGTCAATTCGATATTGTTCGGAGCACATAGAATCGTGTTATGTCCAATCGACGTCATCGTTCCTTCTAGGGCGTAAACGACACCCGACAAGAAGTTTACAACTTGACGAGACTGCTCTTTCGACATGCGCTGAAGGTTGACGATGACGGCACGATTTTCTTTCAACTGGTCGCCAATATCTTGTGCCTCGGCAAAGACGCGCGGTTCGGCAAGAACGACTTTCGAACGTTCTTTCTTCTTCGTGTTTAGCGCGACGAGGTTGTTCGATGGTTTCGGACGCTCCTCGGTTTTGACGAGCGCATCAGTCGTCGGTTGAGTGTTCGTCTCTGCGACAGCATACTCTTCCCCTTCATACGCGTGATTCGGATCTTCCTCAAGTCCAAAGAAGTCTTTCATTTTGTTTTTGATTGACATAACGGATTCCTCCTTAGAATATATTATTGCACAAGTACGGTCCCAATACGAACAAACGATGCGCCTTCTTCGATTGCCAACTCGTAGTCGTTAGACATACCCATCGACAATTCGTTGCATGGTGCATGTTCGAAGCGATTTGCCGCGACGCGGTCGCGCAATTCGCGTAAAGCACGGAATGTTTCACGGATCACACCTTCATCTTCTGTGAACGGAGCCATCGTCATCAGTCCGATGACCCGAATATGGCGATACTGTCTACAGTTCTCGATGAACGGGATGACTTCCTCTTTTTCAAGCCCATGTTTTGACGTCTCGCCCGATACGTTCACTTGGACGAAACAATCGATGACACGGTCGGACCGTTTGTCAATCTCTTCGGCGAGCGATAATCGGTCGAGCGAATGGATTGCGGCAACATGATCGATGACTTGTCTCACTTTGCGCGTCTGTAGACTGCCGATAAAATGGAACTTGGCGTCCGACGGCATCGCATTGACTTTCTCGAGCAAGCCTTCCGGACGGTTCTCACCGAAATCACGGACACCTTCTGCGTAAAGCGCGTTCGCGACGTCGACACCGACCGACTTCGTGACCGCGATGAGCGTCACCGCTGTTTCCGATTGAAGGTTCTCAATATTCTGTCTCACTTGTTTGACGTTATCAGCTATGCTCACAATTTCTTCTCCTTGACGAGGACGGCGGCAAATCGACGCTTGGCGTCTCCGTTCCGATAAGAGAAAAAGTCTCGATCGGAAGCGGTCGACAAGTTCGACTGCTTGACGTCCATGTTTCTTTCGACAGCGAGTGTCTCATTGACTCGTTGCAATGACAGATTCGCATGACGTTCTGATTCGTTATACACCGAGGCCGCATATGCTTCGGGCGAGACGGCATTTACGGCATCGAGGACACGGCGGTCGACTTCATAATGCTCGGCCGTGATGGCCGGTCCGACGTACATCTCGATGTCGTGTTCCGGAACCCCGAGCCGAGCGAATTCGTCCGCCATCGAAGACACGATGTTTCCGACCGTCCCTTTCCATCCGGCATGAGCCATGCCGATGATTCCGTGATCTTTCGCACAAAAGAACAACGGGACGCAATCGGCGAACACGAGAGCGAGTGGCAAATCGGTAGCGGTCGTGACGAGTCCGTCAGTCGCTTGAATCGCCTCATCGTATCGATAGGCGCCTTTGCCCTTGTCCGCTTCGTCGACGGTCGCGACACGCGTCCCGTGCACTTGATCGGCCCAAACCGAATCGATGAGCGACAAGTTTGCTTCGGTGAAGAAACGTTCCCGGTTGGCAATGACTTGTTCCGCATCATCGCCGACGTGCAAACCGACATTGCCTTCATTGTGTCCATCCGTCCGAGTCGTCACATAAGCCAGATAGCGATACGCCTCGGTTTCCCATGTATGTATGAGTTGCATACCAGTCTCCTTTTTTTTAGAAAAAGGGGGTGCCGAGAACGGCACCCCCTGTTGTTTAGTTACGGCGTTGTCTTACGAACGCTGGGATGTTGATCGTCTCGTCTGGGACGTCCCCACCATAGACTGGTCTATGGAAGTTCCCTTCTTCTTGTTGAGCAGGTTCAGTCGGTTTCGGTTGAACTTCTTTGTTCGCCTCAGGCTCCGCTTGTTTCTTCGGTTGCTGAAGGAACGGGTTCGTGCCTTGTGACTCTTCCGCAAACTCAGTCGCGATGACAGTGACGATGATCTCCTCGTTCAAGTTTTCGTTGATGACCGAACCAAAGATCAAGTTCACTTCTTCATCAGCGGCGCTTTGAACGATTTGAGCAGCCTCTGTTACTTCATACAAGCTGAGGCTGAGTCCACCTGTAATGTTCATCAAGACACCTTTCGCGCCTTCGATTGAAGACTCGAGCAGTGGAGATGAGATCGCCTTTTTCGCTGCTTCGATGGCACGGTTTTCACCAGTCGCCACACCGACACCCATGAGCGCCGATCCTTTTTCCGTCATGATCGTTTTCACGTCGGCGAAGTCAAGGTTGATCAAACCAGGGATGGCGATCAAGTCTGTGATCCCTTGGACACCTTGGCGAAGCACGTTATCCGCTTCGCGGAACGCTTCGATCATCGGCGTGTTCCGCTCGACGATTTCAAGCAACTTGTCGTTCGGGATGACGATGAGTGTATCGACTTTTTCTTTGAACGCTTGGATTCCGTGTTGCGCATGCTGCATCCGTTTGCGTCCTTCGAACATGAACGGTTTCGTGACGACACCGACTGTGAGCGCTCCGATTTCTTTTGAAATCTCAGCGATGACTGGTGCAGCGCCCGTACCTGTTCCCCCACCCATACCGGCAGTGACGAAGACCATATCGGCACCGTCAAGTGCTTCGATCAATTGCTCACGGCTTTCTTCAGCCGCTTTCTTACCGATGTCCGGGTTCGCACCGGCACCAAGGCCGCGTGTCAATTTAGCGCCAAGCTGAAGCTTGACGTCCGCTTTCGACATATTGAGTGCTTGTGCGTCTGTATTGACCGCGATGAACTCGACACCTTGCACTCCGTGCTCGATCATTCGGTTGACGGCGTTTGAACCACCACCACCGACTCCAATTACTTTAATTTTTGCTACGGCGTCAATCGCCTCATCAAAGTACATCATTTCAGGTATCCCCCTACGTAATTTCCAATTGTTAACACATCATCAGCTTACACGCCAAATAATTTTTCCATTAAACGCCCGAATCCATTTTTAGATTCGCGCTCTGTTGTTTCAGGCTCGTCATCACGATCGATGTCGCGTTCTGTCCCGCCAGTTGGTGTCGGAACAGTCACGCGCTCATCTGGCTTCTCAAGTTGCGACTTCGAGACATGATGGTCGCTCATGAGCACATACTTGAGAACACCGACAGCCGTCGCGTATTTCGGATGTCTGACACCAATCGACGAAGGTTGGTAGAGTCTTGTCTTTTGACCCATGACGCGCGTCGCCAATTCCTGGATGCCAGGCAAGGCAGCCGCTCCGCCACAGAGGAGATAACCTCCGCTGAGCGGTGGAACACCTACCTTTTGCACTCTATTCAACACGAGTGTGAACATTTCCTCTATTCGCGCCTCTAAAACGTAACTAATTTCTGTTTGTGGCTCGAATGCCACTTCCCCATTAATATTCGTAAATGAGAATCCTTCAGAAGCGTCCGCCATTTCTTCGAGCGCGAGTCCGTATTCTTCTTTCGCCACTTTTGCGTCTTGGTACTTACAGTTGAGTTTATATACCAAGTCTCGCGTCATGTGGTCCCCGCCGACTGGGAGGATATACGAGTAGACGAGATCACCGCGATAAAATACAGAGACGGTCGTCTTTTCGTGTCCGATGTCGACGAGGCCGATCCCAAGGTCGATTTCATCGACGGAAGCAGCACTCATTCCGAGCGCCAAGTTACCGAGTACAAATCCTTCTAGCGTAAGGCCTGCCCGTTCAATCGAACGACGGATGCTATGTAGGACCGTTTTTGAACCCGTTACCATTTTTCCGTGCATCTCTAACCGGTAGCCGAGCATACCACGGGGATCGACGACCCCTGTCTGTTGGTCGACTGTGAACGACGTCGGGATGACATCGATGACGCTCATCTCATCCGGCAAACGCATCACTTGCGCCGAATTGATGACTTCGATGACGTCGACGTCCGTGATCTCTTGGTCTTCTCGTTTCACCGATGCGATCCCATGACACGGGGCAATTTGGATATGTTCCCCTTCGATGGCAACATATACCGAACGAACTTGATCACCGAGCGCCGCTTCGGCATGTTCGACGGCTTGCTTAATGGCTTGAACCGTTTTATCGATGTCGACGACGGCGCCACGTTTTACTCCTGCAGACGGGGCGCACCCCTCCGCCAAAATGTTAAGCGTTCCTCCGAGCAATTCGCCCACGACGAGCTTAATTTCTGACGTTCCTATATCCAATGCGGCAACATAACCGTTCGCTTCCAAAAGGGAAACACCTCCGCGCTTAAATTTCTGTTTCTGAATTTCCGTTACATTGTTACAGATATCCAAAAATATTGATAGGTCCGGCAAGATATCTCACGTCTAAGTTTACAACAAATAACATAGTGAGAAAAGGTAGAATCCTACAAATTAAGCGGTTTTGGGGTGTCAATTCGATTACAAACTATAAAAAAACAGTCCTTACGTGTCTAAGGACTGTAAAAAATCAGATTATTCTTTCGTTTTTTCGTAAGGGACGAAATAAAAGCCTCCGTCCATGACGACGGTTCCGCGTTGACCTTTTGGGATGTTTTCAAAGATATCCCCGTATTTTGAGACGGTTTGGCTCAGTTTGAACGTCGGTGTGAGCAACGTGTTTCCATCGTTCATATAAATCTCATACCGGACTGGTTCATCCTTTTTTTTCGAAAAGACGATTTCAGACATCCGGGCCCGCATCGCGTCATCGACTTGCTCGAGTTCACTTGCCACTTTCTCGAGCTCGGCGACGTCCGTGAACTCACGTAAGAGCGGACCATCCTGCAACTTCTCCGGATCATCGATTTGTCCGGTCGGGTGAAGTGATCCGTCCGCGAGCACGACGACTTCTTCTGAGTCGTTTCGCGAGTAGGCGATCATCTTCTCTTCCTCGACGTCCACGGTGACGATGTTATACCAAGACCGATCGACTTTGGCGTCCCGCACTCCCGGGAGTGCGCGAATCGTCTGCTCGATGTCGTTCGGAGAGATGCGAACAATCTTTGAAGACGTGTCGAGATCCGTTCCCTCAAGGACGTAAGCTTCAGTCAACCAGTCGAGTCCGGACACATTCACTGCCTTCACGTCAGAAACCGACGTCTGCATATAGACGACGAGTGCGATGAGCACGGCAAACAAGAATAGAATCGTCGCCAAGCGTCGATTCGCTTTTTTGCGCCGTTGGTCCTTCATATACGGAATGCGATCTTCCAAACTGCGAACGGTATTCTGACGCGTCTCCATTAACTTCTCTCCTTTATCGGCTTACTTCTTCAACAAGATCGGCGAGTGATTCCGCGGCGTGCGGGAATCCTAATCGTTTCGACGCTGCGGCCATCTCGTCATGGTGATTCAAGACGTGACGGATTGACGCGACGAGCGTGGCGCCTGTCAACGCTTGCTCTTTAATCAGCTCAGCGGCACCGCTCTCGACGAGCGCCGACGCATTTTTCGTCTGATGATCCGCTGTCACGTAAGGGCTCGGGATTAAAATGCTCGGCAAACCGAGCGCAGTCAATTCCGAGATTGTCGAAGCACCGGCCCGTGAGACGACGAGACTCGCACAGGCGAGGAGTTCTGGCATATCGTAGACGTAGGGCAAGATTTGGACGTTATCTGAGCTCGGCGCTTTGGCGACGACATCGTCAAAATGCACTTTTCCGGTCACATATAAGACGTTCACAGGTTCAGTCGCGAGTTCCGGGATCGCCTCGATGACCGCTCGATTGATCGCTTCCGCCCCACGGCTGCCGCCATAGATGAGAACAATCGGTCGTTCGTCAATCCCGTACTCGGTGCGCAGTTTCATCTCGTCTGCCGTTGTCTTCAAGACCTCACTACCCCGTGGATTCCCGATGACTTGCACGTTCGCCCCTGGGAAATGTTGTTCAGAACCGGCGAACGACAGCGCCACACGATCCGCTTTTTTAGACAAAAACTTATTCGTCAGTCCCGGGATGCTGTTTTGTTCATGCAAAATCGTCGGAATACCGAGCAGTTGTGCGGTGAAGACGACAGGCCCGGACACGAAACCGCCCGTTCCGATGACGACGTCAGGTCGGAACGTTTTCATGTCTTTTCGCAATGCGAGAACCGATTGGACGAACCGATAACCCGTCTTGACGTTCTCAATCGAAAGCGACCGTTTCAAGCCACTGATTCGAATCGATTTGAACGGGATACCCGCTCGCGGTACGAGATCGGCTTCAAGCCCGTTCTCGGTCCCGATATAGAGCACCTCTAAATCGGTATGCCGCTCTTTCAACGTATCGAGCAGGGCGAGCGCCGGATAGATGTGACCACCCGTCCCTCCACCAGAAATGATGACTCTCATCGGTTTGCCTCCTCATATGCGTTCACGAGCTTGACGAAATGTTCGCCTCGTTCTTCAAACGTCTTATATTGATCCCAGCTCGCACAGGCCGGCGACAGCAAGATCACGTCGCCTGCAACGGACTGTTCAAACGCGAGCGGCACCGCCTCGTCGAGCGTGGCGACGGCTTGCGCCGGAATATTTTCTGATTCACTTAACGTTTTGAACCGTTCAGCCGTCTCGCCGTAAGCGATGACAGCTTTCACCCGTTTCATCGCCGGAACGAGTGATGTCAGGTCGGCTCCACGTTCGAGCCCGCCACATAACCAAACGATCGGTGCTTCGAAACCAGTGAGCGCCGCCTCGGCAGCGACGTTGTTCGTCGCTTTTGAATCGTTGTAGACGTGACGGCCAAGTACACGGCCGAGGCTCTCCGTCCGATGAGCGACGCCACCGAACGTGCGCAAGACGTGCTCGATATGATCACTCGGGATGTCAAATGGCTCGATCAACAAGAGCGCGGCCAATACGTTCTCGACGTTATGGGCGCCTCCAAGCGCAAGTTCTGACACCGGCATGATCCGTGCGCCATGCAAAGTGATCCATCCTGAATCGACATGCGCGTCACCGGCTTCATAGCCAAACGTTTGAGCCGAAAGTCCAGTCGGCACTCGCTTCATGACTTCTCGATCCTCTCCTTTGACGACGACCCGGTCTGAAGGCGTCATGTTTTGGAACAGATTCGCTTTCGCGTCAGCGTACGATTCGAAGTCACCGTGATAGTCAAGATGAGCTTCTGACAAGTTGAGTAGCGCTGCCGAGCGGGGATGGAACGCTTCCACTCCCATCAGCTGAAAACTCGATAGTTCGATCACGATCAGGTCGCCCGGCGCGGCTTGCGTCGCGACTTCGATGGCCGGAAACCCGATATTTCCCGCCACGTGGACGGGGCGTTTGCCACCTTTTAACAGCTCATGGACGAGCGTCGTCGTCGTCGTTTTACCGTTCGACCCGGTGATGGCGACAAAATCTGCCTCTGTTGCCAAATAAGCGAGCTCGACTTCCGTATAAATCGGGATGTGACGCGCAATCGCTTCTTCTAGTAACGGGATCTGATAAGGGATACCCGGATTCTTGACGATCAGTTCAGCTTCGTCTAACAGTTCAAGCGGATGCGAGCCGAAGACAGTTTTTACGTTTAGCGCTTCAATCTTTGCCCGCTCTGCTTCTGTTGGCTCACTGCCCGTATTGATCACTACGTCTGCGCCAACCGCCTTTAAATAGGCGGCAGCTGCGATACCGCTCCGAGCCGCCCCGAGTACGAGGACTCGCTTACCATTCCACTGTTGATTCATGTCTTCCACCATCCATTACATGAGAAGTAACGACAATACTGCCGTGATCAAGCTAATTCCACTGAACGTCAATACGATGCGCCATTCTGACCAGCCGACCATCTCGAAATGGTGGTGGATCGGACTCATCTTAAAGATTCGTTTCCCCGTCGTTTTAAACGAGATGACCTGCAAGATGACACTGAGCGTCTCGATGACAAAAATAATACCGACGAAGACGAGTAATAATTCAAGTTTCAACATGAGGGCGAGACCAGCGACCGCTCCGCCTAAAGCGAGCGAACCCGTGTCACCCATGAAAATTTTCGCCGGGTATTTGTTAAAGACGAGGAACCCAAGGAGTGCTCCGACCGTACTAAACGCAAACCAAGCGATGCCGACTTCGTCTTGTCCTAACGCATAAATTCCAAAGAACGCAAACGTCGGGATGGCCGAGAACGAAACGAGACCGTCCAAACCGTCCGTCAAGTTGACGGCGTTCGAGAAGCCGACGAGCCAGAAGATGACGATGGCGATGTAGAACCAGCCCGTATCAAACGCGATCGATGTGAACGGAATGCTGATTGTTGTGTCGAGCCCGCCGCCAAGCGATAAGAACCAAACGAACAACACCGAGACAATGATTTGACCAATCAACTTTTGAAGCGATGTCAATCCAAGGTTGCGTTTGTTGACGACTTTAATGTAGTCGTCGAGGAATCCGATGATCCCGAACGCGAGCGTGACGAACAAGAGCGTCCCGAACCCGGCGACCGCTTCTCCAAACACGAACGATACGAAGAATCCGACGAGAAGTGCGAGCAGGATGACGATCCCGCCCATCGTCGGTGTCCCTGATTTCTTTTGATGCCAATCCGGACCCTCGTCCCGGATCTCCTGACCAAACTTTAAGTTACGAAGCGCCGGGATGGCCCGCGGCATGACGACCAATACGGTCAATAATGAACTGATTAAGACGATTAAACTGATTAACATATTCGTACCTCACTACTCTATTTATTGGACTAAGCGCTCAAGCGCAAGTCCTCGCGATGCTTTTAACAATATCACAGTCTGTGGCCGTTGATAACTGCTGAGGAGTGCTTTCGCTTCCTCTACCGTTGGGACCATCGTCACATTCACGCGCGGGTCACTGATCCCTTGTGAGATCCATTTCGCTTTGTCGCCGATCAGCACGCAATCGGTCACAGGCGCCGTGATGACGTGGCCGACACTCTCGTGCTGGGCCTGTTCATCTGTTCCGAGCTCATACATATCCCCGAGAACGAGGATACGACGGCTAAAGCCTTCTAACGTCTTCACCGTCTCGATGGCGGCAATCATCGATGTCGGGCTCGCGTTGTAGGCGTCATTGATCAAATGCGCGTCACCGAACATTTGCTTCTCCATCCGCATCGATGTCAATTGAACCCGATTCAGACCGCGTTGGATCGTCTCGTGATCAAGACCTAATTTGAGTCCGCACGCGATCGCATACGCCGCATTCCGGATTTGGTGGGCTCCGAGCACTTTTAACTCATAAAACTCGTTATTGTAGCGGAAAATCGAGGCGTCAAACGTCGATTCGACGACTTCAAGTTTCCCATCCGCCGTCGCGTCGTAACCGACTCGATAACCTTCGTTGGCCAAAAGCGGCTCGTCGGCATCGACGATGAGCACCCCGTCCGGTTTGAGCCCGGCTTTAATCTCAAGTTTTGCTTTAGCGATCCCTGAGCGACCTCCGACTTGTTCGCCGTGCGACTCGCCGATGTTCGTCACGAACGCGACGTCAGGCTTGGCAAGTTTCGATAACAACTCGATTTGTCCGAATCCGTTCATCCCCATCTCGAGCACCGCGACTTCCGTGTCACGAGGCATTCGCAGTACGGTCAGCGGCAAACCGACGTCCGAGTTGAAGTTTCCAGCCGTCTTGTGGGTTTTGAACTTTTCCCCGAGAACGACAGCAACCATGTCTTTCGTCGACGTCTTGCCGTTTGAACCGGTGATCGCGACCACGAACGGATCGATTTCAGCCAAGTATCGTGCCGCCGCTTCTTGCAGCGCCTTTAGCGGTGACTCGACAGGAATCGCCACAATCCCTTCCGGCAGCGGACGCCCCTGCTCCCAAAACGTCACGATTGCGCCTTTTTGGACGGCCGCATCGATGAAGTCGTGCCCATCGACGCGAGCCCCGATGATCGGCACGAACAATCCGTCCTCATTACCGTCTCTCGAGTCGGTCGCGACATGACGGACCTCACGTGTGTCGTCCGTCTCCATCCCAAACCAAGAAGCAAGTGTTTGTATCGTTAACTGTTCCATCCCTATTTCCTCCTGTGACAAAGGAAAAGAGAGCCGAGGCCCTCTTCATCCCTATGCGTTAGTTCGACGGTGCTTGGAGCCTCACTTTGAGTGTCGCCCCATTCTTGACCGGCTTGCCTTTCCCGATTGACTGGGAAGTGACAAAACCCGTTCCGTCTATTTCTAAATTCAATTGATAGAGCGTCGCCAATCGTTTCGCATCACGAAGCGACCAGCCTGATAGGTTCGGCATCGTGAACGAGTCCTCCGTCTTCAACAGGAGGCGCTCCCCGACGACGTACGACTGCCCTTCGACCGGGCTTTGAGCGACGACATCGTCCCCGCTACCGAGTAAGATCGGTTCGAACGAAGCGGCTTTCGCCTGCTTGACCGCCTCATCACGACCAAGCTCGACGTATGTTTCCGTCGTCTTCGTCGACGCATCGATTGTTTTCGTTTGTTTTTCCGGTTCGACGCTTCGATAGCGCAACGCCACGTCCATGACATCCTTGAACAGCGGCGCCATGATGCGCGGACCCGTCGTCGACGAGTCGCCGTTTGGTCGGTCGACCGCAATATACATGACGAGTTCCGGATCATCTTTCGGTGCCATTCCGACGAACGAGTGGATGTACTGACCGCTCAAGTACTTCCCATTTTCGGCAATTTGAGCCGTCCCGGTTTTTCCGATGACGCGATAATTATCGAGCGCATACAGTTGACCGGTTCCGAGATCACTATTGACGACACCGTCGAGTGCTTCGCGTGTCAGCTTGGCCGTTTCTTCCGTGACCGGTTGACCGACAGTTTTCGGATTGGTCGTCCGAATCGTCTCGCCCGTTTCACGGTTGACGACTTTTTTAATCACGTACGGTTGTTTCATCGTCCCGTCGGTCGCGATCGCTGAAGTCGCTTGTAGGATTTGCATCGGTGTCATCGCCGTCGATTGTCCCCATGCTGTGATCAACACGTTCATCGGACTATCGAAGTCATATTGACTGTTCACTTCTCCCGGCAAATCGACGCCCGTTCGTTGGTCGAACTTGAACGCCTTGAAGTAATCTTCGTACCGGCCGAGTCCGAGTCGTTCATTCGCTAAAATCGAGAAGGCGACGTTCGAAGAGTGCCAGACGCCTTCCACCATAGGAATCGTACCCCATCCGGTGACGTTATAATCATTGAACACCGTCTTGCCATACTTGTAAGACCCGGATTTATACAACTCGTTCGGGTTGTAAACACCTTCATTGATCGCTGCGGCGAGTGTGAAGATTTTCATCGTCGAACCCGGCTCAAAGCGAGATGAGACAGAGAAGTTGCTGTAAGACGTGATCTCACGGGTATTCGGATCAAAAGACGGACGATCGGACAAGGCGATGATCTCACCGGTCTTTGGATCCATGATGATCGCCGTCGCATTTTTCGGTTTATATTCTTTATACAGTTCATCCATTTTCGTATCAAGCAGTTGTTGGATGCGATGATCGAGCGTCAACTGGACGTCCGCTCCGTCTTCCGGGTCGATTTTTAGTTGTTCATCGCTCGACACGAGCTGTCGGCCTGCTAAATCTTTCTCGAAACGATATAAACCGTACGATTCACTCAGCACGTCATTGAGCGATTTTTCGATTCCAAGTTCTCCGACGAGTTCGATGCGCCCGTTTTGATCAATCTTTTGGGCGTAGCCGACGACGGATGAAGCAAAGACTTTATTCGGGTAATAGCGTTTCGGTTCTTCGACGAACGTGATGCCCGGAATCTCAAACGCTTCGATCGCTTCTTTTTGTTCGACCGTCAAATCCCGGCCCGGTACCCCGAACTCGATTTGACCGCGATCGACATTTTGTTCGAGCCGTTTCAAAATATCGGCTTCAGTCATCGGGATGACCGTCGCAAGCTCTTTAGACGCGCCCTTAAACTCGTCAGGCAAGAGCGTCTTGTTTTCGACCCGCTCTCCCCCTAGCTTCAAGACCGCGACAATCCGGTAGGACGGGATATTGATCGCAATCGGTTGCCCGAACCGATCAAAAATCTCTCCACGCTCCGCCTTAAGTGTACTGACAGCCTTCCAACGCTCTTCTTCAGCGAAAGCGAGCATGTTCTCCCCTTTGTACGTCTGAAAGACGGACAAGTAGAGGAACCAGCCGACAAAAAATAAAAAGAGCGGTGTGAAGCAAACGATCGCCACCCACGCCACTCTTTTTTTACTCTGTTGTAGAGAATTCATCAGTCGATCACCAAAACGTTCTTTTCATTGAACTGCATGCCGAGCTTTTCAGCAATCGCATAAATTCTCTCAGGTGAGCTTAGTTGGGCAATCTCATACTTCAGTTCTTCATTCTCTTTCGAGATCGTATTCATCTCTTGGCTGATGACAGCCGTATCTCGCATAATATTGTACGCTTCGTTATGTTTCGACACCGTGATGCCACCGAACAAGACGACCGAGAAAATCATCGTCGGGTACAGGATGGATTCGAACAAGGTCAACGTACGTCGTTTCGGAGCTGGTATTGGTCGTTCTTGCGGAATCGGATTTCGATTCGGTGAAATTTGAGGCTGCAGAGCCTTGCGGGCAGCTTCTGGCATCAGGTATCCCTCCTACGTACAATCTATTTTTGTTTTTCAGCGATCCGAAGTTTGGCCGACCGGGCCCGGCGGTTGTCTTCAAGTTCGTTATCTCCGGCAGTGATCGGCTTGCGTGTGATCAGCTTCAATTCCGGTTCGAACTCCTCTGGGATAATCGGCAATCCTTTTGGCAACTGTGGATACTGGCTCTTCTCTTTGAAAACCTGCTTACAGATGCGGTCTTCAAGTGAATGGAACGTGATCACACAAATCCGTCCACCGATGGCGAGAATGTCAATCGCGTCTTGGACGGCACGATCGAACACGTTCAATTCGTCGTTCACAGCGATGCGGATCGCTTGGAACGTCCGTTTCGCCGGATGGCCGCCTTTGCGTCGCGCCGGCGCCGGAATTGCGTCTTTAATCAATTCGACGAGTTCGAACGTCGTCTCAATCGGCTTGACGGCACGGGCTTGTTCGATTTTACGCGCAATCTGTTTCGAGAACTTCTCTTCCCCGTATGTAAAGAAAATGCGGGCGAGGTCCCCGAACGGCCATTCGTTGACGACGTGATACGCCGAAAAATCTCGTGACCGGTCCATTCGCATATCGAGCGGAGCGTCAAAATTATAGCTAAAGCCGCGTTCTGCCTCATCTAACTGTGGTGAAGAGACACCGAGGTCAAATAATACTCCATCGACTTGTGTCACACCTCGTACCGCTAACTCGTCTTTCAGATGGACGAAGTTGCTCTTTATAAACGTAACCCGGTCCTCATATGGAGCCAAACGCTCAGCAGCGTGCGTGAGTGCGACGTCGTCCTGGTCGAAGGCGTAAAGATGGCCCGTCGTCAGGCGTTTCACAATCTCTTCGCTATGACCGGCTCCCCCTAACGTACAATCGACGTAAATTCCGTCCGGTTTGATGTTCAGTCCATCAACAGACTCCATTTTTAAAACCGTTTCATGCTCAAACATACAAAAACCCTCTCAACCTACATTTTTCAACTAGTTTATTACATTTACTTTATCATAAAAATGTCAAGCTACGCATTGGTTTTTAGCGAAAATAGGAAACAAAAAGGTAACAAACAAAAAATGGTTCTCCAAACAAGTGGAGAACCTCTATCATTTACGATTTCACAATCAAATTTTGACTAAACAACGCTCCCATTCCGCCTGTTCATAGGCGGCGCGTAACCGAACGAATAAATCGTCTCCGTGACGATTCATCAGTGGGACCATCGACCAGATCCGCTCTTGCGGTGCGTCCATCGGCAGCAAGCGTGTCGACAGATGGATCCGGCGTCGATTCAAACGATACTGCTCGCGCTTCGCCTCGGCCCGCATCTCGTCAGCGAGACGGTCAAGGATATGTCGCGCGTTCGTCTCAAAGCGATGCCCGCGCTTTCCTGCCTCTTGCCCGATTGCTTCAGACAGCGTGCGGTAGGCATACAGACTTTGGTCAAACGATTCGTCATCGAACGAATGGTCCGGGAGCGGATTCGTCAAGTAATCGACGAGTGTGGTCCCTTCTTGAGCGAGTTTTTTCTCGTCGTTCGTCGACATGACGACAGCGCCAAGTCTCGGGATCAACAACGGCATCTTCCAACCGAATACATGAAACAACGGACGAAGTTGGAGCCAATAGGCGATTTCCCCCGGACCAGCGACGTATGCGAGCGTCGGGAACAAGTAATCTTGCATGAGCGGCCGTGACACGACATTATTCGAGAACCGTTCGGGATGCTCATCAATTTCTTGTAACAGTTCCGCCTCCGTGAAGCGGTGACCGCGTTTCGTCGTGAAGACATCTTGTTCTTTCGTCAACAATTCACGCGTCCCGTCATGATAAAACACGTGGGCCGCATCGCGGTTCAGTTCTACGGTCGGCATGCCGTCCTCAAATGAGTCGCGGAACACTTCGTGCAAGCGGTCGTGTTGCACGATCAACTGTTTGAACGCCTCACGTTCGAGCCGGCGTACGTCAGGCTGATGCGGGTCGAACAGGAGAAAATCGTTCCCGACGAAACGCCGCATCATCTTCCCAAAAAATTGTGCGAACGAGTGACTCGCTTGGAGTAAGACGACAAGCTCATGATAAAGCGTCGCCGTATGGACAGTCTCTGTCTCCGACACGAACAGACGTTGCAACATTTGGACGAGTTCGATTTTGAGACGGTCGAATTCGAGTTCTCCGACCGATGCTTTCCCTGCGAGCGGAACGGTCGACAACGCTTCTTTCCGCAGTTGCCGTGACAACGGCTGGGGGGCGTACACATGGTTGATCTCGGCGAAGTCATGATCCTCGGTCGCCATCCAAAAAATCGGGATGACCGGCTTACCGAGCACGGCTTCCGCCTGTTTCGCTCGTTTGAGCACGGTTAACAGCTTATACACCGCAAACAACGGGCCCCCGAAGACGCCGACTTGCTGTCCGGTCACAATCGTGAACGCCTCGCCTTTCGCGAGCGCGTCGAGTTTTGAGTCAAGCACGTCCGAGAGCGGACCGTGAACCATCTGTTGCGCCCGAAGAATCCCTGCTAACGATTCCAGATGCGGGTATGAGCGTCCTTCAAGCTCGCTCGCTCGAGCTTCGAGCTCGTCCATTCCTTTATAGTCCAGCCACTTCGTATATCCCGCTTCGATTTGAATCATCGGGGAAGATGGACTGTACATGGCGTCTAGCGACTCTATCCTCACGTATAACGACTTCCTTTCAAACGGTCAATGAATCATTTCTTTTGCGACACCGAGCGAGAACAACACGGCGTGTAACGGGACGAGTAGTAAAAATAACAATCGCCAGCCGTGTACGAACATTTTTGTATATAAGACTTCTTCGTGTCGGACTCGCTGCCAAATCGCATTTGCCGGAAAAATAGCGCAGCAGACGGCTAAGAGCAACCAAACGACGTCGTCCCCGACGAGTGTCTCTAATAGGACCGCACACGCATAAAACCAGAGGAACACTCCGGCATCGCAGACAAGTTTAAACGTATTGACCGATTTCGGCATAATTTTTCTAAGTATCATATACACCATAAACCATATGACAAGCGGAAATGAAACGATATACACTAACACGATGCGCTCGCTCCTATTATCAATTTTTGCATGAGTGGGATGACCGTCAGTTTTCGGCCTCTGTCCTCGGCCCGTTTCAAGAGCGGGGTCAAGATGGCATCGACCTCGGTCATACGTCCGGCCTCGATATCTCGAAGCATCGAAGAGCGGTTTTGAGCTGTCTTCTCGATGATCGTCTCAATATATGTATAAGGCACGAACTGATCGAACAGCGGTGTCAGCTCCTCATAGATCGTTTGCGCGACTTCGCGGCAAGGCGGTTCGGCGACGGCTCCGTTCGGGACGCGACAAAGTGCGGTGATCGGATTGATGATCGCGTTCGCAAACAACTTTTCAACGACGACTTGTTCGATATCCGCTTCCCACACGACTTGGAGCGGCGAGGCGATGAACGTGAGCGGCTGTAGGGCATCCAAGCTCCCGATCCGAACTCGGCCGAGGCCGCTATGGTTAATTCGATTTTTGTCTCGCGTCACCCCGTGCTCGATGACGCCTAAGTGGAATCCTCGTTCCCGAGCGTACTCGAGATGGGCAATCCCGTTCGAGCAGATGAACACAGGGACGCCCCCGGTAAGCCGTTCTGTCGCCGCGCGCACTTGGTGCGCTTTCGTCGTCACGAAAAAGACGTCCGCATCCGTCTCGTTGAGTGTATGTACCGGTTTGAGCGGGACAGCGACGGTCCCCTTCGTCATACCGGCTCGTTCGATCATGACGTCTTTCGTTTCTTCGCCTCGACCGTACAAGGTGACGCTATAGTCTTTCGCGAGTAACGACGCCATCAACATCCCGACAGCCCCGTTCCCTATAATCCCAATTCGTTTGATCGGCTTCATTCGCTATCCCTCCACAAACAGTGTGCACAAAGAATTTTACCACAATCTGTTTCCAGGACCACACAATTAAAAAAAGAAGCGATCTCCAAGGAGACCGCTTCTTTTCGCATTATTTGCTTGTTACTTCTTTACCGTTGTAATGTCCGCAAGATTTGCAAACACGGTGTGAAAGTTTCATGTCGCCACAGTTCGGGCACTCGTTCATACCAGGTACGTTAAGTTTGAAGTGAGTACGACGAAGACGTTTGCGAGTTTTCGACGTTCTACGGAATGGTACTGCCATCGTTGTCCACCTCCTTGAAAAGTTAGCCGTTCTCGTCCTCTTTTTTAGAGAACAAGTCAGCAAGGCCCGCGAGGCGCGGGTCGATTTTTGGTTGGTCGTCCGGCTGTTCGTCAATGAGAGACCAGCCTTCCCCTTCAACCTGAGTTTTGTCTGTTTCGTTCCCGAAAATTTGAATCGGGACTTCTAACATGATGAGCTCTTTTACGATCGGTCGCAGATCAATCGTATTTCCTTCTGGCAAATTGACATCATCGAATTGCTCCGTATAACGCCCATTCTCCAAAAAGAAAGGCTCGAGCGATTCAATATCAAATTCAAAGACGACATCTTCTAACGTACGCGCATCTGGCAACGTCAGGTCCCCTTGAACCTTCAAATTGAATGTAACTTGATTAGATGTGAACGACGCATCCCCGTGCACATGCACCGGGCGAATCGAACGGATATCCGGATGGAGCTGAGTAAGCTCTTCGAGTTCAACCATCTCATCGATGGAAAAACTGTCATCCTGGTTTCGTAGCTTAAGTAGCTGTGCAATAGACCACTTCATCCGAATCACCTCAATTGCAACAATATGAATTATAGATAGGCCAACTTGTTTTGTCAATGTTTTTTCTTTACACTAAAATCAGTTGGCGACGGCGCTTTGCCAAAGCGTACTTACCTATCTTACACCAATCCAATCGACAATGCAAAGGAGTAAATTTATGAAAAAGACGGCCATCATCGCGGAGTACAATCCGTTCCATAACGGACATCTCTATCAGGCAAAAACAGCTCGAATCGAAACGGATGCCGACGCCATGATCGCCATCATGAGTGCCCAGTTCACACAGCGCGGTGAACCGGCTGCTTTTGACAAGTGGAGCCGGGCTGCGGCGGCAGTCAAAACAGGGGCGATCGACCTTGTGATCGAACTGCCGACTTGTTACGGCATCCAACGCGCCGACCGGTTCGCGAGCGCGGCTGTCGCCATCGCGGAACAAATCGGATGCCAGACGCTCTCGTTCGGCAGTGAGAGCGGCGACGCCGATGCGATCCTGCGCGCGGCACACGCTGGCATCGAAGCGACACCCGCCTATCATGACGCGCTCCAACACGCCTTAAAAGCAGGCAAGTCATCCGCCAAAGCATCGAGCGAGGCGTTTGCGGCACTTTATCCAACTTTTGACTTGACGCTCCCAAACAACATTCTCGCCTATCATTATGCGAAAGCCGCTCGCACCATCTCACTCCATACCGTAAAGCGTCTTGGGGCCGGCTACCACGATACAGGCGTCTCGGACGTCATGTCGGCAACGGGCGTCCGGGCCCACTATCTCGAGACTGGAAGTGTCCGGGCTGTCCCAGAAGCGACACGGGCGTTATTCCAGCAGACGTCGATGGCCCACTGGTCGCTCTATTGGCCTGTCTTGCAGTTCAAGTTACGGACGATCCCGAAGTCAGAACTCGAACAACTCGTCGGCATTGACGCTTCGTTGTCCCCTCGCTTGATCGAAGCAGGTCTCGCACCGACGTTCGAACAAGCTATGGGCGGCCTGTTGACGCGACGCTATACACGTACGGCCATCCAGCGCGCTCTCGTCTCGGTCCTCATCCATTGGAAACGTGACGAACTTCCGGAACGATTTGACGAAGTCCCGTACGTACGTCCGCTCGCATTCAATGCGATTGGTCGTAGCGTCTTAAAAGACATAAAAAAAACGGTACCGCTCGTCAGCAAGTACCAGTCCGATTTAGCGTTCGAAGCTCGTGTGACCGAGGCGTACCGGTTACCTCTCGGCAACCGGTCACTGCTCGAGCATATGCAAACCCCTCAATTCATCGACTCCAAATAATCGATGGCGTCCTCGACCGTTTCGACCGGAACGACTGCAATATCGCTCTCGAGCCGGTCGAGTGATTCCAGCGCTTCATCATAATTCGAACCGGCCGGCACGAAGAACACCGAGGCACCGGCTCGGTCAGCCGCGACGATTTTTTGCCACGCCCCACCGATCGGACCGACGTTTCCTTCTTCATCGACCGTGCCAGTACCGGCAATCGTCTCACCGCCCGCCAAGTCACCCGGCGTCAACTGATCATAAATCTCTAGCGTGAACATGAGCCCGGCCGAGGGCCCCCCAACGTTCGTCAGTTCAAACGTGACGTCCGGTTCTGTGCGTACATCTTGCACCGGCAGCGGTTCATAAATTCCGAGACCGACACGGTCCCCGCTCCGGTCGAGCGGTTGGACGAGTGTCTTCACGACACGTTCCCGTCCATCCCGTTCGAGCGTGATCGTCACTTCATCCCCCGTCTCGAACGCCGAGACGCGGTTGATGAAATCAAGACGTGACGCGAACGATTGGCCGTCAAGCGCTGTAATGACGTCACCTGGTTTAAGGACGTTCGCCGCGAGCGACCCGGTGATTGGAGCCGAGACGTACATGCCGTCAAACGTGACGGTCACGTCCTCTTCGGCTAGACCGTACGCGTATTGAATGGCCGCTTGCTGCGACGATGACATGAGCAGCTGCTGTCTTCGCTCGTAATCGTCTTCCCCTTCGCCGTCATACAAATAGCGACTAGACGGACTCGCTTCCGTGAACGGCGTGAACCAGCTCCCGACGAGCCAAAGCGGTGTCGCCCGTCGTTGCGAGATCGTGACCATCATCAGTTCACCCGCATCTTTCGTCCCGTCTTCAACCGTCATAAAGGTTTCGATGGTCGTCGCTTCGCCCGGATACGTGATGTAATAAGGTAACGGGGCAAACAGAAAGATGAGCACGGCGACGAGGATACCGAAGCCGATCTTCAGCGACTTCATTGCTGTTGACTCACTTCATATTTTTTCCGAAGTGCCTGTTCGACTTGTTCGGGAACGAGTTCAGCGACCGAGGCGCCGTATTTGGCGACTTCTTTCACGATCGACGAGCTGAGGAACGAGTATTTGCTGTTCGTCATCATAAACAGCGTCTCGACGTCCTCGTTTAACTTCTTGTTGATCGAAGCGATCTGAAGTTCGTATTCGAAGTCAGAGACGGCCCGAAGACCGCGGACGATCGTCGCTGCTTCTCGTTTAGCGGCATACTCGACGAGCAGCCCGCCAAACGCGTCCGCTGACACGTTCGGTAAATGCGATGTCACTTCCCGAATGAGCGTGAGCCGCTCTTCGACGTTGAATAACGGTGCCTTGCTCGAGTTTTCGAGCACCGCGACGATCACTTCATCAAAGATGGCTGCCGCCCGCTCAATAATATCTAAATGTCCGTTCGTAATCGGGTCAAAGCTCCCCGGGCAAATCGCGATCCGTTTCATATGTTCACTCCTCGGTCGTTGCGTACTCGTAAAGGCTGATCGTAATGACAGACGAGTAGCGTTGAACCTTAATTTTTTCGAGCAGACCGACCCGATCCGGCAACGTCGTCTCGCTGCCATGTTCGCAGACGACGACGCCGTTGTCTGTCAACAGTCGGTTCGATTCAATGAGTTGTAAAAACGATTCATGTTCTTCCTCATGGTACGGCGGGTCCATGAAAATGAGTTTAAACGACCGCCCCGTCTCGGCGAGTTGGTCGAGGACGGCCCGCGCGTCTTGTCTTTGAATCGTCGCTTGTGCCTCGTAACGCGTCGCCCGTAGATTGTCCTGTATCGTTTGAATCGCCTTCCCATGACGATCGACGAAGACGGCACGGTCGCACCCCCGTGATAACGCCTCGATCCCGAGACCGCCACTCCCCGCGTAAAGGTCGAGGGCATCCCCCCCGGCGAAGTAAGGGCCGATGATATTAAACAATGATTCTTTTACTTTATCTGCCGTCGGTCGTGTCGTCGACCCTGGGACCGCCTTTAGGCGCGTCCCTTTTCGTTCTCCTGAAATGACTCGCATCGTTGATCCTCCATTAGAAAAGATGAAGGCGTCACCACCTTCATCTCGCCCGTTTATTTCTGCTTTGGCTCGTACGTCTCGGCAATGAAAGGCCGTTCGCTCCGAACGACCGCGTCGACGAATGGCAAGGCACTGATTTTCTCGATGATCGTCTCATGGTCTTCTAAGTCCGTATATAAAAAGGCGTACTTCTCACGCTTCGAGACGTAATATAAGTTTGCGTAGCGACGTAGCGCTTTCACTTGTTTGAGCGACTGCACGTAAACGACGAGTCCGATTCGACCTTTTAACTCGAATGATTCAGCCAGCACATCCACAACTTCCGCCTCCTCCGCCACAGCTTCCGCCACCGGAACAGCCACCCTCATCGAAGAACGGGTTGCCGGTAGGCACTTTGATTTTTGGAGATACCGAGAACGCCAACAGCTCACTCACTTCTCCGAGTAACTTATCCAAGTTACGTTCCGCCTTTTTGAAGGCGGCCACTTCCGGTTGCACGTCGAGACGACGCTTCACGAGATGCATCTCTTTTTTAATACGATCGTGATCTGGGTGATGTTTCCCGAACCGTTGCACGTACTCATAATCTTCTTTCATTCGTAAAAATTCCCGTTCGACTTCCTGGGCTTCTTTCGAGCGAGCGCGAGCTTGTTTTGTCGCGATATATGTTTGGAACGATTCGCTCGTCTCGATCAAGGCAGTCAATGCTTCTGTTTGATCGAGCAAATCAATCGTCTGTTCAGTAATAATCATGGCTTTCACCCTTTCTGACATGATTTTACCACAATTGATTCCCTCTGTGAGCAATCGGACTTATAATTGAACGTGACGTAAATGCAGAAAGGAAGTGAACCACCGCTTCGTGCGGTGTACGATGAAAAAAGTCTCGTTTAACATGATTCGCTCGGCCGGTATGAAAACCGACTATGCGAAACCAGAATATTATTATGATCAGCTCGATAAAGTCCGGGCGGCCGATCTCGTCCTCTTCCCGGAGTACTGGATGGTCAACTCGATCATTTACGGATTGAACAAACCGATCTTCCCGTCTCCGGCAACGTACCACCTCGGGCACGATAAAATCGAGATGACACGCGCTTTCACAGCGACGTTCCCGCATCGCATCCCGAAGACGTTAATTTACGGGAAGAACCCGTACACGATCGAACGCGTCCTTGAAGAGTTCGAATACCCGTTCGTCGCCAAGACCGCCAAGTCCTCGATGGGTCAAGGCGTCTGGCTCATTAAAAATGAACAAGAATGGCTCGAATACGTCGACAAACACGAGACGTTTTACGTCCAACAGTTCATCCCGAACGACCGTGACCTGCGCATCATCGTCATCGGCGAAGAAGTCGTCGGTTCTTATTGGCGCGTCAGTGAGGCCTTTTTAAACAACGTCGCCCAAGGTGCCCACTTCTCGTATGACGATATCCCAGGTCACGTCGTGGAAGAAGTGCTCTCGATCGCGAAGACGCTTCACATCAATCACGCCGCGTTCGACGTCATCGTCTCAGGGGATAATTTTTACATCTTGGAATTCAACGTCTTCTTCGGTTCAGAAGGATTGATGCCGCTCGGCGTGAGACTTATCGACAAGATTGCGGCGTATCTCGAAACGATGTCTTGACCGTTCATCTTTTTTTCACAATTTGAACACACGTTATTCCAAGAACGTTTTCGAATATGATATGATGACATATGAGGTTTATTAGGGAAAAGGGGGATTATGATGAAATTTGAGCAGTTCCACATCGAGGGAAAAGAGATCCGCTTCGGTTTGCTCGAGACGATCATGGATCATCATCATTTCATCCGTGAAGGCGCTTGGGACTATGAGCGTGCGACGTATGATATGAAGTACGAGAAGCAATCGACGGGCGAGACGTTTTACCTGCGCTTGCCGGTTTATGCGATTGAAGGCCAAATCGAGGACCGTCATGCGGTCGTTAAAATGGTGACACCGATTCTCGGGAAACATTACTACCCGCACGGCGTCGAGTACGACGAAGAGTTCCCAGAAGAAATCGTTCGCGACTGTGAGCGTCGTCTCGCGGCTCTTGCGGAAACACTGGAAGTCAAACCCCTCTAAACGAAGGGGTTTTTCTTTTGGCTGAAACGGCGATTCATCTATGTAGAGGGCGGCTGGATTCAGACCGAGGATCCCTTTACGCCGGTAAGTCCTCTGACCGGATGATGGCACACCCTTTACTCTCATAATAGTCGAGCATCCCGTCAATTTTCTTTAAATCATAACTCGTGATACAGTCCGTTAATACGCTGACCGCATAGTCTAATTTGCGTAAGTTATAGCACGTCGATTTCACGCAGGCAATCGCATCCGCGCCGGCAATATAAAAGTGGCCAATCTCATTCGCTTGAATAAACTCGCTGAACGCGTCACTCGTCAAGGCGTTGCCCTTATATTTTGTGAATACATGATCGGACACGCGTTTCAACTCCGGGGCCAGCTCAGCACCGCGCGTACCCGTTTTAAACGTCCTAGTGCCGGGCGATAGATTCTCATGGCGAATATACACGACCGGAATCCCTTGCTCGACCGCCCAATCGATTGAGCGGTTAATGTGATCGATAATCGCCTTATAATTCTTCGTGATATCATTTTGAATATCAATGATGACCAACGCGTTATTCTGCATGTTACGTCCTCCTTCATAATAAGAAACGAACTGTCGTATGACTCATCTCTCATCATACCAGAGGTTGCTTCTGGAAAATATAGACATGTCATTTCAGATAATATGATACACAAAAAGGGAGGCCCTCAATGGGTCCTCCCTTCTCTCATGTAGCAATCACATTGAGTGTCACATCGACTTGTCCGAGCAATAGATCGAACTGGTCGCGGACGTAACGGTACAACCGCTCTGCCTCGCTAAGCGAGACGGGTGCGATCAGTAGATAATCGTACCGCTCTTTCGAGAGCGACACGACTTTCACTTCACGCAATCCGAATTCGATCGCGCTACACGCAATCAAATCCTCGATCGCCCGCTCTGCAATCGTCACATCTCCGTATGAATAATCGTTTCCGATGACAGCCATCGTATCGTTCATCTTCTTCACTCCTTTTCTGCAACGAGCACTTTCACGTCCTCCATAATGGTTTCGATGTCGACTGGTTTTTCTCCTGTCGTCGCCATTTGCGCGACTGCACGAACATCATGGTGACGGTCGATGATATACATCGTCGTCGCGTGGGTGACAAGTCCACTATTCGCTTTCGAATAATAGAACTGAAGCTGACGGGTGATCCGGTCGATGTCGGCTTTGTCACCGGTCAACATCTTCCATCCAGTTGGCTCAGCTTGGAACGCCGCTCCGTAGTTCTCAAGTACCGGGATCGTATCGACTTCCGGGTCGACCGTGATGGCGACGAGTTCGACGTCAGTGCCGTACAAGTCGTTCGCCTTCAAGTCTTGCTCGAGTTTCATGAAGTCGCGTAGCGTGAGCGGACAAATATCGGGACAGTTCGTATAAAAGAACGTGACGATTTTGACTTTTCCGTTATCTGAGTCGTACGGTTGGCCATCGAGCGCGTTCGTCAACGTGAACGGGGTCGGCTCTTGGATGACCGGCAAATCATCTTCTTTGAAGAAGAGGAAATACGAGGCCGCTCCGATAGCGATCAAAATGACGACCGTCAACCCGACCGTCAAGTAACTATTCCGTTTCATGCTCATCCCCCTCTCTTCGGTCATCCTCCGATGATGGCCCGGAAGACGTTCGTCGTCTCACCCGGTTCAAACGCCACATAGAGAAGAACATAGACCATCACACCTGTAATGGCTGTGAAAAACCAGACGACTGATGCTTTCGGTCCGATTTTACGATGTTTCTCGATCTTGTTTTTATAGCCAAGATAGAGTGTGATCAATCCGAGGATACCACCTGTCGTCGCCAGGATGATGTGGAAAATCATGAAAGCGAGATAGTACGGCTTCACCGAGTCCGGACCTCCAAATGCGGTATTCCCAACAAAGATCGTCCGCGAGACGTAAAGGATAAAGAACGTCGTCGCCGCGACGGCAGCTGCTGTCATGACTTTTTTATGCTTTTCAATATTGCGGCGGTCGCGCGCGATAATCGTCCAGCCGATGGCGACCAAAATCGCACTGATTACAATGAATGTCACACTAATTAAGGCAAGATAGTTCATCGATGTTTCCCCTTTGACTTAGTTCATTTTTTCTCTTTCGGTTCGTTCGGTGTGAATGACATGCCTTCGTCAAGCGCGAGCGATTTCGTCCGGCGTACCCAACCGAAGAACGTCCAGCCGAAGAAGAAACCGTACACGACTTCCTGTCCAAGCTTCATCAATACCCCGCCGAAGCGCTGGTCTTCGAGGGCGCTGTTCGTCGCACCCATCAAGGCGTTTAAGTCGAGACCGGATACGTCTCCGTTCGGCATACAGTATCCGAGCACCGTCGCGAACGTCTCAACGTCCGTATAGGCGTCATAGAGAATTCCTTGACTGAAGATGATGAACGCACAAGCAGGCGTCAATAGCACACCGTTTGCGATGATGTACACCATCCGTTTCAAATCGGACATCCCCTCTTCTTCATCCGAGAGGAACGGGGCGATGACCGGATACCACATCGTCAAACTGAAGACGACGAGAGCCCCGTGAAAGATGCGATGCACCCCGTAGTTCGTTAACACGTAATCAAAGATGAATGGCATGTGGTAAAACGTAAATAACGCGTTGAACAACACGAGCGCAATCAGCGGTTTCGTCATAAACTTAAGCGTCGGCCCGATTACTTTATAACTAAATAATTTTTCAAATACCCAATACGGCAATCCGTAAATGACGAGCGCCGGCGCTAACACGTAGACGAGCACCATCTGCAACATATGCACCGAGAAGATGATGTGCGCGAGCACGTCGACTGGACTACCAAATCCGATGTAATAGAGCACGATCGCAAACAACATGCTGAACTTTTGTAGCAACGTGGTCGACTCGTACCCTCGTTTCGCCATTCTCTCTGTGACGAACGCATAGAGGACGTACAACCCTACCATCAACAATCCGAACAACGGACTCCAAAGCGTTGTCCATTCGAACTGTTTGAGTAGCTCTGATGTATTCCAGAGCATCCCTTCACCCCTTTTCTTTCTCTCCCAAACCAATGAAACCGTTCACTTCAAGATTACTATTCCTTTATTTTTGAAGTAAAGCAAAAAGGACTGAATCATCTATGTTTCCACAGATGTTCAATCCTTTGTCACATTTTTACCAAATGAGCAAACGAAGTGCCGCGACAGTGATGATGGCGACGAAAATACCAAGCCACATCATTCCGACGATCCACGTGTTGCCACGGTTGTTCATATGCATGAAGATGTACAGCTGCAAGAACACTTGGATGATGGCGAGGATGATCAAGAAGCCACCCGCCGCCCATACCGGCATGAGCTCCGCGTAGACCGCGCCGAACGCGACAAACGTGAGCAAAATCATCATCGCGAAACTGATCAACTGAAGTTGATACTCGCGTCTCGACTCTGCCTTCACTTCAAGCTCTAACTGTTTGTGTGTTTCGTTCATTGGATTTTTTTCCATGTCAGCTCACCATCCCTAAGAGATAGACGATCGAGAAAATGAAGACCCAAACAACGTCGATGAAGTGCCAATATAAACTCGACACATAGAACTTCGGTGCGTTGTAGACATCGATCGGACGGTTCCAGTTGCGGATCAACAGCGTCGTGATCCAAAGGAGACCGAACGTGACGTGAGCGCCGTGGAATCCGACGAGCGTATAGAACGCAGAACCGAACGCACTCGACGTGAACGTGTGACCGATACTGTAGTAGTGGATGAACTCGTAAATCTCAGCTCCTAAGAACCCTGCCCCGAGAAGAAGCGTCACGATCAACCAAAACTTCATTCGACCTGGATTGTTCGCTTTCATGTTCATCATCGCGAGCACGCTCGTGAGCGAGCTCGTGAGGAGGAGCATCGTCATCATGAAGACGAGCCCCATCTCAAAGATGTTGTACGAGCGAAGTTCCTCTGGCGCACCAGAATTTAGAAGCCCGACGTACGTTCCAAACAACGAGGCGAAGAGAACCGTCTCTCCTCCAAGGAAGAACCAGAAGGCCACATATTTATTTTTCCCTTCCAGCGTGGCTTTCTCTGGATTGGCCGGAATACCGGTCACTGGGTGTTTTTCAACTGCATGTGCCATTTATTGTTCTCCTTTCTCACGAATCGCTTTCAAATCCGCTTCGATTTGTGATTTTGGAATGTAGAATCCGTGGTCGTCGATCCATGAACGGAGGAACATCGACACGAACGTGATGAGTAAACCGATGACGATAAGTGACCAACCGACAACCGGGTTGTCCATTTGGAAAATCGCGCCAAGTCCAGCGATGAATAACCCGAGTGACATGAAGAACGGGATCAATGAGTTATTCGGCATGTGGATGTCTGACACTGGTTCAGCGACAGAAACCCGTTTGTTACCCGCCATCTTCTCGAGCCAGAACGTGTCCAACCCTTTGACGAGCGGTGTTTGTGCGAAGTTGTACTCTGGAGTCGGCACAGGAAGTGTCCACTCGAGCGTACGTCCGTCTTCCCAATGGTCCGGCTTGACGACGTCTTTCGACAAGAACGCCTTGACGACGGCGATGAGCAAGATGATCGTCGACACACCCATGAAGAAGGCACCGATCGTCGACAGCAAGTTCATCGTCTCAAACCCTTGATTCGGCAAGTATGTGAAGACGCGGCGTGGCATCCCGAACAATCCGAGGAAATGTTGCGGGAAGAACGTCAAGTGGAACCCGATGAAGAACAACCAGAACTGCCAGTAGCCAAGCTTCTCAGAGAGCGCTTTGCCGAACATGAGCGGGAACCAGTAGAACAGTCCTGCGAAAAGACCGAAGACGACCCCACCGACGATTACGTAGTGGAAGTGGGCGACAACGAAGTAACTATCGTGGTACTGATAGTCGGCCGGTGCGACCGAGAGCATAACCCCTGTCATCCCTCCGACGAGGAACGATGGGATGAACGCCACCGAGTAAAGCATCGGAACGTTGAACTTGATCTGCCCACCCCAAAGTGTGAACAGCCAGTTGAAGATTTTGACCCCTGTCGGAACGGCGATGGCCATCGTCGCGACGGCGAAGATCGAGTTCGCGACCGGTCCGAGACCGACGGTGAACATGTGGTGAACCCAAACCATGAAGCCAAGGAACCCGATGAGCATCGTAGCGAATACCATCGTCGTGTAACCGAACAAGCGTTTACGGGCAAACGTCGGAATGATTTCCGAGAAAATACCGAATGCCGGTAAGATCAAGATGTAAACTTCCGGGTGACCGAAGATCCAGAAGAGGTGTTCCCAAATGACGACGTTACCGCCCATTGCCGGATTGAAGTAAACGGCTCCGAACAGACGCTCGAACATCAACATGAACAAGCCGACTGTAAGCGGCGGGAACGCGAAGACGATCAACGCCGAAGCGACGAACGTCGTCCACGTGAAGAGCGGCATCCGCATGAGTTTCATGCCTGGTGCCCGCATGTTCAAAATCGTGACGAGGAAGTTAATCCCGGCCATGAGTGAACCGAACCCTGAGATTTGAAGACCGAGGGCGTAGAAGTCGACCCCTGTCGCTTCCGGTTGCGTCGAGAGCGGCGCGTAAGCCGTCCAACCCGCGTTCGGTGCAGCGCCGAAGAACCAGCTAAGGTTCAACATGAGGCCACCGAAGAAGAACAACCAAAAACCGAGCGAGTTAATGAACGGGAACGCGACGTCGCGCGCCCCGATTTGAAGCGGCACGACGGCGTTCATAAAACCGAATAGCATCGGCATCGCCGCAAGGAAAATCATCGTCGTCCCGTGCATCGTGATCAACTGGTTGAACACTTCGCCGCTGACGAAATCGTTCATCGGACGGACGAGTTGCCAACGAATAAGTAACGCTTCAATTCCACCGAGAAGGAGGAAGAAGATTCCTGAGAACAAATACAAAATACCGATTTTTTTGTGGTCAACCGTCGTAACCCAATCCATGATGCCATTGTATTTACGCGGTTGCTGCATAGCAGTGGTCTGTGCCACGTGAAATCCCCCTTTTCCCGTTAGTCAATCTTCTGATCGTACAAGAAGTCAACGAGTGCATCTAACTCTTCATCACTGATTTGGCCTTCACTGAAGCCAGGCATGAGCGCGCCTTGTTTTAATGCTTGTGGATCACGAATCCATTCTTTCAACTTTTCTTCGTTGTTTTCGAGGTAACCCGCCAACCACTCGCGGTCACCGAAGTTCGTCAAGCTCGGCGCGACTTTACCGCCACCGTGGCAGCTCAAGCAGCTTTCGACGTACACTTGCTCACCTGTCGTCAAGTTTTGATTGTCGGCGACAAGGTTTTCTGTGTTCTCGTCTTGCTTCGCTTTCATGTCTTCGAGCCACTGATCGTAATCAGCTTGCTCGAGGGCGATGACTTTGAAGTCCATGAGCGCGTGCGATGGTCCGCAAAGCTCGGCACATTTACCGTAGAACGTACCTGCTTCGTTCGCATGCAACCACATCTCGTTATCTAACCCTGGGTTCGTATCCGTCTTACCAGACAAAGCCGGTACCCAGAACGAGTGAATGACGTCTTTTGATGTCAAGTTGATACCGACCCGTTTACCGACCGGGATGACAAGTTCTTGTCCTGTGACAACACCAGCGTTCGGATATTCGAACTCCCACCAGTACAGGTTGGCTGTAACGTTAATTTCTTCTTCTTTTTTCGCTTCTTTCGCTTTCGCGAGTTCGACAGTCGTTGTGATTGTCGGAACAGCGAGAATGATGAGCAAGATGATTGGAACGACTGTCCAAATCATCTCGAGCGTGCTGCTACCTTCCACTTGCTTCGGAATCGATTCATCTTTCCGACGGAATTTCATGAGCACGTACACGTAAATGACCGTTACGATGACAAGTACAAAGAGCATGATTGCCAAACTGATGAGAATGATCCGGAGCTGAATTTCAGCGCCTTCTCCCATCGGCTTCAATGCAGACAATCCCTCTACGCCGCACCCTGACAATAGCAGCGCGAACATCATCATCGGGACGATGCCAAACAGAAGCTTCTTAAATGATTTCACAACAATCCCCACTTTCTCCCAAAATGATGTGCAATGGTTTCTATATAGTGAGTGCGATTACCAAAGTGCCGTCATGACGAAGGCAGTGCCGTCAGCATGAGTGCGACAATCCACACGACTAAATAAATTAATGAATAAAAGAACATTTTGTTAGCCCACTTGATCTCATCTTCGGCTTTAAACCCTTTCAAACCGAGATATAACCAGTAGCCCCCAAGACCGGCCGCAATGATCACGTAGACCGTACCGTAATGCATAAACAAGAGCGATGCTGGAATGAGCGTCGCAATCCACCAAATGATTTGCCGCTTGGTGATCGCGAAGCCGTTTACAACGGGCAGCATCGGAATGCCTGCCGCCCGGTATTCCTCGACGCGTCGCATCGCGAGCGCGAGGAAATGTGGCGGTTGCCACAAGAACATGACGAGGAACATGAGCCAGGCGTCGATATGAAGCGCCGGGTCAATCGCGGCCCATCCGATCAGCGGTGGAACCGCTCCGGAGATACTGCCGACGACCGTGTTCAACGTATGTGTCCGTTTTAGCCACATCGTATAAATAACGACATAAAAAAATGCCCCGATTAAACCGAAGACTGCTGCTACGTACGACACGATCAATAAAAGCAATGTCCCGACCGCAAGTTGCGTAAGTCCGAGAAGTAAAATGCGCTCCCCTGAAATTTTACCGGTGACACTCGGTCGATTGTCTGTACGTCCCATCAAGTAGTCGATATCACGGTCCACGAAGTTGTTTAGGTAACAACTCCCGGAAATGACGAGCGCGCTTCCTAACATCGTTAATAAGAGCTGTGGCCAAACTTCAAACAAATAAAGCACTGGCGTGTCACTCTGGTATGTTGTTGCCACAAAGAAACCGGCGAACACTAACAAAAGGTTAGCGCGTACGATTCCCATTTTTGCCAAAGCAACATAGTCACGGAACGAGGCGGCGGATTCTGTATAGTCTACTTCTGCCACTGTTCCCGGGTTGACTTTTGTCATGCTGACCCCCCCACATAATCACGAAATCCTCGTATTCTTTTCACAGAAAAAACACAATATGAACAAAGTACACCTAACTCATTACAAAGATACCATATTTCCAAAAAGAATACGTCGTTTATGCTTGTAAAATAGCGAGTTTTTTATGGCGAACGTGTGATAATTGTCACAGTAAAATTCCTGTACTAATACTAGGATAACGATTTTGATAGCGATTGCAAGCTTTTCCGTTTCGTTTTTCCGGACTAAAGCCGTATAATAAGTATGGCGAAAAAAATAAAAACATACAAGGCACAATTCTAGTGATTTTTCTCAAAAAGCAGGTGGAAACGAATGCATAAAAAACTCGCACTATTCTCAAGCCTCGTCACCCTCGGTATGATGCTCGTCTTGATCATGGGCGGTACTGTTACGAAAACCGACTCAGGTGACGGTTGCGGGACGGACTGGCCGCTCTGTCACGGGAAACTGATCCCGACGAACCCGAGCGTCGAGACGATGATCGAATACAGTCACCGCGTCGTGTCAGGGATTGAGGGACTCCTCATCATCGCCTTGACGATTTGGACGTTCACGGTCGTCAAAAATCGATTCGATGTCAAAGTGTTCGCGTTCCTAGCGTTCATTTTCATGTTGATCCAATCGATCATCGGCGCCGGAGCCGTCATCTGGCAACAGTCGGACGCGATTCTCGCGCTCCATTTCGGGATCTCGCTCGTCTCGTTTGCGTCCCTGCTCATCCTGACGATTCTTTTATTCGAAGGTGAACGGGTACACAAAGCGGTATCCGAAAAACTAAAGATTCACTTGTACGGGTTGACGATTTACACGATGGTCGTCGTCTACACAGGAGCTTACGTCAGACACCTCGGTGCGACATACGCCTGTGTCGGTTGGCCGATCTGTGAGCAAAACGTGTGGACGTTCGAATCATACGTTCAAATGGGGCATCGCATCATGGCGGCACTCCTCGTCTTCTACACGCTCTACGTCCTTTATTTGGCCCGACGCGAAACGAACCGTCTCGTCGAACGGGGCATGTGGGCCTCACTATTCTTCATCATGCTTCAAGTCGGCACGGGTGCATGGATCGTCCTTGGCGGCCACGCCACATATGTACCGCTCTTGCACGCTTTCTTGATCACGTGCTACTTCGGGATCATCTCGTACTTGGCGTACCATGCGTATCGAAGCACCAATCGAGCGGTAGACGCAGCTCGAAAAGAAACGGTCTGACGAATCAAACTAAATCACGAATCACAAAAAGGAGCGGGCGACCGCTCCTTTTTGTATGCCTATTTGTCACTGCACGTCCTTGAACCGCTCGAGCGCCCTTGCACGCGCCGCCTTATGATCGACGATCGGTTCGATATAACCGTCCCGATCTGACGGGTCCGGAAAGTGGATCGCTTTCCTGTCAACGTCAGCCAACTCGGTTACATATTTGCGGATAAACGTCCCGTCCGCGTCGAACTTCTCCGACTGGATCGTCGGATTAAAGATCCGGAAATACGGCACGGCGTCCGTTCCGACCGAAGCGGCCCATTGCCATCCACCGATGTTCGAGGCGGCCTCGTAGTCGATCAACTTCCGTTCGAAGTAGCGCTCGCCTTTGCGCCAGTCGATCAACAGATGTTTCGTCAAAAACGAAGCGACAATCATCCGGAGCCGGTTGTGCATCCAACCGGTCTCGTTCAATTGACGCATCGCCGCGTCGACGATCGGATACCCGGTCTCGCCACGGCACCATTTCTCAAACTGGTCGTCATTGTCTTCCCAGTCGAGATGTTTATATTTATCGTTGAACGGCCGGTCTTTCAGTCCCGGAAACTGGACCATGATCATATAGTAGAACTCTCGCCACAATAGTTCATCGTAGTACGTGTCACGTCCTGTTGACTGCCGCGCCTCGAGGACGGCTGCTGCGACCGTACGAATCGACAACACACCGGTCCGTAAATACGGTGACAGCCGGCTCGTCCCGGCGATCGCCGGGATGTCACGGTCTTCAGCGTAACTCGTCACCCGGTGTTCCACAAAATCGCGTAACCGTTTCATAGCCGCTTCCTCTCCGAGCGCTTTCCACGAACGTTCACACCGGTCAAACTGCTGTTTCAATTCATCAGGTAGTTCATGTTGCTTCGTCGCGAGTTGTTTCAATCGAGCGACGTCGACGTCGTACGGTTGTGGCGGCGTCTCAGCGTACACCGCTTTTTTGAATGGCGTATACACTTTATACGGAGTACCGTCTTTTTTCGTGAACGCGTTCGGGGCGAATAAATGACGGTCGAGTAAACGGATGACTAACACGTCTCCCCCGAGCGCTTCGATGACCGCATCGTCACGTTGTTTGAACGGCTCGACATACTCAGCGTTAAAATAAAGCGCGTCGGGTCGTCCGAGCTGCTCGACAAACGCTTCCGCTGAGTTGGCAACAATGGTGCGAAGCCCGATCTCTTGATCGGCGAGCTCCTGCATGAACTGCTTCATCGTCGCGAAAAAATAATCGTGTCTCGTCTCGAACGGCTCGCAGTATTTCGGATTGAGCCAAAAGACGAACTCGATGTCATCGTCACCTGAGGCATCTTTCAAGACCCGGTGTAACATATGGTTGTCACTTAATCGAAAATCTGACCGGAACCAACATACTCGTCTCATCTTTCCCACTCCCTATCTAAAAAAGAAGCATAGCTTGGCTATGCTTCTTTTGATTATACAAATTCAATCAACAAGTCGTCACTTTGGATTGTGTCGCCTTCTTTAATATGGATCGCTTTAATCTCACCGTCTTGTGCGGCTTGGATCGTCGTCTCCATCTTCATCGCCTCAGTGACGAGAAGTTGCTCCCCACGATGGACCCGGCTTCCTGGTTCGACGAGTACTTTCAAGACCGAACCAGGCATCGAGGCCCCGACTTGTTTCGAATTCGAGCGTTCCACTTTCGGTCGGCTCGTCGTCGCCGACTTCACGTTGACGTCTTTAATCTCGATTTCACGTGGTACGCCGTTCATCTCATACGAGACGAGGCGGATTCCGTCTTCGTTCGCAGCGCTCACTTGAACGAGCTTGATGATGAGCGTCTTCCCTGTCTCGATTTCGACTTGAATCGTCTCGCCGACGTTCAATCCATAGAAGAACGTCAACGTGTCAAGCACCGAGACGTCACCGTACGTGTTCGTATGGGTCACATAGTCCTCGAACACTTTCGGATAAAGCGCGTTCGCGAGCAGTTCAAAGTCCGTCACCGGACGTTCGAGCTTCTCAAATAACTTCGTTTGAGCCGCTTCAAAGTCGTACGGCTTGATCAGTTTACCCGGACGGACCTCGAGCGGCGCCTCACCTTTGAGAATCGCTTGTTGGACGTCTTTCGGGAACCCTCCTGGAGGCGACCCGAGCTCACCGCGCATCATTTCGACGACCGAGTCTGGGAAATCGAGTTGATTTCCTCGTTCGATGACGTCCTGTTCGCTCAAGTTATGTTGGACCATGAAGAGCGCCATGTCCCCTACGACTTTAGACGACGGGGTCACTTTGACGATATCGCCGAACAACATGTTGACGCGGGCGTACATCGACTTCACTTCACTCCAGCGGTCACCGAGACCGACCGCTTTCGCTTGTTGCTGCAAGTTCGAATACTGTCCGCCCGGCATCTCATGCTCATACACCGATGGATTCGATGCACGCATGTCACTTTCGAACGGTTCATAGTTATGACGCACGTCTTGCCAGTAGTCACTGATGACTTCGTAGTGCTTCGCATCGATCTTCGGCTGGCGTTCGTGATGGTCGAGTGCGTAAATCAAACTTCCACCTGAAGGCTGCGACGTCATACCCGACATCGAGCTCGCTGCGACGTCGACGATATCGACGCCCGCATCAGTCGCCCGTGCGTAAGTGAAGATCCCATTCCCCGAAGCGTCGTGCGTGTGCAAATGAATCGGCAAGTCGACGGCGTCTTTCAGTGCCGACACGAGCGCATACGCCGATTCAGGTTTTAAGAGGCCAGCCATATCTTTGATCGCAAGAATATGAGCTCCGCTCGCTTCGAGCTGCTTGGCGAGATCGACGTAGTACGGCAAGTGATACTTCGGACGGTTTCCGTCATACAAGTCACCGGTGTAACAGATTGCCGCTTCTGCGACTTTCCCTGTCGGCAGCGTCGCGTCGATCGCGAGTTTAATCGATTCAATGTTGTTCAAGCTGTCGAAGATTCGGAAGATGTCGACGCCGGCATAAGCCGCCTCGTGGACGAACTTCTCGATGACGTTGTCAGCATAGTTTTTATACCCGACGGCGTTGGCACCGCGAAGGAGCATTTGAATCAAGACGTTCGGCATTTTCTCACGAAGGCGCATGAGACGTACCCACGGGTCTTCCGAGAGGAAACGGTAGGCGACGTCAAACGTTGCCCCGCCCCACGCCTCGACCGAGAACAGTTCTGGCATGAGTTTACTCGTCGGCTCGGCGATATTCAAGATGTCTTGCGTCCGCATCCGTGTCGCGAGGAGCGACTGGTGGGCGTCTCGCATCGTCGTATCCGTCAAGAGCAGCTCTGGTTGACGTTTGATCCAGTCAGCCAAACCGTCTGGACCGAGTTCTGTCAGGATTTGTTTCGTCCCCGGCTTCGCTTCGGCCGGAAGGTTTTGCGGGATTCGGACCGAGCGGCTGATCGGCTTATCTTTCAAGCCGACACCCGGGAATCCGTTGACGGTGACGTCCCCGATATAGTTGAGGAGTTTCGTCCCTCGGTCTTTCCGTTTCGGGAAGACGAACAGTTCGGGTGTATCATCGATGAACGACGTACTATAGTCCCCGCTAATAAAGTTTTGGTGCTTCATGACGTTGATCAAAAACGGGATGTTCGTCTTGATGCCGCGAATCCGGAACTCGTTCAAGTTACGGACCATCTTCGCTGCCGCTTGTTCGAACGTCATCCCATGCGTCGACAGCTTGACGAGGAGCGAGTCGTAGTACGGCGAGATTTCAGACCCGACATAGGCGTTCCCGCCGTCGAGACGAACCCCAAAACCGCCTGGCGAACGATACGCCATGATTTTCCCTGTGTCCGGCATGAAGTTGTTAGCCGGGTCTTCCGACGTGACACGGGATTGGATCGCATAGCCGAGCAGTTTGATATCTTCTTGCTTCGGCATGTGAATCACGTCACCGTGAAGCGACTCGCCTTGGGCGATCATGAGCTGTGTTTGGACGATATCGAACCCAGTAACCATCTCCGTGATCGTATGTTCGACTTGGATCCGTGGGTTGACCTCGATGAAGTAGAACGACTCATCCTCAGTGACGAGGAACTCGACCGTCCCTGCGTTCACATAGCCGACGTGACGCATCACTTGAACCGCCGCGTCACAGATTGCTTGACGAGACGCCTCCGACAACGTCACACACGGTGCGACTTCGACGACTTTCTGGTGACGACGTTGAACCGAGCAGTCACGCTCAAACAAATGGATGATGTTCCCGTGATCATCCCCGAGAATTTGCACCTCGATATGCTTCGGACGTTCAACTAATTTTTCTATGTACACTTCGTCCGAGCCGAACGCTTGCTTCGCCTCTGACTTGGCACGTTCAATCAAATCTTTCATCTCAGCCTCGGTCCGGATGACGCGCATACCGCGTCCGCCGCCGCCCATTGAGGCTTTGACCATGAGCGGGAAACCATGCACGTTCGCAAAGTCGAGCGCGTCTTCGTACGAAGTCAATGGACCGTTCGAGCCTGGAATGACCGGTAGCCCGGCTGCGATCGCGTTTTGACGAGCCCGAACTTTATCTCCGAACGCGTGCAAGTGCGATTCGTCCGGTCCGACGAAGATGATGCCTTCTTCGCGGCAACGACGAGCTAGTTCAATGTTTTCCGATAAGAAACCGTACCCCGGGTGAATCGCGTCACTCCCCGATTGCTTCGCGATTCGAATGACGTCTTCGATGTCGAGATAGGCGTCGATCGGTTTCTTGTTGAGACCGATCAAATACGCTTCATCGGCTTTAAAACGATGTAACGATCCACTATCCTCTTGCGAATAGATGGCGACAGTACGCATTCCTAATTCTGAGGCTGCCCTAAATACACGAATGGCAATCTCTCCACGGTTGGCTACAAGCAATTTGCTAATTGATTTCAACCTAAATCCCCCCATTTTGGAAATCGTTTACATATACATCTTCACCTTACTACATGTAGTGATGCATTTTGAACGTTTTCTTCTGATTTTTCGCGAATTTCCGCGCGGCGTGTCGCCTCTCGGTGACGGTTACGCATCGAGATACTGCTGAGCACACCGAGAATTCCCATCGTCATGATCAGCGACGTGCCGCCGTAACTGACGAGTGGAAGCGTCACACCCGTACCCGGGAACCAGCCCGACATCGCCCCGATATTGATCCCGGTTTGGACCATGATTTGCGCGGCAATCCCGAACGAGACGAACATCGCAAAATGGCTATCGGTATGGTTGGCGATATTTACTGCCCGGAACGCGATGAAAAAGAGCAACACCAAGACGACGAGGACGCCGATAAAGCCAAGTTCTTCGGCGATGATCGACATGATATAGTCCGTCTCCGGCTCCGGCAAATAGCCATACTTTTGATAACTATTCCCAAGTCCGACGCCGGTCAATCCCCCATGCACGATCGAGATGATCGACATGAGAAGTTGATGCCCGTAGCCTTCTGGGTCCATGAATGGATTGAAGACGACGTTAATCCGACTAACTTGGTTTTCTGTGAAAACAAACGTATACATAGCATAAACAAAACCAATTCCAGCAATAATCACCGGGATGATGATGCGAAGCGGGGCCCCGGCAGCTAACCACATCATGAACATAATTACCCCTAAGACGAACAATCCGCCATGGTCAGGCTGTCCATTTATGACGAAGGCATACGGGAAAAAGTAGAACAAACCCGGGATGATGAAGAAAGCCCCGATTTGGGCGCGTAGCTTTTTCCGTTCGATCGCCGCACGGCCGATTCGGCCCGGCCATCCTGTCAGTTCACGATTCCATAACTGATGGTAGTAGTTGGCGAGCAATAAAATTAACACAAACTTAGCGATCTCGATTGGTTGGATCGTGAAACCGCCGATAATGAGCCAAGCCCGGGCACCGTTCAGCGGAGGCATCGCCCAAGTGACAAACAGTAGAATGACCGAGAGCGCATACAGGCTTCGCAACACGTTCTTTTTGCGGAAGTTTTCATACCGGAACATCGTCGCGATCAAATAGACGACAATCCCGAACCCTGCATAGAACAGTTGCCGATAAAACAAGCCGCTGTTCGCGTAATCCCCACGATTCCAAACACTGGCGCTGTAAATCATGATCGAGCTGATCCCAACGAGCAAGAGCACCGCAATGAACAGTGAGAAATCAAAGTACCGAAACCGAGTTTTCATGTTTTCACTTCCTTATGTACAGCAATCCGCAACCCGTTATAAAAAAATACTCAAACAGCGCCGCCTGCACAGTTTGAGTATAAGGTTCATAATTCTGAAGCTTCCGCGAGCGCGGATAACTTTTGTTCCAATGAATCGATCAGTTGCTTGCCTTCGACATCTGAAATAAGTCCAAGCCGGACCGCAAAATCGATTTGGCGCGACAGACCGAACATATGTGTATCAAGTACCTCTTCATAAAGCGGGCACTTCGGCATTTTCAAGTTTTCTAATTGTACCTCAATCAAGCAACGGATTTTTTCAGCATCTGCTTCAAGCAAGTGAAGCGCCTGTTCCCGTTGGACTGCAGCCAAATTTGTCGCCACTACGACCCCTCCTCCGTACAATGACAGACTGTTTGTCATAACTCAACTGTACATTATATTTCATCATAATTCAATGAACAGTCTAGATTCAAAGCGTGTTTCTCGCAGTTTTCCTTTTTGCACGGAAGAGCTGTATAATATACATTGTATCGCTAGTTAAGGGGGAGTATCAATGATTTTTCCGTTAGATGGAGCGGTCCGTCACGCGCTGACGATTGACCCGACCGTATGGATTTTTGACGAACGTAAACGCAAAGTCGACGAACTCGACCAAGCCGTCGAGAATGATTCAGACGCCTACTATGCCAAAATGGGGAAGGCATGGGACGACGGATTGACACTAGGGACGCGCGTCGACCACAATAAGCCGATGTCGCGGGCCGATAAAGACGCTGCGCTTCGTGACTCGTTCGCGATGCCGTTCGCACCATTTCTCCAAAACGCCGAGCCGCTCAATACGGCGACGCACGTCAGCTTTTATGGGGAGACGGTATTGACGATCCCGCTCGCCGAAGTCGGTTCGATTTATCTTCAGTTTTCACAAGATGGAAAAGTGTTGGCTGACGGACCAGTCTATGCACTCTACAACAACCAAATCATTCGTCAAGTCGACCATATCGTCGTCCGAACGGATGGCTGATGGGAAGGCGCTCGCCGTCTCAGGCTGTTGACGAACGCGGTCGCTATAAGCGATCTCGTTCGTCTTTTTTTTTGGACTTTTTACTTCACAAAGTGTAACATGTGTGATATCGAAATATACTCTATGCAGAAAGGTCGTGACGCTTACGATACCTTTATGGAAAAAGAACTTGATCATCGTTTGGATCGGCAGCTTCTTGACGGCCGCCTCGATGAGCCTCGTCTTGCCGTTCCTGCCCTTATTTATCGAAGAGCTCGGCGTGACCAACCCTGACCACGTCGTCACCTGGTCCGCCGTCGCTTTCGGCGCCACTTTCCTCGTGGCCGCCATTGTCTCCCCGCTTTGGGGCCGACTCGCTGACCAGAAAGGGCGCAAGCTCATGTTGATTCGGGCGAGCCTCGGAATGGCCGTCGTCATGTTCTTGATCGGCTTCGTGCAAGACGTTTATCAACTCGTCGGTTTACGACTCATCATGGGTGCTGTCTCCGGATTCATCTCGGCCGGCATCACTCTCGTCATCTCACAGACACCAAAAGAGAAAAGCGGCTGGGCGCTCGGCACGTTGTCGACCGGTGGTATTACCGGCGGACTCCTCGGTCCATTGATCGGTGGACTGCTCGCAGATTGGATTGGGCTTCGACCCGTTTTTCTCTTTACCGGTAGCGCACTCTTCGTCACGTTTTTAATCACACTCCTGTTCGTGAAAGAAGATTTCGTCCCGGTGGCGCGCGAGCGACTTGATTCGACAAAGTCGATCATCGCCTCGCTCCGTCATCCCCAACTCATCTTCAGCTTGTTTTTAACGACGTTTTTAATTCAGTTTTCAACTCAGTCAATCGGGCCACTGTTGACACTGTACGTCCGTGAACTGAACCCGTACACGACTTCCCTCGCGTTCATCGCGGGAATCGTCGCTTCAGCGCCGGGGGTGGCCGCCCTCCTGTCCGCACAACATCTCGGACGGCTGTCAGACCGCCACGGGCCGGAACGGATTTTGTTTTGGGCGCTCATCATTTATACCGCGTTCTTGATTCCTCAGGCGTTCGTGACGTCGACGACACAGCTCGTCATGTTGCGTTTCGGCCTTGGTTTCGCGACCGCGGCACTCATGCCGTCTGTGCAGTCACTGCTAAGGAAACATACACCGAGTCACGCGACCGGACGCATTTTTTCTTACAACCAGTCGGCCCAGTTCATGGGCAACCTGCTCGGACCGTTGTTCGGATCCCAAATCGTCGCCCACTTCGGATTCTCTGCGCTCTTCATCGTGACTGGTTTGATCATGTTGACGAACGCGTTTCTTGAGAAAGCGAACGTGCAAGTTTTGCTCCACCCAAACACAAAATAGACGTCGAACTCATGCTCGGCGTCTCAGGCTGTTGACGAACCAGGTCGCTAATAGCGATCTGGTTCGTCTTTTTTATGTCCGAAGACCTCGAAGTGAACTGCCCGATATAAATCGGGCTTTTTCTTTCGACTGTCGAGGCCTCAGAAAAAGACAAATGGTCGCCAGATGGCGACCGTTTGCGTTGCTCGTCCGATGGCGCCCTGACTCTTACAGGACAGTAATCCGACGGAGACCCAGCAGCGACACAAGTCACGATGCGGCTCCGGGATTGCCTGCAGAAAGCGTGGGCGCCGGAAGACGAGCAATATTGTTCATGTTGGTCAACAAGCTGAGACGTCGAGCTTACGCTCGGCGTCTATTTCTATAGCAAATCGGCCGCCAACCGGGCGAGCGACGAGCGTTCGCCTTTGATGAGTTGGACGTGACCGAATACGTTTTGCCCTTTGAACCGCTCGACGGCGTACGAGAGCCCGTTCGAATATTCATCTAAATACGGATGATCGATCTGATACGGATCGCCGACGAGAACAATCTTCGAATTCTCCCCGACCCGGGTCAAAATCGTCTTGATCTCGTGCTTCGTCAAGTTCTGCGCTTCATCGATGATGATGAACTGATCCGGCATACTTCGCCCCCGAATATATGTGAGCGCCTCGAGCTGAATCGATTTGATGCCGGCGAGGATATTTCCGAGCTCGTCTTTCGAGTTGGCATTAAACAAGAATTCAAGATTGTCATAGATCGGCTGCATCCACGGACGAAGCTTATCTTCCATCTCACCCGGCAAGTATCCGATGTCGTTGCCCATCGGCACGACCGGACGCGCCACGACGAGCTTGTTGAAGCGACGTTCGTCCTCGACGAGGGCAAGTCCCGCCGCGAGTGCGAGGAGCGTCTTCCCGGTCCCGGCTTTCCCGAGGAGCGTCACGAACGGAATATCGTCGCGAAGTAGTAAATCGAGCGCCATTCGTTGTTGGACGTTCCGCGGATGAATGCCCCAGACGTGCTCGGCGTCGAGCGATAACGGTCGAACGATCGGTTGTAACGGATCGACGACCGCGAGTGCGCTCGCTTTCGAAACGTTACTCTTTAAGATGACAAATGAGTTCGGGTACAGTTGGTTTTTTGAAAAAGCCGACGTCGGTAGCTGGCGAACTTGATAGAATTCATCAATTATCGCCTGATCGACCTCAATCTCGCGATAGCCGGCGTACAAATTCGTCGTGTCGACGATATGGTCTGTCAAATAATCTTCGGCTTCGATGCCGATCGCATCCGCTTTGACACGGACCAGTATATCTTTTGAGACGACCACGACTTTCCGGTTGTGATCATGCTCATACTGTTTCATCAAACCGAGTGCGACCGTCAAAATCCGGTTGTCATTCGTCATGACGTCGAACGGGAAGTCGACTGTATGTTCATGACCGATCTCAACGAAGAGATGGCCGCCATTCTCGAGCGGCACCCCGTCATGAAGTTTGCCGGTCGATCGGAGCTGGTCAAGCACACGCGCCGTTTCTCGGGCGTTACGGCCAAGCTCGTCCATGTTTCGTTTTTTTCCATCGAGTTCTTCTAGGACGATGGCCGGGATGACGACGTCATGCTCATCGAATTGAAAGAGTGAGAGTGGGTCGTGTAGAAGTACGTTCGTATCGAGCACATACGTTTTTTTCATAAGCTTTGCCGCCCCTCGAAAATTGTTGGTGATCAAGAGTTCAAGCTTTCCTTCACTTCTCGGTCCAATTTTTCCGCTGCTTCGATATCGTACGTCTTGACGATGTCCGGTTGCCCGAACGTCGCCCCGTAAAAGGAGATGTTGCGGACTTCTTCGACCGAACCTTTAAAAAAACGCAGGTGCAGTCCCGGTTTTACAGCCGGTTCAAATTCATGGACGTGCGAGAGCGTCACACTGTAAGCGAGACCGTCCTCTAAAAAGATGAGCCCCGCCGTCTTTTCGCTTGTCAAAAGCGTGATGAGATGCGAGTTTTTTGTCAGGGCAAATCGGACTGTCTGTTGATCGGTCGCCTGCACCCAACTGATGGCGTGGGTGATCGGCCACCGCTTCGCTTCATCAAACGCGACGAGAAACGTCAACGGCATCTCGTTTAACGTTTCTTGTTGCGCCCGGGAAAGTTCGAACGTTGCTTTACTCGCCATGCACTCCCCTCCTTCTTAAACGGGTATATGAAATGGATTCGCCCTTAATGACTTCTTTCCCTGCTTTTCTATCTGGAAATCATGCTATAATCAACGAAGAGGAAGGTGAGACCATGCGCGTAAAGTGCTCTCTTTGTGATAAAGTCGATACGATTGATTCGTGGTCGTTCGAAGCGAAACGACTTCGCAATAAACCTGCTAAAACGTACATGTGCCAAGAATGTCATGCACGCATTACGGAACGAACGGCTGAGCGTGCGGCAACAGGCCAATTCCACCTATATCCATCGTTTCGCCAAAAGCGAAGATGGTAACAAAAATGGACGTCCCTTTAACGGGACGTCCATTTTTTAGGTTGGTTCATTGACTTGGTCTTGACGGCGGTTCCACCAGAGCCGGCCCCGATAAATGGCTAGGACGACCGCCATGACGAGCAATACTTCCGGGATTGGCCACGTGAAGAAGACGAGCGCCATCGTCCCCGCTCCGAGCGCGAGAATGATGTAGACGATGAGCGCCTTCCACCACGCGAGTTGTTTGGCAAAACCTAATTTAAAGACGAGCAACGTCAATAAGATGACCGTGATGATCAAGGCGTTAAAGCCGACCGAAAAGTCGTTCGCGTCACTGCCGACACCTAATAGCGAGGCGATCCACGGAACGTCGATTTGGGTAATGTCCATCGTTTGAGAAGCTTTCAAGGCAAATAATCCCCCTTTGTTTCCTACACGTCTATTCTACACGAATCAAAATAAAAGGGAACGCCTCGGCGCTCCCTTTTCTACTTATTCTTTACCAAGTTTACGACGCTTGTCAGCTTTTTCACGTTCGTTCTTGTTCAAGACCTTTTTACGGAGTCGAATCGAGAGCGGTGTGATTTCGCAGTACTCGTCATCGTTCAAGAACGTAAGCGACTCTTCAAGCGAGAAGACGCGCGGACGTTTCAAGACTTGTGTCGAGTCTTTCGATGATGCACGCATGTTCGTCAACTGTTTCCCTTTGACGGCGTTGATCGCGAGATCGACGTCACGGTTACATTCACCGATGATCATGCCTTCGTATACATCTGTACCTGGTTCGATGAAGATCGTCCCACGGTCTTCGAGTGCACCGATTGAGTAAGCCGTTGACTTACCAGCTTCGATACAAACCATGACACCGCTACGGCGACCGCCGATGTCAGCAGGAATGAACGGACGATACTCTTCGAACGTATGGTTCAAGATTCCGTATCCGCGTGTCGCCGATAAGAACTCGTTACGATATCCGATGAGACCACGTGAAGGAACGATAAATTCCATACGAGTTTGACCGTTATCGTTCGTGTTCATGTTCGCGAGTTCACCTTTACGGAGACCGATCGATTCCATGACTGAACCTGTGTACTCTTCCGGTACGTCGATGATGACGCGCTCGAAAGGCTCAATTTTCGTACCGTCTTCAGCTGTACGGATGATAACTTGTGGTTTCGAAACTTGGATCTCGTACCCTTCGCGACGCATGTTCTCGATCAAGATACCGAGGTGAAGTTCACCGCGTCCTGATACGACCCATTGGTCAGGCGAGTCTGTGTTTTCGACACGGAGCGAAACGTCCGTCTCAAGTTGTTTCATCAAACGCTCTTCGATTTTACGTGCTGTCACGAAATCGCCTTCGCGTCCTGCAAATGGAGAGTTGTTCGTCATGAAACGCATTTGAAGCGTTGGCTCATCGATGCGAAGAAGCGTAAGCGGCTCTTCTTTACCGACCGGTGTGACCGTTTCACCGACGTTGATGTCTTCCATCCCGGCGATGGCGATCAAGTCACCAGCTTTAGCTTCTTCGATTTCAACACGTTTGAGTCCGAAGTAACCGAATAGCTTCGTGACGCGAAGTTGTTTGATCGATCCGTCCGTTTTGCAAAGTGAGACTTGGTCTCCGACTTTGATTTTCCCACGGAAGACGCGACCGACTCCGATACGACCGAGGTAGTTATCATAGTCGAGCATCGTGACTTGGAACTGAAGCGGCTCATCCGAGTTGTCGATTGGTGCCGGTGTGTTCTCAAGAATCGTATCGAGTACGTGCGTGATTGTATCTTCTTGCTTCTCAGGATCAGGATCGAACGAACTTGAACCGCTGACTGCAGACGTATAGACGACAGGGAATTCAAGTTGATCTTCATCTGCTCCGAGATCGATCAATAAGTCTACGACTTCATCGACGACGTCGAGCGGACGGACCATCGCTTTGTCGATTTTGTTGACGACAACGATCGGGCGAAGTCCTTGGTCAAGTGCTTTCTTCAATACGAAGCGTGTTTGTGGCATACAGCCTTCACGTGCATCGACAACAAGAATAACGCCGTCAACCATACGCATGATCCGCTCAACTTCACCACCGAAGTCGGCGTGTCCTGGCGTATCTACGATGTTGATGCGAGTATCTTTATAATCGATTGCCGTGTTTTTAGCGAGGATTGTGATCCCGCGCTCACGTTCGATATCGTTCGAGTCCATGGCGCGCTCTGCTACCATTTCGTTTGTCCGGAAAGTACCAGACTGTTTCAATAGTTCATCGACTAACGTTGTTTTACCATGGTCAACGTGGGCGATGATGGCTACGTTACGGAGGTTAGTTCTTAAATTCATGTAGTTATTCCTCTCTTATTTGAAAAGTTTCAACTTTGTATTCAACTTAAAGAGTATAGCACAGGTGCTACCACCTTTGTCACGTTATATAGTCTGTTACCGTTTCCAATTGCGCTGATTTTGCTTACAATGAGATAGAGCCAAGAAAAAAAGGGGGAATTTCGATGCAACTCATGTTCGTCTTGATCGCAATCGCCGTCGTCGCCGGTTTTGTCGGTATCGGCATCGGTGTCGCCGAAGCGAGTACCGCCATCATCGTTGGCAGTCTCGCGTTGAGCGCGGTCGCTACATTCTTCGGCATCAACTTGCGCCGCCGTGTCCTAGCAGACCGACGCCCATAACGAACAGGCCCGAGGCGAGTGATATGCTCCCCAATAGGTAGACAGATGAAATAACAAATCTGTTTATCTATTGGGGAGTGTTTTTTTATGGCGAGAAGTCGGCATTCGATTGAACAAAAACTGAGTGCACTACGTATGCTGGAAGA
>NZ_SJUZ01000040.1:0-275 GCF_004337245.1 Exiguobacterium sp. SH1S1
GCTCCTAGTGCCAAGGCATCCACCGTACGCCCTTTCTACCTTGATCTAGCGTTTCTAAGACACACGGTCCGAACGGACCATGCATATTTTTCTTGGTTTGATGTCTTGATGAATCTTCAGTTTTCAAAGAACAATCGAGGGACGAACCCTCAAAACTGAACGATGGGCATGCCACATGGGCATTTTCCTTAGAAAGGAGGTGATCCAGCCGCACCTTCCGATACGGCTACCTTGTTACGACTTCACCCCAATCATCTGTCCCACCTTCGGCGGCT
>NZ_SJUZ01000041.1:0-260 GCF_004337245.1 Exiguobacterium sp. SH1S1
GTTCGTCCTGAGCCAGGATCAAACTCTCCAAAGAATTTGATATAGCTCTTGAAAATGACGAAGCTTGCGCTTCAATCAAAACTTGTAAAACTTTTTTTGCCTCATCGTTCAGTTTTCAAAGACCAAAAAATAAATGGTCGGGAAGACAGGATTCGAACCTGCGACCCCTTGGTCCCAAACCAAGTGCTCTACCAAGCTGAGCTACTTCCCGTTATAAATGGTGCACCCTGAGAGATTCGAACTCCCGGCCTTTAGATTCG
>NZ_SJUZ01000042.1:0-215 GCF_004337245.1 Exiguobacterium sp. SH1S1
CCAACTACTTTCGGCGCTGAAGCGCTTAACTTCCGTGTTCGGCATGGGAACGGGTGTGGCCGCTTCGCTATCGCCACCAGACAAGGGAATTGTTCCCTGAAAACTGAAGACTCATCAAGTTCAAACCGTTTCTAGATCAAAGCCTCGACCGATTAGTATCATTCAGCTCCACACGTCGCCGTGCTTCCACCCATGACCTATCTACCTCATCGTCT
>NZ_SJUZ01000004.1:0-211238 GCF_004337245.1 Exiguobacterium sp. SH1S1
GACTTGCATGTATTAGGCACGCCGCCAGCGTTCGTCCTGAGCCAGGATCAAACTCTCCAAAGAATTTGATATAGCTCTTGAAAATGACGAAGCTTGCGCTTCAATCAAAACTTGTAAAACTTTTTTTGCCTCATCGTTCAGTTTTCAAAGTTCGTCTGTCGCGCTTGGCGACTCAATTAATTTATCACGTTTCCTGATTAAAAGTCAACAACTTTTTTCACAAATTGTTTTTCTGGAATAATCATTTGCTGTGACAACGTTTATAACTATAATGCCTATTTACCACCGCGTCAATAAAAAATAACAAGAAAATAAAAAAAGATTGGATCTCTGTATTTAGAGACCCAATCCCAATCAATTTGTAGCCAGTGGCACGTATCCTGTCTTTTCAACAAGTGACTGTCCTTCTTCAGACGTCAGCCATTCGATGAACGGCTTATATTGCTCGTATTTGTCGGTCGTCGTGACCGCATAAAACTCGGATGTGATCGGGTACGTCCCGTCCCCGATTGTCTCGACCGTAGGCGCGACATCATCGACCCGTAACAATTTAATCGCATGTTCATCTACCATCTCCGTTGCATAAAAGCGGAACGAGAATCCGATGGCATTTTTATGGTTTTGATAGGAAGCCGTCTGTTCGATGATGCCACCCATTCCTTCCGGGACATCCTCGACCGGGGCGTCCATAAGCTTTTTGTCCCCCATCAAACGCTGCAAAGCCGTTTGGCTCCCGCTGTCTTCTGGCCGTTGGAACGCTCGAATCGAATCTTTTTTACCACCGACTTCATCCCAACTCGTAATGTCCCCTGCATAGATGTTTTGAATTTGTTCCAATTCGAGCGAGTCGACCGGATTGTCTTCATGTACAAAAAAGACGAACGCCTCACGGCCGATCGGTGTCATCTGAAACTCTACTCCTTGTCGCTCAGCTACTGCCAACTGTTGATCGGACGGTCCGGCTACAAAGATGATATCCGTTTCCCCTTCAACCAATCGCTCATACGCTGTACCTGTCGTCGTCGAGACGACCGAGCTGACTTCAGGGCTATCGGGGTTATAATCCGCTTCAGGATAAACCGCCTCGACGAATGCAGCATACATCGGATACAGCGCCGTCGCGCCGTCTAGTCGGGGAATGTTTGTTCCAATCTCAAATGTTGAAGGCTTATCGAGTTCAGCCAAATCAGACTTAGGCTTGAACGGTTGATAGTCACGCAACGAGACGCCACGTTCTTCAATCCGTAATCCCGCCGTATACACGTAATATCCTTTCACGGAACTAAAGAAAACAATCCCGACAACCGTTCCAATTAAAGCGATACGTTTGAGTTGTCCTTTCGATAACGATGAAAAGTCATATAGCGCCATAATAACAATCAAGAGAACGACCACGTACCAAATCGTCCAAATGATCGGCCGCTCACTTCCGAGAGGATCGCCCATCGCAAACAATCCTGTCACAATTGATAAGAATCCAGCCGCAAATATAATAAACACACTGCCGAGCAGAAATTTAGTAACCTTCATTCGATTCAGTTTCCCCATTCTCTTCTATATAGTTAAGCAATTTCATAAGCGACCGCTTCGACGCCTACTCCTTTTGTCGGACGTGTCACTGCCCGGACGTAACCTTTCCGGACTAAGAAGCCGACGATGCTGCCGAGGTCGACTTTTAACTCTTGTAAGTTCGGGTGCTCCATCAACTCCGAGAACGACCATGGTTCGTCACGTTGTTGCATCGCCTGCAAAAGTAACAACGTACCCGGCAAGACTTTAGATTGAATTAAATGCTCCATGCCGATGATGACCAGGTGAATACGTTGTTCGAGTGATTCGTGCCCGTTCACGAGTTCGTCGTGAAGCTTATACACTTCTAGGTCGAGTTTACGGACTTGCTTCCATAATACAATCTCTGGGTGGATTCCTGCCTCCAGGATGGAGAGCCGCGCCAAATGCGTGAGCGCATGGTGGATTTGGGTGAACGCATCTTGATGCTCTTCCTGTAAGAACAGTCCGCGCCCATCTTCGAAACGTCTAAGCAGCTTGGCGAACGCGAGCGAGAGTTGCAGTCGTTGTTCCTCGTTCGAGAAATTGCGCAACCGTTGCCTGAGCTCGAGCAAAAACTCATTTCGTTCGAACAGCACCATGCCGTCTTCGATCCAATGGATGGCACGCCGGTTCTCGTTCATTAGAATCCAACGATCCATCATCGAATCACTGACTATATGAAGAACGATTTTTTCTTGTCCGACTTGATAGTGTTTCACTGTCCAAAATGGTTCTTCCTTCGCTTCAATCACAATCAACAATCGATCCGATTGATCTGTTAATGGATCGCGCGGCCGTTTCTTCTTCACTTCAATGATGCCAAGCGTTGTTTTCAAGGCTGCATATTCTGAATAAATTGTTCGAGTCGCATATTCCATCGTCACCTTGATACCTTCTTTCTAATTAGTAAACGTCAATCGGTTCACACGATTATCTAATCTGATACAAAAATGATTCGCCTTCTTTTAAAATTCTCCTGCCACCGATTGTACGAACTTCTCAGCTTCGAGCAGATGAGCTATAGTAAAGACAGACATGGAGGGATTATGTATGAAAAAACGGGGGAATAAAATCAACCGCGCCAGAAACCTGGCTTTGCTGCTCGTGTTCGCTGGGATTGGGGTCATGTATCTCGGACTACTTGCCAAAAGCATCGCGTGGCTGATGATTATTTTCATGTTGCTCGGTTTCGTGATGGTACTGTCGAGCTCGGCGCTTTACTTCATCGTCGGCATGGCGTCGACGAAAGCAATCATCGTCACTTGTCCGAACTGTGAGAAAGAAACAAAGATGCTTGGACGTGTCGATCTATGTATGCATTGCGATGAACCGTTGACGATCGATCAATCGCTCGAAGGCAAAGACTTCGATGAGAAGTATAACAAACGTCAATCACACCAGAACGACTAAAAAAACATCCTCAGCCTGAGGATGTTTTTAATGTTTATGCGCTTGTTCAGTTTGGCAAGCCGGGCACGTCCCGTATACTTCGAGGCGGTGGCGATCCACTTTGAAACCTGTCAATTGAGAAGCGACGGCTTCAATCTCGTCAAGGACAGGATAGTTAAAGTCGACGACTTTCCCGCACGCATCACAGATAATGTGATAGTGACGTGATGTCACAAAATCGAAACGGCTCGAAGCGTCACCATAATTCATCTCTTGAACAAGTCCGATATCTTTAAAGACACGTAAGTTGTTATAGACGGTGGCGACACTCATGTTCGGGAACCTATCCGAAAGTGCCTTATAAATGTCATCCGCTGTCGGGTGACTGTGCTCCGTGACGAGGTACTCCAAAATCGCCTGTCGCTGAGGCGTCATTCTGACTCCATGTTCTCGGAGCGACTGAACAGCATGGTCAAGCATTTCGCTTCCCACGTCAATCCCTCATTTCTTCTATTAGAATTTATGCGAAGTGTCTGTTTAGAATTAACCTATTTCTTACATAGTAATCTTTATAAATAGTGTACTGATTTCTAAACCCTTCGTCAAACGTTGAGCTTATGCGGTTGACGGCTGTGATACAATAATTGCGAATTTGTAAAAGGAGGCAATACATATGACAACATCATCAAATCGTAAAATTTCAGACGTACTATATGAAGACGCATTGACGCATATCGTCGGGGGTGTCAACAGTCCCTCACGTTCGTTCAAAGCGGTCGGCGGCGGTGCCCCGGTTTATATGGAGCGCGGCGAAGGTGCTTATTTTTATGATGTGGACGGCAACCGCTATATCGATTACTTGGCCGCATATGGACCAATCGTTACCGGCCATGCCCATCCCCATATCCACAACGCCCTCATCGAAGCGTCCTCAAAAGGGCTTCTTTACGGGACGCCTCACGCGCTTGAGGTCGACTTCGCCAAGAAACTAAAAGCGGCGATCCCATCGATGGACAAAGTCCGCTTCACCAATTCCGGGACCGAGGCCGTCATGACGACAATCCGTGTCGCCCGCGCCTATACCGGACGCGAACTCGTCGTCAAGTTCAGCGGCTGCTACCATGGCCATTCCGACTTGATGCTGATTGCGGCGGGAAGCGGACCGGCGACGCTCGGTTCACCCGACTCAGCCGGTGTGACCCGCGCCACGGCGAAAGAAGTTATCACCGTCCCGTTCAACGACGTCGAGTCGTACCGGGCGATGATGAAAGAATGGGGCGATCAAGTCGCCTGCGTTCTCGTCGAACCAATCGTCGGAAACTTCGGGATCGTTGAGCCAAAACCCGGCTTCTTGCAAGCTATCAACGAGATCACCCATGAACACGGCGCGCTCGTCATTTACGACGAAGTCATCACAGCGTTCCGGTTCACGTACGGAAGCGCCCAACAAGTGTACAACATCGAGCCAGACATGACGGCGCTCGGTAAAATCATCGGTGGTGGACTTCCAATCGGAGCATACGGCGGGAAAGCAGAAATCATGGAGACGGTCGCACCGCTCGGACCCGCTTACCAAGCCGGGACGATGGCCGGAAACCCCGCTTCGATGGCGACCGGACTCGCTTGTCTCGAAGTGCTCGAGCAACCAGGCGTCTATGAAACATTAGATTCGTTAGGCGCACGTCTCGAAGCAGGGATCCGTGAAGCCGCGAAAACTCACGGCGTCACGATCACGCTTAACCGCCTAAAAGGCGCGCTCACCGTCTACTTCACGGACGAGATCGTCACGGACTACGAAGGAGCCGAGAAGTCGGACGGCGAAGTATTCGGCCGCTTCTTCAAATTGATGCTTGAGAACGGTGTCAACTTGGCCCCTTCTAAATATGAGGCGTGGTTCTTGACGACGGAACATACGGAACAAGATATCGATGAGACGATTGCCGCAGTAAATCGCGCGTTCGCACAGCTATAAAACAAGGAGATGCCGCGGCATCTCCTTTTATGTTCATACGGACGGACGAATCCACAATTGATCATATCGCGGGTGACCGAACACATCGAGCGGCACATCTCCAAAGAAACTCGGAAAGCGGCGCTCACGAGCGACATGATACAGCGGGATGACGAGGGCCTCCTCAGTCAAATAGCGTTCGACTTCGCGATGCAGCATCGACCAAGCGCTCATGTCAGTTTGTTGATAGCGGTCCATCATCGCCCGGAGTTTTTCTTCATTCGCGAGCAATTTGCCGACAAGCGACAGTTCACTCGTCAAAAAGGCTAGGAACGCCAAATCAAGATCTTCACTCATCATCTCTCCGCATAAAATCAAATCGGCACGGCAAAGCGTCTCATCTTGTAACAAAGACCCAATCGTATACGTCTCAGTCTCGACGGTAAACCCGGCCGTCCGTAACTGTGTAGCCACGAGCGCCGCGTCTTGCGCCGCCACTTCAAACGGCAAGTGCAACAGCCGGAGCGGACGCTGACAGATTGTCCCCTCCCCGGGCACGTGAACGGGACGACTCATCTCCGGAAAAAATCCATGCGCCACTTGGTGACGCTCTCCTCCCATCTCCACGAACGCCTCTTTTTGAATCGCTCGTTGAATCGCATGGCGCGCCGGCGCATCGTCCTTCAACCAAGACTGCCTCATGTTGAACACGAGATAGCGTGCTCCCGCCTCGGCGATCCACTTCACGAGGCTATGGTCGTCACGGGTGCTCCATTTCACATAATCCGTTTCGGAAAACGTGACGAATTCAACCACATCCAAAGACGGTCTCGGCCGGAGCCCACGCTCGAACGCTCTTAAACGTACGACTTCCTCCGACGTCTGCTCCAGCTTGAACGGTCCCGTCCCCACGACCCCTTCGGCCCCTTGATACGTTATCGAGGCCGGGGTTTGGGCGAGAAGTCGTTCAATATAGGCCATATGCGCTTTCGTATGTAAATCAATGACGTACGGCGCCGGGGACTCGACTCGTTCGATCGGTGCGAACAACCATACTTGTTTGCCATGATCCAATAACCGATTCAACGAATAGACGACGTCTTTGGCCGAAAGCGTCACCCCGTTATGAAACGTTACCCCTTTGCGGATATAGCAACGAAATCCGAACGGTGTTTCCTCTATATAATGTGCGAGCGAGGACTGGACAGTCGTCCCGTCCCATTCGAACAGGCGGTCGAAGACGTGCCGTGACAAAGACGCCTCCATCGCGATGTGGATATCGAGCGGGTCGAGCGATTCGAGCGCCCTCGTCCGCGGAAAAATGAACCGGTCTTCTTCAGTCTGCTCAAAGCCAAAACGGCTCCAAATAAGTGCTTGAATCACTTCTCGCAAGGCGGGTGGCCAGTCCCATTCCAACCACTTGGCCGCATCGGCCATCGAGGCCTGAACGAAAGACTCATCGATCCAAGCTCTCAGGGTCCGGTCAAACTCCGGCTGAAAGCGGAGCACCGATTCATGGCCTCGTCCTTTCCCCGGCCGATACTCCACCCACCCGAACGTTTCCCACATCTTCATATCCCGTTTCACTTGTTTCTCGCTATAGCCGACCGTATCGACCGCTTCCCGTAGTGTCAGTTCCACTTTGTTCTGTTCCAACGCACGACGATAAATCGCCACCAGCTTCGCATTCATGTCGTTCCCCCTAAAAGTGGACATCCAAAAATCATTTGTCTCTTTTTACCAAGTGTAGTCCACGATTAGACTAGTAACAAGGAGGTGCTCGCATGAAATTCAAAGATTTCCCTTTAAACGTTCGACTCCGGCTCGTCTGCGGCTTTTTCATCCGCATCGTCGGCTCGGCCATCTTTCCATTTATGGCTTTATATTTTTCAGAAGAACTCGGCAAAATCGCTGCCGGAATCATTATGACGTCGTTTGTTGTCGTCGGCTACGTCACCGGCTTGTTTGGCGGGTACTTTTCAGACCGCTTCAACCGCAAGCACGTGCTTCAAATCGGTCAGATCGTCCAAATCCTTTGTTTTCTAGGGATGACGGTCGCCATTCATCCGTCAAATAACTGGGCGTTTGCCGTCGCCGTGCTTTACTTTGGTCACGCCGTCGCGAACGGTTTGAACTACCCGGCTCTCGAAGCCATCGTCATCGATTCGATGGAAGAGTCGAACCGTAAAGCGATTTACGTATATGACTACTGGCTCGTCAATTTGGCGATTGCTGGGGGCGTCATGCTCGGAGGTGCTTTTTATCGAGACTATCGTTTCGGACTATTCGTCGGAATGACGCTCGTGTTGACGATCACGACGCTCGTCTTGCAACGTTTTCTCGTTGATAGCTATAAAGGAAACCGTTCGACGTCTGCTAACCCGCTCGTCGGCGTGTATCAAAACTATCGAATCGCACTCAGTGACCGTCGTTGGATGCTGTTCGTCCTCGGTAGCATGCTCGTCTTCTCGACCGAGTTCCATATGGCAAACTATATCGGTGTCCATTTGGCCGAATCGTTCACAGAACGGTCGATCGTCGGCGTCCCGTTCGATGGCGTCCGCATGATGGCGTTCATGCAGCTTGAAAACACGTTGCTCGTCGTCGCCATCACGTTCGCGGTCACCGCTTTCGTGAAACGCTACCGGGAAAAGTATATCTTCTTCATCGGCTTATCCTTATACGTGACGGCCTATGCCGCGATTACGTCAATGAACTCGTTCATCACGCTTGCCGTTCTCGCCATCGTCTTCACCATTGGTGAGTTGCTCTATTCGCCGATTCGACAAGTGAAACAAATCGACTTGATCGACCCGACTCGACGGGCCTCATACCTCGCCTTCGGAGGCTTGACGTTCCACGGGGCGAAACTTGTCGCCGCAGCCGGCATCGTCGTCGGCGCGTTCATCGGGCCGGTATTCATGAGCGGCTACATGTTCTTATTTGGCGCCCTTGGAGGTTACCTTTATTACGTCTCGCTCTACAAGATGGAGCCTGCCCGTCAGCTCGCCGCTTGACGTTTGAGCATTCGTTCGAACGGATAAAGTCAGGAGAGAAGGAGGCGCTCCCTATGCCAGCCATTGTGTTATTTGACGGAGACTGCAACTTTTGTGACGCCAGTGTGCAGTTCATCTTAAATCGTGATTCAACAGGAAACTTCCATTTCGCCTCACTTCAAGGTGAGGCCGGACAAGCAATCCGAAAACGTCATCGTATCCCGGATACGGTCGATAGCATCGTTTTGATCAAAGGCGGCGTCCCTTATTTGAAATCGGACGCGGCGACCCGAATCGCCGAGGGGTTGGACGGGAACTGGCGGATGCTTCGCTTCATCCGACTCGTCCCTAAACCGCTTCGTGATTTTGGTTACGACATCATCGCGAACAACCGCTATCGCTGGTTCGGTCAAAAAGAGACGTGCAAACTACCGACCCCAGAAGAACGAAGTCGCTTTATCGACCAAACACCAAACCAGCCGACTCATCAATGAGCCGGCTGGTTTTTTAGTCCATGCATGTCAAGTACGTCCAGTGGCACTCCGGCATCGGATTGCCCATAAAGCTGACCCCAAGGTCGTCCGCCCGGTGGATCGTCATCCACGGCGCATCGCCGACTTGAACGTAGACTTCATGATGCGGCGACTGGGTGTGACTTCCGGACAGTTTGAACGTCGCACTGTTTTTAAGTGCCGTGACGATGGTGTATTTAATATCAGGCGCAACGACGAGCGGATTGCCTACCGAATGTTGCAAACGAAATGCAGCTTTCCCCCGCTCGATGTCGACATCTTCTACATACACGCGGTCGACCGAAGCGACGTCTTCGCCCGTCAATCGATGATGCTTCGTATACCCGCGGGTAACGTTCGCATCTTTTTTTAACGAGATAATCGGAATATCGGTCAACCCCTCGACTTTCACTTCCGTCCGGGTCCGGTATTCGGTCGCATGGACGTTATAAGGACGTCCGTCCCCTTCAAAATACGGGTGCGGTGACATCAGGTTCGGGTTTTTAATCATCGGCGGACGAATGAACGTCTGGACACGCAGGTTAATGCCGTCGACCGTGGCCACGTCCGGACGTGTCGGACTGACGAGGAAATACATCGTGTAGAGCTCCTTGTCACGTCTCGTATCCGACTTCATCTCTTTCGCGATCGACATCACTTTTCCGACCATATGCACGATACGGGTCCCCGGTTTATCATCTCGCTTGACCGGACGCAAAGCCCGAACCTCATAGAGCGTCGGTTGTTCGAGCGGTGTCTCGTCGATGTATCCGCTCCCGACGATTTCCGCGATACGGCGTCCCTCACGATATACCGCATACGTGTCGACGTCCGCGATCGGGTCCCACTGTAAATACGTTCCGCTCGGCGCCACGACCGCCGACGTCAGATGACGATTCCAATACAAGTCGTCGTTTGGATTAACGGCCGCAGTATACAGTTTTGCCACTTCGCCAAACTCGTCCGAGATGCGGTAAGCGACTTGCTCCCCGACGCTCGTCTCCCGGTCGACATAATGCTGATCCGTCCCCTCATACACGTACTTCCCGTTCCGTGTGACGCGCACTTTCCCATCAAACGACCACGTTAACTCTAACCCGTCGTTGAGCGGACGGACATTGATCAATCCTTCCCCATTCATCATCGTGTCATCCCCCTTTTGGCATGTCGTTTCTTCATTCCCGTCTACTAGATACGGAAAACAAAAAAAGACTTCGAGTTGAACTCGAAGCCTCACTCCACGACAGCTAAGTCTTGGATCATATACAAATCATAGTACGCGCCACGGCGACGCATCAATTCTTCATGCGTTCCCGCTTCCATGATTCGACCGTTGTCGACGACGACAATTTTATCGGCGTCGGTGATCGTTGATAGGCGGTGGGCGACGATGAGCGTCGTCCGTCCTTTCGTCAATCTTGCGAGCGAATCTTGGATCATCGACTCACTCTCGAGATCGAGCGCGCTCGTCGCCTCATCGAGAATGATGATCGGCGGATGTTTGAGGAAGACGCGGGCGATGGCAAGACGTTGCTTCTGCCCCCCCGACAGCTTCACGCCTTTTTCGCCGACCGGCGTGTTGTAACCGTCCTCCAAGTTCATGATGAACTCGTGGGCGTTGGCCGCTTTCGCAGCGGCGATGACGGCATCGTCCGTCGCTTCCGGATTCCCCATCCGGATGTTCATGGCGACCGACTCACTGAAGAGAACCGAATCTTGCATGACCATGCCGATTTGGTCGCGAAGGGCCCGGAGTTTAAAGTCACGGACGTCGACGCCGTCGATTTTGATACTGCCGTCCGTCACGTCGTAAAAACGCGGAATCAAACTGACGAGCGTCGATTTCCCACCGCCGGACATGCCGACGAAAGCGACTCGTTCCCCGGACCGGATGTGCAGGCTGACGTCATGCAAAGCACGCGTCCCTTCTTTCTCATAGGCAAAGCCGACACCGTCGAGTTCGATATCCCCGGCTGTCTGCACCGGCACGAACGCATCGCGTTTCTGTTCGATATCATACGGCTCATCGAGAAATTCAAAGACCCGGTCCATCGACGCGACCGACTGCGTGAGCGTCGTCGCTGAGTTGACGAGACGGCCGAGCGGTGCGTACAGGCGATCGATATAGGCGATGAAAGCGACGAGTGTCCCGAGCGAGACCTGTTCTTGTAACACGAGCCAAGAAGCCGACGTAAAGATTAAGATCGGCGCGATGTCCGTGATTGTCGACACGACGACGTACGTCTTCGCATTCCAACCTGTATGGCGAAGTGCGGCTTTCAAGAAGCCACCGTTCTGTTCTTCAAACGCCTTGTTCTCATACGGCTCGAGCGCAAAGCTTCGGATGACGGCCATGCCGTTGACACGTTCGGTCAAATGGCCTTGAAGATCAGCGAGTGCGGCCGAGCGTTCCCGGGTGAGGCGGCGCAAGCGTCCATAGAAGTAGCGGACGGCGATCGCATAAAACGGGAGCGGCAAGATAGCGATGAGCGTCAATTGCGGGTCGATTGTATACATGATGGCGATCGCGATCAAAATCGTGACCATATCGAGCCAAATGTTCATGAGTCCCGTGATGACAAAGTCTTTCGTCTGCTCGACATCGTTGATGATACGCGAGATGATCTGCCCGGTCTTATTGTTCGAATAGTAACGAAGCGATAGCTTTTGCACGTGGTCGAACAATCGGTTCCGAACGTCGAACAAAATTCGTGTTGCGGCCCATTGCGCTAAATACTGCCGCAAATACTCGATCGGCGGCTTCAAGACGAGGAAGATGAAGAAGACGATGCTGAACAACCAAACGAGCTCAGTGTAATCCGTCGCCGGGTCCGGGTCCGTCAAATATTTATCGATCACATGTCTATAAAGTAGCGGCAATCCGAGCGGGATTGAGAATTTCAAAATCCCGACGAAAATCGTCAAAGCAATTTGTTTTTTATATGGTTTTACAAACTGTAAATAGCGTCTAACACTTCCCATAGAGCCCTCCTTCAAGAAAAAAAGCGGAGATGAGTACTCATCTCCGGTAACGTGCTTCGTATTCGCGATACCATTCATCGACGAATGTTGGGTTGAACGGCCCTTTCCGTCCTCGAATCCAGTTGATAAGTTCTTGAACGTTCTGTTTCAAGATTCGATCAATCGCTTTCGGATAATTCATTTCGCGACGATGCCGCTCATATTCATCCTCATCTAAAATCGTGTACGACATATCCGGGAACACTTTAATATCTAAATCGTAGTCAATGTACTTGATGGCTCGTTCTGCCCCATCGAACGTTGTCGGCGAACCTAGATTACAGTAGTAGTAAATCCCGTCTTCGCGAATCATACAGATGACATTAAACCAAAACTCAGATGAAAAGTAGCAAATTGCCGGCTCTCTTGTTCTCCATTGCCGGCCGTCTGATTCACTGACCATAATGCGGTCGTTGAACCCAATCATATCCGTTTTTGACGATTGAAGGACGAGCGTTTCTTCCCAAACGCGATGCAAAGTCCCGTTGTGCTTGTAGCTCTGTATCTCGATCTTGCTACCTGCTTTGGGAAATAAGCTCATAAGCTCCTCCTTTCCGCTATGATGCTGTACATTCTCATTTTTAATTATAGCGACTTTCAGAACCAATGAAAAAGGAAATCTCTTATTTTCACGAATTTAGTGCTTTTTGGAAGGCGACGGCTCGTCCTGCGAACATCGGGCGAAGAATAAACTGCTCGACAATCGCTTCGGGTAAGTAACTATCAAATGTCACTTCATCGACCATGACGGCCTTCCCATCGACTTCTTTCACACTGTGAACGTGACAAAACCGTTTGAACGGGAACGGCAAAGTCACACCTTGGTCACAAAATGCGTGCCGCCCCGCTAACGTGATCGCACTGATCCACGGCAGCGTGACCGGTCCGACACCAACACGGAGATGGATTCGATTACCTTCTACGGACGCGCCATCTCCGACGAGCGTCACTTCTGGAAACGTCGTCAGTTCAGATAAAAGCGACGCGTCTTGCAACAATTCCCACAACGCCTCGACGGAAGTGTCGAACGGCGTTTCGACGTCAAACTGTCTCATTTCTATCCCCTACCAATCGTTCTAGTTTTTGTTGGGCAACCGACACGGTCAACACATCCCGCTCGTCCCCGGCGAGCCAAATCCACTCCTCGTCCGGCAACGTTTCGACCTCATATAAGTCGACGTACCAGATGATGTGTGAAAACACGTGTTTCACTTGTCCAATATAGGTTCCGTTTAACTGTTCCCCCGTTCCACGATCTGTAAGCGGGTATTGCCACATTCCCGCGAGCAGACCTGTATCGGGCCGCTGAACGTAGGCGATGCGATCGTCACGTTTACAGTAGAGGGCATCGAACATCTCGATCCGGGCCGCGCCTTTTTTCGTCTTGACCGGAAGCTCATCTTGGACATGATGTGCATAGGCGTAACATTCGTCTTGGACCGGACAGAGCGAGCACATCGGATTTTTCGGGGTACAGACGGTCGCACCGAGCTCCATGACAGCTTCATTAAAATCGGAGGCGTGCTCCGGGTCCATCAGGCGCCGAATGACTTGATCAAAAATCTTCCGCGTCTTTGGTACGGCAATATCTTCATAGATGCCAAACTGGCGGGCCATGACGCGCATGACGTTCCCGTCGACGGCAGGCTCGGGCTGATTGTAGGCGATCGAGAGCACGGCTCCGGTCGTATACGGACCGACCCCTTTCAATTTTTCAAACAGTTCTTTTTCCTCCGGTACGACGCCGTCATACGTAGAGACGACTTCTTTTACCGCTTGATGGAGGTTACGGACGCGTGAGTAATATCCAAGCCCTTCCCAATATTTGACGACCTCGTCGGGATGAGCCTCTGCTAAGTCCTCGATCGTCGGGAAGCGGTCCATGAATCGATTATAATAAGGGATGACGGTATCGACGCGCGTCTGTTGGAGCATGACTTCGCTCACCCACACCCGGTACGGATTTTTCCCGTGTCGCCACGGCAAATCGCGTTTTTCACGATTGAACCAGGTGAGTAAATTTTTATTGAACTGGCGAATAGTATAATTTGTGAACAATTTATCAATATCGAGCATTTTGTTTCCCCTCGTTTTAAAAATATTGTATGATGGTAGCGATCATTGAACGTCGTTTCTTTATTAACGGAGGTGCTGAAGCACATTGGATACTGCGACACACATTGGAATGGGCCTTGGTTTAAGCGCCCTTGCGACACTTAGCCCGGAAGTAGCAGGCGACTCGCAAATGTTCTTGGCTATGACGGCTACCGCTCTTGTCGGTTCGCATGCGCCAGACTTTGACACCGTCTTCAAACTTAAAGGAAACAGCACGTATTTACGCCAGCACCGCGGTCTTTCACACGGAATCACCGCACTTCTTGCTTGGCCGATCATCGTCAGTGCCATCATCGGTATGGTACTTGGCGTCAACCCTGCTTCCTTATGGGTCATGGCACAAATCGCGGTATTGTTACACGTCACCGTCGACTTGTTCAACGCTTACGGGACGCAAGCCCTGCAACCTTTCTCGAAGAAATGGATTGGCTGGGGCGTCATCGGAACGTTTGACCCCTACTTGTTCTCTGCTTATTACGGAGCATATGTATTATGGCTTATCACAGGGGCAACTGTCCCGATTTTTGCACTGCTCATTGCGCTCGTCATCAGTTACTATGCGATTCAGTTCAAACTACGTAACCGTGCGCTCGCAACGGTCGCCCGTCACTTCGCCGGTGCCCATGAGCTCTTTATCTCACCAGGTATTGGTTGGGACGACTGGCACGTCGCCGTTCGTTTCCGCAACGGACTCGGTGCGGTCAAAGTGAAAAAAGGTGAAGTCATCGAATGTGGTCGCTTCCGTGACAAGGCGATGCCTGGCGAAGACGACCTGCACTTCGTCGAAGCTCGTAAAAATGCAGACTTGCAGTCGTTCTTAGCATTTTCAAAAATTCACACGTACACGGTCACACGTCACAACGGCATGATCGAGTATCGGTTCACGAATTTGCGCTACTTCTCGAAAGACATCTACCCGTTCGTTGCTGTCGTCATCGTCGACGAAGAGTCGAACGAAGTCTTGTCTTCGTTCACCGGTTGGGTGTTCAGCGAAGAAAGCTTACAAAAGAAACTTGTCTATGAACAGTAAAAAGTCGCTCTCACGAGCGACTTTTTCTTATGCCTCAGACTCCGTGAATTGGAGCTCAAATTCAAATTTCACTTTTTTATCGACGAGGACACCGCCGGCTTCAAGCGCCTGGTTCCACGTCAACCCGTAATCTTCCCGGTTGATCGTCCCGTCTCCGGTAAAGGCGTGCTTCATATTGCCCCACGGGTCTTTCACACTGCCTTCATACTCGACTTCAAACGTCTCCTCGCGCGTCGTTCCACGAATCGTCAAATTACCGGTCAAAGCGAACTCGTTACCGCCTTTCGCTTGGAATGATGTCGACTCGAAGACGATGTCCGGATGTTGATCGGCGTCGAAAAAGTCGCCCGACCGTAAGTGTGCGTCACGGTCACCGTTGTTCGTGTCAATCGAGGCCGCTTTAATCGTCACGCTTACCCGTGCATTCGCTAAATCGTCAGGCTGTCCGTTCGCATCAACCGCAAACTCTTTAAGTTCGCCTTTCACTTTCGAGATCATCATATGCTTCACCGTAAAAGTGATTGAGCTGTGTGCTGGGTCGACTTGATAAGTTTTTGCCATGAATACGTCCACTCCTTCGATTTGAAATTGATTCCACAATACTGTTTTTACCACAAATCTTGACTTCAAAACATCTCGAAATAATTGTGTCAAATTATTGTCAAAAAATTTTGACTTTTATCACTGCAACCCGTTAGGATGAAAAAGGGAGCTATTGGCTTACTACAAAATGTAAGCGCATACATAGAGCCCCTATACTTTACGGAAAAGGGAGGAACGATCATGATTTATGAAGTACCGAACTCTGCAGGCACGAAAGTCCAGTTCAAGGACCGCTATGAGAACTACATCAACGGAAAGTGGACAGCACCTTCAGGGGGAGACTATTTTGAGAACACCTCTCCGGTAAATGGTAAAGTGTTATGCGAGGTCGCTCGGTCGACGAAAGAAGATATCGAGCTGGCACTGGACGCGGCCCATGCCGCCAAAGGCGCCTGGGGCAAAACATCGGTCACCGAACGCTCGGTCATTTTAAACAAGATTGCCGACCGAATGGAAGAAAACCTTGAGATGCTCGCTTACGCGGAGACGTGGGAGAATGGAAAAGCCGTCCGTGAGACGTTGAACGCCGACCTGCCGCTCGCGATCGATCACTTCCGCTATTTCGCCGGTGTCATCCGCTCGCAAGAAGGCGGCATCAGCGAGCTCGACAACGACACGGTCGCCTATCACTTCGCGGAACCGCTCGGCGTCGTCGCTCAAATCATCCCATGGAACTTCCCGATTTTGATGGCAATCTGGAAAGTCGCACCGGCACTCGCCGCCGGCAACTGCATCGTCTTAAAACCGGCCGAACAGACACCGGCCTCGATTATGGTACTGATGGAGCTGATTGAAGACTTGCTGCCGCCAGGCGTGCTCAACATCGTCAATGGCTTCGGACTCGAGGCCGGGAAGCCGCTCGCCTCAAGTAACCGCGTCGACAAAGTCGCGTTCACTGGCGAAACGACGACGGGCCGATTGATCATGCAATACGCGTCGCAAAACATCATCCCGGTGACGCTCGAACTCGGGGGCAAGTCACCAAATATCTTCTTCGCCGACATTATGGACGCGGACGATGATTTCTTTGACAAAGCGATCGAAGGGCTCGTCATGTTCGCATTAAACCAAGGCGAAGTATGCACGTGTCCATCGCGCGCCCTCATCCACGATTCGATTTATGAGCCGTTTATGGCACGCGTCCTCGAGCGCGTCAAAGCGATCAAGCTCGGCAACCCGCTCGACCCTGACGTTATGATGGGTGCTCAAGCATCGAACGAACAGCTGGAGAAGGTTTTATCGTATCTTGAGATCGGAAAAGCCGAAGGAGCCGAATGTTTGATCGGCGGTGAGCGCAACATGATGGACGGTGACCTCGCCGACGGCTATTACGTTCAACCGACCATCTTTAAAGGTCACAACAAGATGCGCATCTTCCAAGAAGAAATCTTTGGTCCAGTCTTGTCGGTGACGACGTTCAAGGACGACGCGGACGCGCTCGCCATCGCGAACGATACGCTCTATGGTCTCGGCGCCGGCGTCTGGACACGCGATATGAACCGGGCTTATCGGTTCGGCCGTGAGATTCAAGCGGGTCGTGTTTGGATCAACTGTTACCATCAGTATCCGGCCCATGCCGCGTTCGGCGGTTACAAAATGTCTGGGATCGGACGTGAAAATCATAAGATGATGCTCAACCATTACCAACGTACAAAAAATATGCTCGTCAGCTACAGCGAACAAAAACTCGGGTTCTTTTAAGATGGTGCGTCGCGTCGAGGCCACCCCCGCCACGCTCGCGCTCCTCGAGCAGTTGCTTGCGAAACACGGTCCGCTCCTGTTCCACCAGTCGGGCGGTTGCTGTGACGGGAGCTCACCGATGTGCTTCCCCCAAGGCGAATTTCTGATTGGTGATCACGACGTCCTGCTCGGAGAGATCGGCGGCTGTCCGTTCTATATCCACGAGAAGCAGTATGAGTATTGGAAGCACACCCAGCTCATCATCGACGTCGTCGACGGCCGGGGCGGCATGTTCTCGGTCGAAGGCGTCGAAGGGAAACGGTTTTTGAGCCGTTCCCGCGTATTCACAGACGAGGAGCGTGCCGAGTTGCAACAGTCTTGATTGTTTTTTTGACCAGTCATCTTAACAGATGGTTGGTCTTTTTTGTGATTCACCGTGTACTTTTCAATTTCTTATTTCCAATAATCCCCAAAAATTACTCAATCGTTTCTCGTCATCTTGTATAGTGAACGTAGATAAGAAGGGAGAATGATGATGAGCCAATTATTAAACGAAGTACTTGGAAGTGTATTAATCTCCTTACTCAGTTTTGCCGTCCCGCTTTTTTTGATTTGTGGGACAATCGTGTATACAAAAGTAAAAAGGTATAAACAAAGTCAATATTTTGCTCAGACTGGTCATCGCTACATCAAAGTCGTGCAAGATATCGGATTATATGGAGAGTACCGCTGTGTTGCTGAACTTGAGGCGCGCCGGCTCGCCCCGCTCATCTTGACGAACCTGTATTTGCCTCATCCAACAAAACGTGACCGGACGACAGAAGTCGATGTGGTGTTCATCGATGAGAGCGGTGTTCACGTCATCGAGTCCAAAAATTATAGCGGTTGGATCTTCGGACGGGAACAAGATCGACAGTGGACACAGGCTTTATCCAATCGAAAGAAGTTTAAATTCTACAATCCGATTAAGCAAAACGAGCTCCATATGCGGGCAATCGAACAGCTACTACATCTCGATCGAAGCTATTTACACTCCTGGATTGTCTTCAGTGATCGCTCTACGTTGAAGCGGGTTGAGTCGTCTAGCGTTCCTGTGTTGAATCGAAAAATATGGGCGAAGCAAATGATGGCCTCTCGTGAACCTCGATTGACGGCAGCTGAACGGATTGAAGTGTATGAACGACTCCTTCCTTATATGAACGCGAGCATCGAGGTCAAGGAAGCGCACATCGACGCCATCAGGCAGACAAAATCTCCAATCGGTTAATATAAGAATCAGCCTAAAAAGTCCCGCTCAACGTTTGAGCGGGACTTACTTTATTTACTCTGCATTTTGAAGCGCAAGTACAACTCGTTGTAATACGCGTTCATGCGTTTGCCTAGGTTTTCGTACACTTCAAGCTCATCTGTCACGTCTTTAGACGGATAGAACCGTTCGTCCGATGTGACTTCTTCATCTAAAAATTCAAGTGCTGCTTCGTTCGGTGTCGAATACCCGACGTAATCGGTATTTCGTGCCGCGATTTCAGCATCGAGCATGAAGTCGATAAATTGATGTGCCCCTTCAATGTTTTTCGACGTGCTCGGGATGACGAGGTTATCGAACCAAAGATTCGTCCCCTCTTCCGGGATCACGTACGTCAACTCGTCGTTCTCGTACATGATCTCAGAAGCGTCACCCGACCAGACGACGGCTGCGGCTGCTTCACGATTGGCCATGAGCATTTTGATCTCATCACCGACAATCGCTTTAATGTTCGGCCAAAGCGTTTCGAGCTTCGCTTCTGCCTCGAGCAGTTCATCACGGTCCGTCGTGTTGAGCGAATAGCCGAGCGAGTTAAGACCGAAGCCCATCACTTCTCGTGTCCCGTCCGCCAGCAAAATATCATTCTCGAGCGGCATGTCCCACAAGTCGTTCCATGATGTGATCTCACCGTCGACGAGTTCAGGATTGTAGACGATCCCGACCGTACCCCAGAAGTAAGGGACCGAGTACGTGTTGCCTGGGTCGAACGACTTGTCGAGGAAGCGTGGGTCGATGTTATCGAAATTTTCGAGTTTGTCGTAATCGATCGGCAAGAGCAGATCGTCTTCGATCATCTTACTGATCGCATAATCGGACGGGACGGCGATATCAAACGCGGTACCGCCTTGCTGGATCTTCGTCAGCATCGCCTCGTTCGAGTCGAACGTTTGGTAGATGACTTTGAGTCCGGTCTCTTCTTCGAATTCGCCGATCAAATCTTCATCGATATAATCACCCCAGTTGTAGACAACGAGTGTGTTATCGCCGCCAAACCCTTGGGCCATGTTGATTTGATACACCCAAACCAACAAACCAAAACTGACGAGAAGCGGCACCGTCAACATGATGACTAGTTTTTTCATCGTCTTACCTCCTTCGCACTCCGTTGTGCGAGTACGTAATAACCGAGGACGAGTATGAGCGTGAACACGAACAAGAGCGTCGACAACGCGTTGATCTCAAGTGAGATCCCTTGGCGTGCCCGTGAGTAGACCTCGACGGCAAGTGTCGTGAAGCCGTTACCCGTGACGAAGAACGTCACCGCAAAGTCATCGAGTGAATACGTCAGCGCCGTGAAGAACCCTGCGAAGATACCTGGAGTGATATACGGCAAGATGACTTTCGTGAGCACGTCCCACGAGCTCGCTCCAAGGTCACGCGACGCATCGATCAGTGTCGGGCTCATCTCTTGAAGTTTCGGTAACACTAAAATGACCACGATCGGAACCGAGAACGCGATGTGCGCCAAGAGCACCGAATAGAACCCGAGCTGAATGCCGAGCATCGTGAACAAAATGAGGAACGACGCTCCGATGATGACGTCCGGGCTGACGATCAAGACGTTGTTGAGCGATAAGAGCGACGTCTTCGTGAACCGTTGCCGTGCCGTATAAATGGCAAGCGCCCCGATGACACCGAGCACGGTCGAGATGGTCGCCGACAAGAGCGCAATGACGATCGTGTTCAAGACGATGACGAGCAAACGGGTATCTGTGAACAGCGATTTATACCACTCGAGGGTGAACCCTTCAAAGTTACTCATCGTTCCTCCACTGTTAAACGAGTAAAACACTAGATAGAGGATTGGTGCGTACAGAATAAAGAACACCGCAATCAAATACAAATTCGCTAACTTGAATTTTTTCTTCTTCATCGACGCACCGCCCCTTTCGCGCCCCAGTCACGTGTGATGACCATGACGAGTACCATCGCCAAAATCAAGAACACAGCGATTGTTGACCCCATGCCCCAGTTTTGCGTGACGAGAAATTGTTGTTCGATCGCCGTCCCGAGCGTGATGACACGGTTTCCGGCAATGAGGCGCGTGATCATGAAGAGCGACAACGCCGGAATGAAGACGATTTGAATCCCTGACTTCACCCCGTCGAGCGTCAATGGGAAGATGACGCGACGGAACGTCGTCCAGTTCGAGGCACCGAGGTCACGCGACGCGTAGACGAGCGACGGTGGCAGCTTCTCGATGGCGTTGTAGATCGGCAAAATCATGAACGGGATGAAGATATAAACCGAAACGAATACGAAACTGAAGTCCGTGAATAAGATTTGTTTCGTCCCGATGCCGATCGCCTCTAAAAATTGGTTCGTGATGCCGTACGTTCCAAAGATACCAAGGAACGCGTACGCTTTCAGTAATAAGTTGATCCATGATGGCAAAATGATGAGCAACAGCCAGAGCTGCTTATGTTTCGTTCTCGTCAATAAATAAGCGGTCGGATACCCGATGAGAAGCGAGAAGGACGTGATGAGAAACGCATACCAGAACGAAGACAGTGTCATCGTCAAGTAAGTCGATGTGAAGAACATCTGATAGTTCTCTAAACTCAAGTTCCCTTCGATATCAAAAAATGAGTAGTAGACGACCAGGAGTAGCGGCGCGATGACGAACAGCGCAATCCATATCCAGTACGTCGTCAAATAGACCGTCTTGGCGGTTTGACTAGTTTGATTCATGGGCGACCTCCTCATACGATTCGAGACGACGGTCAAACTCTTCTTCGGTCTCGCCTAGACGCATGACGTGAACCGCCTCGTCATCGAACGTGAGCCCGATTTTCGACCCGACGACTGATTTCTTCGTCGAATGGACGAGCCACTCGTTGCCTTCTTGGTCGTAACAGCAAATCTCGTAATGGACGCCACGGAACAGTTGTGAGTCGACATCGACGACGAGTTTCGCCGCGTCGACCGACGTCATCTCCAAGTCTTCTGGACGAATGATGACTTCGACTTTTTCATTGCGGTCAAACCCTTGGTCGACACAATCGAACGTTTTCCCGGCAAACGTGACAAGGTGATCTTCCGGCATAACACCAGGAACAATGTTCGACTCCCCGATAAAGTCAGCGACGAAGCGGTTGATCGGCTCGTCATAAATATCTGTCGGTGTCCCGCTTTGAACGATCTCCCCGTTGTTCATGACGAAAATCTCGTCGGACATGGCGAGCGCTTCTTCTTGATCATGGGTAACGAAGATGAACGTGATGCCGAGACGCTGCTGAAGTTCGCGCAACTCGTACTGCATCTCAGTCCGAAGTTTGAGGTCGAGCGCTGAAAGCGGCTCATCGAGCAAGATGACTTCCGGTTCGTTGACGATGGCGCGGGCGATGGCGACGCGTTGGCGTTGTCCGCCTGACATCTCGTCGATTTCACGTGATTCGTAGCCTATCAAGTTGACGAACTTGAGCGCTTGTTCGACTTTCGTCTTGACGTCCGCTTCTTTCATCTTCTTGATGCGCAAACCGAAAGCAACGTTCTCGTATACGTTCAAGTGCGGGAACAAGGCGTAATCTTGGAAGACCGTGTTGACTTGACGTTTGTTCGCTGGCACGTCGTTGATCCGCTTCCCGTTGAACTCGATGTCACCTTCTGTCGCATCGGTGAATCCGGCGATGATCCGCAGAATCGTTGTCTTTCCGCATCCCGAAGGACCGAGCAGCGTATAGAATTTCCCACGCTCGATTTCAAAGTTAATATTCTCTAAGACGACAGTATCGTCGTACCGCTTCGACACGTTGTCAAAACGAATGATCGTTTCTGGGTTCATTTGGTTTCCTCCCTTGTTATAAATACGAATGTGTGGCGACGACGAGACACTCGCTTGCGCCATCAAAATCGTTGACGAGCTGATGCGCGTCTGAAGCGACGTAGTACAACGTCTCGCCCGGTTTGGCGAAGTACGTGTGGTTCCCTAGCTTGAGGGCGACGCGGCCGGACAGTACGTAAACGAACGTCTCCGCGCGTGACGGCTCGTACCGTTTGAACTCCCCTTGTTTTGAGAACGTGAGGAGAATCGGTTCCATCTCTTTCTCATTGGATTCTGGGATGAGCCACTCCGTCCGATACAGCCGATTCTCGTCGACATATACCGTGCGGTCGTCTTCCGTATAGACGACTTTTTGATTGATTTCCTCATCGAAAAACTCTTTAGGCGAACATCCAAGCACTTCTAACAAATCGAACAGCGTCTCAAGCGAAGGAGAACTCAAATCACGCTCGATTTGGGAAATGTAGCCTTTACTCAAATCGGTACGTTCCGCCAACTCTTCTTGGGTCAACCCTTTTTTGACGCGGAGTCGTTTAATGTTTTGACCGACTTCCAAACTGTATTCCTCCTTCCCTTTCTAAGGAAAGTTTAGTGATACATGATACTTACTAAAGAAAGTTTATAAATACTCAACTCTAAAGCAAACAAATAGCGACTTTTATTATAACCAACTGTACCACGTTTGCAAGCAAAAAATCACGCAACAATCGCGTGATTTTTTAGTGGAGATCCCGTTTCGAAATCAGGTGTTTGAATTTTTCATTTTTCGTTTGAAATAAGTGCAATTGCGCCCCGTACGCATCGATTTGTTGAACGACGTATTGGAACGACTTTGCCTCCCCTGGGTACGGTTCACCAGCGCGGGCGAGTGTCGTCTCAAAATCTTCCCACAACACCTCAACCCACGTTAACGCCTCGTCTTCATTCAACAAGTCGTTCTTGTCTCTTAAGATTTCTGCCAACCGCTTGTATTGGTCTGACCGGTTCATACGCGCACCTCCGATAGCTCAGAGAGCGGGATCGCATGTTCCATCGCTTCTCCTTCAAACGTTCCCCAACCCATGACGCCGTTGACAAACTTCAATCGGAACGGACGATTATTGTAGGTGACGATATACGTCGTACCTGGTTTGAACGATGCCGGATCAATCAAATAACTCTCCGCGATGGCGATGCGGCGAAGCACGACCTCAATCTCACTCACCATACCCATCTGTTCGGCTTTTCGTTTCCGCTCATGCAAGTCACGAATTTCTTGCTCGAGCTCATACTTTGATAACGCACTCAACCGTTTTTCCATTTCGTTCACCTCACTTGTAGCGTATCAGATTTTCCGAGTAAAAGAAAAAGGCGAAACTGAATAATGTTCAGTTCGCCTTGAAGTTATAAAGCGGTTTAATCAGTTGATCAATCGTGACGGCCGGTTCAATATAGCGCACAATCTCTTTCATCGATTTATAGACGAACGGTGATTCATCAATTGTCGACTTCCGAACCGAGCTCGACCAGACGCCTTCCATCGATTTTTTAAATTCGTTGAAGTCGACGCGTTTTCGTGCCGCTGAGCGCGACATGATGCGCCCGGCGCCATGCGGACCTGAGAAGTTCCAGTCCGGGTTGCCTTTTCCGGTACAGATGAGCGACCCGTCACGCATGTTCATCGGGATGATGACGCGCTCTCCGGCTTTTGCGGAAATCGCCCCTTTTCTGAGGATCATGTCGTCGTGATCGATATAGTTATGCACCGTATCGAACTGATCGACGACGTTCCAGTTCATCGCTTCGACGATGACATCGGTCATCGCCAGTCGGTTACTTGCCGCGTATTGTTGGGCAATCCGAACGTCATGCATGTAGTCATCCATATCTGTACCTTCGATATAAGCGAGGTCTCGCAATCCTTGTTTCGCCGCCTTCGCGTACTCGAGATAAGCTTGAATATCACTTTCGCGTCCAGTTTCTTTCAAACGCTCGATCTCATTCTGTACTTCTGTCGTATCCATCATATGACGGATCGCTCGCTGCTGATAGTGTTCTGCAATTTGGACACCGAGGTGGCGTGAACCCGAATGGATGACGAGAAACGTCCGTCCATGATCATCACGGTTCACCTCAATGAAATGATTGCCCGAGCCAAGTGTTCCGACCGAGCGTAACGCCCGGTCTAGCTTATACGGGGCGCGAACGTCTTCTAGCGGAATCTTTGACGCGTATGAATGCGCCGACTCCCGGATGTTCATCCCACTCGGAACAAGTTGACGAATCATATCGTCAAGTTTTTGAAAGTCGATCCGCTTCACATTGATCTCGGTGCAAAGCATGCCACACCCGAGATCGACACCGACGAGGTTCGGTACGATTTTGTCGTGAATCGTCATCGTCGTCCCGACGACCGAGCCTTTGCCGGCATGCATATCCGGCATGATTCGAATCGCTGCCCCTTCCGTGAACGGTTGGTCGACGAGCGTTTGAATCTGTGCACGCGTCATATCGTCAATCCGTTCATTGAAGACTGTAGCTTGATTATATTTGCCGATGATCTCCATAACGTCTCCTTTCTCAGCTGATCACTTGCTGTTTACTTTGCAACTCATGCATCCGGGCGTAGACGCCGCCGTCAGCGATGAGTGACTGGTGATTCCCGCGCTCGATGATTTGACCGTGGTCGAGGACGAGGATTTGATCGGCCTCACGAATCGTCGACAATCGGTGCGCGATGACGAACGTCGTGCGTCCGTATGTGAGCGTCTTCAGCGCGTCTTGGATGAGCGCCTCTGTCTCTGAGTCGACACTAGCCGTCGCCTCGTCAAGGACGAGGATGGCCGGGTCAAACACGAGCGCCCGGGCGAAACTGATCAATTGTCGCTCTCCACTCGAAAGTGAAGCGCCGCGCTCAATGACCGGCTCGTCGAGTCCTTGCGGCAACTGCTTGACGAACCGATCGGCACCGACCGCCGTCAACGCTTGCCAAATCCGTTCATCAGGAATGGTCTCATCACCGAGCGTCACGTTCGTCCGAATCGAGCCCGTGAACAAGAACGGGTCTTGCAACACGATGCCGAGATGGTCCCGAACGGCTTGCGTCGGAAGTGTCGTCACGTCCACCCCGTCGATGCAAAGTTTTCCTGACGACGGATCATAAAAGCGCATGAGCAAGTTCATGATCGAACTCTTACCGCTCCCGGTGTGGCCGACGAGTGCGACCGTTTCACCAGGTGCAGCTTGAATGTCGATCTGTTGTAACACGGGCTTTCCAGCCTCATAGCTGAACGTCACGTTGTCGAACACGACTTCGCCATTAAAGCGCGGAATGCGTTCAGACGAGACGTTTTCGCCTTTCTCGTCGAGCAGTTGGAACATTCGGTCCGCCGAAACGAGCGCTTGTTGGAGCGGTGACAACTGGTTCATAATTTGCGTCACCGGCTCAAAAATACGGGACACGTAATCGATGTAGGCGTAAAGTATCCCGAGCGTGAGCACACTGCCCGTTCCGAGCGTTTGCGCACCAACGACCCAAATGAGGAGCGCGAGTGCCATGTTGCGGAAGAAGTTGACCAAGTTGTGCGACATAAGGGCGTCGAGCTTCAACAGTTTCCGGCGTGTCTGGAAGTTGTCGCTGTTCTTGACATCGAACTCATCATAGACGAGGTCTTCACGCACATACGATTGAATGATCGGCATCGTTTGGATGCTCTCGTTCAATTGTGCGTTCATATCGGCGACGAGCGCCCGGACTTTAAAGTTGTTCCGGGTCGAGAGACGCTGGAACAACTTCACCCAGACGATGACGACCGGGATGATGATGAGCGAGACGAGTCCGAGGCGAACGTCTAGGAAGAACATGGCGATCAAAACACCGATCATCATGACGACGCTTTGGAAGACGCGGGCGAGAACGCCCAAATACAAATCACGAATCGTCTCCGTATCGTTCGTGACCCGGCTGACGATTTTCCCGATCGGCGTCTGGTCAAAGTAACGGACTGGAATCGTCTGCAAATGCCGCATGACGTCAAGGCGCATCGTCTTGACGATTGTATGCGCCGAACGTTGCAGGAGCATCTGTTGCCCCCAGTTGAGACCTGCTGCGATGAGCAACAGGACGACGTAGATGGCAGATAAGACGAGGACGGCCCGAAGATCCGTCTCATAAAACTGGAAGACGTCGGTCGAAGACAACGGCACGATGTTGTCGTACGTCGCTGTCTCCTCACTCCGCGTGATGGTCAAGACACCGTTATCGACTTCTCTGACCCCACCGCTCATGACGGCGTCCGGTACGAGATAGTAGCCTTCGGTCGTCTGAACAATCGAGACGGGACGGACGACGTCTTGCCCGTCCAACCGCGTCTCTTTCTCATAGTTATTGCCGTCAAACGAGACACTGCCCCCGGCCTCGACTTGAACCCAGTCGCGCTCGATAGCGACGATATGGTCATCGATGATAATTTTTGCGATATACGGTCCCGCAAGTTCTGCGCCGACCGCTAAAAAGAGTAGGATCAACCCGAGGAAAATCGAGCGCTTCACTTGTTTGGCATAGCCAACGAGTGAGCGAATCGTCTTTTTCCTGCGGACCGGATCTAATTCGTGTTGATCGATCATAAGAGATTCCCCCTTTCGTACGGATTACTCCGTCTCTCCTTGTCGATTGAACTGTTCGAAATACCAACCGTGCTGTTTCATCAGTTGGTCATGTGTGCCGCGTTCAGTGACGCGACCGTCTTGCAAGACAAGGATTTGATCAGCGTGGGAAACGGCAGACAAGCGGTGCGCGACGATGAACGTCGTCTGTTCGGCACGGCTCGTCCGGACCGAATCGATGATTCGGGCTTCCGTTTTCGCATCGACCGCCGAGAGCGAATCGTCGAGCAATAAAATCTCTGGGTCTTTCAAGAGCGCACGCGCAATCGACAGACGTTGTTTCTGTCCGCCTGACAGCATGACCCCTTGCTCGCCGACGACCGTATCGAGCCCGTTCTCTAAATGCTCGATATCGGTATCAAACGCCGCAAGCCGAATCGCCGTCTCGAGGTCGGCTTCGGTCGCGTCATCGGCCCCGAACAAGATGTTGTCGCGGACCGTCTTCGAGAACAATAGATGTTCTTGTGACACGTAACCGCTCCAACCTCGTACCGTGTCGAGTTTAATTTTGTGAACCGGGATCCCGTTGACGAGCAAAGAGTCATCGATTGGATATTCGCGGATCAGCTGACGCAGGAGCGTCGTTTTGCCGGCCCCGGTCGGTCCGACGATTCCGATCGTTTCTCCGCGTGATACGTGGAGTACGATGTCTTCGAGCGACGGGCGGCTCGCACCCGGATAGCGGAACGATAACGATTTGAAGGTGATCTTCTCTGGCACGTCGACTTGCACCGTGCCGTTCGAGACGACGTCCGGCGCTTCGTTCATCGTCGCTTCAATCCGCTCTAAGCTCGCCGTCCCGCGTTGGACGACGTTGATCAACTCACCGAACGCGTACATCGGCCAAATGAGCATCCCGAGATAAATGTTGAACGAGACGAGTTGACCGAGCGTGATGTCATTCGTAAAGACGAGGTACGTCCCGAACGACAAGCCGATCAAGTAACTCAAACCGACGAGCAGTTTGATGACCGGTTCGAACAATACGTCGATTTTGGCGACGTGCATGTTTTTCGCCATGACGTCGTCGGTGATCGTATCGAACTTCTTCGTATCCGCTTCTTCTTGCACGAACGAACGGATGACGCGAAGTCCTGAAATCGATTCAACGACTTGGTCGTTCATAACGCCGAACGAATCTTGCGCCGCGGTGAAGCGAGCGTGAATTTGACGGCCAAGCTTATTCATCGACCAGGCAAGTAACGGCATCGGCAACAGTGCCGCAAGCGTCAATTTCCAATCGATGAACACCCCCATGATCGTCAATGCGATCAGTGTCATGTTGAACGAATCGACGAGCGTCATGACACCGAAACCGGCCGTCCGTTCAACCGCTTTCAAATCATTCGTCGCGAGCGCCATCAAGTCCCCGGTGCGGTGCTGTTGATAAAACCGCGGCGTCTGTTTGAGCAAATACCCGAAGAATCGGGCCCGCAGTTTTTTCTCGAGCAGGAACGCCGTCCCGAATAGACGCGCGATCCACAAGTACGATAAAACGTACGATAACACCATGATGCCTAGCAGTGAGCCGACGATTGTGATGAGCCGTTCCGTCGTCAAACTTCCTTCACGGATCGCATCGATTGCTTGCCCGATAATCCATGGCGGGAGCATATCGATGACCCCGGTAATGATGAGCAAAATGATCGCAATGACATACGTTCGTTTCTGCCTCTTAATAAACCAATCCAATTGTTTAATCAGTTTCACGACTGATTCCCCCTTCCGTCCTTTCCGAGCACGCAAAAAAGCGCACTCCACCTGATTGTGCAACCAATCGGATGAAGTACGCTTGAAAGTCTTCAGTCATTTGCATGGTCAGGGAAAGGACACTACCCCTATCCAGCTGCCGTGTTACGCAGTCAAATACGAGTAGCCATATGATGTTGTGTGTGTGCGTTGTAGTGTAGTCAAGTACTTCATCATTCTGGCTCCTCTCTCTTCATAGTTTGAAAATCTACTAAAACCTTAGCAGACTGTTCAGAAAATTGTCAATATTTTTTTGTAAAAATATTGTAACTTGTTTCAGTTTAAGAAGAACGTCGCGAGAATCATCCCGACGATCCCTGTTGCTGTCACATAGTAGATCATCGGCATGAGCGTGTAGCGAATGATCGTTCCTTCTTTACCGAGCAGACCCGCGACCGAAGCGACCGCGACGACGTTCAGCACACAGATCATGTTACCAGCGTTCGCGCCGGCCATCTGCATCGATAAGGCGAGCGTCTCACTCATCCCGACCGAATCGGCGACATTTGTCGTCAAGCTCGAGAACATCATGTTCGAGAACGTGGCCGAGCCCGATACGAACGCTCCGAGCGCCCCGATCCATGGTGCGACAAGCGGCCAAACGCCACCGAACGTGTCCGCTGCAGCCGTCGCGAGTTCGACTGGCATCGATGCGAGTCCAGCTCCGCCATTCTCTGAATGGATAAAGATTCGAACCATTGGAACTGACGCCGCAAGCGTAATTAACGTTCCGCCGATGCCGAGTGTCGTCGCTTTAAAGACCGACGTCACTTGCGACCAACTCATATTGTGCAAGAAGAACGTTGCAATCATCGTCAAGATGAACATGAACCCTGGTGAATAGAACGGCTCCCACGACGTCGAGATTCCTTCTACTCCTAAAATGTTCGGGAGGTCAATCCGGACACTGCGCGTCAACTCGTTCAAGAACGGGACCGTCCGTGTCAAGATGAGGAAGATCGTCAAAATCAAGTAAGGGGCCCATGCTTTCCACTGCGGAAGTTCACGTTTCCCTTTCCCGACTGTCGGCTGTTCAACCGGTTGATCGAGCTCGTCGGCGTAACCGTCAAACGTCCAAATCCGTTTTGGCATGAGAATACCTTTTCGTGCCATCGCGACGAGAATCACAAGACCGGTCAAGCCACCGAGCATGCTCCCAAATTCAAATCCGAGGATGAGCGTCCAAATGTAAGCCGGAACGCTGTAGACGAGAGCCGCCACAAGGGCGATCGGCAATACTTCGAATGCGGGTTTGACCGACTTCGCTTTACTAAAGAATCGAGTCAGCATCAAAATCAAAATGAACGGGATAAAAAGACCAACGAGCATATCGATCAATACCGTCTGTAAGACGACACTTGTTAAAAATTCGATTGATTCCGGTTTGCTCACATCGAGCGAGAGTCCGTTACCAATCCCGATCAAAGCCGGTGTCCCGACTGCACCGAACGTGACGGCTGATACGTCGGCCGACAAGGCGATGACAACAGCCGCAATCGGCGGGAAACCTAGTGCGATCAATAGCGGGGCCGCCACCGTCGCCGGTGTCCCAAAGCCTGAAGCACCTTCAATGAACGAAACGAACAACCAGCCGACGATGAGGACTTGAATCCGCGGATCCGGTGTGATGGTGACAAAACCGGAACGGATGGCGTTCATACCGCCGCCCTCTTTCATCGTATTCATCATCCCGATCGCGCCATACACGATCCACGCTGCCGTGATCGCGATGACGATTCCTTGTAACACCGCCGCTGTAATGCGGGTTGCATCAAGTTCCCAGACGAAGAACGCAAGTAGCGCCGTCAACAGGAGCGAGAGTGGCATCGCAACCGATGCTGGTAAACGCATAATAACCAATAATACAAGCACAGCCAAAATTGGCACAAGTGCTGTAATCCATTCAAAAATCGTCAATGTAGACCCACCTTTTCAGATTTTTTCCCCTGCCGTAAATGAATTTCCCGTTATGTCTCTTGTTCAGCGAGTCGTTCTAAAGTCCGGTCAATCACCTCATACGGAAATCCTTTGCTCCGAAGCTGCATCTTCATGCGCTGTTTCCGCTCATATGGGGCATACCCGTTGTACTTCCGACTCAGTTTTTCAGCCTGCTTCAAGCAAGCTGCAAGCTCGACGTCCTCATCCTCGTTTTCCCAAAACGTAAGGATCGCCTCTGAAATGATATCAAACGAAAATCCTCTTTGCACCAGGGTTTGTTGAATTCTTTGTTGCACTTCTGTGGCGGAACGGCGATTCGTTTCCAATTGTTTCCTATTTACGAACTTTCCGGCTTTCTCAAGCTGGTCTTCGTGCGAGATCGCAGCGATGACCTCTTCAATGATTTCAGGTGTGATTCGAAGCTGGACCAATTCCCGCTTGATTTTGCTCGGGCCGCTCGGACTCGTATTAAACTTTGTCTGGGTGTAGGCTTTGGCGAATTCGGCATCGTTCAAATAGCGTTGTTCAATCAATCTATCAATCACGCGCTTGATGGCTGCCTCATCTATCTCTTTCTTCACGAGATAGTCACGGACCTCTGAAACGGCACGCATTCGGTACGATAAATAATTGACGGCTGCTTTGTATGCTTTCTGTTCCTCTTCGGCTTGGAGGACGTCACGGACAAAATCGTCTTCAAGTTCCATCCCTTTCGTCAATCCATATTTAATGAAGACGTCTAAATCGATGGCGAACGCGAACTCTTCTTGCCCATCTTTCTCGATGAAGACGTTCAAGCGGTCCTTGTTTTTCTTTTGAGCCGTAAACTTGCTGATTTTCATGAAACCCCTCCTTTTCCTGCTTCTAACATATCACGTTCCCCTTTTCAGAAGGATTTTTGATAAGTTAAAAGAAAGGGTATTTATTTAACTAGCTATTGTATTTACCGTTATCATACCCGATTTGAAAACGCTTCAAGAATAATGGAGGGATTCACATGAAAATTGCAATCACCGGTGGTACCGGATTGATTGGCCGGCCGCTCGTTCGGGCGCTAGCCGAGGCCGGTCATCAAGTCGTCGTCTTGACGCGCCATCCGCGCCCACGTCAAGGAGGCATCTCGTTCGTCGAATGGTTGACGCCAGACAGCCATCCCGAGACCGAACTCCAAGATGTCGACGCCTTTATCCACTTGGCAGGAGCCTCCATTAACGACGGACGCTGGACGCACAAACAAAAACAAGCCATCCTCCAAAGCCGTATCGATGGGACGAAAGAAGTCGTTCGCATCATCAAAAACATGAAGCAGAAACCGGACGTTGTCATCAGCGGATCAGCAATCGGCATTTACGGCGAAGACCGGTCGATCACTTACTCGGAATCGACACCGCTCCCGGACCGGACCAACTTCTTAGGAAACGTCTGCGTCTTGTGGGAGAAAGAAATCGCGCCCGTCGCCGATATGGACATTCGTCTCGCCACGATGCGAACTGGTGTCGTCTTGTCAAACGACGGGGGCGCGTTCCCGCTCATGAAGCTGCCCTACACGCTCGGTGCCGGCGGACGGCTCGGTTCCGGAAAACAGTGGGTCCCTTGGATCCACATAGACGATCTCGTCCGCTTATTCGTCTACATCATCGAGACCGATTCGATGCATGGACCGGTCAACGGGACGGCGCCGACACCGGTGACAATGGACCAATTCGGGAAGACGCTCGGACAAGTGATGCATCGTCCACACTGGGCTCCGGCTCCGGCCCCGATCCTCAAACTCGTACTCGGCGAAAAGAGCGTGATCGTACTCGAAGGTGCCAAAGTCGTCCCGACAAAAGCGCTCAATCACGGCTTTCGTTTTCGCTATGAGACGTTAGAACCCGCACTAAAACAACTACTGCATTTGACTTGAGAGGAGACAGCTCGTGAGTAATCTATTAATTCGTAACGCCCATATTTATCCGATCACCGCGCCAAACTTTTACGGGGACATTCGCATAAAAGATGGAAAAATTATCGAAATGGCGGACTTGTTAGACCCAACGGACGGCGAGACCGTCATCGAGGCGGAAGGCAACTTCCTGTTCCCCGGTTTCATCGATGCCCATACCCATCTCGGACTGTATGACGAAGGGACGGGTTCCGTCGGGAATGACGCCAATGAGACGGTCGAAGCGATGACACCGCACGCACGGGCCATCGACGGGGTTTATCCGCTCGATGAAGGCTTCCGTGAAGCGCTCATGGCCGGTGTCACGGCGGTCCAAGTCATGCCGGGCAGCATGAACGTCATCGGCGGAGTGACGAGCGTCATTAAAACGCACGGTCGCTTTATCGAGGATATGGTATTGCGCCGTTACGCCGGCTTGAAACTTGCTCTCGGCGAAAACCCGAAGCGCGTCCACAGTATGGGGAAATCCGGTGAGTTGACCCGCATGGGCATCATGGGACTACTGCGCGAGGCGTTCCGGACCGTCGATTCGACGAAGACGATCGGCACGTTCGGGAGTCAGATGATCCAACTCGCGCTCGACCGGAAGATGCCGGTCCGAGTCCACGCCCACCGTGCCGACGATATTCTTTCGGTCGTCCGCTTCGCTCAAGAGTTCGATCTCGATTACCGGATTGAGCACTGTACGGAAGGTCATCTCGTCGCCGAGAAGTTGCGTGAACTCGGCGTCAAACATGTCACCGTCGGACCGACGTTCACCCGTAAGTCTAAAATCGAACTTCAAAACAAAACGTGGGAGACGTACCGCATCTTGCATGAACACGATATGATCGTCTCGATCACGACCGACCATCCATATACCCCGGTCCAATATTTGAATCTTTGCGCCGGTCTTGCCGCCCGTGAAGGCCTTCCGGTCGACGTCGCCCTGCGCGCCATCACGATCCATCCGGCCCAGTCACTCGGGGTTGATGACCGCGTCGGGTCACTCGAAGTCGGCAAAGACGCCGACCTCGTCTTGTGGAGTCACTTCCCGCTCGACTACATGTCGAAGCCGATCATGACCATCGTCGACGGCCGTATCGTCTACTCGACGGATCGCTCGAAAACCCATCATGAAATGTGAGTAACCCCAGACGTGAAAGCGCTCTTTTATTTTTTTTGTGAAGTTACATTTTATTTGCTTGCTTTTTCAAAAAAAGTCTATAAAATAATCTTGTAACTCATAAAAGAGAGCAGCCAAGGCAAGTTCGAACAACGTAGCCAGAAGTATGCTTTCGTTACAACTATTCTTCAGCGGTCTGAACTAGGAGGAGGAATGTTTGGTGCTCAAATTTCGTGAGCTTACCGACTGCGCGGAGTTGTTCGAACTGATGCAACACCCAGATGTCTTTCCATATGTCCGTCAAAAGACGGTCCACTTTGACGAGTTTTTATTTAGCACGAAGCAAATCATCGAGCTAGAAGAGCAAGGAAACATCATCTCACGTACAATTACGAACGAGTTCGGTACCCCGATCGGGACGATCAGCTTGTTCGATGTGGAAACCGGTTACGGCTTCCTCGGTACGTGGCTTGGCAAACCGTACCATGGGAAAGGTTACAATCAAGTCGCGAAAGAAACGTTCTTCTCAGAGCTGTTCTTCGACCTTGATATTGAGAGTGTATTTTTAAAGATTCGCAAAGCAAATGAGCGTTCAATCGCGGCGGCGGCAAAACTTCCTTATGCGTTTTGCGCCGACGAGATCCGGCCCGATTTGTTAGCAGAAATTAATAGCGGTGACGTCGAATACGTCTTGTATGAAGTGTCGAAGTCGAGCTTCCAGCTGTACTTGCATTCACTTCATGCGCCTGAGTTCGATCATTCGTACGAAGCCCAACTCGAAGCATAAGCCAATTCTGACAAAGAATTGGCTTTTTTGTGGCGTTTTTGTGTGGATTTGTTGAGGACAACTTTACGACAATGAATAATTCTGTTCTAATTCGAAGAGATAGGTATGATAGAAGTATGAGGGAATTATCACATCCTTCGTTAACCGGTTTGTAAAGGAGAATGCCAGATGATAGAACCAGTATTTCGAATCTTAGTAACCGACGATGAGGAGCAGATGCGCGATTTGCTCGTTTCCAATTTAGAAAAAGAAGGCTATGAGACGGTCACCGCAACAAACGGCCTTGAGGCGATCGACCTGTTAAAAGAACAGTCGTTCCACCTCGTCTTGCTCGACGTCATGATGCCCGAGCTTGACGGTCTGACCGCCTGCATGCGCATCCGTGAGTTCTCGAACGTCCCGATCATCATGCTGACGGCCCGGTCTGAAGAACTCGACCGGATTCACGGATTGAAGATCGGCGCGGACGACTACATCACAAAACCGTTCAGCCCGCGCGAACTGCTCGCCCGAATCGAAGCGACACTTCGGCGCACGCACAACTTCTCAAAAGAACAAGAAGCCACGTTCGACGCCGGTGTCTTATCAATCGATATCGAAGGCCGCGCCGTCAGCGTGAAAGGCAAAACTGTTAACTTGACGCGTAAGGAGTTCGATCTCCTCTACTTGTTCATCACAAACGAAGACAAAGTGTTCTCTCGAGAACAGCTCCTCGACCAAATTTGGGGTACCGAATACCACGGCAACCTCCGGACGGTCGACACGCACATTAAAACGCTCCGTCTCAAGCTCGGCGAAGCCGGTGGCTACATCCAGACCGTCTGGGGGATCGGCTACAAGTTCGAGGCGAACGTATGAAGCAATACACGATCCGGAAGCGGATTTGGATCACCATCTGGACGGCCAGCCTCTTCTCTGCGTTCGTGTTCATCATCATGACGTTTTACTTGTACGACAAGTTTTACATTCAGACGCAAGAAGAACTGCTGATCAACCGAGGGGAGAAACTCGTCACCATCTATAAGGCGGACGGCTTCTCCGACGCGTTCGCTGACAGCATGACGTACACGAATGAACTGACCGAAACGAAAGTATTCCTCTCGTCCGTACGGGAAGATAGTCTCGGCTCCGGGAAGACGTTTTTACGCGAACAAGATCTCGCTCGTTTGCAAGACGGCTACGCCATCTCGGTCACGCGCAAGCACCCGACCGAGGATGTCGACATTCTCATGTCCGCTTTCCCGCTCATCCGTGACGGCGAACTCGATAATGCCCTCATCCTCTATATGGAGCTGAGCAAAATCAGTGAGCCGTTCCAACCGATCCGGCTGATGATCACGTTCTTGCTCATCTTGATGATTGTCAACTTGCTCATTTTCGGGACGCAAATCATCGACACAATCATTCAACCGCTCATCCAAATGAAACGCGCTTCCCAAGTGTATGCCAAAGGTGACTTCTCGCACCGCATCCCGATCGATTCCGATGACGAGATCGGTGACTTGGCCGAGACGCTCAACCGGATGGCCGAGTCGCTCGGACTCGTCGAGGAGCAGCGCAAAGAATTTTTGGCTAACGTCAGCCATGAGCTCCGGACCCCGCTGTCTTACATTCGCGGGTATACCGAGATGCTGCAAGACCCGACGCTCGACGAGAAGACGCAAGCCCAGTATTACGACATCATCGAGAACGAGACGGAACGGTTGCAACGACTCGTCAACGATCTGCTCGACCTCGCCCAGCTCGAACGCGATTCGTATCCGATGACGAAAGAACCGGTCGTGTACTCACAAGTGCTCGAAGACGTGTTATACCGGTTTGAACCGATCGCGCGCGCGAAAGGTGTCACCATCGAAGCGGATCTCGACTTCGACCTCATCATCCTCGGGGATCACGATCGCCTCGAACAAGTCGTCGGAAACTTACTCGATAACGCTCTTCGTTACACGGATGCCGGCAGGTCGATCCATGTGAGGACGTTCGCGGAAGAGAACTATGCCATCACCGAGATTCGCGATGAAGGCCGGGGCATCCCGAAAGAGGATCTCGATCAATTGACGAAACGTTTCTACCGCGTCAACAAATCGCGGACGCGTGAAGACGGCGGTACCGGACTCGGGCTCGCCATCGCCAAGCACATTATGGAACGCCATGGCGGCTCGATGCATTTCACGTCCGAAGTCGGCAGCGGCACGACCGTGTCGCTTGCTTTGCCGCTCTTGCCAGACGATGAAGACATATAAAAGAGGCAGCCGCGGCTGCCTCTTTTTAAATATCTTTGCCTTTATAGGCATCATCTGATTCATTCATGAGCCGCTCGCGTTCGGCGTGTGTCTGCGGGAACCCGTTCGCTTGCCACTCGGCCCGATGATTCGAGTCGAGTTGCGTCAACCCTGCTTCCGCCTCGTCTTTATCGGAATCGACACTTTCCATCTTGTCCATCTTGCTCCACGTGTTATCCTCTTGGTCTTGCGTCAACAGCGCTGCGACTTTCGGCGCGACGAGTGCAGCACCAGCCACACCGAGCACGATCCCCATCAATACTTTCTTATCCATCCAATACCCCTCCTTAGTCACTATGCACAGATAATTCCACTGTTCCCGAAACTTGAAACACTTTTCTAAAGCGTTTACACAAAATACGGAAGTGGAATAACACTCAAAGAAGGAGGCGATGGAGATGAAGAAGCAGGAACAACCGTCAAAACGACCGTTCGATAATCCGGACGCCGTCGATACGGACAAAGAGAGCATCTTTGACCAAGAAGGCATGGAGACGGTCGACCCAATCCCGGTCGAAGAGCTGAATCAAAAAGTGAAAGACGAAAAACGAAAGCGCCACTCAAAAGACGACTCAGTCAGCGAGAAAAAATATGACGGCAACAAATAAGGATGCGGACAACTTTGTCCGCATCCTTATTTTCATGTTAAGTCTTTTGGCGAGAAGCCGTATGGCAGCATCTCTTCTTTTGTCATCACTTTCGTCTCACCGGCCATGTTGGCCAAGATCAACGTGAAGTCGTCACTCGCAAACTCGGCGATGACTTGACGACAAGCGCCGCATGGCGAGATCGGGCCTTCCGTGTCTCCGACGACGACGACCGTGTCGATCGACTTGCTGCCTTCCGACACCGCCTTGAAGATGGCAGTCCGTTCCGCACACATCGACAAACCGTACGACGCGTTCTCGACGTTACAACCTAAGATTTCCTTACCCGTCTCATCGATGACGACGGCACCGACGTTGAACTTCGAGTAAGGTGTATATGCGCGCGACCGCGCGTCAATCGCCTTATGAACGAGCTCTTGAACTTTTTCATGTGGAATCATTGAATGTTCCTCCGCTTCTTGAATTTAAAAAAGAAGTCTGACATCTGAACTATAACGTGAAAACGTTTTCTTTACAAGCGTTTTCACGGTCCCGTCAATATTTTTTCTTCTTCTTTTTCTCGAAGACGACAATCGATTCGACGTGAGCCGTTTGCGGGAACATATCGTACGGTTGGACGTAGTTGACCTTATAATCGGCTTTCATGAGTTGATCCGCGTCGCGCACGAGCGTCTGCGGGTTACATGACACGTAGACGATCCGTTTCGCTTTCGAAGAAATCATCGCGTTTAGGAGCTGATGGTCCACACCTGTTCGCGGCGGGTCGACGACGATGACGTCAGGAATCCACCCGTCTTTCACCCAGCGCGGAATCCAATGTTCAGCGCGCCCCTCGACGTATGTCGCATGATTGTAGCCGTTCTCACGCATGTGAGCATTTGCGTCTTCAACCGCTTCAGGTACGACTTCCATCCCGCGAATCTCTTTCGCGTGCGGTGCGAGCCAAAGTCCGATTGAACCGACACCGGCGTACGCATCGATGACGCGTTCTTCACCAGTCAGACCGGCCGCCTCGACGACTTCACGGTACATGACTTCGGTTTGGGCCGGATTGAGTTGGAAGAAAGCACGTGGCGACAAGTGGTAATGCACGTCGTCTAGCTGCTCGTCCATCTTATCTTGACCGGCGATGTGGACCGTTCGGTAACCGAAGATGACGCCCGACCGGTTCGAGTTGATGTTGATATGGAACGAGACGACGTTCGGCAATTCCATGATGCGGTCGCTGAGCGTATCCAAGTTCGGTACGTCCTCACTCCCGACGACGAGAACGACTTGAACGTCGTTCGTCTTGTAACCTGAACGGACGACGATCGTCCGGGCAAAACCGACGTCACGTCTCGCGTCATAGACCGGGATGTCGAGCTCGTTCAAAATACGGACGATAGCGTTGTTGACGTTCGTCGTATCACGTTGTTGCACCATGCAGTGCTCGATCGGCACGAGGTCGTTCGAGTTCGGCTTGTAGAGGCCTGAGACGATTTCGCCGCGTTGGACTGACAACGGGAATTGGGACTTATTACGATAGTACCAAGGGTTTTCCATCCCTTTCGTCGGACGGATATCGGACTTATCGACGTTCAACTTCGTCTTCTGACGGAACGCGTTGCGGACGATATCTTCTTTATAGTCCATTTGCAGACGTGAACTCATATGTTGAATCTGGCAACCGCCACATTCGTCATAAATTGGACACGGCGGTTTGACCCGGTCCGGCGAGTCGTTGTGTCGCTTCGTGACCCGCGCCTCGGCATAGTTTCGTTCGATGCGCGTGATTTCGATATCGGCTCGTTCCCCTGGTAACAGGTTCGGGATAAAGATGACCATCCGATTGATCATCGCGATGCCCTCCCCGTTAATGCCTAACCGTTCTGCTTTCGTGCTTGCACGTTCTCCTACGATCAATTTCAATGTGTTTCATCCTTTCGAGATACTTGTTCTAAATCTTTGGCGTAACGTACGACTTTCGCACGTAAGGAATCAATATCAGCTAACAATCGATGCAAATCCTCTGGCGTCGTGAATTCGTCTAACGTGTTGACTGATAAGCACAGTAACTCCGTTCTCGATTTTAACACGTTCATTTTTCCTGCCGTATCTGTTCGTGATTTACCCATCTCATGATCGCTCCTTCGCTTAGTGACAAAGAGTTGTTATTATAGCATACTATTTCATGTAACTTGATAAAAAGGTGGAATCCACATGCAAAACATCTCGACGACGTTCGATCCGTGGGAAGCGTATCTCGATCAAACCGAGTTCGGTCGACTCGTTCTCTCGAACGTCGAAGTGACGACGACGAAACTATGCAATATGCGCTGCGAGCATTGTGCGGTCGGCTATATGCTCGATCAAACGGAAGAACCCGAGGTCCCGCTCGAACTGTTGATTTCGCGCCTCGACGAGATCGAGCACTTGCGCGCCTTCTCGATCACGGGCGGTGAGCCGATGCTGTCGATGAAGTCAGTTCGAAACTATGTCGTCCCGCTTCTACGCTACGCTAAGGAGCGCGGTGCCCGCACACAGATCAACTCGAACTTGACGTTGCCGTTATCTCGCTATCATCTTATTACCCCTTACCTCGACGTTTTGCACATTTCTCATAATTGGGGAACGGACGCCGATTTCTTAGAGGGCGGTTTCGCGATGATGGACCGCAAGCCGAGCGAATCCGCTCGGCTCAAGATGCTTCAGACGATGAAGGACAATGCCCGAGCCCTCACGGCCGAAGGGGTCATCGTATCGGCCGAGACGATGATCAACAAGCGGACGATCCCCCATTTAAAAGAGATTCACGAGGAAATCGTCTCGCTCGGTTGTCAACGCCACGAATTGCACCCAATGTACCCCGCAGACTTCGCTAGCGCGCTCGAGTCGGCCTCTCTCGACGAGATCCGTCAAGCTATCCATGACGTACTCGACATTCGGGACGAGAACGTCTGGATGCTGTTTGGAACGTTGCCGTTTTACGCCTGCTCGGACTCAGAAGCCGACCGCGCCTTACTGCGGCGACTCTCGACTGCGAAAAACGTGACGGTCCGCAACGACCCGGACGGACGCTCCCGGTTGAACACGAACATTTTTGACGGTCAGATCATCGTCACCGACTTCGGCGACGAACTCGGCACACTCGGCACGTTGTACGATACGTCGTTCCAAGACGCGTACGATCAATGGACGAACAGCGCGTTGAACGCCACACTGTCGTGCCATTGTCCCGCCGTCAAATGCCTCGGACCGAACGCACTCGTCAAACAAGCGTACTATCCGACAGTCGACTTTAGACAACGTGTCGCCCACTCGTTTTAATTATTTCGATTCGGGAAATATTTAGTATATAAAACGAATCGAGGTGTTCGATGATGACAGCGATCTATGTGTTCATCGTTACCGTCATGGGAATCATCATTTTCGGAGGCGTGCTCAGCATCTTATTGACAGCCGCATTCGTTTCGGACAAAGTAGACCATGATGAAGTGTTCAGTCAAGGCAGTTGGGACGATGAGTTGTTACAAATAAATCATACTCCTCAACCGATTGATGAACCAAAAAGCTGAGTCCTCTCAGCTTTTTATTTTTGTATGTGAGGTGACCTATGGAACGGTTTCGTTTTTCGATCTTATTGCTCGTCGTTTTTATTTCGGGCTTGATTCAAGGGGCGCTCATCCCTTTACTATCCACATTAATCGAACGTGACGGCAACCCGGCCTGGCTGAACGGACTGAACGCGACGATGCTCTATTTGGGCATCATCGTCTCGGCACCGCTACTCGAACGGTTCGTCCGCAAATACGGATTCCGCCCGACAATCGTCCTCGGCATCGTGTTGACGGCGCTCGCCACGTTCTTTTTACCGCTTTGGCCGTCACTGCTCATGTGGGCCGTCATGCGCTTCGTCATCGGATTCGGGGACTCAGCGCTTCACTACGGCTCGCAAGTGTGGGTCACGTCGGTGAGCGAGAAACGGAGTCTCGGCCGGGCGATGGCGTATTACGGGATGTCGTTCAGTCTCGGGTTTGCAGTCGGTCCGTTGATCGCCCCGCTCGTCGATATTCACTTTTGGCTCCCGTTCCTCGTCTTGATCTTCTTCTGTCTCGGATCACTCTTCCTTATCTTCAAGGTCGACAACGAGTACCCCGAAGCGGAGAAAGTGAAGACGGATTCGACCGGACGCATCCGCCTCGTCTTGATCGGTGCCGGGTACACGCTGCTTCCGGCTTTTACATACGGCTTTCTTGAAGCGAGCCTGAATGCGAACTTGCCGATCTTCACCGTCCGTAACGACATCGGGCTCGCGCAGACGAGCACGCTCATCACGACGTTCATCGTCGCGTCCATCATCGTCCAGTTGCCGCTCGGACGGCTCGCCGATCACTTCGGGAAGAAACGCGTCCTGCAAATCGTCTTGACGCTCGGTACGCTCTTGTTCGCCCTCGCGAACCTCGCCGTCGACAACTATTTGTGGTTGCTCGTCTTGTTCGCCTTGGCCGGTGCCGGACTCGGTTCTACTTATTCGCTCGGCCTCGCCCATATGACAGAAGTGTTGCCCCGCTCACTCTTACCGACCGGCAACATGCTGTACAGCATCTCGTTCAGTGTCGGGTCGATCAGCGGTCCGATGATCGGTGCCTTTTGGGTCGCGTTGCCTAAAGAAGTATATTTCCTCATGTACGCCTTAATACTCGGCATCCTGTCGATCAGCCTGTTCACGTCAAAAGCCAAACCGATCGAAGCATAAGTAAAGGATGAGTCTCCGCGGAGATTCATCCTTTTCGTTTGTCATTCGTTTGGTGGCCCGACTCTGACATCATTTCGTTCGAACGCCCGGATGAACACCTCATCGAGAGCGAACGGCTCCGTATCGAGCGATGCCAATACGTCGGACTTGAGCGTCACCTCGATGACGCGGTCATTGATTTGCCACTTCGTCTGGATGTCGTCGCCTTGCCTGACGGCGCGCACATCGACTTGGTCGTGATGTTCTTTCAATCCGCGACTCACGCACTTCATCACGTACTTGACGTACTCGTCTCGCGGTTGGCGCGACACGAGGATGTTTCGGACAATCAAATTTCTCGTCATGGCACAAACCCTCCCTTCTGTTAACTTGTCGTACGCAAGTCTTTACAACGAAGACCGATTCATAACTGAAAAATTATCAGAATTTTTAATATATTTTGCCATGAGAATAAACTTCCGTCAACTGTACCTCGAACTCATTTCGCGGCAGAGCCGCCCGGCCGACGACGACCTTGAAAATACGTTGACAAGTAGATGCCGGCGATGACGAATAGCAACCCGACGAGCGCGTTCCAAGGAATCGTCTCACCGAGCAGTAAACTCGATAACAGGACGCCGAATAAGGGAACAAAGAACATATAGAGCGACACCCGGCTCACCGGGTTGTGCTTCATGAGCGTGTTCCACAACGTGAAACCGATCGCTGACAACAATGCGAGGTATAACAGGAACAATAGCGTCTTCACCGTGTAAGGCAAGAACACGCCTCCCGGGTCAAGGATAAATCCGACGATCAACAGGCCGAGCGAACCGATCACCATCGCCCAAGCGGTCATCGGGGCGACGTCATGATGTCGCGAGTAATCTTTCGCGACCAGGTTCCCGAACGCGCCAGACACCATCGCCAAGATGAGGAGGATTTCACCGATTCCAAAACCGATTTCCGAGCTTGCTGTCGGCCAGTTCGCGATGACGATCCCTGAGAAGCCGAGAGTGAGCGCGATGCCTTTCAACCGGTTCAACCGATCATCTTCATAGCGGAAATGTGCGAGCGCCATTTGAAAGAACGATGTCGAGCCGGCGATGATCGACCCTTGCACCCCGGTCGAGATGGACAATCCGATATAGAAGAACAGATATTGCAAAAACGTCAAGAACGCCCCTAAGTGTGCATATGCCTTCAATTTTTCCGCATTCAATCGGATCGGCCGCTTGAAGACGAGCCGGCTGATCACGAGCAACAGAATGCCGGCCAGTAAAAACCGTTCGCCGGCAAAGAACAGTTGTTGGCCGTACTCGCCTGCTCCGATGTCTAACGCCTCATAACTTAATTTAATGAACGGGAAAGCACTGCCCCATAAAAACGTGTTGAACAACGCCAACAGCGTGACGCTCCAAGAGCGTTGAAAAATATTTTGCATGACACGAAATCTCCTTAATCTTTTAGTTTGTGAGTTGTTATGAATGATGATAAAATAGACTCACATGATAATCATTATAAATAAGAGAAATGAAGAAAACGGATGTAAAACCCTTTAAAACAACAAAAGATAATGATAATCATCCTCAGTCATTATCATTTAACTGATATATATTCTCAATTAGAAAGAGGTGCCTACTATGAACGTACACGCAACTACTGCACAAGAAAAAAGCCACGTCTTCAAACGGGCAAACTGGTTCGAACATATCGAGCTCATCATGGCGCTCATCAGCGGTGTATTGATTGTACTCGCATATTTCACAGAAAGACAAGGCGGAACCCCTTGGATATACGTCACGCTCTACTTGAGCGCCTTCTTGATCGGCGGTTATGCCAAAGCCAAAGAAGGACTGACCGATACGTGGGAAACCCGTTCATTGAACGTCGAGCTACTCATGATCATCGCGGCGATCGGCGCCGCCTCGATCGGCTATTGGATGGAGGGCGCGATCCTCATCTTCATCTTCGCCTTGTCCGGCGCGCTCGAGACTTACACGCTGAACAAAAACGAGCGTGCGCTCGAATCGTTAATGGAACTCCAACCGGAACAAGCGACCCGTTTCGATGCAGCCGGCGGTCTCGAAGTCGTCCACATCGATGACTTAAAAGTCGGCGACCGGATTTACGTCCGGCCGGGTGAACGCATCCCGGTCGATGGGCGCATTTTGAGCGGGACCGCCTCCGTCGAAGAAGCAGCCATCACCGGGGAATCGATTCCGGTCGATCGGACCGTCGGCGACGAAGTGTTCGGTTCAAGTGTTAACTTGAACGGGGTGCTCACGTTATCCGTGACGAAACTCGCCACCGAGACGTTGTTCCAAAAAATCATTCAGATGGTGCAGCAAGCCCAAGAAGAAAAATCACCGTCGGCCCAGTTCATCGACCGCTATGAGGGACGATACGTCCAGATCGTGCTCATCTCGGTCACGGCCATCATCTTGCTCGGCCCCGTCCTCACTTCGTGGTCGCTCGAAACGAGCATATACCGCGGGATGATCCTGCTCGTCGTCGCCTCACCGTGCGCCCTCGTCGCGGCGATCACACCGGCCGCGCTCGCCGCCATCGCCTCGTCCGCTAAACACGGGATTTTGTTCAAAGGCGGTGTCCACATCGAGAACATGGGACACCTCAAAGCGATCGCATTCGATAAGACCGGAACACTCACAATCGGTAAGCCGGTCGTCCAAACGGCGTTGGTTCATCCTGACATGGCAGCAGAAGACGTTTATCGCGTCGTCAGTTTGATCGAAGAACATTCGATGCACCCGCTCGCCGAGGCGCTCGTCAAGTTCACGGGCAAACATACGGGAGACATGGACCACTTTAAAGACATCACCGGTTCAGGCATCGAGGCGACGATTGACGGCACTTCCTACCGGGTCGGTAAACAAAAGTTCGCCGACCGGAGCGGTGACTTCTACCGCGAAGATGTCGAGCGGTTAAAAGCCGCCGGACACACACTCGTCTTCGTCAGTGACGATAAGCAGACGATCGGTGCATTCGCACTGCGTGACACGTTACGCCCGGAAGCCAAACAAGCAATCGAGCGCTTGAACCATCTCGGGATCGCGACGATCATGATCACAGGCGACAATGAAGCGACCGCACGCGCCATCGCGACGGAGGCGGGTTTGACCCGCTACATCGCCGAATGCCTCCCGGAAGAGAAAGTCGAACAAATCAAGCTGTTAAAACAAGAGTACGGCACGATCGGGATGATTGGCGACGGCATCAACGACGCCCCAGCCCTCGCGACAGCAGATGTCGGGATCGCCATGGGCGAAGGAACCGACGCCGCACTCGAGACGGCTGACGTCGTCCTCATGAAAAACGACCTCGTCCGCTTGAGTTCAGCGATCGAGCAATCTCGTAAATTGAACCGGATCGTCTTGCAGAACGTCGTGTTCGCCCTCGGCGTCATCCTCGTTTTGATCGCGACGAACATCTTCGAGCTACTCGTCATGCCGTTCGCCGTCGTCGGTCATGAAGGGTCAACGATTCTCGTCATTTTGAACGGACTGCGTTTGCTCAGTTCTTCATGGGACTGACAAATTTCGACAGCGTTTGAAACCGTCATTGAAAGCGAATGACGCTTTCGCTATAATGGAAACAATGTGTCTAACAGACCGATAACAGATAGATGATTGGCTAAAGGTGGTACAGCATATGAATACGATTGCAGTGATCGGCAAAGTGTTTGTCGATATTAAAGGAACATCGTTCGCCCCGCTTCATAAAGATGCGAAAAACGTCGGGGACATCGCGTTCTCGAACGGCGGAACCGGCCGTAACGTCGCGCAAAACCTAGGTGTCCTCGGTAACGACGTCCGGTTCGTGTCAACCGTCACAAACGACCAAATCGGGATGGGTGTCCTTCAAGAGCTTCGCGACTTAAACGTCAACGTCGACCATGTCGACCTGCTTGAAGATAACGGTATGGGCATGTGGCTCGCCGTCATGGACAATAACGGCGATCTCCAGACCTCGATCTCGAAACAACCAGATGAAGCGATGATGGAACAATGTATCCTCCGCCGAATCGATACGGTGTTCGCCGAAAGCGAAGCCGTCGCCATCGACCTCGATTTGTCGGTCAACGTCTTGAATGAGACGATCGAACTTTGTCGCGAGATGAAGCTTCCGCTTTACGGGGTGTGCGGTCATTTGTCCGTCATCGAACGAAATCGCCACTTGCTTCAAGGCTTCACCGGCTTCATCTGTAGCCGTGAAGAAGCCGAAATCCTGTCCGATATGTCAATCGTCACCGTCGATGACGCATTGCGCGTCGCCGAAGTGCTCGCGATGAAAGGTGCGCCGCTCACAATCGTCACGATGAGCGAGCTCGGTGCCGTCTACGTCGATCTCCGGACGAACGAGCAAGGACACGTCCCGACGACGAAAGTCAAAGTCGCTGATTCAACAGGCGCCGGTGATTCTTTCTTCTCGGCCGTCATCTCCGAATTGATGAAACATCATTCGATCGAAGACGCGCTTCGCCTCGGCATGCGTGTCGCCGCAAAAGTTATCGGTTCTCATGAGAACGGTTTGACTTCTGATATGTACGAATCGTTAGAACAAAAGACGACAGATTAACAAAGCGCATCGACGGTGAGTCGATGCGTTTTGTTCACTATAAGCTACCGAAAGGAACGATCCCATTGGTCAGAACAAAATTACGCAGCGCCATCATCCTCACGAACGAAAACGACGAGGTCGCGCTCATTCGACGCGAAAAAGAAAACGCACTCTATTACGTCTTCCCTGGCGGCGGTGTCGAATTTGGCCATACGGCTGAAGAAACTGCTGTCCGTGAAGCTTATGAAGAACTCGGTGTCCACGTCGAGCTTGAAGGAGTCGCCGCCTACGTCGCCTTCAACGGTGAATTGAATCCTTATTTTTGGGCCCGCGTCACAAGTGGCGAATTCGGCACCGGTACAGGCGAAGAGTTCCAAGCTGAACAGACGAACGGCTCGTACACACCGATTTGGGTGAAGCGGAGCGCATTGAGCCGCCTGCCGGTCAGACCCCCTTCTTTAGCCGAGCTGCTCACCACCAATCCAGAACGATTCTTTGACAAAACGTTAGCCGAAGACTGAATCAATGTGTAACCTACTGACAAATCGGGAAAGATAGTTTCTAACGATAACGTTCAGGAGGATATGCGCATGGACACTACAGAAGTGAAAGAAAAAAAGAATTGGCTTTCCTTCGGGAAAGAGTTGTTTCGTCGTTTTAAAGAGCATGACGTTCAAGATTACGGGGCAACGCTCGCTTTTTTTTGGTTCTTATCCATTTTTCCGGGAATCATTTTTATTTTAGCGTTGCTCTCGTTCTTCGACATCACGCAAGCGTCGTTTCAAGAACAATTAAATAACCTGGCACCAGGTTCGGCGGCGACCGAGTTTTTATCAGGGATCTTTGAGGCAATCGGCGAGCCACGAGGCGGATTGCTCTCGATTGGTGCGATTTTAGCGATTTGGTCGGCCTCTAAAGGAGTCGAACGATTGATCAATATGGCAATCCACGCGTACGGTGAGGACAACGAACGCAACTTCTTCGTCAGTAAAGGCATCGCCCTCGGCTTGACGTTCCTCCTCGGCGTCGGCGTCTTGCTGCTCATCATCTCGAACGTGTTCGGCTCACAGATCATCGGATTCATTTCAGACTACCTCCCGATTTCCGGTGCCGAAGTCGTCTTGATCAACGTGTTCCGTTACGTGCTGACGACGGTCATCTTAATCTTGACGCTGTCGATCTTTTATAAGATCGCACCGCAACAACACGTATTTTGGAAAAGCACCGTCCCCGGCGCCATCTTTGGCGTCATCGCTTGGCAGCTCGTCTCACTCGGTTTTAGCCTATACGTCTCGAACTTCGGTAACTACGATTCGACGTACGGATCACTCGGAGGCATCATCGTCACGTTGCTTTGGCTGCAGTTGACCGGCATGATCATCTTGATCGGCTCTGAGATCAACGCCACGTGGCAACGCTTCTTCAAAACCCCGAGCGAGCAGGAGTATGAGAAAAACTATAAGAAAAACAAAAAATCCAAGTCGAAAGACTCGGACGAAGATGACTACAAAGATATTCCGGTCAACACGTACGGATGACAAAAGGCGAACTCCGTTGAGAGAGTTCGCCTTTTTGCATGGATGATTATGCCTCTACGACATCGAGTCGCCCCGTTCCTGGATCGATGACAAATCCGTGGACGTCCGTACCCGGCGGCAGGAGCGGATGGTTTTTGATCAGACTGACCGAGTTGACGACGTTCGCCTCGACCGAGTCAAAGCCATGCAACCACTTCTCCAAGTTCATGCCTGAGGCTTTGAGCGTCTGTAACGTCTGCGGATCAATTCCGCGCCGCTCCATCTCGCCGATGACCGCGTTCGGGTCGATAGCGGCCATGCCGCAATCGTAATGTCCAACAACGATCACCTCTTCCGCACCGAGAGCGTATAAGGCGACGAGAATCGAACGCATGACCGATCCGAACGGATGCGACAATACCGCGCCCGCGTTTTTGATGATTTTCGCGTCGCCGTTCTTCAAACCGAGCGCATGTGGCAATAACGACGTCAACCGTGTGTCCATACAAGTTAAAATGACAATTTTCTTATCAGGAAATTTATCTGACACGTACTGCTCATACTGCTTCTCTGTCACGAACCGTTCATTGAACGCAAGCATGTCTTTGACGACTGACATATCGTTCCCCTCCTCTATGTTTATGCGATAACGCGTGCGACGATCAATCCGATGACCATCCAGGCCCCGAACAACGTGTTGACCTTCGCCGTCATCGCCATCGCCGGCATCAGGTCGGCCGGCTCACGTTTCACCCAGAACCGCTTCACCGCACGAATCATGATCGGAACGGTCATTAACGAAAGCAATACCCAAGGCGTGACCCCGTAAACGAATACGGCGACGAGGATACCAATCAGCGCTACGATAAAGAATCCGGCCAAAACGAGCACGGCCCGGCGATGTCCGACGAGACACGCGATCGTGCGTCGTCCGTTCACCTTGTCGTTATCCAAGTCTCGAATATTGTTGGCCAGTAAAATCGCCCCGATCAAGAGCGCCATCGGGAACGACACGAGCAACAACTCAGTCGTCACCGTGCCGATTTGGATATACCCTGAAATCCCGATGATGACGTAGCCCATGAACAATCCGGCGACGAGTTCACCGAACGGCGTATACGCGATCGGAAGCGGGCCACCCGTATACAGATAGCCGACCACCATCGACAACGCTCCGATCCAAAGCAAATGCCAGCTCGTCGAAGCGGCAATGTATAGACCGAGAACTCCCGCGACGCCATACATCCCGAGCGCGATGCCGAGCACTTGACCCGGCGTGAACCCGTCTCGCACGATCGAGCCGCCAATTCCAATCGAGCCCTCGTGGTCGAGCCCGCGTTTGTAGTCATAGTATTCATTAAATAAATTCGTCGCGATTTGAATCAAGACCGAGGCGATGAGCATCGCCAAGAACAGATCCCATTTCAAATCGGTTTGACCGACGACGATAAACGTTCCTAACAGCACCGGAATAAAGCTCGCCGTCAGTGTGTGCGGACGAATCATGCGCCAATAAGCACCTTTCTCTCTCTTCTTCATCTACTTCCCTCCCTTCGTTAGTTTACGTCTCCACAAAAAAATCTGTCAATGCCCGCCCCTCAATCGTCTGAAGTCATGTTTCTCGAGCATTTGACCGGCAGTACAGCCGTTAAGTCATGATACACTAAAAGATGAATATTCTATCGGATTGAGGAGGCTTTTCTTATATGCCAGATACTCAAACACACATTAAACAACGAATCGAACAAGCGCATAAACGCGCACGCGCATGGCAACGACCTGTCCTTGCCTCATACACGTGGGAGATCCCTTCGTTCGACGCGTTTCATATCATTCAAAATACAGAAACATCACACTATTATTTTTCGACACCCGATCGCTCACTTGAAATGCTCGGTTGTGCCGACGCGCTCGTCTTGACGGCGTCCGGACCCGAACGGTTCCAACGTCTGCAATACGACTGGAGCCTGCATCGCCGAGATGTCGATGCCGTCATCTATGCGTTCTCAGGATTTTCGTTCGATACGTTCGTCCGACCTCAAAAAAACATGTGGGACTCATTCGGCGAGGCGGCTTTAGTCGTCCCTAAATTTTTATACCGTCGTTCCGGTGACAAGCACACGTTGACGGTGTCGACCCTTGTTTCTTCAAACCAGACCGTTGAACAATATTTAATTCAACTAGCCGACCAATTGGCCCAGTTCAACGCCCTGCACGCGCCCGATGAGTCGACACCGACGTATTCGAAAGTAAAAGACGGCGTCGATCACTTTAAATCAAGTTTTCAACAGGCGAAAGGATATATCGCCGAAGAAAAAGTCGAGAAACTCGTCATCGCCCGGGAAGAGATTTACCAGACGTCAGATGAAGCGTTCCCGTTCGCGAAGACGCTACGGCACTTGTCTGAACATCAAGAAGGTAGTTACGTGTTCTTATATCAACCGAAACGGGAAATCGGATTTTTCGGGGCCACACCGGAGCGGCTCGTCCGTAAACAAGGACCGCATATCGAGACCGCGGCCATCGCCGGCACGATCAAACGCCCGGATACGGACGCGGAAACCGAGACGGCGAAACAGCAGTTGTTGCATGACCGTAAAAATTTAGAGGAGCACCAAATCGTCGTCAAAGACATTCAAAACGCTCTCACGCCTTATGCAGCGACCATTCATGTCGCACCGTCCCCGACGATTTTAGAGAACCGCTCGGTATTTCATTTACACACACCGATCAAAGCGACTTTGGACACGAACGCGTCTCTCCTCTCCATCATTGAGTCGTTGCACCCGACACCCGCACTCGGCGGTTCTCCGAAGCGGACGGCCGTCCGCTTGCTGCGCGACATCGAACGGTTCGATCGCGGCTGGTACGGCTCACCGTTCGGCTGGTTGAACACCGACGGAGAAGGTGAATTTGTCGTCTCCATCCGTTCGGCCCTCGTCCAGCATCAGTTCGTGGCATTATACGCAGGCTGTGGAATCGTCCAAGAGTCTGAACTCGAATCAGAGCTAGCCGAGACAGAAGTCAAATTGAGCCCGATCAAGCAAGCGCTCGGGTTAGACCAAGTCATTTCAGGAGGCAATCACGAATGAACGATATGTTAACGAATTGGGTATCCCATATGATGAATCGACTCGTCGAAACTGGGATTTATGACGTCGTCATCAGTCCCGGTTCGCGTTCGACACCGCTGGCGATGGCCGCGTATTTGCACCCGAATATACGCCATCACGTCGTCGTCGATGAGCGTTCAGCCGCTTTCTTCGCGCTCGGACTAACCCGCGCTGGCGAAGACGTTCGGCCGGTCGCATTAATTTGTACGAGCGGCACAGCCGCTACCAACTATTTTTCAGCTATCGCCGAGGCAACGATTTCCCAGCTCCCGCTCGTCGTCTTGACGACAGATCGGCCGCATGAGTTGCGTAACGTCGGGGCCCCGCAAGCAATCGATCAAGTCCGTCTCTACGGTGAACATGTGAAGACGAGCCTCGATCTACCGGTGCCCGAGCCAGAGAGTCTGCGCTATATGGAACAAGCCGTCGGACGTCTCGTACGCTTGAGTGCGCAGGCCCCGCTCGGACCGGTCCATATTAACATTCCGTTCCGAGAACCGTTACTGCCCGATATCGAACGTCTGAAGTCACAATTGACCGCCACTTCGAGACGGAGCGAGACCTCGTACATTCGTCCCGTCACCGACGACTTGGTTCGCTTCAAACAAGAGACGGCCGTCGAACGGCTCGCTTTCGTCGTCGGACCTGGCACGCCGACGTCTTGGCTCGAAACCATCTCCAACGTAGCAAACACTCACCGAATTCCGGTGTTCGCCGATCCGCTCAGTGGCATGCGTTGCTTTGACGGCGTTTTGACGAATTATGACACGTGGCTCGCAAGTGAGCATAGCCCAGAATGGACGCCGAATGCGGTCGTTCGCTTCGGTGCGGCTCCTGTATCGAAACGGTTGAATGAATGGCTCAAACAGACCCACCAAATCTTGATTGAACAGCCTGGCTCGTTTCGCGACCCATCGAGTCGTGCGACTGTCGTCTACGGCGACGCGAATGATTATTTGGAGGTCATCGACGTCCCGTTTGACGACGTCTACCGCGCTCGTTTTTCCTTATTCGAACAAGTCGCCGAATCGGCCAAACCAAGTCTGAGCGGTGAGAGCGCCTTGACCCGCCACGTCTTGAACGCTCAGATCGACCGCTTGTTCGTCAGCAACAGCATGCCGATCCGTGACGTCGACACGACGCTCGGCGCCGGACAAGCCGTATCCGTCTTCGCCAACCGAGGCGCGAACGGGATCGACGGAATCATCTCGAGCGCGCTCGGTGCTTGCCACGACACAGAACGAGCCGCGTTACTGATCGGTGACTTGGCGTTCTATCACGACAGCAACGCCCTGCAGTTACTAAAAACGCATCCTGGCTCGTTCTCGATCATCGTCGCCAACAACAACGGTGGCGGCATCTTCTCCTTCTTACCGCAAGCATCAATCGAGCCACAGATGTTCGAAGACTTGTTCGGTACACCGCTCGACTTGAACATCCGTGGCTTCGCCGACACATACGGGCTTAGCTATCAATTGCTCGAACGTCCAGAAGACGTGACAGCAGCGATCGAGGCCGGGATTCAGTTGATCGAATTCCCGTCCGACCGTGCCGACAACGTCTTATCCCACCGGAACTGGACGGAATCGATCTGCACGCGTCTCACGTTGGAGAACGGGACGTGAGACGTACTGTCCGTGACGTCTCGTATGAAGTACTCGAGCACGGGTCCGGAAGACCGGTCCTCTTGTTGCACGGCTTCACGAGCAACGCCGGATGGCTCTCGTATTTCCCTGACTTGCCGGTGCGCCTCGTCGCCCCGTCCCTGCTTCAACATGGACAGACCGGCAGTTGCTCGGTCGCCCGCGCGAAGATGAGCCAACAAGTGAAGGATTTGTCGACGCTGCTCGACACGGACGAAAGGCCGTGGACGGTCATCGGCTATTCGCTCGGCGGCCGCATCGGGATGACACTCGCAGCCTGTGACGAGCGCGTAGACCACTTCATCGGGATTAGTACGACGCCCGGTCTCACCGCTTCAGAACGACGAGCGCGACGCGACGCCGATGAACGGCTCGCGCGACGAATCGAGACGGACGGAATCGAAGCGTTCGTCGCCGCATGGGAGATGCTCCCGCTTTGGCGTCAAACGGACGAGATGCGGGCCTCGCTTCGACATGAGCGGCTCGTTCAAGACCCGTCGGCGCTCGCGAACAGTTTGCGCGCCATCGGGACCGGCAGTATGCCGTCGCTATGGACGCATCTTGACCGCCTGCCTCGAACCGATTTGATCGTCGGTGCGCACGATGTGAAGTTTCAAACGATTGCTCGCGCTATGCGTGAACGTCGTCCAGACATTCGGATACACGAAATTTCGGGTGCGGGCCATGCTCCCCATATCGAGAACGCCCAACAATTTGGTACAATGATAGAGAAATTGATTTTAGGGGGAATTTAAATGGAATCAGTAGCAAACTGGACATCGGTCCGGACGTATGAAGACATTAAATATGAGAAGTGGAACGGGATCGCAAAAATCACGATCAACCGCCCGGAAGTTCGGAACGCATTCCGTCCGCTCACGGTCAACGAATTGATTGACGCGTTCGCGCGCGCCCGTGACGATAAAGAAGTCGGCGTCATCATCTTGACAGGTGAAGGCGATCAAGCCTTCTGCTCAGGTGGCGACCAAAAAGTTCGCGGTCACGGCGGCTACGTCGGTGACGATGATATCCCGCGCTTGAACGTCCTTGATCTTCAGCGCTTGATCCGAGTCATCCCGAAACCGGTCATCGCCATGGTCGCTGGATACGCCATCGGTGGCGGACACGTCTTGCACCTCGTCTGTGACTTGACGATTGCGGCCGACAACGCTCGTTTCGGTCAAACTGGACCGAAAGTCGGATCGTTCGACGCCGGTTACGGTTCAGGCTACTTGGCCCGCATCGTCGGACATAAGAAGGCTCGTGAGATTTGGTACTTGTGCCGTCAATACGACGCACAACAAGCGCTCGACATGGGGCTCATCAACACGGTCGTCCCGCTCGAACAGCTTGAAGCCGAGACGGTCCAATGGTGCCAAGAGATCTTGCAACACTCGCCGACAGCACTCCGCTTCTTGAAAGCTGCGATGAACGCTGATACGGACGGCTTGGCCGGGATCCAACAGCTCGCCGGTGATGCGACGCTCCTTTACTACACGACAGATGAAGCAAAAGAAGGCCGTGACGCCTTCAAAGAAAAACGTGACCCTGACTTCGGTCAATTCCCGCGTTTCCCGTAAATCGTAAGAGAGTAGCGAATTCGCTACTCTTTTTTTGGAGGTAATTGTGATGGATTATGATTTGAAGCAACATCCTGTCGACACGATCGCCCTCGTCACCGCAACGGAACGTCTGACGTGGGGCGAATTGATCGATGAGAGCTCGCGCTTGGCACACTTTTTAGGCCGGACCGTTCCGGACGCTCGTCACATCGGACTGTATGCGTCAAATAGTAAAGACTATGTCGTCGCAGTCCACGCCGTCCATTTGCTCGGAAAAGTACTCGTCCCGTTGAATACACGACTGACCACAAGCGAACTCGCAATGCAACTCGACAAGGCCCACATCGACATCTTACTCGTCGATCAGGAAATCGACCTCAACGTCCCTCAAATCGACGTGAGCGTACGCGATCAAGAGCCATTGCGCCGACATCATCGCTGGGGGCGTGACGAGGTGATGTCGCTCATGTTTACGTCCGGCACGACCGGACACGCCAAAGCGGTGCAACAGACGTACGGAAATCATCGCGCGAGCGCCGAGGCCGCAAAAAAACATCTCGGATACGAGCCGACCGACCGCATGCTCGTCGTCACACCGCTGTTCCACATGAGCGGACTCGCTCAAGTGTACCGCTGTGCCCTGTTCGGCTCAGCATTATACGTCGAACCGAAGTTTGACGTCTTGCGTACGATCCAATTGATCGCGTCCGAACGGATCACCCATCTTTCCCTCGTCGCCATCATGCTCGGGCGACTGCTCGACGCAGGATTGACAAGTCACCATCTCCGCGTCATTCTCGTCGGAGGCGGACCGGTGCCACGGCCGTTGCTCGAAGAAGCAGACCGCCGCCACTTGCCGATCGCGCAGACGTACGGGATGACGGAAACTTGCTCTCAAGTCGCGACGTTGTTGCCGTCCGAAGCACTGGACCATATCGGTTCAAGCGGTCAAGCGATCGCACCGACCCACATCCGTATCAGTCGCGATGGTGAGATCGAAGTCAATGGCCCGACCGTCACGCCCGGCTATTATAACGAATCGGAAGCGAACGCTTGGACCGAGGACAGGTACTGGCGAACCGGCGACCTCGGAACGATCCAAGACGGCTATTTATATGTTTTGGATCGCCGGAGCGACTTGATCATCTCGGGCGGAGAAAACATCTATCCCGCGGAGATCGAGAGCGTCCTGTTGCGATGCCCCGGTATCGAGGACGCAGGTGTCACCGGGAAGCCTGACCCGACATGGGGCGCCGTCCCGATCGCCTATATCGTCGGGACGTACGACCTTCACGAACTTACGCAAATTTTAAACGATCACCTCGCTAAGTATAAGCACCCGAAGGCATTGATCGCGGTCACTCAGCTCCCACGAAACGCCAACGGAAAATTGATGCGATACCGCTTAAAGGAGACCGATTATGATTCAACGAGCTGACCTTTACATCGTCCCGCTCACGTTCAAACACCCGCTTGTGACAGCCCATTCCGTCTTGACGACGCGACGGACGGTCATCCTCCGTCTCGAAACGACCGACGGAGCAGTCGGATACGGGGAAGGTGTCGCCTTTGAGACGCCGTGGTACACGTCGGAGACGGTCCGCTCGACCGTCGACACGTCTGAACTGATCTATCGATTGTTGAACGGGCAGACGGTCAGCGCGACCACATTTCCAGACCATGTCCGTTCGATTATCGGGCACCCGATGGCAAAAGCGATGTGGGAGAGTGCACTCTGGGAAATCGAGGCCGCCCGTGCTGGCGTGACGCTAAAACAACTTTTGCAAGCCGGACATCACGTCGCTTGCGGGCGGACGATTGGGATCGGCTTGCTCACCGAAACGTTGAACGCGATCGAACAGGCGCTCGATTCCGGGTTCGAACGGATCAAGTTGAAAGCTTCGCCTCATGAGCTATTGACGGCGCTCGCGGAAGTGCGGACTTTTTTCCCGGACGCTCCGCTCATGATCGACTTGAACGGCAGTGCGCACGAGCAGCCGCTCGACTGGTTCGAACAACTCGATGCCCATCGCCTCTTGATGATCGAGCAGCCTTATCCGAGCGACTGCTGGGTCGACTCGGCCGACCTGCAAACAAAACTCAAGACGCCCATTTGTCTTGACGAGTCCATCACCTCACGGCAAGACGTCGAGACGATGAATCGGCTTCGGGCCGGACGCATCGTCAATATCAAACCCGCCCGCGTCGGGGGATTGACCGAGGCGCTCGCGATCCGTGACAGCGGTACCCCTTATTGGGTCGGTGGTATGTACGAATCATCGATCGGCCGTTATCATACGCTCTTATTCGCCTCGTTGACGGGTGCCGCCTATCCGGCCGACATGGCCGGAACGAGCGCCTATTTTGAGACTGACTTGCTCGATACGCCGCTCGACGTCGAAAACGGTCAGCTCTCGATCCCTGACGTCGTCACTCCGGATTGGAAAAAAATTCATCAGTTAAGCGAACAAATCATCCAGTTAACGTAAACAAGGATACAGACCGCGGTCTGTATCCTTGTTTGATTGCGTCATTCTTCTCGGAACGTGCCAGTCAACACTTCATAGCCGTCCTCGGTCACGATGACCGTGTGCTCAAACTGCGAGACGGGGCTGTCGTTCGGTGTGAATAACGCCCAGCCATCCTCTTCTGACTGGTAGACGATCTCGTCTTTCGTCGAGACGAACGTCTCGACCGCAATGACTTGACCGACTTTCAAGATGTCATTCTCTTCCCGGCTATAGTAGTTCGAGATTGTCTCCGGTTCGCCGTGGAGCGTGCGGCCGAGTCCATGACCTGCCAAGTTTCGAATGACGGTGAAGCCGTTTTTGCGGACATCCGCGTAAATCGCTTTTCCGATCTGGTTCACTTTCGTACCGGCCTTCACTTTGCTGAGACCTGCTTCGAGCGACGTGAGCGAGACCTCGACTAAGCGGACATGCTCTGGCGATTTCGGTGTGCCGGCAATCACCGTCCGTCCCGTGTCTGCATAATAGCCATCTTTCACGGCAGACACATCGACATTGACGATGTCCCCGTCTTTAATGACTTCTTTACCTGGAATTCCGTGGGCAGCCACTTCATTGATGGAGATACACGTATAGCCCGGAAACTCATACATCGTAATCGGCGCCGAGGCCGCTCTTTCTTCTTCAAGAATACGTTGCCCGATCGTATCGAGCTCTTTCGTCGTCATCCCTGGCGTGACGGCCCGTGCCATCTCATCCCTTGCCCGGGCGACGATTCTCCCAATCTCACGCAACGCATCATAATCGTAATCAAACATCATAATCCCTCTCAATCTAATAATCGGTTTTGGTATAAGTACTCTTCTGATAAATCGGCGAACAAAAACATGCCGTCCGGTAACGGGTAGCTGAACGTACGTGTCACTTCGTTGGAGCTGAAGTCGCGATAGTCTTCCGACAAATAGCCCCGCCCGCGAACACTCATCGCCGCCATCGTCCGGATAAAGTACGGTCGAAAACTCCAGTTATAGCCTCGGTATGTGTTATCGACTTTCCAAACGTGTTGCTCTTGGTAGACGTTCGCACTCGTCTGGAAGCCCGTTTGATCGGTCAAGTAGTAGCGGACGAGCATCCCTTCTAATTTAGGGGCGATATGGAGCAGCCATTCATCCTTCTTATCCCGTGACCATTTCCCGGTTTGGACGAGCTCCGCGACTTTTCCGTGAAGTTCGAATTCTAGCTCATACAACCGCTTCAATCGCTCTTGGTCGTGCAGGAAGAACGCTGGAACTTCTTGCGTGAGCACACTCATTCCTTTTGCTTCACGCGGCGGGAAATCCTCTTGACGACCTAACAAGCCGCCCATGTAGTAACTCCCACCGTGCTGCCAGGCGTAACGCAACTGACCGAGATGATCGATTGACTTATAAAGCAGCGGGGCCCCGAGTTTCGAAGCGATGTATTCCATCGTCTGGAGCATTTGGGGGTAAGTCACCGACAACGTCTTCTTCTCGACCATCGTTGCTAAATCGACAAGCAACAACTCCGGTGCAATCGTCATGATGTCCTCGATACTCGTCGACTCCGCGAAGTCGAGCGCGACTCTCACACCAGAAGATCGATAATATTGGACGACACGGGACAGACGAGACACATCGACGAGCTCGGTCCCTTGAAGTGTCACAAATATCCGGTGGAGCGGGAAGTTCAATTCCCGTAACGGTGCTAAAAATGCTTCGCCCCCTTCTTCAAGGATCCATTCCGACCGGCAGCGGAACGTGACGAACTGCTTTTCGTCACGCAACGCTTCGGCGGCCAACCGTTCCATCCGCTTGGCGATGTCGAGTTGATACTCGACCGGTACGTCGTCATCATAAAAGAACTGTGTGAGCGACTCGCCCCTGAAATGGCCGTGTACCATGTAGCCTTCCACTTGAAACGTGGCCGCCCCGAAAATCGGTTCATACGTCACTTCGACTTCATTTGGATTCATCATCACATCCACTGCATCCAATTGGATCACCTCATCCTCATTTTCGAAACAAGAAAGCGAGCCGGTTTCAGCTCGCTCGTGTATGCACATACATATAGGCACCGAAACAAGCAATAAAATACACGATACTCATCACACCGTATCCGATTCCCATCTTCCCGCCGACGCCGATGGCCATGACCAACCAAATCATCGCGCCAAACAAAAGTGTGGCGACCGGAATATATCGGAAATTCGGACGTACTGTCCGCATAACAATCGGCTTCAATGCTAGGATGCACGCCAATAATATGACGAGACCTAAACCTAGTTCTACCATCCGTTGACACCTCATCCTTCAATCTCTACTCGTTCAGTGTAGCATGAGATAAATAAAAAAACCGCAAATCCACTTAAGGAAATGCGGTTTTCGTTTTATCGATTAGTCACGCGGACGACGTGGGCCACGGTCTTCTGATGAGCGACGACGATCGTCAGTCCCACCAGTGCGTTTTCCACGGTATCCACCGCCACCGCTACGTTCGCCTGAGCGTCCGCCACGGTCTCCGCCGCCAGTGCGACGGTCTCCGCCACCACTGCGTGCGCCGCCACGGTATCCACCGCGGTCGTTGCGTCCACCTTGACGTTTCACACGGACTGGTTCTGCGTAAGAGATTTCAACAGGTGTTGAATCTGGCTCTTTCGTCAAACCACGAAGTGCTGCTGCGAGAAGCTCGACTGCTTCGTACTCTTCAAGGAGCTCAGTCGCAAGTTGCGTGTAAGCTTTGAAGTCGCCCGCTTGAACGCGTTCGATCAAATCTTCAGCTGATTGCTTTTGGTTTCCTTCAAGTACTTCTGCGATCGTCGGTACGTGACGACGGTTCATTTTCTTGTTCGTCACACGTTCGATTGACTTCACTTGACCGAATTCACGTGGCGTGATGAACGTAAGGGCAGTACCTGTTTTACCAGCACGGCCTGTACGTCCGATACGGTGCACGTAGCTTTCCGGATCTTGTGGGACGTCAAAGTTGTATACGTGTGTGACACCTGTGATATCAAGTCCACGCGCCGCTACATCTGTTGCGACCAAGATGTCGATCGTGCCGTTTTTGAAACGACGGATGACTTGGTCACGTTTTGATTGCGTCAAGTCACCGTGAAGGCCATCAGCCGTGTAACCACGTTTGATGAGTGCTTCTGTAACTTCGTCAACACGTTTCTTCGTACGAGCGAAGATGATGCTGAGTTCTGGTGAGTCGATGTCGATCAAACGGCAAAGTGTATCGAATTTTTGACCTTCGCGCAATTCGAGGAACTGTTGGTTGATGTTTTCAACTGTCATTTCCTTCGATTTCACTTTGATGATCGTCGGCGACTTCATGAAGCGCTCAGCGATCTTCTTGATTTGTGGTGGCATTGTCGCTGAGAAGAGAAGCGTTTGACGTTCAGCCGGAAGGCCTTTCAAAATCATCTCGATATCTTCAACGAAGCCCATGTTGAGCATTTCATCCGCCTCATCCAAGATCACTGTTTGGATCTCGTCGAGTTTGATCGTCTTGCGTTTCATGTGGTCCATGAGACGTCCAGGTGTCGCAACGACGATTTGCGGGTTCTTTTTCAAGCCGCGGATTTGGCGGTCGATTTGTTGACCACCGTATACAGGAAGTGCGTATACACGCTTCGTTTCCCCGATTTTGTTTAACTCTTCTGCAACTTGAATCGCAAGTTCACGTGTCGGTGCAAGAACAAGTGCTTGGACTTGACGCGCCTTTGTGTCGATTCGCTCAATTGTCGGAATACCGAAAGCTGCTGTTTTCCCTGTACCTGTTTGTGCTTGGCCTAATACATCCGCTCCTGTAAGTGCGATTGGGATTGTTTCAGCTTGGATCGGTGTCGCTTCCTCGAAGCCCATTTTGAGTACACCTTTTACTAATGCTTCACTTAACTGTAAATCTTGAAATTTTGTCAAATTATATTCTCCTTTGTTCATGCAAAAAACGTCTGAGGTTAGTTCTGCAGACGTTCTTTAAATGTTTCCTCGTAGTCAACTCTTATTACTATACCGCATTTGTTTCTAAAATGAAAGAAATACATTCTAAAACTTTTTTTAGCCACCTGGACATGAGTAATCTTATTTCAATTTATACCCGTTGTCGAGTTTTTCAACTTGCTTTTCTTTCAAGAGCTTCCCGAGCGCCCGTTTGAAGGCCGCCTTGCTCATGCCAAACTCACGGTCGATCACGTCTGGGGCTGTCTTGTCGCCGTAAGGCATTTCACCACCGCGTTCTTCGATGTAAGAACGAATGCTTTCCGCATCCGGGTCGATCGCTTCATACGCTCGCGGTTTCATCGATACAAGAACGGTACCGTCTTGCTTCACTTGCGTCACACGTACTGCTAACTGTTCGCCGAGACGCGGCCACCGCGTCATCTCTGCTTCATGTAAGAAACCGAGTGATTCATTCTCGACCCAGACGTTGACACCGACGTCACGTTTGTTGACGACGATCGCTTGAACGTCTTGATTGCCCCACTCTTCTTTGGCGGGACGGGCGAGCAAGTTCAAATACGCATAATGAGCCGGTTCTCCGAGAAGACGGCCTTTTTGATCGTATTTGAGACGGACGCATAGCTTATCGCCTTCTTTCGGCCAATATGTCCGGTTTTCAGGAAGGTCGTCGAGCGAGACGAGCACATCCTTTTGAATGCCGATGTTGACGAACACACCCGTATTGTAGCGAACGCCTGTCACCTCGAACCATTCATATTCTTCAAACGATACGTTCGGAATCGTCATCGTCGAAGCGAGACGGCCTTCCGAGTCGTGATAAAGGAAGACACGCACCGTTTGACCGACTGTGACTTCTTCTGTTTGTTCTTTCCGATGAAGTAATACCTCTTCACGGCCGTTCCCAATAAATACGCCAAAATCGGCTGAACGTTCCGCAACTAGATCGACTACATCTCCTGCACGTAATACCATTCTATACACATCCTTTTTCATCTTATTACTGTCAGTATACCTACCTACACACGTTCTTAATCATATCACGTTCCTTTTCTTGCTTCGGGTCAATTGTGTCCAATTTGTGAACGAGACAATGAACCACCCAACCGTCAAGCTTCTAAATCGACCGAGTATCAGACGGAATTTTGTGACAATTTTGTGAACAATGTTTTTCCATCTAGTATCCACTTTTTGAAAACGTTATTATTAAAGGAGTGTTGTTTATAAATCAGGTTTCAGCAATGTCCGAACGGGGGAAATAAAATGTTTGATGTTCAATCTCGCTCATTTGCGAAACGCTTCATGAAGGGCCTTTTGATTGCATTCTTCGCTCTTCTCGCTTCGCTGAGTTTCATATTCTCAAACGGTGTCGATACGAACGTATCGTCTTCCGTCACGATGGTTCAAGAGTAAGCGCCCTCTCGCTCGTCAGAAGGCGTTTTTTTGTTTTGTTCGACAAAAAAAGGAATTTTTTGCTCACTTGTCGAACGAGAAATACGTTCGGTTTTTTCAATTGAATCATCTGGGAAGGGAGAGTCACTCATGCTATTTTATTTTCTCACCACGATTCTTTCAGTCGTCGGTTTGTCCGTCTCGCTCCAAACCGGTTTTTTCAAAGATCCGATCGGCACATTCTTGTTCGCGGCGCTGCTCGCCATGGGTCTATCTTCATTTAAACAGCTTATCGCACAAATGAACGTGCTCCTGAAAGAAAGGCGCAATCAAAAGCGCATCGATCGCATCGTCGCTCGCATGCACTCCAGTTCACGCAAACGCTCTACATAACGCTCGTGTTCCCACGCCACTTTTGGTATTCTATTCTAGATAGAAGAGCACAACGGACTTGGACCGTAGGAGGCACAAACACGAATGAATGAAATCCCTTTATCGAACGAATGGCTGTTACGCTATTCACCCGTCATGGAGCTGTGGCTGAAAGAAGACGGCATTTTGCTCGTCGATGACGACAATCGAATCCGCCTCACCTTAGAAATTGGCAGTGATCACGTGATGCAGTTTAAGAGCATCGAGCAAGACGGTGCCTACTTTGTCGTTGACCCGGTGAATAAACGAATTACGTTCGAACTCGAGGAAGAAGAAGAGGAAACCGATTCTCGCTTCTGGGAATAAAGATTCATGTCTAAGAGTCAGATTCTCTGTGTGAGAAGAAGACTCTTTCTTGCTGTTTGGCTCTATTTTGAAAAGGAGATTGATACTATGTTACGCACCGCCATTTGGTTTTTCTCGTTCTTCGCCGTCTTGCCCGTCTTGCTTCCGTTTTATCCGAAAGCAAAACGACTCGACGTACCGGCACGATACGATTACGTTCAAAAAATCGCCTACAACTGGGCCAGCTTCTTATTGAAAGTGGCCGGAGCCCGAGTCCGTGTGCACGGACAAGAACATATTCCGAACGAACCGGTCGTCTACGTCGCTAACCACCAAGGAAACTTCGACATCCCGATCATGATCACGGCGACGAACCATCCGAAAGCGTTCATCTCAAAAATCGAAGTCAAAAAAATTCCGATGATCGCGGGTTGGATGGAATTGATGGGTTGTATCTTTATCGATCGCAGTGACCGCCGCCAATCCGTCAAAGCGATCCGCGCCGGTGTCGAGACGATCCAATCCGGACAGTCCATCATCATCTTCCCGGAAGGCACTCGTTCAAAAGGCGGGCCGATGAAAGAGTTTAAAGCCGGCAGCCTGACGCTCGCCACGTCGAGCGGAGCAAAAATCGTTCCGGTGGCGATCAACGGCAGCTATCACCTGCTCGAAATGAAAAACCGGATTAGACCGGGTATCGTCGATGTGACGTTTTTACCGGCTATCGACCCGGCTGACGTCTCGAATAAAGAATTGACAGCGAAAGTAGAAGCGATGATTCGCCAAGTCGTTGAAGGAGGTTCCAAATGAGTTTATTAACAATCGAAGGCATCCGTAAAGAGTTCGCCGATAAAGTCTTGTTTGACGACGTCACGATGACGATTCATCCCGGTAACCGGATTGGCGTCATCGGCGTCAACGGTTCTGGGAAATCGACGTTCTTAAAAATCATTGCCGGCGTCGAAACAGCAGACAAAGGCACGATGCAACATCCGAACGACTATCGGATTCGTTATTTGACGCAAACCGTTGATTTCGCTCCCGGTCAGACCATTTTAGACGCCTTGTTCACGAGCAACACTCCATCCGTCATGGCGTTAAAACAATACGAGCTCGCTCGCCAGGCACTCGAGGCGAACCCATCGAGCGAGCAATGGCTCGAACGTTTCATGAAAGCACAGCAAGCGGTCGATGCCGCTGATGCTTGGGAAACGGAAGCGAAGCTGAAGTCGATCTTGAATCGGCTCGGGTTACCTGATGTGTCGGCCGAGATCAGCTCCCTCTCCGGGGGCCAACAAAAACGGGTCGCGCTCGCTGCGGCCTTGCTCGACGAAGCCGATTTGCTCTTACTCGACGAGCCGACGAACGAACTTGACGCCGATACGATCGCTTGGCTCGAGACGGTTCTCGCGGACTATCGAGGCGCGATCTTGCTCATCACCCACGACCGTTATTTCTTGAACCGGGTGACGAACCATATTCTCGAGATTGCCGACGGCACGTCTTACTTTTATGACGGGAACTATGAACTGTTTCTCGAGAAGCGAGCCGAACGCAAAGCCCGCTCCCAGTCGATGGAACAAAAGCGGCAAAACATCTTGCGACGCGAGCTCGCTTGGCTGCGCCGCGGTGCCAAAGCCCGGACGACGAAACAGAAAGCCCGGATTCAACGTGTCGAGGGCTTAAAGCAGCAAGAGGCACTCGCCGAAGACGATGCGCTCGACGTATCGGTCGGTTCACGCCGGCTCGGAAAAAAAGTCATCGAAGTCGAACAGTTGTCGTTCCAGTATGCGGACACGCCGCTCATTCACGATTTCAGCTGGCTGTTCGGACGCCGGGAACGGTACGGCATCGTTGGACCGAACGGGAGCGGCAAGACGACGCTCATGAACTTGCTCGCCGGTCGCATCGAACCGACGTCAGGCACGGTCGTCCACGGTGAGACGGTTCACATCGGTTACTACGGTCAACAAGTCGAATTTGACGATACGACGCGACGGGTCATCGACGAGATTGAACGGATCGCCCAAGTCATCTACACACCGGACGGCGAGACGATCACCGCCGGTCAAATGCTCGAGCGTTTCTTGTTCACACCGGACGCCCAATATAAACCGATCAGTAAACTTTCCGGTGGCGAGAAACGGCGCCTTGTGTTGTTGCGGATTTTGATGGATGAGCCGAACGTCTTGTTCTTAGATGAGCCGACGAACGATCTCGATACGGAAACGTTGTCGGTTTTAGAGGACTACTTAGAGTCGTTCCCAGGAACCGTCATCGCCGTCAGTCACGACCGTTACTTCCTTGACCGTATCGCCGAGCAACTGATCGCCTTCGAAGAGGGGACGATCAACGTCTACCACGCCGAATATAGCGACTATCTGGCCGAGCTTCAAGACGAGGCACGGCAACTTAAAAAAGAACCGAAAGACAAGAAAGAACGCGCCAAAGCCGACGTCGTCAAATTCACTTTTAAAGAACAAAAAGAGTGGGAGACGATCGAGGAAGAGATCGCTACAACCGAACAGAAAATCGAAGCTGCAGAAGCGCGACTCGCCGATGCCGGTAGCGATCTCGGAAAAGTGAACGATCTTTACGCTGAAATCAGTACCCTCAAGCAAACACTCGAAGAAAAAATGGAGCGCTGGGAGTACTTGTCTGAAATCGATGAACAAATTCAAGCTCAGAAAAAATAAAAAAAGACGGATCACAATTTAACATTGTGGTCCGTCTTTTTTCGCTATGTAGCCGTATACGTACACGTCGTATGGTTGATTGCCTTGGCGCATATAGTGGCGCAGCGTTCCTTCACGAATGAAACCGTTGCGTTCTAACAGTTGCTGCGAAGCGATATTTTCAGGATAGACGATAGCCCCGACTCGCTCGATGTCTGCGGAACACGCAGCAAACGTCAATGCCGCCTGCAACGCCTCTGTCGCGTAGCCGTTCCGCCAATAGCGCGGATGGATCTCATAACCGATCTCGGCACGTCGATGGCGCGGGGCGCGATTGTGGAATCCGATCGTCCCCATCAACTCGGGATGACCTTTCCTCATAATGCCCCAACGCATGATCGATCCGTCGGCAATCCCTTCTAGCATTCCGAATAGCATTTGTTCCGTCTGTTCAAGCGATTGATGCGGCTCCATCCCATAATGGCGCAACACGTCGACGTTTGAAAAAATCGTGAATAGACGCTCCGCATCGGTCGGTTGTAACTGCCGTAACTGCAGTCGTTCCGTTTCAATCGTTGGAATCATCCCGTTTCCCCCGTCCGAGTGATTATTTGTCCACTAAATTATGTTGAAACGCATAGACGACCGCTTGCGTCCGGTCATAGACGTCAAGCTTCGTCAAAATGTTCGAGACGTGCGTCTTCACCGTCTTCAATGAAATATATAATTCATCGGCGATGACTTGGTTCGCCTTGCCTTCGGCCATCAGTTGCAAAATCTCGCGTTCTCGCGCCGTCAAACTTTCATGAAGGGTCGTCTCCGGGTGCCGCAGACGTTCGAGCATCTTGCCGGTCACTTGTGCGGCCATGACCGGATTACCGGCTGCCGTCTGACGGATCGCGTCGGCGATTTCATTCGCATTTGCCGTCTTCAAGACGTAACTCATCGCACCGGCCTCGATGACCGGATACACTTTTTCATCGTCCAAAAAGCTCGTCACGACTAAGATTTTCGCATCTTTCCAGCTCGCTTTAATACGCTTCGTCGACTCGACTCCGTCCACAGGTTCCATCACGAGGTCCATCAAGACGACGTCCGGTTTTTCAGCGATGGCGAGTTCCGCTCCGGTCGCCCCGTCCGACGCTTCCCCGACTACTTCAATGTCCGGCTGTGTCGACAGAAATGCCGAGACACCGGCCCGGACCATTTCATGATCATCAATCAATACGACTCGAATCATTCTAACCCCTCCACTTGTTGTTTCACACGCACTTCGATTTGTGTACCGACTCCAGGCACGCTGACGAGACGTAACGTCCCGCCGACTTCGGCCGTTCTCTCTCTTATCGATTGTAAGCCATATGAGGCGACTTGTGTATCCTCGACATTAAAACCGATCCCGTCGTCATTTATTTTCAAGATGACCGTCTGTTGGACGGTCCGCATTTCAATTTCGAGCCGCTTCGCCTTGGCATGTCTGAGCGTATTGCTGATCGCTTCTTGAACGATGCGGAACAACTCATTTTCCGTATGGCGTGACAATTTCACTTCCTCGAGACGCCAGATGAGCTCGGTCGATTGTTTGCGGGACAGTTCTTCTAACAGACGTTCAATCCCCGTCTTCAAGGTCATCCCTTCTAACTCGACGGGACGAAGCTGCAACAAGAGCGAACGCATCTCGGCCTGGGCGGTCTGTGCCATGACTTCGACTTGACCGATCTGTTTAGCGGCGAGTTCCGGTTTCGATTCGATCGTCTGCTTGACCGCTGTCGTCATCATCGAGATCGCGTATAGCTGTTGACTGACCGAGTCGTGCAGCTCACGGGCGACACGACGACGTTCTTCGACGACCGCCTCGCTTCGTGCCTCTTCGACACTGACCGGCCGATCGCCGACCCGTTTGGCGACCTCGATCATCTCCGTACGTTGTTTGCTGATACGGACAATCCGTTCGAGCGTGTCGCGATACGGCGATAACGGCCGGAACGTGATCTCTTTTTGATTCTCGAGCTTCCATAGGGCAATCGCCACTTCACGGAAATCCCGGCGCAAGTAAAAGTAAGACCCAACTCCGAATATGCTGCCGATCAAAACGGCGATGACAACGATAGACACACCGAAAGGCAACCCTTCTTCACGTGTAAATAAATCTCGGAGTGAAGTCGAGTCACCTATTAGAAATGCAATCGTCACGAATAACGCCGTCAGTAGACTGCTGAATAACTGGTGCCAGACGACCGTCCTTGGGTAAGAATCTTTCTTCATACGGTCATCACCTCGACGCTTCCGCTCATGAGCACGATATGAATCCGGACTTTTCGCGTCGCCGCTTGGTACTCATCAGACGCCGTATAAAAACGGCGGTTGAACACCGGTGAATAATTCGATTCATCGACTTGGATCTTGCCGAAACCGATTGAGGCGTCGATCGAGTAATCGTAACCGGCCGGGATGAGGATACGGATATCCCCGGCGAGTCCGTTCAAGAGCAAGAACGTCTCCCCTTCCGGAATGATGGCGCGCGATAAATCCATCTCGACGTCGCGTAGCAAAAAGAATTCATTCGTGTCTTGCAAGACGTAATGGCCCGACTCTTTCGTCCCGAACGAAAACGCCTGTTCTTGACGAATGTGCGACCGGAACCGATTCGACTCAAGCGGTCGATTTTTATACAAACGGTACCCAAACATGAGCAATAATCCTGATAAGACGAACCCGAACGCGGCCGAAGAAAAGATGAGTCCGACGAGCATCACACCACCGATCCCGTAAAAGATATAACTGACCGGCTGATTTCCTTTCCGGCTGAAGCGACGCCCGATATAAAGCAATAAGAGCGGCACAATCATGCTGAAGAGGACGCTGTTCCCACCCGTCACGATGTCGATAAATAGTCCGATGGCAAATAAAATAATCATGAAGCCGATAATTTGGCGTGTGTTCCAACGTTCCACTCTGCTTCCCCCTCCCTAACGATATGTACAATGAAGCAAAGAAGCGATGGCCCGAAAATACTCTGGACCATCGCTGAACCAGTGCGTCAGTCTTGTTTAAAGCGACGCTCAAGTTCTTTTAATTTTGCTTCGAAATCATCTTCGTCCGCCGCGTCGGTTTTTTCTTCGGCCGCAGGTTCTTCCTTCGTTGCGTCTTTCTTCTCTTCTTCTGTGAACGGATGCGACTTCGATGTGTCCGCTCCGAAGATTTGATCGAGCGCACCTTTCAACAAATCAAGGTTCTCACGCATCGCGAACTCGTAACGTTTGTTTTGCATCTCGTCGAGTTTGAGGCGCATCTCGAGGGCACGGCGCTCAAGGGCGTCAAGTTCACGACCGCCTTCGTCTAGCAAGCCTTCGAAGTAGCGATACTGTTCACCGTAATGTTTTGACTCGAGAGCAGCGCGTTCAGCCAACTTCTCTTCGCCGGCTTGTTTCGCGAGCTCTGTCTGTTCGTAGCGCTTGTCAGCCATCAATTTGGCATCGTCACGCTTCGTCGCGAGTTCGCCGAGCAACGCCTTCTGACGCTCGACGAGACGTTCGACCGACAACGCCTCTTTTTCAGCACCGCGGATGTGGCGGTTCAATTCGGCTTCCCCACTCGAGCGTGGCGCCTCTTTATCTTGATACTTTTTCATTTCTTTTGAAAATTCTTTCGTCAACTCGTTAGCTAAATCACGAAACTGATCAAATGGTGTCTTCATCATAAAATCCTCCTTCTAAAAACTTAGCGACGGTTTACAAACTTTTGCCAGACTTGATCGAACGATTGGAAGCTGCTACGACTAGCACGCGACCCGTCCGCATTTAAAATCTCAACGTCCCGCTTTTGGTTGGCATACATCATATACCCTTTAAACAACATCCATGCCACCACAATTCCGATTAACGCCCAAATATTCGACAAAATCGTGATGATCCCGATCACGGCGAGTAAGCCGTAACCGATTTTTGCGCCGACATGCGTCACGGCCATGAATCTGACTCCAGCCCAAAGTGCTAAGAGCGCCCCCAAACCAAACATGATCATATTTGGTAAAAAGCCGATTAGGACGAGAACTAGAGAGATTGCCGCCACGATGAACAACACTTGCTTCACTTGGCGATTCATCTGTCATCCCTCCTCATTAAGTACACTCTTATCATAATACGCCATTTAAAAGATGGCGACGAGCGGAAGGCTTGTTTTCCCTCGGTCTGTAGACTGAGATGATAGCGTTATCAGAAAATGTGGTACAGTGAATGTATCGAACAATGAAAGGATGATGTTTTATGAGCACCTTACAAACAGCCGTATACACCTTGTCAGCCAACAGGAGGGCAGTTGTCCTCCACAACTAAAAGGAGGATTCGATTTGGATCACACAACAACGGGACGCGTCACAGCACAGTTCCAACATATGTACACGGTAACGACAGAGGACGCTGCTTTCACATGCGGGATATCGGGCAAATTTCGCCACGAGGCGATGAGCGAGCGCGACTATCCGGTCATCGGCGACTTCGTCGAGTTCACGATTCGCGAGCACGGTCAAGGTACGGTTCGACGTCTCCTTGAACGACGGACTGTTCTTTCACGGACAGCCGCCGGCAACGAGACGCGCGAACAACTGATCTGCGCGAACGTCGACTATATTTTAATCACGATGGCGGTCGGTCACGACTTCAACCTGCGCCGGCTCGAGCGTTACTCGCTCGCCGCCTGGGAGACGGGGGCGATACCGCTTATCGTCTTAACGAAGGCTGATCAAGTAACTGATGTGGCCCCACTCGTTCAAGACATCCAACTGACGACGCCAGGCATTGATGTCTTCCCGGTCAGCTCGATCACCGGCGACGGGGTCGAGGCATTGCGAACTGCACTGCCGAGCGGGAGCACGCTCGTCCTAGTCGGTTCGTCCGGCGTCGGGAAATCGACGCTGACAAACGCGCTTGCCGGGAAAACACTCGCCGAGACGCAAGCCGTCCGTGAAAGCGACGAGCGCGGTAAGCATACGACGACGCACCGCGAACTGTTCCGCGTCGACGACTTCTTCATCATCGACACGCCCGGCATGCGTGAGTTCGGTCTTTGGGACGGCGCCGATCATCTCGACGACACGTTCAGCGATATCGAGGAGTTGTCAGAACGATGCCGGTTCCGTGACTGCTCGCATCAAGCCGAACCCGGTTGTGCCGTTCGCGACGCGATTGCGACCGGTGCGCTCGATAAAAAACGGTATGCGAGTTACGTCAAACTCGAACGCGAGCTGCGTTACGCTGAAAAACGCCAAGCCGAAGCGGCACGACTAGCAGAAAAGAAACAGCGCAAAACAAGAGCATGAAATCAAAGGAGTTGCGGAATATCCGCGACTCTTTTTGTTTTCGTTTATGATTAGCACCAAATGTTAAGACCAATTCTACATATATGAACAATCGTTCAGAAATAATTGCGTCCATAGCAGGTAAAACGCTCGAAAGTAAGCGGTTTCTTCGATACAATGTAGTCGATTGTGACAGACAAAAAATCGTACGCACACAGGGAGAGAGTTATGAAAACATTGAACGAACGCGCACTCGAGATGCATGCTTTGCACCACGGTAAATTGGAAACGACACCAAAAGTCGACGTCGACACGACAGAAGCGCTCAGCCTCGCCTACTCACCGGGCGTCGCCGAACCGTGCCGCCGCATCGCTGAAAATAAAGAGCTGTCCTATGAATATACGTTGCGCGCCAACACGGTCGCCGTCGTCTCGGACGGAAGCGCCGTACTCGGGCTCGGCAACATCGGTCCGGAAGCGGCGTTGCCGGTCATGGAAGGCAAGGCCGTCCTGTTCAAAAGTTTCGCCGGGGTCGATGCGTTCCCGATTTGTTTAGACACACACAACGTCGATGAGATCGTGCGGACGGTCGAACTGCTCGCCCCGACGTTCGGCGCCGTCAACTTAGAAGACATCAAGGCACCCGAATGTTTTGAGATCGAGGCCCGGTTGAAGCAGACGCTCCCGATCCCGGTCTTCCATGACGATCAACACGGGACGGCCATCGTCGTCTTGGCCGGCCTCGTCAATGCACTCCGTTTAGTCGACAAAGCGATGCCTGAACTGCGTGTCGTCATGAACGGAGCCGGGGCCGCCGGAATCGCCATCGCCAAGCTGCTCAAGCGCTTCGGCGTAGAGGATCTCGTCATCTGTGATACGAAAGGTGCGATTTATGAAGGACGCGCCGACGGCATGAACCCGTTCAAAGACCAGATCGCCAAGGCGACGAACCGGAAGCTCCACGTCGGCACACTCTCAGACGTGCTCGAGGGGGCCGACGTCTTCATCGGTGTCTCGGCCGCAGGCGCCGTCACCGAGGACATGGTCCGCTCGATGGCCACAGATTCGATCATCTTCGCCCTCGCGAACCCGGTGCCGGAGATTATGCCGGATCTCGCGACTTCCGCTGGTGCCCGCATCGTCGCGACCGGTCGCTCGGACTTCGCCAACCAAGTGAACAACGTCCTCGCCTTCCCCGGTATTTTCCGTGGGGCGCTCGACGTCCGGGCGTCAGAGATCAACGAAGAGATGAAAGAAGCGGCCGTCCATGCGATCGCCGACTTGTTGACAGAGGACGACCTCGCGAACGGCATCGTCATCCCGAGCCCGTTCGACGAGCGGGTCGCACCGGCCGTCGCGATCGCCGTCGCGAAGACTGCTGTCGAGACCGGTGTCGCCAACCGTCCGCTCGACGAGGACGCCATTCGCCGCCACGTACGTGATAAGCGGCTATAACACGAAAAATTGCGCAGACCATAACGGTCTGCGCAGTTTTTTAGACTGTACCTTGTAAGATCCCTTCCGCCCACTCGACTTCTTCCGTCGTCGGTGGTTTGATGCCTTTTAACGGATAGTCGAGGCCGAGCGCCTCCCATTTATAGACGCCCATCTCGTGATACGGCAAGATTTCGACTTTCTCGACGTGGTCGAGTTTTTGAATGAACGCCGCCGTGCGCCGGAGCGCCCCTTCATCAAGCGTCCATTCCGGGACAAGGACGTGGCGAATCCACATTTTCGTTCCGCGCTCGGATAAGTGTTCAGCAAGCGCGAGCGTGTTGGCGTTGCTCCGTCCTGTCAGTTTCTTGCACATGTCGTCATCGATATGTTTAATATCGAGCAAGACGAGGTCGGTGTGGTCTAAGATGGCGTCAAGGTTAGGGGGACGGAGTGCACCCGACGTATCGAGCGTCGTGTGGAGCCCGTGTTTTTTCGCTTCACGCAACAGCGCTTCTAAAAACTCTGGTTGCGCGAGCGGATCGCCCCCTGAAATTGTGATGCCGCCTTTTGATGCTTCCATGAACGGACGATAGCTGAGCGCTTCTTGAATGACGTCCTCGGCCGAACGATGGTTATTCTTTTTAAAATCCCACGTATCAGCGTTGTGGCAATACAAGCAGCGAAGCGCACAACCTTGCAAAAAGACGATAAAACGAATTCCCGGGCCGTCAACGGTTCCAAACGATTCGACCGAGTGTACATATCCCATTGTCATCGAGATGACCTCCTAACGAATGAGCGGCCTTCAAGCGAAGGCCGCCAAGCCTTTACTTACAATGAACCGTGGAACGTCCGGTTGATGACGTCGATCTGTTGCTCGCGTGTCAACTTGATGAAGTTGACGGCGTAACCTGATACGCGGATCGTGAGCTGCGGATACTCTTCTGGATGTTCCATGGCGTCGAGCAACGTCTCACGGTTGAAGACGTTGACGTTCAAGTGGTGACCTTTGTGCTCGCCACCCATATAGCCGTCAAGAAGTGCCGCCAAGTTAAGTTCACGTGCGACGTCTTCTTTACCGAGTGCTTTCGGTACGATCGAGAACGTGTATGAGATACCGTCTTGCGCGTGTTCGAACGGAAGTTTAGCGACTGACGAGAGCGACGCTGCCGCTCCTTTCGTATCGCGGCCGTGCATCGGGTTCGCACCCGGTGCGAACGGCTCACCAGCACGACGGCCGTCCGGTGTATTACCTGTTTTCTTGCCGTAGACGACGTTCGACGTGATCGTCAAGACCGATTGCGTATGAAGCGCGTCGCGATACGTTTTGTGTTTCCGGACTTTTTCCATGAACGATTCTACGAGTTCGACGGCGATCGCGTCGACACGGTCATCGTTGTTTCCGAATTTCGGGAAGTCGCCTTCTGTTTCAAAGTCGACAGCGATGCCGAATTCATTCCGGACCGGTTTGACCGTCGCATATTTGATTGCTGACAAGCTGTCCGCCGTCACCGAAAGGCCAGCGATACCACAAGCCATCGTCCGTAAGATTTCAGGGTCGTGGAGCGCCATTTCAATCCGTTCGTACGCATATTTATCATGCATGAAGTGAATGACGTTGAGTGTGTTGACGTAAAGCTCCGCGAGCCAGTCGAGCGTCCGGTCGAAGTCAGCGTACACTTTGTCGTACGTGAGGACGTCTTCTGTGTTCATGTCCCAAGCCGGAGCGATTTGTTCGCCGCTCTTCTCATCGCGTCCACCGTTCATGCTGTAGAGGAGTGCTTTCGCCATATTGGCACGGGCACCGAAGAACTGCATCTGTTTGCCGATTTTCATCGGTGACACACAGCAGGCGATGCCGTAATCGTCACCAAACTCTGGAAGCATGAGGTCGTCGTTCTCGTATTGGATCGCCGACGTCTCAATTGACATCTTCGCGCAATATTGTTTGAATCCTTCCGGTAATTTCGTCGACCAAAGCACCGTCAAGTTCGGTTCTGGTGCCGGGCCGAGGTTTGTGAGCGAGTGAAGGAAACGGAACGAGCTCTTCGTGACGTTCGAACGGCCATCCTCACTCATCCCACCGATTGATTCCGTGACCCACGTTGGATCTCCAGAGAACAATTCGTTATAGTCAGGCGTCCGCAAGAATTTGACGATGCGGAGTTTCATGATGAAGTGATCGACGATTTCTTGGACGTCTGACTCTGTCAAACGGCCTGCCGCCATGTCACGCTCAGCGTACACGTCAAGGAATGTCGATACGCGTCCGAGAGACATCGCCGCACCGTTTTGTTCTTTGACAGCTGCAAGGTAAGCGAGATATACCCATTGATAGGCTTCTTGCGTCGTTTCAGCCGGGCGACCGAGGTCGAATCCGTAAGCAGCGCCGAGTTGTTTCAATTCTTGAAGGGCACGAAGCTGTTCAGACATCTCTTCCCGCGTCCGAATGTCTGCTTCCGAGAGGAAACCGCCATTGTTCGCCAAATCTTTTTTACGCTCGGCAATCAAGAAATCTAAACCGTACAAGGCAACGCGACGGTAGTCACCGATGATCCGGCCACGTCCGTATGCGTCTGGGAGACCTGTGATGATCCCTGACTTACGTGCCGCCCGCATCTCTGGTGTGTAGGCATCGAAAACACCTTGGTTGTGTGTTTTACGAATGTCTGAATAGATTTTTGTGATTTCAGGATTTGGTTCGAAGCCGTATGACTCGAGCGCGGCGTCGACCATGCGAATGCCGCCGTTCGGATGAATCGAGCGTTTGAACGGTTCGTCCGTTTGGACACCGACGACTTTTTCAAGGTCTTTATTTAAGTACCCAGGTCCGTGTGAGATGATTGTCGACGGCGTGTTTTGATCGACATCCCAAACGCCCCCGCGTTCCCGTTCTTCTTTCGTCAATTCCATCACTTGTCCCCAAAGACGATTCGTCGCCTCTGTCGGTCCGACTAAGAAACGGTCATCCCCTGTATACTCGTGGCGGTTCAAGCGGATAAATTCACCGACATTCACTTCGTTCGTCCACTGTCCAGGAACAAATCCTGACCAGGCTGATTTAATTTCAGTTGCCATTATGGTCACTCCTCATAGTTGAGATAACTGCCTGATTCCTTATAATATGAGTGTACGTGAAAACGTGAACAATATGTTTTACATTCTTGTGAAAGTTGTAACAATCTCATGAACATTGGTGTTACGCCGTTTTTGTAAGCGCTATTTTATCTGTTATAGTAGTTTTTCAACTTACATAGAAACAGACGAATCCCTATTCGTTCACGTTCTTGTGAATTCTGTATTATCTTTAAGTAGTTGTGAAAAATCATACAGTTTTTGTAGTGACTTAACTCACAGGTTCGGGATAGAACTTGAATTTTTGCCTTATATCGAGCACAATGGAAGCAGAACATTGTAGAAGAGGAAGGGGTTCTTCCCATGACGTATGAACCATTAACAGCCGAGCATAACTTAAAAGCCGGTGACCGCATCTCCCTTAAAGTCGAAGAGGCTGGAGACAAGCGCGACGGATTTATCACAGAATTTGAAGAAAAAGGCTTTTGGATTCGCTTTGATGACGATATCGAGAATGAGGATTTCATCGATTTCCGTGACCATTTAATGGTCGCACTCGTGTCGCGCCCAATCGACGTCGCGACGACGTATCCAGAACTAAACGCCTATGCAAAATTGCTTAAGGAATTGGAATACCGCGTGTATCAAGGCTTCACGGTCGAAGGTGTCGAAGCCTCGCCTGAGCACATCGACGTGCACATCAAACTCGTCGAGGACGGGCAAGTGTACACACAGACACTCCGTTCATCGATTGACCAAGACACTGAACATGTTCGCTATATTTGAACCAGGGAGCGCTTATGCTTCCTTTGTTTTTGCCCAACGATAAGGAGAACTGATATGAACTTTACAAAACCATTCATTAACGAAGCCTGGGAACGCCTTGGCTTTAACGAACCGATGCCGGTCCAAGCGGAAGCGTTCCCGCCCCTTTTAGAAGGAAAAGACGTCACAATCGAAGCACCAACAGGGACAGGTAAGACACTCGCTTATCTTTTACCCGCTATTGAAAAAATCGATGCCTCGAACGACCGGATCCAAGTCGTCATCGTCGCACCGACGCGCGAACTCGTCATGCAGATCCAAACGGTGGCGCAACGTTTCACCGAAAAAGGTGACGTCCGGATTGCCTCGTTCATCGGCGGCGTCGAACTGAAGCGCCAAATCGATCGCTTGAAGAAAAAACCGCATTTGATCGTCGGGACACCAGGACGTCTCGTTGAATTGATCGAGAAGAAAAAACTTAAACTGCACGAAACGCATACGATCGTGCTCGATGAAGCCGATCAAATCATCGACAGCGGATTGACGGAAGCGGCTGAGCGCATCATCAACCATACGGCGCACGAGCATCAAATCTCACTCGTTTCGGCGACGTTGACGGATACGCTCCAAGCCTGGGCTGCCCCGTTCTTGAAAGAACCGGTTCACGTGAAGGTCGAACGGACTGTCAGTGCTCAAGTGACGTACGGCTATATGTTGACGACACGTCGCTATAAGCCAGAATTGCTTCGTCGCCTATCACACGTCGACGGTGTCAAAGTGCTCGCCTTCATCAACAACCGCTCGTTCTTACCGCCGCTCAAAGGTGAGCTCGATAAGATGAAAGTGAACTACCGTATGCTCGATAGCTTGAAAGGGAAACGTGCCCGCGTCGAGACGCTCCGCGAATTCCGTAAAGGCGAATATCCGCTCCTCATCACGACGGGTCTCGCAGCGCGCGGACTCGACATCGATGAAGTGACGCACGTCGTCCATTTCGATTTACCTGAATCGACCGATGACTTCATCCACCGCTCAGGACGGACCGCTCGCGGTAGCGCGGCCGGGACGGTCCTGTCGATCGTGACACCGGAAGATTTGACGCACTTGAAATCGTTCGCCCGCCAGCTCGGTGTCGAATTGAAAGAGCTTGAGATTTACCGTGGCGAAGTCATCGAGAAACGGATCGAAGACAAACCGCCGGTCGTCAAACGTCCTGCAGACAAGCGAGGACCACGGCGATGAAAAAAGACCGGAAAGTAATTCCCTTCCCTTTGCTCGTCGAAGAGTCCGAATTGCTGGCCGAACTGAAAAAGTTATACGAGCAAGCGGCACTCGCACGCAGCACGCAGTGGACGAACTATATCCAAGAGATCGCTTCGGAAGGCACGTGGCACTTGAAAGACGCCGAACTGTTCCGCGATTTGTTCATCGATTGGGCCGTCTTCTTTGAGACGGATGAGGACGGGATGACACCGCACGGCCGCTATTTGGCGGACCACAAAGCTGACATGTCACCTGCTCTCTATCATGCCTTGCGCGGTCTCGCCGTCCCCCGGTGCTCTGTGTTTGAAGTGACCGAAGACGGCTTACGTGATTGGGAGACGAAAGAGACGTACAAGGTAATGCTACCGGAAGTACGCGAACCAGGCGACGTCATGCTCGGCAAGCTGCTCGACATCCGTGGCAGCTGGCGCTTCGGGTCGGCCTTCCTCGCACTTCCAGCGAAGATGGCTGGCAACGTAGCAGATCTGTACATCGACTTCATGGATGAGGTCGGTCCAGGTGCGTTCCTCGATCAATTCCCTGAGTTTTGCGCGGAACTGATCGATATGTTGCTTGATTTAGAAGAAGGGGTCATCATCCCGAAACCAACGAAATAACCGAGAGGCAGCCGCCTCTCGGTTATTTTTTATCTCACATAAAATTGGGCGCCATCGAGCAATAACTTCGCTTCCTCGTTCGTCGCGTTCACCGCGGCGCTCGAGACTTCTTTCCCGTCCTCGTATACGTCGATGACGGCTCCGTCTTTCGTCGGACGGACGTGGTACAGTTGGTTTCCGACATAGGTAGTTGTGCCAACTGAACCATCGATGACTTGGCGTGTCGACGGTTTTCCTGTCATCAAATCGACGACGATTTCGGATCCGTCTAGTTGCACCGCCATCAACTCGTTATCATGTACGGTCAAGTTTGACTCTTCGGCTTTTGAAGCGAGTTGGACGACTTTATTCGTTTCGATGTCATAAGCGAACAGTCCTGGACGATTTGTTTCGGTAGAATGGGTCTCCCCGTTCTCTGTGAAGGATTCATACGCCCCAACTCGAACTGGGATAAACCGATTACCGGTCGAGATCGGCATCATATTGCGGTCATAAAACCAAGACGTCCCGAGCACTTCGGAAACGAAGTCGTTGTCGAGATCGAGATCTTTGATCGTTATCTCGTTTGTTCCTTCCTTAAGCACGGCAAGTTTTGTTTTTGATTCCGCCTCATAACCACTGCGGAAAATTAAATGAACGTCCCCGTCGTGAACGAACAGACCAGCCCACGAGCCCTCCATCACATCGGCCGGCGCCTTAAACGTCTCACTCGTCACAGTCTCACCATCCGTAGACTTGAATAAGACAATTTCCTGATTTCCGTTTTGTCCGAGGCCGACATATCCTTCATCCGTGCGAATCGATTGGGCAAAGTTCAATTCTTTCATCTGGCGATAGAAGCCGCGCAACGAAGGATCGAGTGTGTCTCGATAATGAATCGCTTCTTCGATATAGTTCATATTCGTCGCGATCCGACTACGTTCTGTCGTCACTTCGAATCGTTCACTCGTCTCGTTCTCCGTCTCATAAAACACATCGATCGTCTGGTCGGCCCATACATCAGGATTCGTTTTGACAGTTAACTCCCACTCCGCTTCCGTCTTGTTCATGTCGATGACGAACGTCCCGAGTCCGAGGACGATTACCGCACCGAGCGCAGCCACATTCCATATTCGTTTCATATACTCACCTCACACACTTAGTTTCTTCGTCAAGTAGCGACGACTGATCCAAACCAACCCGATAAACCAAGCCGCCAAACCGATCCCGGCGACGAGCAACGATTCATCCATAAAGAGCCCGTTTCCGATGAAGCCGAAACCGATGGCCGGAAGCACAATGATGGCTCCCAATGAAACAGTGGCAATCACCGGCGCCCACATCGTCCGTTGCCATAGACTCCGTTCCACCAACACGAACGTGAAAATGAATAAAACAACGAGCCCAATCAACGCTTGGTGAATGATGAAATTCACGATTGACATCGGATACATGACAGACAGCATGCCATCATAAGAGACAGCCTGCTCGAACGAGCCACGTATCGGTACCATCTGCGAATCGAACCAACCCGTGAACGCTATGTACTGGAGCTTGAGCGCGATCCATTGGACGGCAAACAAACCGAGAATCATCAACAGCATCGTTGCGAATTTTGCCCCGAAGACGAGCATCCGTTGTTGCGGCATCATCAATAAGCGCATCATGAACATGCCGCGTCCTTGGAAATCGCGATACCAAATCCAAAAGCTATAAAGTAGCATCGCCGCAATCGCCAATCCAATCGACAAAATATATGCCGTCCCGCCGATATAGTTTCCAAACGATAATACATAATCAGGTGTCCCAGTGCGACGCAGTTTTTCATACATATTCGTCTCGCTCCATAAGAAGAAGCCGAGCCAAGCAAATTGGGTGACGACGAGAAGCGTGATCAAGATGAGATACGGTTTCGTCGCCCGCTCGACTTCCCATCCGAGTAGTCTTAACAAATTCATGCCCCATACTCCTCTATCATGACGTCGACGATCGATTTCCCGTGAATGAAGCGGACGTCCTCGACGTCGAATTCACGGACGATCCGTCCTCGGTTCAACATGACGGCCTTGTCGACCAAATACTCGATGTCGTCAATCTCGTGCGTCGTGATCAAGACACCGCGGTCTTCCATGATGTCACTCGAAAACAGCTCGACGATTTGCTCTTTTGAAAACACATCGATACCTGAGAACGGTTCGTCGAGCAGCAAGTAGTCCGGGTCTTGGGCGATGCCGAGCGCCAAATTGACCTTGGCGAGCGCCCCTTTCGACAGTTCACTCAACTTGTCTTCTGGAAACAGTTTGAACTCGTCGACGAGTCTAGCGAACAACTTCGTGTCGAACTTCGGATAAAAATCGCGCATGAACGCTTCGCACTGCTCGATCGAAAAGTGGATCGGAAACGTCGAATGGTCCGGTACGAACGCGACGTTGTTCAAATCGATCGGCTTGCCGTCAATCAAAACGTTGCCTTGATCGAACGGGGTCAGCCCCATGATGCCTTTTAAAATCGTCGACTTGCCGGTCCCGTTCAGACCGATGAGGCATGTGATCTCGCCTTTGTTGGCCGTGAACGACACATCTTCGATGACTTGTTTTTTGCGGTAACGCTTCTTAACTCCCAGTACCTCGATCATCGAGATTCCCCTCCCCGTATTGCCGTTTGATTTTGCTGACGAGCTCGTCCATCGTGACGTCGAGCTCTTGAATCGATTCGACGAAGACAGCGACCGCCTCATCGACGAGTTCGGTCCGAATTCGTTTTAATACGTGGTCGTCCGTCGTCACCCGACTTGGACGATTGCGTTCGGTCGTGATCAATTGCTGTTCCTCCATTTCCTTGAACGCCTTTTGGACGGTGTTCGGATTGATTTTCAGTTCGGTCGCGAGCTCTCGCCGCGACGGCATCTCTTCGCCCGCCTTCAACTCGCCTAGCGCCATCTTCTTTTTGAAGTAGTCGACGACTTGGATGTAGACGGGAGACCTCGTGTTAAATTGAATGATCATGTTGTCACCTCTCTAAGTGTATGATGCGACTAATACACTATCTGACTGTATTATTACCGTAATACACTTGACTGTCAATAATAATTTCCCAAAACAATCCAAAACAAAAGACGCATCCTCATTGATTAGGATGCGTCAGTTTGATGAGCGGACGATATAGTCGGCTCGTATCACTGGATTGACCGTCTTGATGTAGTGCGCTTCACCCGGCCAGTAGCGGCGCTCATATTTGGCGAGCCGTGCCGCTAAATCGCCGATATACGTATCGCGATTTAGCACACGCTCGTAACGCGTCTCGCGTGGACAGTCAAGATAAACGATGTAGTCGAAATACGACCGCCACTCGTCCCGCAATAAGAAGATGCCTTCAATCAACACGAGCGCATTCGGAGCCACATCGATCGTCCGCATGACAATCGCGTCCTCGTCTCGCTCGTAGTATGGCAACGTCAGACGCGTCTCACCTCGGGACAACGGCTCGAACAACATCTTCACGAGCAGATCGACGTCCCATTGGAGCGCATAGTATTCCACCGCCTCAGGCTGCCCCGTCTCATAGCGCCGATGCCGTTCGACGATGAAGTCATCAATATGTAGAAGCAGTTCGTTCGGCGCGATACCACTCAATTGTTCGACGAGCGTCGTCTTCCCGGCCCCGCTCAAGCCGTCGATCGCGACGATGAACGGCCGGTCGTGGACACGGTTAGCGTATGCTTCACGAATCACTTCCTGTAACGTCTCCATACGTTCTCCCCCAAATCAAAAAAGTCAGCCCTAGAGGCTGACTTCAGTTTACCAGAGCACCCAACCTTTCGCTCCCGGAGGCGCGCTTTCAATCAAGTGCCAAATCGGAACCGTGTAGGCGAATGCGATCAAGACGAACGTGACCGTGATCCAGAGCTTCCAGTTCTCAAAGAACCGTGGCGTCTCCATTGCCGCCTCTTCCGTTTCCGCGAGTGGGAACTCTTCCTCACCTTTTGGTGCGAGGAATGACAGGTTGAACATCGAATAGACGAAGATGAGCACCGAGACGAGAAGGATCGTCCCGCCGATTGCCATCGCCATATGGTACGGGATCCATTCACGCGTCAACGCGTCTGAGAAATACGTCGCCGGACCGGTCCGACGCGGGTTACCTTGAAGGCCTGAGATGTGCATCGCATACGACATGATCGACATCCCGAACGCCCACGTCCCCGTCTGAATCAAACCGAGACGGTTCATTGATTTCGTGAGTGTACGTCCGCGTAGTACCGGTACGAGCCAATAGGCAGTTCCAAAGAACGTCAAGGCGACGGCCGTTCCGACCGTGATATGGAAGTGACCGGTGACCCAAAGCGTGTTGTGGACCATCGCGTTCAATTGGTGCGACGCGTTGATGATACCGCCGGCACCAGCCGGAATGAAGAACAACATCCCGACGAACGGGGCGAGGAAACGCACATCGCCGTACGGCATCTTTTTGACCCAACCGAACAGACCGCGTGCTCCGAGAGCGCGTCCCCGCAGCTCGAACGTCGCGAACAGCGAGAACGCCGTCATGAACGACGGAATGACGACGAGGAACGTCAAGATGACTTGGACGAACTTCCAAAACGGATCAATCCCCGGCTCTGTCAACTGGTGGTGGAAACCGACCGGGAACGAGAACAAGAGGAATAACAAGAACGCCATCCGCGCGAGCGCGTCCGAGAAAATCTTCCCACCGATGACTTTCGGCACGACCGTATACCAGACGATATAGGCCGGCATGAGCCAGAAGTAAACGAGCGGGTGACCGAAGTACCAGAACAACGTCCGGCTCAGTTCAATCCCGACCGTGTCTTTCCATCCGAGCGAGAGCGGGAGCAGTTGGAACAAAATCGTCCCGGCAACACCGAGTGTCGCGATGACCCAGAGCAACATCGTCATGATACTCATGTACGCTGGGAGTGGCGGATGGACGCCAGGGTGTTCCCGTTTATAGTCCGCATACATGCGGAACATCGCGAACGCCGAGAACCATGTACCGACGACGAAGAGAACGAGACCGACATAGAAGATCGGGTCGGCCATGAGCGGAGCGTAGAACGTGTAAAGTACAGTCGCTTTATTGGCGAGCACCATGATCGTCACGAGTACCGCCCCGGCGATGATCATCCAAAAACCGAGCCAAGCGACACGTGTCGGGAACGATTCAAACCGTCCGAACGACTTGGCGAGCAGCGCGTAAAGTAAGCCGATGATAAACATCGTCGTAAAGACGAGACCAAGCATGATACCGTGGGCCGTCAACAATTGATAGTAACCGAATACTTCCGGAATGATTCCTGTACGGATGAGCGTCTGCATGAGTCCCGCGATCGCTCCAATCAACACGGCGAGTACCGAGACGACAACGTGGGCATAGGCGAGGCGCGCTTCTTTCACACCGATGCTCGGCACCGGCACACCGCGCTCCATTTCCCACTGTTTCAGTTTTGAGGCTACGTCGTTCATTTAGTCCACCACCTTAATTTTTGTCGCCATCATGTGATGGCCCGTCCCGCAATATTCGTTACAGAGAATTAAAAATTCGCCTGTTTCTTCAAACGTATACGTGAGCGAGTTGATATGTCCCGGCACGACCATCATGTTGACCGGTGTCCCCGTCAACTGGAAACCGTGGACGACGTCCGGTGACGTGACGAGAAACGTCACTTTCGCACCTTTCGGGATTTCAACGTTACCCGGTGTGAACGTGAACGCCTGCGCGACCATGACGAGTTCATACTCGTTATCACCAATTTTATTAAGTCCAGGTTTATCGAACGGCGCCGTCTGATGCACTTTCGCCGGGTCGATCAAATCAGCGTCCGATGCGGGCTGGTTTCCGGCCGCAAACGCCGAAATGCCGAGCACTGTCAAAAACACGCCTAATAGAACGATGCCAAAGATCAACCAATATTTTTCAAGCTTATGAATATGCATGTTTGTTTTCTCCTTTTGACGTTATCGTGTAACAAATAAATAAAAGACCGACGACCACATGGCGATGATGACACCCGCGACGATCATGACCGATGTAAACGTGCCTTTCAGATTCGGTTCTTGTCCACCGTTCTTATCCACGTGAAGGACCCCTTTCGCTATAATTTCCTCTTTCATTGTATGAAATTCACCCTGACTTAATATGTGACTTTTATCACTTCAAAAGTGACAATCACATCAATTTTGCGTAGTTTCCACACATAAAATTCACAATTAGCCAAATCAAGACGACAAAAAAACCGCCTCTCTAAGAGACGGTTCCTCGTTATAATCGGCAAATCCCGGCCGGACAGCCTTCGCAATGGCACAGCTCTTTTAAGAAATCGATATCATGCAAGACGATCGAGTTTCCCGTCGTTGTCAGGACGCCTTCTTTTCGCCACTGGTTCATCATCCGGTTGACGGTCTCACGCGGTGCCCCGATCAGTTGACCGAGCTCCCCATCGGAAGGATGTCGTGAGATGACGACCGCGTCATCTTCCTCCACACCGTGCATGGCCGCCATCCGAAGCAACGTCGAAGCGAGCGCTCCCGGCTTTCCGTACAATAGCAAATCACGCAGTTTCATCTCTGAATGTTTACGCATCATCGACGTCCAGCGCAGCACGTCACCGGCAAATTTGGCGTCTTGCTGCATGATAGTCTCGATGTCTTTCTTTGAAATAACGCCAATGACACTTTCTTCCGTCGTCTCGATGCTGTAAGAACTCGGGAACGTGTCGACGATATCAAACTCACCAAAAAAATCGTCGGCGCCATATAAGAACATGACGATTGGATTCCCTTTTTTCGTGATCTTCGTGAATTTGACAGATCCGCTCTTCAAATAAAAGAATTTATCACACTTCTCACCTTCCCAACAGACGATGCTAGCCTTCGGGTAGTCTTGAGGTGTCATCATTTCGAGCAATAACTGTTTCGTCTCCGCTGAAAAGATAAAGCTGTTCGGTTCGGTCGTCCCACATTTCGTAGACATATTCGTCTGCTCCCTCCACAATTCATTCGTGCCTGGAATGTCTCGTACGTTTCATTTATGGCTTTATTATACAGTAGCGTGAGCACCCTGATCACAAAAGTATGTGACATTTCAAACAATCTTCTATTTTTCAATTCGTTCTCATAAAAAAAAGACTGTAGAAAGTCTACAGTCTCAGATCAGTCTCAGCGATAGACGAGACGGATCAGCTTCTCCGCACCTTTAAAGTTTGGATAACGAATCGGCACATCAAATTTTGTCGTGTTGCGTAATATTGATTTGGCATGGCTGAACGCCTCAAAGCTATAGCGTCCGTGATAAGCCCCCATCCCACTCTCCCCGACACCGCCAAATGGCAAGTTCGGGTTTGTCAAATGCATGAGGACATCGTTGACACAACCGCCGCCGAATGTCAGATGCTTGAGCACCGTCTGTTCGACAGCTTTCGTTTCCGTGAACAGATAGAGCGCGAGCGGATGCGGACGGTCGGACACAAACTCGATCGCCTCATCGAGTTGACGATACGTCAGCACCGGCAAAATCGGTCCGAAAATCTCGTCTTTCATGACAGCAGCCCCATCATGAATATCCGTCATGACGGTCGGGGCGATTTTCAAACTTTCCCGCTCCGTCGCTCCCCCGAAGAAGACGTCCCCTTGACTCAAATAACTCGTCAACCGATCAAAATGAGACTCGCTGACGATCCGGGTGAACCGTTCTGTCCCGATTCCGTTCCCAAACATCAGGAACGCTTCCCGCTTGATTGCTTCAAGAAACGCATCACGTTTCGACTCGTGGACGAGCACGTAGTCCGGGGCGACACACGTCTGCCCGGCGTTCATCCATTTCCCCCACGCAATCCGTTTCGCCGCAATGTTAATATTGGCATCTTCATGGACGATGGCCGGTGACTTCCCACCTAGTTCGAGCGTGACCGGCGTCAATTGCTTGGCCGCAGCCTCCATGACGATTTTTCCGACTTGGGTCGAACCGGTAAAGAAGATATGATCCCATTTTTGCGCGAGCAAAGCTTGAGCGACGTCTTTATCCCCTTCGACGCTGACGACGTAACGATCGGTGAACGCCCGTTCGAGCACTTTCGTCATTACTTGGGCCACGTTCGGCGTCAATTCCGACGGTTTCACGACAGCCGTGTTCCCGGCCGCGATTGCTCCGATGAGCGGTGCGATTGCCAATTGGAATGGATAATTCCAAGGCGCGATAATGAGAACGGTGCCGTACGGTTCATACATGACTTCACTTTTTGTCCCGAGGTGGATCGCTGCGCCGCGAACCCGTTTCGGGCGCATCCAACGCTTCAACTCTCGATTCGTCCGACTGATCTCGTCGTAAATAAAGCCGATCTCCGTCGTGAACGCATCGAGCTCTGATTTATTTAAATCTGTTTTTAACGCTTCGATAATCTCTGCTTCGTGATGTTTGATTGATTCTTTCAAAAACGTCAACATACTGAGACGGAATGCGAGCGATTTGGTCGCTTGCGTCTTAAAGAAACGACGTTGCTTACTGATGAGCTCTTCGATCGTCAACTGTTCGATTGGTGCGAGCATAAATCTGCCTCCCTTTGAGTGATAACGCTGTCTTTATCTTATCACTATCCAATCAGACCCGACCATTTTGAACGTTCAGCCGTTGCTGCTTGATACGTGCCCATCTCACCCGGTCTTGTTTGAAACGACACGTTTCCTTGTCTGCTCGATCACAATCAAAAGCAGGCCCGCTAGCAGCAAAACAATCCCGGTCAGCGTGAATTTCTGCGTTAACGAGACGGACAGCCACCCTAAGAGAGCCGAACCCACGACCGTACCGAGAGAGAAAAACGCATAGAAGTAGCCGTATGATTTGCCTCGATTGGCACTGTTCGTCGCTTTGATCAACATCGTGTTGATGGCCGGGAACAAAATAGCGAAGCCGACGCCATAACAGCCGAGCACGAGATAGAGCAGATTTGCGCTACCCGACAAACCGATCAGAATTTGACTAACCCCAAGGATGCCGATCCCGAGCGCAGCCAAGCGCGCCGGCTCGAACCGGTCGAAGATACGGTTCGTCGGCAAGACGAACACGAGGACGGCAGCAACGCCAAACGTGCTGAGCAACGTCCCGCTGAGCCGTGAGTCGTAACCGAGCGCTTGCACGTAAAGCGGTAATAAATAAGCGAGCGCTCCTTGCGAGAACATTAATAAAAACGCCCCGACATACGCTTTGACGACGTCACGCTCTAGCGTTTTCGAACCAACCACTTCGCGCCGGTCCTCATGTTTAACAGCGAATCGCAACCGCTTTAACACGACGAGGGCAAGCAAAGCCACAAGCACGCCATACGCCGCCACGTACGTAAATACGACCGGGACCGATGTGCGGCTGGCCATGATGCCGCTGAACGCTGGTCCTAGAATCGCCGCCAACCCGACGAAGCTCCCGGTGAGCGCCACTTTTTTCCCTTGTCGATTGGCCGCGGTCAAGTTCGCGGATAGCGTAAACGCAGCCGGTACAATCAAGCCGGCCACGAATCCGTGAACGACACGCACCACCAATAACATCGAAGCATCATCGACAAGGCGATACATGAGCAGACTCGCACTTGATAACACTAAACCGACGAGTAAGATTCGGAACGGACCGAACTTGTCCGTCCAAACGCCAGACAAAATGTTCCCGAACGTGTTCGACAATGAATAGATGGCAATGACGACACCGGCGATGAACGGCGTCGCACCGACTGAGGTCGCGAACGTGCTCATGACGGGAAGTTGGGCAAACAGATCAAAAAACGCAAAAAAGACGATACTATAAATCACAAAAGCGGATGGTTTATTCACGGAATTCTCTCCTTAGCTCAGCACCTCCACGGACACTGAGTTTTCAGCTTCAGTCTAGCTTGCCGGTTCCGCTTTGTATAGACACGTTGGCACACTGACACAAAAAGTCCCTACAAACGTTGCGTCTGTAGGGACTTATGATTTAGTTCGTCACTTCGACTGCTGTGTCGAGGGCGACACGAATCATCTCGTCGAACGTCGATTGACGTTCTTCTGATGTCGTCTCTTCACCCGTTAACAAGTGGTCAGAGATCGTGAGGATCGTCAAGGCGTTGACTTTATGTTTCGCCGCGAGCGTGTAAAGGCCGGCTGCTTCCATCTCGATTGCGAGGCAACCGAAGTCCGCCCACTTTTTGAAGTGGTGGAAGTCATCTTGGTAGAACTGGTCGGCCGTGAAGATTTGACCGACTTTGACCGGGATGCCCGCTTTCTCCGCGTTCATATACGCACGATGTAGGAGGTCGAACGTCGCTGTCGGTGCGTAGTCCATGCCGTCGAACCGGACACGGTTTTGTCCCATCTCACTCGACGCGCTCATCGCGATGACAACGTCACGCACTTTGACGTCTTCTTGAATCCCGCCGGCTGTACCGACACGAATCAAGTTTTTAGCACCGTACGACATGATCAATTCGTTGACGTAAATCGACATCGACGGCACACCCATACCTGTCCCTTGAACAGAGATGCGTTTGCCTTTATACGTACCCGTGAAACCGTACATGCCACGCACTTCGTTATACAGTTCGACATCCTCTAAGAACGTCTCGGCGATGTATTTCGCGCGCAACGGATCTCCTGGAAGTAATACCGTTTCTGCGATTTGTCCTTCTTTTGCCCCAATGTGTACACTCATGATAAAATTCCTCCTTTAAAGTTGTCGTTGGTAGTCTTCCCGATATTCGTTCGGGGTAACACCAACTTGTTTTTTAAAGACTTTTCGGAAGTATTTGTCGTCCGAAAAACCAACCGCTTGGGCGACTTCATAAATACGTTGTCTACTTGTTTCAAGGAGACGCTTGGCTTCGAGCATGCGGATCGACAGCAAGTACTCGGATAAGTTGACGCCATACTGCTGCTTAAAACGACGCGATATGTATTCGCGGCTCAAGTAAAAGCGCTCGCTCATCCCTTGCAAGCTGAGCTCTTCCGCATAATGACGCTCAATAAACGCACCGATTTGGAAGATTGGGTCTTCCTCGGCTGGACAGACGTCTGCGAGGGCACGTTCGAGCGTATCGTTCAACACGTCCGGATCAATCGGTTTCAGCAAGTAATCGAAGCTGCCGAGCTGAATCGCGCGCCGCATATACGAATACTCATCGTACCCGGTCAACACGATCAGCTTTACCGACTCCACCTCTTGATGCACCCATTCCATCAACTCAATCCCGTTGCAGCGCGGCATTTGAATATCCGATAAAACCAAGGCCGGGCGCTCTTTCGTGATAATCCGTTTCGCTTCTTCGCCGTCGCTCGCTTCGAACACTTTCGTGACGCCGAGACGTTCCCACTCCCCAAGCAATTTGACCGCTTCCCGTACTGGCGACTCATCGTCGACGATCAATACTTTCGTCATGACGCACCCGCCTCCTTCACGGCCGGGAAACGCATGATGATGCGGAATCCGCCGGTCTCTGGTGTAGCCAACATAAACTCAGCCTCCCGATTATAGTTTAACATGAGTCGATCGCGAATGTTCTTTAAACCGGTGCCTTCCGCACCATGAATCGGTCCTGTCGACCGTTCGATCCGTTGTTGCAGGGCGTTCAGCTCAAAGTCCGAGATCGCTCGCCCGCTGTTCTCACAACGGATGATGAGGGCGGCTCCCGTTTGACGGATGTTTAAGCAGAATCGATTGGCCGCCGTCGCCCCGTCCCGCTCAAACCCATGTTTGAAAAAGTTCTCCGCGAGCGGTTGGAGGATCATCTTCGGAACGATCAAGTCGAGCAACGCGTCCGGGACGTCGACCTCGACGTCGAACTGATCGGGGAAGCGGACCTGTTGGAGCCGAACGTACGAATTGAGATGCTCGACTTCGCGCTTGAGCGTCACCATCGACTCGTCCGGGTGCATCGTGTACCGCATCATCGAGGATAACTGTGTGATTAAGCGATAAACCGTTTTACCGTCCCCTTTTAGGGCGAGCGTCCCGATCGACTGCAGCGCATTGAATAAAAAATGCGGGTTCGTTTGTGCCTGCAGGGCGCGCAGTTCGTTCGTCCGATTTTCGAGTGCCAACCGATATTCGCGCTGAATCAAGTCATCGATCCGTTCGATCATCCGTTTGAACTGCCGACCAAGGACGCCGAACTCATCATTTCCCAGGGAATCGAACGAAACGGTCATGTCCCCTTGCTCGATTCGCCAAATGTTCGACGTGAGCGTTTTAATCGGCGTCGTCAAACGCATCGATGCATATGTCGCCCCGATCAACGCTAAAACGAGCGAAACCATCCCGACGACGAAGATGATGAATGACGTCCGGGATGCCGGTTCAATCAACAACCGATCCGGAATCGATTTCCCGACATAAAACGTTTGATTTTCAAACTCGAACGATTTAATGATCCGATGATGTTTCCCGTCGACCGACATCGACTTCGCCGCCACAGTGTCCGGGATGTCCTCGTCCCCGAGCTTGGCAAACACTTGATTGTTCCCGCCAATAAACCAAAGGCTTTCCTCCGGATTGTTTTGCAACGACGCGAGTTGTCCGACAAACACTTCTTCCGGTATATCGATCGAGAGGATTGCGAGCGGTTTATCCGTCTCGATCTTGTCGAGCCGGAAATGAAGCGTCACGACCTCTTCTGCCGAGACGATCGGTCCAAAGTCATGGTACGGGACGAGCGGATGCGACGCCTCGAGCAAGACACGGCTCTCTTCATACTTCAGCAATTGTTGTTGAATCGCACTCGGTTGTTTTTTCGAACGTGGTGACACTTTCATTTTATAGGCGGCGAACGAGTCCATGTCTTCAAGCATGAGCAATTGAATCTGTGCGACATCCTCCCGTGATAAGTACATACCAAGGAGGGCCCGCCGAACTTCAAGCTCCGTCTGCTCGAGTGACAGCCCGGGACCGTATTCAAGAATGTCGAGGACGTCCCGATTGGCGTATAGGCTCGTCGGCAGGCGGCTCAAGTCAGAGATGTAGCGTTCGATCTGCAACGTCCCGCGCTCGAGTGACCAGTCCGTGAGCTCGAGACCGCGCTCTCGTTCCCGGTCTTTGACGTACCAAAATGATATGACGGTCGCTAAAATAACCGGAACGATGATCGTCAATGCGATCATCCCGGTCAATTTCGTACGGATGCTCCTCACCGACACCCCTCCTCTTGAAGATTATATCACGGGTCATGCAAGCGTTTGCAATCCCAACATAAAAAACTCGTCCCTCAGTTTCCCGAGAGACGAGCCAGCTGTTCATTCATAAGAACGTAGCAGTTCTATAATCCCAAATTCGTGGCTCCAATCTTTCGCCACATCGATCGGCGTCATACCATCGTCATTTTCTATGGTGACATCTGCCCCGCTTTCGAGCAAGAGCACTAATGAATCGTAGTCCATTCCATCATTGTACAGCAAGTTATGGAGCGGCGTATCGCCATAACTGTCTTGCATATTGACATCTGCCCCATTCGCCAGCTCTTCTCGAATCGCATCGGCACCTGCATTGTCGTACGCCAATTCTTGGAGCGGTTCTTCCGTCATTTCACCGGCGAACCCTTCGCTGAACGGTGAAGCGGCGAGGCTCGTGAACCCATCACTCATGACGAGCCACGCGATGATGGCCCCGTTGACGAGCACGGTGACGACAATCGTTCCGATGATTGAGGCTTTGACATAACCAGCCGTCTTGAACATCGGCACGTTCGCCTCACCGGCATGCGTGGCGATAGCGGCGATCCGTTTCGGCAATGTCGGATGCGTCGAAATCAGTTCGCTATATTTGGCGATGAACCCGTTCTCACGGCTTGCTTCATATAAATAGTCGAACTCGTTCACTTCTTTGGCGAGCTTTCCGCCGACGGCAAGGATGGTGAGCGCTCGTTTTGAAGCCGCTTCGTCTTGAATATAATGCGCGGCCATCCGGTCGCACGTATATTCGCACGCGCGTGAATACGCTGTCCCTAAAAATGGAACGATATTCCCGAGCAAGACGAGCCACTGTTTTTGGACGTGATTGCGGCGGATGTGCGCGAGTTCATGCGCGATGACGAACTCGACTTCTTTCGTCTGACCGTTCCGCGACAGTTCCACGACGTCCGAATACAAGATGATCATATTCTTTTGGAAGAATCGGGTCGCGAACGCGTTCAAGACCCCGCCCGCCTGTAAAATATAGACGTCTGGCAACAAACGGATACCCATCCCTTGTCCGACGCGCTGATACATCTCATGCAGGTCGGCGAATTGTCGCTCCGTCACTTTGACCCCGTTCGTCCGAATATAGCCGATTTGAATCCAGTGTGCGAACATCGACAGCGAGACGATTAGCCCGATGATCCACAGGAAGATACCGAGTGAGGCAATCGTCAAGACGATTCCGACAATAATTGTCAGGATGCTCATCGCGACAAGCAGTCCGAAATACAATTGTTCGTGCTTATGTACCAATTTTGAATGATTCATGTCATTAACTCCTTCATTTTCCAATTACCGTCTTTATTATACGGAATCTCACACGTAAAACAACAAAAAAATAGAAACTGACGAAATGTCAGCTTCTAACGTAATTCGAGCACGAACAGTTGATCGTCTTCCGCTCCTGGATTTCCACGGCCGTCCGTATTGTTCGTGATGTAATACAGGCGATCATCTTCTAACCAGACGTCACGGATGCGACCTTGATCCTCGACGAGCGGAATGACTTCGCGCGTCTCACGGTCGATCGCGACCAAACGATTCCCACGCAACGTCGCCATATAGACGTACTGATCGTCGGCAACGATGCCAGATGGCGCCCATGACGTTCCCCCGACCTCAAACCAAGGCGTCTCGAGACCGTCTTCCGTCTCATCGGCCTCGATGATCGGCCACCCGTAATTGTTTCCTGGCTCGATGATGTTCACTTCGTCATGACCGGATGCCCCATGTTCGCTCGCATAGAGCACGTCTTCGATGACGGTCAACCCTTGCGGATTCCGATGGCCGGACGAATAAATCCAATCGACCGGGTCCCCTTCGCCGGACAACGGCACGCGCAGGATTTTCCCGGCAATCGATGTCTCATCTTGAGCGAGGTCTGGGACGAGTGCGTCTCCGGTCGTGACCCAAATCACGTCACCGTCGAGTAATAAGCGTCCGCCGTTATGAAACTGCGCTCCGGGAATGTCTTCCAAGACGATGTCCGTCTCTTCAAATCGTTCTCCGTCCCACGTCAATTCGACGACCCGGTTCCGCACATCCCCAGGTATCCCGTACGTATGATAGGCGTACAGCTGTCGCGACGTCGCAAAGTCATCCGCGAGAGCAAGACCGAGTAGTCCGCCTTCCCCGATTTCAAGCACATCTTCAGTCAGTTCGACCGGTTGACGCGAGACGTTACCGTCAGCATCAATGACAGCAATCGTTCCCCCGCGCTCTGAAACAAGCCAACCGTCCTCGGTTCGTGTAATCGACCATGGGACGTCGAGCTGTCGCGCAATCGATTCGTTCGCCCCAACCGATAACGCGTCATCTTCGTTCGGCGCAACCGATAACGCGTCATCTTCGTTCGGCGCAACTTCCGTCGATTCAGCCGGTTGTTCGATCGGGGTTTCCTCTTCTTGGACCGCATCGTCCGCCGAATCAGACGCACAACCGGCAACAAAGACGAGTGACAACATGAGTAACCATCGTTTCAACGTGACCGCCTCCTTTCCCCCATCATACCGCGCTTTTAGGCGTCACGTGAAGGTTCGGGTGGGCGGGCCGGTAACCGAAGCGCGATGAGCAAGGCGATGAACGCCGCGAGCGCCGCTCCGACGAAGACACTGTTCAGTCCCGAGGCGATCAACTGCTCACCTTGCAGGCGAACACCCTCGTCAAGCGTGGCACTCGCCGCCTGGTTGAAGAACGATTCGAGCGAGGCACCGCTCAACGTTTCGTCGTTCCGGAATCCGCTCAAGACGATAAAGTTGAACATCGCCCCGAACACCGCGACGCCGAGCGTCTGTCCGACCGTACTTAAAAACGAGTTCGCCGCTGTCGCTGTCCCGCGCTGACGGTATGACACGACCGTCTGCAACACGACGATGAACATCGGTTGTGACAAACCGAATCCGACGCCGATGATGGCGACGGCGAGGTACACCCAGACGTCCGAACTCGATGGAGTCATCAGCGTCAAGATGACCGTCCCGATCAAGAGCAGGCCCATCCCGAAGACAGCTCGTCGTCGCGGTGATGCCGCTCCGAGCGTCCGTCCGCCGATAATCGACGTGAACGTCCATGCGACCGAGAGCGGCATGAGCATAAAGCCCGCCTCCGTCGCCGATTTACCAAGTACAGCCTGCGCCCAAATCGGGATGTAGGCTGACATCGAGACGAGCACCCAAGCAGCAAAGAAGACGGCCCCGTTGATGGACGCGATAATCGGCTGCTTCAAAAGCTCGAGCGGCAGGAGTGGTGTCTTGGCCCGGCGCTCCGACATGAAGAAATTGACGAGCAAGATAAGACTGAGCACAGCGCTGACGACGACCGGTAACGTCAAGATGTTCGTTTCACTGAACGTGATCAAGGCGTACAAGAATGCGGTCGTCCCCCCGGCGAACAGGAGTGCCCCTTTTATATCGATCCGTTCGGTCGTCTCGGCGACCGTCTCTTTATAAAATGTGACGATCATGATGAACGATAAGAGCGCAAACGGAACGTTCAACAAGAACACGTAGCGCCAAGACAACGTCTCGACCAAAAATCCTCCGATGACCGGTCCGAGTACACCGGACACGCCCCACACCGCGCTTAAAATCCCTTGGATTTTGCCGCGCTCTTCATACTTATACAAGTCCCCGATAATCGTCATCGAGATCGGCAGGACCGCACCGGCACCAAGACCTTGCAGCGCCCGAAACACGATCAACTGCTCCATCGATGTCGCTAAACCGCATAAGAGCGAGGCAAGTGTGAACAGCCCGATCCCAAACAAGAGGACACGCTTTCGACCGAACAAGTCGGCGACTTTCCCGTAAATCGGTGTCGACACCGCGGTAAATAGTAAGAAGGCGGCAAATACCCAACTAACGAGCGCCGCGCCGTTCAACTCGCTCGCAATGACCGGCGTCGCGACCGAGACGACCGTCCCTTCGATCGCCGCCAAAAAAGTCGCAAGCAGTAGTGCGACCGTAACATTCTTTCTCATCTGTTCCATCTCCCCACAAAAATAGTGGCGCCGGAAGGCTCCGACCACCACTTCAACTGTCTATTATTTTGTGCGAGCGGCGTCTGTTTGACAAGCCTCAACTTCCGGTTCGAAAAAGAAGTTTTTAATTTCGGCGTAAGCGGCCTGTTCATCTTGAACGAGGACACGTCCGGCCAGCCGGCCGGCATCAAGCATCCAGACTTCGTCAGCAAGCCTCGCCGCCACATCGAGCTGGTGTGTCGAGAACACGATCGTCGTCCCGCGATCGGCCTCTTCCCGCAACAGTCGGCCCAATACATGCATCCACGTCGGGTCGAGACCGTTCGTCGGCTCGTCTAGCAGTAAAATGTCAGGTTTCGTGACCAACGCTTGAGCGAGCAGGAGACGTTGCCGCATCCCTTTCGACAACATCCCGACCTGTTGCCGGGTCTTGGCGTCAAGCCCGACACGGTTCAATAGAGACGCATCCGGTTTGACTCCTTGAAGCAACGCGTAATACGCAAACGTCTCACCGACGGTCCACGACGGATCGAATGCGAAATCATCAGGCATATAACCAAACGATTGATTATACGATTTTCGACGGTCACGCGTCTCCCCGTTCAACGAGATATGACCGACACTCGGTGCGAGCGTACCGTTCATCATGTTCAGTAGCGTCGATTTCCCAGCCCCGTTGCTTCCGCATAAGGCGACGACCCGACCGTCGGCAATCGCTCCGTCAAGCGGATGGAGCGACCATACATCGCCATAGCGTTTACCGACCTGTTCAAGCTGAATCATGTCGTCCCTCCTGTCGAAGTAACCAAGCTGTCCCGAACCACAACACAAACACGACACTCAAGATCGCGATGCTGACGGTCAAACTACCGAGTGGGTCGCCGAGCCAGCCGATAAACGTTTCATAGACGGCCCCGAACAGGTCAGGTGCCGACAAGACCGAGCTCACCCAGACGCGCAGTAGCTCAAATCCGTTCAAAAACAGAAGCCCGACCATCGCACTCGCTTGCGACCCGTAAGGCAGCCAAGCAATCGTTGCCACGAGGAGCGTCGGCCAAAGTAAAACGAGGACGACCCAGACGATGAACGAGAGGAGCACGGCTCGAAGCCTCGTCCGTCCGACGACGCCGATGAACGTGCCGATCGCGGCACCGTACGCGGTGAGGCCGAACGCATACACCCATAGGACGAACCACGTCTCGAGCGGCATCGAAACAAGGAACGAGGCGAGCGCGAACGCAAGCGTGATGATGAGTCCTTGCGTCGCCAGGAATGCGCTGTAACGCATCCAGACCACGCGGCGCATCGACACCGTGAACGTCGAGACGAGTCGCATCCGCTTTGATTCACGCTCATTGCCCCACTGCAGTGCCGTCGTCAACATGACGAGGAGCGGTAACACGAGCCCGATCACCGTGACGAGTGTCGCGCTGACGTTCGTATACGCCGTCGCCACCGGGATCGCTTGGCCGAGACCACCCAGCAAGACGAGTGTCAGTACCCAAGCAAGCAAGAAGACGTAACTTTCTTTCTGACGCAGCGTACGGGACCATTCGATCCGCCATAACATCGCTTACTGCCTGTGACCGTCAGATGACTCATCCGAATCGTGCGCGTCACTCATGTCGCTCGCTTCGCCATCGTCGTCCGAATTCATTTTTTTATGACCGTTCATCTCGCCGCGTTCCCACGTGTGTTCTTTCAAGTCGTCTAAATCCATCACCATGCCGCCATTCTCTTCGGCATACGTCTCCGCGTCCGCTGCTTTTGCGAACGAGACGATGTTATAAGCCATCGGCGTTTTCGCTTCTTTATTATAGACAAACGTACCTTCATCTAAATCGACCCAGTCCATCGTATTGTAGTCTTTCACATACATCGCCGCGATGTCCTCTTCCGTTTGCTCAGGGTACCAGTCACGCATCAAACAACCGATATCGTCGAACGCATAGCCTTTCCCGTTGTCCATAATCGCTTCGGCAGCGAATTGTTTATCCATCACTTTCATCTTGCACACTTCACACTCGGTCTCGCCCCATTCGATATCGAACGGTTCCGCCGCAGCGCTCGAACACGCCCCAAGTGCGAGCGTCAAACTTGATGCGGCGAATAGTCCTGCCATTTTTTTATACGTAGTCATATCGTTTCCTCCCAAATATCCATAGTAAAACCATCATTCCGGTTAAAGCGACCGCTCCGAACGACCCGTTCCACTCGATGCGAAACGCGGACACAATTGGCCCTGCGTCCGTGAGTGTGACCTCGTCCGGGCTACGGAGCACACGTTCAAGCACGGTTAGCCCCGGGGCACCGTACAGCAACTCGAACGCTTCATATGAATCGGCCAATAAAAACAAGTACGGGTCGGCCCGAAACGGGATCTCACTGAACCCGTCGCGTGTCAAATCGAGCGTCTGTCCGCCCCAATCGTTTCCTTGAATCACATTGTCTGCCGACTCAAACGAGACGACCGGATACCGATTGCCGGTCAAGTCGTTCCCTGCCATCGTCATCCCGTTCGCCGACTTCAAGCGCAGTCCTACATCATTGCCGTTTACACCGTTGTCATGAATCGTCGTCCACTCCGATTTTTCCGCATAAATCCCGATCCGATTGCCGAAGATCGCGTTGGCACGCAACGTCGTCTCGACTGCTTCAAACAACATGATCCCGGTCGCCGTCGCGCCGACTTGGTCATGGATTTGTCCGTTCTCGATGACGACGCGCTCTGTCCCCATGATCATCGCACCTGCTCCGTTGCGCCGGAGGTTCGGCAAATTGATCGACACGTCTGTCGGAAACATGAGATGGACACCGTATCTAGCATCGGCAACGCTCGGTCGAATCAGCTGGTGACCCGACCCGTTCTCGATGTAGATCCCGTCACGGACTCGGTCGATGACCGCCCCTTTGATCAAAGCCGCTTCGCTGTTCAATAGCGAGATGCCCTCGTGTTGATTAGACCCCGAGATGACGGGACGGACGAGCCTTACCCCGTAGCTGTCTTCCACTACGATACCGGTCCCGGACGCTTCGACGGTCACATCGATCAGCTGATGGCCAAGCCCTGAGACTTGTATGGCAGCCACGTCCGTCTGCCGGCACTGTTCGACCAAAACATTCTCGAGCACCGCCCCGGTCCCTTCTAACCGAAACGCCGGTTCATTGCAGCTGACGAAGCGTTTCCCCGCACCGTCAAACGTCTCATTCGAACGGACCACGATCGGTTCGTCAAGCGTCACTAAATCGGACTCCGCGTGGACAGACGGGGCTGCGAACAACAAGCCGATGAGCAATCCAAGTTTTAGTTGTCTCATAACCCCTCCTCTTGATCAATCGCTTACAAAACATATTGTACGAAAACCTAGGGGGGTATGTGTGTGCTTTTTATGGGATTCCTGTGACAGTTTCTTCATAAAAAAAACACAAGCGGCGAAGGGGTCAGTTCGCTGCTTGTGTTTTCTTTATTTAGCTTTATCCATCCATACTTTTGTGAAGTCTTGGAGCATCTCGTCACCGGTCTTCTGACCGCCGACGTACGCTTGCATCAAGGCACCATACTCGTTGACCGCGCCGTCCGGATACTTGAACCAGTTCCATGAGATCGTCTTGCCTTCGTTCGAATAGGCAAGGATATCGTCAGCGAGTGGTCCGAGGTCGTTCGCTTCGATCGACTTGAACGCCGGGATGAACTTGAACTTGTTGACCATGTAGTCTTTTCCTGTGTCTGACGTCGCCATCCACTCGAGGAAGTCTTTCGCTTCTTCTTTATATTGTGAGTTTTTGTTGACGACCCAGTTATTCGGGACGCCGACCGGCAAGCGGTCCATCTTCTCTTTATCATCATTGATCGGAATCGGTACGAAGCCCATCTCGATGTCCGGATTCACGTCGAGAATCATCTGTTGGGCCCAGTTGCCTTGCTGGAGCATCGCTGTCTCGCCTTGGGCGAACTGTGTGACTTGCGTGTTGTAGTCCGTCGTGAGCGGGTTCTTGTTGCCGTATTTGATGGTCAGGTCGAACAGTTTCAAGAACTGTTGGAACTGCTCATTGTCTTCGAACTTCTCTTTGTTGTCGTTGAGCGCTTGGATGAACGCATCGGGATCATCTTGTTGTGCCATCGGGATGTTGAGCAAGTGGATGCCGAGAATCCAAAACTCCGCGTATCCGACCGAGAACGGGGTGATGCCCGCCTTGTCCAATTTTTCAGCCGCGTCCGTCAATTCAGACAGCGTCTTCGGCAGTTCACTGATGCCCGCTTTCTCAAACAGCTCCTTATTGTAGATGAAACCGTAGCCTTCAAGGTTCATCGGCATACCGTACAGTTTCCCGTCCATCGTCATCGGTTCTTTGGCCACTTCCGTCAAATCACCGACCCACTTTTCATCCGACAAATCTTCCAACTTATCTTTCCACGTCTGCGCTTCCGTGAAGCCACCGTTGTTAAAGATATCCGGTTCATTGCCAGATGCGAATTGCGATTTGAGCGCGGCACCGTAGTCGGCTCCGCCGCCGACCGTTTGAACGGTTACTTTGACGCCCGTCTCTTCTTCATATTCTTTCGCCATCGCCTCGAGGTCTTTAGCGATTTCGGCTTTAAATTGGAAGACGTTCAACGTCACATCTTTTGAGTCACCGCTATCCGCGTTCCCGTCAGCCGACCCTTCCCCTTCTGTGAGCGATCCGCCCCCGCAGGCAGCGAGCGTCAATACCATGCCAGCCGTCATCACAGCTGTCGATAATCTCCATTTGCGTTTCATCTTGCTTCCTCCCTCGGTGTGTAAGTCGACTAAAATAATCGATCCAATCAGTACACCCTTACTTTAAATGAAAACGCTTCCATTATGTAGGTGTCAAAATTGACGTGTAGGGTGGAAAATGTTGTACAGAAAACCAGGACTTTCTCGTAAGAAAGTCCTGGCTCATTTGCTTCTATATAATTACAACAGGCTAATTCCAGCTTCTTCGCACGCCGCGACCATCTCGCTCGGCCAGACCGACGATTGGACTTCACCGATATGACGGGCCCGGAGCAGATACATGGCGACACGTGACTGGCCGATTCCGCCTCCGACCGTAAGTGGGAGACGTCCTTCGAGCACGGCTTGATGGAACGGATACTTCCGCTTCTCTTCCGCGCCGGCTGTCACCAACTGCTCAGCGAGCGCTGTCTCATCGACACGGATTCCCATCGACGACAGTTCGAACGCCGTCTCGAGTTCTGGATGCCAGACGAGAATATCGCCGTTGAGCGACCAGTCGTCATAGTCAGCCGCTCGGCCATCATGTTTCTCTCCTGAGGCGAGCGCGCCTCCGATTTGTGAGAGGAAGACCGCGCCATGCTCTTTACAAATCGCATGTTCCCGTTCTTTTGGCGTCAGCGTCGGATACAGGTCTTCTAGCTCTTGGCTCGTCAAGAAGTGAATCGACTCAGGAAGAATCGCTTCGATCGCGTATGCCGACTCGACCGACCGTTCCGTTTCAAGCAAGGCCGCATAAATCGATTCGACGGTCGCTTTCAAATAGTCGGTCGTCCGGTGTTCCCGGGCGATGACGCGTTCCCAGTCCCATTGATCGACATGAAGCGAGTGTGTCGCGTCGAGTTCTTCGTCGCGGCGGATCGCACGCATCTGTGTATACAACCCTTCGCCAACTTTGAACCCGTACCGGCCGAGCGCTTCGCGTTTCCATTTCGCAAGCGACTGGACGATCTCAAGCTCATGTCCCGGATATTGTGTGTCGAACTGAATGATGCGCTCGACGCCGTTCAAGTGATCGTTGACTCCGCTCGCCGATGTGACGAATAGCGGTGCCTGTACTTGCGTGAGACCTAGCGCCGTGCTGAACTTGTCCTCGAACATTGCCTTTACCGCCGTGATTGCCTGTTGTTTTTCCTTCATCATGCTTGTTGCTGTCGTTGTCATTTTGTCTTCCTCCAATTGTGGGATTTGGGACGGAGCAATAGAAAAAAGCCCTCCAATCCCATGGACTATGGGACGGAAGGCTTCAAGCTCCGCGGTGCCACCCAAATTAGTAGACGAATCTACTCACTTTTTCGAGACGAACATCTCGTAGTTCCGATAACGGGGAACGGTCCGGCTACGTCTACTTGCAAAGCGTTCGGGTAGCGACTCCAGGAGGTTCTTCGACAGAGATTTCAGTCCGGGCTCTCACCTTCCCCGGCTCGCTTTGCTTACGTCTTCTGTGTACTCGTCCTTTCAATGTCGTTCACAATTGAATTGAACTCATTATTATAAATATTCAGACGAATGTCAACAGCTTTTCTAAAAAAAATTCTCCCCCGTGTAGCGGACGAGGGAGATCCCTTGGGAAGGGTTATTTGATCGAGCCGCTCGTAATCCCTTTGATGATATGCTGTTGCATACCAAAGAAGAAGATGAGGAGCGGAACGATCCCAAGAACTAAACCAGCGAGTGCCAAATCCCATTGTTTCGTATATTGTCCGAAGAAATAGAACGTCGCGAGCGGGATCGTCCGCAGTTCAATGTCTCGGAGGACAAGTGAAGGTAACAGAAAATCGTTCCAAATCCATAGGCTGTTCAAGATGACGATCGTTACCGTGATCGGTTTCAAGAGCGGGAACACGATCCGCCAGAACAGCCCCCATGTCGAGCAACCGTCGATGATGGCCGCCTCTTCGATTTCTTCCGGGATCGATTTCATGAAGCCATGATATAAGAACACCGAAATACCTGACCCGAACCCGAGATACATGACCATCAGTCCCCAATGACTGTTCAATAGACCGAGCACGCTCGATACTTTCACGAGCGGAATCATGATCGATTGGAACGGGATGACCATCGCCGCGACGAACAAGAAGAAGATGACGGTCGAGATCCAATGTTTCGTCCGGACGAGCTTCCATGCCGCCATCGACGTGAAGATGACGATGACGATGTTCGCGCCGGCCGTGATCAAAAGCGAGTTCAAAAAGACGCGGCCATAGTTCATCGCCTCCCACGCTTCCGTATAGTTCGATCCGAGCCAGACGTTCGGGAGTGCGGACGTGTTCGTATAAATCTCAGCAATCGACTTGAACGAGTTGACGATGACGTAATAAAACGGGACGAGATACAACAGTCCTAGTAAAATAGCGACCAATTCGATGAGGCCAAGGCCGGTCGTATATCCGCTCGTCCGCAGCGGCTTTTGCGGCAACTGCCGTCTCGGCGTCTGATCTATTTTTGGTTCGAACTGTTCAATTTTTTCCGTCGTCATGCCTGCACCTCCCGTTTTTTCGTCAAATACACTTGGGTGACGGTGATCGCCGCGACGACGAGGAAGAAGATGACCGCTTTCGCCGAGCCGAGACCGTAATTGTTGTTCACGAACGACTCTGTATAAATGTTCAAGGCGAGCATCTCGGTCGATTTGAACGGTCCTCCGTTCGTGAGCGACAAATTCGTATCGAATACTTTGAACGACCAGGAGATCGTCAAGAACAGACAGATCGTAATCGATGGCATGATCATCGGGAGCGTGATATGGCGCAACATTTTCAACCGGTTCGCCCCGTCGATCCGGGCCGCCTCGAGCAAATCCGTAGGCACGTTCTGCAGCGCCGCGATATAGATGACCATCACGTAGCCCCCGCCTTGCCAGATCGCGACGATGACGATTCCCCAAAACGCTGTCTGGGCGTCGCCGAGCCACGGCAGCTCGAACAGGCTCCAGCCGGTCAATGATCCGATCGACTCGAATCCTTTCACGTAAATGAATTGCCAGATGAAACCAAGGATGAGTCCGCCAATCAAGTTCGGCATAAAGAAGACCGTTCGCAATATATTTCGCGTCTTAATATTCATCGTCAACAGTAGCGCCAATGAAAAGCCGACAATGTTCGTCATGATGACGGCCACGATCGTGTATTTCGTCGTGATCCAAAACGACGAACGGAACTGGGCGTCCTCGAACAAGAGTCGATGATAGTTATCCCATCCGACAAAGTTCAACTGACCGGTCACCCCGTTCCAGTCCGTGAAACTGTAATAGATCCCGTTAAAGAACGGGATGAGTACAATGGCCACGAACGCCAAAAAGGCCGGACCGACAAATGCGATAAAGCTTGCCGGCTTCTTCCAATTCCGTCTCTGTTTGCTTCGCTTCGGTGTTTCAATCATCTTCATCGCCTCCACTATCAATTTACCTGCAATGAAATAAAATGAAAACGGATACATTTGACGGAATGGGTGGAATATATTGAACTCAATTAGTGAATTTGCAGAACTGATGCGTTATGATAAAGTCAATGACAATACGAACGAGCCAGTTTATATTAGAGAAACGATCCAAATTATGGCTCGAATCACGAATGAATCAAACATAATATTAGTAAAACGTTCGAAAGTGGAGGGAATTTATACATGACGACAATCAAACCGTTATCTGACTTAGCGATCGCCCAACAAGCGGACATGCTCCCCATCAAGCAAATCGCTGAAAAGCTCGGCCTACAAGAAGATGATCTCGACCTTTACGGGAAATACAAAGCAAAACTGTCGTTCGATTTGCTCGAACAAGTGAAGACCCGAGCAGACGGCAAGCTCGTCCTCGTCACAGCCATCAATCCGACGCCCGCCGGAGAAGGAAAATCGACGGTCACCGTCGGACTCGGTCAAGCGTTGAACCGACTCGATAAACAAGCGATCGTCTGTCTCCGCGAGCCGTCACTCGGCCCGACGATGGGGCTAAAAGGCGGAGCGGCCGGCGGCGGATTCAGCCAAGTCTTGCCGATGGAAGACATCAACCTCCACTTCACGGGTGACATGCACGCCATCACGTCAGCCCACAACACGATCAGCGCCATGCTCGACAACCATCTTCATCAAGGCAACGACCTAAAAATCGACGTTCGGAAAATTGTCTGGAAGCGCGTCCTCGACTTGAACGACCGTGCCCTTCGCCACGTGACGGTCGGACTTGGCGGAGCCGCACACGGTGTCCCGCGCGAAGACGGTTTTGACATCACCGTCGCCTCAGAAATTATGGCGATCCTTTGCCTCGCCGATTCGCTCGCCGATCTAGAGGCGCGTATCAAGCGGATCGTCGTCGCCTACGACTTCGATAATGAACCCGTCACGGCTGAACAGATTGGTGCGGCCGGTGCGGCCACACTCTTACTGAAAGAGGCGTTCAAGCCAAACTTGGTCCAAACACTTGAACAGACCCCGGCTCTCGTCCACGGCGGCCCGTTCGCGAACATCGCGCACGGCTGTAACTCGCTCATCGCGACAAAGACTGCCTTGAAGCTCGGCGAATACGTCGTCACCGAGGCCGGCTTCGGAGCTGATCTTGGCGCCGAGAAGTTCTGTCATATTAAATCGCGTATCGGCAACTTAAGTCCTGATGCGGTCGTCCTCGTGGCGACAGTCCGCGCGTTGAAGATGCATGGTGGTGTCGCCAAAGACCAACTCCACATCGAAAACGTCGAGGCCGTCACAAAAGGCATGGAGTTGCTCGCCAAACATGTCGACACGATGACAAAGCTCGGTTTGCCAACCATCGTTGCCTTGAACCGCTTTAATTCAGATTCGATCGCAGAGCTCGACACTGTGCTCGACTGGTGCGAAACGCATCAAATCCGCGTCGCCCTCAGCGAAGTTTGGGCGAGCGGCGGACAAGGCGGACAAGCACTTGCCGAGGCCGTCATCGAGACAGTCGAGTCGAACGAAGCCATGCTCACACCTCTTTACGAGCTGACCGATTCGATCGAACAGAAGATTACGACGATTGCCCGAGAAGTTTACGGAGCGGCCGGCGTCACGTTCACCGCTACGGCGAAAAAACAAATGGCTCAAATTAAAGCGAACGGATGGGACGATTTGCCGATCTGTATGGCCAAAACACCGTTCTCACTATCCGACGATCCGACAAAACTCGGATACGTTCAAGGATTCACGGTAACCGTACGAGAGTTGAAACCGTCGGTCGGTGCCGGCTTCCTCGTCGCCTTGACGGGTAACGTCTTGACGATGCCAGGACTGCCAAAACATCCAGCCGCTCTCAACATGGGCATCGACGAGACAGGTAAGGCCATCGGATTGTTTTAATCCACACGACAACGGAGGGATGACTTTGGACGTCATTGAGCACACGTACGCAGACGGGTACCGCACGCATGTATTGCACGTCCCGGCAACGAACCCGATTGGAAATTGTTTCTTGTTTCACGGCATGCTCGAACACCACGGTAGGTATGTCGAATTCGCCGATTTTATGGCAACAACTGGATTTAACGTTTTTGTTTGCGACCTTCGCGGAGCTGGAAAATCAGCGCGTGCTCAATCCACATACGCTCACTTACTTCCAAAAGAAGGATTTGACCAAATGGTCGAAGACGCTGTCGCATTGATCGGTCACTATCAAAATGATTTGCCGACGTTTGTAATCGGACATAGTTTCGGTTCTTTGCTCGTCCGTCGTCTCGGTCAAATCATGGGTCATAACCTAGCCGGCATCGTCGCCATTTCACCGCCTCCTGGCTCTGGTTTCGTCGGCCGGCTCGGGCTTTACGCCATCGGGTCGGCAATTCGTATGAAAGGGAGCGATTACCACTCTCGCCTATTCGAACGCCTCTTGTTCGGGCGCTACAATTTAAAATTCTTCCCCGCGAAGACGGAGAACGATTGGATTTCTAGCGTCCCGGAAGAAGTGGCCTCTTACCGCAGCGACCCGGACTGCGGCGGTATCCCGACACTCGGTTACTTATATGAAGTAGCTAGCGCTTCGCTAGAGGTCACATCCCTCGCCCGTATCCATGAACATCCGAAGACGCTCCCGATTCTCTTCGTCGCCGGAACGGACGACCCGGTCGTACACGACGGGGAAGGGTTGAAAGGGATTGTTCGAAACTATCAGGCAGCAGAAGTCGAACTGACGGTGTTGTCTTACGACAATGCGCGTCACGAAGTGCTCCGCGAACGGCAACGCGACGAAGTGTGGACCGATATAAGCAGTTGGCTCTTGCGCAACCTCTAAGCTAAGACATGGAAAAACCTCCTATTAAATGGAGGTTTTTTATTTTTACATTTTAAGACAACGACTTTCTAATTCATTTACCTTTTTTGAAATTTTTCATCTTCTTTCCATTTTTTAAGTGCGCTATACTTAGACCGCGCACTACGAAGAACACTTACAGATTGAAGTATATGGAATGAAAGGGGTAACACATTGAAACCAACTATTACACGACTGAGCGCGGCCGTCCTCATCTCTAGCACAGTATTGAGCATGATCGGACCGACCGAGTCATATGCAGCAACATACGAAGGCACGGTGAATACCTCCATTTTGAACGTCCGGTCGTCTACGTCGACTTCGGCAGCGATTGTCGGCAAGTTGACGAAAGGAACTGCTGTACAAGTTTATTCGACAAGCAACAACTGGGCCCAAATCGAGTTTCAAGGCCAAAAGCGATACGTTTCTTCCTCGTACTTAACGTTGAAGTCTACCGTCACGAAAGCGGCAACAACCAAAACGTATACAGCTAATGCGACCGTCAATATGCGCTCGGCGATGACAACGAGCGCTTCAATCGTTACAACGATTCCAAAAGGTGCGACCGTCACTTACATATCGACGCACGGCGCGACTGGATCATGGTTCAAAGTCACATACGGCGGGAAAACTGGCTATGTGGCTCAACGCTACTTCTCTCAAGTAGGAGGCGAAACCGTGGCACCCCAAGCGAACCCGACGCATAGTACGACAACAAACACGACGATGCATAGCTCGATGATTTCAACGTCCCCAACCCTGATTGCGATCCCGAAAGGTGCGAAAGTAACGTTCCTCTCGGAGCACGGCGCGACCGGATCGTGGGCCAAAGTGACATACAGCGGGAAGACGGGCTATGTCGCGAAACGGAACTTGCAGCCGCTCGTGACAGTCGAACCGACAACGATGTACGTCAAATCGACATCAAGTATTTTCAATTCGATGTCGACTTCAAGAAAAGTAGTCGGCACACTTCAAATCGCGACAAGCGTTAAATTGATCTCGACACACGGTACAACCGGGTCTTGGGCGAAAGTCGCAGCCGGCTCGTTGACAGGTTACGTACCGATGCGAAACTTATCTGAGTCACAAGTCGCAGAACAGGTCACACCTTACTACGCTAAAGAGACGGCGACGATGTACTCTTCGACTTCGACGCGCGGAAACGTCCTTCAAACGATCCCGGTCGGTGCAAAAGTCGATCAGCTGTCGGCGCACGGCGCGACGGGCTCATGGTTCAAAGTTCGTTACGCAAACACGACTGGGTATGTCGCAGCACGTAACTTCTCGCTCACAGCCCCGTCGACTTCAACCGAACAATACGGACCTGAGCTTGAAGTACAAGTCATCTCAAGCGGTACGCCACTGAACGTCCGGCCGACTCCTGGGACTGGAAATGCCGCCATCGGCACCCTTATCCATGGCACGATTGTAAAAGTGAAACCTGTCTTGAATACGGAATGGGGCATCTTGACGAGCGGAAGTTTCGTCGGCGGCTATATCCATTTGAGTTATACGGCACCCGTTACGACGACGCCGCCAGCTACTGGTATCCAACGCATTGTATCGTATACAGACTATCCAATGACAGTTCGCGGGATGGCCGAACGCCAAGCCGCCAATTCCGGGCTGACAGACGCGAATAAAACGAAAGCGACTTACTTACCGCGTTCGTGGGTAAAAGTCACCGGGTCTACTGGTGTGATCACTCATACACCTCTTCAAACAGTTCGATCGATTAACTTGCAAAAAAATCCGTCAAGCAATAACGCCGAAGTGTTGGCGACAATCCCAAGCGGCGCTCTTCTTCAATATATGGAGCGTCCGAGCGGCATCTCGACGTGGTACAAAGTTTCTTATGGTCCAATGATCGGATACGTTCCGGCCTCTTCCGTTGTCGGAGAAGCAAAACTTCTTAGTTTAGATAATCTGAATTCACATGTATACGGACATATTAACCCTGGTGAAACAGTCCGTATTACGGGACAAGTCGGAAATTACTATTTAATCGGTCCGTACTACCGACCAGGCGGACATAACGTTCGTATTTACGATCATGTTTGGCGTCACGCTTCGTTGTCTGAAATTGATGCGTTTACAAACCCTGATCATTTCACAGTTGGTTCAGGTGGATTTTATCAATTCCTCGACTTGACGAAGAATGCAGGAACGACTGCCCCGATGTTGAATAAAGTCCTCAATAACAACGGCAGATTGAGCGGAACGTTAACCGATAAAGGACAACTCTTCATCGACTCAGGAAAACAATATAATGTAAATGAAGTCTATTTGCTTGCCCACGCTACACATGAAACAGGGTATGGTTCATCACTTTTATCTAAAGGGGTTCCTGTCGATAAAGACGGCAACGCATTAATTAATAATAGCGGTACACGCATCTATCCTGAACGTCCTGTTGCGGCTACAGTCTACAATATGTACGGCATCCGAGCTTCAGATAGCAATCCCGTTGTTTTAGGCGCGAAATTCGCGTTCGAGCAGAAGTGGTTCACACCAGAGATTGCAATTAAAGATGGTGCTAGATGGATTAGCGAACAATACATCAATCACCCAACCTATAAACAAAATACACTTTATAAGATGCGTTTCAACCCAGACCGACCGGGTGTGCATCAATATGCGACCGATATCGGTTGGGCTTTAAAACAAACCCATCGAATCAATAACGTGTATAGCCAACTTAATTCGTACACAGTTCACTTCGACGTACCAAAGTTCCAATAACGAACAAGAGACACGAGCCAACTTGGCTTCGTGTCTCTTTTCATGTCCATTCGATGGAATCGACGATCGCTTCGATCTCTAACTTTTCATCCGTCTTCTTGTCGGCGACGTACGTCAAAAACAACAGGCGCTTCCCGTCCGTGAGCGACCAGACGTCCAAATACATGTCGTCTTCAATCCCGCTCGCGTAAGCCGTCGTCATGCCGCCCGATTGATCCGTCACGCTCGGTGCGACTTTAATGTCGATCGGGAACTCCCCTAAAAAGGTATTCAGTTCTTGCAGCGCCGCATCTTCAGGGGCCTGGGCCTCCTCTGCTTCATAGATAGACATTTGAAGCGTGCCTTGCGCATCTTCCTCCACCGAATAGAAGCTGACGTGATCCTCTTCTTCATTGTATTCATAGTGCTCTGGGTAGGATAAACGAAGCCACCCGTCGATTTCGTATTCTTTCATGCTAATTGCTCCTTCGTTTTCTTGAATGTCAGGCCGGTGACCATTTTGGCTTGCAGCGCATATTTGAGCCGCTCCGTCACGTAAAGGCGTTGGCTGTTTCGATCTTGGGCGATCATATGTCCGCATAAATCCATCCGAACGGTTTGTCGGGACAGAAAGTAGAGACGATCCTCGCTTAACGGACGATATTCACCGGAATCCTCGAGGTGCTCGATCTCAAATCGGCGTAAGACGTTGAGCGCGCAATAGTGGTCGGTCTTGCCGGTACTCGTATGCAGTTCAACCCGGACGAGCTGGATGTCGTACGGACATAGATTCATAAAGATGGGTCCGATTCGTTCGTGGATGAGCAAGACGCCCATATCCGTCTCAATCAAATCGGGTAACGCCCCCGCGTCTTGGGAGATGCTCAAGACGACGTAGGGTCGTTCAGTCGGTGCGAGCAGTTCCCCTTTAAAAAAGCGGAACCGTTGGATGCCGGTCAATACGCGGGCCCGCCAAGCGCTGCCACGGGCTTCCGCTTCAATCCGATACAGTCGTTCTCGACTCACGACTACTCCCCCTTCAATTGTTTGAGCGCTTCGACGAATCGTTCCCACTCTTGGTCGTCGCAGACGATCTTACTTTCAATTCCCCATTCTTCCTCGATTTTCAAACGTACCTCGTTCGTTTCAACGTGGCGCGTGAGATGCAACGCTCCGATTTGAACGAACATCGGCTCGATGACCAACGTCTCGGTCGGTGAACTGACCCATTTTAGCCGGTCAGTCCGTAAAATCACATGCCACATCGACTCATGCCGCACCGAGAACGTCCATTGACGGAGCGTTACAGTTTGTTCGACTTGTTTCGCCTGGTTCATCATGCGAAACCCTTCACTCATCATCTTCAAATAAGATTTTCGTTCGCTCATACCCGTCCCACTCCCCTCTTCTATTATCTTAGCAAGACCACCTATCCGCCACAACTAATGTTTTTTCGAAAAAGGGTTTGCAAAGGTTAAATCGTGTGCTATTATATTACCGTAACGTTAAGCGTTTCGCGGGTGTAGTTTAATGGTAAAACCTCAGCCTTCCAAGCTGATGACGAGAGTTCGATTCTCTTCACCCGCTCCAATTTTTAAATCGTATACTTGAATGTGCGGGTGTAGTTTAATGGTAAAACCTCAGCCTTCCAAGCTGATGACGAGAGTTCGATTCTCTTCACCCGCTCCAATTTCCGACATATTCGCGAGGCTTAACTCGCACACATAACCACATGGTGCACACCATGTAACGAGCAGGAGGTCATTCGACTTCCTGCTCTTTTGTTTTTTGACGTCACGCTTAAATGAGACCGATTCGGGAAAAGAATTGGAGATATGAAGGAGGGATCACCATGATTCAAGTCCGCCTACAGCCATTTACCGTTTATGAGAGTGCTTTAATGCGAACCACATCGACTTTGATCGACACTGAAGACAGCCTCATCTTAATCGACCCGAACTGGTTGCCAGAAGAAGTTGCGACCATCCGTCGCGATATCGAGTTGAAGCGACAAGGTAAGAAATTGTACGTCATTTATACGCACCAGCACTATGACCATATCATCGGCGCTTACGCTTTCCCTGATGCGACCGTGATTGCTTCAAAAACGTTCGTCGAAACAGACGCCAGCGCCCAACTTGAAGAGATTAAAACGTTCTACGAACAGTATTACATCGACCGCCCGATTCAAAAGCCAGTCGTCGACATCATCATCTCCGAAGACAGTACGGTCGAGCTCGGTGCTACCCCGATCACGTTCTACTTGACGCCAGGACATGAAGCGACCCATATGTCACTCATTGTCGAACCGTTGCGTCTGCTCGTGTGCGGTGATTACGGATCGAACATCGAACCACCGTTCATTGAGCACGACGCGGAAGCGTATCTCGAATCGCTTCAAAAACTTCAATCCGCCGTCTACGAACACGAGATCCGTTGGCTCATCCCCGGCCACGGCGACCTATGTGATGACCGCAGTAAGATGATCGAGCGACTCAGCGCTGCCGAAGAATATATCCTCGCTTTGCCTGAAGAACGCGTCTGGTCCCCGCTTTGGCCTGAGCACGCCTTTTTTAACCGGGTTCACGAACGCAATCGAAAACATGTCGAACAAAAAGAGCATGAGCGCGAGGCACGCCAACGCGACTATTGACGCAAAAAAATCGCAACGTCTCCCCAAGACGTTGCGATCCCCCTATGTAAACCTATTTCTTTGTGATGCGTTCTGAACGGACCGTGAACATACGGTCAATCCCATAAATCGTCACTCCGGTAAGAGCGAGCAATCCGATCATAGCTGATGAAAACATTGACCATACCCCCATTGTTCACAAATTCGTCATAATCACCCCGTGCCTTCATTATAGAAGAAAACATTTCAAAAAGAAAGCGTTTTCTTCAAACTTTCTTCACAATTACTGATCGTTGTTTACTTCTCCTTCGTTTGTGTAGCAACATTCAAATATGTGTAGGTTTTATGGAATGTGGGAATACACTCTATAAGAATAAAAGAGACAGAAAGCTGTTCGCTGAGGAGGAAGAGGCATGATCAAATACGGCACGTTGGTGCGAGTCGAAGGGAAATACGCCGTGTTACGTTGGAACAACGGCTCAAGTTTTATCCCACGACGATTCTTGCCATCAGAAGCACGGGTTGGCGATACGATCATTCGAGATAACCACCATTATTATCTTGAAGAAGACATGACACCGAATTTCGATGCGCTCATCAAACAACATTATAAAAAGTAAACAAAGACAGACCGGTTCTCTTCCAGTCTGTCTTTGTACGTTCATTTTGTCTGTTCGCGTAACCAGTTAAAGTCGACCGGACCGACTTGTTTGGCTGTAATCACACCGTCCGGACCGACGACATACGTTGTCGGCAAAGCGACGACGCGGTACGTCTTCTCCACCGTGCCTGCTTCGTCCAATAATACCGGGAAGCTGACCGGGACTTCTTTCAAAAACGCCTCGACGTCTTGTCTGCCGCGTCGCTCATTTTTCGTGACGTTCACCCCGAGCACCGGAATCCCGGTTTCTTCGCCGAACTCGATCAATTCCGGCAGTTCTTCTCGGCAAGGCGGGCACCACGATGCCCAGAAGTTTAAGACGACTTGCTGTCCTGCGTATGCATCAAGTGCCAACGTTTCCCCTTCGATTGTCTCCAGTTCGAAGGCGGGCGCGCGTTGACCGATCTCGAGACCACCGAGAACCGTGTCGTCCGTCGCGACACGGTCAGTCTGTTCGCTCGCTTGACTCGCCTTGTATTCGTCATACCCTTTATAGCCCAGACCGGCGATGAGTCCCGCCATAATCAATCCAATAGCCAGTTTATGAAATCGCATCATTTACCCCTTGTTCTCTGTCCTATTCATTTCTAAACTTAACTTATCACATTCACTCAAAGGAGCGGAACTATCGTGCAACTTCACAATGAAAAAGTCAGTGTCACTTTGAAAGCGCAAGGCGCGGAAATGACGAGTTGGAAAGTCGACGGGACCGAGCTACTCTGGCAAGGCGACCCTACGTATTGGGGACGACAAGCCCCGATTTTATTCCCGTTCGTCGGACGGTTGTTGGATGACCGTTACTTATATGATGGCTTGACGTATACGATGAGCCAACACGGATTCGCTCGCGATGAGACGTTCGAAGTCGCAGAATCGTCTGATACACACGTCCGGTTCGTTCTCCGTGACTCGGTCGAGACACAGAAACACTATCCGTTCCCGTTCGAACTTCACGTGGACTATCGACTGATCGGCGAGGAATTGAACGTGACATATCGCGTCCGAAACGGCGGCGACGAGGTGTTACCGTTCAGCATCGGCGGACACCCTGCCTTCAATATCCCGTTCGCGGGCGGGGTGTTCGAAGAGTATACAATCGATTTCGGTGAGACGCGCTCACTTGATCGCTTATTGTTAGAGGGTCCTTATTTGACCGGCGCCTATCAACCGCTCGGCGAACGTCGCTACATCCCGCTCTCGCATCACTTGTTCGACCAAGACGCTTTAATTTTCGAAAATATCGAGTATGCTGCACTGCGCCACCAACCGAGCGGTCGCGCCATCGTCATGGAGTGCCCGACATTCACCCATTTCGGGATTTGGTCACCGCCTCAGTCTGACGCCCCGTTCGCCTGCCTCGAACCTTGGTTCGGTCATGCCGATTATAAAGGACATCGTAAAGACATCCGTCAAAAAGAAGATATGCAGTTGCTCGCACCGAACGAAACGTTCGAAGCGACTTACACGCTCTATACGGAATGAAAAAACGTGCTGACCGCATTGGTCAGCACGTTTTCGTTAGAAGCGGCTTTCTTGTTCCGCCTCATACTCTGAAGGCGGTTTTTTCATGACAATCGCGAGCACGATATAAATTAACAAGCCCGGTCCGCCGAATAAGGCGAGTACGACGAAGATGATCCGCATCAACGTCACGTCTACTCCGAGGTACTTCCCGAGCCCCGAGCAAACGCCTGCTATCATTTGGTCAGACGGATCTTTGTACAGTTTTCGTTCCATCAAGACACCTTCTCCTTCATTTTTTCGGTCATCGCTGTGGTCGACGAAGTGTCGTTCTTCCAGCTGTCGCGGCTTCGCCTCGACTATCAAAATCGAGTGCATCGTTGATCGGTGTACTTCCTGATCTAATTTCAATCCGACGTCCGTACAAGCCCCGATTATCGAGCGAGGCAGCAATGACTGTCGCGACGTCCGTCTCGGAAATCGTGGCGCCTGAGGCGTCACTTAAGTCTTCTGAAGCTTCGATCGACCCTTTTCCAGGTCCATCTATAATTGCCACTGGGCAAATGATCGTGTAGTTCAAGCCGCTATGTTCGATATACTCATCGGCCGCATTATTCGCAGACAAGAAGTTGTAATGTTCTTTCGGGCCCGCGTCTGGTCGATCGGCACCGTATGCGCTTAGTAAGACCACGTGACGGACGCGCTCTTTTTTAGCGGCGTCAATCGCTTTCATCGCGACGTTCCGGTCAAGCAGTTCAATCTCTTTGCTCGTGCCTTCAGCACCTGCTGTCGCAGCGACGATGACGGCGTCTTGGCCAGCGGTCGCCTCGTGAATCTTTTTATCAAGCTCTTTTTCAACATCGACGGTGAGCACGCGCGCACCCATTTTTTCGTACTCTGCTTGCAGTTCAGGATAACGAATTAAAGCGGTCACTTGATGCGTTTTCGCTAAACTTTTCAAGACACGTCTACCGATCTTTCCTGTTGCTCCAATGACTAAAACTTTCATTCAAATTTCCCTCCTCAAAAGAGTAGTTCATTTGATTAAAATTCCTCTTTCCGTACGGAATCAAACCCGTTTCGCAAAATTATCTCACAGTTCCCCACATCGTTAAGTCGAGCGCGTCACGAATCGATTGGACGCTCTCTTCATTCGGTTGGTAATAGTAGATGTTGTCAATGTAAGCATCTTGTCCGTCGACTTGAAGTTTGTTCACTTCGGGTTGAAGCATCATCGTGAGGCCAACCGACGCCATTTGCAGCGGATTCATTTCGAGCCCCATCTCATCTTTCATAAAACTGTACGTGGCCGGGATCTTCGACCATCCGGCCGGGCTTACCAACTTGTCGGCCACTGCCGACATGACTTCGGTTTGGCGACTTGAACGGGCACCGTCTGTATCCGATTTACGATGTCGCGCGTAGGCGAGCGCCATATCCCCGTCCATCGAATACGATACACCTTCCGTGTATTCATACGTTTGATTAAACCCCTTTTCGCTGAACGAATGGGTGGCCGTGATGTTCACTCCGCCGACGACGTCGATCAATTCCATGAACGTCTCGAACGTGATGACGACTTGACCGTCGACCGAAGTCTCGGTCAATCCTTCGACTGCACCGACCGTACACTCAGCGCCTCCATAAGCGAAGGCATGGGTAATCTTATCGCCTTCGCGCTCAGGTTCACAAGGGATCGTCGTATACGTATCTCGTGGAATCGATACGTTTTGAACGGTCCGCGAACGCGGGACGAACTCCATCAACTGAAGCGAATCGGTTCGTGAACCGGACACCGATTCGCCGACACGGGCGTCACTGCCCATGACTAAGAACGTAACTGGGTTTGATGCCATATAACCGACCCCGATCACGAGGAGCAACAAGACGAGCAAGAGCTTTCCTTTCCAACTTCGGCGCTTGCGCTTGTCTTTTTGCGGCTTTTGTTTCGGCGGTACGCTGCTTTGCTGCTTCGGAACACGCTCTTTCGTGTCATGAGAGCGAGGTTCTCGCTTGTCCTCACGCTTTTGGCGCTTCGCTTTTTTCCCGAACGGCATCTTCAGTTTAGGTGCCTGAACCTTCCGTTTTCGATTATTGTTCGTCTCGGTCCGTTTTTCATCGGAACGATCTAAAAATGGATGGTCTTGTCCTTCCGCTTGCTTCGACTCTGGTGAAGGGCGAATCACTTCGTCTTCCGCCTCACCCGGATTCACTTGTTCATCGCGAGACAGTTCTTCTAGCCGCTCGCGTTCTAATTCACGTCTGCGTCGTTCGACACGTGAGAGTTGTTGATCGTCATTCATATGATGTACCTCTATAGTTTAGATTTTCCTACATTATCATCGACAAACTCTATTCTGACAACGGTTAGCGCAAAAATCCGTCTTAAGCATGAGACGCGAGGATTGTTTTAAATGAAAAGCGGGAAAGGAATAATAATCGGTGTCTGCCTATAAACGAGACATGGCAGCCCGTTCGATGTCCTTTGAAGGGAGGGAGAGCTAATGCGCATCGGGAAGCTCCGCATGTTACTTGAACAGTACGGAGAGACGACTCTTCGCGATTTAGTCGTCGAAATGTACCGAAACACCCCTAAAGCCGTTATCGAAGAAAAAGATATGGATTACATGATTAGTCAGTTCACTCGTTACAAAGAACAAAAATCGTCAGACGAGCGACATTCGCTCTCGCAGACAGTAATCCTCGCTGAACGCTTCGTGGAATTGGCTTACGATCACCTCTACTTGCTGCCAAATCAAATCATGAGCGAACGCGATCAAAAGAATTGGTATATACACGCCAAGAAAATCATTCGTGACTTATCGTATTACGCCGAAGATGAAGCAGAGGCACGGACGATGTATGAGGAAATGTTTTTACTCTTGTCCTCTTCGGCAGGGGAAGAGCCCCTATTTTCAACAAGTGACCCGTTTCGACTGCTGAAACTCTCGCAAACCACGATGCTCACTCAATTGATTCATTACTATCAACTCGACGCCCCCACCTCCGACGTGTGGATCGATCGTTCTTTGTACACGGCGCTCCACGTCCCAAAAGATGTTGATTCGACACGGGTCGACTTACTCTCTACACTTCTTGAGCAACCCTACACTTCGTTTGAATGGAATTTATTCCATCAACGCATCATCACACTTTGTGAACGGACACTTGCCAAAGCCCCGTCCGATGACAGTGCACTTGAGGACTATCAAGCACTTAAAATGCTTGAACTCGAACTCCTCGTTGAGCGCGGACAATTGTCAGAAGCTGAACGGAAGTTGTTTTCTGAGTACATCCCCTTCTTCTCACACCGTTCAGAACCGTTCAAAGTGTATGTCAATATGCTCGAGAGCCGCGGACATTCTGATGAAACGAAACGACTTCGCCGGCTAGCCAAAGAGAAACGCATCCAATTTTAAAAAAAAGGGAGTCAACCGACGGCGTCGGTTGACTCCAAAACATGATATGAACGAGGGGTGTTCATCTGAAAAGAGGAGTGGAAGTTGGTGCAGAACTTCCTTCCTACATACCTAGTATAAAAGATATTTGAAACCGCTTCCGGGATAGTTATTGCAGTTTTGTGAACGTTTTCACGTTATTCAATCGCGTTAATAATGCCCAACCCGATCACTGACAACAGAACAATTAAAACGAAAATAAACACCATCTCATTTGGTGACCGGAAGCCTTCGTATAACTCGACCTGTTCTTCAACGATGACATTGTCATGGACTACAATCGGTTCAGTCTCGGCAAGAGCCGTGGCCGGGACACCGACCAATAGCAGCGCCAACCATAAACTTATTACGTATCGCATATCATACTCCTGTCGTTTTTTCTCACTGACAGTATAGCACGTCTCTCTCGCTTCGACCCATTCGTTTCTCCTCTTCCCACCGGAAAAGTTTAACAAATCTCACAGCCCCTTCGTTGCTCTAAACTTCCTCGTTCCGACACGGATCACACTTCGATAAAATGCTCATTCCAAAGCCATTTCCCTCACCATTCCCCTTTAAAAATCTGACTTTCCACGTGTCAAAACAGTAATCAAACATGATGAATGTTCATAAAATGAACACGACATTTTTCAATTGGTAGCCCTTACAATTTAAGGGTAGTGATTATTTTAGAAGAAAGAAGGATTCCTCATGAAACGGACGCTTATATTCGCGGAGTGTCGCCAAATCCAACCTAAAAAACGTTCACTGCTTCACCAATTGTACAACCCGGGCGAGTCGCCTCACATCCTCGCCATCCGACCACACCAATATGTCCATGCGGCCTGGCAAGGAGATGTTCCCGTCGCAGCAATCGCCTCCGACTATAGCGATTATGCAACGGATCAGATGATCCGGCTCACGCACGAGGCGTATCGGGACCGCTATGTCTTCCGAGGTTTGCTCGACCGACTGATCCGTGAGATACGTCGAAACAGTATACATGACACAACGTTGCTGTTACACGTCAAACAAGACCACGACCAAGATAAGCGTCGAATGTTTGAAGTGCTCGGTTTTGATCCATATCACGAGACTGTCACTTACACATTGCCGCTCATCCCTTTCCAAAAATATACATACGAGAACTGGTCGCTTCACGTTGATTATTTTGCGACACACTCTAGCTGGCTCGCCTACCGAAATCAATATGCGCATATGCTGACTGATGTGTTGCCGCTGACTGCATCACGACTGCTCGAGCATGAACGTCGTCAGGAAGTCTTCCATTCCCTTAAATTGAAAGGGAAAATCGTCGGCATCATGCGATCAAGAATTGGATCTGGACGACTGGACGTATATGAACTCCACGTGTCAGGTAGCGATGAATTGATTCAAGAGGCCGTGTCTTTTATTCAGCAAGAATTTTATTTCCGGTTCAGGTCGCTTGAACAGATTCGGGTCACGTTGACTTCGCTCCAACCAGAGCTACGATACGCTTTGATCCGACAAGGCGGATCGCCAACCCAAGCAGGAACCTACACGATGATTAAAGAAGTGGCGCCTTCCGCGCCATCGTTTCCACTCAATTAGAAAAAGACGCTAAACGTCACGTCCTTTTCACGGAAAGGATTCGTTCGTTTGGCGTCTTTTCTTCATTCAGCAGCGTTTGCCGATTCGATTGCTAAGGGTGGCATCTCTTCGAACAGCACGGTTCGAAGCCCGATATCACGTCGGTCCAACGATTCAATCCGATCGAATTGAATTTCACGGTCCGCGACACTGAACCAATACGTGATGTGAGGTTCATCCGTGAAGCGAAGCGCATAATTCGAACCGTTCAAATGAAAATCCACTTCGGTCGAAAGGATTTCTGCCGGGCCGATTTTTTTGTGGGTCGTCAGTCGTTCGAGAACGACTTGCTCCTCATTGATCTGATAATCGACAAATGTCGCAAGTGAGAGTCCAAACACAAATGATACCAGCGCGAACGCGCTGATCAATCCAAGAGTGATCTTTCCGTTCATGTCGCCGTCCCTCCCTCTTCTACTATATCGGATTTTGCTAAAACGTTGTGAAGTGACATTTTGTTCAAGTTTCGGCAAACTAGAGCAAGAGGAGGGATTAGTATGCAAATTGACCACATCGGGATCGCTGTTCGCGACTTAGACGAAGCGATCTCGTTTTACACGAACGTGTTACAAGGAAAACTTGTCGACCGTTATACGAATACGGCAGCCGGTGTCGAAACCGAGCTCGCCGTGATTCACGTCGGTGAAGACGTGATCGAGTTGCTCTTGCCGACAAGTTCGACGAGCCCGATCGCCCGATTCATGAAAGCACGCGGCAAAGGCGTTCACCACATCGCCTATCGGGTCGATGATTTAGAAGCATCGATTGCCGCTTTGAAACGCGACGGCATCACGTTTTTAGAAGATACGCTCCGAACGACGGCAAAAGGCCGACGCCTCATCTATATGGACCCACGCCACTCGGGCGGGGTCATCGTCGAACTATGTGATTATCCGGCAATGAAGCAGTGAGGGACATCCCTCACTGCTTCATTATTGTCCGCTCGATAATATCACGATTTTTCGCTTTCAACCGTTCGTTGTGCGACGACACCATCGCCGACTTCGTCGCGTCCGGATCGATGAACGTCTTGGCCCGGTTGACCGCGTTAGCCGCATCTTGGAACGCTCCCGCAATCAGATGCACCTTGCCTTCATGCGTCAAAATATCGCCCGCCGCATAAAGTCCAGGTACTGACGATTCGCTGCTCGCGTTCCCGTTCACATAGAACCCATCCACCATCTCGACTTTTAATTCGCTGTCGTTGAGGAGAGCCGAGTCCTGTTCGTAGCCGTGGTTGATGACCACTTCATCGACCTCGACCAATTCACTTGCCCCGGTCCCGCAATCGATGAGCTTGACGGCATGGATCGTCGTGCCATCATTGGAAATCAAGTCCTCGATCGTTGTATGAAGTCGACAGTCGACTCGGCCACAGAGGAGCTTGTCGACTTGCGATTCATGCCCTTTGAGCGCTTCTTTTCGATACGTCAAAATCACGCGCTCCGCAATCGGCTCAAGTTCGTTCGCCCAATCGATGGCGCTGTTGCCGCCACCGGAAATCAATACCGTCTTCCCTTTAAAACGCATCAACGACTTAACCGTATAATGAAGGTTCGAGACTTCGAACCGCTCCGCCCCGCTGATCTCAATTTTTTGAGGTTGTAAAATACCGCTCCCCGTCGCGACGATGACCGTCTTTGACACGTGCCGGCCGTTCGTCGTATCGAGCACGAAATGACCAGTATGATCTTTCGCCATCGATTCTACTTTCTCGCCGAGCACGACGGTCGGATCGAACGTGAGACCTTGCTCGATCAATTGTTCGATGAGGCGGGCACCCGTCGTCGGGGTGACGCCACCGATATCCCAAATCATCTTCTCCGGATAGACATGGATCTTACCACCGAGATGCGGTTGAAATTCGATCAACTTCGTCTTCATCCCGCGCAACCCGCTATAAAAAGCGGCATACAATCCCGCCGGACCGCCACCAATGATTGTTACGTCGTACACGTCCTGTTCGCTCATCCGCTCCATCCTCCTTAAACATTTACCGTCACTGATTATCATTCTCATTTAATATACATCGAAATTTTAGTTCAGACAATCTATTTTGATATCAAAACATTCGTTGACAGCTTTTCATTCAGACTGCTATAGTTGACGTTACATTGAGAATCATTATCAAAACTACTGTTACGAGGAGAGGGGAATCCACATGTCACGGATCCATACGGCAGACATCGAGGTCGGTTACGGCGGCAAAACAATTGTGAAGCAATTGAGTTTATCGATCCCGGACCGTCAAATCACAACCATCATCGGCCCGAACGGTTGTGGGAAATCGACACTCTTGAAAGCCATGACTCGGATTCTGTCCCCGTCTAACGGTTCGGTCCATTTAGACGGAGCGGACATCGCCAAATGCAATACGAAAGAAATCGCCCAAAAGATGGCGATTTTGTCGCAAACGCCTGAAGGCGCTGGCGGCTTGACCGTGGGAGAACTCGTCTCGTACGGTCGCTTTCCTTATCAATCCGGGTTTGGTCGTTTATCGAAACATGACCATGAAGTGATTGATTGGGCGCTTGACGTGACCGGTACGCTCGAGTTCAAAGATCGAAGCGTCGACGCCCTTTCAGGCGGACAACGCCAACGGGTGTGGATCGCGATGGCACTGGCCCAAGAGACGGACTTGATATTTTTAGATGAGCCGACGACGTATCTCGATCTCGCGCATCAGCTCGAAGTGCTCGAACTACTCGAGACGTTGAACCGCGAGCAGGGCCGGACGATCGTCATGGTCCTCCACGACTTGAATCAGGCCGCCCGGTTTGCCGACCATATCGTCGCCATGAAAGACGGAGAAGTGCTCGCGACGGGCTCCGCCGAGGAAGTCATTTGTCCGCTCGTCCTTAGACAAGTCTTTCATATCGATGCCATCATCGGACGAGACCCACGGACCGAAAAACCGATGTGCCTCACCTACCAACTTATAAAAGATGAGATTCAACGTGAAGCGCTCGACCCTTCGAGTGCTGATCTCGTTGCTAGTTCTCGTTAGTATGATGAAGCGAACGGAGCGCCTCGCACATTGCGAGGCGTTTTTCAGCAGGAAGAGGCGGGTAATGAGTGGAACATATTGAAGAAAGGGGGAAACGCTATGGATTGGCTCGATGGTTTGTTCATTCTCGTCTCGACCGCATGGCTGTATGAGATGAGGCGATACCGTAATCGTGATGAACCGACCGATGGCAACAGTGAGCACATGAGCTTTTACATCGTCTCACTCATTATGGTCACCGTGTTCGCCGTCTCGATCGGTTTATCTATTTTCACTGAAACACGCCAACCGCTCCTAGTCCGTTGGCTCGGGCTCGGGTGTTACATAGCCGGTGTTTCACTTCGTTACTGGGGAATCGCGCATTTGCGTCATCAATTCACTCGTCACGTCGTCGTCCGTCCTGCTGATGAGATCGTCAGCTCTGGACCGTACCGCTTTTTGCGCCATCCGCTCTATACCGGGCTATTATTTATCACGTTCGGATTTTCGCTCTATTTCAGTCATTGGGGCGTCGCGCTCGTCGGTACGTTCGCCATGGGGATCGCCTTGCTTTGGCGCATCCATATCGAAGAACAGATGTTGACGTCACACTTCGGCAGCGCCTATCAAACTTGGGCGAAATCACGAAAACGATTGATTCCGTTCATTTATTGAACAAGCGTCGAAAAACACGAATTGATAACCTCGACCCAACAAAAATGCGATCCTGTCAGCAAATGACAGGATCGCATTTTTTATACGGAAAATCGGCCGAGCAGTCGGACGATCAAAAAACCGGCAACGAACGAAACAACGCTCAAGACCCACATCGTCGCCGTCTCCGGAAGACCCGGGAAGACGACGGCGAGGGACCCGATGACGAGTCCTAAGATGACCGAGAACGTCATGCCCGGGAAATTCCCGAGCAAATAACGGATCACTTTACTGCTGACGATGAATCCGACGGCTACACCGAGTCCGACGATCCCGATAATGAGCACGTTCAAGTTCGACAAGGCGCTGATGACCGTCGGGTACACGCCGATCAAGAGCAAGACGAACGAGCCGCTGATCCCCGGGAGCAACATCGCCATACTGCCGAGCCAACCCGAGAAGAACAACAACAGCGCCGTGCCGGTCGACAGTTCAGTAATAATGGCTGTGTCGGCCGGTTTGATGATTGCCATACTTGCTACTAGAATCGCTCCGATCACCATCGCCACGATGTGCACGGGGCGCATCGTCGCACGCGATTTAAATTCAAACATCAACAGTGGGATAATCCCAAGAATCAAGCCGATGAAAAAGAACTGTGTCGGTGCATAGTATTCTAACAATAAAAATTCAATTAGACGGCTCAGTCCTAAAATCGCGGTTCCCATTCCGATTGCTAACGGAATTAGAAACCCAATATGCTTTTTCCACTGCCGACTGAACACACCGCTGATCGCTTCGATCAATCGATCGTAAATCCCTAAAATGACTGCGATTGTCCCCCCGCTGACGCCAGGAATCAAGTCACTCGTCCCCATCGCGATACCGCGCAGGATATTTTTCCACTCCATAATCGATCTCCTTTTATATCTGATTCGTTTCAAGCACTTAGTATATCCGAGAAGCTCGGGTTTTGCATCGGTTTCGAGACTGAGACTCGGACTTCGGTCCATGTTTCACAAGTCGAGCATCATATAATCGAAACGGTCTCCTGAAATCTCAATCTCTTTATGTTTGCGGAATCCAAGACGTTCGTACAGACGAGCCGCTGCCGGATTGCCCTGGTCGACGTTGAGTGTGACGGCCGGGATGTTTGTTTCGCGAGCATGTTCGACCACTCGCTGGATCAATTTCGTGCCGATTCCGCGTCCTCCAAATTCTGAGTCGACGGCCACGGAATCGATATACAAAACGTCTCCTTCCGTCTCCACGTCAAGATGTCCAGGCTGCCCATGTTCGATGAGCCATTGCTTAATCGGCTCATCCAACTCAATCGCGCGCTTGCCCTCATAGGCGATAATAACGCCTGCGATGACGCCGTCTATGTCTGCCACCCAAATGTTTTCATAACTTAACCGGTTGTTCGGCCGACCGATCCACATCGCTAAGCGCTCAAGCACTTGCTTTTGGTCTGCCGTCCCCGTCAATGAATAGGCGATATCATGAATCGCTGAGTAAACGAGCGGTGCGATTGCTCCACTTTCGTTTGACTGTGCGTGTCGAATGTTCATCATTTATCTCCTCCATCAATCAGTTTAGCACAAAGCTAGAAACTGGTGGTTTGTCACATCTAGAAGTGTGGGATGATAGAAACAGAAGGGAGGAATTTGTAATGAAAGCTATTTTAACGGGCATGAACGGTACAGTCGCACCGGTCGTCGCCAAAACAATACAACGACATGGGATCGAACCTGTCGCTTGGGACAGGTCAAAAGTTTCGACGTCAGACGAGGCGGCGATGCGTGAATTTATCGAATCGGTGCGTCCTCATTATTTTCTTCATATCGGTATGGGATCGGTTGAATGGGCGGAAACGTTGGCCCGCCTTTGCGGAGAATACAACATCCCGTTCTTGTTTACGAGCACGGTCTCGGTATTCTCAGACAATGTGACTGGTCCAATCACGCCGGACACACCACCTGACGCAACGGACGAGTACGGCACCTACAAACGCGCCTGCGAAGAAGCAATCGCCCGGACCAACCCTGGTGCACAAATCGTCCGACTCGGCTGGCAAATCGGCGAAGCTGCCGGTTCGAATAATATGATGGACTATTTTACGAATGAAATGAACCAGCACGGTGTCATCAATGCGAGCGCACACTGGTATCCATCCTGCTCCTTTTTAGAAGACACGGCTGACGCATTGTTCGAGATATTGACGAAGCGCGGTCCGGGTCTATATCAATTGAACGGCAATCCGAGCCTGTCGTTCTATGACATCGCCACTTCGTTAAACGAGTTGCATGACCTCGCGTGGCGCGTCGAGCGAACGGATGAACCAAAACGCGACAATCGGATGGTCGACATGAACATCACGATCCAACCGATCACGAAACGATTGACACTTCATACAAAATGAGTCGACGAATTCGTCGACTCATTTTATGGTTATAAAGGATGTTACCTCGCTTCTACCGAACAAACTTACATAGGAAGGGAGGGGGCCGTATGCTCTCATTCATTTTGACGTTTCGTCGCATGTTTCGTGGAATATGGCGTGGGTTGAAAGAGCCTGAATTTCAAGTTCTGTTCAGTCTAGCATTCCTCACGATTTTGTCAGGTACGCTGTTTTACTCCCGTTTTGAAGATATGCGTTGGTTAGACGCCCTCTATTTCAGCGTCATCACGCTCACGACGATCGGCTACGGTGATTTCGTCCCGACGACCGATATCGGCAAAGTGTTCACGATCGGTTACGTCATCACCGGCGTCGGCATCATGGTCGGGTTCATCACCCAAGTATTCAATCATTTGCAGCAAGCACGACTTGAGGAGATCAAGAACAAACGTAAAATGCCGCCATCCGATTAAGGATAGCGGCGTTCGTTCGTTATGATGCTTTTCGACTTCGATTCTCGATTGCCAATTGCTGATTAAAGCGCTTCGTCTCAGCGATGACGACGCCCGACAAGAACAAGAGCCCGATCAAGTTCGGGATGGCCATCAAGCCGTTGAAGACGTCAGACAGTGCCCACACCATGTTCAAGTTCGTCGTCATCGCCCCGAGTCCAGCGACGAGTACGAATGCGATCCGATATGGGATGATTGATTTTTGACCGAATAAGTAATGAATCGATCGCTCACCATAATACGACCAACCGAGCACCGTCGAGTAAGCGAACATGACGAGACCGATTGTGACGACATAACTGCCGAACGGCCCGAGGAACTGTTCGAACGTCGCCGTCGTCAACTCGACCCCTTCAAGTCCCGATCCGATTTGACCGCCCATGACGAGCGTGATCCCGGTGACCGAACAGACGATCAACGTATCAAGAAACACCTGCGTCATCGAGACGAGGCCTTGACGACCTGGCATGTCCGTCTTGGCCGCGGCCGCAGCGATCGGAGCCGAGCCAAGACCAGCTTCGTTCGAGAAGACTCCGCGCGCAACCCCGTACCGGATGGCTGCCCCGATGGCCCCGCCGCCAATCGCTTCGGCACTGAACGTGCTGCTAAAGATGAGCGCGATCGCATCGGGGATGAGTGTGTAGTTCATGATCATGATCAAGAGACCGCTCCCTAAGTAAAAGACGATCATGACCGGGACGAAGTAACTGACGACACGACCGATCGATTTGACACCACCGAGAATGACGGCGCCCGTGAAAATCATCATCAAGATACCCGACACGTAAAGCGGAACGTCGAACGTCGAGTTGAGCGCTAACGCGACCGAATTCGTTTGAACCCCGTTCCCGATCCCGAACGCGGCCAGTGAGGCGAACGCTGCAAACGCGACTGCGAGCCAGCGTTGCTTCAAGCCCCGTTCCAAATAATACATCGGTCCTCCGGCCATTTGACCACGTTCGTCCGTCACCCGGTACTTGACGGCGAGCACGGCCTCGGCGTACTTTGTTGCCATCCCGAAGAAGCCCGATACCCACATCCAAACGATCGCGCCTGGTCCCCCGAGGACGACCGCAGTCGCGACACCGACGATATTCCCCGTACCGACGGTCGCCGCGAGCGCTGTCATGAGCGCTTGGAAGTGGCTAATATCTCCTCGTGACGTCTTATCTTGATTTTTAGAGAATGCGAGTTTCAACGCGTAAGGCAACTTCGTGATTTGGAGTCCCCCGAGACGCACCGTCAAATAAACGCCTGTCCCCACAAGCAAAATTAACAGCGGCGGTCCCCACACAAAGTCTGAAATCGTACCGATTAGTTCGCTGAACGATTGACTCATGCTGTAATCCCCTCTCCCCTTATGTAATAAATACACCTCTATTTTTTCAGAATACTCGGAACGTTGTCAAAAGTATTGTGCTAAAACAAAGAAGGGGATAAACGCCCTGTATCTAAAACAGCGAGCCGTCGGTTAGACGTCTCGCTGTGACGGTGGCTTTTCGCGTTGCAGAGGGGCTTTCCAATCAAAATCGTCCGGCACATAGTCAAGTCCGCCCGAATGAAACGGTTGGCACCGCAACAGGCGCCGCGTCGTCAAATACCCGCCTTTGACAGCGCCATGCTTCTCAATCGCCTCAATCCCGTAGTGCGAACAGCTCGGATAAAATCGGCACGTCGGGGGCTTTAAAGGAGAAATAAAGCGTTGGTACCCTTGAATCCCACGTACTAATACTCGTTTCATTTCAATCGCCTCGCTCAGTCAGATTACTGCAATGATAGCCCGGACTGCGTGAATTGTCATCTGCAGCGCTTCGTCGATTCTCGTTACAAAACGACGAGTTTTTTTCCTTTCTTTTACAATTCAAGCGTGGCAGGCGATAATTGTTCGAACATTTGTTATGATAGGCAACATATATACGACCGAATCAAATGAATGAAGAGGTGACGGAAATGAACATATTAATGGTAGGAGCAGGATCGATGAGCGAGGCACTCGTCCGAGGCTGGATCGCTTCCGGGCTCTCCCCTGAACAGATTACGATGACGAACCGGAGCGACCTTGCACGTCTAGAGCAGCTGCAAGATGAACTCGGCGTACAGATCGTCGAAACAGAAGACGTCAACGCTTATACAATCGTCGTGCTCGCGATGCAACCAGACGGCGTCTTAGCTTACGCTCAATCACAGACGTGGAAAACACCACTGCTCGTATCCGTTGCGGCGCATATCGAGCCGAGCGAGCTTGAAGAAGTAGCCGGCATCCCAGCCATCTGCGCGATGCCGAACACCCCGGTCGCCCATCAAACCGGGATGACCGGACTCTGGTTCGGACCTGAGACAGATGCGACCGACCGCGAGACGGCGACGGCACTGTTCAACCGTGTCGGTCGGACGGCCGTAACGGACGCGAAAACGATGTCGGCTTTCATGGCGGCGGCCGGATGCAGTCCTGCGTTCTTTTACGAGATCGTCGGTTCGATGACCCCGGTGCTGACAGAAGCCGGGTTTGATGAAGACACGGCCCGCCAAATCGTCGCTCAAGCGATGAAAGGATCAGCCGAGTTATTGTTGCATGAGACACGTCCGACCGACGAGCTGATCGCAGACGTCGCCGCACCTGATGGACCGACCGATCGCGGTGTCGGCGTGCTCCGCTCACGTGACTTGTCTGACGTGATGTCGTCCGCGCTCCGCGAGAGCGCGAAAGAAAATCATGATCCTATCGACGCAACGATTGAAAGAACGTAAGTACTTGAACCGCCCGATGCAAGCCGGATTTTATTCCGACTTACATCGGGCGGTTTTTTTAATTCTCGCACTACTATTTTTTAGAAGTCATAAAATCCACAAATAATCCTGCTTCCCGATAGTAAAGAACGTGTTATGCTACCAAATGAGAAGAATTATCATTTGACTAAAATGGAGAGATCTTAATGAGTTCATTACTTGCTATGCCGCTACATCAACCAGTGCTCATATCCGATTTAACGAGAATTGATGACCGCTTGCGGCGTCGCATGATCGCCTTAGGATTTTATGAAGGTTGCTCCGTCCGAATCAAGCGCCGGGCCATCTTTTCCGGACCGCTCACGATTGAACAAATCGAACATCAACAAATGATTGCCATCCGTCGCTGTGACGCTGAACAGATTGGGGTGATCGTCCCATGACGCAACGGATTGCCTTAATCGGAAACCCGAACACCGGAAAAACGTCTCTATTTAACCGATTGACCGGTTCCTTCGCCCACGTCGGTAACTGGGCAGGTGTCACGATCGAACAGAAAATCGGGCAGCTGCATGGAAACATCGGACAGTTGATCGACTTGCCCGGTGTCTATGATTTAGACCCGCTATCGGCTGACGAAGCAATCGTCTCGCGATTCCTGTTTCAGGAACCGTTCGATGGGATGATCAATATCATCGATGCCTCGCAGTTCGAACGTAACTTACAATTAACGCTCCAATTGCTCGAAATGGGCCGTCCGCTTCAAATCGGTCTGAACATGGTCGATGTCGCCAAAGGACGGGGCATCCACATCAATTTAGAGCGCTTGAAAGAACGTTTGGACGTGGACGTGTTTCCGATCACAGCGCGCACAGGCGCCGGCTGTGAAGTCCTCCTATCCTCCCTGCGAACGACCCCTCGCGAACCGTTCGTACTCGATTACGGGGAAGAGACCGAACTGGCGATTCAACAAATTCTTGAAGCGACGGGACTGAGTGAGCGCGATCGCTGGGTCGCCATTCAATACTTGGCCGGAAATCGCGTCATTTCAGAACAGCTCGAATCGTCGTCGCGAACCGTACATGAAATTCGTAAAGCGTTAGAAGTGAAACTCGGACGCTTCGCCCACGCCCACATTACAGAACGCAGACGCGACTGGACGAAAGACGTTCGCCATCACGTCGTCGATCAGCAAGGCGCACAACAAGCCACGGTCACCGACCGCATCGATGCCGTCGTGACACATCCGATCTGGGGCTTACCTATTTTCTTTACAGTACTTTATACCTTGTTCCACATCACGTTCAACTGGATCGGTGCCCCGTTGTCTGATCTGTTGGATGGATTTCTGTCGGGTCCGGTCACGTCCGGAACGAGCTCGTTGTTACAACTGCTCGGGACCTCTTCTTTCATCCAGGCGTTGCTGATTGATGGGGTGATTGCCGGTGTCGGCGGTGTCCTCGTCTTCGTCCCTCAGATTTTCGTGCTCTTTTTCTTTATCTCGTTTTTAGAGGACTCTGGCTATATGGCGCGTGTCGCCATTGTCATGGACCGATTCATGCAACTCGTCGGACTGAACGGGAAAAGTTTCATTCCGATGATCATTGGATTTGGTTGTAACGTCCCAGGTATTATGGCGGCACGGACGGTCGAGGAAGAGCGGGAGCGGCTCGTCACGATTTTTATTTCGCCGTTCATGTCGTGCTCGGCGCGTCTACCGATTTATGCCGTCTTCGCTGCCAGTTTTTTCGCATCAAACCAAGCGCTCGTCGTCTTATCGCTCTATATGCTCGGGATCGTCCTGGCGTTGATTGCCGCGAAAATATTCACGTCCGTATTGGCGGCGGAAGATCGGAACAGCCTCTTTATCGTCGAACAGCCTCCATATCGTGTCCCCCAAGGGTTGACGCTTTGGCGTAGCACGTGGCAAAAAGCGAAAGGGTTCGTCCGAAAAGCAGGTACGTTCATCTTTGGCGGTTCCGTCTTCATTTGGTTACTCGCCTATTCCGGTCCAGCCGGAATGGACGTCCCGATGAATGAGAGTTTTCTCGCTATGGTCGGCGGGGTCGTTGCGACGTTGTTGGTTCCACTCGGTTTCGGGACGTGGCAGGCCGGTGCTTCGCTCATCACAGGTTTTTTGGCGAAAGAAGTCGTCGTATCGACGATGGCGATCATTTATGCGGTCAGCGAATCTGACTTGTCTGCTTCGTTGCTTCCCGTGTTTACGCCGTTGAGCGCATATAGCTTCATGGCGTTCGTCCTCTTGTACGTCCCTTGTCTAGCGACCGTCGCCGTCATTCGGCGCGAGGTGGGAAGTGCCAAGTTGACGTGGGTCGCTAGCCTTTATGGGCTTGGTGTTGCGTACGTCGTATCACTGATGATCTATCAAATCGGTCGTCTGTTCGGATTGTCTTAACAAGGAGGAAATCATATGTTCTTATTTGATTTACTGATCGGTCTTGCCGTATTCGGGTACGCCGCTTATTCGCTCCATCGCTACACCCGTAAAGCAAAAGCCGGTAAATGCGCCACGTGCGAAATCGCACCGACTTGTACGACATCCTGTGACGCCGCAGACTGGGATCAAATCATTGCGGAAGCACTACATCCTGATCAACCAGTCACGGCCCACAAAAAAACGGACTAGCGCATTTTTTTCGCTAGTCCGTTTTTCATTGGAAGATATGTAACGTGGTGACAATGATCGCGACCATCAAAATACCGGGCAGCAAGTTGGCGACACGAATCCGGGTGATCCCGACCAGGTTCAACCCGATGGCGACGATCATGACGCCGCCGGTCGCCGTCATCTCCAAAATAAAGTCATCCATGAGCGACTCCGGAATAAACTTCATGATCTGGATGGCGAGCAACGCGATCGCTCCTTGGTACAACAAGACCGGTACGGCCGAGAACATGACGCCGATGCCGAGCGTCGAACTGAGCACAAGCGCCGTGAAACCGTCAATCAACCCTTTTGTATAGAGGACGTCATGGTCCCCGCGCAGGCCGCTGTCGAGCGCCCCGATGACGGCCATCGCCCCGATTACAAAGATGAGCGTCGCCGTGATGAAGCCTTCCGCGATGCTCGACTTACTTTTTCCACCGAGACGCCGTTCCAACTGATAGCCGATCTCGTTCAACTTCTCGTCGAGCTTCCACCATTCGCCAAGTGCGGCTCCGATAACGAGACTGCCGATGACGATTAAAAAGTTCTCACTCTTCATGCCCATCTGCACGCCAAGCACGACGACGGCGAGACCGATGGCAGCCGTGACCGTCTCTTTCATCCGCTCGGGGATTCGGTGAAACAACAACCCGAGTAATGTGCCGACCACGATCAAGGCCGCATTGACGATTGTTCCGGTTAATACCATCGTATAATTCCCCGTTTCTGTATGTATTGAGAGGAATATACCAACTGTTTATGTGGGCTGTCAATTAAAAGAATACACAAAAAAAGCCACTTCTCGTAAGAAGTGGCTGCGCGGAAACCCACGTTCCTATGGGTTTCGCATCGGGTTTGGCACCCAAGTGATTCTGACTGGGCTCGAACCAGCGACCTCTACCCTGTCAAGGTAGCGCTCTCCCAGCTGAGCTACAGAATCAGGTCGTGTCCTCTCTTTAGGACACTATTAATATATCAAGAAACTAATGCCTTGGCAACTGTTTTTTAAAACTTTTTTTATTTTTTTCACCGCGTCATTTCTTCCCGCTTCATGTGACGGCATAGACGTTCCAAATCGCCGGCATACACGGACACAATCATGCCTCCGTGTTCGGTGTCACGGTCCCAATGCAATCCGTTCGCTTTCGCGACTCGTTGTGACGGCACGTTGTCCGGGTGAATGAGCGAGATGATGTCTTTCTCGCCTTCCTCGAACGCATGCCGCATGAGACGCGCGGCCGCTTCCCGGCCGTAGCCCATGTGCCAGTGCTTTGGTGCCAGCCAATAACCGACCTCGAGCTCGATGTTGCCATCAAGTTCATGCAAGAGCGTCCCGGCATGGCCGATCGGCTCATCGCTGTGATGTGTCATCAGTTTGAGGAGTCCGGTCTGTCGGCCCGTTGTATAGCGGACCAATTGTCTCTCGAACCATTCGATTGTCTGTTCATCCGTATATGGCTTGCCGTCCGGACTGATGAAACGCATCACTCGCGGATCTTGGAGTAGCGATTTTACGAAATAGAAATCGGAGATCGTGTAATGTTCAAGCCGTAGACGTTCTGATTGCAACTCGACAAGATTCATCTTTCCCGCCCCTTTCGTTCACAGTCTGAACTATTCGATTCCCGTTTTCATCTCGTTTCAATCCTATTCACGCCACGACTTTCAATCCGATAACGCTCCCGATAATGAGAATTAAAAAGAAGATACGCCAGCGATCCCTCGACTCGTTCAAGTACAACATACCGAGAATCACTCCACCCGCCGCGCCGATCCCGACCCAAATCGAGTAAGCGAGTCCGAGCGGCAGCGTCTCGAGGGAACGTGACAACAAATAAAAACTTAGTGCGAACGTCGTGATCGAAAGAAGCGACCATTTTAAAATCTGATAGCCTTTTGATTTTCCCATGAAGAAAACAGCAAGCATCTCAGCGAGCCCAGCCCCTATTAAAAATGTCCAACTCATGCCGACTCACCTCCTGTCACTTGCTTCAAACCGACCACCCCGATGAGGAGCGTCGCGATAAACAACATCTTCATTCCCGTCATCGTCTCATCAAACAAAATATTTCCAACGATGACCGTCCCGACAGCACCGATACCCGTAAAAACGGCGTACCCGGTGCCAGCTGGCAACACACGGAACGACATCGCCAACAAGCCAAAACTGACAATCAATAACACGATGGTCACGACGGTCGGTCCTAACACGGTAAACCCGTTCGACAATTTCATCGTCGTCGCCCAAACAATTTCAAGAAGTCCGGCGAACACGAGCCACAACCAAGCCATTTGTTCCTTTTTCATGTCCACCCGACTCCTCTCTTGAAAATTTTAAATGCTGCATGCTGTCGTTGCGCTCGATTCGTTGCAAACGAAAAGAGTGAAAGCAACGCCCCGTCCAAAAAGCAATAGTACGCGTCATATACGTCGTCGAGCGATTGTTCCGGTAAATCGCCACGCTCCATCGCCAAACGGAATTGCTCTTTCTCAAACGCCTGGAGCTCGGTCTCGACCGACCCGATCGTCGTCTCGATGAAGACGCGCAGCTCAGGAGGCGGTACGAGCAGCATTCGTTTCGTCAACATCCACGTCTCTTCTTCTTCGAAGAAATGAATCAACGCTTCAACGATTGCCTCGATCCGTTCGAGCGGTGCCGCCTCATTTGACTCGTCCCGTGCTTGTTCCCAAGCTCGCTGGTAACGCTCGGCCATCTGTTCGACGACTTGTTTGAACAGCTGTTCTTTTCCGTCGATGTGCGCATATAAAGACGCCTTCTTAATCCCGACATCTTCGGCGAGCGCCGCCAAAGATAATCCTTCATATCCTTCAAGCGCGAACCGGCGTCTGGCAGCTTGTTCAATGCGCTGTTTCGTGGTCATATGCGATCTACCCCTTTCATCTCCCCTTACTTTACCTAACGAACGGTAGGTAGTCAAATTTCCGGATTGAGTTTTTGTACGGACAACGCCAAAATGAGAAGAGATTGTCAGAGGAAGGAATGATTGTATGATCGAACAGTTTAGTTTCACCTTGCCGACCGAGACGATGCGCGGCCGAAAACGAATCGTCCGCGTCTACCGTCCCGACTTCGCTCGTACCGACGAGGCGTTGCCCGTGCTCTATATGCATGACGGCCAAAACGTCTTCGACGGCAAGACCGCGACAATCGGGGAAGGTTGGGCGATTGACCGCCATCTCGACGATTTGCAACTGCCGCTCATGGTTGTCGCCATCGCGAGCGCCCCCGATTGGCTTGACCGCTATGACGAGTATTCGTTTTATGAAGACGAGATGCTTTATAAACGCATCGGGCCAGAGCTCGCTAAGACTCGGCCGACACTCGGCGGCAAGGGGCGCCTCTATGCCGACTGGCTCATGCAGGAGCTGAAGCCGTGGATTGACGCACGCTACGCGACCGACCCGGATGACGTCGGCGTGATGGGCAGCTCGATGGGCGGCGTCATCTCGCTCTACATGATGGCGACGTATCCGGCAATCCGTCGTGTCGGTTCGCTGTCGACGGCCGCCTGGTCCAACCTCGACTCGCTCATTCGCGAACTGAAACAAACTGACCTGTCTGCCCGACTCTATATGGATATCGGCACGAACGAGACGAGCGGACCGATCACGCCCGAGGACTACTTATACACGAATGCGAGACTCGTCGAAACGATCGCTCGGACCGGCGTCGCCTTCCGCTACGAAGTCGAGCCCGAGGCGGTCCACAACGAGATTGCATGGCGGCGTCGGTTGCCGAACGCGCTCGCATTTCTGTATGAACTCTCATGACATGAAAAGACGCAAAGGCGGTCGCCTTTGCGTCTTTTCAACTATCTTTTTCTATTAGATGACCCAGTTCCCATCACGCATGATCGCTTCGCGTGTTCCGTCCTCGAGCTCACCGTCGATATTCATTTCGGCCGAACCGATCATGAAGTCGACGTGTGTCATCGAATCGTTCGCGCCATTCTCAGCGAGTTCTTCGGGCGACATCGTCGGTCCGCCTTCAAGGCATGTCGAGTAGGCACGACCGAGCGCCAAGTGGCACGATGCGTTCTCATCGAACAACGTGTTGTAGAAGAGGAGTCCCGAGTTCGAGATCGGCGAATCGTCCGGCACGAGCGCGACTTCTCCGATGCGGCGTGCCCCTTCATCAAGGTTCAACAGTTCATCGAGTGCTGCCTGCCCTTGTTTCGCTTCCGCTTTTACGACTTTTCCACCTTCGAACCAAAGCGTGAACCCGTCGATCAAGTTCCCGCTGTAGCTGAGCGGCTTCGTGCTCGACACGTGTCCTTCGACCGCATCTTTATCGGCGAGCGTGAACACTTCCTCCGTCGGCATGTTGGCGATGAAGTCGACGCCGTCCATGTTCGGACCGCCACCACCGAGGAAGACGTGCTTCTTCGGAAGACCGATCGTCAATTCCGTGCCTGGTGCTTTGTAGTGAAGTTTCGCGTATTTCTTGTCCGTCAACAGCTGCGCCCGTGAGCGCAACGCTTGATCGTGCTCGTCCCAGGCGGCAACGACATCGTCTTGGTCCATTCGTGTCGCTGCGAAAATCGCTCTCCACAGGGCTGGAACCGCATCTTCACGGTCTGGGAATACTTTTTTCGCCCATGCTTCAGATGCACCGGCCACGATTGACCAGCTGACATTATCACTCATGACATACTTACGCCATTTCGCGAGCGCGACACCAGACGCCCGGTTCGAGTCGGCGATGCGTGATGATTCGACACCGTTCAGCGCGTCGGGATCGTCGCTGACGATCGACAAGAATGCCGTCTTCTCTTCCGCGAGTTGCTCGAATCGTGCTTTGAGCCACTCTGGGAACTCCTTGAACGCTTCAGTCGGTGCGTTGAAGTAACGCACTTTCGTCGTCTCTTCATCGCTCCAGTTGACGTACACTTGTTTCGCCCCGGCCGCGTAGGCCGCTTTCACGATTTGGCGGACGAGCGGTGCTTGGCTAATATCGGCTCGGACTTCGAGCTGTTGACCCGGTTGAATGTTGACACCTTTTTTGACAGCAAGCTCGGCATAGCGGGCAAATTCTGCCTCGGTCGGTAAAGTTACAGTAGACATATGTACAGTTCCTCCTTTTTCACTTATTTCTATTTTCTTAAATTTTCGGAAAAGTTGCAACCAAATCGCAAAAACGGGCATATTAGTAGTTGTAGAGAGAAGGAGGAGAAAAACATGTCAGATTGGAAAACGACTTATTCACACTTTTTAAACAACGCCCAAACCGAATTCACCGAGAACGAAAAGCTAGGTGACTTATTAGTCCAAGGAGAACTCGCCCTAGCAAAAGTCACGGTCGACGTCGCCTCAAACGAAATCAGCGACATCGAACGGGAAGAGGAGCTCACACTATACTTCCAAATGAAACAACTGCTCAACATGCTACGTGCCGTCTACAACGCCCAGTTCGAGATGCAGCCCGACAAGCAACACGCTCTCGTCGCGGCCGTTCTCTATTTCGTCTCACCGTTCGACGCGATTCCGGACGACGCCCCGCTCGGACTGTTTGACGACGCTCAAGTCATCGACTACGTCCACGAACAGCTAGCGAGTGATATCGACCGCTTCCATAACGAGTTATAATCTTTCAAGACTTGAAATTCCGGCGTCATCGGAGTACGCTTGCATGAGTTCATTCAAAGGAGGCGTATGGCGCCTTAGCCACTCATATGTACGCAAAATCACGTAAACGGATCGCTATCGAGACTATCCTTTTTATCATCGCCGGAACAATCCTACAATCTATCTTTGTCGGTCTGTTACTCAAACCGAATGAAATCGGATCCGGCGGGATTGTCGGAATCACGCTCATCGTCAACGAGCTGTTCGGCACACCGATCGGACTCACCCAGTTGGTGCTAAACATCCCGCTCTTCATCATCGGGATCAAATATCTCGGGAGACGATTTATTCTCATGACAGGACTCGTCGTCATATTGTCATCGATTTTAATCGATGCGCTGCCTGTCCTCATTCCACCGACGCCACTCGACGATCCGCTCGTCGCGTCCGTCTTCAGCGGTATCGTCTCAGGACTCGGTTTGGCACTTTTGTTATTTGCCGGGGCATCGACAGGCGGGCTCGATATTTTGGGGAAAGTCATCTTCATGAACAACCGCAACTTATCGCTCCCGAAAATCTTTTTGACCCAAGATATCATCGTCTACATTCTCGTGTTCATCACGTTCGATATTAAAGCGGTCATGTACGCACTCGTCCTCAGTTTTGTCCGGTCGCGGACGCTGTTGACGATCCATCGCTTCTTCTCCGCCCAAAAACAGTGTTTCATCATCTGTAAAAAAGCGGACGAGATCAACTTGGTCATCAAACAAAACTTGAAGCGTGGGGTCACCATCATGGACGCGACCGGCGGCTATTCGAACGACGCGAAAAAAATGCTATACGTCGTCGTTCAAAACAATGAGATTCCAAAGTTGCGTCAAATCGTCTCAGACATTGATTCCGAGGCGTTCGTCACTGTCTCAGAAATCGACTCGATTGTCGGTAACTTTAAAGAACATTCGTATACACTTTAATCGACAGCATCGTGCTGTCGATTTTTTTGTGTAATAAATACCCGAACGGTCCGATAATAAGGATGAGCCTCAGAGACATATACAGAAGGAGGTGCATAAGTTGTCTAGCCACACTTTGCGCCAATCAGTCCCCGCTCTTCTCGTCGGGACGTTTTTTATCGGTCTATTCGTTATCTTATTCAGCCCTTATGCGTTAAGGGAGACGAGCTTGTTCGTCTACTTTATGATCATCGCACTCGTCGCCACCGTGGTAAGCGGGAGTGCCATATTGCGCCATCACGGGATGCGCCGCTATATCTATCTTCTCATTAGCGCTGGCAACGTCTGTTTCATCGCTTATTTGGTGGGACACCGCTTTACCACGGCGATGCCAATTGATATGATGCTGTTCATTCAAAACTTCTTTTATTTGATCATGGCCCTCATCGTCATCACCCAATCGATTGAAATTAGAACGTTGAAGTTGCGTACGTTTGATGTGTTCGCACTGCTCAGCTTTTTGATTGTCGGTGCGTTGCATATCTTCTTTTACACAAAGAACGGCGGCCAGTATGTCACGAGTTTGAACGGCTTTGAAGAACAGATAGTGCTCATCAGCCTTTACATGGTGCTCGGTTTCTTATATTTGAATCGCATCGTGACATCCGGGCAAGGCTTCCGCGTGATGCTCCTCATCGGGATTCTCGGTTTTACAACCGCCTCGATCATCAATGAGCTGCAGTTGTTAACCGGTATCGGCCATGAGCTTCTCCATTTGCTTCAAGTCATCAGCATTCTCATCATTTCAATCAGTTATTTGTTCGATGAATCGACAGAAGACGTCCTCGCCCATGATTCTGTGTTTGATTACGTCATCTACAGTACGATTGTCATGCTGTACATGCTCGCCTCGGATCGACTGCTCGGCACCTCGATCGTCGACTCGATGATTGCGAACGCGGTGTTGCTACTGCTCATCCGTCAATTCGTTGTCGCCAAACAGAACGCACTCATTAGCCATCGCTTACATACCGTCAATACAGACCTCGAAGTCGCGGTCACGACGAAAGCCCACGAGCTCGAACTCCGTGAACAACAGTACCGCTCGCTGTTCGCGTATCACGCAGAGCCCATCTTTTTGTTCGACCTTGACGGCGAAGTGTTGTCCGTCAACGAAGCAGGGAGCTCTGTCCTCGGTCATGACACCGAGACGCTCATCGGATCAAATATTTTAGACATCATCGAACAAACGGATCGATCCGCCTATACGAACGTGTTACGTGACCTTACGAACGGACGGCCGCAAACATTAGACGTCAATGTCGTGACAGAAGATGGTTCGGCACGCGTTTGGCAATTGATGAACATCCCGATGATCATTGATGGGGAAGTCGAAGGCATCTATGCCATCGTCAAAGACATCACGCAAATGATCGTCCAGCAAGAACAGATCCTGTATCAGGCTAACCACGATAGCTTGACCGGGCTGCATAACCGTTACGCGCTGCAAGAACAGATCGAGCGCCTGATTGCGGACGGCCGACCGTTCACACTCATGTTCTCCGACCTCGACGGGTTCAAAGAAATCAATGACCAGTTCGGCCATCATATGGGTGATCAGTTGCTGCAGCACATCGGTAAACGTCTACGCAGCGCCTTGTTGCCAAACGAATATGCCGGACGACTTGGAGGCGATGAATTCATCGTCGTCGCCGAACACAATGATGATGAAATTCTCGTTGAACGTTTACGTCGTCTCGTTTATCGTCCTCCTTATTTCATGGCCGGGAACCTCGTCGAAATTCATGCTTCAATCGGAATCGTCCGTTATCCGGAGCACGGCACGACGCTGAAGCACCTCTTATCGAACGCTGATTTGGCCATGTATAAGGCAAAAGACAAAGGACGCGATGAGACCGTCATCTTCGCTCCTGCGCTTCGCGTCGACAAGGAAGAACGAAAATTGTTGATGGAAGGACTTGATATGGCACTCGAGAAAGGTGAAATCTCACTTTATCTCCAGCCACAGGTCGATGCCTCGACGAAGGCGATCATCGGCGCCGAGGCACTCATGCGTTGGCAACGCGACGGCAAGTTCATCCCGCCGAGCGAATTCATTCCGATTGCCGAAGAGACCGGTCATATTCATGACCTCGGTCGTTGGATGATTCATGAGACGTTCCAACTGATGTATGCGTTTGAACAAGGCGACATCGATTTGCCGAAACTATCGGTCAACTTGTCGGTCCGGCAATTGTTCGATGAACACTTGATCGATTATTTGACGACGTTGTTCGAACGCTTCCCGATCGAACCGAGCCGCTTGAACTTCGAGTTGACCGAAACGGTCGCGGCGCACCAGTCGGACCGCGTCTTAAATCGAATTCTCGAGTTGAAGGCACTCGGCATCAAACTATCGATCGACGATTTCGGGACCGGCTACAGCTCACTCGCCTATCTCGTCCGCTATCCGATTGACGAGTTAAAGATCCCGCGGGAGTTCACGATGCAGCTAGAAGAAAATCGCGAGTATCAAACCGTGACCGCGACCATCGTCGCCATGGCACGACAACTTGGGATGGCTCTCGTCGCTGAAGGCGTCGAGACCGAATACCAAGAGACGTTCCTTCGGCGGATCGGTTGCAATTCGATGCAAGGGTATCGTTACGCGAAACCGATGCCGCTCGACGAGTTCGTCATCTATTACATGAAACAAAACGCTTGAACAGACAAACGCCTCGGATCCACTTACGGATCCGAGGCGTTGCTTATTTCATTTCATAGATTTTGACTTCGCCTGGCATCAAATTGACCCAAAGGTCCCAGTTGTCGTCGAACGAATGCTCGGCGTACGGCCATGAGTTCGGTGAGTACACCATCTCGGCGAAACGACTCGCGTTCCAGTTCCGGCGACGCACCCCATCGAGCGGCACCTTCCCTTGCAGGTGCTCTTGCATATTCGTGTTGGCGATGATGAGCAACGTCTCGTTCGTATCTGCCCGTAACCAAGCTAGACCGATGAACGGCGCCCCCATATCCATCATCGTGAGCGGTTCAAAGTGACTCGGGTCGACGAGAACATCGAGCCAACGGCGGCGAACTTCCGCCACTTGATGCATGAGTTCAACCATTTCAGTCCGCTCGGGATGATCCCAATGGAACTGATACGCGTCGAAGAAAGCAAGTTTCCCGAAATATGGATCGGTCGGGAACAACTGATACGCCTCTTCCGGTCGGCAATCGAGACCGGTATTCATCGGCTGCGTCTCATACAGTTCAAGCCCCGAGTTCGTCAATGGCACCCCGTTCGGCATGAAGCCGTTCAGTACGGTGAGCAAGCGACTCGCCTGGCGTCCACCGTCTCGTGTCGCAATCCGGCGTGTATCGGCTGTCTCACCAGCCGCAAATACCGGCAACGGCAAGAAACGTGAGTCGTAGATGAATTGATGGGTGTCATGCGTGTCAAAACGCGGCTCTTTATAGAATCCGTATCCGATGATCATATTGTAGCCGGCGTCACGCGCCGACCAAGCCCCGACTTCGATCAGTTCTTCGGCGATGAAACTGAAGTTCGAATCGAGTTGACGCGGCTCTGTCAAGATGCGCTGGGCGAGATCGACTGGCAAAGCGTGTCCCATGTCGATTCGGGCACCGTCAATCCCATATTCGCGTTGATAATGCGGGATGATGTCGGCTAACATCACCCAAAGCGGCTCGTTGATCTCGTCACCCCGGAACTGGTTCGACTTGATCGAGTCGAACAAAATATACGGTGCCAGACTCGCCTCGCCGACATAAGGTGCAGCTGCTGTCGGGTGATCGAGGAACAGGCGGAAGTATGTGACGTCCGACCACGGCGGTTGCGGATCGTTGATACAATCCGAGAACGCCGGAGCGGTCGTCAAACCGAACTCACGCTCGATGACGGCAAGTAAGTTTTCGTCCGGATGTTCGACCAAGTAGGCTTTCACCGTCTCCCACTTGGCAGCATCGACAAGATTAGGCGCCATCGAGAAGCGGCGGAGATGGTGCCAAACGTCCTCAGATCCATAGATCATCGGCAGGAATGCATACTCAGGCTTCACGTTTTCTCCGATTCCCGGGACGTGAGGCGGGTGATAGTAATCGAGTTCCGCAACCGGAATCCAGTAGAACCATTCCGGATTTTCTAAAATGAGACGGTTATCGCGGGCGCACGTGCGAGGAATGACATCGATGACGACACGAATGCCCACCATATGACACGCCTCGACGAAAGCGGCGAACTCTTCCTCGACCGTCAACCCGTCCCCTGTCAATGTCTCTTTTAGTTCTTCGTCGATGGCAAAGAAATCTTGGACAGCGTATGGGGAACCGAACTCACCTTTCTTATTTTTATGACTGTGCTGCGAGATCGGCAATAAAAATAACGTGTCGATCCCCATGTATAACAAGTGCGGCAACAGAGCCAGCGTTTTCACGAACGTGCCGGTATCTTTCATGCCTTGAGAGTTGTCCATCTCGACGTAGCCTGACCCGTCATGGTCCCACGACGTCGAGGTCCGGACTTGCATCGAGTAGACCGAGGAGCGCTTAATCCAGTCTCCCCCTGTCTCGAGGTGCCCGTCCGCTTGTGCGACCGACTGACGATAATCACGCCCGTTGACAGCGTGCGGAAGAATGCCTCGTTCAATCGTATCGATTAAAAAGTCGTACGGGTTCACCCGTTCGACACCGTCGCGCACGGGTTCTGCCGGAAATCGCATCCGGTTCCACAAGGTCGGGATTTCATATTGAAGATTGGTCCGGTTTGTTTTTAAGACCTGATGTAACTTTTTTAACGACGAGTTCTCTGGCATATTTACTCTCCTTATGAATGAAATCATTCCATCGTCTATTGTAAGCGATAACAAGAAACGTCATATTATATATTTAACTCTTTACCCGGTTTTTCCTTTCCCAAAAAAATATTTTATGCTGAAACCCGAAAAATATTGTACGATTGTCTTCATAAAGGAGGGATGAACATGTCCCAACGAAAGTGGCTGCTGCTGCTCGCCTCATTGTCCGTATTAATCGTCCTCGTCATCGCCAGTTTCATCGTTCAACTGCGAAATACGACTGACCAGATCGATACCATTCACGAGCAACGGTTCGATTCATATGAAGCAATTGAAGAAATCATGTACTACAATATCGAACGCGCCAACGCTATCCGCGGTCTCCTCGCCTATGAAGACCGCCGCTTTTTAGAAGCCTATTACAGCATGTCCCAACGTACGAAAGAGTTGAAGGAATCTATCAAGAATGATCCGAGAACGCCAAGTTCATTCCTCGACTTACTGCATCGGGACGGCATTTGGGAACAAGAAGCCGACCGCGTCCTCGTCATGTACGAGAGCGGTGACATCGAACAGGCGACGGTGACGGCCAAGTCGATGACCGATCAACGGCAGACGATACTAGAAGATTTAAGAGCTTTGAAACAGATGCAATACAACGATATCCGGAAAGAGCTCGTATCCACTCAAAATCAAATCGATATCGTCATTCAAGCACTGTACTCAATCGTTTTCTTACTCGTAGCGGTCCTCATCATCCTCATGTTCATGATTTTCAAAACACGTCAAAAAAAGACCGATCACAACTGATCGGTCTCAAGCATTCATCAAACTTCAAGCTCGCTTGAAGTTTTTTTAGTTGGAACGGATCAAGCGAGTCGCGTTGCCGATCGCGAGCAACGCGACGCCGACGTCTGCGAACACAGCTTCCCACATCGATGCGAGTCCGAGCACGCCGAGCAGGAGGAACAGCGCCTTCATCCCGAATGCGAGGATAATATTTTGCCACACGATCCGCTTCGTCCGCTGACTTAGCTCAATCGCCGCAACGACATCGCTCGGTGCGTCATTCATGAGCACGAGGTCTGCCGCCGTCACTGCGGCATCGCTCCCGATTCCACCCATGACGAGTCCGACGTCCGCACGGGCCAGCGCTGCCGCATCGTTCAAACCGTCACCTACGAACGCGACTTTCCCTCGTGCGGCCAACTTCTCCACTTCCTCGACTTTCTGATGGGGAAGTAACTCACTTTTCACTTCATCGATTCCGATTTTCAAACCGACCGACGTCGCAACTTCATCCCGGTCCCCTGTCAACATGACCGTCCGATAGCCGAGACGTTTTAGCGCGGCAATGGCTGCTGCGGCATCCTCTTTCACCGTATCCATCAGTTCAATCCGCCCGAGCCAGCGGTCATTTCTCATGACGTGGACGCTTGTGCCCATTTGTTCATCTTGAATCGAATGTCCTAACTTCCTCATGAAACGAGCACTTCCGACATAGATTGTATCCGTGCTATCTGTCGCTGTCAGACCGTAGCCCGGGTCTTCGGTAATATTCGCAAACGCGGTCGTCTTGCTCGCCTTCGCGACGATTGCTTTTGCCAACGGATGCGTCGATGCCATCTCAACACGGGCAGCGAGCGTTAACAACTCCGCTTCTGTCACGTCTCCGTTCGTCGTCACGTCCGTCACTTCAAAGCGACCGGTCGTGAGCGTTCCCGTCTTGTCAAAGATGACCGTCTTCACTTCGGCGAGCACGTCTAAATACTCGCCGCCTTTGACCAAAATCCCTCGTTTAGAACCAGCCCCGATCCCGCCGAAATAACCTAACGGAATTGAAATGACGAGTGCGCACGGGCAACTGATGACGAGGAAAATTAAGGCGCGATACACCCACTCCTCTAAATTCCCAACGAAAAGAGGTGGAATGAACGCAACGATTGCTGCTAAAACGACGACAATCGGCGTATACACTCTGGCTAAGCGTGTGATCATCTGCTCTGTCTTCGCTTTGTTCGAGCTTGCCTGTTCGACAAGCGCAATCATTTTTTGCAAGCTCGACTCCGTCGCAGATCGTATGACGCGCACTTCAAGCCGCCCTTCTAAATTGACCATTCCGGCGAGCACTTCATCGTGCGGTCCGACTTGACGGGGAACCGATTCGCCCGTCAATGATGCCGTATCGAGTGAACTCGAGCCGATCACGACGCTCCCGTCCATCGGAACTTGTTCTCCGGCACGGACGATGATGACCGAGCCGATTGCCACATCTTCAGGACGCCGTTCGAACTCACCGTCCGGACCGAGCACACGTGCCATCGTCGGTTTCATATTCAATAATGACTGGATCGACCGACGCGACGCGTGGACGGCTCGTCCTTGGAAGTATTCGCCGAGTTGATAAAATAGCATGACGGCGACCGCTTCCGGATATTCTCGAATTGCGAACGCTCCAATCGTCGCAATCGTCATTAAAAACTTCTCATCGAACCATTCGCGATGCCATACGTTTCGTGCTGCCGCATAGACGACATCATAGCCGGCGACCGCATAAGCAACAACGTATAACGGCAGTGATTCAGTCAAGAGAGCGAGCACAAGCAGGCTGAGGGCGATACCAAAGCGCCACAACAGGTGGTTCGATGCTTGCTCGATTTGATCAGTTTTCACGAAATGCGCGCCCGGTTCAATCCGCCCCATCGTCTCTTCAATTGAACGGAGCGCTGTTTCACGCTCGGACGGATCAATCCATTCGATGATCATCCGGCTCGTCGCAAAGTCGATTTGACAGGATGCGACACCGGTCTGCTCCGAGACGCTTTTCTCGATCTTCGCCGCACAATTTGTACAAGTTATACCTTCGACTGGTAAGACGTCACGTGATTCCATCGCTCTTCCTCCCACTTCATTCAAACGTTTATTTGAATATATCGTAACGCTGATTGGAAGAGAATACAATATAAAAAAGTGTCTACTGTGTTGTCGCAGTAGACACTTCTCAAAGACCTGATTGCTGTTCGGCACTGTGCGCCATCGCGATTTCGACGAGAAGGCGAACGTGCTCATCATCTAATGAGTAATAAACAACTTTCCCATCTTTACGATATTTTACGAGCCCTTGATCGAGGAGCGTCCGTAAATGATGAGACGCGGTCGCGTTCGAGTGTCCGATCACGGCGGCGACGTCACAGACACATAATTCTTGCTCGAGCGTCAAGACGTACAGCACTTTCAGTCTCGTCGGATCAGCGAACGCCTTAAACAACCGACTGACTCGGTTAGCTTCCAATCGCACAAGTGCCTGTTGCAATACAGCCACATCTTCACTTTGGATGGCGATTGTTTCGCATTGTGGTGCCTTCATCCGTGTCACCTCATTTCGTATAATTTCATTTTAGCAAATCCAAACAGAAAAATCTGTTATAGATTATAATTGACTTAAACACAACTGTTATAATACAATGAATACAACTTAACAAACGCACGCATACTTAAAGGAGGCGCTTTATATGAATGAATGGGCAAGCCGACTCGAATCGTCAGTCGAATTTTATCGGAAATTACCAGATAAGACGTGTCAAGAATGCGGACAACATATGGATGAGCAGTGTGAGTCTTATGAAAACACATGCGCATCATGTGCTGAAAAGCTTCAACTCGCTGAACAATAAACAATCCCTCGGAGTTTCCGAGGGATTGTTTATTGTCCAAATTGGTAGCCGAGGTAGGCGGCAATTAAACCGAAGACATACGTCGCCAGTAAGTATAAACCAAAGCGAACCCAATCTTTCGTCACGAACCGCATCACTTCAAGTTTGAACGTCGAGAACGTCGTGAACGAACCGAGGAAGCCGACGCCGATTCCGAATCCCACCACCGAAGGTACAGGGGCCGCATACAAATATCCGAGCCAAAACGATCCGGTCACGTTCACGAACAAAGTCGCCCAAGGAAAGACCGATGTCGTCCATACTTTAACGAGCTGACCAATCCCGAAGCGGGCCATCGCCCCGAAAAAGGCACCGATCATCACTGTCAAAACAGTCATCACGCCTCCCCCTCTCGCTTCACAAAACGCCGGAATCGTCTTCTTCCTAGTTTATAGCCTAACCACGAGCTGAACAGACCGAGGACGATGCTCAGTGTCACATAGGTGAGCGCTCCGACCAGGTTCCCTGACTCGATCATCACAATCGTCTCGACACTGAACGTCGAGAACGTCGTGAACGAACCGATAAACCCTGTACCGACCGCCGTAATGACCATCGGTGAAAACTTTCCGGTCTGAAACAAGTAATGGGTGAGCCAACCGAGTAGAAAACTGCCGATCAAGTTGACGGTGAGCGTCCCTAGCGGAAATGTACCTGTCCACAACGTATGCATCCCTATACCGACCCCATACCTTGCTAGCGCTCCAAGCGCTCCTGCTAAACCAACGTAAACGTAGAGCACGACCGTTCCTCCTTACGAAAAGACACCTGCCGCGAAAACATCGCCCGGCAGGTGTCTGCATTTCTTCTCAAATTATAACAAGCCCTCCCGCATTATGAAATAGGAGTCGGTGCGAATACAGCCTCGATTGCCGTGAACGCCTCATCGAGTTCTTCTTTCGTAATGACAAGCGGTGGCGCGAGTCGAATGACCGTCTCGTGCGTCTCCTTGCAGAGCAAGCCCCGCTCTTTAAGCGCCTCACAATAAGGACGAGCCGCTTCCGTCAACTCGATCCCGATGAATAGGCCGCGGCCCCGGACTTCTTTAATGCGTGGGTTGTCGATTGACTTTAAACGGTCCATAAAGTACGTCCCGAGTTCGAGCGAACGCTCCGGAAGCTGTTCTTCTTCAAGCACCTCGAGCGCAGCGATTGATACCGCCGCCGCGAGCGGGTTCCCCCCGAACGTCGACCCGTGCGATCCTGGATTGAACACTTGGAGGACGCTTTCGTTAGCAGCCACGCACGATACCGGGAAGACACCGCCACCGAGTGCTTTTCCGAGGATATACATATCGGGATCGACGCCTTCCCATTCGATTGCGAACCATTTTCCAGAGCGGCCAAGACCTGACTGAATCTCATCTGCGATGAACAACACGTTGTTCGCCTTACACAATTCAGCCGCCCGCTTCAAGTAACCCGCCGGCGGGATGATGATACCCGCTTCCCCTTGAATCGGTTCAACGATGAACGCCGCCGTGTTCTCCGTGATCGCCGCCTCGAACGCGTCGATGTCTCCGTACGGCACGACTTTGAAGCCTGGGAGGAGCGGTCCGAAACCGCGCTGATAGTCCGCTTCTGTCGACATCGACACAGCCGCCATCGTCCGTCCATGGAAGTTGCCGGTGCAGACGATAATCTCGGCTTGCCCCGGAATTTGTTTGACCTCATAGGCCCAGCGTCGTGATGCCTTGACCGCGGTCTCGACCGCTTCGGCACCGGTGTTCATCGGTAACACCATTTCTTTATTTGTAAGCGCTGCCACTTTTTTGTAGAAGCGACCGAGCTGATCGTTGTAGAAAGCACGTGACGTCAACGTGATCTTGTCGGCCTGATCTTTTAACGCTTGAATGATTTTCGGATGACAATGCCCCTGGTTGACAGCCGAATACGCACTCAACATATCCATGTAACGATTTCCTTCCGGATCCGTCACCCAAATCCCCTTCGCCTCCGAGATGACGATTGGAAGCGGATGATAATTGTGCGCCCCGAATTTCTCTGTCAATTCAATCACTTCTTGTGTTTTTGACATTTGATTTCCCCCTTATGAAAAGAACTACCTTACACCTTCAGTATATGATGACCGTCTTTCTTTTGACAACGACGAACTTGCCCGTTCCTTGGGTTGGGAAAATAAGGTACACTGAACGTATAGTATGACTTATTTGATGTAGATTGGAGGAATTTGTGTGACTTCATTGCGTGATTTGCCGATTGATACGTTCATCGATGCCCTATCGATCCCATGCTGTTACATCGATTTTGACGGCACCGTCCTTCTTTGGAACGAACAAGCGGAGACGCTGTTCGGTTGGGAGCGTGACGAGGTACTTCACCACGCATTACCCGTCGTCCAACATTTAGAGCAGGCGCTTGAAACGTGGTCACCATTGCTCCTTCAATATCCATTCTCGACGACGGCGTTGACGGCGTTTAAACATAAAAACGGCTCGGTCGTCTATGCGACCGCTTACTTACAAACTTTTTCGATCAACGACGTCAACGGCTATTTTTTAGCCTTCCTACCGAAAGGCTTCGGTCCGCTCATCAGCACCGAGCAGTTCAACCTGCTCCACCACTTCCAAGCGATGATCGAGCATTCGACTTATTATTTGGCAGCCAACGCTCGTGGCGAGATCACCGAGATCAATCCGCTGTTGTGCGACTTGATCGGGGCACCTGACCAACAATTCATCGGTCGTAACTGGTTCGAGCTCATTCACCCATCCTTTGAAGATGATCCGATTGCGGGTGTGGTACGTCAAGCGCTCACGACCGATCAAATTTGGAACGGCGAGATGCCGGTTCGATCGCAACGACATGTGACGAACATCTGCTGGCTCAACTTGACGATTGTACCGATTTTAAGTGAAGACGGCGAAATCGCCCAGTACACGGCGTTTGGTTTCGACGTGTCTGATAAAAAACGTCTCGAACAAGAAGTGAACTACCTCGCCTATCACAACGATTTGACCGGGCTGTTAAATAAAAAAGGGCTCTTGCGCCAATATGCGCATTCACTTACTGACGTGAAAGAACATAACGGGTTATTGCACGTCGCCCTCTTCGATATCGATCGGTTCAAAATTATCAACGAGTCGTTCGGTTCACGCGTCGGCAATGAACTGTTGCTCCAAATTAAAGACCGGGCTGAACGCTTCCTGCCCCAGTCGAGTGTCATGTTCCATCCTTCGGGCGGCTTGTACGGTATTCTTTTCTTTGAACAATCAAAAGAAGAAGTGTTCCAGCTGCTTCGTCAACTGCAACACGAACTGCAACGACCGTTCCGGATTTACCACCATTCGATCATGTTATCGATCTCGATCGGTTGCGTGTTCTACCCATCGGCCACTAATTCGTTGGACGAGCTGTACACCCGGGCCGAGAGCGCTTTGTTCAAAGGCAAGCGCATCGGTGTCGGGACGATCCAATTCGTCACGAAAGACATGGACGATGCGTTCTCAAGACAAGTCCATATCGAAAAAGCGCTGTACCAAGCGCTCGAAGAAAAACATTTTTATCTCGAATACCAACCGAAGTTCGACTTGAAAACGGATAAGCTGATTGGATTTGAGGCGTTACTGCGCTGGCATCACGACCAACTCGGGCAAATCCCGCCTTCGGAGTTCATCCCGCTCGCTGAAGAGATGGCGCTGATCGTCCCGATCAACAACTGGGTCATTCTTGAGGCCACCAAGCAACTGAAGGCGTGGCAACCGCTCGTCAATCATCCTCTATCGATGGCGGTCAATATTTCGCCGAACCAGTTCCGCAGCGAGAGTTTCATCAACACGCTCCGAAACATCAAGCAACAACTCGATTTGAACCCGTCCGACGTCATTCTCGAGATCACAGAAAGTCTCGTCATGCAACAGACGGAAGAAACCATCGCTCGGATGAATCAAATCAAACGGCTCGATTACCGCCTGTCGATCGACGACTTTGGAACCGGCTTCTCGTCGCTTCAATACTTGAAATCGTTCCCGGTCGACGAGCTGAAGATCGACAAAGTGTTCCTCGACGACTGGTTGACGTCGAAGTCTCACTTGCTCGACGTCATCGTCCACCTCGGCAAGAGTTTGAACCTTCACGTCGTCGCCGAAGGCGTCGAAGACCAAATCATGCTCGACCATTTAAAAGAGACCGATTGCGACTCGTTCCAAGGATTTTTATATGCCAAACCAATGCCACCCGACCAAGTCGTCCGGTTGCTCACGAATAACGAGACATAAAGAAGCACCGGTCGTCATCTCGACGACCGGTGCTTCTTTTGATTAGAGGCTAATCGCAGCCGTCCATAGTCCGTACACACCATAAGTCGCCGCGAGGATGATGACAGTCGCAATCGCATACTGGATCCCGCTTAGGAACTTCCGTCCTTGCTCCCGTTCTGCGAGCATGAAAACGAAGATTCCCGGCGCATACAAAATCATTGCGATGAGCATGTATTCAATCCCGGATGCGTAGAGTAACCATGCCGCGTAGAGCGAGGCGACACTCGAAACGAGGACCATTTTCCGAACACCAGTCCGCCGTGCCTCTTTCCAGCCGAACAAGGCCGAGAATAAGTAAGGCACGAGCGCGGCGATACCGGCGATGCTCGAGAGCACCAAGTACGTCTGTTCCGAGAACAAGGCGATGACCGTGACTGCTTGCGTGAACGCTTGCGTGATGAACAAGGCGCTCACCGGCGTATCATTTCGATTGAGTCGATTGAACAATTTCGGGAACACACCGTCCCGGCTCGCCACGTAGGAGATCTCCGTCGCCAATATCGTCCACCCGAGCAACGCCCCAGCGAGCGACACGAGCAGACCGATATTGATAATCGTCGCACCGACCGGACCGACAACCGCTTCGAGCACGTACGCCATCGACGGTTCCGGGAGCGCCGTGAGTTGTTCTTGCGTCATGACGCCGAAGGAGAAGATTGAAATCATCATGTAAATCAACAGCGTCCCGATGAGGCCGATCACCGTCGCCCGCCCGACATCGCGCTTATTGCGCGCCCGTGACGATAAGACGACCGCGCCTTCAATGCCGACAAACGCCCAAAGCGTCACGAGCATCGTCGATTTCACTTGGGGAAACACGTGCGACCAACTGAAACCAGACTCGCCCCAAACATCGATTTGGAACGTCTCAATCTGGAACGCAAACAAAATGAGCACGATGAACAAGAAGATCGGGACGAGCTTCGCGATCGTCGTGACGATGTTCAAGAGCGCCGCCTCCTTCATCCCTCGAGAGATGAGCCAGAACAGCCCCCAAATGAAGAACGCGCTCATCACTAACCGGAACGATCGATGCTCTGCTGAAAAAATCGGGAAAAAGTAACTGAGCGTGCTAAAGATCAGCGTGATGTTCGCTACTGTCCCGATCCAAGCGGACATCCAATAACCCCAGCCGCTATTGAAGCCGACGAACTTCCCAAACCCTTCTTTAGCGTAGGCATAAATCCCACCCTCAAGTTCAGGACGTGAATCCGCCAAAAATTGGAATACGAACGCCAGCATAATCATACCGACCCCTGTGATCGTCCAACCGATCATCACTGACCCGACCCCGGCACCTTGGGCCATCGCGCCTGGCAAGTTAAAAGCTCCTCCGCCAATCATCGTCCCGACGACCATGGCGGCAAGCCCGAAAAAGCCGATTCCGGCTGATTGTGACTTCATTCAAAACCCTCCAACATTAGTTCACTTTTATCGAATAACTATACACACATAATGTATAAACATTCGATGATTTTCTCATTCTACTGAATAAAGGAACGTTTAGATAGGTATTTCAGTAATGTTTGTATTTTCGAATAATTTAAAAAATTTTATTGCGCATTCATTCTGTTTGTAGTTTAATTGCAATATATTCGAAACAATCAGAATTTTCGGGAGGTAAGACAATGCGGAATAAAAAATGGTTAGCTTTATCGGGTGTCGCTTTGCTTGCTACAGCAGCGTGTGGCGGTGGAGAAGAGGCAACAGATTCGACGGACGGATCGTCATCAAGTGACGCGAAAAAGGAAGTCACGCTCGTTTCGGCAACTGATTTGCCACAGCTTGACCCGACACTCACGACCGACTCGACATCGATCATCGTGACGAACAACGTCTTCGAGGGACTGTATCGTCTTGATGAAAACAACCAACCAGTACCAGGTATTGCTGAGGACGTCGAGATTTCGGAAGACGGTCTTACATACACATTTAAATTACGTGACGCCAACTGGTCAGACGGCTCACCAGTAACGGCTGAAGACTTTGTTTACTCGTGGAAACGTGCCCTCAACCCTGAAACGGGTGCCGAGTACGCATACATCCTTCAAGACTTGAAGAATGCCAACAAAATCCTCGGCGGCGAAGCTGAACTCGATTCACTCGGTGCGAAAGCAGTCGATGAGAAGACGCTTGAAGTTCAATTGGAAGCACCGGCTCCATACTTCCTCGGGTTGACAGGATTCCCGACGTACATGCCGCAAAAACAAGAGTTCGTCGAAGAACAAGGCGAGTCGTTCGCGACAGCCGTCGATAAAACGCTCTACAACGGCCCTTACGTACTTGATAGCTGGCAAGACAACGAAGGTTGGGTTTATAAAAAGAATCCAGATTACTGGGATGCTGAAAATGTCAAGATGGACACGATTAACGTCAAAGTCGTCAAAGAAGTCGCGACCGGTGTCAACTTGTTCGAGTCAGGTGAAGTCGACTATACGCTCTTGTCTTCTGAATTCGTTCCACAATTCCAAGAAGCAGAAGAGTTTAAAACACGTGCTGACGCACGGATCAACTTCCTTCGTTTCAACCAAAAGAATGAAGCACTCCAAAACGTGAATATTCGTGAAGCGTTGGCGAAAGGTTTCGACAAGCAAGGCGTAACTGACGTCATCTTGACAGACGGTTCACAGCCGGCCAACTTCATCGTCGCTAAGGACTTCACGTTCACGGAAGACGGAGCTGACTTCCGCGAGAAGTATCCTGATCTTCAAAGCTACAACGTCGACGAAGCGAAAGCTGCCTGGGATAAAGGACTTGCCGAGCTCGGCGTCGAGACGATCGAACTCGAATTCCTCTCACGTGATGAAGAAGCGTTCAAGAAAGTCAACGAGTACATCAAAGGTGAACTCGAGAAGAACTTGCCTGGACTCACGCTTAACATCAAACAACAGCCGTTCAAAAACTTCCTCGAGCTTGAAGGTGCAGGCGACTATGATATCTCTGCTGCCGGCTGGGGCCCTGACTATCAGGATCCAATGACGTACCTCGACATGTGGATCACAGACGGTCCGTTCAACCGGATGGCGTACTCGAACGATGAGTACGATCAGTTAATCCAAAGCGCGAAGAAAGAAGCTGATCAAATGAAGCGTTGGGAGACGATGCAAGAAGCTGAACGCATCTTGCTCGAAGACGACTTCGCGATCGCACCGATCTACCAAAAAGGTGAAGCTTACCTCGAGCGCTCAAACATTCAAAACATGTACCGCCATCCGTTCGGAGCTGACGCTAGCTTCAAGTGGTTGGACGTTAACTAAAAAACAAATCCTGTCGCATAGCGGCAGGATTTGTTTTTACATTCCATACAAAAAAGATGTGTGTCACGCGATTCGTGACACACATCTTTTCGGATTGTTAGACGAGCTGTTTACGCTTCACGCTCAGCACGCATCTCTGCCGGCACTTGGCCGCGCTTCGAGATGATTTGAGCAATCACGAGAGCGACGACGAACGTCGCGAACGCCGCGAAGAATCCAATCCACATCGAGCTTGTGATTCCGAGCACCAAGTAACCGACCGCCGACACTCCTGCCGCGATTAACGCGTACGGGAGTTGTGTCAACACGTGGTCGATGTGGTGCGACCCGGCACCCGTCGAACTGAGGATCGTCGTATCCGAGATCGGTGAACAGTGGTCACCGAACACGGCACCTGCGAGCACAGCGGCAAGTGTCGGGAGCAACAGCTCTGGGTCGACCGCCATGATCAAATCAGCACCAATTGGTAGCATGAGACCGAACGTCCCCCAGCTCGTACCTGTTGAGAACGCCATGAGACCGGCGATCGCGAACAAGATGAGCGGCAAGTATGACGCCGCGATCGTATCTGTGACGAAGCTTGCCAAGTAATCACCAGTTCTCATATCCCCGATGACGGCAATGATCGTCCAAGCGAACAGCAAGATGAGTACGGCTGGCCACATGGCCCGGATACCGGCCCACGCTGCATGACCGTAGTCTACAGCTGGAATGTTGCGACCGATGAGAAGCAAGAACGCCACGATCAAACTGATGACCGCGCCGGCAACGAGTGAACGCGTCACGTCCGTCGATTCGAACGCTCCGAGCAGCGAGAAGCTTTGACCGTCAGCAGCAAGCGCTTGGCCACCTGTGTAAAGCATGGCCGAGACGGTCGCGATGATCAAGACGATGATCGGGACGATCAAGTCGCGGACTTTCCCACCATCATGCTCTTTAATGTCTTCACTCATTCCCATCGGTGCACCTTTCGACACATCGTAGAGCTCGCCTTTAAGCGCACGTAGCTCGTGCGTCCGCATCGGTCCGATGGCAAGCCCTGTGAAAGCGACGTACCCCGTCAACATGAGTGCGAAGATGGCATAGAAGTTCATCGGGATGATTTGAATGAACGCCGAGAACGACGAGTAGCTGTCGATTGAGTACTTCGTTAAAATACCAGCGATGATGGCGATGATGTAGGCACCCCAGCTCGAAAGTGGGCTGATGACACAGACTGGAGCCGCCGTCGAGTCGATCGTATACGCGAGTTTAGCGCGCGATACTTTCTTGCGATCCGTCAGCGGTCGGCTAATGTTCCCGACAGCGAGACTGTTGAAATAGTCGTCGATGAAAATCAAGATTCCAAGACCGAACGAGACGAGGCGCGCGCCGCGCGCCGTTTTGACGTTAGAAGCCGCCCATTCACCGAACGCGCGAGCGCCGCCCGATGTTTGGATGATCGACGATAAAATACCAAGCAAGAGCAAGAACGCGATCAAGAGCACGTTCCATTCGTTTATGGCACCATCTGCCCAGAACAAGGCGATGACGTTCGACCATAAGTACTGAATCGATTCAAGCGGATTGAAGCTATGAAGGAGCAAGACCCCTGCGATGATCCCGACACCGAGTGACGGAATGACTTTCCTAGTTGTGATCGCCATAATGATGGCGAGTAGTGCCGGTACTAACGAAAGTACCGATGTTGAATAATCTACCATGCTGATTTCCTCCTCTTCTGTTTGAGATGAGGCCCCCCAATGCTTAAAAAAACGCAAAGCGAGGGCATCGGCAACAAAGCCGACACCCTCGCTGGATGTTCCGTCTTTCTTAGCCGACTTGGAGCGCTCCATACGTAATATATGTATGGCAGTCTGACGGGTGTTTCCCGTCAGCCCAGCATAAAGTCAGAGACATGACTTTACACTTCGGCGATTCTGCCTTTCTGTAGTCTTCACCGTTGTCATCCTCGGACTACTTACTCATCAGCATCGCACCTCTACCTCATCGATAGCACGAATATTCATTTAAAGTTACGTCTAAATTATCATAGGTTACAGTAACATATCAATAGTTTTTTTAGTCACGGACGATTTGTTTTAATACAGCGAGCGCGGCTTGGTCGTTTGACTCAACGGCTTTAAAGAAATCACTAAAGAAATGATAAAGCACGAACCGTTCGGCATGCGATGACGTATGATCTTTGATCGTCAATAAAATCAAACGGCGCAACCGTCGCTTCGTCTGCGTCTCGCTAGGCAATTCTTCACATCGGTCCTTGAAGGCACGATACACAGAATTGATCAAATCCTCATGTTCATCATACGACCGGTTGTAAGCAACTTGTTCCATCTGTTATATCCCCCCTTTCAATTTGTACCGATGAAACTTGTTGTAACTATATCAACTTAAGCGCACGCATTCAATCGTTTCGGGTTGGTCTTTACGAAAATCATACGTTAGACCGAGTCAATTTTCGATAAATGAGAACGTCGTCACATCAAACAGTCCCATGTCCGTCAACTTCAAGTCGGGAATGACGGGAAGTGCCAGGAACGACATCGTCAAATACGGGTTGAAGTGACGGTGAGCCCCGACGACGTCAAGTGCGTCGTTCAGCTGTTCGAGCACGTCTGCGACTTCATGATACGGACGCCTCGTCATGAGCCCCCCAATCTCGAGCGGCAAGACGGCAAGCACTTTCCCTTCCGAGACGGCGACGACACCGCCACCGACCTTCTCGAGCGTCTCTGCAGCCAGTAACATGTCTTCCGGGCTGACACCGGCGATGACAAGGTTATGGCTGTCGTGGGCGACAGTCGCTGCGAGCGCACCACGTTTGAGTCCAAAGCCCGTCACCGGTGCGAGCGCCATATGGCCCGTCCCGTGATGCCGCTCGATGACGGCGAGCGTCACGATGTCCTCGTTAAGATCAGCGCCCGATTCATCCGGATTGAACACGTGGCGGACGTGCTTCGTCAACAGGCTGTTCGGCAACACTTGAATGACGTCGACCGCTTCTTCCTTGATCGGCAAGCGGAACGAGTCAGTTGTCAGGTCCGGGAGTTTGAGCTCACCTTTCATCGGCTTCGGCACTTCAATCCCTTCGGCCTCGAACGTGGCTTTCCCCGCTCGAGCGACTACTTCACCATCGACGTAGACGGTTTCGATGTTAACCGATTCGACGTCTGACAAGATAACAAAGTTCGCTTTCTTGCCCGGCGCGATCGCACCGACGTCTTTCAAGCCGTATGCTTCGGCCGCATGAAGGCTGGCGATGGCGTATGCTGTCTCCGGCTTGACGCCCTGACGGATTGCCATGCGGATGTTATAGTCGATACCACCTTCTGCCACGAGATCATCGAGGTGCTTGTCGTCCGTACAGAACAAGAAGCGGTGGGCGTTACTTTCGGTGATGGCCCGACTCACTTTTTCGACGTTTCGCGCGACCGAACCTTCGCGAATCTGGACGTAAAAGCCACGACGGACCCGCTCGATCGCCTCTTCTGCCGTCGTACATTCGTGGTCGGTCATGATGCCGGCTGTCCGGTACACGTTCAACTGATCAGGATTGAGGCCTGACGCGTGACCATCGACGACTTTTCCCGCGAGTTCCGTTTGTGCGATTTTTTGGAGCATGTCCTCGCTTCCGGCTTCGACCGATGGATAATCCATCACTTCCCCGAGACCGTGCACCCCTGGGTCTCCTAAAAATGGCGCAAGGTCTTCAGCGTACAGTTTGGCGCCCGCGTGTTCGAACGGCGTCGCCGGGACGCAGCTCGGGAGCATCATCCGGACGTCGAGCGGCAACCCGTTCGCATCGGCAAGCATATACTCGATCCCGAGCGCACCGTTGACGTTCGCGATCTCATGTGGGTCGGCGATGACCGTCGTCACACCGAGCGGCAGGACTGCTTTCGCAAACTCATGCGGAGGTACCATCGACGACTCGATGTGAACGTGTGAGTCGATGAATGACGGAGCGAGCGTCCAAGACGGGTCATGATATTCCGTCTCCCCTTCGTAACCTTCCCCGATGGCGACGATATAGCCCGAGTCGATGGCGACATCGGTGCGAATCGTCTCGCGGCTATAGACGTCGATGACCGCTACGTCCTTAAAGACGACCGCCGCTTTCTTTTTCTTGGCGGCAATGTCGATCAAATATTGTTTTTCCATCTGTCTGTCTCCTTTTGCAACGTATTTTACCTATCTTATCAAGAATAATCTTTCGGGTGCAATTTCTTTTTGTAGTTGTGCGACAATGAAAGCATATCTAATTGAAAGGGGTTACACATATGCAATACAAATTAGGAGACCTGATCCCACAAGTCGACGAGACGGTATTCGTCGCGCCTGGCGCCCACGTCATCGGTGACGTCACGATCGGAGCCCATTCCGGCGTCTGGTTCAACACCGTCATCCGTGGAGACGAGGGTCCGATCCAGATCGGCGCTTACGTCAATATTCAAGACGGGTCGATGATCCATCAATACGAAGGATCACCGACAATCATCCATGACCGTGTCTCGATCGGTCACATGGCGATGATTCACGGGTGTGAGATCGAGGAAGGCTGTCTCATCGGGATGCATGCGACCGTGCTTGACGGTGCGAAAGTCGGGAAAGGCTCGTTCGTTGCCGCCGGCGCCCTCGTCACACCGAATATGCAAATTCCGGAAGGTGTCATGGTCATGGGCGTACCAGCCAAAGTCGTCCGTCCGCTCAATGACGAAGACCGCTTCATCATGGAACGGACCGTCAACAAGTATGCGAAGCGGGCCGAGCAGTATTTGAACACGTGTGAACCGTTAACACCGACACAAAGTTTGTGAAAGCGTTTACAAGATTCATAAATTGTTAACGATTACCCCGATTTTTCTTCATGTTTCCCTTGTATACTGAGGATGTAGTCAAGCCGACGTGTTGAAAGGGGCCAATTGTATGTATCCAAACCATGCACAACTCATGTTAGACCTGTACGCCTCGTCCATTAACCCGAGCTATTGCCTTCACATCGATGATTCGTTCGATGATACGCTAAAAGGTACACATCGAGAGGTTTGGGAACGGATGCAATCGGATAATGACATAGAAGAAGAAACTCAAACTGGGGGAAAATAATTACCATGATTCCGACGAATGTCATTCAAAACTGGCTTGCTGGCAAGCTCAAAAAATAAACTGAGACGTTTTTAAACGTCTCAGCCTGTTTATACATCCAGCTCGAGTGCGGCCACGCCGTGCTCGAGCTTTTTCATGTTCACTCGAAGATCGTCAAACACGCATCAAGCGACTGCCGCGCCTTCGTCGGCGGAACGTCTTCAAATCGTCCGAGTTGGAGCAGACCGACGAACGTCTCCCCGTCCGCCCCGATCATCTCCTGCAGACGAGCGTCTTCGAAGATACCGCCCGTCCGCCAGACGAGCCCGATGTTTTGCTCGGCACAGAGCAAATGGAAGTTCTGGATGAACGTCGCCGTCGCGAGCAGTGCATCCTTTTGCCCTTTCTCCGTCTCAAACGGCTTCGTCGTCACGTACACACACGCCGCCGCGTTGCGGATTCGTCCGGTAATCTTCTCTCGCTTGGCCTCAGGACCGTTTTGAAACGCCGGTTCGAGCGCGTCTAACAACACGCCTTTCCCGTCTCCATTGAACAAATAAAGATTCCACGGCTCGACTTTGTTATGAAACGGCGCTTGGTGGGCCGATGTCAGCAACTGATACAGCAATGCCGTATCAAGCGGTTCCTCTACAAACATCCGAATCGTCCGCCGCGACTCGATCAACTGTTGTCCGACTGTCTTCTCCATTAGAAATCACTTCCCCTGATGTAGTCTTTTTCATCATAAGTGAAAACGGTTCTCACGTGTAGCAATTTGACCGAAAAGCATGGGAACTTGGTAGCTCATCGTCCCGTATATAGAAATGACTAGACTGTTCTTTTGATTGAAACTTGCACTCCGTTTGAAGACGATACAAATAAGGAGAGGATCACCGTGCCCCCACGTTTCAAATCGTTTCTATTATGTACGCTCTCGTTCGTCATCTTTACAACAGCATGTCAATCCGCGACATCGTCACCTTTGACGATTGACATGAAGAGCGAAGAAGAACAACGCCAAATCGTAGACAACTTCGCGTTCGAAGATTATAAAGCACTGTTTGACGACGTCATCATCGAAGCAAACCAGTTCGACGTTGAGGAACCGCTTCGAAAGTGGGTAATTCGGACATTGTCCCAAGAGAAACTGTATTATGAAACCGACTTGACGGATGAACAAGTCATCACGCTCTCAACGGAAGCGATGAAGCATGACATCGCATGGAAAATGGTCGCAAAAGAGCAGTACAACATTCACGTAACGGAAGAAGAAATTGACCGTTACATTCAACAAGGACCGGACCGGAGTGATTTACCGAGTCATCTCGCCTACGCGAGCGCCCTCGGCTTGTCGCTGCAACAACTAAATCATCAGTTCGATCGAGACCTTTATGAAAAGAATACGATTTGGCTAAAGTTGAAACTTGAGTTGGAAAAGAAGTACCAGACAGACGACAACAACGAGCTCGTTGATCGTTATGAAGCGGAAGTCAACGCACAACTAGATTAACCTGATAGATCGACTCGATAAAGTCGCATCGGTCGTTCATACGAAAAGGGGTTCAGTCGTGTTTATGACTGAACCCCTTTTCTTTATCTACCTACAAAATTATGTCGATTGTCCAATCACTTCACACGCGACCAAGTCTTCGAGTGTCTGTCTGCGGACGACGAGACGATGTGTCCCGTCTTTCACGAACACGACGGCCGGGCGGAGCATTTGGTTATAGTTGCTCGCCATCGAGAAGTTATAGGCGCCTGTCGCTTTGACGAGGAGAAGATCCCCGGCTTCGACCGGCGGGATGAGCGAACGGTTCGAGATGATGTCTCCCGACTCGCAGCATGCCCCGACGATCTTCGCTTCAAGCGTCTTCGCTTCATCCATCCGCGTCGCCGCAATGACGTCATATTCGGCATCATAGAGGGCAGGGCGGATGTTGTCTGTCATGCCGCCGTCGACCGAGACGTATGTGCGGACACCGCTCACGTCTTTGACCGTCCCGACTTCATACAGCGTCGCACCGGCGTTGGCGACGAGCCAACGTCCCGGCTCGATGCCGATTTTCGGGAGCGGTAGACCGAATCGCTCCACTTCTGAAACGAGCGTATCCATCACTTGCGTCATCGTAGCGGCAAAGTCGAGCGGGTCGTCCGTCTCGAGATAGGCGACGCCGAAGCCACCGCCGATGTTCAACACATCAGCCGTAAAGCCGGTCTCCCGACGAATCGTCTCGATGAAGTTGACCATCGTCTTGACCGTATTGATGAACAGCGTCGGTTCTTGAATCTGTGACCCGACGTGACAATGGATCCCTTTCAGATGAAGACGTTCCGTCGCGAGTGTTTCCCGAACCGCTTCGAGATACGTGTCGTCATGCGTCGGGAAACCGAACTTCGTATCGACCCCACCCGTCTGGATCGCCTCGTGGGCGCCTCCGACGACTTGCGGGACGATGCGGAGCAAGACGTCGACGTCGACATCATGCTTTACGGCGAGACCCGAGAGCAGACCGATCTCACGCATGTTGTCGATCGTGAAATGGGTGATGCCGTTCTCGAGCGCGAACGAGATGTCTTGCACCGTCTTATTTGACCCGTGAACGTGAATCCGGTCAGCCGGGACACCGGCATGGAGCGCGACGAACATCTCACCGCGTGAGACGACGTCGATGCTCAAGCCCGCCGTCATGACTTTCTCATACACGGCCGCGATCGACATCGCCTTTGACGCATAGAGCGCGTACGTGTTCGGATACTTATCTAAAAATGCGCTCCGGACGAGCCCGAGCCGAGTTTCAAGTTCTGGCTCGCTCATGATATAGAGCGGTGTCCCGTACGTCGCTTGAAGTTCTTGGACGGATACGCCCTCGATCATACAAACGGATTGGTTGCTGGTGTACATAAAATGCCTCCTTCAAAGCGATGCGGGACACGCCATGAGCGTGCGCATAGTTGTTCCGAGTTGTTGGCGTGCCCGGTCCGGGTCACGTCATCGATCTTCGTCTCATTACCGTACAGCTCGACCCGGTCACCGATTTGAACCGTCTCGTCGACACGGAGGAAGCTGTGGCTCATGAAAATATTGCTGACGAACGGGAACGCCCGTCCATTAATGTGGACCGGCAAATGCCGGCGGGCCCGCATCAAGCCATCACCATATCCGACTGACAATACGGCGATCCGCTCTTTCGACGGTGCCGTGTAGCCCGTCCCGTAGCCGACGTGTGCGCCGGCCTCGATGTCGTGCACGGCAACGACTTCCGTCTCCCAATGAAACGCCGGGACGAGCCAATCGACCGCCTCGACCGATGAGTAGCCGTAGAGAAAGATTCCGACCCGGACGTGCGTGCAGTGCCCGAGACGCGGATCGGCTTGAAGCGTCGCCGCGCTGTTGGCGGCATGGACGACTTCAAACGAATGCCGTTCGATCAGACGCGTCGACCAGTCGGCAAACCGTTCGACATGGACGCTGTGCTCGATTTCGGCGTTATCGGCGTCGGCGAGCGGAAAGTGTGTGCATAAACCGACGAGATTGAGCTTTTCATCTTGGCAGAACGCTAAGATGGCGAGCGCTTCTTCGAACGTCTTCGCACCGAACCGGTTCATGCCGACGTCGAGCTTCAAATGAAGACGGACGCCGTCGAGCTCATGGCGTTGTGAGACGAGCCAATCGTACGAACCGATTGCTACATCGAGGCGATGGGCATGGACCGCTGCCCAATCATAGACCGGGTTCATGACCAAGACACGCGCCTCTTCCGCATGACTCCGCACTTCTGTCGCTTCCTCGAGCGTCGTCACCATGAAGTGACGCACCCCCTCTGCGTACAGTGTCGTCACAACTGGCTCCATCCCTAAGTTATAGGCGTTGTTTTTCACGACGGCAAACACCGGTCGGCCGAGTGCCTCGATCCGACGTTTGTTCTCGCGAATCGCGTTTAAGTCAATTGTGACTCCCATACACATTGCTCCCTTATTCTTTGACTGCTTCTTTGACGAACGTGATCCAATCGCGATGTGCCGGGATCAGTCCCGTCACGGTCTCGCGGTAACGGGCGAGCATAGTCGTTGCGACCGTCTGGACCCCGCCGCCGATCGAGATATTGTCGACTTCGATGACACTCGTCACTTCAGCTGCTGTACCCGTCAAGAAGATCTCATCTGCTACATACAATTCGTCACGTCCGATATGGCGCTCGATGACCTCGAACCCTTCTTCACGGGCAAGATCGATGACCGTTTGACGCGTGATGCCGTCGAGGACAGAACAGTCGAGTGACGGTGTGAAAATTTTATTGCCTTTGACGAGGAAGATGTTGGCGACGCTCGCCTCGCTGACGTTTCCGTTCATGTCGAGGGCAATCGCTTCGTCATACCCGTCTCGGACCGCTTCTCCTTTAAGGAGTTGCGAATTCATATAGTTGGCTGCCGCTTTCGCTTGCATCGGCATCATCGTCGACGAGACGCGGCGGTATGACGCGACTTTCGCCCGGATACCGACCGTCTTGCTGAAATATTCGCCGAGCGGCCAGCATGAGATGGCAACGTGTACTTTCGTTTCCTGCGTCGGCATGAGTGCCTGCCAAGGTGTGCCGAGGAAAACGAATGGACGGATGTAACACGCTTCAAAGCCGTTGCGTTCGATCAATTCGATCGTCGCTTGTTCGAGCTCGTCGACCGTGTACGGTAGTTCGACGTGATAGTAAGCACACGAACGAACGAGTCGCTCCAAGTGTTCACGGAGTCGGAAGATGGCTGGACCTTCCTCTGTGTGATACGCCCGAATTCCTTCGAAGAACCCGCTACCGTAGTGGATCGCGTGCGTCATGATACTCGTGTTCGCGTCACTCGGCTCGATCCAAGCCCCGTCTTTCCACATCCATTGTCCATATTGTTCCATTGTTCAACTCTCCCATTCACTTTTGATATTTTCTGTCTATTATACGTTACAGGGAGCGTAAGTCATCCACTAGTTGTGTTTTTTCTGCTGTTTTTTCATCTTTTTGCTTGATGACACGGGCTGGCGTGCCGGCGACGACACTTCCTGCCGGGACGTCGACTGTGACGACACTGCCTGCTGCGACGACCGCATTCTCGCCGACACGGACACCTTCTAAGATGACCGCGTTTGCACCGATCATGACCCCGTCTTCGATGATGACCGGATCTTTTGAAGGCGGCTCGAGGACACCTGCGACGACTGCGCCAGCGCCAAGGTGGACGTTTTTACCGAGTGTGCCGCGGGCGCCGATGACGGCGTTCATGTCGACCATCGACCCGTCACCGATGACGGCGCCGATATTGATGACCGCCCCCATCATGACGACGACGTTGTTGCCGATTTGAACGTGGTCACGGATGAACGAACCTGGTTCGATGCGGGCGTTCAACTTCGTCGTGTCAAGCATCGGCACGGCGCTGTTGCGGCGGTCGAACTCGAGGTGCGAGTCGGTGATGACTGACGCGTTCGCTTCAAGGAAAGCGGCCGCACGTTCAGCCGTCGTGAGGAATAGTTTCGACTCGTCCGTTCCGAATGCTTTTGCTTCTTCGATTGTTAGACCTGCCAACTGACCGTTGACGTACAATTTGACTGGCGTTTCTTTCTTGGCATCTTTAATGTATTGTGCGATTTCATAAGCGTTTGTGAGTAACATGAGTGGCCTCCTCGTATAGGTTCGTTAAATTGTATAATCCGGCTGGGCGGTCGAGAATTGTCGCCGCCGCGGCGAGTGCCCCGTTCGCGAAGACGCGTTTCGACAGGGCCGTATGTTTTAATTCAAGCATTTCATCGTCTCCGGCGAAGAGCACCGTATGCTCACCGAAGATCGTACCGCCGCGGACCGAGTGCATGCCAAGTTCGTCGGCACCTCTCGCCTCACGGCGTGACGCACGTTCGTACACCGGCGTCACGTCCCGCTTCGCCTCGATGGCACGGGCGAGCAGTTCAGCCGTCCCGCTCGGCGCGTCGACTTTTTTACGGTGATGCGCTTCGATCACTTCGATATCATAACCAAGCGTGAGCGGCACGAGCTGGTCAAGCAACTGCTTCAACAGTGCAATCCCGTAAGACGTGTTATACGACTGGAAGATCGGGATCTGTTTCGATGCGTCCTCGATCTTTGCCAGTTCCGCTTCCGAGAAGCCCGTCGTCGCGATGACGAGCGGGATTTGCTTGTCTTTCCCGAACGCGAGCACGTCATCTAGCAGCGCCGGGTTCGAGAAGTCGATGACGACGTCGATCGCGGCGTCAACTTCTTTCAGTGAAACGGGATGATCGCCGCCCGCCGGTGAGACGATGGCCGCGACGTTCAAGTTTTGAGCGAGCGCGACTTCTTCAACGATCTGCCCCATCGCGCCGTATCCGTGAATTAACAAGTTCACTGTCTCACCTCATTAAACTGCTCCATCGCCGACAACAGACGTGCCTCGGCCGTCGCGCTCATCGGAACGAGCGGGAGGCGCGGCGAGCCAAATTCGAAGCCGCGGGCGTTCAACGCCGCCTTGACCGGGATCGGGTTCACTTCGGCGAACAGTTCATCGATGACCGGAAGCAAGCGGATCTGCCATGTGCGGGCCGTCTCTAAATCTCCGGCGAGAAGCGCTTCGGCGAGCGCGACCGTCGCTCCCGGATACACGTTCGAGAGCACCGAGACGACACCTTGGGCGCCCCATGCCATGTACGGCAGGATTTGGTCGTCATTTCCGCAGTAGACCGGGAAACCTTCCGGCAAGTGGGCCATCATTTGCGCCATCACCGAGATGTCCCCGCTCGCTTCTTTCAACGCAGCGATCTGTGGGTGTTCGGCGAGTTCACCGACCGTTGCCGGATCGAGCGCGACGCCTGTCCGTGACGGGACGTTGTAGAGCATGAGTGGAATCGGTGACGCGTCGGCGATCGCCGTGAAGTGGGCGATCAGCCCCGCTTGGGTCGACTTATTATAGTAAGGCGTGACGACCATCGCCATCTCGGCACCAAGCTCTGCCGCCCGTTTCGTCTTGGTGATACTTAACGCCGTATTGTTCGACCCTGTCCCGGCGATGATGACGGCACGACCGGCGGCGACTTCGATCGCCTTCGTGAGGAGCGTCTCGAACTCTTCGTCCGTGATCGTCATCCCTTCGCCTGTCGTCCCCCCGATGACAAGACCGCTGACGCCTTCTTTGATTTGATCTTCAATCAATGCTTCCCACGCTGTGAGATTTAACTGACCGTCCGTTTGGAACGGTGTAGCGAGTGCTGTAGCGACTCCTGTGAACATATGATTTCCCCCTTATTTCGTAGCGACTTGCCCGATCATGCACTGGGCGATTTGAACGGCGTTCGCCGCCGCCCCTTTGCGAACGTTATCGGCGACACACCAGAGATGGAACGTGTTCGGTTGCGACTCGTCGCGGCGGACGCGACCGACGTACACTTCGTCCGTCCCGTTCGCATCGAGCGGCGTCGGGTAGACGAGTTCGCTCGGGTTGTCCATGAGGACGACGCCTGGCGCGTCACTGAGGACCGCCTTCACTTCCGCGAGCGTCGCTTCGCGATCGAGCGTGACCGTGATCGAGACGGCGTGGCTGTTACGGACCGGGACGCGGACACACGTCGCCGTCACACCTAATTCTGGTGCGTTCAAAATTTTGCGTGTCTCGTCGATCATCTTTTGTTCTTCTTTCGTGTAGCCGTTCTCGAGGAAGACATCAATATGCGGCAGCACGTTATCGTAGATCGGATACGGGTAGTTTTGCGGCTCTTCACCGCGGGCGCCCCGTTCGAGATCTTCGATGCCTTTTTGTCCCGAACCGGAGACGGCTTGGTAAGACGTATAGGCGACACGCGTCAATCCATACACTTCTGCGAGCGGTGCGAGGGCGACGACCGATTGGATCGTCGAGCAGTTCGGATTGGCGATGAGCATCTTGTCCGGGCCCAGTTCGACTCGGTTCACTTCTGGTACGACGAGCGGGATTCCTGCTTGCATCCGGAACGCGCTCGAGTTATCGATGACGATGACCCCTTGTTCACTCAGACGCGGTGCATACTGTTCACTGATGCTACCACCGGCCGAGAACAAGGCGATGTCGATCGCGTCTGCGTAAATCGCGTCCGACAGTTCACGGATGACGATGTCGCGACCGTTCACTTCGACTGTTTTCCCAGCCGAGCGGGCTGACGCATATAGTAATAGTTCATTGATTGGAAACTCATATTCTGTGAGCACGTCGATCATTTTTTGACCGACGGCGCCTGTCGCACCGATGACGGCAACGTTGTACATGGTAACTCCCCCTTATAAATGGAAACGCTCCGCGATGGCCGCGACCGCCGCTTCAACGTCTTGATCGTTAATCGTGTAAGAGATGCTGATCTCTGAAGTTGTGACTTGATAGAACGGGATCCCGCTCTCACGGAACGTGGCGAACAATCCGGCTGCGACACCGGTCGCGTCGCGCATGCCGATGCCGACGACCGAGATTTTCGCATGTTCGGTATGACGGTCGATTTTAATTTGCGGGAACGCCTCCGTCAGTTCGGCGAGCGCTTCTTCGAGGAACGCCTCCTCGTCAAGTGGACAAGTGAACGACAGGAACACTTCACCGTCGAACGCTGTCTGACTGATCATGTCGATATTGACGTGACGCTGTGACAACTTCTCGAAAATATCGGCAACCCCTGCCACTGAATGCGGAATATGTTTGATCGAGACGCTGAGCACGTTTTTCACGACGCTCACGCTCGTCACCGCTTTTTGTTCCATCGCCTGTGTCATATCCATGATCCATGTTCCTCCTTCGCTCGATAGCGTCTTCCCTACAAAGATGTTCACATCATATTTTTTGGCCAGCTCGACGCTGCGCATTTCCATCACTTTCGAGCCGAGCGCGCTCATTTCCATCATCTCGTCATACGAGACGGTATCTAGGCGACGTGCCGTTTTATGGATACGCGGGTCGGCCGTATAGACACCGGCGACGTCCGTATAAATCTCACAACGTTTACTGAGGACGGCGGCAAGTGCGACGGCTGTCGTATCCGAACCACCGCGTCCGAGCGTCGTTACATCCCCGAACTCGTTGACGCCTTGGAAGCCGGCGACGATGACGACGTCATTCGTTCTGAGCCTTTCTTCCAACACTTCTTTCCGGATCGCTTTGATCTTACTTTTCGTGTGAATGCCCATCGTGTCGATCCCGGCCTGTTGCCCCGTGAGCGAGATGGCGGCGACGCCTCGTGAGTTCAAGGCGATGCTGAGTAGACTGATCGTCTGTTCTTCTCCGACGGCGAGCAAGCGGTCGAGCTCACGAATCATCGGACGCTCTGTAATTTGTTTTGCGAGTGACAGGAGCGAATCGGTCGTTTTCCCCATCGCGGAGACGACGACGACGAGTTTCTCGCCAGCAACGACTCGTGTCTGTAAATATTCAGAAATTGCCTGAATCTGTTCGATTGTGGCAACAGAACTTCCTCCAAATTTTAGTACGGTTGTCATCAGGTTCCCCACTTTCATGATGTCGACCAACAGAAAAAGCGGCAGACCGGTAGGAAGCACTCTCCCTACGGTCTGCCGCTTTTACGCGCAGTTGAAAAACGATTAAAAAATCGTTCCGTAGATAGCGCTCCATGGCATTTCATCCATGGCAGTGTAGGCGTTGTTCACGACTACCCCAGCCTTCGTTCGTACGCATGCGAACGTTGACTTCGGCGAATTTCCCCTTTCGGCTCGATCCGGAATGCGTCCGTTTCAATCAAGCTTACTCATGTCATTCGCAACCTCTATCTGTCAGTTGTTAGTTTTAGTTATAACAAATGCTTCCCGGCTTGCCAACCTTTTTTTAGAAAAAAAGAAACTTTCTAAAAATAATCACCACGACTTCTTCATCATCCGATGCGGGATATCGGCGTCTAAAAACTCGTCACCGAACGTCGTATAGTCGAGCCGTTCATAGAACGGGAGCGCCGTCAGTTGAGCGCCGAGCTTCAACTCATGCAGCCCGCTCTCGCGCGCCACATCCTCGATTTCGAGCATCAGCTTTTTCGCATATCCGTTCCCTCTCGCCGATGCGAGCGTGGCGACCCGTTCGACTTTGCCGACACCGTCTCCGATTGGTCGCAGTCGTGCCGTCGTCACGGGCTCCCCGTCTATCATCCCGACAAAATGGATACAGATTGGATCGAGGTCGTCATATTCGAGCGCCGGGTCAATCCCTTGCTCGCCGATAAAGACAACCTCCCGTACGGAACGGGCTCGTTCGATGAGCGACGTGTCGTTGCCGTGTTCAATCGTCAACATGACACCACTCCTTCCTGTAACCGTTTGACGACTTCTGCCGTGGCCCGTTCTAGGTCGACGATCGATTCGAAGCGGGCTTGGGCTTGTTTATGACTGCCACCGCCCCGACCGATGCCAAGGTCGTCTAACGTCCGTTTTAAAAACTTGCCGATGGCGATGTCATGCGTCCCGTCATGCATGAGCAACAGTTTTTGTCCGGTATGATTGGCACCGACGGCAATCCGTCCGGTCGCCGCGATCCGTTCGACGATCATCGTCGTGAGCGTCTCCGCCTCGGTCTTGCCGATGTGCGTGATGACGTAATTGTCCTCTTGTAAGAATGCTGCGACTTTCGCCTTGGCGACCCGGGCCTCGAGCACCTTCACTTCTTTTTCACGTTCGAGTCGCGCCGTCCGCTCTTCGGCGACACGGGCCGCGACCGTCTCGTTCGTCGTCGACAACGTTTGATGGATCGCCCGTAGCGCGGTGCGCGAAGATTGGATGACCGTTAGTGCCCGCATCCCTGCGACATACGTCAAACGAACGTTCCCCCGCACTTTTTTCATCGAGGTCACTTTAATGATCCCGAGCTGGCCGGTCGTCGACACATGCGTCCCTCCGCAAGCGTTATAATCGAGTCCATCGATTTCGACGATCCGAATCGTGCCGGTGCGATCCGTCGCTTTACGTAACCGGTCATGCTCGACTTCGCCATCCTGTAATTCAAAAATGTGAATCGGTCGGTTGTCGAAGATGATCTGCTGAACGTCACGTTCTAACGTTTCGATTAACTCCCAATCGAATGATTCGGCCGCGATCTCGATCGATGAATCGTCAGCACTGATTCCAAAACTGAGCGTCTCGATACCGTATCGGTCTTCAAGCAAGGCCGTCAGCACGTGTTGCGCCGTATGTTGGATCGAGTGGTCGTGACGTGTCGCTGCGTCGATTTGACCGATCACTACCGTTGCTTCGTCGATTGGCTCGTTGACGAGGTGCCACACGGTCGAGTCGTCACGTTGCACATCTAAAACGGCTTGTCCGCCAATCGTCCCTGTATCGGCCGGTTGTCCGCCACCTTCCGCGTAAAAATGTGTTGCTGCAAGCGCGATCCACGTGCCCCGCTCATCTTCCCGCTGCGCTGTCACCGTCGTTTCAAATTGCCATGAGTTCATATTGGTCGCCACCTTTTCTGCATGATATGTTCAGACAACTAGTCTGATTTGGTCTATAATAAGTAACACTTACCCTTAGGTCAGGAGCGATATGTATGTTACAGATTGATAAAAAGTCCCCGCTACCTATTTATTATCAAATCGAAGCCTATTTAAAGCAACAAATAGACGCTGGCGAGCTCCAACCCGGCGAATCGATCCCGTCCGAACGGGAATATTCGGAGCGGTATAACGTCAGCCGGATGACGGTGCGCCAGGCGATCACGAACCTCGTCAACGCTGGTTATTTGAGCCGTCAAAAAGGACGTGGTACGTTCGTCGCCAGTAAAAAAATCACGATGGCGTTGTCCGGTTTGACGAGTTTCTCAGAAGAAATCAAACACCGGGGCATGCGCCCGTTCAGCCGTCTATTGTCATTCGACACGATTCCGGCCTCGAATAAAATCGCGCAGAAATTGAATGTCGCAGCCAGTACGCCGGTCTATGAGATGAAGCGTCTCCGACTCGCCGACGAGGACGTGCTCGCTTTAGAGACCGCCTATATCCCGGTCGCCTTATTGCCCGAACTGACCGAGGCAGATGCCGTCGGCTCGATTTATGAGTTCGCCGAACAGTCCGGCCTGCGTTTGAAAAACGCGACACAGACGCTCGAAGCCCGAAGCGCCGGACCTGTTGAAGCGAAGCTGTTGACCATCTCCCCGAACGCGCCCGTCCTATTGATCGACCAACGGACGTATCTCGAGAACGGCGACATGTTCGAATACAGTCGTTCTTTGTTCCGCGGCGATGCGTATTCGTTCACTGTCGCGATGGAACGCACCTAAAAAAATGGTTTGCCCCGCTGAGGGCAAACCATTTTTTTATTGGGCTTCGTATGTGATGCCAGACGGATCGAGCATATAAGACTCGAGCTCCGTCTCCGTCATCGCTTCGACTTCGTTGCCGGAATCCGCTTGTTGCACACGGTACCGGACCTCGTCGAGCAACGGCTCGTTCAAGAAGTAATAGAAGTGGCCGTCATTGCCACGCGCACCTTCTCCGGTCAATTGATATTGAACCGTGTTGTTAAGGGCACCGACGTCTTCGATTAAACGCATATAGTCGTTCGGTCCAAGCGTCGTCTGCATATTGTCACCGACCGATTTGAGCACTTTATCATAGTTGTTGATCAATGACGTGCCGAGCGACTGCTCGAGCACGGCGTTGATGACTTCCATTTGACGTTGGCCGCGCCCGATGTCCCCGCGCGGGTCGTCATAGCGGTTTCGGACATAAGCGAGTGCTTCTTCACCCGACAACTGCTGAAGGCCGGCTTCGACTTGGACGGCTTCACGGGATGCGTCATAACTCTTCTGTTCAGACGAGAACGGAACGTCGATTTCGACGCCTCCGACAGCATCGATGAAGTCGACGAATCCTTGGAAGTTGAGCGACACGACGTGGTCGATTTCAACACCGACTAGGTCTTCAACCGTATTCGTCGACATGCGCATACCGTTGTTCGGATCCGACTCGTCCATTGATCCGAAATAGTAGGCGTGCGTGATTTTGTCTTGATCGAGACCGGTCTTACCGTAAGGGATATCGAATCCTGTGTAATCGATATTGACGTACGAGTCTCGCGGAATGCTGAGCATCGTCGTCTGCTTGTCTTTCTTGTTCAAAATGACGACAATCATGACGTCAGAGCGACCGAACTCCCCTCGCGCTTTCTTTTGCGGGGAGAGGTCGGTCCCGAGCACGAGGAAACTTTCGGTGTCCTCTTTATCAAACCGGGTCGGTTCGATCGTCGGATCGTCCTCGAGCGTCACTTGTGTGCCGGACAACATGTTGTGCGCTTTATAAAAAGCCGCCCCATACATGCTAGAGCCGACGATGACGGCAATGAGGATCAGCGAGCTGAACACTTTATAAAACGTAGACGGACCTTTACGCCGTCTACGCGCCTGGGTTCTTGAGTTCATGTTTTTCTCCTTCACGGTCGAATGATACGAGCTTCACTTATTATAGAGGAATCCTCGAGTTTTGTCGAAAACGTTTTGATGACAAACTCATTTCCATACAATTTCCCATAATCGCAACCAAAAAAACCTGGGAACGTGCGTCCCCAGGTTGAACGGTTATGAGCGGATCGAGAAGAACCGTGCGGCTGCTTCGCTTCCGCGTGCCTGTAAAGCTTGCGCGCACTGTGAGGCCGCCTCGGTATCAAGTACGATCGTGACACTCGGATGCGCCTGCAAAATCGTCGCGGGCCAATCGACAGACGGCACACTCTCGATCATGTGATGGACCGCGTTCGCTTTTCGGTCTCCCGTTGCGACGAGAACAATCTCGCGCGCGTTCATGATCGTATCGAGTCCCATCGTGATCGCGTGCGTCGGGACTTCTTCGCTTGCATCGAAGAAGCGGCGATTCGCCTCCCGCGTCGACTCAGTGAGCGCTGTCACGTGCGTCTTCGCATCGAGCGCCGTCCCCGGTTCATTGAACGCGATATGCCCGTTTTCACCAATCCCGAGCAGTTGAAGATCGACACCGATTGATCGGACGAGCTGTTCATACCGCTCCGCTTCAGCATCAGGATCTTTTGCGTCACCACGCGGAAGATGGCTTTCTTTGAACGGAACATCGTTGAACAGACGTTCTTCCATGAAATGATAGTAGCTTTGAGGATGACTCGGAGCAAGCCCGATATATTCGTCCAAATTGACGCTTGTCACATGGCGGCAATCGAGCTGGTCCTGCTTGAACATCTTATACATCCCGACCGGCGTGCTCCCCGTCGCCAGCCCGAGCACGAACTCACGTTTCCCGGCCAATCGCTCTTTAATGAGCGTATAGGCAATCTGTTCAGCGTCCGCTGGTGTCTTCGCTACTAATATATTCATTTCACGTCCTCCTTCTCAAATCCGATGCGTCCTTGGTGAATTGTCTGCTCGACCGTCAATGACCCGTCCCAGATGACGAGATCCGCATCAAACCCGGCTGCGATTGACCCTTTTTTACTCATGCCAAACTCCGCGGCTTGGTTCGCGGACGTCATCTTCACGGCTTCTTGAATCGTGCACCCGGTGAAGGCGATAATGTTGCGGAACGCCGCGTCCATCGTCAACACACTTCCAGCCAAGTTACCGGCTTCAAGCCGCGCTGCGCCATCCTCGACGATGACCGGTTGTCCTCCGAGCTCGTAACGCCCGTCCGGAAGACCTTTCGCCCGCATCGCATCCGTGATGACGACGAGACCGTCCGCGCCTTTCAAGCGATACGCGAAATCGACCATCTCGGGACGGCTGTGAATCCCGTCCGGAATAATTTCAACCATGACGTCCCGTTCTAGCAGGCAGTAACCGACCGTCCCCGGTTCACGGTGGTGCAGCCCGCGCATTTGATTGTATAAATGTGTGCCGTGCTTCACGCCAGCCGCTTTGTTCTCGGCAAACGTCGCATTCGTATGACCGGCTGAGCCGATGGCACCCGATTCAATCATTACTCGCTCAAGCTCTCGTGCGCCCGGACGTTCCGGTGCGTACGTGACGAGTCGGATGTGACCGCCCGCCTCGTCTTGCCAGATGCGAAACTGTTCAGCGTCAGGATCGATAATATATTCTGCCGGTTGAGCCCCCGCGTTCTCGACGTTGACGAACGGTCCTTCTAGATGGATACCGGCAACCGTCGTCTCGTTTGACTCGATGACGTCACGGACAGACTCGAGCGCCTTGGTGATTTCTTCCGGTGACTGCGTGATCGTCGTCGCAAAAAACGAGGTCACTCCTTCGGCGAGCATCGATTGACTGAGGAAACGTAACCGGTCTCGGTCCGCATCCATCGTGTCGACGTCATAACCCCCGTGGACATGTATATCAATCATGCCCGGTGTCACGAGTTTTCCTGCGACATCGATCACTGTCTCATCTCCAGCCTCATAGTCAGCCATCGCCCCGACCGCTTCAATCGTTTTCCCGTTTATCCGAACATAACCGCGTTCCCACGTCTCCTGTCCAGAAACGAGGTGTGCGTTAATAATCACCATCATCAGTCATCCACCCTTTCACTACTATTCTCGACAATAGCATAACAAAAATCAGTATAGTTGTATAGACCAATTTATCCATTTTAAAAAAACATCAAATCATCAGTCATTTGCCCGACTTCCCATCGACTCAAACAAAAAAAAGGCTGAACCCGGGCGAACCGGCATCCAACCTTATTTTGTCACGCTGTCTCTTCGACAGCTGCTTTGGCATTGTATCGTTTGACGATATGGACGAGGCGCATGAACAAGAGCACTGCCCCGGCGGCAAGTCCGACGATGAGCCCGATCCAATAACCATCGGGACCGAAGCCGAACCGTTCCGCGAGTAAGAAACCGAGCGGCAGCCCGATCACCCAGTAGGCGATGAGCGACAACACGAGCGTCACGTTGACGTCCTTGAAACCGCGCAAGATGCCTTGAATCGGGGCGGCGACGGCGTCAGATAATTGGAAGAAGACCGCAAAGATCATGAAGTGGGCCGCAAGTTCCACGACAGCGGCGTCATTCGTATAAATGGCGGCGACGCGTTCATTCTGCCAGAACAACAAGGCGCCTGAAAATGACGATACGGCCAAACAGAGCACGATCCCAATCTTGGCATAGCGCACCGCGTCTTGGAGTCGGCGCGCACCGAGTTCATAGCCGACGACGATCGTCAAAGCGCTCGAAGCGGACAACGGCAACATATAGACGAACGAGGCAAAGTTGATCGCCGCTTGGTGGGCGGCGACGATATTGTCCCCGTACTCGCTAAGGAGTAAGGTCACGGCCGCGAAGATGCTGACCTCGGCAAAGATGGCGAGGCCGATCGGCGTCCCGAGCTTGAGCAGTTCTTTTTGGCGCGGCCATGCCAATCGATCCGGCGCGCGCAGGAACCGATACTCAAGGAACGGTTTCCCGCTCCGGACGAACGCGAACGCCATGAAGAAGAGAAGCCAATACGTGATCGCAGAAGCGATGCCGGCCCCGATGCCCCCATAAGCAGGAAGTCCGAGCTTCCCGAAAATGAAGATGTAGTTTAACCCGACGTTAATGGGTAACCCTAATAGTATAAGCAACATGGAAATTCGGGTTTTTCCGAGTGAATCCATGAGCGTCCGGAGCACGTTGAACAAGAACATCGGCAAGACGCCGAATCCGAGCGCGAGCAAATAACCTTTGGCGATTCGTTTTCCTTCCTCACTTAGCCCCATCCCGTCCACTGCGGCCGGAACGAGGAACGCACCGAGGACGAGTGTCGCGATGCTCAGTCCGATCGCTAAGTAAACGCCTTGATACAACGTCCGTTGGATATGTTGGATATTACGGGCTCCGAGCGCCTGAGCGACAATCGGTGCGACGGCAAGCAGAATCCCGCTCAGTCCCGTATAGACCGGCATCCATAGACTCGAGCCGACACCGACGCCAGCCAAGTCGACGGCTCCGGCTCGGCCTGACATGACCGTATCGAAGAAGCTGATTAAGTAGAATGATACTTGCGTGACTAAAATTGGAAAGAAAATCGTGAAGAACAATTTTATTTTTTCGTTAAGTGAATGCGTTTGATACATGGACAACCCTCATCTCATTTCAGAAAGGAACAAATTCGGATGAATCAACGGAATGCAGAGAAGCTAAAGTACGAACTATTGGAAACATGGAATACGTTCAACCATTATATGACCGAAGCGCTCACCTTTCAAAACACAGAAGACGTGCATCAGGCCCGGGTCCATTTGCGCAAGTTGCTGACGTTCATGCAACTGTACGAAACGAAACCTTCCACGTATCGGCAATTGAAACAGCTGATGGAAGCGCTCGGCGCGGTCCGTGACGGGGACGTGTTGCTCCAAGGTCTCGCAATCGAGACCGGGCTCGAGCAGGCGTTTGCCGATCACATGGAAGCGAACCGCGCCAAAGACCGGACGTTATTAAATTCGCGCGTCACCGAAAAGATGACGCCGTCGCTCGACCAACAAGTGCGCCGCTTCATCGGCGGTCAATTGTATCGCTCGTTAAAGAAGCAAGACGCCTCAGCGTTTCTCGATAAGGCAAAATCGGAGCGGAAACGCCGCGTCGAGTCCCACCACCACGCCACATCAAAGCATGACCGGCTCGAGGCACTCCATAAAGTCCGGCTCGCCGTGAAGCGTGAACGCTACTTGCACGAGTACTTGTTAAACTACGAAGAAAAGGCCTCGAAAGACCAGGTCCAAAAGTTGAAACGGCTCCAAACCGAGCTCGGTGAGATGAATGACCGTCATCAATTGCTGCTGCGCTGGACCGATTTTTCACCGCCGACCGAATACGTTTCGGCGTATGAACGACTCATCGACACACTGCACGAGCAACTTGACGCTTCTGTCGACGCCATCAAGCTCTAGCGTGACGTGTAGCGTTCGACGAGCAGTTCGAGTAGCTTCATACCAGCAATCGAATTGCCTTTTGAGTCGAGCGCGGGACCGAAAATCCCGAAGCCGACGTCGCTCAGTCCGAGTTCGTGCTTCCCGGTCGCGAGAATCGCACCCGACACCCCGCTCTTCCCTGGCAGACCGACACGGACCGCAAACTCACCGGAGGCGTCATACATGCCACAAGTCGTCATGATCGCTTTGACGATGCGGACGACCCGGCGCGGAATCAACTCTTCGCCTGTGACCGGGTCTTCCCCGTTGCCCGCGAGCACCCGTCCGATGCGGGCCAACTCAAAACAGTCGATCTCGATGGCACATTGTTTCGTATAGACGTCGATGATCTCATCGACGTCGCCTTCTACGATGCCGTGGTGGCGCATGAAATAAAGCAAGGCCCGGTTCAAGTCGGTCGTCTCGTATTCCGAGCGGGCGACTTTTTCGTTGTACGTCACTTCTTCGACCGGCACGCCGAGTAACGTCGCTAAAAATTGACGGAACTGATAAATTTTAAGTTCCGCCGTATCCCCTAATATCATGCTCGTGACGGCTAGCGCCCCGGCGTTAATCATCGGATTGAGTGGTTTCGATGGCACGGTCTCTTCGAGCTTGGCGATCGAGTTGAACGCATCACCCGTAGGCTCCATCCCGACTTTCGAGAACACGAAGTCCTCGCCGAACTCCATCAATACGTAACAAAGCGCGAGTGCTTTCGAGACGCTTTGAATCGTAAACTTATGATGGACATCACCCGCATGGATGTAAGAACCGTCAGGCAGGCAAATCGCCACGCCGAGCAAGTCATCCTTGACATGTGCGAGCTCAGGGATATAATCCGCAACTTTTCCTTGAGCCGTATACGGACGACACTCGTCGACCAAATGCGCCAACTGCTGTTCTAATACGTTCATCAAAATCACCTCATATCCGATAGTTTACAACCGGCTCATCTTATCATATCTTCTCAAGCTTAGCCATCAGGCGGACCGTCATCTTTGGACGATCCTGGCTTGTACCAGTCTTCGTCGGCCCAAATGACCGGCGGACTTTCCTCATCCCCGGCAAGCTTCTCTCCATGTCGGTTCATCGCGGCGATAAATGCGACAATCCCAACGACGACAATCGAAGCTGTGATGCCGAACCAAACCATAGTCGCCCCTCCCTTTCATCCGTGACAATTTCGTCTAGAACCGTGTGATACTTATCCTATGTCTACACCCATATTCTCGGTACGGTTAATTCGAAGACTATATAGAAATGGGTGAATCAATTGAACAACATTGCGATTATCGGGGGCGGCATCACGGGTATGGCCGCTGCCTACTATGCGAAACAGGCCGGTGCACACGTCACACTCTATGAATCGAGTGATCGGGTCGGCGGGAAAATCAAGACGGTTTATCGGGACGGATTTGTACTCGAATGCGGTCCCGACGGTTATATGGCCAGAAAGCCGACGTTGACCGAGCTCATCACCGAACTCGGTCTTGATGAACAGCTCGTTCGTTCACAGACCGGCACGTCTTACATATACGTTCGCAACAAGTTACGGCAAATGCCAAACGGTTCTGTCATGGGCATCCCCACGAAATTTTGGCCGATGGTGAAGACCGACCTGTTCACGTGGCGTGGAAAGGCTCGGGCCGGGATGGACTTGGTGCTCCCCCGCGTCTATGCGGGCGAAGACATTTCGCTCGACACGTTTTTCCGGACCCGGCTCGGCTCTGAAGTCGTCGAATCGATGATCGAACCACTCCTGTCAGGCATTTATAACGGGACGCTTCAAGATATGAGCATCGAGTCTACTTTCCCTCAGTTTATCACGATTGAACAAAAAACACGCAGCTTGATTCTCGGCATGAAAGCACTCACGCCGCCTGTACAAGCCGGAGTGAAACCGCGTGAGGCCGGGAAGTTTTTATCGTTACAAAACGGGCTCGGAATCCTCATCGAGGCGCTCCGTCCGTCGATCGACCGCCTCTACACCGGCACCCGTGTCGCCTCGGTCCGCCCTCATGAGATCGAACTCGAGGACGGCACGATCGAACAGTTTGACGGCATCATCTTAGCGACTTCGCCGAATGCGCTCGGCCCGATCCTCGGAATCCCCGAGGCGGAGCGATTATCTCAATTGAAGCGCACCTCATCGATCACCGTCCTCGCGGCGTTCGACGAGAAAGATGTGGCGTCACTCGACGGGACAGGTTACGTCATCGCCAAAGCGGAAGCCAATGCGTTGACCGCCTGCAGTTGGATGCATAAGAAATGGTCCCACATGGCACCGAAAGGTAAGGCGCTCTTGCGCGTCTATATCGGTTCCGATCACGTTCCCGACTTATTAGCCGCAACGGATCAAGCGGTCGCCGAGTTTGCGTTAAACGAGCTCCGCAAAATTCAACACGTCGGGACACCGCTTTTCACGAAAGTCGAGCGCCACGTCGATACGATGCCACAATACGAGGTCGGTCATAAGCAACATGTGCACGCGTTCGAACATGCCTTGGCCGCTCTCGATGGCGTCGAGGCGTGCGGGGCGATCTTACACGGGGTCGGGCTTCCCGACTGTGTCGATTCCGCCAAACAGGCCGTCATGCGGGCGATGACGGCGAAGCAGGCGGTGCGCTCATGAAACGGATTGATTACAACGAGAACCCGTTCATCGTCATCTGGGAAGTGACGCGCGCCTGCGCCTTGTCTTGCGTCCATTGCCGGGCCGAGGCGCAGTACCATCGTTACCCGGATGAATTAGACACGGCGCAAGGCAAAGCGCTCATTCGTGACATTTACGCGATGGACAACCCGATTCTCGTCTTCACAGGCGGCGACCCACTCATGCGTGAAGACTTGTTCGAGTTGACTGAATACGCGGCGTCACTCGGCATGCGCGTCTCAATGACTCCATCAGCGACGCCACGGGTGACTCATGACGCGGTCAGACGGGCCAAAGCGGCCGGGTTGACACGCTGGGCGTTCTCACTCGACGGTGCCGACGCGAAAGCGCACGATTATTTCCGGGGGACACGCGGCAGCTTCGAGCGGACGATTCGCGGCATCTCCTATTTCCGGGAGGAAGGCATGTCGTTCCAAATCAATACGACCGTGACCGAGTACAACGTCGACCAACTGCCAGAGATCGCGAAACTCGTTGGTGAGCTCGGCGTCTCGGTCTGGACGCTGTTCTTCCTCGTCCCGACCGGTCGCGGCTCGCTCCTGCAACCGATCTCGCCGGAACGACATGAGGACGTGCTGCGCTGGGCGTTCGCGCTGCAAGAACATGTGCCATACATCATCTCGACGACCGAGGCCCAGTTCTATCGCCGGGTCGCCCGGCAAGAAAATCAAAAACGGAAAGACGCAGGACTCGTGCCGATCGGTCATCCACATGACGACCTCGCCAAAGCGCCACGCGGGACGAATGACGGCAACGGCTTCGTCTTCATCTCTCACACCGGTGATGTTCAACCGTCCGGCTTCCTGCCGATCAACTGCGGCAACGTCAAAACGACACCGCTTGCCGAGATTTATCGGGAACATCCGGTGTTCAAGACGCTGCGTGACCCGGACACGCACGGCGGCAAATGCGGCTACTGCGAATACCGTTACTTATGCGGCGGATCGCGTGCCCGAGCCTACGCCGTCACCGGCGACTATAAGGCAGAGGAACCGTATTGCACGTATCAACCTGAACACGCGAAATAAGGAGCGCAGGCCTCGGCCTGTGCTCCTTATTGTTTAGTACGCCACCGTCGTCGGACGGAGCGTCAATTCTCCGTTCTCGACGTCGATCATGACGGTCTGACCATCCTCGACGTCACCGGCGAGAATGCTGCGCGCGAGCTTCGTCTCGATCGTCCGTTGTACGTAACGGTTGATCGGACGGGCGCCGAACTGTGGCTCGTACGCTTCGTCGGCGATGAACGCTTTCGCCGCGTCCGAGATTTCGATCCGAATCGAGCGTGCCGTCAAGCGGCTGCCCATCCGAGCGACCGCTTTCTCGACAATCTGTCCGATTTGGGCGCGCGTGAGCGGATGGAACAAGATCGTTTCATCGACCCGGTTCAAGAACTCCGGCCGGAAGTGGCGACGGAGCCGCTCGATGACTTGACGTTCTTCCTCTTCATCGATGACACCGTCTTTCGCGGCCTCGAGTAAAATATCGGCCCCGATGTTTGAAGTCATGATGACGATCGTGTTCTTAAAGTCGACGACGCGACCGTGTGAATCGGTCAAGCGACCGTCATCGAGCAATTGTAGCAAGATGTTGAACACGTCGGCGTGCGCTTTCTCGACTTCGTCAAGCAAGAGCACCGAGTACGGGCTGCGGCGCACCGCTTCTGTCAATTGACCGCCCTCTTCGTAGCCGACATATCCTGGAGGTGCCCCGACGAGGCGAGATACGGCATGTTTCTCCATGTACTCACTCATGTCGAGACGGACGATGTGGTCTTCAGAATCGAACATCGCTTCGGCGAGCGCTTTCCCGAGTTCGGTCTTCCCGACCCCGGTCGGACCGAGGAAGAGGAACGATCCAATCGGACGGTTCGGGTCTTTAATGCCGGCCCGGGCCCGGATGACGGCGTCGCTGACGAGTCGGATCGCCTCATCTTGTCCGAAGACACGTTGATGCAGTACCGTCTCGAGGTTGAGCAACTTGTCGCGCTCACCTTCTGTCAACTTCGTCACCGGGATGCCCGTCCATTTCGAGACGACCTCGGCGATCTCTTCTTCCGTCACTTCTTCCCGGACGAGTTCACGCGTCACCGATCCGGCGAGACGTTCCGCTTCGGCGAGGTCACGTTCGAGCTCTGGAATCCGTCCGTACTTCAACTCGGAAGCCCGGTTCAAGTCGTAACGGCTCTCGGCTTCTTGCAGTTCGAGCTTCACTTTCTCGAGGTCCCCGCGGATGTGTTGGACGCGGTGTGTCGACTCTTTCTCGTTCTCCCAGCGCAGGCGGAGTGCATCCGCTTGTTCACGCGTCGAGGCGAGTTCTTGCTGGAGCACGTCGAGACGTTTTTTCGAGGCCTCGTCGCTCTCTTTCTTCAAAGCGGCCTCTTCGATTTCAAGTTGCATGACGCGGCGCACGAGTTCGTCGAGTTCAGCCGGCATCGATTCCATCTCGGTCCGGATCATCGCGCACGATTCATCGACAAGGTCGATCGCCTTGTCCGGCATGAACCGGTCGGTGATGTAGCGGTTCGACAGGACAGCGGCCGCGACGAGCGCGTTATCATGAATGCGGACGCCGTGATGGATCTCAAAGCGTTCTTTCAATCCGCGCAAAATCGAGACCGTGTCTTCAACGTCCGGCTCGGCGACGAGCACTTGCTGGAAGCGCCGTTCGAGCGCCGGGTCTTTTTCGATGTATTGGCGGTACTCATCGAGTGTCGTCGCGCCGATACAGTGAAGTTCACCGCGGGCGAGCATCGGTTTGAGCATGTTGCCCGCGTCCATCGCGCCTTCCGATTTACCAGCCCCGACGATTGTGTGCAACTCGTCGATGAAGAGGATGATCTTCCCTTCCGCCTCTTTTACTTCGTTCAAGACGGCTTGTAACCGTTCCTCGAACTCACCGCGATATTTGGCACCGGCGACGAGCGAGCTCATGTCGAGGCTAAATATCGTCTTGTCTTTTAAGCTTTCCGGGACGTCACCGCGGACGATACGCTGGGCAAGCCCTTCGACGATCGCCGTCTTCCCGACCCCTGGCTCCCCAATGAGCACCGGGTTGTTTTTCGTCTTCCGGCTCAAGATGCGGATGACGCGGCGAATCTCACTGTCGCGCCCGATGACCGGGTCGATCTTTCCGGTCTTCACTTCTTGAATCAAATCACGGCCGTACTTCGTCAAGACGTCGTACGTCGCTTCCGGTGACTTCGACGTGATGCGTCGGTTGCCGCGCACGGCGACGAGCGCCTCGCGTAACTTGTCCTCGGTCACGCCTTTGCGCTCGAGCATCGCTTGCGCTTGGCTCTTGTTGAGGAGAATTCCGAGTAGGACGTGTTCGACCGAGACGTACTCGTCACTCATACCGGTCGCTTCACGCTCGGCCGTCGTCAACACATTAAGCAGCGAGGCCGAGATCATCGGTGTCGTCGGATTTTGAAGTTTCGGTGCGTTCTTGAGCGCCATTGCTACTTCTGCTTCTATCTCCGCGACGTTCAACTCCATCTTTTGCAACAACAGTGGAATGATGCCATCAGCTTGCGAAATCATCGAGGCGAGGACGTGCCATTCATTCATCTCGCTATGATGATACTGTTTAGCAAGTGCTTGCGAACTGACGATCCCTTCATGCGCTTTATCTGTAAATCGATTGAAATCCATGTTGTTTCCTCCTTATGCTCAGCGTTCTAGTTGTTCATAAACAGACCGGTGGGCGGCGTCGAGCGGTAAGTCGACCTCGAGTTGGATGAACAAGTCGGACCGGACTTTTGAAGCGGTCATGAAACCGCGGCCCGGAATCCGCATCCGTTGGCCCGGACGTGAACCCGGTTTGACTTTCAGCTTGACCCGGCCGCCGTCGAGCGTCGCGACGACGACTTCGGTCCCGTCTAGGAAAGCGAGTGGCCGCAACCGTTTGACGGTGATGACGTTCGCTCCTTCTCGTCGATACGTTTCGTCATCGGTGAAATGGAGTTCGACGTACACATCGCCCCGGTCGCCTGATTGACCGACTTTGCTACTCTTACCTTTCAGTCGAAGTTTCTGGCCCTCATGGGCGCCTTGCGGAATCTTCACGTTGACCGTACCCGTTTGCAGGCGCAAACTCACTTTCGAATCACTCGTCAACTGACTGAGCGGCACGTTGACCCGGACCGTCTCATCTAAATCTTCTTCTACCGCTTGGTTGAAGAAACTTCCGAACATGTCGTCGAATCCGAACGTCCGCGACGTCGTGCGTGATCCGCCACCGAACTGACGGAACAAGTCTTCAAATTGCGCCGAACCTTCCCCGTATCCGTCACCGTCATACGTCCCTTGACCGAACGTCGGGCCTTCCGGACTGCCGTAACGGTCATAATTCGCTTTCTTGTCGGGGTCGCTCAACACATCGAACGCTTCTTGGATTGCTTTGAACTGATCTTGTGCCCCCGGCTCTTTATTCACATCCGGATGATATTGTTTCGCTAGTTTTCGATAAGCTTTCTTAATGTCTTGGTCGGATGCCTGTTTCGACACGCCAAGCACGTCATAGTAGTTTTTCGTCATCTCGATTCACCTCACCTTATTCTTTCCCGTTTCTGTTAAGTCTATTCTACCGATTTGGTCAAAGAAGGTCAAAGATTTTCCTCGTTACAATACATACGAAAAAAAGAGGCGCTTCGTTTCATTACGAAGCACCTCATCTGTTAAAAGTAAACTTTCGGTGTATCCATACCTTCTTCGAACACGATCGTCACTTCTTGTGTGCCACCGAGTGAGGTGACATTGATACGCACCGGGACGTTCCGATTGTATTCCCAACGGTTCTCAAGCAAACCGACGACGTGTTGCGTGAAACCGACGAGTTCGGCCCGGCTGTAGAATTGAATCGGGATGTCGATCTCGATGCGTGACAAGTCACCGTTCTGATAGAATCCTTTACCGATCATGCCGCTGAAGTCAGGGAAGACATCAGCGATTCGGTCGCTAAACAACGTGAACTTCTGTGCGTCATCACGCACTTCGGTCGTCGCCGTATTCGATGGGAAGTAGTAGTACTTCTCGTCGATTGCTTTCCAATCAGACGCGGCTACTTCCGCACCTTCCCCGACGAACGCTGACTTGACATAATTGCCAGGTGTCGGTGACCCTTGCGCCGACTTCATGTATAGGGCAACGTTAATGTCAAGACCCTTAAAGTCTTCACGCTTCCGCAGTTGTGCGACGAGTTCATTTGCCATCCGTTCCCCTTCTGCGATGACTTTTTTCGCATCTAACTTTTCCGTATAGGTCGGACCGAAGTTCGGGGCCTGGAAGACGTACTCACGGTTCAAAATGAGGGCGAATGAGACGCCATCGAGTTGATATCCGCTATCCGTCTTTGTCATATAGTTTTGTTCGATGAGCGACGCCAAATAGAGCGGCGACTTCTTGTTTTCTTCAACGAACTTGTCCTCTGCCACTTCTGCCGTCCCGTTCGCATAGGCCGGGTTGAGCGGTGTCAGGCCTTCAGACGTTTTATCTTTTCGTCCGAGCAGACGAGAGACGTCTTCAGCCTTCAATAATTGCCCTTCTTGATAAACGTATTGTTCAGGGGCGAACGCGCCGGTCGAATGGCGCATGAGACCAAGCTCGACTTCTTCTAGTTCGAGCGATGAACTGACTTGGCGTTGGGCGAGCCCGCGCGCTGCGGCCGGCTTGAACGGAATCACCATCTGGTAATACGAGTCACGCGCTTCAATCGCTTGTGTGACACCTTCTGACGTCGTCTCGTTCCCGGTCGGCGTCACTTCTTCTTCCCCCATCGGAATTTTCATTGAACACCCACCGAGAAATACCGTCGCGGCGAGGGCGGGGATTATTATTTGTTTCCATTTCATCTATGTCCAAACTCCTTTGACGAATCAATTCGTTATACACTTCGTCCATTATAACAAAATCGTCTGTTGAAAAAAGTGTCGAAGCGGAATCAGTCCAGAATCACAAAAATACGTCCCTCGACTTTCATCGAAGGACGTATGATCAAGTTTTTGAAGACGGCCGGCGCCGGTGTGTGAAGAACAATAGGCCGAGTACGATCAAGACGAGGCCAATCACAGTAGCCCACGTCTCGGTCGTGCCGGTCATTGGCAATGTGCCTTGCTCAGGTGACACGGGAGTGGTCGGTTCTGGTACGTATGCTTCCTCGTCTTCCCGTTCCGGTATCGCTTGTTTGACGTGGACTGTCGTTTCCGCCGACCGAGAGACGCGAGCTGCCTCGTTGACTTCAAACGTGAACGTGACCCGGTTCGTCAAAATCCCCCCGGCTCGAACATCGTATGACGGCAGCAACAATTTTTCTAGTTCGAGCACGACTTCCTCGCCCGGAATCAATCCGTTCTCGACTTCAGCGAGCGCTCGCATCCCGTCGCGGAGCACCTCTGTCGTCTCGCGTTGTTCTTTCACCGTCAAAGCGCCGCTCGTCCACTCTTCCACTACGTCGACGAAGTAAAGGGTGACGTTCGACGTATTCGTGAGCGTATACGTATAGAGGATCGTCTCGCCCGGATGAACCGTTTGCGGGTTTGCGACTTTCGTGACCGTGAAATCGAGCCGGTTGAGCAAAACGATTTGCTGACTTTCGGCGTTAACGACACGACCCGATTCATCAGTCGCAGCGACACGGAAGATGTTCCCAACTTCAGGATGCATCACTTGGTCGTAGTCGCTCGGCACATCGAGAATTACAGTCGTTTCGACGCGTTCGCCGGAAGCGAGACCATCGTCACCGATGAGCGCCGTCAACTTGCTGCGTACTTCCTCGTTGAAAGCAGTGACGGCATCGTCTTGAATCCCACCGCTGAAAAACTCGTCTTCAATCGACGTGATCGTCAACGTCGCATCGCCCGTGTTCTCGATGACGAACGTATAAGGGATGCTCCCTCCGACGACGGCTTGGTCGATGTTCGCCTCTTTGCCGACTTCAAGTCCGATTGCGACCGCTGGTTCGACCGTCGTCGCCGCGACTTCTTCGATCACCGGTGCTTCGGTTGCCGGTTCTGCCACTTCGCTCATTGGTTCACTGCTCTCGTCTGTGACATCAGGTTCTGCCATTTCGCTCACTGGTTCACTGCTCTCGTCGGTGACACCAGATTCTGTCACCTCGAGCGCTGGCTCTTCAATCGGTAGCTCTTCAATCGGTAGCTCAGCTGTAATCGCTGCTGGCGTAAACGAGTACGGCACGCCTTCCTCGTTATATAACGTGACTTGATCAATCAAGGACGTCTCGACTGCTTGAACGTCCACGATAAAACGCCAGACGTCCGCGGTCTCACGAACCCCATAATACGTAATATCGGCATAGACAAGACTAGCTTCGTCTAGTGTCGCTTGCTCTTCAGCGGTGAGATCGACTTGGACGTACAGCGTGCTCGTTTCCGTCGTGTCGCTTGCATAAAGAACGTTTGGTGCCCACATGCCGATGAGTAAAACGAATAACGTGATGAATGCCGTGAACCGTTTGGTGGCGCTACGCATGGTGGTCCCCTCCTCTAAGATGTATGTCCATCAGTGACAAAATGTCCCGACGACAGCGCTCTGGCACGGAGGGGAGATAGAGGGTGAGTGTGCACGAGTCGTGGTGTCAAGAGTACCTCGGTTGCAGAAAAATTTTACAATTTTGTTGTTACTATTCATTACCCGTCCACCACTTTAGTGAATCCGTCCATATACTGAGATTTTTATAAATCAAGTCAATGAAAAAAGACCCTCGCTTCTTTGAGGGTCTTCCGTTCAGACGTGTTCCGCTAAAAAGGCGAGCAGTTTCGATTCATCCCATACTTCGACACCGAGCGCTTCGGCTTTCGACAGTTTTGAACCTGCCTTCTCGCCAGCGACGAGGAGATCGGTGTTCTTACTGACACTTCCGGTCACGCTCGCGCCGAGGAGTTCTAATCGTTTTCCCGCCTCACCGCGTGTCATCTCATACAACTTCCCGGTCAAGACGACCGTCTTACCAGCGAGCGGGGCGTCGGCGGCGACGGACCGCTTCACTCCTTTGAACGTCAAGTTGACACCGGCCGTATCGAGTTCACGGACGAGTTCACGCGCCTCAGGCTTCTCGAAGTAAAGAACGATCGATTCCGCCATCTTCGTCCCGATCCCGTCAATCTCGATCAAAGCTTCAACCGAGGCGTCCATAATCGCGTCCATCGTCTCGAACCGCTCTGCGATGAGTGAGGCCGCTTTCTGACCGACGAGACGAATCCCGAGGGCGAACAACACCCGTTCAAGCGAATTCTGTTTCGATTGTTCGATTGCGGCAAGCAAGTTCGTCACTGACGTCTCACCCATCCGTTCTAAATCAAGGAGTGCTTCTCGCTCGAGGACGTACAAGTCGGCGACGTTATGGACGAGGCCGGCCTCATGAAGCTGGGTGATGACTTTTTCACCGAGACCGTCGATATTCATCGCTGGTCGTGACACGAAATGAATCAGCCCTTCGAGCAGTTGGGCCGGACATTCCGGGTTGACGCAGCGATGATCCGCCTCACCGTCTAAGCGGACGAGTTCGGACTCACAAGCCGGGCACCGGGTCGGGAAAACGATTTCTGCCTCGTTCCCGGTCCGTTCGCTGACGAGCGCGGACACGACGGCCGGAATGACGTCCCCGGCCTTTTTAATGACGACTCGGTCGTTGATCCGAAGGTCTTTCTCTTTGATGAAGTCTTCGTTATGGAGTGTCGCGTACGTCACGGTCGATCCCGCGACCGCGACCGGCGCGAACCGGGCCCGCGGCGTCACTTTCCCTGTCCGTCCGACACTGAAATCGACGTCTTCGATCGTCGTGACGACTTCTTCGGCCGGGAATTTATAGGCGACGGCCCAGCGCGGGCTCTTGGCCGTAAAACCGAGCTGTTCTTGTTCTTCGTAAGCCGCGACTTTGATGACAATCCCGTCAATCTCATACGGAAGTTCTGAACGTTTCGTCACGTACATCTCGATATAGTCCCACAGCTCGTCCGCTGTCCGACATGTCGTATATTCCCCGCTCACGGCGATCCCGAGACGCTTCAAGTATTCGAGCGACTCATCATGTGACGCGACGAGCTCATCGTTTGAGACGAGCCCATACGCGAAGAAGGCGAGATTTCGTGACGACGCGATCTTCGAATCGAGCTGACGCAACGACCCGGCGGCCGCATTACGCGGATTGGCGAACAACGGCTCCCCAAGGCGTTCCCGCTCGTCGTTCAAGTGTTCGAACGAACGTTTCGGCATATACGCCTCGCCGCGCACTTCGAACGTCACATCCTCATTCAGACGGAGCGGGATCGTGCGAATCGTCTTCAAGTTTTGCGTGATGTCTTCGCCTGTCGTCCCGTCTCCACGCGTCGCCCCGCGCTTGAGGCGACCGTCTTCGTATTTGAGCGAGACGGCAAGACCGTCGAACTTCAGCTCGGCGACGAACAACGGGGCATAGCCAAGATCTTTTTCAATCCGCTCGACCCACTCGATCAAATCGTCTTTCGAGAACACGTTGCCGAGCGAGAGCATCGGGGTATCGTGCGTCACTTTCACGAACGCATCGAGCGGGGCGCCGCCGACGCGTTGCGTCGGCGAATCCGGGCTCCTAAGCTCCGGATAGTCCGTCTCGATTTGAATCAACTCGTTCATGAGCCGGTCGTACTCGGCGTCCGGGACGCTCGGCCGGTCAAGCACATAATATTCATAGCCGTATTGGTTCAACTTTTGTCGTAACGTTTCGACGTGTTCTGTCATCTCCATACGATCACCTCACGCTTTTTCGATCGGGGCAAATTTGGCGAGCAGGCGTTTAATCCCGACTTGCGGGAAGGCGATATCAAGTTCGAGCTGATCGCCCTCGCCGCGTGTCTGAACGACCGTCCCTTGTCCCCATTTTTTATGATTCGCTTTATCCCCGACTTGCCAGCTCATCGACTCGGCACCTGACGATTGGGCGACTTTTGGCTTCGGTTTCGAGCTGAACCCGTTGACTGGCAACTTCCCAGGTGATTCGACCGGATTCCACGGCATCGCTTTCTTCGCTTTGCCGGAACGTTCGAGCAGCGTTTCCGGCAACTCGTGCAAGAAACGGGATTCCGGATTGTTTTGGAACCGTCCGTACAACATGCGCGACTGGGCCCGTGTCAAATACAGGCGTTTCTCGGCACGGGTGATGCCGACGTAGGCGAGACGGCGTTCTTCTTCCATCTCTTCCGGGTCATTCAACGAACGGCTGTGCGGGAACAACCCTTCTTCCATCCCGATCAAGAAGACGACCGGGAACTCGAGCCCTTTCGCCGAGTGAAGTGTCATGAGCGTCACTTGATGCAACTCATCGACCTCTTCAAGCGAGTCAAGGTCTGAGACGAGCGTCAAATCGGTCAAGAAGGCGACGAGCGTCTGCTCTTCGCTCTCCTTCTCAAAGTTTTGAGCGACCGAGAGAAATTCTTGTAAGTTCTCGAGGCGGCTCTCGGCTTCGAGCGTCTTCTCGATTTTAAGCATCTCTTCATAGCCAGACTTCTTCAGCACTTCTTCAATCAGTTCAGAGATCGACAAATAGTCTGCCATTTGCCGAAGGTCGATCATGAGCTGGCGGAACTCGGTCAGCTTCGTCGCCGCTCGCGGCGCGATGCCCGACAGTTCGATGTCGCGGATCGCTTCCATGAGTGAGACGCCTTGCATACCGGCGAAGTCGCCGAGCTTATCGACCGTCGCCGCGCCGATGCCGCGTTTCGGTTCGTTGACGACGCGGACGAACGAGAGGTCCTCGTCCGGATTGGCGATCAAGCGCAAGTACGACAGGATGTCTTTAATTTCCTTACGCTCATAGAACTTCGTGCCGCCGACCATCTTGTATGGGATGTTCGACTTGAGCAACGTTTCCTCGAGACCACGCGACTGGGCGTTCGTCCGATATAAGACGGCCATCTGGCCGTATTCGATGCCTTCTTGGCGCAGTTCTTTCATCTCGTTGATGATAAAGAACGCTTCGTCCCGATCGTCCGAGGCGACGTGGATGAGCAGTTTCTCTCCCTCGTCGTTATCGGTCCATAAGTTTTTGTCTTTACGGGTCGAGTTGTTTTTAATGACCCCGTTCGCCGCTTCTAGAATCCGTTTCGTCGACCGATAGTTCTGTTCGAGCAAGATGACGTGCGCGCTCGGATAATCTTTCTCGAACGTCAAAATGTTGGCGATGTCGGCCCCGCGCCAGCGATAGATCGACTGGTCCGAGTCACCGACGACACATAGGTTCTCGTGAGCGGCCGCGAGCATCTTGACGAGCGTATACTGGGCCCGGTTCGTATCTTGATACTCATCGACGTGGATGTATTGGAACTTCTTCTGATAGAACGCGAGCACGTCCGGGGCTTCTTCGAATAACTGGATCGCTTTCATGATGAGGTCATCGAAGTCGAGGACGTTGTTGTGTTTCAGCTTCTTCTCATACGCCGTGTAGACGTCCGAGATGACTTTTTCGTACGGATTGTTGCCGACGAGTCCGGCCGCGTCTTTCGCTGTGCGCAGTTCATTTTTATGGTTCGAGATCATGCCGAGTAACGTCCGGGGCTCGTACTTCTTCGGATCGAGGTTCAACTCTTTGAGCACTTGCTTGATCGCCGTGAGCTGATCGGACGAATCCAAAATCGAGAAGTTACGGTCGTAACGGATCCGGTCGATGTCGCGGCGCAAGATGCGCACACACATCGAGTGGAACGTCGAAATCCAAATGTCGTCCGCTACGCCGCCGACGAGACGGGCAATCCGGTCTTTCATCTCACGGGCTGCTTTGTTCGTGAACGTGATCGCGAGAATATTCCATGGCGCGATCTGTTTCGACGCCATCAAATAGGCGACGCGATGCGTCAACACACGTGTCTTACCTGATCCGGCACCAGCCATGATCAAGAGCGGACCGTCTGTATATTTGACCGCTTCTGCTTGTGGCGGGTTCATGCCTTTGACTAATTCTTCGCTTAAGTTATACATAGGGGGTATCCTTCCTTATTTCCAAACATTTGTTCTTATTTTAACGGACTACTTGCACAGTCGCAAGCGCCCCTTCGAGATTGTCGTAAATGATGTTGCCGACGACGATCGTGTCGGCGTATTCGGCCATCATCCGGGCCGTGTCGCTCCCGTCGATGCCGCCCCCATAAAACACGTGGGCATCGGGTAAAGCCAGCTTCACTTCTTTGACGACGTCAGGTGAACCGAGCGTGCCGCTATATTCGAGATAAAGCGACGGGAGACGGAACAGATGATGACCTGTTTCCGCGTAGGCGACGACTTCTTCAAGCGTCAACGTTGCTCTCGCCCCGGTCACAGCGGCCACTTTCGCCTCCGGATTCAAGACGATATACCCTTGCCCGGTCACGTTGTTTGAGTCAAACAGATGGCCGTACCGTTCGAAAGCCCGCATTTGATGACCGACGACCCAATCGACGGTGCCGGCGTTCAACACCGTCGGGATAAAGTAATGATCGAATCCACGGATGGCGTGTTCAGGATGACTCATCTCGAGCGCGACCGGAATCCCGCAACCTTGCAGCCGTGCGTAAAGGGCGAACGTGTTCTCCGCATCGACCCCGTCCGTACCACCGATGAGAAACGCGTCCGTACCTGAACGGACGAGCGCGGCAAGTGCCGATTCATCGAGCTGTTTGTTCGGGTCCAGTTTAAACACATGGCGCCACGTCTGAAAATCCATCCATCTTCCCTCCATTCGATACCTTCTCTAGTGTAGCGATTTTTAGGACAGGTTGCATCTGTTGGACAAAAAAAAGACTTGCCGAAGCAAGTCATGTACGTGCGGTCCGGCTACGCTCGCGCTCCGTCAACCATTTGGCGACGAGGAGCGCGAACAAACCATAGACCGGGACGAACCAGAGCGGGTTGGCCAAGAAAAAGCCAAGCACAGGGATATCGAGTAGCGGTGAATCCGGCGAACAAAGCGCCGTCCCGTTCACAACGGCGATAAACGGCAACACCGGAACAGCGAACACGTAACCGAAATTGATCCAAAATGCCTTCATGTCACAATCTCCTTAACCTAAGATAATCGATTCTTTCGGATAGTTGTACATTCGCTTCGGCTGTCTCCGTTGCAAGAGCAAGATGAAGGCGATGACACCGATCCGACCGATGAACATGAGAATGGTGAGCACCCATTTGCCGACATTGCTAAACTCCGACGAGAGCCCGACCGAAAGCCCGGTCGTCCCGAACGCCGAACACGCCTCAAACAAAATGCGCGTAAGCGATGCGTCCTCAAAGAATGTGAGAATCAACACCCCGGTCAGTAATACAGCAAGCGATACCGTGATGATCACGAACGCTTTCCAAATATCTTCGAGCACGATCTCACGTCCGAACACCTTGATCGATGAGTCCCCGCGAATGAACGCGATGACTCCGAGCACGGCGACGGCGAACGTCGTCGTCCGAATCCCCCCGCCGACAGAAGACGGCGAGGCCCCGATGAACATCAAGATGGATAAGAGCAGCATACTGCCTTCGGAGAACAAGTTGACGTCAACCGTCGACAGCCCTCCGTTTCGCGTCGTCACGGACTGGAACAACGAATCGGAAAGCGCGAGCCAAAGCGGTAAATCTTTGAACGCGTTATTGTATTCGAACAAGAACAGACCGACCGTACCTACGGCGATCAAACTGAAGAACGTTGATACCGTCAACTTTGTGAACAAAGAAAAACGACGCGGGAAGTTCTCGCTCTTGCGACTGATCCGGTTCGTCAAGTACGTCCGGATCTCGACGAGCACTGGGAAGCCGATCGCTCCGCCGGTCATGAGCACGATTTGCGTGAAGATGACGAACGGGTCTTCACGGAACGGTGCGAGCGAGCTGCCGGTAATATCGAACCCGGCGTTCGTCGTCGCACTGATCGAACCGAATAAGCCTTGCAGGAACGCCTCTCCGGCCGTGTCAAAGTAGTTTAAGTAATGGACCCCGAGCAGGATCGCCCCTACCGCTTCAATCGCGATAACGGTAATGACGATTTCCGCGATGTATTTGACGATGCCAGACATCGACGTCTGGTTCTGGTCGCGCAAAATCAACTGGCGCTCGCGGAATCCAATTCGTTTCCCGAGCAAGATCCACATGATGACGTGGAGACTGATCAAACCGACCCCACTCACTTGAACGATGAATAAAATGATGAACAGTCCGAACGTCGAGAACGTATCGGTCACGACGATCGGGGTGAGTCCGGTGACACTGACGCAACTGACCGCGAAGAAGACGAGATCGGTGAACGTGATGGTGACACCAGGTTGTCTTGCGATCGGCAGAGCCAATAAAACCACGGAAAGGACGACCGCCGCGCTATAAATTAAAACGAGCGTCTGGACTGGCGTCAATTTCCGGAAAAATAGCTGTAAATTTCGCTTCATGAACTTATCTTGCATCTCGCCCCTCCTCTCCATCAAAAACAAGATGACTCTTACGAGTCACCTTCTGATTGTTGTAGACGTTCAAGGGCAAGATCATAGCCGCCTGACCCGTAATTCAAGCAACGCTTGACGCGGGAAATCGTGGCCGTCGAAGCACCTGTCGCTTCTTCAATTTTATGATACGTGCTGCCTTCACGAATTTGGCGTGCCACTTCTAACCGTTGGGACAACGCCTGCACTTCGTTGACGGTCGCTAAATCTTCGAATAGTTGATAACAGTCTTCGAGTGTGTCGAGCTTCAAAATCGCTTCAAAAAGCTGATCGAGCTCTCGTCCTCGTAATTTATCGAGTTGCATCCGCAAGCATCCTCTCTCATCGTACTTCTTTATCATTCTAAAGCACGACCGGCTCGGACTCAACTGTTCATCGTAAAATCGCCGGAAATAGTATTTGTTTTTTCATAACTTCGTATATACCGAGCGGTGTCGCCCGGACGTAAGGCAAGTGGGTCGACGCCAGGAACAGCAACGTATAGACCGGGTCCTCGAAGTGATAGCCGCGGGCAATCAGCTCGGCACGCAACCGTTGTTCTTGGACAATCAATTGTTCGAGCGGCTCTGTCGAAGTCATCCCGCAAAGCGGTAACGGGATTTCCGCGATGATTTCCCCTCTGTCGACGAGGACGATCCCGCCGCCGAGCTCTTTCATCCGTTCGAACGCCATCAACATGTCTTGTTTACACTTCCCGAGGATCAAGTAGTCGCCGCTGATCGAATACGAGCTGACAAGACCGCCGAAATCGTTAGCGAACCCTTTCAGCACCGTATTGAGCCGCCATTTTCCTTCTTTATCTAACAGCATCAAGAACGATTCGTCGCAGTCGCGCGGCAGTTCGTCTTGACCGGTGTCGTGTGTGATTTTAAACAGCTTCATGATGACCGAATTGACCATATCGAGACCGACCGGCATGCTGAACGATAAATCGTTTGGCGTCAAGTCGATCGTGACGTCGGTCGCCGGCATGAGCGCGAGCGCCGCCTCGATGAGTTCGTTCGGGAAGAGCGAAGCCCCGTCCCGGTAGATCCATTGGCCTTTAGCGATGACGGCCGACGGACGCGGCTCATCGATCGCATCGAGGATGTTCAGGTGGGCGATCCGTCCCGGCGCAATCGAGCCGAGGACGTGATCGAGTCCGAAATGCCGCGCCACGTTGAGCGACACGATCCGATACGCCTCGATGGCAGGCAGACCCGCCTCGATCATAATCTTCACGAGCGCGTCCTGAAGGCCGTCTTGATAAAACCCAGGGGTCGAACCGTCCGTCGTCACCATCAAGTGGTCGTACGCTTCGAGACCTGCGTCCAATAACCCGCGGATCATGCCCGGCAAATCGGGACGGATCGACGAATGGCGGAGCGTCGTCGTATAACCATGTTCGAGTCGGCATAACGCCTCGTTCGCCGTCATCGCCTCATGGTCGCTGTGAACACCCATCAACGCCATCTTCGTCAACGTCTTCGCGGACGCGCCTGGGAAATGTCCTTCGACCGGGAGACCGCACGTCTCCGCGTCGAGCATCCATTGGAGCATCTCATCGTCACCTTTTAACGTACGCGGCCAAGCCGTCAATTCTCCGGCCATGACGACGTCAGGATGATTGAACCACGCGTGGACGCGCTCCGAGTCGACGAGGACGCTGTCGCGGTCGAGCTCGGTTTGCGTGTCGAGCCGAGCCCACCAATACGTGCTCGTCGGGAGCTGTTGAATCGCCTCGAGTTGCGCAAACGCTTGCTCCTTGTCTTGTAAAAAAAGAAGCATGTTATCGTTCACGAGCGTCGTCGTACCCCGCTCGCCTGCATACTTCGACAGCGTCGCCGGATTATAAAGTTGGAACGGATGCGCGTGCGGCTCGATGTAACCTGGTACGATATATTTCCCGGTCATGTCGACCGTCTCGACGGCCGAATCCGGCACGTCTGGTCCGACGTAAACGATGCGGTCGTTTTCAATCCATATGTTAGCCTGTTTCCACTGTTTCACGTACACGTTTAAGTATGTGGCATTTGTCAATACGAGCGAAGGTGGTCGCAATTGATCCACGACTTCAAGTTGTGAGCGAATCATCGCTTTTGACCACGGTGCCCGCGCCGATCGTTTTAAAGGCATCGAACCCAGTCCTCCCTTAATCGCTTCAATAGTATCAAAAAATAATATTGTAAGCGTTTTCTTTCATTTGTTTCAAGTTTACCTTTTCTATGAAACACCTGCAAGCTATGTTGCCAATTGTAACGGAATTCACACGAAATTCACATAATAAAGACGCCTCTTCACAGAGGCGCCTTCACCAATCGTACATCGTTGCCGTTTTCTTCAAATAATGCTCCAGTTGCGCGAGCGGAACCGGCTTACTGTAATGGTAGCCTTGAATCAATGAACCGCTATGCTCGAGCACGAACGCGAGCTGTTCCGGACGTTCGACCCCTTCGGTGACGATGTCGAGCCCGAGCGTATGGAACGTCTGGTAAAGTCCTTCGAGGAGGGCCCGGTCGAACGTGTTCTCGGGAATCCCTTTGACGAAGTTTTGATCGATTTTGATGATGTCGAGTTGCAGCGATTGCAAGAACGACAGCGACGATGTGCCGACACCGAAGTCGTCGAGTGAGATCTTGACGCCGATCGCTTTGAGCGAACGGATGAACTGTTGCAGCTCATACAAGTTACCCCCGACCTCGCTCTCCGTAATCTCGACATGGAGCAGGAGCGGGTCAAACCCTGTTTCATGCAACACATCCTCTAACTCCTGAAGGAACGAACCGTCCGAGATTTGACGCTTTGAGACGTTGATCGACAAGAACAAGTGATGGCGGGCTGCGTGCTCTTTCATCTCCAATATGGACTGCCTGAGTACCCAGCGCCCGATGTCCGAGATGAGTCCCAGCTGCTCCGCAATCGGGATAAACAGCCCCGGCGAAATTTGTCCTTTCCCCGGATGGTTCCAGCGAATGAGTGCCTCGACCCCGCGGACAGCGAACGGGCGCGGGGACACGATCGGTTGGTAGTACAGTTCAAACTCATCATGTTCAAGCGCGTAGCGTAAGTCACGCTCCATCTCGAGCGTCTGGAGATAGTGGCTTCCATCCTCGATGTCTTGGAACGACAAGGTCCGATTTTTACCGGACAGCTTGGCCTCATGGATGACGACGTCGAGCCGTCCCATCATGACTTCGTACGTATGATGCGACTCGCGACAGGCAAACACATCAAGACCGATCGTCGCAGCCATCCCTTTGACACCGTTCATGTCGGACCAGTCTTTCAAGTCTTTCGTCAGCCGTCGCGCGATCGGCTTCAATTCTTCGAGTGTCCAATCCGGATGCAAGAAAATGAACTCATCCGCACCGAGCCGGGCCGCAAATCCGGCTTCTTTATAGAAATTCAAACGCGACGCGATATAAATCAAGACGGCATCACCGGTACGGTGACCGAACTGGTCGTTGATACGTCGGAAGTCGTCTAAGTCTAAACCGATCACACCGATCCGTTCATGGCTCCCCCTCACGGTCGAAAAATAGTCTTCGAGGGCGAGCCGGTTCGGCAGTAACGTCAACGCATCGCGAAACGCGCGATCGAGCACTTCTGCCCGCGTATCTTCGAGTGCCGAGAGCACTTCGTTCATGCTCGTCGCCATCTGTTCGATCTCGTCTCGGCTATGTTGATCTCGACGCAGACGGAGCCGGCTATCGCGCTCGACCGTGATGTGTTTCAACTCATCGACGATTTCCATCACCCGCCGAATCACGACATGATGAATCGTCCATAGAAGCGACAAGAACAGACCTAACGCTAAAGCAAGCAACGACAACATCCCGAGCCTCAGCATCGAGATCGTGTTCTGGTAATGGGTCGGTTCGACGATAAAGCCGACTTCAAAGTCTGCCGTTTGAAAGACGGTATCGAGTGGCACGACGACCTCGGTCCCCTCGTTTTTGAGCGTCATCTTCGTCTCACTATGTTGGACAGGCTGCATCGTCAGCTGAATTTTCGTTTGGGCGCTTAAGTCTGCCAAAAAATCCGCGTCAACAAATTCAAGCATGACGAGCGTTCCTTGAACAGGTCCGCTCGTGTCACTCCGTAAGATCGGGTGACTGGCGTATAGGATCGGTCCATAGTCGCTGTCATATACACCGTCTTGTTTTTCTAGGCCCGGGCTCAACCGATTCGTAATATCTGAGATGATCGTTTGCCGATCCGCTTTAGACAACGGGGCGTCTTCTTGACGGAATGTCGAATAGTGGACCTCACCTTCACGGTTCAAGTACACAATCGCTTGCACACTCAAGTTTTCGAGCGACTCCTCACTTATATTGCTCGCTATGTAAGAATCGTTCTGATTTTGAATGAACGCATACGTGTCGTTCCAAACCGCCCAGTCGACGAGCGTCCGTTCAAGCGTACTTTTTCGATTCGCGAGCGTCTCGGTCACACTCGCAATTTGACTCTCGACCGTTTGACGGTCTTGCTCCATGCTTTTCTCGATAAAGTAGGGACGAATCACAAAAAAGATGACACTGACAAACACAAGTATATTCACGGCAATCGCAATCATCAGCTTCGTCCGAATGCGCACGTCGACCACCTTCTTCCTTCAATCTACTTCACCATTGTAGAGCAGGAAGCCGGTATTCCCTTTTTTTCGCATGAAAAAAAGGATGGGTTGACCCATCCTTTAAAAAATCCGCGCAAGCGCCCGTCCGCCGATGTCTCGACGATAGAACGTGTGCGGTAATGTTAACTGTTCGAGCGCGGCGTAAACGGCCGTCTTCGCTTCAAGCAAGGTCGGTTTCGTCGACGTGATGACGAACAGTCGCCCACCGTTCCCGATGATGTGACTTCCGTCGCGCGTCGTCCCCGCATGAAACACGAGCACGTCTTTCGGTAAGCGCTCAAAATCCGAGAGCACTTGCCCCGTCGTCGCTCGCTCCGGATAACCGGCGGCCGCGACGACGACACCGATTGTATACCCGTCAAGCCATTCAATCGCATACGGTCGTTTAGCGACGGCCGCCTCGATGACGTCAAGGAGCGGCGACACCAAATTCGGGAGGATGACTTCCGTTTCCGGGTCACCGAACCGGGCGTTGAACTCGATTACTTTCGGTCCGTCTTCCGTCAGAATCAGACCCGCATATAAGAATCCTTCGAACGGCGTCCCCCGCTCCACCATCTCCCGCGCGAGCGGGACGAGCACACGTTCCACCGACTCAACGTAAACGGCTTCCTCTAAATGAGGCATCGGGCTATACGCCCCCATCCCGCCCGTGTTCGGTCCTTTGTCCCCGTCGAACGCGCGCTTATGGTCTTGCGACGTGATCATCGGGATGACGTGTTCACCGGAGACGAACGCCATGAGTGAAAACTCTTCCCCGTCCAAAAATTCTTCGATGACGACGCGTGACTGGTCACCGAACTTGTCGGTCGCGAAGATGTCATGAATCGCCGCACGTGCCTCATCGAGCGAGAAGGCGACCGTGACCCCTTTACCGGCAGCGAGACCGTCCGCTTTGACGACGAGCGGTGCCCCGATTGACTCAATATAAGCGAGCGCCGCTTTCGCTTCCGTGAACGTCTCATAAGCTGCTGTCGGGATGTTCGCTTCACGCATGATTTCTTTGGCGAACGCTTTGCTGCCTTCTAGCAACGCCGCTGCTTTCGTCGGTCCAAAGATGCGTCGTCCGCTCGCGTTGAACGCATCGACGACACCCGCCATGAGCGCTGACTCAGGCCCGACGATCGTCCAATCGATGTCTTCGGTCTCTGCGAAGCGGACGAGTGCGGTGACGTCCGTCTCTTCAATCGGCACACACGTCACACCGTCCATGTTCAAGTTACCCGGGGCGACGAATACGTCATGCCCGTCTTGTCTCAACTTCCACGCGAGCGCGTGTTCACGGCCGCCGCGGCCAATGACGAGTACGTTCATCCTCTTGCTCCTCTCAATGTTTGAAATGTCGGACTGAAGTGAACACCATCGTGATGCCGTGACGGTTCGCCGCTTCAATCGACTCGTCGTCCCGAATCGAACCACCTGGCTGGATGATGGCCGTAATGCCGGCTGCAGCTGCAGCTTCGACCGTATCGCCCATCGGGAAGAACGCGTCGCTGCCAAGCGCGGCACCGACTGCACGGTCCCCTGCCTGTTCGAAAGCGATTTTCGCCGCACCGACCCGGTTCATCTGTCCGGCACCGATGCCGATCGTCGTCTCGTCTTTCGCCACGACGATTGCGTTTGATTTCACGTGTTTGACGACACGCCACGCGAGCTTCAAGTCTTCCCATTCGGCCGCCGTCGGACGACGGTCGGTCACGATTTGGCACGAAGCATCGTCGAGTATCATGTCGTCGCCGTCTTGGACGAGGAGACCGCCCGCGACTGCCGTCAGACGCATGCCTGTCATCTGCCCCATCTCAAGCGTCAATAGACGTAAATTCTTTTTCTCTTTCAATCGGTCAAGTGCTGCCTCACTAAAGGATGGGGCAATGACGATCTCTAAGAAGATGTTGCGGAGCGCTTCTGCCGTCTCGAGGTCGACTTCACGATTGAGGGCGACGATACCGCCGAAAATCGAGATCGGGTCGGCCGCATGGGCGCGAGCGAACGCTTGGCTGATCGTCCGACCGACAGCGACGCCGCACGGGTTCATATGTTTGACGACGACCGCTGCCGGTTCCGTCAATTCGCTGAGCGCCTCGAGCGCCGCGTTCGTATCTTGGATGTTGTTGTACGAGAGTTCTTTGCCGTGGAGTTGCACCGCGTTGGCGAGCGTCATGCCGTCATAGAGCGGAGTCTTATAGAACGCCGCCTGTTGGTGCGGGTTCTCCCCGTAACGAAGGTCTTGGACTTTTTCGTACGTGACCGTCAGCTGTTCTGGGAACGTTTCGCCGATTTGCTGACCTAAATAGTCGGCAATCAAGGCGTCGTACGCCGCCGTATGACGGAACGCCCTCAAAGCGAGTCGTTGCCGCGTCTCAAACGACGTACCGCCATTCTGAATCTCTGCGGCAACGTTGCCGTAGTCGGCCGGGTCGACGACGACCGTCACGCTGGCATGGTTTTTCGCGGCTGAACGGAGCATGCTCGGGCCACCGATATCGATGTTTTCAATCGCCTCTTCATACGTCGCGTTCTCTTTCGCGATCGTCTCTTTGAACGGATACAAGTTGACGACGACGTAGTCGATCGGCTCAATGTGGTGATGTTTCATCTGTTCGACGTGTGAATCTAAATCACGGCGTCCGAGCAGACCGCCATGGACGAGCGGATGCAGCGTCTTGACACGTCCGTCGAGCATCTCGGGGAACGATGTCACTTCCGAAATATTTTTCACGGGCAGTCCGGCCGCGACGAGTGCCGCTTCCGTCCCACCTGTCGAGATGAGTTCGATGCCCGCTTCGTGCAAGACGCGCGCGAGTTCGACGATACCTGTTTTATCTGACACACTCAGTAATGCTCTCACTTGAAAACCTCCTGTTGGTTCAACACTTGTTGTAATACGCGTGGATAGAGTTGGTGTTCGATCGCTTGAATCCGGTGGGCCGCCTCGATACGGTCACATCCCGCGATGTCGACTTCTTCTTGCGCGATGATTGGACCCGTGTCCATCCCGGCGTCGACGTAATGGACGGTGACACCGCTCGTCGACACGTTCGCGGCAAGCGCTTGACCGATTGCATCTTTTCCTGGGAAGGCCGGCAAGAGCGACGGATGGATATTGATGATCCGACCCGGATACGCCGCGAGCAGCACATCCCCGATTAAACGCATATAACCCGCCAAGACGATATAGTCGACGTGTAGCGCTTCTAACAGAACGAGCAGCTCCCACTCAAACTCTGACTTCGACGCATACGCCTTCGGCTCGAACGAGAACGTCTGGATATGATGACGGTCTGCCCGCTCGAGCACTTTCGCCTCAGGCTTATCCGTGACGAGGAGCATACACTGTCCGCTCAGCTCGCCGCGCTCAATCGCTTCCCAAATCGCTTCGGCGTTACTCCCAGATCCAGAGGCGAAGATAGCGAACCGCTTCACTGGTCGACCCCCATAATCCGGACGCCTGGTTTCGCTTCGACTTTGCCGATCCGATGCGACGTCTCGCCGATCCGTTCGAGCGCGGCTTGTACCGTGTCGACGTCTTCGGGACGTACCGTAATCATGAAGCCGATGCCCATATTGAACACGTTGAACATCTCTTGCTTCGACACGTGGCCGACTTGTTCGAGCCAGTCGAATACCGGCAGGCTCGGCCAGCTTGATGCGTCAAACGTGACACCAAGACCTTCAGGCAGCATGCGCGGCACGTTCTCATAGAAACCGCCACCAGTGATGTGGGCCATCCCTTGGACGAGTCCGGTCGAAATGGCCGCTTTCGCCGCTTCCGAATAGATGCGGGTCGGTAGCAATAAGGCGTTCCCGAGCGTCGTATCGAGCATCGCGATTTCATCCGTGTACTCGAGCCCTTGCGCCTCGACGATGTGACGGACGAGCGAGAAACCGTTCGAATGGACACCTGACGAAGCTAACCCTAGAACGATGTCCCCCGCTTCGATCGTCCGTCCGTCGATGAGTAACTCTTTCTCGACGACACCGACGGCAAACCCGGCGATATCGTACTCCCCGTCCGGATACATGCCCGGCATCTCGGCCGTCTCGCCGCCGACGAGGGCACACCCTGCTTGGACGCAGCCTTCGGCCACACCCGCGACGATGCGTTCGAGCTTCGCCGGTTCCGCTTTTCCAGTCGCGATATAGTCTAAGAAGTAGAGCGGTTCGGCTCCGTGGACGAGACAGTCGTTGACGCACATCGCCACGCAATCGATTCCAATCGTATCATGTTGGTCGAGCGCGAACGCGAGTTTTAGCTTCGTGCCGACCCCGTCCGTCCCGCTCACGAGGATTGGATGTTTCAATTGCATCGAGCCGAGATCGATCATCGCCCCGAAACTGCCAAGTCCGGTCATCACTTCTGGACGCATCGTCCGTGCGACGTGACGCTTCATGCGTGACACCGCTTCATAACCTGCCTCTAAATTCACACCCGCTTGTTCATATCTTAAACTCATCGTCAGTCCCCCTCAAGCTTTTGTCTCTGTCACAAGTTCCGCCAGTTCAGTTGGATAAAGTCCGGTGAAGCAAGCGGCACACTGCCCGCGCAAGTTTCCTTCGAACGGTCGGCCGATCGCTTCGACCGTACCGTCTAATGTGAGGAACGCTAATGAGTCGGCCCCGATCTCTTGTTTAATCTCTTCGATCGATTTGATGGCCGCGATCAACTCGTCCTTTGATGATGTATCGATACCGTAATAGCACGGATGTTTGATCGGTGGTGACGTGATGCGCACATGTACCTCGGTTGCCCCTGCTTCCCGCAGCAACTTGACGATGCGACGGCTCGTCGTGCCCCGGACGATCGAATCATCGACCATGATGACACGCTTGCCGTTGACAACCCCACGTAGCGCCGACAGCTTCATCTTGACGCCGCGCTCACGCAATTCTTGTGACGGCTGGATGAACGTCCGCCCGACGTAACGGTTTTTGATGAGACCCATCTCGTACGGGATCCCGCTCGCCTCGGCGTACCCGATGGCTGCCGAGATGCTCGAGTCCGGGACACCGGTCACGACATCCGCCTCGACCGGTGCCTCGTTGAACATCTTTTTCCCCATCGCCTTACGGGCCGTATGCACGTTGATCCCGTCGATGATCGAGTCTGGCCGCGAGAAGTAGATGTATTCCATTGAACACATCGCCCGGACCGCTGCTTCACTGTAACGTTCTGAGACGATCCCGTCTTTCGTGATCATCAACAGTTCGCCCGGTTCGACGTCACGTACGTACGTCGCCCCCACGACGTCGAACGCGCACGTCTCTGAAGCGAACACGAACGCCCCGTCTTCAGTCTTTCCGAGCGAGAGTGGACGCAAACCATGGACATCGACGCCGACGTAGAGCGCGTCTTCCGTCAAGAAAAGAAACGCGAACGCGCCGACGAGACGCGCCAAGCTGTCCGAGATCCGCTCTTTCAACGAGTTGCCGCGGCTCCGTTTGATCAAGTGGGCGACGACTTCCGTGTCAGACGTCGTCTGAAAGATCGCCCCTTCCGCCTCGAGCATATGCTTCAACTCGTTGGCGTTGACGAGGTTGCCGTTATGCGCCATCGCAAGGTCCCCGGTGAGCGATTTGAAATGGAGCGGTTGGACGTTCTCAAGCGTGTTGCCGCCCGCGGTCGAATAACGGACGTGACCGATGGCGTGATGTCCCGTGAGGGCATCGAGCGACGCCTCATCGAACACTTCGGCGACGAGACCGAGCCCGCGTTTCGCGTGCAGGCGTTCGCCGTCAGCCGTGACGATGCCCGTCCCTTCCTGACCTCGGTGTTGCAGGCTGTGCAGTCCGTAGTAGGCGAGGTGTGACGCTTCGTGGTGATTGAACACCCCGAACACCCCACACTCCTCGTTCATGCCTCGGATGTCATATAACATGGAATAGCTCCTTCCCATACACGTTCAAGTTCAGTGACGTCCATTTCAATTAACCGATCGCTCGAGCGGACCGTCAGTTGCGCCGCTTCGGTCACTTGACCGATTCGTGTGGCGTTCGTCAATTTGGCGAACGTGTCCGCGTGAATTGGCGCGACCGTGACGAGGAAGCGCGACTGTGACTCGCTGAACAGTGTCGTCACGAGATCCGTGTCGATGCTGACGTCTGCACCGAGCCCCGTTCCGAACACGAGCTCAGGAAGTGCCGCTGCTAAGCCACCTTCTGACACGTCGTGAGCTGCCGTGACGAGTCCTTGACGAATTGCCGTGAGCAGAGATTGCTGGTGACGGCTCTCGATCTCGAGGTCGAGCGTCGGTGCTTGTCCGCTCACTTTTCCGTCTTGCAACATTTGTAGCGCACTGCCGCCAAATTCAGGCTTCGTATCGCCGAGAAGGAAGATGACATCTCCCGCTGTCTTGGCGTGTGACGTCGTGATATGTTCCGGCTTCGTGATCAAACCGACCATGCCGACGACCGGTGTCGGGTAGATCGCCGTTCCGTTCGACTCGTTATAAAGTGAGACGTTCCCGCCGATGACCGGTGTGTCGAGTGCTAAACACGCCTCGGCCATACCTTCGACGGCTTGGTCGAGCTGCCAGAACCCTTCCGGTTTGTCCGGACTCCCAAAGTTCAGGCAATCGGTGAGCGCAAGTGGCTCGGCACCGCTCGCGATGATGTTGCGCGCCGCTTCAGCGACCGCGATGGCACCGCCGACGCGCGGGTCGAGGTAGACATACTTCGCGTTACAGTCGGTTGTCATCGCGAGCGACTTGTCCGTGTCACGGATTCGGATGACGGCCGCGTCGCTACCTGGTGCGACGACGGTCGACGTTTGGACCATATGGTCATATTGCTCGTACACCCAGCGTTTCGAAGCAATCGTCGGCATCGCGAGGACATCTTTCCACGTCGCGAGCACGTCTGTGACGACCGGTTGAACCGGCTCCATCGCTTGGAACGCCTCGTAGTATGCTGGAACTTTTGACGGTTTATGGTAGACTGGCGCATCTTCCGCGAGCGCGTCGACCGGCACTTCAGCGGCTACTTCGCCGTGATGGACGAGACGGAGCACTTTCTGCTCGATGACTTCGCCGATCTTGATCGCATGAAGTCCCCACTTCGTTACGATCGCTTCGATCTCGTCTTCGTGTCCTGCCTTGACGACGAGGAGCATCCGTTCTTGTGACTCGGACAACATCATCTCGTAAGGCGTCATATCCGTCTCACGTTGTGGGACGAGGTCGAGGTTCATCTCGATACCCATGCCCGCTTTCGATGCCATCTCAGCCGAAGACGACGTCAGACCGGCCGCACCCATGTCTTGAATGCCGACGAGGGCCGGATGTTTGATGACTTCAAGACACGCCTCGATCAACAACTTCTCCATGAACGGGTCGCCGACTTGGACGGCCGGGCGTTTCTCATCGGCGTCTTCGCCGAGCTCTTCAGAGGCGAACGTGGCACCGTGAATGCCGTCGCGTCCCGTTGTCGCCCCGACGTACATGACCGAGTTGCCGACCCCCTCGGCAATCCCTTTTTGAATGTCTTCGTGGCGGATGAGGCCGACACACATCGCGTTGACGAGCGGGTTGCCGGCGTAGGCCGGGTCGAACGCGACTTCTCCGCCGACCGTCGGGATGCCGACACAGTTGCCGTAGCCGGCGATGCCGGAGACGACATGGCCGAAGAGATGTTTCACACGTGATTCGTTCAAATCTCCGAAGCGGAGCGAGTTGAGGAGTGCGACCGGACGTGCGCCCATCGAGAAGATGTCGCGGATGATCCCGCCGACACCTGTCGCCGCACCTTGATACGGCTCGATGGCCGACGGGTGGTTATGGCTCTCGATTTTAAAGGCGACCGCCTGACCATCGCCGATATCGACGATTCCAGCCCCTTCACCGGGTCCTTGAAGGACGTGTTTTCCGGTCGTCGGGAATTTACGGAGCACTGGCTTCGAGTTTTTGTACGAACAGTGTTCAGACCACATGACCGAGAATAAACCGATCTCGGTGTAGTTCGGGTCACGGCCTAAGAGCGAGACGACGAGTGCGTATTCGTCGTCAGTGAGCCCCATTGTGGCATACAGTCTTTGTTCACGGATGTGCGTCGCTGTCGGTTCAGTTGTAAGTAACATGTCGTGTCCCCCATTTTACAATCGAAGTGAATAACCGTTTGCCGTCTTCTCCGCCGAGCATCGCCTCGACCGCTCGTTCCGGGTGCGGCATCATGCCGAGCACGTTTCCTTGTGCGTTCGTGATGCCCGCGATGTTCGCGACCGATCCGTTCGGGTTGTCTGTGTAGGTGAAAGCGATCTGGCCATTCGTTCGCAATGTCTCGAGTGTTGCTTCGTCACAGTAGTAGTTGCCTTCTCCATGTGCGATCGGGACGCGAATCGTCTCGCCCACCGCATAATCGCTCGTAAACATCGTCTCGTTCGTCTCGACTTTCAGTTCGACCGTCTTGCACATGAACTTCAAATCACGGTTGCGCATCAATACGCCGGGTAGGAGTCCTGCCTCGACGAGCACTTGGAACCCGTTGCAGACGCCGAGTACCGGACGTCCCTCTTCAGCGAACCGCTTCACCTCACTCATGATCGGTGAGAACTGGGCGATCGCGCCGCAACGCAAGTAGTCCCCGTATGAGAACCCGCCTGGTAACAGCACACCATCAAAACCGACAAGTGACGTCTCCGTGTGGAATACATATTCCGCTTCCTCCCCGAGCACGTCTTTGACCGCATGATACATGTCGAGGTCACAGTTTGATCCCGGGAAGACGATGACTGCGAACCTCATGCGAGTACCCCCATCTCGATCCGATAGTTCTCGATGACCGTGTTGACGAGTAATTTCTCGCACATGTCACGGACCATCGCCTCGGTCGTCTCGTCTGCGACTTGAAGTTCGATGACTTTACCGATCCGTACCGATTCGACGCCTGTGAAGCCGAGATGCTCGAGTCCGCCTTTGACGGCGACGCCTTGTGGGTCAAGTACACTTTCACGTAATGTCACGTACACGTTTACTTTTTTCATTGGTCAGTTCCCCCTATGCGTGTTAACAATTGGCCGTACGTCTCTGTCAGTGATCCGAGGTCTCTGCGGAACACGTCTTTGTCGAGCTTTTGTTTCGTCTCTTTATCCCACAGGCGACACGTGTCGGGCGAAATCTCATCGGCGAGGATGATCGTGTCATCGAGTTTACCGAACTCAAGTTTAAAGTCGATCAAATCGATACCGTGTCCGTCGAAGAAGTCGAGCAAGACATCATTCACCCACAACCCGAGTTGTCGCAATGTTTCGACTTCTTTGTGTGTGGCGACTTGCAGTAAACGGATATGGTCCTCTGTTAAAAGCGGATCTCCGAGTGCGTCATCTTTATAGTAGAACTCGACGATCGGCGACAACAGCGGCGTCCCTTCTTCCCAGCCGAGCCGTTTAGCGAGACTCCCTGCGGCGACGTTGCGTACGACGACTTCGAGCGGGATGATGTCGACGCGGCGTACGAGCTGCTCGCGGTCTGACAGTTTCTTGATGAAGTGGGTCGGAATCTTGTTGTCGTGCATGAGCTCGAACAAACGCGTCGTGATGGCGTTGTTCAACACGCCTTTCCCTGCGATCGATTCTTTTTTCTCTCCGTTGAATGCCGTCGCGTCATCTTTATAGTAGACACGGAGCACACCTTGTTCTTCTGTCTCGTATAACGCTTTCGCCTTACCTTCGTAGATTGCTTCCATCTGTATCGTCCCCCTTTAAAGTGAGAGGGGCATAGCGCCCCTCAACGATCACAAACCACAGCGTTCAAAGATTGTATCGACACGACGTACGTGATGGCTCGGGTCGAACAGGTCATCGAGCTCGTCACTCGTGAAGAGTGCGCCCATCTCTGCATCTTGCTCGATCAACGTCCGGAACATTGTCTCTTCTTCCCACGCTTGCATCGCTTTCGGTTGGACCGCGTCATAAGCGGCTTCACGTGACCAGCCTTTCTCGATCAAGGCGAGCAGGATGCGTTGCGAGAAGATGATGCCGAACGTCCGGTCCATGTTGCGGCGCATGTTGTCCGGGAACACCGTCAAGTTCTTCACGATGTTGCCGAAGCGGTTGAGCATGTAGTTCAGAAGGCCGGTCGCGTCCGGGAGGATGATCCGTTCCGCTGACGAGTGCGAGATATCGCGTTCGTGCCAAAGCGGGACGTTCTCATATGCCGTCACCATATGACCGCGAATCACGCGGGCAAGTCCCGTCATGTTCTCCGAACCAATCGGGTTACGTTTATGCGGCATCGCCGACGAACCTTTTTGACCTTTGGCGAAAAACTCTTCGACTTCACGTGTCTCTGTCTTTTGAAGGCCGCGGATCTCGGTCGCCATTTTCTCGATGGATGTGGCGATCAAAGCAAGCGTCGACATGTACTCGGCGTGGCGGTCACGCTGTAACGTCTGTGTCGAGATCGGGGCTGCTTGAATCCCTAACTTGTCACACACGTACGACTCGATGAACGGGTCGATGTTAGCGAACGTCCCGACGGCGCCGCTCATTTTTCCAAACTCGATCGTCTCGCGTGCGGCCATGAACCGTTTCTTGTTTCGCTTCATCTCTTCGTACCAGAGTGCGAGTTTCAAACCGAACGTCGTCGGTTCTGCGTGGACTCCGTGTGTACGACCCATCATGATGTCATATTTGTGGGCTTTCGCTTTCTCGGCGAGGATGTCGATGAAGCGATCGATATCGGCTTCAAGGATGTCATTCGCTTGTTTGATCAAGTACGATAGCGCCGTATCGACGACATCAGTCGACGTGAGACCGTAATGGACCCATTTCTTCTCGTCTCCGAGCGTCTCTGAGACGGCCCGTGTGAAGGCGATGACGTCATGGCGCGTCTCCTGCTCGATCTCAAGGATACGCTCGACATCGAATGATGCCTTGTCCCATAATACGTTGACGTCCTCTTTCGGGATGACGCCTAGTTCGCTCCACGCCTCGCAAGCGTAAAGCTCTACTTTGAGCCATGCATCAAACTTGTTCTCATCTGTCCAAATCGCCGCCATCTCGGGACGGGTGTAACGTGAAATCATAAAACGGTCTCCTTCCAAATTGCCAGTTGTTCGATGGTGTGAAGCGCGTCCTCGACGGTACTGCCGAGCACGTTCAAGTGCCCCATTTTCCGTCCGGGTTTCGCTTCTTCTTTTCCATACAGATGTAGTTTAACATTCGATGGTAACGTTTGTGGGTTCACTTTATCCATATGTTCGCCGAGCAGATTGACCATGACGACCGGTGTGTACTGTGTCGTCCGTCCGAGTGACATGCCCGTAATCGCGCGGATGTGTTGTTCGAACTGTGACGTCTCGCATGCATCAAGCGTATAGTGTCCTGAATTGTGAGGACGTGGCGCGAGCTCATTCACGTATAGCTCGCCGTCTTCCATCACGAACAGTTCGACGGCGAGCGTACCGATCAATCCAACATGGTCAGCGAGCTGAAGTGCTAAATGGCGCGCATCTTCTAGAATGTCCATGTCGAGCCGGGCCGGAACGATCGATAAATGTAAGATGTTATTTTGATGGATGTTTTCACTGATTGGGAATGTTGTCGTCTCATGTGCGCCTCTCGTCACGATGACCGAGATTTCTTTTCGGAATGGCAACCACGCCTCGGCGACATATTCATCTTCATTGAACTGTTCTATGAACGCGCGTACGTCCTGTGATGTCCGGAGCACGGTTTGCCCTTTCCCGTCATAACCGAAGCGGCATGTTTTGATTACCAATGGGAGTCCTAGCAAATCTTCGGCCCGGTAAACGTCCCGTACCGATCGGACCGGCACGTAAGGTGCGACATGCAATCCGGCCGCCTCGATCATCTGTTTTTCGAACAGACGATGCTGCGTCGCTGTTAACACGTCCATCCCTTGCGGACATTTATCGGCAATCGCCTCAATCATCGCTGAGTCGATATTTTCAAATTCGTACGTGACGATGTCCGAACGGCCTGCTAGTTCTTTTGCCGCTGAGATGTCGTCGAACCCGGCGACGATACTCGGTGCGACTTGTGCTGCCGGAGCCGTCGGGTTCGGGTCGAGACTGAGCGTCTCGTAACCCATTGCGCTCGCACTGAGTGACATCATCCGCCCTAACTGTCCTCCGCCTAATATCCCGATTCTCATTAGACGAGTTCCTCCGTTCCGCGCAGCGCCATGTCTCGTTTTTGTTGACGATACGTTTCTAGACGATCGATGACTTCAGGGAATTGAAGACTGAGAATTTGAGCGGCAAACAGTCCGGCGTTTGTCGCTCCGGCTTTTCCGATGGCGACCGTTGCGACAGGAACACCTGCTGGCATCTGAACGATTGACAGTAACGAATCAAGTCCGTTCAGTGCTTTCGATTGAATCGGGACTCCGATGACCGGAAGCGTCGTCTTCGCTGCTACCATACCCGGAAGGTGGGCCGCCCCGCCTGCACCGGCGATGATGACGTGTATCCCTCGTTCCCGAGCCGCTTCGGCGTATTGGAACATCAAGTCCGGCGTTCGATGCGCGGAGACGACTTGTTTTTCGTATGGAATGTCTAACTCTTCTAGCGCGTCGCACGCATGCTTCATCGTCTCCCAGTCAGAAGAACTTCCCATGATCACACCTACTGTTGCCTTCACATCAACGTCCCCCTTAAATAAAGAAATCCCTAAACTGATTAAACAGTTTAGGGTATAGGCCATGACAAAAAAATGTCGGCTATACCCCATAGTCTGATCAGAATCGGTGATCAGGTAGAAACTTGCAAGCCATTTCCTTGCGATTATATGGAGCAATATTTGATTTTCTTAACTCACAAGCCTATCGTACCTTGTTCTTTGAAAACATGTCAACAAACAGCGAACAATTTAATTGTCTGAATATTTATCGTTCGTCTTTACGATGTTTTTACAAAAACAAAAAAACCGCCACGCATTCGTGACGGTTTGGCATTATGGTTTGAGAGCGACGCACTCAAATAAGATTGATTGATGAGAATGAACAGGTTCGTCTTTGGTTCCCGTTTTTTCAAAGACAGGCTTTTCAATCCTTCGTACCGGGCGATACCCCATTTGAGCGATTCGGTCTAAACACTCACCGACTGTCTCGTTTGGCTCGACGTATACTTTGATTTTCTTGGCCATCTGTTATTCCTCTCCTTCATTTGAGTCACGATACAAAATACAAAAAAGCGGCGGCCCTTGAGCGAATGCTCCAGAACCACCGTTTGCCTGGCGACGTCCTATCCTCACAGGGGGAGACCCCCAACTACTTTCGGCGCTGAAGCGCTTAACTTCCGTGTTCGGCATGGGAACGGGTGTGGCCGCTTCGCTATCGCCACCAGACAAGGGATTGTTCCCTGAAAACTGAAGACTCATCAAGTTCAAACCGTTTCTAGATCAAAGCCTCGACCGATTAGTATCATTCAGCTCCACACGTCGCCGTGCTTCCACCCATGACCTATCTACCTCATCGTCTCTGAGGGGTCTTTCTTGATTGCTCAAAGGGAAATCTCATCT
>NZ_SJUZ01000005.1:0-207644 GCF_004337245.1 Exiguobacterium sp. SH1S1
ATATCGTTCTACAACCATGATCGTCTCCAGAAACGACTAAACGGCTTGAGCCCTGTCGAATACAGGGCTCAAGCCGCCTAGGCTGGTTTTCATTATTTACCCTGTCTACTTGACGGGGAGCAGTTCAATGTCTGCGGTAGCGTTCGTTATTTTTTGACGACAACTGTTTTAGCAGATGCGCCTTTCGTATACGTGATGCGTTTGACGTTCTCGGCACCACGAATTTCTGCAAGGTTTGTTCCGTCGACGATGACTTCTTTGACGGTCGCGCCTTTGAAATCGATGATGGCACCGGCTTGTTTCGGCTTCACTTGAACGACGACGTTCTTGAGCGGGTCACCCGTCAATTCCGTGTAAACGCCGCGCACGAAGATGCCGTTCTTAAAGTTCGTACCTTTACCGATTGTCACGCCGATGTAGTCGTCTTGAAGGACAAGACGGGCAGCCTTATTGTTCTCGACCGTGTAACGTTTCACATCGACAACGGGTTCTGGTGTGAGGTCGATTTGCGCGAGGACCGGATCGTGGTCACTGGCCCGGCCTGACATCTCTGTGAAGTCGGCGTTGACATGGATCATATCAATCTCGGTCGTAGCGGCCAAACGGTTCGACACGAGGATGTGGTCGAGCACTTGCGAGTTGCCTTGGTAGACGTAAGAGTAACGATCGATAGCAGGTACTTTCTCGACCATGTTCGTCATCAAGTCACCTTTGAAGATTTGAAGCGCGTCTGAGAACTCGAAGTCGTTGAAGTCACCGAGAGCGACGACGTTCGCATCCGGGTTATCGGCTTTCACGTCCGCTACGAAGTTGTGGACGAGTTGTGCGATTTTTTTCCGTTGCACTTCACTGCCGAGCACGACTGGTTGTTGTGAACCGAAGAAGCCGGTATCGCCACCTTTTGAGTTCCAATGGTTGGCGATGACGACGACGTTCTCACCTTGGAAGTCGAACTGGGCCGCGAGCGGCTTACGTGAGCTGTTGAATGCTGGGTCGAGTGGCGCGATTCGGCCCGGGTTATGTGTCAACTTGCCGTTTTCGTAACCGACGGCCGTTGTCGCGTCACCAGCAGGGATGCCTTCCGTGAGCGAGACGCGTTCCGGATTGTACAAGAAGCCGACACGAATGTTGGCGTTCGGTGCGCCGCCATCTTGATTGTTCTCCGGATCGATGTTGACGTACTTGTACGACTTGCCGCCGATTGAGACGATATCATCGATCAAGCGTTGATAGCTTTGGTCAGCTGCAGCATCTCCTGTGCTTTGACCGTTGTTGTCTTGAACTTCGGTCACGCCGATGATGTCCGGGTTGTTCAACTCTTCGACGAACGCTTTCGCCAGTTTGAGCGCCTTCTCGTCCGACGTCTCCTTCACGTTGTTCGAGAAGTTCTCGAGGTTGTAAGAAGCGATCGTCAACTTGTCTTCTTCTGCCTCGATGAATGTCGTCTCACGCTTAGCATCACCTTTGACAAAGGCAGCTTTCATCTCATCGAGACCTGCTTGAATTTTGTAGTTTCCATATGAATAACCGACGACACCGACGATTGGTCCGTTGAAACGGTCACCGGTCGCGACATCGAACTCACGCGCTTCTGCGTTCGGTTCGAGACGGAACTGGATACGTTCCGGGTTTGCGTCATCTTTCTTCAAAAGGATTCCTCCGTTGAACGTCTCGGTAGGCGTGCTTTCGAGTACGGTCACGAGGTCACCGTTTTGTTGCGGCGACACCGATTTGAGATTTCCGGTCTCGACGCGCATCCCTTCGAGGCTTTCCCAGAAATCGATGGCGTCTTTGTCTGGATTGAAGACGGCGAGGGCGTCGCTGTCGATAAACTCGGTCGGCAAGTTCGACTCGTCAATCTTCACTGGCGTCGGGAGTGTGACATCACTCTTGACGACATTGACACTACCGTTGCGTGTATCGATTTGTGTCATCAACATATCTGTCCGTTGGCGATCGCTATAGCCTTCGATGGCGTACTCGCTGACGACACCTTTCACGTTGACGAGGTCTCCGACTTGAATGCCGGCGATCGAACGTCCGCCGTACAGGATGATGCCTTCTGACGTGCGTGCGTCTTGGTCGGCTTCCATGTCCGGTGTTTGAATGTAGTAATAAGTCGTACCCATCGAGACGAACGTGTACGTGACGATTCCTTCGACGCCTTCGACCGTTTGGCCGTTCATCGGTGACGTGTGGCTCGCGCCTTGGATGTCATGGATGCGGATCTTGTCCGTGATCTTATAGTCGTACGTTGTCACGGCGCTGAACGCATCGCCTGACTTGACGGCGACTTTGAGCGTCTTCGTCTCTTCGACACGGACTGGACCTGTATAACGTGTCCCGTTCACTTTCGGGTCTGACCCGTCGAGCGTGTAATAGATTTCAGCGCCCGCAGTCGTCGTCGAGAGCGTCACGTCTTGTGGCCCGACGAACGTTCCTGCGCCTGGCTTCGCCGTTGCCGGACGGAGCACCGTCGGGTCGATGGCTGTGTCAGCCGCATCACGTGGGATGATTTGATACGTGTTGTCGAACTGTTGGACGATCCCGGTGATTGATGCGTAGTTGACGTCCGTCTGTAAATCGAGAACGCCGCGTTCGTCACGGACGACAAATTCCTTCGTTCCGTCTGTCGCCGTCAAGTTCTGACCGCTGCCTGTTAGTGTGACGTTCTTCACCGTCACGAGTTCAGACTCGACGTCCTCATTGATCTGTTCGCCTGTGAGAACTTGCGCAGCTGGGACGCTCGCCGTTTGTTTCGAGACGACGACCGCATTGTTTAATTGAAGGAGCTCACGGTATGAACCGATCGCACCTGTGACGACGACTTCATCGCCGACGTTGACCGCGAGTGATGTCGGACGGACTGAGAGGCCGCCTGTCGCGTCTTGAATCGAGATCGTGTTCGCAAGTTTGGCCGTAACGATGCCTTTGATCGTGACCGTTTCACCTTCTGCCTTCGTGCGGGCATCACTGATTGAAATCGGAGTGACCGGTGCCGGTGGTTCTACCGTTCCGCCATCGCCGTATACGACACCTTGGAACGTGTGCGACCCGAGGTTCGTGAACGTATCGATTGGTTGTGAGTTCCATTCCGCCGCTGGGTCGAACGCATCCGTACCGTTAGCATCTCCGGTCGTGACCGTATCTTTACGAATCAACGTCTGGTCAGCGGTTGCGACGCTTGTTCCCCATTTTGTGCCCGGGTCGACACCGATTTGACCGAAGACGTCGAGCACAGTGTCACCTTTTTTCAAGACGAGCGTGTCATCACCGTTAAAATTCGTCACGCCGCTCGTCGCATTTGATTTTGCCTTGAGCGCTTCACTCGCACTGCCGTTGACGATGACATACGTGCCACCCGGTTGGAGGGTCCCCGTCAAGTTGAGCGTCGTGCCAGGAGCCGTCCCGCCGTTTGAATACAGTTCGAGCTTGTAGGCAGAGAGGTCGATGGCTGAATCGGTTCCGTTGAACAATTCAATCGCTTTGTTGTTGCTTGAGCCTTCAATATACTCCGAGATGAATAAGTCTGCTGCGTTCAACGTTTCGGCTTGTACGTTTGCCGCGATTGGCGTCATGCTGCTGACGATCAGTCCGGCTGATAAAGCGAGGCCGGTCATTTGTTTGAGTGAACGTGCTTTTGGTTTCCCCATGTTGTAGTCTCCCTTTGGTATGTAGATGGCCGATACGATTTCCCAATTCGTTTGGTCACTTGTTGAGCGTTTAGCCCCCTCCTAGTCAATACAAGAAATGATAGCGCTTACATTAATCGACTGGTGTCTATGAAAATGGCTCGTTACGACTCCATCGATTGGTGTATTTGACTATCATTTACCAACTTTGCAACTACATGTTAAACATAACCAAGCAGACGTCAGAACTCAATCTCCTTTTCACGAAGTTCATATTACATTTCGATGACAAGGTAATGAGTTTTTGGATTTTTCCCTTTTAGGTTGACGACAAGGCCATGAACTCTTACAATTCATTAATACAAATTAAGTGTATCGGTTAACTGTGAATTAATAGGGAGGAAACGAATGACGACGACTACTTATCCGGTCATCCCGGGAGCGGGGACGTTTTATTATGAAGGGAATCAAACCGGGATATTATTATGTCACGGTTTTAATGGGACACCACAAAGCGTGCGCGATGTCGGGATAGACTTGATGGAAAAGGGCTTCACGGTGTATGCCCCTCGCTTGACGGGGCACGGGACCGACCCCGAGGACTTTAGATGTTCGACGAGCAAGTGCTGGTATGAGAGCATGGAAGCAGGTATCCGCTTCTTGCGCGAGCGATGTCGCCACGTCATCGTCGTCGGACAATCGATGGGCGGGACGCTCGCCTTGAAAGCCGCGCTCGCCGGCCTTGCCGACGCCGTCATCACGATCAACGCGGCGTTGTCTGTACCGGGCTACGCGTGTCATGCGGCTGACGACGTCTGTCGCTTCATCGACGAGGACGAGCCGGATATCAAGGCAAATGACGTGTATGAGATCGTCTACGACAAAGTACCGACGTCGGCCATTCGCGAATTGCTCGCTTTGATCGAGGAAGTTCGGCCTCGTGTGTCGGACGTAGTAGTTCCGACGTGCGTCATCCATTCCGCTGTCGACCACGTCGTCCCGCCGGAAGATTCGATGTGGTTGTATGACAAGATTCAGGCGCCGAAGCAGCGTATCGTTTTGGAGCAATCGTACCATGTGGCGACGATGGACCATGATCGCGGTCGATTAGCCGACGCGATCGGTACGTTCTGTGAACAAGTGACGACGGTTGAACAAATGTAGTCTCTAAGACTGCATTTTTATTTGCACTTCTTTGCAAACGCTTGCACTAATGATATTGTAAGATTAGATTTACCCAAACAGTGGTATGTACCTTCATTGATACTAATCGTAGGCTTAGGAGGAATTTGGCGTATGGAGACGGCGTTCAGACAAAGTGAGAAGCAAGGCATCGCCCGGGCATGGTGGAAAGAAGCCATCGCCTATCAAATATACCCACGCAGTTTCAAAGATTCGAACGGGGACGGCATCGGCGACCTCCGTGGCATTATCGAAAAGCTTGATTACTTGGAAGACCTCGGCATCGATGTGATCTGGCTCTGTCCGATGTACAAATCACCGAACGATGACAACGGCTATGACATCAGCGATTACGAAGACATTATGGAAGAGTTCGGGACGATGGAAGATTTCGATGCGTTGCTGAGCGCGGTCCATGCGCGAGGGATGAAGCTATTGCTAGACCTCGTCGTCAACCATACGTCAGACGAACATCCATGGTTCGTCGAATCGAAAAGTTCGAAAGACAACCCGAAGCGGGATTGGTATATATGGCGAGACGGGTCAGAAGACGAGCCACCGAACAACTGGGCCAGTATTTTCGGCGGCTCGGCCTGGGAATATGACGCGGCGACCGAGCAGCACTACCTTCACGTGTTCTCTAAAAAACAGCCTGACTTGAATTGGGAGAATGAAGAAGTGCGCGGTGCGGTCTACGATATGATCAACTGGTGGCTCGATAAAGGAATCGATGGGTTCCGGGTCGATGCAATCAGCCACATTAAAAAGATGCCGACCGAGACGATGTTGCCTTCCCCGGATGGCAAACGTCACGTCACGGCGTTCTCGATGTATTCAAATATCGAGGGGATCCACGAGTATCTCCAAGAGATGAAGCGCGAGACGTTCGCCAAGTACGATATCATGACGGTCGGCGAGACGAACGGGATCGAGCCGAAAGCGGCCGACCTGTGGATGGGACCTGGAAACGGGGCGATGAACATGGCGTTCCATTTCGACCACGTCGATATTATGCGCAAGTCCCGGCTCGCCCCGCTTGACGTCGTCGAACTGAAACTTATTTTTGACAAGTGGCAACAAGGGTTGCTTGAAACAGGGTGGAACGCCCTCTATATCGAGAACCATGACATGGTGCGTGCCGTCTCGCTCGTCGGGGACGAGAACCACTATTGGCGTGAGAGTGCGACCGCGCTCGGGATGATGTACTTCTTCATGCACGGGACGCCGTTCATCTATCAAGGGCAAGAAATCGGTATGAAGAACGTGCCGTTGCCATCGATTCACGACTACGATGACGTCGCGACAAAGAACGAGTACTTCGAACGGATCGCGAACGGGATGAGTGAAATCGACTCGATGCAACACGTGTGGGGGACGTCACGCGACAACGTCCGGACGCCGTTGCAATGGGACGCCTCGCCGCACGGCGGCTTCTCGTCAGCCACCCCGTGGATGCCGATCCATGCCGAATATGAGACGTTGAACGTGGAAGCACAGTCTAAAGACGTGAACTCGATTCTGTCGTTCTACAAGGCGATGATCCGTCTACGCCGAGCCGAGGAGACGTTCACGTATGGAAGTTACCGTGATCTCTTGCCGGAACATCTGCAAGTATTCGCGTATGAGCGCAAGTTCGAGCAACAATGCTTTTATGTGCTCGTCAACTTGACGGCGAATCCGGCCGAGACGACGCTGCCTGGTCTTGACGAGGCGACGCTCGTCTTGACGAATGAGGTGGACCCGGAACCGATCGAGCAAGACACGTTCATGCTGAAGCCGTTTGAAGCCCGGTTATATCGCTTATAATGACGAGACACCTTCCATTCGGGAGGTGTCTTTTAGGAGGGGATCAGTATGCATCAGATCGAACTCGGGAACGACGACGTCACGGTTCGATTCATCATTGCTGAGGCTAATCGTACGACGCTAAAACTCGTCCTCGCTCGCGACGCAGAAATGGTCCGGACGGCTGACTATGTCTCGTTTGGACGAGACCTTACCGAAGCGTATGAGCAATTGAGCGGTAAGGCCCACCTTCAAAATGAGAGCGGCCGGACGATTTTAACGATTGCGTTCGAAAGGGGACGGGTCGATGTCTCAATCGCGTGGGGACAAGGCGTGACGACGTTTGTGACCGATCAAAGTTATTTGACGAAAACGCTTGGTCAGATCGGACCGTTTGAATAGACTGTGACAAATGCGGGAAAAGAGCATATGATAGAGGTTGACTATACGGAAAGGGGTGTCGGGTATGGATGGTAAGAAACGCGCGGACATTCGCCCAGGACTCCACGTCCAGATCGTCCTGAAACAAGATCAGCGGAGCGGGAAGTTGACGAAAGGCGTCGTCAAAGACATTTTGACGAACTCGCCAAGTCACCCGCACGGCATTAAAGTACGCTTAAACGATGGACAGGTCGGTCGGGTAAAAGTGATCGAAGCTGGAGGTGAATAATATGAGTGAAAAGAAATTGAGTTTCCAAGAGGCGATGAAGCAAAAACTCGCCGAGAAGAAACAGAACGAAACGAAAGTGCCGACAGGACTTCGTGGGACGAAGCAAAAACCGTTGACGAACCAGTTGACGAAAAAGCCGAACAACCAGAAGAAACGGACCGGCGTATAAACCAAGCAGTTGCTCATGCGAGCGACTGTTTTTTTGTTGGGGTCAATCAGGAGACGCATCAATGAAATGGCGATCGTTGAAGTCATGCAGATGAAGCTTCTTTAAAAAAAGTGAAACCTTAAATCAAATAACGAAATAAAAATGATGATTTATTCATTCTTCCAAAATAGCATGTAAGCGCTTTAAGTGTCGGTTTTTCAGTCTTTTTGTCGTGTGTCATGTGAATTTTTTGTGAACTCACCTATAAAAAAATTGTTGCTAATTGTCAGAATCTTTGTATAATTCAGAACTAAGACATCATAAAAAATCTTCAACTTAGATTTCCACAACAGGGAGGAACTTATTCATGGAAGCTGTACAAAACTTGTTACAAGGAAGCGTCGACTTTTTAAACAACATCTTATGGTCGTACGTGCTTATCGTCGGATTGATTGGGGCCGGGATTTACTTTACGGTCAAGACAAGGTTTATGCAGTTCCGCTACTTAAAAGAGATGTTCCGTGTCGTCACAGAAAAATCGGACGCCACAGATAGTAAGAGCATCAGCTCGGCGAAGTCGTTCTTCATCGGAGCGGCAACGCGAATCGGGACTGGTAACTTGGCAGGGGTCACGGTCGCGATCACACTCGGTGGACCGGGAGCAGTGTTCTGGATGTGGATCGTCGCCCTCGTCGGTGGCGCTACCGCGATGATCGAGAGCACGCTCGCTCAAGTGTATAAAGTAAAAGACGACGTCGCATACCGCGGCGGTCCAGCTTACTACATTGAAAAAGGGCTCAACAACCGCGTCCTTGGTATCATCTTTGCAGTATTGATCGCATTCACGTTCGGTCTTATCTTCAACTCGGTACAATCGAACACGATCGCAGCAGCGTTTGATAACGCGTTCGGTCTCGAAGCTGCAGTCGGTGGCGCTATCCTCGTCGTCTTGACAGGACTCGTCATCTTCGGTGGCGTCCGACGGGTCGCGAACTTCTCGGCAATCGTCGTACCGATCATGGCTGTCCTTTACTTGATCGTCGCTCTTTATGTCGTCGTCGTGAACATCACAGAAATGCCAGCCGTCCTCGGCATGATCTTCAAGAGCGCGTTCGGAATCGAGCAAGCGTTTGGCGGTTCGGTCGGTGCGGCTATCATGATGGGTGTCCGTCGTGGTCTCTTCTCGAACGAAGCTGGTATGGGTTCGGCACCGAACGCAGCAGCGGCAGCAGAAGTGTCACACCCGGCGAAACAAGGTTTCATGCAGACGCTCGGTGTGTTCTTGGATACGTTGATCGTCTGTACGGCGACAGCGGCTATCGTCCTCCTTTCGGACAGCTACGCGGCTGGTAACGGTGAAGGGATCGCACTCCTTCAAAACGCGTTGGCTGAGCAAATCGGTGCTTGGGCACCTGGCTTCATCGCTGTCAGTGTCCTCTTGTTCGCATTCAGCTCGATCGTCGGTAGCTACTACTACGGTGAGACGAACATCGAGTTCATCAAGAAGAGCAAAGGCGCTGTCTTCGGTTTCCGCCTTCTCACAATGGGCTTTGTCTTCCTCGGTTCGGTCGCGAGCCTTGGCTTCGTTTGGAGTCTCGCCGACTTGTTCATGGCCGGTATGACACTCATCAACTTGGTCGCCATCTCGCTTCTCGGCGGTGTTGCCTTCAAAGTACTTCGTGACTACGAAGAGCAACGGGCCCAAGGTCTCAACCCACGCTTCTCGGCCCGTAAGCTCGGCATCGAGAACACGGAATGTTGGGACGTCGACGAGGACGAAGTCGCAGAAGGTGCGGTTCAAATCGCCGCTGCCGATTCGTCAAAATAATCATTTACGCAACAACAGGGGCCCTGCATCGGGGCCCCTGTCTTTTTATGCGTTCTGGCGGAGCGTTTCCACGTTCGCCGTCCCAGGTTTTGCGTTCAAATGGAGGTACGTGCCGGCGACGAACAAGGCGCCCCCGACGATATTGCCGAGTGTGGCAAACAGTAGATTATAGAGTGCGAGCCCGATGTTGATGGCTTCAGACGGCACATAATAGAGGGCCAGCCCGAAGATACCCATGTTGGCGATCGAGTGCTCGAAACCGGCGGCGAAAAAGACGACGACCGGGAGCATCGTCAACATGATTTTGGCGACGTCGTTTTGCGTCTTGAGCGGCATGAAGATGGCGATACAGACGAGTACGTTACAAAGAATTCCTTTTAAGAAAATGGCGAGTGCGTCACCGCCCATCTTTTTAGCAGCTACGACTGCGAGCAAGTGGTCACTATTCATGTCACCCATGCTGTGGGCGCCGATGACGAGGATCGTGAGCAACAGCGCGCCGACCAAGTTGCCGATCCAGCTGATGCCCCACACTTTGACAAGATCGCTCCATGCGACACGTCCACGCTTCGCACCGGTATACAAGTACATCGTGTTGCTCGTGAACAGCTCTCCGCCCATCCAGACGATGAAGACGAGTGCGACCGAGAAACTCATGCCGGCAAACAGCATCGTCCCTGGTACGTCGATGAACATGTTTCCGACCGTAAATGCGAAGACGACTCCGATTCCGATCAAAAAACCGGCGACGAGCGAGCGAAGTGCGTATTGACCGAACGAGTGATGAAGGAGCGTCGCTTTTTTATGGGCGGCTTCTTCCATATAATCGATAACTTGCTTTTCCATTTGAATAAGACCTCCTTTAGACAACTTAAGTCTAGGAGGTCTTAAAAAAGTTTGCAATTGTTTTCACAAACTTTCGATAAGGGGATTTGTATCCGTTCACATCGTCGCCACGAGTTCGACTTTGATGCGATCCGGGTCTTCGAAATAGAGCGCGACGTAGTTCGGACCGCCCGCATACGGAAAACGGTCGGCGTACAGCTCATTGAAGCCGTAACGGGACAAGCGGCTGCGAAAAGATTCGAGTTGCTCCACCGATTCAGCGTGAAAGGCGAGGTGGTTCAGTCCTGTTCGCTTCCGATGGTACGAGGGTTCGAGATATGCCGGTTCGGTTTGAACGAAGACGAGGTACGTCTCACCATGACGATAACTTTTTCCGTGTTCCCATTGTTGGTATACCGTATACCCAAGTTCTGTGAGGAGCCAGTCCCAAGCGATTAAACTTTTGTTCAGGTCAGAAACATAGAGCTCTACGTGGTGAAGCATGCGTCTCATCCTTCCGTCGGACGTTTCAAAAGCGGCCGTTTAGTATAATGGTATTATACAACGACTGCAGGGGGAACCATATGGACAACACGGGGCTTGTCTCGAACATATTGATCGCGGGAAAAACAGGCGTCGGCAAGAGCGCCTTCTTGAACTATATTTACGGACGTGACGTGGCCGAGTCACGGGCGGGCAGCCCGGTGACGGCAGAAGGCCTGCACGAATACGAGTATTACGATCTTGAACGCGGGATCTTGTTCCGCTTTTTTGATACGTGGGGACTTGAAGCCGACCGGTCTGAAGAATGGCATGAAGCGGTCATCGCCGTCGTCAATAAGCGGGAAGGGGCACTCGACATCGCTGACTGGTTCCACACGATTTATTATTTGCTGTCGATCAACTCAGGTCGTGTCGAAACGTATGAGCTCGAGTCGATTTTGAAGCCGCTTTATGCGAAAGAGAGCAACGTCACCATCATCTTGACGAACTATAATCCGGACAGCGCGATGAACGTGGAGAAAGCCGAGGCGATGGAAGACGTCTTGATGCGAGAACTTGGCATCAATCGTGACGCCATGATCCGGGTGAACAGTGTCGAGAAAAAGCTGCTGAGCGGACAAGTCGTACCGACGCTCGGTTATGAGGCGGTCTGGCAGCGGAACCGAACGAACCTCTGGCAGGATGTCGAGCGGAAATTACCGCTCAACTTGACCCGGCATTTATTGGACGAGCTCGAAGCGTGGCGCGACCGGAGTTACCGTTCGGCTGAAAAAATTCGGATGATCACCCCGCAAGCGATGATCAGCTGGAAAGCGCGTCAAATCGAAAAAGATTTGGAGAGCACGCTCGAACAGGCCGCGCTCACGACAGAAGAAGCGATGGCGCAGGGGGTCCGTCATTACATTCAACTGATGGAGCGCTATCCGCTCGTCGGCAAACAAGCGGACGTCGGCTTCAAGACGCGCCGGGTCGAACTCGGCTTTGATTATTCATTTAAGCGGACGATTCGAAAGATGGTGCTCGGGATGATTCCGGGTATTCATTTCATCTACTGGGCGTTCAAGCGCCGGACGGCGGAGCGGGGCATCAAAAAAGCCATCGACCAACAGTATGAGACGGTCAGGGAAGCGATTGTTCAGGACGTGCAACGTGGATTCGAGAACGAGATGAAGCAGCTTGGGCGTACGCTCAAGCAATGAGGAGGAAGTCATATGGAGAAAAAAGCGCCATTTAATTTAGATACGTACGATTTGAAAGAAGAGTTGGGTCGTCTGCGAGGCGAAGTCAAGAAGCCGAACATTTTAATCGCCGGTGCGACCGGTTCTGGGAAGAGCTCGGTCGTCAACCATGTGTTCGGTCGCGATTTGACGAAAGTGGCGGCCGGCGAGCCGGTGACGCGTGGAATCCACCAGTTCATGAGTGATGACATCGCGATTGTCCTCTATGATAGTGAAGGGTATGAGATCGGAAGTGAGCGCCAACAGGCGTATGCCGACGAAGTCATCGGCTTTGTCGAACGGGCACAGACAAAACCTGCGGCCGAGCAGATGCACCTCGTCTGGTACGCTATCAACGCCTCGATGAAACGGGTCACACCGCTCGATCGGACGCTGATCAAACAGTTGAACGACGTCACTTCGGTCGCAGTCTTATTGACGCAAATCGATCAAGTCGACATGGATGAATTGACGGCGCTGCGAAACGAATTGGCTGGAGTCGTACCGGAAGACGCAATTTTTCAGGTAAGTGTCGCCGGTGAGTTATTGAACGATGCTGAACTTCGGGACCACCTTGACTGGGAACGTCTCGTCACATGGTCGGTCGACCAGCTCGACCAGTCACTTCAAGAAGGATTGCTCATGGAGATTCATGCGGAGAGCGAAGCGATGCTCAAGCTGAAACGCAAGAAGGCGAACCGGATCATCTCGGGCTATGTCGCGAGTGCTGGGACTGCCGCTGCCGTGCCACTCCCGTTCGCGGATGCCATCGCGTTGACACCGATCCAAGTGACGATGAGCGTCCACTTGTTCCGTTATTGGGGCGTCAAAGCGAGCGATGACATGTTGAAAACGTTGATTGGCAGCACGATCATCCCGCAAATCGGACGGACGCTTTCGAAGACGCTGTTGTTGAACGTCATGAAGTTCTTCCCAGGTGCGAACGCGGCGGCGAGCGTGATCAATGCGACAGTGGCATCCGGGATCACCTGGGCAATCGGCCTTGCCATCAATGAAGTCGCGTATCGCAATGCGATGGACTCCTCGAAGACGATCGAGCAACTGCTCAACAGTGACTTTAGTTCATTGTTCGATCAGTTCATAAAAGAGAATCCGATGTCGAAAGACAAATCGTGATTCGAAGTTTGTTACGATGAGAGAGAACAGGGGGAATGGATATGAAGAAACGAATTTACATCACACGACGTCTGCCAGAAGAAGCAGTGGCGCCGCTGCGAGACAAGTATGACGTCCGCATGTGGGACGAAGAGGCGGTGAGCGTACCGCGTGACGTCTTGTTGAAAGAAGCAGCATCGGCTCATGCGCTATGGACGATGCTCAGCGACACGATCGACCGCGAGTTGATCGAACAGGCGCCTGACCTCGAAGTCATCTCGAACTTGGCCGTCGGTTATAACAACATCGATATCGAAGCGGCAAAACAGCACGGTATCGTCGTGACGAACACACCGGACGTCTTGACCGAGACGACAGCGGACCTCGCGTTCGGACTCATGATGATGACCGGGCGCCGGCTCGGAGAGGCAGAACGTGATTTGCGGGCGGGGGAATGGAAATCGTGGACACCGATGGGCTACGTCGGGATGGACCTGCATCAGGCGAAGCTCGGGATTATCGGGATGGGACGCATCGGCGAGGCGGTCGCACGCCGGGCCCGCGGCTTTGACATGGACGTCTTGTACCATAATCGGACGCGTCGTCATGAATCGGAGTCGATGTACGGATTCGTCTACGCCGAACTCGATGACTTACTCGAGCAGTCGGATTTCGTCGTCGTGCTCGCACCGCTCACCGAACAGACGCGCGGCATGATCGGCACCGAACAGTTCGCCAAAATGAAAGACACGGCCGTCTTCATCAACGTCGCCCGCGGCGAGATCATTGATGAGTCGGCACTGTACGAGGCATTGAAAGCAAACAAGATTTGGGCAGCGGGGCTCGACGTGTTCGCGAAAGAACCGGTGGCGATGGACCATCCGCTCTTGACGCTTCCGAACGTCACGACGCTCCCGCATATCGGCAGCGCCACGATCAAGACGCGCCTCTCGATGATGGCGCTCAACCGAGAAGCCATCGTCAACGTACTTGAAGGGAAAGAACCAAAAAATCGATTGACGTAAAAAAGAGGAACCTGACGCCATGTGTCAGGTTCCTCTTTTATGTCCATTAAAAGCGGCGAATGTTGTCTGGATCTTCAACATCGTTGCGTAGAGCACGGTCATCGAGACCACGAAGCTTCGCTTCTTTATCGTTCAGTTTGGCCTTTTCGTCCAGTTTGTCTTGCTCTGGGTCGACGGCCCGATTCGGATTGTCTGATGAGGATTCGTTGAACGGTTTTGAGTCGATCTCTAGGCTGTCGTCATTGCGATGCTCTCGAGTAGTCGACTTGTGGCTTGGTTCGTTAAACGGCTTCGAATCGATCTCTAGGCCGTCATCATTGCGATGCTCTCGAGTAGTCGACTCGTGGCTTGGTTCGTTAAACGGCTTCGAATCGACTTCCAAACCGTCAGCAGTATGGTGTCCTTGGTGGCTTGTATCATGTTTCGTATCGTTGTAAGGCGTCGAATCGATCGTCAAACCTTCATTGTGACGTCGTTCGTAGTCTTCATCGACATAAATCAAAATCTTCCCGGCCTCGACGTCGCTGTAATGGCGGTTGACTTCTTCTTCGCTCAGCCCCATGTTGCGGAGCCCGGCGTGAACGTCTTCGTGGCCGCTCAAGAACGAACGGACTTTGTCGAACCAACCTGTATCGTGCGAGGCCTCGGTGTGCACGTCCGTTTTACGGCGCAAAATCGAGACGCTGTCCTCATGTTTGGCGACGACGTAAATGTCTGAGTCTTTGTATCCTTTGGCACGTAGCTCCTCAATCTTTCCTAGAGCCGATTCTTGCGTGTCGTACATGCTAATAAATCGTTTCTCACTCATGGTTGTCTCCTCCTTATAATCGGCGATGGTCCTCTAAGCCGGAATGTCCCCGTACAATCGGATCTTCTTTCGTACCGCGTGGTTTTTCATCATGATCATTGAACGGTTTGGCATCGAATGCAATCCCGTCTGCCTTTTCCCCTTGATCGTGGTCGAGTTCACTGTCTTTTTTATACATATTCGGATAGCGCTCGTACGAATGTTTATCGACGTAAAGCAACAGTTTACCGTCGTCGATGGCTGAATAGTATTCCTCTGCCTCGGCATCGCTAAGACCCATATTACGCAGCTCATCGCGAATCCGGTCGCTGCCGTGAAGGAATGCTTTGACGCGGTCTAACCAATTGACATCTCGAATCCCAGACTCGGCGTTCACATCGGTGTGATAGCGCAATGCGGAAATTTCCCCGTCCCGCTTGGCTACGACATGCATATTTTTCTCCGCTTCCCCGGCCTTTTTGAGTTCGTTCACTTTGTCCATCACTTCTTGCTCGCTATGAAATAACCCGATCATTTTGCGGTCTGACATGGTCTGCCCCCTTTATCATCTCGTCTTACGATTAAATTGACATCACGGTATTAGTAATTTCCGTTCTGGCGAATGTTCAAACAAAAAACGCCATCTCACCTGAGACTGGCGTCATTAATAATAAATGGTCATCGTATCGTTCCCGAGATGGCAACGCGTGCTCTTCCAGACAAACTCGGCGAGTGTCCACAGCGCCATGAAGCCGCTAATCGCTAACAACACTAACGCGTAGATGGGCGTCAATTGAATCAAAAACGACCATCCGAGCGTGAACAGGAGCGGTTGGATCAGGATCACGAAGCCGACATACACGAGAATGATGAGCAGTGCGAACAAGATGCGCCGTCCAATCGTCTGAAAGTGGTGACGGAAGCGCGTCAGTAAACCGAAGACGGCACCGGTCAGTAAGACCGGCAGCACGAAGGCGAAGTAATCGAGCGGATACGAGGTCGTCGGTGCACTGAACAGCCGTAGACTGAACAAGTCGTCCATGACGAGCAACAGGTTGGCGTAAGCGAACGCGAGCACCATGCCGAGCAGCCAGCCGAACTGGTTCCAAATGCGGCGAGACGATTTGATCGCCTCGATTTTTGTGTAGGCGAGAAACGAGACGTCACGCTTTTCGATGTCTTGGAGTTCGAGCTGCGTCTCGTTCAATCGCTCGACGGCCCAGTCGAACTCACGGTTTGCCTGTACCTTCTCATGCATTTTAAGTTCGCCCGACTGCTCGATGATGGAGCGGTAACGACGACGATACTCGTCGTTCGTTTTTGGTTTTTCGATCAAGAACATCGCATAGGCGCGTGGGTCTTGACTCGTCAGGCCGTCGAGGGATTGACCGCTTCTTTCTGCTTGTTGAATATACCCGGCCAAACTGTTGAGCAAGCGCTCCGCTGTTGAGTTATCGTCTAACAGTTCAGACAGATGTGTTCGCACTTGTTCGTAAAATTGCTGTACGGTCGGGTCGTTCGATACATGTGGGTTCAGGACAATTCCTCTCTTCTATATAAAATGGTCATACAGACGGTTCGTCGTTATGGGAAAGTTTGAGCGATTCAAAGTCGCCTTGTTCGATGCTGCGAATCAAGATTTCACTTCCACCCATGTTTGTGGCGAGCGGAATCGAGTAGACGTCACAGAGGCGCATCAATGCACTCACGTCCGGCTCGTGGGGTTGGGCCGTCAATGGGTCACGGAAGAAGATGATCATATCCATCTCTCCACGGGCGACCGAGGCGCCGATTTCTTGGTCGCCACCGAGCGGTCCCGACTTAAAACAATGGACCGGAAGTCCCGTCGCTTCGGCGACACGTGTTCCGGTCGTTCCCGTCGCAAACAAATGATGTTTCTCTAATATGTGAGAATAAGCTTTGACGAGTACGATTAAATCATCTTTTTTCTTGTCATGGGCAATCAGGGCGATGTTCATCTTGACTCCTCCTTAAAAAGACTTCTTCTTAATTCGTATCATATTTGAACTAGAAAGACACGCCTTGTTTCTTGAGGGAAAATTTTCCTAGAAAATCATTTTCCCAGTTAATATTTATTCAAGGGTGATAATTGTCTATGTTTAGGCATATGAAAATGTTGGTATTTATACAGAGAGTCAAATAAATAGTAATCATTTCAAAAGAGATTGGAGGAAGATGTCGGATGAACGATACAACGTATAATTTCAACACGTTCATGTCTTGGTTGCCAGAGCTTTTGCTTGCACTTCTTGTCCTTGTCGTCGGTTTTATTTTGGCAAAAGTTTTGGAAAACGTGACACGTAAAGCGCTGCGTAAAGCACGCCTCGACGATCGTGTTGGTGTCAAACAAGAAGGGGAGCCTGATAAACCCGGAAGAGAAGAAAAGCGGTGGACACCTGAACGAATCATCGCGAAAGTCGTCTTCTTTGGAGTATTACTTCTCGCATTCTTAATCATCTTTGAATTTATGAACGTGCCAGCGATCACGCAGCCGTTTAGTCAAATCTATGAAGGCTTCTCAGGTTTAATTACCGGAGTCGTCAAAGCAGGTCTCATTCTACTCGTCGCCTGGATTATCGCGACGCTCTTGAAAAAAGCGATTCAAATGGCGGGTCATCGCCTCAACTTGAGCAAGTTGATGGAGAAGACAGGTCAGGAGTCGACAAGTGTCAACCAGACGAAATGGGTCGACACGGTCGCAAACATCGTCTTCTACTTGGTGTTGTTGCTAGCACTTCCTGCCGTCCTTGACGCGCTCGGTCTCCGAGGCATCAGTGGACCGTTTGAAGACTTGTTGAACAGCTTCCTCGCCTTCATTCCGAAACTCGTCGCAGCGGCACTCATCTTTGCGATCGGTTATATCGTCGCGAAAATTGTCCGCGATATTTTGACGAAGTTCTTGGAAGCGGCAGGACTCAACAAGTTTGCCGAGAAACTTCACTTGGCAGATTACGTGAAAGGGTCAAGCCTGGCGAAAGCGGTCGGTACGGTCGTCTTCATCTTGATCATGATCCCGGTCACAATCTCAGCACTTGAGGCACTCGACATTCGAGGCATCTCAGACCCTGCCATCTCCATGTTGAACAATGTCTTGGCCATGATCCCGAACATCATCGTCGCAATCGTCTTGATTCTCGCTGGTGTGTTCGTTGCCAAATGGCTCAAAGGGGTGGTCGTATCACTTCTTGAGAATTTGGGCGTCAACTCGCTCGCAAGCAAGATGGGTCTCGGTGGACGTTCGACATCATCGACGTCGATTGCTCAAGTAATCGGTACGATCGTTCAAATCATCATCATCTTGTTGTTCGTGTCGGAAGCCCTGCAAGTCGCTAACCTCGACTTCATGGCCTCGCTCGCAACTGCAATCTTTGCTTACTTGCCGATGGTCATTGCAGCCATCATCGTCTTGGCGGTCGGTTTCTGGCTCGCCAATATGGCAGAGCGTCTCGTCGGCAGCGTGCTCGTCGATGCGTCAGGTCAACCGAGCGTACTACGCCACGTCGCGAAGTATGCGATTCTCGGGATCGCCTTCTTCATGGCCATCAGTCAGCTCGGCATCGCACCGATGATCGTCAATACGGCGTTCCTGCTTATCCTCGGTGCTGTCGCCCTTGCGTTCGGCCTTGCCTTCGGTCTCGGTGGACGTGAAACAGCAGCTCGCTACTTGAAAAAAGCTGAGAAGAGCATCGACGAGACGGAAGTATCAAAAGAGGGTTTCGAACAAGAGAAAGCACAAATGAATCAAGAAGCCGAAGCTGCGAAGCGACAGGCGAAGCAAGGTATCGATCAGTCGAAACGTGAAGCGGATCAAACGAACCAAGAGTTGAAACGTGAAACGAATCGGACAACGGATGTGACGAACGTGGACGGTCCAGAACCGAACCCGTTCCATGAAAACATCACGCCAGAAGATAACCGTTCACCCGACGACAACGAAGGTCCACGTCGTCCATAATCAGTGAACTGAGCGAGTCTCTCTAGTGAGAGGCTCGTTTTTTGTGTTGTGAAAAAGGGTGATTTTTGGTCGATAAACAGAATGAGAGAAGTCGGTGAAGAATAGGAGGGGTCAAAGTGTTTGAACGCTTTCAAAATACGTTAATTATGAATTATATCATCGGTTCAGGGATCGCGGTGTTCGGTGTCGGGGGTCTGTTCATCTTCCAAACGCTCGAACTGTCCCGTGCTGAAGTGATATCTTTATTTGCCATCATGGCGGTGTCAGGTGTGGTCATGATCAGTCTCGAATTACTGATATATCGGCGTCACATCCGGCCGATTCGGAATGTCTTTCGAAGTGAGGCGCCTAGTTACGAAGCGCTTCAACAGGCGTTCGATCAGACGAGTCACTTTCCGACGTTGACAGTGAAGCGCATACTAGGACCTCATTTATTTGGTCTTTCAGTGCCGGCCATGAGCTTGACCGCATTGGCGATTCAACAAGACTGGATCAATTTGCCGTACCGTTTGATTGGAATGGCGGCTTTTGGGGCGGTATTGATCGCCATTTTACATGCGCTCATCGAGTTCTTTTTGACGTATCGGTCGGTCGAGCCGTTGTTGCTTCATTTACAAGATCAAAGTGAGCAACTGTACGATACACCGCTCCAGGCGTCGTACCAGTCAATTAGCGTCCGGACGAAGCTTTTGATCAGTATGCTCGTCATCGGGGTGTTTCCGGTCATGTTGTTCATTCTCGCTTCGGGCGTCCAACTGTCGACCGTCGAGCAAGTCGACGCATATTGGCGTTGGGCCGGGTTGATCTTGGTCGTGATCGTCGGTGTCGCGACGTTCAGTAGCCTGCTCCTATACGACAACATCAAGCGTCCGCTTGCCACGTTGACACAAGGGATCGAACAGCTCGATGCCGGCGAGCTGAAACCGATCGACAACCCGTACGCTGATGAGTTTTCGCAGCTGGTGAACGGGTTCAATCAGATGGTGAAGAACGTCAATGAACGTGAGGAAGAAAACGATCAACTGCTGAACAGCTTGTTCGTCTTGTTCGCGGCTACGCTCGACGCCCGTGATTCCTACACGGCCGGCCATTCGGAACGGGTTGCCGCCTATTCTGTCGAACTGGCATGTGCGTTAGGTTGGCCGCAGGCGCAGATTGAGCTACTCCGAAAATCGGCGTTGCTTCATGATATCGGGAAGATTGGGATTCGTGACGACGTTTTGTTGAAAGAAGGAAAGCTGACAGACCACGAGTTCGCCCAAATTCAAGAGCATCCGACAATCGGGATTCATATTTTGAATCAGATCACGTTGCCGGTCTCACTTCAGCCGCTCATGGCGGGTGTACGGTCACACCATGAACGAATCGACGGGAACGGCTATCCAGACGGATTGTCCGGTGAAGCTATCCCGCTCTTCGGCCGTATCATGGCGATCGCTGACGCCTACGACGCGATGACGTCAGACCGTCCGTATCGGCAAGGGATGCAAGTCGAGAAGGCGCTGTCGATTTTAGAGAGCGGGCGTGGCACCCAATGGGACGCGGCGTTCGTCGATGTGTTCGTTCAGCTGCGCCGTGAGGCGTTGTCCGCCTAAACGATAACAGGTCTGTCTCCGCGGAGACAGACCTGTTTGTCAGATGAACGTTTCGACGACGTACACCCCGAGGATGCCGCCGAGCACGACGAGCATCAAGTTGACGCGCAGCAAGGCGAGCATCGTGGCGAAGACGCCTCCGGCCAAGGCTGACGACAGGCTGCTCGTCGAATAGAGGATACCCGGGAAAATCAAGCTCGCGAGCACGGCATACGGCGTGAACAACAAGAAGCGCTTCAAGAGCGGCGGTAACTTCAAGTCGCGCAGCCAAAGGAGCGGCACGAGCCGCGGGACGTACGTGACGAGCGCCATAGCGAGGACGAGCAGGAACAGACTGATCATGTTACGCCCTCCTGTTCATAAAGCAGGGCGCCGACCCCGGCGGCGACGATTGTCGCGATGATGATACTCAAACCCGATGATAGCGGAATGAACGGGGCGACACCCCAATAGAGCACGACTTGGGTCACGACGGCAAGCGCCGCGACGACGATGACCGGTTTTCGCGTAAGCGATGGGACGAGCAATCCGATGAACATGGCGTACAAGGCGATGCCCATGCTCGCCTGGACTGACTGGGGGAGACCGAAAGCGAGAAATACGCCGATCCATGTCCCGACGTTCCAAGCGAAAAAGGCGATCAAGTTCAAACCGAGGACAAAATGGCCACGTGTCGCTTCGTTCCGAGTCGAGGCGACACTGAACGTCTCATCGGTCACCCCGAACGCGATGGCAGCCAGGAAACGGTTCGAGGTTGTTTCGATCCGTTGCGACAGCGAGGCCGACATGAGGAAATGGCGCAAGTTCAAAATGAACGTCGTCAAGACGATCTCCCAATACATCGAACCGGCCATGATCAATTGAATACCGATGAATTGGCTCGCACCGGCAAAGATAAATAACGACATGGCCAACGTGATGACGTTTGGCATGTCGAACGATTTGGCGAGGAGACCAAACGCGATCGCGATCGGAATATAACCGACCGCGACCGGGATACCGGCGCGCATCCCGGAGCGGAACGCGTCTTGGTTGGATAAGGGAGTAGCTTGCTGGATCGGGGTCGCCATCGGCTCTCCTCCTTTCAAAATAGGTGATGTCCATTCATTCGAGACGAAGGAATGGTTTCCTGCTCAAACGATTAAAAAATAGGGTATAGATAGGCGATAAGGAGAGTGAACATATGAGTCGAGCCGAAGAATTTATCGCATCGTACCACCGAATTGAAGATTATTTGAGCCGCGAGATGGGAGACGGACAACATTTTAGCTTCAGCAACATGGTCAACCGTCTCGCCAAGCATAATCCGATCATCGAGCGGTATAAAGAAGATTTGCACCAAATGAGTCAGCTACGCAATGCGATTGTCCACGAACGACGAGAGCCTGATTTCATTATCGCCGAACCGCACGACTCGATCGTCGAGTTGATGCTCGAAGTGGAGCGGGAGCTGTTGCACCCGCGTCAAGTCATCCCGCTGTTTCGTAAACTCGTGACGACGTTTAATGCCGATGACGCGTTAGTCGAGGTGCTCGGTGAGATTCGGGATAAAAACTATTCCCAGTTCCCGGTCTATAACACTGACGGCTCGTGGCGTGGTTTATTGACAAAAAAAGGAGTGACCAGCTGGCTCGCCGAGACAATCGACGGCCCGCACGTGTCACTCGAGGGCGTTCAAGTTAAAGACGTACTTCATCACGATCCGCACCTTCGTCGTTACCGTTTCGTTGCGAAGGAGACGTCTGTCATCGAGGCGCATCAACATTTCATCAACATGAAAGACGGTGTGCGCCTCGACGCGCTCTTGATCACCGAGACCGGGGAAGAGAGTGAACCGCTTCTCGGTATCATCCGACCGCAAGATATTTTATACGTGATCGGTTGAGGCCATGTGCTCGATCGCGACCTCGTATTGGGTGACGGTATTTCCGAGGACGACGGGCTTCACTTCAGACGTGCCGTCGTCCCGTTTTTTATGGGCGTGTTTATAGGCACCGCTGTCGCGCCAGTTTTCAAAGCTCGCAGCGTCGCGCCACGTCGTCATGATCACGACTTGATCTTTCGTTTCGTCAGACGTATCGGTCAACACTTGCATGCGGATAAATCCGTCCATCGTCTCGATTCCTTTTGTCGTTTGGAACCGGGCTTTGACCGCATCGACTTTCCCTTTTTCAACATCTAGTTTGTTCATCACAATCCACATCGAGATGTCCTCCTCTGCAAATTCGTACACGTCTAGTATACATGGGGCACCTCGCTTCCTAGCGACTAGATGCTCGGACTTAGTGTTTGGCCCACCAGTCTTCGAACGTCCAGTTGTTTTGCTTCATCGTCGTCGCTTCCTTCACACCGACGTAGCGGAGATGCCACGGCTCATAGTTGTAGCCGGTGATCTTTTCTTTCCCTTTTGGATAGCGAACGATGTAACCATAGCGGTGCGCGTTCTGGATCATCCATTTGCCTTCAGGTGTCTGATCGAACGAGGCGTATAGTCCCATCCGCATCTGTTGACTCGTCATATCGACGGCAAGCCCGGTTTGGTGCTCACTGTGGCCGGGACGAGCGACATACATCGAGGCATAGGCCGTGCCGCGAGCGTTGACCCAATAATTGTAGAGTGATTTTTGCGTGGCGTAGGACCGGTACGCGCTCAATGCGTAAAGCGTGTGTCCTTGTTTTCGGCCGTCATAGTAGAGACGAGCGAGCGCGTGCGCCGCCTCGGCAGCCATGAGCGTCCGTTCGCTTCCTTTCGCATAGACGGTCGGGATGGTGAGCGTGACGAGTTGACTGGACCGATAGGACGCGGACAGGCCATGTTGCTTGTTGACGAGCCGCAACCGCTCCGTTGACGTGAGTTTCGGGATACCGGCCTTTAGATTGCTCGATGGTGTGAAGTAGCGGGTGCTCCCGATGTAGACGTTCGACCAGCTTCGATTGTACGTTGTGTAACGGACGGGTGTGTTTGTGAGGAGTGTCTTGGCGACCGGTGACGATTGCATGGCCCGCCAGTATAGTTTCGTCGTCTTGATCGTGTAGCCGGGCTGAGGTGACGGGGTGGCGGCATAAGTAGACGAGGCGGTGAAGACGAGTACGAGGATGAGCAGCAGGCGGATGAGTTTCATTAGGACGACCCCCTTATGCATGGATAGTTTCCCTTTCCCTTTTTTTGAAATGATGAAAAGACGAGTGATTAGGGAATACTCAAACGACAGTCTCCGTCTCGTGACCCGATAGATGTACTGCCCCAGCCCGATGTGCCGGGGGGCTTAAACGAAGTAAACTGATTGTATAGACAAGAACTGTGCAACAGAAGAGAGGAGTGGACGCATATGGAACTTATTTTTGGCTTACCGTTGTTATTGCTCGTCCTATTCTTTGCCTTTTTGTATTTCAATATCAAAGGGTTATCGAATATGTGGAAAGACTACAACCGGACGAAATCGATGATCCCGCTCGGTTTTTTCATCATCGCGATCCTCGGAATCTTTACCGGGGTTTGGACGTGGCTCGTCATTTTGATCTACTACGCCGTTCGTCCGAAAGAGTGACTTGACACCGTGTGCGAAAGCGCATGGTGTTTTTGGTATACTGGGGACGAGGTGTTGTCATGGAGAAGTTGATCAAGGCGTGGTTCATCATCACGCTCATCACATTTATGTTATTCAAGCTCGGTGAAACGATGACGGCCGCCTATACGGAGCCAGCGGGCGAAGGAAACCCGTACCTGCTCGTCTTGTTGGTTGGCTGGCCGTTCGTCTTGTTGTTCATTTGGATCACCGTCCGGCTCGCCAGGAGAACGGTCGCGTCGGTGAACGGTCTCGCGCGGGTCGGCCTCTTCGCCGGGAGCATATTGATGGCGGGGATCGGTCTATACGTGAACTTCGGGCAGGCAAGTTCGTTGCGGGACGGGATACGAGCTTCTGAAAATGCGGCGTACGCGTCGGGTTGGAACCAGTTCACGAACATTATTTACGCGAATCAACTGACGTTTTTCGTGCTGACAGTCAGCTGTATGGCGCTCGGCATCGTCGTCTCATTCGTAACTTCAACTAAAGACGAGGAACAGCTCAAGTAGCCGTTCCTCGTCTTTTTAGGTCAGTTTGCTTTGGTAGAGGCGGGCGTAACGGTCGGCGGCGATGATGGCGTCGGCCACATCTTCAGGCGACACGTCGAAACCGCTATGAATCGTTTCCCCTTCAGCGGTCGCTGCTTGACCGACTTTCAAGATATCTTCTCGTGACGCGTCTTTTAGTTTCACGTCTTCGAGTGTGACCGGCAAATCGAGCGCCATGTAAAGGGCGACGTACCGTTCGAACTCGGCTTGCGTCCGTCCTTCAAGCGCGAGCTGGACGAGTGTCCCGAACGCGACTTTCTCACCGTGCGTCAAATGATGGATCTCCCCGTCTAAGGCGGTGAAGCCATTATGGATGGCATGGGCTGCCGCCAATCCACCGCTCTCGAAACCGAGACCGCTCAATAGCGTGTTCGCTTCGACGACATCTTCAAGCGCCGGCGTGACGACTTTTGCTTTTACCGATTCATAGGCCGGAATCCCATAATCGAACAACACTTCTTCACAGCGCTTGGCGATCGCTTCGGCGGCGATCGTCGGGACGCCGCCTGCCATCGTCTTGCCACCGAACGCGAGGACACTCCGGACCTCGACCCACGTCGCGAGCGCGTCGGCGATCCCTGAGGCGAGGAAGCGGGCCGGGGCCTCGGCGATCAGTTTCGTGTCAACGAGGACCAAATCGGGATTCTTCTTATAAAACCGGTAACTCTCAAAATTACCTTCATCCGTATAGATGACCGAGAGGGCACTCGTCGGGGCGTCAGTCGAGGCGATGGTCGGCACGATGACGATGCGGGCATTAAGCGCATCGGCGACGGCTTTGGCCGTGTCGAGCGTTTTCCCGCCGCCCATGCCGATGACGAACGCCGTCTCGTTCGCTTCTGCCGCCTTGGCGATCCGTTCGATCTCGTGACGTGACGCCTCCCCGACAAAGTCGGCTTTCTCGGCGTTCACACCGCTCGACGTCAACGAGGCGGTCACCCGTTCCCCGATCAAGCTCCAGACGATATCGTCAGCGATGAGAAGTGCCTGTGAACCGAAATGCCCGACATACTCTCCGATCCGGTCAATCGTATTCTTGCCTTGCACATACTTTGCGGGACTGATGAAAACGCGTTCTGACATATTCAACATCCTTTCTCAAATGAATGTGGCGATAGGACAACATGTGTCTGTTCCCGATTTAAGGCGTGTTTCAAACGAACAATCATGTGACATCTCAGCGAAGCGAGGTCACATGTTCGTCCACATTCCACCGAGTACTACGAGGACGACAATCAAAGCGGCGACAGCGAGAAATCCCCATTCAAGTATCGATTTGGTCACGATGGTTCCCTCCTGATGACTGATAATCCGAGTATAACGAGTTCAGACGCCGTTCCTGTTTCAAAAAAATGACCAGGTCAAAAAAAGAGTGACGTCTCGTCGTGTCGAGCGTTCGATGGTTTGAATCGAACCACAACGGGAACATTTAATTCGTATGCTTATTTCAGAAGGAGGAAATCACATGTCTAAACACGTACTGATCGTCACGACATCTGCCAATAAATTAGAGAACGGCCACGAAACAGGGTTATGGCTCGGGGAGTTCGCTGAACCGTACCTTTTGTTCGAGAAACAAGGCTACAAAGTAACGATTGCTAGTATCGAAGGTGGAGACGTGCCAATCGATGCGAACAGTCTAGAAGACGGATTACCGGAAGAAATCTTAAATACGAAAACCTTGTTGAAAGATACGGTCCGTCTTGATCAAGTAGCGGATGAGACATATGATGCTGTCTTCCTTCCAGGCGGACACGGGACAGTCGTCGACTTCCCAGGAAGCGAGACGTTACAGCGTGTCGTTCGAGACGTATACGAGAGCGGCAATATCGTTGCAGCTGTCTGTCACGGCCCGATCGGCCTCGTCAACGTCAAGTTGAGCAACGGCGAACCACTCGTGAAAGGTAAGCGCGTGACTGGATTCACGGATGCTGAAGAAGTCGAGATGCAACTCGATTCAGCTGTACCGTTCTTGTTAGAGACGGCACTTCGTGAGAAGGGCGGAGATTTTGACAAAGCTGACAATTGGGCTGTCAACGTCGCCGTCGATGATCGCCTTGTCACGGGACAAAACCCGCAGTCTTCTGAGCAAGTCGCGGAAGAAATCGTAAAAATTCTAGGATAATGATGCGAACGACCTAGGTCTTGACCTAGGTTGTTCTTTTTTTTGGACATATGTCCTTTTCAAGCATTTTATTCTCGCGTACAGTCAGACGAGGAGAATAGGAGGTAAGTATGGGAATCATTTTTGCAGTACTCTCAGGCACGTTCATCGCGTTACAAGGCATCTTTAACGCAAAGCTTGGTTACGCAGTCGGGGCCTGGTTGTCCGTCACGATCGTCCACTTTGTCGGACTCATCCTCGCTTTGGGCATTTATGCGTTCAAACGTGATGCAGACATGACGGCGTTCCGGCGTGTGCCATGGTATTACAGTTTAGGTGGGTTGTTTGGCGTCTTCGTCGTCTTTGGAGAGCTGACGGCCATCCAGCGACTCGGTGTGACGTGGGCAATCTGCGTGTTGCTCGTCGCCCAATTGATCGGGGCGTTCCTTATCGATTTGAACGGTTGGTTCGGGGTGAAGAAGAAGCCTGTCAATCAAGGTCAGATCATGGGACTCGCCTTGATGGTTGTCGGTATCGGGATTTACACATTCACGTGAGGAGGGGTGACATGGGGGTTGAAGCTGCGTTAACACGCCTTAACTGGCACCATCTTTTTTCGACGGAGACACTCGCGGCGTCGTCGATCGTGACATTTCCAACCGGTGCGATGTTGTGTGCGAACGATCAAACGATTGAGTCGTTGTTCGTCGTTTTAGAGGGACGCGTCAAAATTTATACGTTGAGCGAGGAAGGGAAACTGAGACTCTTGCGGTTGAAGACGGCGCCGTCTTTGATTGGCGATATTGAGTACGCCAGCGGCCGGGACGTCCTGCATACGGTCGAAGCGGTCGGGGCGGTCACGTGTCTGCGCATCCCGTTTGAAGCGCTGCGGACGCATAACCGGACGATCGAGTTCACGGAACATCTGCTCCGCGGGGTGTCGGAAAAGTTATTTATTGAGGCGAACGCCTCCTCGAATCATCTGATGTCAACGCTTGAAGAGCGGTTAGCAGGCTATCTCGTCTCACTCAGTGCGTCAGGAAATGAGTTGTTCCAACAAGAGATGAGTCAGTTGAAACGGAAAGAAGTCGCCGAATGGCTCGGGACGAGCTATCGCCACTTGAATCGGACGCTGCAGGCGTTCGCGGACGAGGGACTCGTCGAACGGAGTCGGACGAAAGTGACAATTCTCGATGCGAAACGATTAAACGAACGTGCCAATGGCATGGTGTATGAATAAGGAGGCAGTTCATGTTAGTAGGAATCATTTGTTCAGCGGTGGCTGGCGCGTTCATCAGTGTACAAGCGGCGGTCAATGCCAAAATGAACGTGTATTTAGGAGCTTGGGCGACGACCGTGCTCGTCTTTATCGTCGGATTCATCGGCTCGCTCGTCCCGCTCGCACTTTTCGGCGGAAACATCCGCGGCGTGTTCGACATTTCACCGATTTATGCGCTCGGTGGTTTGCTCGGTGTCGGTGTCGTATTTTGTGTGATGCGCAGCATCCAACTGCTCGGCCCGACATTATCCGTCTCGATCATTCTCGTGTCCCAGTTGATTTGGGCACTCGGCGTCGATTTCTTCGGGGCGTTCGGTATGCCGCGGTTATCACTGTCACCAGGCCAAATCATCGGGTTGATGATCTTGCTACTAGGCGTGATTGTATTCAAACAAGCTCAGGCGGCAGCAATCGAACATCAAGCGACGGAACAGGCTACTTCACAATGAAGTGGCTTTTTTTGTGAGCAAAACGGGTACAGGTGGATAATGAATGTCTGATATGATGAGATGGAGTAGTACGAAATATACGTAGAGGTGATGAAAAAAGTGGATTCTTCCATAGTAATTGATTTAATGATCGTCATATTTTTAATCGTGTTGAACGGGGTGTTCGCGATGACTGAGATCGCGCTCATCTCGTCGAAACCGGCAAAACTTGAAGTTGAGGCGAATCGAGGTAAACGCAGCGCCAAGATCGCGCTCAAACATTCAAAAGACCCGACAGACCTGTTGTCGACCGTCCAAGTCGGGATCACATTGATCGGGATCATCAACGGGGCTTACGGGGGCGCGCGTTTTTCAACACCGCTCGCTGAACTATTTGCACAGCTCGGAATGAGCGCGCAGTACGCGCCGACGGTCGGTTATGTCGTCGTCGTCACGATCATCACGTATTTGTCGCTCATCATCGGAGAACTTGTCCCGAAACGGATTGCGCTCGTGTCACCTGAACAGGTGACGATGTCGATCATTCCGGCGCTTGATTTGTTCAGCAAAGTCATGCGACCGTTCATTTGGATCTTATCGAAATCGACACTGTTCTTGTTCAAATTGCTCGGCTTGAAAGCAGAGCAGTCGAGTGGGGAGACCGAGCTCGAAATTAAACAGCTGTTGTTCGAAGGGGCGCAGCAAGGGGCGTTCGCCCATGAAGAAGTGCAACAAGTCGAGCGCGTCTTCGCTTTCCATGACCAGTTGATCTATGAACTGATGCAGCCGCGAACGACGCTCGAATGGGTCGACCTCGAGGATGACATGGACGATATTAAAAAATCGATTTATGAGAGTAAACACAACAAGCTTCCAGTCGGACGCGATTCGCTCGACGACTTCGTCGGCTACATCGATGTCCGTGATATTTTAACGCTCGCGACGTTGCGTGAGCCGTCACAGATTTTAAAACGCATCAAGCAGCCGCTCATCGTGCCGAAGCAACGTGAGGCCAGCCAAGTGCTGCAGATGATGCAAAAGAACGGCGTCGAGATTGCGTTCGTGCTCGATGAATACGGTGGCTTCCTCGGTATGGTCACGTTGTTCGACATACTAGAAGAGATTGTCGGGGAAGTGATGATTGAAGAAGAGACGCCGGAAGTGGTCCGCCGCGCGGACGGGACGTACTTGGCGGATGGCTTGCTCGGGATTGAAGATTTGAAACGAACGTTCGGGATTCGAGATAACCGTTTCGATGAGGGCCGTAATTTGTACCACACGCTAGCAGGGCTCGTCATTTACTCGCTCGGTGACTTCCCGAAACGCGGAGACATCGTCGAGGCGTACGGGTTACGTTTCGAAGTCGTCGATATGGACGGGAAACGTGTCGACCAAGTTCTCGTGTCGATGTTGTCAGAAACGCCAAACGAAGACTGATGCCTTAGGGCGTCAGTCTTCGTTTTTTTGTGTGTTCCATGTTTCGAACGCTGCGCGCATGAGGACGCGGGCGGTGTTTAGCATGGCCCGTTCGTCCACATCAAAGCGAGGATGGTGGTGAGGGAAGACGGCGCCGACTTCAGGATTGCCGGCCCCGGCGAAAAAGAAGCTGCCGGGAACATGTTGCATGTAGTAGGCGAAATCTTCTCCGACCATGAGCGGAGACATCTCGATGACGCCGGCTTCACCGACGACGCGAGCTGCACTTTGGCGAACATGCTCCGTCTCGGCGTAATGATTGATGACGGGAGGATAGCCGCGGATATATTCGAGCTCATACGTCGCCTCGCTCGCCGCGCAGACGTGGGAAATGGTGCGCTCCATCTCTGTGATGATCCGTTCTTGTGTTTCTAGCGTGAACGTTCGGACTGTCCCCGATAACTTCGCTTCGTCAGCGATCACGTTGAATGCCTGGCCCGCGGTGAACGTGCCGACGCTTAAGACGGCCGGTTCGAGCGGATCGGTGCGACGGCTGATGACTTGTTGCAGCTGACCGACGACGTTCGCCCCGACCATGACGGCATCGACCGTATGTTGCGGAATCGCGCCGTGGCCGCCTTTCCCTTTGATCGTCAGCTCGAAGCGGTCGGCTGCGGCCATGATCGGACCTGCTTTTACCCCGATCGTGCCATACGGGAGCGGCGTCCAGATGTGAGCGCCGAAGATGTAGTCGACACCGTCCAAGCAGCCATCTTCGATCATCGGCTTGGCTCCTCCGGGCGCGAGTTCTTCCGCAAACTGATGGATGAGAACGACGTCTCCCGGCAGGTCGGTCTCACTCAAGGCTTTGGCGAGCACGAGCAGTGTCGCCGTATGGGCGTCATGGCCGCACGCATGCATCGAACCGTTCACTTTTGAGCGGTACGGCACGTCTTTCAAGTCTTGGATCGGCAAAGCGTCAAAGTCGGCCCGGAAGGCGATGGTTGGTCCGTTGCCGCCTCGAATGCGTCCAACGACACCGTTGCCGCCGACGCCTTCGCGGACTTCGAGGCCGAGCTTGCGCAAATAAGCGGCAATCGTTTTTGGTGTCTCCTGTTCTTCAAACGACAGTTCGGGATATTGGTGAAAATGGCGTCGGAGCGACACCATCTCGTCGTACAGTTCCGCCAATCGTGAATCGAGGTCAGTCACAAGCATGATTTGCACTCCTGTCAGTTAATCATTTTTGTTTGAAACCAGCTCCATAGATTATACGTATCTAAGAGGTAAGAGTTTCTAATCGCCTGAGCGGTGTTTCCCATGATCGCCATGAGTCATTGGTTACATTTTTCTAAGTTATGCTTATGGTATACGACGAAAGGGAATTAATACAGAAGTAAATCATGAAATGAGGTGTTGAAATGGGTTGGATTATCGCAATTGGTATCATCGTCGTCTTGGCGGTCATCTATTTTTCGATGTACAACGGACTTGTCAAATATCGAAACTGGGTCGACGAGTCGTGGGCGCAGATCGACGTTCAGCTGAAACGCCGCTACGACTTGATCCCGAACTTGGTCGAGACGGTGAAAGGGTATGCGAAGCATGAACAAGAGACGCTTGCGAAAGTCGTCGAGCTACGGAACCAGCTTGGCTCGAAGACGAGCCGTCAGGAACAGATGGAAGTGAACGATCAACTGAGCGGTGCGCTCAAAAACTTGTTTGCGCTGCGCGAGGCGTATCCGGACTTGAAAGCGAACGAGAACTTTTTGATGCTACAAGAAGAGTTGACGCAGACAGAGAATAAAGTCGCTTACTCGCGACAGCTGTATAACAATACGGTCATGAAATATAATACGAAAATCGAATCGGTCCCGACGAACATCATCGCTTCTGTCCATAAGTTCGAAAAACGCGACATGCTCGAGGCGCGCGAAGAAGAACGCGAGAACGTTCGCGTCTCATTCTAATGGATTGGAGTGGCGACGATGATTCTGTATGAACAAATCCGCAAGAATAAGATTAAAACCGTGTTCATCGTGGCTGGATTCGTCCTCCTCGTCTTAGCCGTCGGGGTCGTCATCTCGTATTTGAACTATGGCGATCCACTCCCGGGGCTCATCTTCACTCCTGTGTTCTCGTTGTTTTACATCGGGATCGTCATCATGTCGAGCACGAATATCGTCATGAAGATGAATCACGCCCAAGAGATCACATCGGTCGAACAACATCGTTTCTTATGGCACACGGTCGAGAACATGGCGATGGTCGCCCGTGTCCCGATGCCACGGATCTTCATCATCAATGATCCGTCACCGAACGCGTTCGCGACCGGGCTCAAACCCGAGAAGGCGGCGGTCGCCGTGACGACTGGTTTAATGGATCAGTTGACCCGTGAAGAACTCGAAGGTGTCATCGCCCACGAGGTCGCGCATATTAAAAATTATGACGTCCGCCTGGCGACGGTGACGCTCGCCCTCGTCTCCGTCATCGCTATCATGAGTGACATCGGCTCACGGATGCTGTTTTTCCGAAGTATCGGTGGACGACGGGACAACAACCAAAATCCGATCTTTATGATCGTCGGGCTCGTCCTGTTGATTTTAGCCCCGATCATCGCAACGCTCGTCAACCTGGCTATCTCGCGAAATCGTGAGTTTTTGGCTGATGCGAGCGGGGCCGAGCTGACGCGGAACCCGGACGCACTCGCTTCGGCGCTCGAGAAAATCGCTAACGTCAAAACGCCAGTGAAAGAGGCGTCACGGGCGTCGGCATCACTTTATTTTTCGGATCCTATGAAGAAAAAGCTGAGCGGGCTGTTCTCGACACACCCGAATCCGGAAGAACGCATCAAACGACTACGAGGCATGTAAAAAAAGCCACCTCCATAGCGAGGTGGCTTTCGTTCGTCATCCGGCGCGGTTGCTCCGGAGTTTTTCAATCTCTTCGAGGACGAATTGAACGTTCGTCCCGACGATGACTTGAATATGGTTCGGGCTGACGACTTTAATTCCTGGGATGCCCGCTTTCTTAATTTGCGTTTGATCGACCGTGTCCATGTCTTTGACGTCGACACGGAGACGTGTGACACACGATTCGATACCGGTGACGTTTTGGTCACCACCGAGACCGTCATAAATCATGGCTGCCATCGCAGAGTACTGACCACCTGCTGCAACTGGTGCCGTTTTCGTTTCACCTTCAGGCGCTGTTTCTGTCGCGACTGCATCAACCTCTTCGTCCGACTCGCGACCTGGCGTTGCCAAGTTGAGTTTGACAATCATGAAGCGGAAGATCGTGTAGTAGATGGCACCGAAGACGAGGCCTTGGACGAGCAACATATACGGCTGGTTCGCAAGCGGTAGCCGTGAGCTGAGGACGAAGTCGACGAGACCGGCACTGAAGCCGAACCCGGCCGTCCATTGGAATGTGGCAGCGATAAAGAGTGACACGCCTGTCAACACAGCATGGACAAGGTAAAGAACTGGTGCGAGGAACATGAACGAGAACTCGAGCGGTTCCGTGACACCTGTGAAGAATGAAGCAAACGCTGCGGCGAGAAGGAGCGAGGCCGCTTGTTTTTTACGTTTCGTTTTCGCAGTGTGATACATCGCTAGGGCTGCTGCCGGGAGACCGAACATCATGATCGGGAAGAATCCAGCTTGATAGCGTCCAGTGATCCCTTTCTCACCTTCACCGGACCAGAAGTTACCGATATCGTTGATGCCGGCAACGTCAAACCAAAATACCGAGTTGAGGGCGTGGTGAAGACCTGTCGGGATCAATAGACGGTTGAAGAATCCATAAAGTCCAGCACCGATTGCTCCCATTTTAGAGATTGTTTCACCGAATCCGACGAGTCCTGTGTAGACGACCGGCCAGACGAAGTAAAGTGCGACCGAGACGAGAATCATCGAGAACGCCGTCATGATTGGGACGAGACGCTTGCCGCTAAAGAAGGCGAGGGCGTCAGGTAACTGAACGTGACTAAAGCGGTTATACATGGACGCGGCGACGAGACCTGACAAGATCCCAACGAACGCGTTAGCGATTTTACCGAACGCCGGGTTGACGGCTTCGACGTCTACACCTTGGAATAATGCGACTGTTGCTGCTGATAAAAGTGTCGTGACCGTGAGGAAAGCGACGAGACCACTGAGAGCGGCTGAGCCGTCACGGTTTTTCGCCATACCGAGGGCGACCCCGACAGCGAAGAGAATTGGAATGTTATCGATGATGGCTGCACCGGCTTTGATGAGGAAGGCGGCGGCGATGTTTTCAGAACCCCAGCCTACCGGGTCGATCCAGTAACCGATGCCCATGAGGATGGCCGCTGCAGGAAGTACCGCAACCGGCAACATGAGCGAACGTCCGAGACGTTGTAAAAAGTTCATCATTGTAAATGTCCTCCTTTTTGATGGTGTTGATCTTGCAGGCGTTGAATGTGGAGCGTGATGTAACCAAGCTCTGACTCGGGCAAGACGATGCCGTATAAGTTTTCCATTTCAGTTGCGACGTCAGACGCACACGCGTAAGCGGACGAGAATTTTGTTTGAATCATCTGAAGCATGTCCTCGTCGATCGTGTGATGATCGTAATGGTTGACCCGATCCATGACAAATCGTAAATGGGTTAATAAGCGTTGATAGGATAAGTCATCTTCTTCGATAGATAGGTCGAGTCGTCGTGAAATCGATTGAATCATGTCTCTTACGATCGTCGTCTGTTTGACCGTCTTGCGCAAATCACCTCCTTTCACTTTGAGTGTATGGATATGGAGCGCGATGAAGGCCGCTTCGTCTTTCGGCATCTTCAACCCGATTTTGTCCTCGATCAGTTGCAGCGCCCAGAGCCCGATCTCATATTCGTTGCGATACAAGATTTTGATCTCGTTCAACAGCTTGTTCCGAAGCGAGATCCCTTCTTCTTCACGCTCGATGGCAAACGAGATATGATCGGTCAGGACGACGTGGATGTGCTCATTGAACGTCGTCTCGAGCCGCTTCTCCGCATGCGTGATAATTTCTTCGGAAATGGTGAAGTGGTCGACCGGGATGCGGCTTAAGAGCTGTTGAAACTTATCGTTTTCCGACATGACGAATAGTTTTTCGATTTTATGCGGATTGACGATGTCGTTTCGCCCTTTTTTAAAGGCGACGCCTGGTCCGATGGCAATCTTTTCTTCACCTTCGTCTGAGACGATGACCGCGTTGTTGTTTAAGATTTTTTTGATTTTTAACATGTGTCCTCCTATCGAGGAGTCATTGTTCCGCTTGAGCGACGACAGTCTTTCCGGAAAGCGAGGGCCCGCCCGCGTGGAACGAGTAGGGGTGAGGTAAGTCGCTTCCGTTCGTGACGATCATCGGAGTGACCGTGTCCTTCCCGGCTTGATGAATCTGCTTCAAGTCCGCTGTCAACAAAGGATGTCCGACGTCAACATGGTCACCGACAGTGACGTGGACTGTGAACGGGTCTCCTGAAAGTTCGACCGTGTCGAGTCCGACGTGAATCAAAATCTCAGCTCCGTCTTCCGTCCGGATGCCGATGGCGTGCTTCGTCGGTGCGACTTGGACGATCGTTCCATTAGCCGGTGCGACGACTGTTCCGTTTGTCGGCTTAATGGCGATTCCGTCGCCCATCATCTTCTCGCTGAAGACGGGGTCGGCCACTTGCTCAAGTGGAATGATGTCTCCTTCCATGGGTGCATAAAGTGTCAGTGTATGTCTCTTCATCCACTTATTCAATAACATGTTCACTTCATCCTTTCCTTGCGAAAATGATTGTGAAAAAACAAAACAGGCATGGAGTATAGACGGGTGGCGTGAGCCTTTCGTCTTACCCCATGCCTGATCGAATCAGTCACATGTGATCAATATTTGTTTCTTCTGTCTCAACATAGCACGCTATCTAAAAGAAGACAAGACCTAATTTGTAAGCGCTGTCTAAAAAATGTACTTATTCTGAAATTTGTTGTATAGTGAAGACGAATCTTAAGTGAAAGGTGTTGCATGTTGATGAGTGAGGTCGTATCTGCCTAACGAACTGAAAAACGTAGGATGACGCGTGTTTTTGTCATGCCTTCATGTTCTGTTACGGATACCGCCCATCATAAACTGCCAGACACCGGTCTGTCTTTTTGCGTTGGTCGTCATCGACCGACGCTTTTTGTTTGCGCGGTATCTCCACCCTATTTTAAGGAGAGATCACCATGAACGAACAAACGTTAGAAAAACTACAATATACTGAACTCATCCAACGAGTCGAACGCTACTGCATCAGCGGGTTCGGTCGCAAGTTGCTCAGAAATCAACAACCGACGAGCCATCTACAGACGGTGAAGAAACGACTGCAAGAGACGTCGGAGGCACGAGCGATCCTAGACGCCTCGTCGCACGTCCCGTTCATCGGGTTGTCCGACATGGAACCGCTCATCGGGAAAATCAGTCGTGGCATCCAACTCGAAGCGGGTGAACTTGAAGCCGTCGCTGAATTTTTCCGCGGAGCCCGCAAACTGAAACGATTCATGGCCGAGCAGACGTTCTTTGCACCGTTGTTATCTCTGTACGCGGACGAGATGAGTGAAAGGCGCTCGATCGAAGAAGAAATCGTTCGGTCGATCCGGGCCGGACGCGTCGTCGATGAGGCGTCAAAAGAACTGAAACGGACTCGGAAGCAAATCGATATTCTCGAAGGGCGGATCGAGGAGCGGTTGACTAAATTTTTGAAGAGCGCGGCCAACCGTGAAGCGATTCAAGACGCGTTTGTGACGAAGAAGCAGGACCGATTCACGATCCCAATTAAGGCGTCGTACAAACATAAAGTCGCCGGGACGATCATCGATACGTCGAACCGGGGGACGACCGTGTTCATCGAGCCGGAAGCGATCAGCAAGCTGAACGCGGAACTCGCCGTCAAACGGACCGAGGAAGCGGTTGAAATCTATCAAGTGCTCGCGACGCTGACCGGTATGGTAGCCGAAGCGTTACCGGCGATTGAGACGACGCTCGACGTCATCGCCCAGTACGACATGGTATTCGCCAAAGGGAAGTATAGCCAGACGATCGAAGGAATTTCGCCACGCGTGAACGGGACCGGGAAAATTCGTTTGCGACAAGTCCGGCACCCGTTGCTTGATGGGGCGGTCCCGCTCGACTTCTCGCTCGGCGAGACGTACCGCGGACTCATCATCACCGGACCGAACGCCGGCGGGAAAACGGTCGTCTTGAAGACGATCGGCTTGCTTACTTTAATGACGATGAGCGGTTTGCACATTCCGGCTCATTCCGACACGGACATCTCGACGTTTGACGACGTGTTCGTCGATATCGGTGACAATCAAGACATGGGTTCTGCCCTCAGCACGTTCTCGGCCCACATGAACAACGTGGCGACGATCATGCAGCGGGCCGGCAAGCGATCGCTGCTCTTATTTGACGAAATTGGGAGTGGGACCGAACCGAACGAAGGCGCGGCGCTCGCCATCGCGATTTTAGAAGAGGCGTACAAGCGCGGCTGTCTCGTCGTCGCCTCGACCCATTACGGGGAAATCAAAGCGTATTCCGAGGCGCATCCGGACTTCATGAACGCGGCGATGCAGTTCGACCCGGACACGCTCGAGCCGAAGTATCGGTTGTTGATCGGTCAGTCCGGTGACAGCAACGCGTTGTTCATTGCCCGGAAAATGAAGCTACCCGAAGCGATTTTGAAACAAGCGTCACGTTATATGAAAGAAAAAGTATATGACCAGACACTCGTCGACACTTCGAAGCTGACACAAGAAGTGGTGAATGCGAAACCGGAACTGATCCAGCAATTTGAAAAAGGAGATCGCGTCCGGTTACTCGAGACGAATCAAGTCGGGCTCGTCTATGCGACGGACGATCCTGGGCGACATGTCACGGTTTATGCAGAAGGGACGTTCAGCGACCATCCGTTGCGACGCGTCCGGCTTGAAGCGCAGGCGGTTGATCTCTATCCGGCGGGTTATGACTTAGAGACGTTGTTCGTAGACTATCGAGAGCGCAAAGAGGCGCATGATTTTGAGCGTGGCTCGAAGAAAGCGTTGCGTCGTGTTGAAAAAGAGATTCGGGCACGGCAACGCGCCGAACGTGGAGACTAAAAAGTGTATGACCTTAAGCGCTCGGGTAAGGACCAAGGACCGAGAGTCATGACGAAACGTCCGGCTGTCGGGTAATGTGTCGGAGGTGGACTAGATGTTTTGGTTAAGTTTGTTGTTTGCCATCGGATTTTCCTTGATCCACTACTTTTCAGGTCAACTGATTCACGTGCGCGAGACGCCACGGAGCCGCTTCTTGTCGCTCGCCGGTGGCGTCGCTGTCGCTTACGTGTTCTTGCATCTCTTGCCTGAACTGAATGAATACCAACGCGAGCTCGAAGGACATCTCGGGAGCGGTCTGTTCGCCTCGATCGAGAATCATATCCTCATCGTTAGTATGTTCGGTTTGGCCGTTTTTTACGGATTGGAGCGATTGGCATCCCAAATGAAAAAACGAGATGAAGGAAGCGTGTTTTGGATTCATATGGCGCTGTTCATCTTTTACAATTTTAGCATCGGGTATGTGCTCGCAGAGAGTGAGTTCGACACGATATGGGCGATGACGCTCTACTTTCTCGCGTTAGGGATTCATTTCATCACGGTCGATCAAGGGTTGAGACACCACCATCAACAGTTATATGACGAGCGGGGAAGGTTGTTGCTTTCACTCGCGGTGCTCGTCGGCTGGAGTGTCGGGGCGTTTTCAGCGCTTCATGAAGTCACGCTGTCGATGATTGTCGCCTTTTTGGCCGGTGGCATCATCTTGAACGTCATGAAAGAAGAGTTGCCCGAAGAGCGTGACAGCAGTTTTCGTGCCTTTGCCGTCGGGCTCATCGGATACGCGTTACTTTTATTGGCCATATGAAAAGGCAACCAAGATTTGGTTGCCTTTTTGCTTACAGTGAATTTGTACTCTGATTTTCTACATTGTCATCTGTTGAAGGTGTATTGTCGTCTTGGTTTGGACCACCGAATTGGCCACCGTGATGCGACCCGTGACCGTGTCGAATTCTGCCTCCCGGTCCTTGCATGTCTAGGTCGTCATAGCTTGTCACGTCGGCGAATCGCTCCTCATGTTCAGCTAAAATCGCGTCGGCTTCCGCTTGCGTCAAATTACCGTTCTCGACCGCTGCATCAAGTTTCACTTCGTGTGAGGCGATGATCGCGTCAATGAATGCGTCGACCGTGATGCCTTTCTCTTCCGCGAGCTCAGGAAGCGACTGTCCTTCTTCACGTGCCGCTTCGACCTCGGCTTCGGTCAAACCGAGCGCCTCAAGCAACGCCGCTTGTCCGGCTGCCCGGTCTCCGAACATGCCGCGTTCACCACGTTCACCGCGTTCGCATTGCGTCGAAGCTTCCGTCGATTCTGTCGTTTCAGTTGTCGTCGTCTCGTTCGTGGCTGCGTAGACGCCTGTGCCCGAGACGGCAAGCAGACCGGCCAAAGCGAGTGCTAATTTTGATGATTTCATGTATATCTCCTCCTTTTACTACCTCAAGTGTAAATCTTGCCCGCCGGCAAGTTGTGAGGGAGTTGCAAGGTTTTTGCAAATTGTATTTGGGAAACGATGGGATGCTTTCTTGATGCGATATAATGGGAGTGGAGGCGATACAGATGAACGTGCTCGTAGTGGAAGATGAACAGAAGCTAGCGGACGGGATGGCCCGTTTTTTGACGTACGCGGGCTTTACTGTCAGCGTGGCGAGGACACTCGCCGAGGCGAAACGACTGCTTGATCAGCCGTTCGATGCGGTACTGCTCGACGTTCGCCTGCCGGACGGGGAAGGATGGACGCTCATTCCGAGATTACAGACACTTCAGCCGCGGCCGGCCATCGTGTTGACGACGGCACGCGGGGAAGCCGATGACCGGGTGTTCGGTCTTGAGCTCGGTGCTGACGACTATTTGGTCAAACCGATCGTCTTGAAGGAGCTCGAGATTCGATTGAAGCGTCTCGTCAAGCAGACGGATGGCATCGTGTTCGGTGATCTGAAAGTGGATGAAAAATCACGGACGGTGACGGAAGACGGGAAACCGATTCGATTGGCCAATAAGGAGTACGAACTGTTGCTCTATTTCATGAAGCATATCGGGGAAGCGCTTGACCGGAACCGATTGCTCGACGACGTGTGGGACTATACGTTCGTCGGTGACACGAGGACGGTCGACACGCACGTTAAACAGCTCCGCGACAAGTCCAAGACGATCAAACGGCAGTTGAAGACGGTGCATCGGGTCGGTTATCGATTGGAGGACGTGTGATGAACCGGTTGATGAAAAAGTTGTTGTGGACCGCCATTCTCCCGCTCGTGGTCATGGCCGTGCTCACGTTCGGACTCACGTCGCTCTTGATCGGCCGCTTTGCCGAGACGGAAAGCTACGCCCAGCTCGAGCGTGAAGCGGACATCGTCTATGACGCATTAGCTGAAGGGCGAGGCATACCGGGACAGCTCAACGTCCTCGTGTTTCAAGACGGCGAACCGATCGATCTTGACCGAGGCGGACGGATGCGGCGACAGATGACACCGACGCTGAACCCGGACGCATTAGCGGCACGCGATCAAGTCAGCGTAAACGGTACGCGTCTCTTGACGTTTTTACGAGAAGAAGGAGACATTCAAATCGTGACGTATACGAATGCGCCGCTAGCGAATCCCCAGTTCCGTCAAATCTATATGATTCTCGGGAGTGGCTTCCTGCTCGCCCTCGTCGCGGCGATAGGCGTGACGTATTGGATGGGGCGGCGCTTGACGTCACCGCTCGTCCAATTGAAACAAGCGGCAACGGCGATCATGGCAGGAACACACACAATCAACTTGCCGCCGGTCACAGACGATGAAATCGGTGATTTGACGGAAGCGGTCGATCAGATGAATCGTGCGCTTCAAGAAAAAGAGACGCTGCAAAAGACGTTCATCTCTGGGGTCACACACGATGTTCGGACACCGCTCGCCATCGTTCGCAACGAGGCAGAGATGCTCGAGCTCGGCGTCGTCAAGCCAGAAGACGTCTCATCGACAGGACGGAGCATGACCGAAGAAGTTGACCGGATCGATCGTCTCGTCACGCAAATGCTCGAGTACTCGAAGTTATCGTCACGAAGTCTGCCGCTCCAAATCGAGCCGATCCGATTGGACGGACTCGTTCGTGAGACGGTGGCACGAATGGAAGACTGGTTCCGGCATAAACAAGTCACCGTCCAACTCGAACTCGAAGCGGTCACGCTACAAGCCGACCAAACGGCGATGGAACGGGTGTTGTCCAACTTTCTTCATAACGCCTACCAGGTGAGTCCCGACGGTGGCGTCATCACAATCAGAATTGTCGGAAACCGACTCGAGATCGAGGATCAAGGTCCGGGGCTCGATGATAGGATGCGTGCGAGCGTATGGGATATGTACGTCAAAGGTGACCGGTCGAACGGACACGGTCTTGGACTCGCCATCAACAAGTTGTTGCTTGAAGCGCAGCAACTCAATTACGGGGTCGAATCAAACGAGGGGGCGATTTTTTGGATCGAATGGGATTGAACTTATTTTTACGAGGTGTCCGCTTAGAACGAGATTGGATCGAAACGCCAGGGTATCCGTTTTCGCTCCCGATTTTTGAAGCGTTTGACGAATTGACGTTGACGAAGCCGGTCACGTTTTTAGTCGGGGAAAACGGCAGCGGCAAGTCGACGTTGATCGAAGGGATGGCGATTGCCGCCGGATTCAATCCGGAAGGCGGGGCGACGACGTTCCGCTTTGAGACCGAGTCGACGCATAGCCCGCTGTTCGAGGCGTTGCGCCCAATTCGTAGTGCGTATCGCCCGAAGGACGGTTTTTTCCTCCGGGCCGAGACGGCGTATCAGCTATCAAGTTACGTGGACGAAATAGCGCGATCGAGTCCAGACCCTGAACGATTTTACGAATCGTATGGCGGTCGCTCACTCCATGAGCAGTCGCACGGGGAAGCGTTCTTGTCGCTCATGCTCCACCGTTTCCGGGGCGCGGGCCTCTATATTTTAGACGAGCCGGAGGCCGCGTTGTCGCCGATGCGTCAATTGACGATGCTCGCCCGGATGCATGAGCTCGTGCAGGCCGGGAGCCAATTCATCATCGCGAGCCATTCACCGATTCTCATGTCGTATCCGGACGCGGCGATTTTGGAAGTCGAGGCGGGGCTCGCGCCGACGACGTTCGATGAACTCGAACACGTCCGGGTCATGCGCGACTTTTTAGCGGCACCGGAGCGGATGCAACGGATTTTATTTGAATAACAAAAGGCGGCCCCGGCCGCCTTTTGTTATGACTTCGTGATTTTCCGCAACAAAATGATCGCGACGCTGACACCGGCAGCGATCAGCATGTACGTCCCGATCGATGAGAGCGTGTCTATCCAAAAATCCATTAGGTTTCCACCTCACTTGATTCGGTTAATTGCTTCCATCATTTCACGTTACTGTGCTAAAGTACACGAAATAACGATGTAAAACAAACGTTGAAGTCTATTGGAAAATCTTTCAATAAACTTAAAAGTTTGGTCAGTAATTGGGCGAAAACTGTCCCACGTTTGAATAATCGCTCTATAATAGACGTGTAGAGATGATTATTGACGAAATGAGGGGTAGCGATGGTATACGGTTTATTGATTGTTGGCATCGTCCTGATCACACTCGTCATCAACGTACTGCGCTTGATGACGACCCCATCTTTGAACCGTTGGCTACTCGTTGGGGCGAGTAGCCTTGTCGTGATTTGGCATGGGATTCTGTTCGACTTTTATGATTTACATTGGTCGGTGCTGCTGCTCATCGCGACCGGCCTCATCTGTTTTCAATGGACGGGCATGGTGACCGCCATTCTTGTCGGTTGGTTGCTCGTCTATAGCCAATCAGGAGATTTATCGTTTCCGTTGTTGCTCAGTTATATCTTTTTCGGACTTGGTGCCGCGCTCTTGTTCGGTTATATTAAACAATTGAAACGGGAACGATCGGATCGATTACGGATGTTGACGACAAGTTCTCGTCAATTGAACGTGTTTCGTGAAGTCAGCTTCACGATGCAAGATACGCTCGACCCGGACCGTCTCCTCCAGACGATTTTGACGTCAGTGACGGCAGGTCATGGGCTCGGCTTCAACCGCTCGATCATCTTTTTTGCCGACCCGGAAAAAGACAGCATTTACGGTGTCATGGGGACGGGACCGATGAATCCCGAAGAAGGATATCAAATTTGGGAAGAAATCACACGGCAACATTATGACCTTCAACGATTGATTGACGAGAAAGAGACGGACTCGACGCAAGACGAGCAATTGAACGAGCGAATTCGCAAAATGACGTTCCCATTTAATTCCAATCATGTATTTAAACAGACGCTCGACTCGGGCCGACCGCAACACGTCTATGCGAGCATCACCGATGATGCGGTCCTACGACTATTACATACAGAGTTACAGATGGATGAGTGCACGATCTTCCCGTTACATCATCAAGGTATCCCGTACGGATTGCTCGTCATCGATAACGTCGTCAACAAGAAGCCGATCACCCCTCAAAAAATCGATGGGGTTCGGCCCATCGCGGAACAGGCATCGCTTGCGTTGCATCAGACGACGCTTTATCAACGGATTGAGACGCTCGCGCTCCGTGACGGACTGACTCGTTTGAAGAACCATCGCTCGTTCGAGCAAGATTTGGATGTATTGTTCCGCGAATGTGATGAAGACGAACTGTCGCTCATCGTCATGGACATCGACCACTTCAAACATTATAACGATACGAACGGTCATTTGGCGGGGAACGAACTGTTGACGCGACTCGCGAGCGTCATTCGCCGAAGTGTACCCGACGAACAGATGGCGTATCGGTTCGGCGGCGAAGAGTTTGTCGTCTTGCTCCCGCGATTCGATGAGATCGGAGCGACGTATGTGGCCGAAACGATTCGTTCAGCCGTGCTCGGTACAACATTCATGCATGGGAATCAACAACCGGGTGGGCAGTTGACGCTCAGTTTTGGCGTCGCCTCGAAGCATACGCTTCGTGATCAGACGGTCGAACAGTTGATTGAATGTGCGGACCAGGCGCTTTATGCGGCCAAGTCACGCGGGAAAAATCAAGTCTGTCGCTGGGAAGGGGTGACGCTATGAGTGAGTTTAGCGTCATGATGATGGCGGTCGCCTTTGTTGGGACCATCTTGCTGTCGAGCCGGTACTGCTATCTATTCATCTTAAGTCACATCGCCAAGCGTGAGGCGGCGGCATTGCACGTTTCGTTACAAGACGTCTCGTTCTCGTTTGATCAGATGGTGTACTTTATTGCCTTGCCGACGACAATTCCCGAAGTAAGGGACGCGATGAAAGACGAGCTCATCATCGAGCCGTATTACGAGTCGCACTTCTTTCCTGACGTGAACGGGATACAAGTCTCCGTTAAATCGGGACAGGAAGTGATCCCGATTACGTATTTGCCAATCGATGACTTCAGTTTACCGATCTTAGATCGCTATCTAGAGACGCGGAAAATCGATGAGCGGACGAACCGCATCATTCGCGCCCACGTGATTGTTCATGATCGGACGCTCCAAGCGATCCGGGACGAGGTGTATCACCACTTGCATGAGGACCGCATCAGACAATAGAAAACAGGGTTCCTTCACCAAGCGGTGATGGAAACCCTGTTTTTAGTTCGTTAAAAGGTGGAACCGGACAGCGCCGATCAAGTTGGCCTCATTGAAGTGGGCGCACGTCTCGACGTCGATCCGGAACGTACCGAACGAATCCGTGAGCGCATCGAGGTGACGCTTGATGCCGTCACGGACTTCAGGCCGCCGGCTGATGCCGCCACCGATCAAAATCCGTTCCGGGTCGAGCCCGAACTGGAGATTGTAGAGTCCGATTGCATTCCAACGATAGAAGTTTTCGAGTTCCTCATGGATACGTGAGTCCGATTGAAGGTCGAACACGTCTTTGCCGGTGAGGGGCAGTCCGAGGCGATCACTGCACCGCTTCACGAGAACGGCCGTCGCACCGACTTTACTCCACGTGCCGTCCGGGTGGGGGGCATTCGGGTCAAGAATCCAATAGCCGTACTCGCCGCCATGGAAGTGTGAACCGACCATGACTTCGTTCGAGTCGATAAAAGCACCACCGACACCTGTGCCGATGACGACTGTCGCATAACGTTTCAAAGAAGCGGCGGCCCCGGTCCATCCTTCGGCGAGCGCTGCCGCGTTCGCGTCGTTTAGGACGGTGACGGGTAAGTCGTACTGGTCTTGAAACGGCTCGAGGAAAGGCTGTTCGTGAATGTAGGGGAGGGCGGTAACGCCGTGAATCACCCCGGTCGACGAATCGACGGCGCCTGGAGCGCTAAAGGCGATTCCTTGGATCGGTCCCGCGGCTTGCGTGTTGTTCACGATTGCATCGATCTGTTCGAGAAATGCTTTCCACGTCTTAGGGGTCGGGACGTGGTCGTTCGACAGAAGTGTCCCATCAGTTTGGACGACTCCGTATTTGATACTCGTACCACCGATATCGATGGCTAGATAATGTTGCATAGTACTTACTCCTTTACGGGGGATTTTGTTGTCAAGGCTATGTTTGGGGCATGGTATGATAGATAGACAAGAACACATGCTTATCCACATTAGCGCACCATGCCAAATGATGCAAATCGGTCGCGAGGAGGTTCACATGGATGTTCATATCGGGAACGCCGGTTTTGAGACGGAAGCGGCGAAACGACAGCTGCGCGACTCGATTCAATCGGTAAGCAGGACGTTGTTTGAAATGGTTGAACATGTGGCCGTGCGATGACAGCTCGGTATTTATTGAAGCGACGCGTGATGGACCATGCGGCCAAGCGTTGGAACACGTGGCGGCTCAGATTGTACGTCGTGTTTCCGCTCTTTTTCTTTCTCGGTTATCAGTATATCTTGTTCTGGCAAGGTGGTCTTGATTGGGTCGGCGACGTTTCGGCGTTCGTTTGGGCGGTGCTCTTCCTGCTCCTTGTCGTCAGCGATACGTTTTTCATTTGGGTCGAACGAGCAGATGTCACGCGAAGCACCGGCGATGCGCTCATCAAGGTGTTGAAGCGCTATTCGCTGTCATATCATATCGTTAAGCTGATCATTAAATATGGTGTGGTCGTTTCGTTGTTTAGGCCGGTGCTCGTCGATTGGGGATGGACACATGCTTCAATTTTGTCATTCTTCTTGTCGGTTCTCCTAATCGCTTGGCTCCATATGTGGACTCAGTATCAGTTACAGATTAGGCGAAGCCATTGGATGTTGCGGGTTAGCGTCACGATCATCGCCATGATTTGCCTATATGCGTTCCTTGACGGCCGTCCGCTCGCGGCAGTCGTCTTCGGCAGTGGTTTCGTCGCACTGGCACTTTATGCTGGGGAAGGTTGGATGTCGCGTCAGCCGTACCTTGATCGCGAAATCGACTTGGCCGAGGCGTTGCATGATTCATTCTTCCAAAAAATCAAGAAGGGACACTTTCATGACTGAACAACAATATGAACGACTGCTACAAATCGAGACGGTGAAGCCTCAGCAAGGCTTCCCGACCTCGGTCGAATACCATCGCTATGAGCCGACCCCATATGCTGCGCTCGACTTGTTGCGCGACGCCTATCCGCTCGAGCCGACGGACACGGTCGTCGACTTTGGATCCGGGAAAGGGAGGTTGCCGTTTTATCTCGCCTACACGTTCCGTGTCCGCGCCATCGGGGTCGAGATGGATGGGGGCTATCACGAGGAGGCGCTTCAAAACTGGGTCAACTATACGAAGAAGCATCGGTCGCGTGGGAGCGTCCAGTTCGAGTGCGCGTATGCCGAACGGTTTATGATCCCACCTGAGGCGAACCGATTTTATTTCTTCAACCCGTTCTCGGTTCAAGTGTTCCGCCAAGTCGTTGCCAACATCCTCGACTCGGTCGAGCTCTCGCCGCGTCCGGTCGATATCATCCTCTACTATCCGTCCGACGATTATTTACACTTTTTGAATGATGAGACACCGTTCCGTTACGTCCAAGACGTCCGATTGCCGCTGAAGAATCTTCATGAACGGTTTCTCATTTATCGATTTGATATGATGGAGTCATCTTGGTAATGGGGAGTGGATTTGAGTGAAGAAAAAAGATATTTTAGAAGCGTACCGTTGGCGTCAAGCGACGAAAGAGTTCGACGCGGACCGCAAGATTGATGAAAGCGACTTTGAATTTATCCTGGAGACGGGACGGTTGTCACCGAGCTCATTCGGCTTCGAGCCGTGGCAGTTCGTCGTCGTCCGTCGCGAAGATTTACTTCAAAAAATTAAGGACAACACGTGGGGTGCTCAAGGACAAGCGTTGACGGCGAGCCATTTCGTCTTGATCTTGGCCCGGACTCCGCAGGAAATGCGCTATGATTCGGACTATCTGCGCCATATCATCACGGGCGTCCAAGGACGGACCGAGGATGAATATGCGCTCCGAATCAAACGAGTGCAGGAGTTCCAAGAACAAGATTACCGTCTGCTAGACGACGAGCGAGTGTTCCAAGAGTGGATCAAGCGCCAGACGTACATCCCGCTCGGCAACATGATGACGGCAGCAGCCCAAATCGGGATCGACTCATGTCCGATCGAAGGGTTCAACCAACAACAGATTGATGAACTGTTGATTTCAGAAGGTGTCATGGAACGCGGGGCCTGGTCGCTCTCGGCCATGGTCGCGTTCGGTTACCGGGCTCGCGATTTCGCGCCGAAGACGCGCCGCGACTTCAACGAGGTCGTCAAATACATCGGATGAAAAAAAGCTCAATCGCCTCGACGCGATTGAGCTTTTGCTTATTTCCAGTCTGTGATGCGGTCGATTGGGAAACGGACCGACGGATAACCTTCTTCCGCGGCTTTGCCGATCGAGAGGAGCATGACCGGGAGGTAGCGTTCTTTCTCGAGACCGAACGCTTCGGCGATATTCTTCTTATCGTAGCCGCCGATCGGGTTCGTGTCGTAGCCGTGGGCACGGGCGACGAGCATGAGCTGCATCGCGACGAGGCCTGAGTCGAGCAAGATGCTGTCTTTGATCATTTCGTTCGGTGCGTCTTTGAAGATGCCTTTGATCATGTCGACTTGGCGGTCGCGGACTTCAGGAGGCATCAGGCCGCGCTCGACAGCCGAATTGAAGATCTCTTCCGTGTAGTCGGCCATTTGGTAGTCGGCGAAGATGGCGATGACAGCCGATGACGTCTCGACTTGACGCTTATTGAAGCTCGCGAGCGGGAGGAGTGTCTCTTTTCCGGCGGCGCTGTCGATGACGACGAAGCGCCATGGCTGAAGGTTGAGCGAAGACGGTGCTGTCGTCGCTTCCTCGAGGATTTGTGTCATTTCGTCTTTCGAGATTTTGACGCTCTCGTCATAGACGCGAATCGAACGGCGTCCTTTTACAATCTCCATAAAGTCTTTCTGTGTTGTCGTGTTCATATTAGGGTCTTCCTTTCGTGTTGAATGTTGTGTTGTAACGTATTTAACAGGTCGAGCAAATGTTGTTGCTCCTCTACCTTCATGTTTACAAAAAGTCGGTCCGATAAGCACTTCTTTTGCTCGGTCCAATGTGCAATTTTGTCGCGACCGAGCTCGGTCAAGTCGACGTAGATGACGCGATTGTCTTGAAGACATCGTTCACGAGCGATCAGCCCTTGCGTCTCGAGTTGTTTCAAGTGACGGGTGATGGCCGCGTGATCGACATCGACGCGCTGTTGCAGCTCGCGTTGGCGAAGCGGACCGACGTGATTCAAGTTGCTCAAAATATCGTATCGGGTCAGGCTCAGTCCATCCATTTCGGTATCGAACAGCTGGCTGAGTTCTTTTTGTACAGTGATGACGTTGTAGAGAATTTGGTCGCTAGGCGAACAAGATTCGCGCATCCATAACCCTCCTTAACTAATTGATGACTCAATCATTGATGGGTCATGTAATCTATCCTAACGCGTTTTTCGTTTGCCGGCAAATAAAAAGTTTAAAAAAACTGTTGCTAAACTGTTATATAATAGTCTATATTAAAGTCAACTGATATATAACAACAACTACGGGAGGATGTGAAGGCTTGGAACAGTATAAACAAGTAGGTACTTATCGCGTACATCGGGAGCTCCTCGACTTCGTCTCGGCTCATGTATTGCCAGGAGCAGAGACGGGGCATCAGTTTTGGCAAGGAGTCGAGCGCATACTAGACGAGTTCATTCCTCGAAATGAGGCGTTGCTTCACGAACGGGAGTCGTTTGAGCGACTGTTACAGAAGTGGTACAGCGAACAGAAACAAGACTTTGACCTTGTCAGCTACGAACGCTTCCTCCAATCGATCGGCTACATCGAACCGGTCGTCCCTGATTTTAGTATCGACGTCTCAGGTGTCGATTCGGAGATCACACAGCAAGCCGGACCACAGCTCGTCGTCCCGCTCGACAATGCACGCTATGCACTGAACGCGGCGAACGCACGCTGGGGAAGTCTTTATGACGCGCTGTATGGAACGGACGTCATCGATGAAGCGGACGGAAAAACGAAGTCGGCCGGCTACAATCCGGTCCGGGGTAAAGCGGTCATCGCTTACGCCAAACAATACCTCGACGACACGTTCCCGCTTCTAACGGGTTCGCACCGGGACGCGGAAGGATACGCGGTTCGCGCCGATGAACCATACGTCATCATCAACGGACAAGACGTCCCGTTCAGCAATGACTGTTTCGTCGGTTACGTCGGGAATCCGGATAGTCCGACGAGCTTAGTGCTCGTCCATAACGGCCTCCATGCCGAACTGAAATTTGACCGGAACCATCCGATCGGCCGCACGGATGGGGCAGGGCTCACCGATATCGAACTCGAGTCTGCCTTATCGGCCATCGTCGACTGTGAGGACTCGGTCGCAGCCGTCAACGCTCGGGACAAGGTCCACCTGTACAAAAACTGGCTCGGGCTGATGGACGGCACGCTCGAAGCGACGTTCACGAAAGGCGGCAAGCCCCTTAAGCGCCAGCTGAATGAAGACCGCCGCTACACAGGCAGAAACGGACGAGACGTCGTGCTGCCGGGACGTTCCTTACTGTTCATTCGGAACGTCGGTCACTTGATGACGACAGATTTGATGCTCGACAATCAAGGAAGGGAAGTACCGGAAGGAATCCTCGACGGCATCTTCACGTCACTGATCGCGAGCCGTCACCTCGACTCAAAACGGAACTCGCGGGAACGGTCGATCTACATCGTCAAACCGAAAATGCACGGTTCAAAGGAAGTCACGTTCACGAACGACTTGTTCGACGCGATCGAAGACGTGCTCGACTTGCCGCGCCATACGCTCAAAGTCGGTGTGATGGACGAGGAGAGACGGACGTCGCTCAACTTGAAAAACTGCATCGAACGCGTGAAGGGGCGGATCGTCTTCATCAACACCGGTTTTCTTGACCGGACCGGTGACGAGATCCATACGTCGCTCACGTTCGGGCCGATGCGCAAGAAAGGCGAGATGAAGACGTCGGCTTGGCTCGATGCCTACGAACGCTTGAACGTCTTGACCGGACTCGCGGCCGACTTCTATCAACAAGCCCAAATCGGCAAAGGGATGTGGGCGATGCCTGATAAGATGCGCGACATGATGCGGGAGAAAGTCGCCCATGCTGAGTCCGGCGCGACGACCGCCTGGGTCCCGTCGCCGACGGCCGCGACGCTCCACGCGCTCCATTACCATCAAGTGGATGCGTTCCGTGTCCAACGGGAGTTGGTGCAACGATCGTTCGATATCGACAGCGAACGGAAACGCCTGCTCGAGATTCCGCTCGCGACACGCGTCTATACAGACGATGAAGTGAGGGAGGAACTCGAGAACAACCTGCAAGGGCTGCTCGGTTATGTCGTCCGCTGGGTCGAGCAAGGTGTCGGCTGCTCGAAAGTGCCGGACATCCACCATATCGGGTTGATGGAGGACCGGGCGACGCTCCGCATCTCGAGCCAACACGTGGCCAACTGGCTCTATCACGGTGTCTGTACGAGTGAGCAAGTCGAAGCGACGATGTACCGGATGGCTGAAGTCGTCGACAAGCAGAACGCGGCCGACCCGAACTACCGGCCAATGACGCCGGACGTGACCGACTCGATCGCGTATCAAGCAGCAAAAGACTTAGTGTTCCAAGGAACGGATTCGCCAAGCGGGTACACGGAACCGATCTTGCATCGCCGCCGCCGTCAGTTTTTGACACAGTCGACACTTGAATTGAACTTAAAAGGAGGAGCATCATCATGACAACGAAAAAAATCGAAAGCGAACAGTTAATCGAACGTTGGGTCGTCCGCCGCATCGTCTCTGGAGAGTCGACAGCGACGCTCGCCAATACCGCATTCGTATATGGCAACGACTTGATGCGCCTCGTGCTCGATCGGACGGACGGTTCGCTCCAAATCATGAAAGAACCGGTCGAGGAAGTCGTCGTATTCCGCAAACCAGAAGAGCGGGACGAGGAAAACGTCTGCCGCAGTTGTGGGATGGAACATTCGACGTTCAAGTCGGCACTCGAATGCTGCGCCTACTTGGATTAAGTTTGTAACGTCTGTTATATAACAATTTAATTAAAATAAAACTAATATAATACAGGAGGAATAACAATGAATGAACAACGCATGCAACTCGAGAAGGTTTTTCAGTCGGAACGGTTTGACGGGGTCGAGCGTCCGTACGGAGTCGACGACGTCATGAAGCTTCGTGGATCGGTCTTGATCGAACATACGCTCGCGACGAAAGGGTCGGAACGTCTGTGGGACCTGCTCCACAAACGGGATTATGTCCACGCGCTCGGGGCGCTCACCGGAAATCAGGCGATCCAACAAGTGAAGGCGGGGCTTGAGGCCATCTACTTAAGCGGCTGGCAAGTCGCCGCTGATGCGAACTTATCAGGGCATATGTATCCGGACCAAAGCCTGTACCCGGCCAACTCGGTACCGAGCGTCGTCAAGCGAATCAATCAGGCGCTGCAACGGGCCGATCAGATTCAAACGGCGGAAGGGAAAGGGGATACGCACTGGTTCGCGCCGATCGTCGCCGATATGGAAGCTGGGTTCGGCGGTGTGCTCAACGTCTTCGAGCTGACGAAAGCGATGATCGAGTCTGGTGCGGCCGGTGTCCACTTAGAAGACCAGCTGTCTTCGGAGAAAAAGTGTGGTCACCTCGGCGGTAAAGTATTGCTCCCGACGCAAACGGCTGTGAAAAACTTGATCGCGGCGCGCCTAGCAGCAGACGTCATGGGCGTATCGACGATCATCGTCGCCCGGACGGACGCGCATGCGGCCAACTTGATCACAAGTGACATCGACCCGATTGACCATCCGTTCATCGTCGGCGACCGGACGCCGGAAGGCTTCTACCGGACCGAGGCCGGCATCGAGCAGGCGATCGCCCGCGGTCTCGCCTATGCGCCTTACGCCGATCTCGTCTGGTGCGAGACGTCGGAACCGGACTTGCAAGAAGCACGCCAGTTCGCGGACGCGATCCATGCGAAGTATCCTGGAAAAATGCTCGCCTACAACTGTTCGCCTTCGTTCAACTGGAAGAAGAAGCTGTCTGACGACGAGATCGCGACGTTCCAACAAGAGATTGGGGCGATGGGCTACAAGTTCCAATTCGTCACACTCGCCGGGTTCCATTCGCTCAACTTCGGCATGTTCGAGCTCGCCCGCGGCTATAAAGATCGTGGGATGGCAGCATATTCTGAGTTACAACAAGCCGAATTTGCGGCCGAACAACACGGCTACACGGCGACGCGCCATCAGCGTGAAGTCGGCACCGGCTACTTCGATGAAGTCTCACTCGTCATCTCGAGCGGACAGTCGTCGACGACCGCGCTCGCTGGATCGACCGAGGCGGAACAGTTTGAAACGCCATCACATTGACGAACGCCCCTTGAAAAAGGGGCTTTTTTTGTGTGTCTAAATATGGAACGAGGCGATTTTAGTTGCTTAAATGTGACATATTTCACATTTTTAAAGTTGAACGCTTGCTACGCTGAACATGTCAAAACGAACATGGAGGTTATGACAGATGACACAAACATTCACGAGCGGCACGCACGTATCTGAAATCGTCAAGCAATGCCCGCAAGCAGCAGACATTTTTAAACGGAATCGAATCGATTTTTGTTGCGGCGGCAATCGACCGCTCGCTGAAGCGACGGACAAGTCGAAACGATCGACGGAAGATATTTTAGAAGAAGTCAACGCGCTCTATCGACGCAAACAGGAGATGAACGAAACGAGCATCGATTGGGATGCAGCTTCGTCTTCGGAATTGATTGAGCATATTATTTATAAGCATCACCAATTTTTGACGGATGAATTGCCACAGCTCACACCATATGTGACCAAAGTATTCCGCGTGCATGGACAAAACCATCCACACCTTGGACGCATCCATCAGTTGTTCAATCAATTGAAAGTGGAACTTGAACAGCATATCGTCAAAGAAGAGATGGAAGACTTCCCGATGTTGCTTCGACATGAGTCGGCACCGACGGCTGAGACGGAACGTGAGATTATGACCATTTTAGAAGCGCTCGAGTCGGAACATGCAGCGGCCGGTGACATTTTGAAAGAACTTCGTCACATTACGAACGACTATACGCCGCCTGAAGGTGCGTGTGGGACGTATCGACTCGTCTACCAACGTCTAGAGGCACTCGAATCAGATACGTTCGAACACATTCACCTTGAGAACAATATTTTGTTCCCGCGTGCACGTACGCTTGTCTGACAGATACAATTTACACCTCCATCACGTGGAGGTGTATTTTTGTGACATTTGATACAGAAGGAACGCGAGTCAATCGCTACGATAAAGGAGAAGCAAAGGAGTGATCAATCATGAAGCGGGTGAGTGGAGTCATCGTCGGGGTAGCGGTCGTCCTGTTATTGAGTCAAATCTGGTCAAGTCCTTCTGGCACCCATGACGAGACCGTGACGATTTTAGCGGCGGCGAGTTTAGGACCAGTTCTAGAGCAAGTGGAACGACAACTTGAGGCCGAACTCGGCGACGTCGACATTCGCGTCGTCACGAACGGGAGTGGCGCCTTGCGATCCCAAATCAATCACGGGTCTCCGGCTGACATCTTTTTAGCCGCTAGTGAGGAGGATGTCGACAAGTTGCAGGTGCCCGTGTTAGACCGGGATGCGTTCTTGAAAAACGAGTTGTGGTTTGTGACCCCAAAGGGAAAAAGTTGCACGAGTGAGTGGCAGGAATTGGAGTTGTGCGCCCGAATCGTCATTGGAGACCCGGTGAACGTTCCGGCAGGCCGTTATGCGAAAACGGCGTTGGATGAAGCGGAAGTATGGGGACAGGTGAAATCTCGGATTATCTTTGCCCAAAACGTGAGACAAGTGCTTACGCTCGTCGAGCAAGGGGATGCGAATGGGGGATTCGTGTATAAAACAGAGCTGACAGAAGGTGTCGCAGCGATTCAAGCCGTCTCGCTTGAAGCGACCGGCATCATCTCCTATCCGGCTGTCCGTTTGACGCATGGTCCATATGTGCGTGACGTATATGAGCGTTTATTCGATGACGATATTCAAGCGATTTTTTTAGCAAAGGGGTTTTCTAAATGACGCAGTCCCCACTGCAACTTACTTTCGAAGTCGGGTTTATCGCGACGATGCTTGCCTTCGTCCTCGCGTTCTGGGCCGCCTATCTCATGCATCATCGCCAGTTTAAAGGGAAATGGTTGCTCGAGACGCTATTTTTATTGCCGCTCATCTTGCCGCCGACCGTGATTGGTTTATACGCGTTGATCGTTCTTGGCAACAACGGGATTGGGGGACTGTTGCCGGTTACCATCTTGTTCACGAAACAAGCGAACATCATCGCCTCTGCCTTGGCGGCTTTCCCGCTCGTCTACCAGACGATTCGGCTCGGGTTAAAACAGTTGGATGCGGAATGGTACGAGGCCGGTCGCGTGCTCGGTGGAACGGAACGTCAATTGTTCACGTATGTCACGATTCCGCTTCTTTTACCCGCTTTGACGAGCGGATTCGTCCTCGGATTTGCCCGTTCGATCGGGGAATTTGGTATCACGATGATGATTGCTGGGAATATTCCGGGCGAGACGATGACGCTCGCCACGGCGATTTATATGGCCACGTTAAACGGGGACATGACCCAAGCGCTCATTTGGAGCGGATGGTTGGTCGGCCTGGCGTTTTTAGTCTTGTGGCTGAGCGAACGTTACGGAAAGCGTCAATATTAGTCGAGCACGTCGACTTTTTTCACATAAGATCGGTTCGGAGTGTTGAGAATGCTCGGACCGGTCTTTTTCCAAATGTGAACGTGGTCGCCGACCTCAATCTGTTCGAACGTTGCCTTCACTTGAAATTTGAACCAGCTCACGTTTTCAGGGTCGGCTCGTGCGAACAACGCATCAGCGGTTAGTTTTGCCTCGTCCGCACTGATGCCGCTGATGATGAGGGCGGTGCGGTCAGATTCATTCACTTCGATCACATAGCCTTCGACGTCCGGTTCGGTCGTCGCCCGGTTGGCGAAGACGAAACCGATGGAAAAGACGACGAGCATGGCCGTGATGGTCAGAAACAAAAATATTTTAATAGAAGATTTCATAGCGTGCGCCTCCTTCGTTCATTATTCTGTCACGTCTCGAATCGCTTATCTGTGAAAAAAGTAACAGTTAAGTCTAGATGTCATCTTTATGATGAAACTATGAAGTCGTTCGGAAAGAGAAGGGGGAACACATATGACTGATCGTCATTTTTATTCGACCGCCGCGAAGTGGTCGTTCGTAGGATTTACCGTTTTGGTGCTCTCGACGTGGGTTGCCTCGGCAGGATTTGAGCATGTGGATATGGCGTTGTTTGGTTATTACATTGCGGCCGTCATCTGTATGATCGGGATGGTCGTCCGGTTGACGTTATTCTTTGCCCGGCCGGCCACCTCGCAAGTGTTGAAGCGAAGTCTCAAACAGATGAAATCAGAAAAGAAGCGTGCCAGTAAAGCGATCGCCGCGACGACGGTCAACAACATCGTCTTGCAGAAATTTATTTGGGAGCGTGGATGGTACCGCTGGACCCAGCATATGTTAATCGCTTGGGGATGCCTCGGATCGTTCGCCATCACGTTCGGTTTGACGTTCCAATGGATGCGTTTTGATTTGATCGACATCGAGACGTATCAAATCGTCGTCTTTAATATTCCGACGATCAAGATGGCCGCTCACGGGCTGTTCGCCGAGATGGTCTATAACGGCTTGAACATCACCGCGCTCATGCTTTTAGTCGGGGTGCTCATGGCGCTTTATCGCCGCATCAACGATCAAGACGTAAAAGTGACACAGCGGTTCGAGTTTGATATCTTGCCGCTCCTCATGTTGCTGATCGTCACTGTATCGGGTTTGTTATTAACTGTTTCGTACGTGTTCTTCGGTGGATTTATCCATCATGAGCTCGCCTTGTTCCATCAATTGACGGTCATCATCTTTTTATGTTACTTCCCGTTCGGCAAGCTGTTTCACTTACCGGTCCGCCCGATGGCTGCTAGTGTACCGATGAACTATCGGGAAGTCGAAGCGGACGAGACACGCGTCTGTGCCGGATGTGGCACACGCTATGCGACGGACAATCAAGTCGAGGACGTCCAGGCGATTCTAAAAGCGCAGACGATCCAACTCGGTTTGCGGGATGGGACACAACTGTCTGACTATTGCCAACCGTGTCGCCGTTCGATGCGCGTGAAGATGCAGTTGAATTTAATGAACGGTCAGTTGCCGACACACCCGGTCGATACGAACACGGGCATGTCGATGCCGGGATTCGGGCGCCCAAAGGAGACGAAAGATGAGACACCTGTGCGTTAAATGCGGAGAACCGATGGGTACGCATGAAGAGATCGAACAAGTGAAACAATTGCTCGAAGGGTCGGACCAACTCGTGAAAGTAGACGAAGCACACACGGTCCAAGATCTCTGTCATTCCTGTCGTCGTCGGGCCCGTCTCGATTCGGCGTTAGGACGGTCTGGAAGTGACGGAATGCATTATCCGCTTCAAACGATCAACGGCTATCACGTCAGTGGATTTTCAAAACGAAGAGCGGAAACGTTCTATGGAGGGGAAGACGATGAGTGACTTTTTAACGTCGCCAGAAGTACAAAATTTAATCAAACCGGGCGAGAAATTGATTACGACCCATTGTTGCTACTGCGGGATGCAGTGCGGTATGCACATTCGCGTCGATGAGAAGACTGGGGCCGTAAAAGGGGTTGAACCCCGCTATGATTTTCCGGTCAACAAAGGAAAGCTTTGTCCGAAAGGGGTCACTGCCTATCAGACGATCGAGCACCCAGACCGCATTTTGACACCGCTCATCAAACGGAACGGAAAGTTCGAACAAGCGACATGGGAAGAAGCGCTCGACGTGATTGAAGAGAACTTCAAACGGATCCAACGGGAGCATGGAAAAGATGCGGTTTCCGTCTTCGGTGGTGTCTCGATGACGAACGAGAAGTGTTACCTCGTCGGGAAGTATGCTCGCGTCGCGCTCGGGACGCGGTTCATCGACTATAACGGACGCTTCTGTATGTCGTCGGCTGCCGGTGGGTTCTTGAAGACGCTCGGGATCGACCGCGGGGCGACGCTGCCGTGGACCGAGTTTGAACACGTCGACACGTTCTTCGTCGCCGGTTCGAACATCGCCGAATGTCATCCGACGACGACGCAACATATTTGGAAAGCAAAAGATAAAGGGGCCAAGATCATCGTGGCCGACCCACGCGAGATTCCGATGGCACGCGTGGCCGACGTCCACCTCGATTTGAAACCGGGAACGGATGCGGCGCTCGCGATGGGGTTGCTCAACTTCCTCGTCGAACACGACTACGTCGATCAAGCTTACGTAGACGAACGCTGCGATAACTACGAAGAGTTGAAGGCGTCCGTCCGAGACTGGTCGCTCGAACGAACGAGCGAAGTGACTGGGGTCGCGATCGAAAAAATTGAAAAAGCTGGTCATATTTACGGGAAGAGCCCACGATCAGTCATGTTGTTCGCTCGTGGTGTCGAGCAACAGTCAAAAGGGGTCGACAACGTATCGCTCTACACATCGATGGCACTTCTGCGTGGCATGATCGGGAAATTCGCCTCTGGCGTTGCGACGATGACCGGACAAGGCAACGGACAAGGTGGGCGCGAGCACGGACAAAAAGCCGACTTGTTGCCAGGATACCGCAAACTGACCGACCCGAAAGCGGTCGAATATGTGAGTGGGGTCTGGGGCATCGATCCTTCCGAAATGCCGAAACCAGGCGTTTCCGCGTTCGAGATGTTTGATGAAATTCAAGCTGGGACGATCCGAGCGATGCATCTCATGTGCTCGAACCCGGCCGTGTCGGCACCGAACCTTCCATACGTCTGGGACAGTTTCAACAAGCTTGACTTCTTCGTCGTCAGTGACTTCTTCATGTCCGAATCTTGTGAGTTCGCGGACGTCGTGTTGCCTGCTTGTTCTTGGGCGGAAGATGAAGGGACGACAACGAATTTAGAAGGACGAGTGATTCGGATTCGAAAAGTCCGTGAACCGCTCGGAGAGTCGCTCCCAGATTGGGAAATCATGAAACGAATCGCGGAACGAATGGGCCGTGGACAATACTTCCCGTACGAAACACCGCTTGAGATTTGGGAAGAGTTCCGGATCGCCACGAAAGGCGGACCGGCTGATTATTCCGGTATCACGTGGGATCGGATCGACAACGAATACGGCGTGTTCTGGCCGTGTCCGTCCGAAGATCATCCTGGTACACCGACGATGTTCAAAGAGCGCTTTGGGACGGCGAACGGGAAGGCGAATCTACCGGTCGTCACGTATCGTCCGGCGGGAGAATACGCGAATGAAGAATATCCGGTCACGCTCACGACAGGTCGGGTCGTCTTCCACTACCTTACGGGGAACCAGACACGACGCATCGATTTCTTGAGCACGATGTCAAAACTGCCGTTCGTTGAGATTCATCCTGAGCTCGCATCAAGCTATGGTCTTCAAACGGGAGACAAAGTCGAATTGAAGACACGCCGCGGCTCCATGATCGTCGAAGCACGTTTAACAAAAGCGATTCGAAAAGACACGGTCTTCGTCCCTTACCACTGGGGCAAAGAGCTCGCGATCAACCAATTGACGAATCCGTGCCTTGACCCGATGTCACGCATGCCCGAATTCAAAGTATGTGCGGTTAAAATGAAAAAATTGCCGGCTAACACCCCGCTGCACGTTAACCCGTTGACGGTTCCACTCGGTTCGAGCGTGCCGTTCATGGCGGACCATGCGATTGCGACGAGCTGTCACATCATGGATGAGGAGGTTCCTACAAAATGAATAAGGTCATGTATTTAGAATTTGAACGCTGTATCGGCTGTCGGGCCTGTCAAGCTGCTTGTCGGGAATGCGGGGACCACGATGGGCTCGAGCGGAACTACGTTGACTACATCGATTTCTCGGAGAGCCGTCAGACGTTCCCGATGATCTGCATGCAATGTAAAAATCCGGCCTGTGCCCAGGTCTGCCCGGCCAATGCGATTCAAATCACGCCAGAAGGCGTCGTGTTGTCCGCTTCGGAAGAAAAATGTATCGGCTGCCGCAACTGTACGTTCGCCTGCCCGTTCGGGATTCCGAAGTTCGATTTTGAGAAGAACAAGATGTACAAGTGTGACATGTGCTATGACCGCTCAAAACATGATATCGCGCCGATGTGTGCGTCTGTTTGTCCGTCGGATGCGATTCGCTTCATCGATCATGACGAGATGATGCAATTGCGCCGCCAGCGCGTGCAAATGAACATGATTGAAGGGAAAAAACCATCCCAAGACGATAAGTGGAATTACGTCCCTGAATTCTTTGGCGTCTATTCCGACTGAGGAAGAAAGGAAGATGACTTATGTCAAAAGAACCAAAAGACCGGGAACGCTTATCCGGACTCGTTGATAACTTGAGCCGAGCTGACGATGTGAAATTGAATCGCCGCGCCTTCATCAAGTCGACGTTCGGTGCCGGCATCGCGCTCGGTCTCGCGACAATCCCGTTCAATATCGCAACTTTCGTCCGCAGCGAGCCGAGAACCGACCGTCAGTTCATCACGACGGTCGAGGCGCTCGAACAGGGAAAATCGCTTGAATTCGAATATCCGGGCACGGAACCGTCACTTCTCGTCCATTTGAAAACCGGCGAATTTGTCGCCTATAATAATAAATGTACGCATTTACAGTGTCCGGTGTTCTATGTGGAAGAAGAAGACGTGCTCTTATGTCCATGCCACCGCGGTTATTTTAGCGTCGACGGTCAACCGCAGTCAGGACCGCCACAGCGAGAACTTCCTAAAATCTTGCTTGAGATCGAGAACGGGAAGATCTTTGCGGTCGGAAGAGAGATTCATCATGGGGCCTAAAGTATGGAGTTTAATCGGTCTTGTCATTTTATTGGCAACGAATATGGTTCTATTTCAATATACAATCGAAAGCTATATGGTGTATGACCACGCCTCGATGCGTCTATTCATGAGCATCGCCATTATAAATGTCGGCTTGATTATATTGTTATATCGATATTGGAAGAAAATTGAATATAGTGATAAATAATAACCTGCCCTTTGAAGCGCTTCCAAATGTTGATTGCGTTTCAAAGGTATTTGTGTTTAAAATGAAGTCAAGCTTCTAAATTGCACAGGTTTTTTTTAGGAAGGTCGGTGGAAATGACTCACTCTAGTAAAACGATGGTGCTCGATGAAACGAAAAAATTGGCCCATCGGATCATCCATGTTCCAAAAAATGGTTTCTTGTTTCGGGAGCAGGAGGATGCGTCTGAATTTTATATTGTAAAAAGCGGACTGATCCAAATCTCGAAATTGACCGAGAACGGGAAAGAGTTGACGTTACGTTGTTTGAGTGCGGAGGCTTGTTGCGGAGAATTGACGCTATTCGCGATCGAACCAAGATATTTATTCAACGCGAAAGCGTTAGAGGATAGCGAAATTTATGCCGTCAAAATTGACCGGATTGAAACGATGATTTTATCGTCAAATCCTGAGTTTGTTCGCGAGTTCATGATTATGATCAATGAACATATGCGGAAACAACATACAAAATTCCGAGACTTAGTATTGAACGGGAAAAAGGGAGCGCTCTACTCGACGCTCATTCGGATGGCGAACAGTTATGGGGTTGAAGTGGAAGATGGAATTCTCATCGATTTGAAACTCAAAAACCAAGAGCTCGCCAACTATTGCGGCACATCGCGTGAACGCGTGAACCGTATGTTGAACGAGCTCGCGCAAGACGGCGTCATCTCGTTGCCGTCTCGTCAAATCATCATCCATGACCTAGCACGGTTAAAGCTACTCAACCATTGTGAAGACTGTCCCGTCTCGGTCTGTGTCATCGATTGATCACATGACGGCGGCAAGCGCTAGCTCGCCTTCGAAATGTTCTAATCCGTCGGCCTCGATTGTGCAGGCCGATACATAAAACGCACCGTCTTCAACCAGTTCGTAAGACCGGAGTACACCTTCGGCAAGTTTGACGCCGTTTGCGCGGACCTCAACGACGACGCCTTCCATCGAACGGACACGGGCGGCTGCTAAAAAGTCTAGCCAGCGGTTGAACTGGCGGTAGACGGTTACCGTCGTCCCGTCTCTTAAATAGCCAATGACAGCTTTTGAATCCTCAATCGTTACGTCGTGGTGGGTATCGATTCGAACGAGCAAGTTGTGAAGTGCCTCTAGCTCTTCCATCGGGCTTTCGAGTGGAAACGTCAGCTCGATCCCGTCCTCTGTAAACGTAGCTTCGGCAATCGACGTGCCGAAGACACGAAACACGTGGGCATCGTCTTGACTATAGAAATATGGTTGCAGCGCCAGTCGAACCTCTGGTGTGCATTGAATTTGAATCAGATGTGACATCTTCATCCCTCCTCTATTCCTTATCGTAAGGAATCGGGGAGGGATTTTCTGTGTTCAATGTCACAGAAACAAAAAGAAGAAGATATTGTCACAGATTGATGACAGGGCAATTAAAACTATCAAAATGCGAAATAAGTGTGAAAGAAGGCACACTTTTTTTATAGGGGGGTCGATAGGATGGGATTAGGGTACGAATTGAACCGTTAAGAGGAGGAATAGACAATGCAACAATTAGACAAAGGATCGCACGCGCTCGCCGAGTGGACGCCAGAGGATGCAGGGTTTTGGGAAGGGACGGGAAAACAAGTCGCCAATCGGAACTTGCTCGTCTCCGTCCCGGCATTGACACTCGCGTTTATCGTCTGGCAGATGTGGTCGGTCGCGGCCGTTCAATTGAATTCAATCGGGTTTAGCTTTACACAAGGTCAGTTGTTCACATTGGCCGCACTACCTGGACTCGTCGGGGCGACGTTGCGCTTTTTCTATACGTTTGCGAACAGTATATTCGGCGGAAGGAACTGGACGATCTTCTCGACGTCGGTGCTATTGTTGCCGCTTCTCGGCATCGCTTACGCTGTCCAAAACGTGAACACACCTTATTGGGTATTCATGATTTTAGCCGCCCTCTGTGGCCTCGGAGGTGGGAATTTCTCTTCTTCAAACGCTAACATCGGTGCGTTTTATCCGAAAGCGAAAAAAGGAACGGCGCTTGGCATTAACGGAGGTATCGGAAACTTGGGTGTCTCGCTCGTTCAATTGATCACTCCGCTCGTCATTACGACAAGTATTTTCGGGTTCATCGGTGGGAACGCGCTTGTGACGGAGACCGGTCAACAGATTTGGCTACAAAACGCCGCGCTCCTCTGGGTCGTCCCGACGATTGTGTTGGCTCTCTGTGCGTATTGGTTTATGGATAATTTACCGACCGCACGCCAGTCGCTCCGTGATCAGGCGAGTGTATTCAAAGAAAAGCATTTTTGGATTCAAACGTTGCTCTATACCGCTGCATTCGGCTCGTTCATCGGCTATGCGGCAGCATTCCCGATGATTTTGAAGTTGAAATTCCCTGAATCGGATTTGATGGCGCTTGCGTTTCTAGGAGCGTTCCTTGGCGCATCTTCGCGCCCGTTTGGAGGCTGGATTAGCGATAAGGTCGGAGCGGCCAAGGTGACGCTCGTCGTGTTCGGTATCATGGCGCTCGGGACGATATCGGTCATCATGGCCATCACGAACAACAACTTGACGATGTTCTTCTTGTCGTTCGTCGTCTTGTTCATTGCGACCGGCCTCAACTCAGGTGCGACGTTCGCGATGATCCCCCACGTGTTCGTGGCGACGAAAACACCAGCCGTTGTCGGGTTCTCGGCAGCGTTCGCGGCATATGGAGCGTTCTTCATTCCGAAGATGTTCGGTTGGTCGCTTGAACTCGTCGGCTCATTCAACGGTGCGCTGTTCGTCATGCTCGGACTTTATGCGATTTCGATCGCGACCACGATTTACTACTACTTGCGAAGCGGGGCTGAAAAACCGATTCGCTGACAACCGAGGAAGGGACTTTGATAGTCCCTTCTGTCGTTGATTGACAGAGAGGATGAATCATGATGACACCATGGACTGATCGACGGAGACGACCGTTAGAAGATTTACGCATCTCGGTCATTGATAAATGTAACTTCCGTTGCCGCTATTGTATGCCGGAAGAGGCGTTCCGCCACCATCAATTCTTAAAACGAGATGAGCTGTTGTCGTTTGACGAAATCGAGCGGTTCGTTCGCATCGTTGCGCCACATGGTGTGAGAAAAATTCGTTTGACTGGGGGCGAACCGCTGCTCAGGCCAAATCTTGATGAGTTGATTCGCCGCCTCCGCACCGTCACGACAATCGAGACGATCGGTTTGACGACGAACGGCGTCTACTTGGAGCGAATGGCTAAAGTATTGAAACAAGCCGGGCTCGACCGGGTTAACGTCAGTCTTGATGCCTTGTCGCCCGAGACGTTCGGGATGATGAACGGTCGGGGCACGTCACCGGAGGCAGTCCTCCGTGGCATTGATGAGGCGAAACGGCAAGGTCTTGAAGTGAAAGTGAATATGGTCGTCCGAAAAGGATGGAACGATCACGAAGTCGCGCCGATGGCCGCTTATTTCAAAGAGCGAAACATCACGCTCCGATACATCGAATTCATGGACGTCGGCACGGCGAACGAGTGGAACGTCGAGCATGTCGTTTCTTCTGAATCGATTCTCGAGGTGTTGAAACAACGAAATGGATTACTCGAACCACTTGCACCTGAATCACTAGGAGAAGTCGCACAACGTTACCGTTACACCGATGGAGCGCAAGTCGGTTTCATCTCATCGGTCAGTCAACCGTTCTGCGGGACGTGTACGCGAGGCCGCCTGTCGAGTGACGGTAAATGGTATACGTGTCTTTTCGCTGAAGACGGGACTGATATTCGTGAACTGCTCCGCAGCGGGGCGAGCGATGACCTCATCGCCATGACACTGAAGATGGTGTGGGAAGTACGCGACGACCGTTATTCAGAAGAGCGAACACGGACAGGGAATCGGACACGCAATCGTATTGAAATGAGTTATATCGGAGGATAGAGACATGCAAGCACACAATCACGCACATCAAAACATGAAGAGCGTAAAGGCAGCCATTTTAACGATTTCAGATACACGCACGCTCGATACGGACGTGTCTGGCGAACATATTTGCACGTTATTAAAAGAGAACGCGCACACGGTCACATATCGTGAGATCACAAAAGACGATGCGACAGAAATCGAAGCGGCCGTCAAACGAATGGTCGACGAAAACATGGACGTCATCTTGACGACCGGCGGTACGGGTATTACAAAACGTGACGTCACGATTGAAACGATCCGGCCGCTGCTCGACCGCGAAATGGTCGGCTTTGGTGAGTTGTTCCGTCATGTCAGCTTCACGGAAGACATCGGTCCGGCTGCGATGTTGTCACGGGCCTTGGCTGGACGCATTGGAAATACCATCATTTTCTCGATGCCAGGTTCACGCGGAGCCGTCGATTTGGCGATGACACGATTGATTTTACCTGAACTTTCGCACATCGTCTGGGAAGCGACGCGATGATTGGAATCGTCTTGGCAGGGGGCCGGTCGCGCCGGTTCGGATCTCCGAAATGGCAGGCCCGTTATCAAGGCGCCTCGTTTGAAGAACGAGCCAGGCAGACGCTCGTCTCGACGACGACAGCACAATGGAGCGTCGTACCAGCTGGCATGGTGACCGACGATTATCAGCTTGAAGATACTTTCGAATGGCGAGGCATGGGACCGCTCGCCGGCATCGTCACCGTGATGCGTCAAAAGCCTGACGACTGGTACGCTGTCTGTGCGTGTGACACGCCACTGCTTCCTTCAGAAGTATATGAGCGGCTCGCCTTAGAACGAGATGGTCGCCCGGTTGTCGCTGTTGCGGACGACAGACTGCATCCGCTCATCGCCTTGTATCCGCGGTCGATGTTACCACGATTTGAAGACGCGTTAAGACGAGGCGAGCGGGCGGTCATGCCTCATGTAGCAGCCGCGACGATCGTCACGTTTGATGAACGGGATTGGTTTAAAAATGTGAACACACCGAGCGAATATGCGGCGGTGCTACGGAAGGAAGTGGACTGATGGAGAAGGTATCGACGTTGTTTCGCAAACCGCTCGCAATCGATGAAGCGATATCACTCGTCCGAGAAGCGACGGGTGAGCCCGCAATAGAGACAGTCATGCTGCATGAGGCGAATGGACGTATTCTCGCGACGGACCTCATCGCGACGCATGACGTCCCAGCCTTTGATAAATCGCCGTATGACGGTTTTGCCGTCCGAGCTGTCGACTTGATGTCAGCGAGCCGTGACGAGCCGGTGACCTTGTCCGTTCAATACGTGCAAGGAGCGGGGCACGTCGGCCCACCGCTGTTAGACGGTCACGCCATCCGCATCATGACGGGTGCTAAAATCCCAGACGGGGCAGACGCGGTCGTCATGCTCGAAATCGTTCAGGCGGATGAACAACGAGTAACGTTCAAACGTCCTGTCCGAGATAAAAACATCTCCTATCGTGGGGAAGACGTGGCGACCGGTGCTCATATCGTGAATCGTGGCACCCGTATCAACCCCGGCATCATTGCCTTGCTCGCGACGTTCGGCTACGAGCGGGTCGAGGTGTTCACAAAACCGTGGATTACCGTGTTCGCGACAGGGGATGAACTCTCCGAACCAGGGGAGAGAAAAGCTGAGGGTCAAATTTACAATTCCAACGCCTATATGATTCTTGCTCAGATCGAGGAGCTCGGCGGGAGAACGGTATATGGCGGGATTCTTCCCGATACGTTTCCCGCGACGAAACATGCAATCGAAGAAGCGCTACACACGAGTGACGCCATCGTCACGACGGGTGGAGTGTCGGTCGGAGATTTTGACTACTTACCGGACGTTTACGAAGCACTCGGTGCGTCTGTATTGTTCAACAAAGTCGGGATGCGCCCGGGGTCCGTCACGACGGTCGCGAACGTCGAAGGCCGATTGTTGTTTGGGTTATCCGGGAATCCGTCCGCTTGCTTCGTCGGTACGGAATTGTTTGTCGGGACATATATGAAGACGCTATATGGACAAGCCGAGCGTACGGTCGTACAGGCGGAACTCGGTGTTGATTTTTCGAAACCGAATCCGTTCGACCGGTTCGTACGTGCCCATGTGACGATTGATTCGACCGGACACGCGGTCGTTCATCCGAGCGGAAAAGATAAGTCGGGTATCGTCTCCTCACTCGCGTCATGTAACGCGTTGATCCATCTACCGGGCGGGACGAGAGGATTTCAGAAAGGGGACATGGTACGATGTCGAATCATCGATCAACTTTGACGATCTTGCAAGTGGTCGGCTATCAAAATAGCGGAAAGACATCGTTCGTTTCCGAGCTGACAGAACGGTTGTCGGCGACGGGGTTCCGTGTCGGGGTGATCAAACACCACGGACATGGAGGGGCGCTCGACCTGCCAATGACTGACTCGCATCGCCACGCCCTAGCCGGAGCCGTGTTATCGAGTGTGATCAGTGAGAACGGGACGTTCATCGAGTGGAAAGCCGTCGACACGTTTGAATTACTCGTGAATTGGTATGAAGCGCACGTCGATGTGCTGCTCATTGAAGGCTACAAGCAGAAAAACTATCCGAAAGTGGTACTCGTTCGAGAAGGTTTTGAACAACCGGTCAACTTGACGAATGTGATCGCAATCGGTGATTCCGTGAAAGACCGGAATCACTTGATGAGTTCGGTGGAAGGGTGGATGGCATATGAACTGGTATCAAGTGAATGAACGTCCCCTCGAGCCGATGGCACTCTACGAAGCGGTCCGGCACCGAAACGTCGGGGCCGTCGTCCTGTTTATCGGAACGGTAAGGGAGATGACCGGAGCGAAACAGACCGAACTGCTCGAGTACGAATCCTACGTGCCGATGGCCGAGAAAATGCTCGAACAAATCGCGAAAGAAGTCGATGAGCGTTGGCCTGGCGCTTTAACTGCGATTCATCACCGAATTGGCCGGCTCGATATTTTGGAAGAAGCAGTCGTGATTGCGACAAGCTCGGCCCACCGCGCCGACGCTTACGAGGCGAATCGGTACGCAATCGAACGAATTAAGGAAATTGTCCCGATTTGGAAACGGGAGCACTGGACGGATGGCACGAAATGGATCGGAGATCAAAAAGAACAGCAGCCTGGACGCCCGGAAGGAGTGACGCTTAAATGATTAAAGTATTATGTTTTGCCCACGTGGCAGAAGAATTGTCAGTTCGATCTTATACAGTTCCCGCTCCGCAAACAATCGCTTCCCTGCGCAAAGGATTGTCGGACAGGGGCGTGTCGGGTGCAGAGCGTCTCATGTTCGCGGTCAACGAACGCTATGAGACTGACGAGTATGTGGTCGAGGCCGGCGACACGGTCGCTGTGATCCCGATGGTGAGTGGAGGGTGACACGATGGAATTGACGCATATGAATGGACAGGGACGAGCGTGGATGGTCGACGTATCAGGAAAAGAAGAAACGACGCGAACTGCTCGCGCCCGGACATCAGTCGAATTGAGCAGTTCGCTCAAACAGCTCATCACAAACGGCGGGCTTGAGAAAGGTGACGTCCTCGCTGTGGCACAAGTAGCCGGAATCATGGCCGCCAAAGAGACGAGCCGAATCATCCCGATGTGTCATCCGCTCGCCTTGAAGAAAATCGATTTGACGTTTGAATGGGATGGCACCGATCTCATCATCGAATCATTCGTCAAAACAAAAGGCGATACCGGTGTCGAGATGGAAGCATTGACGGCCGCGACGATTGCGGCGTTGACCGTTTATGATATGACGAAAGCCGTCGATAAAGGCATCGTCATTGGACCGACCTACTTGCTTGAGAAGCACGGCGGGAAGTCAGGAGACTATATCCGATGACACACTCGTCGGAACGTTATGCACGGCAAGCCCGTTTTCATGGAATCGGTGCGGACGGGCAAGCGGAACTGATGACAAAGCGCGTACTTGTCGTCGGTCTCGGCGCGCTCGGTGCGGCTGTGACCGATCAGCTCGTTCGGGCCGGTGTCGGACTCGTCATCGTCGACCGGGATTATGTGGAAGTGACGAACCTGCAACGGCAAACGCTGTATACGGAACAAGACGCGACAGCGGAGACGCCGAAAGCAATCGCTGCGCTTGAGCGGTTGCGAGCAATCAACGGAGACGTTGAAATCGACGCGCACATCGCCGACGTCTCGTGGGACTGGCTTCGTCCCTTGCCTCACGTCGACCTCGTCTTGGACGCGACGGACAACGTCGAGACACGTCTGTTGTTGAACGATTTCGCGCTCGAGCGAGGCATTCCGTTCTTGTTCGCTTCTTGCGTCGGGGCGTATGGCATGAACTATACCGTATTGCCGGGTGAGGCACCTTGTCTCCGCTGTCTCATGCGCCACTTGCCGCTCGCTGGGCAGACGTGTGCGACAGCCGGAGTCGTGGCGCCAATCGTCCACCACGTCGCGAGCCGGCAAGCTGTCGAGGCGTTGAAATATTTGACGGGGCGACATGAGAAATTGGAACGTCGACTTTTGATTGAGGACTTATGGGAAAATCAGTCGCAACGACTCGATGTCGAACGGCTTGTCGACGCGGCGTGTCCGTCGTGCCAACAGAACGAGTATCCGAGTCTCGTCTCGAACCGGCAACAGACGGCTCTTCTATGCGGACGTGACGTTGTTCAAGTTCGTCGGTCCATCGAAGGACTTGAGCCGATCGCGAACCAACTTGAGCGCGCTGACATCACAATGAAAAAGACGCCATTCACGTTAGAATGGCGGTGGCGAGGTCACCGGATGCTCTTATTCAAAGATGGTCGGGTCCTCGTCCACGGTGTCAACGACCCGCATGTTGCGGTCGCCATGGTCGATGAGTGTCTCGGTGCATAAAAAAGATGTCCATCGAGGCCGATGGACATCTTTTTTATGCGGCTGTTTTTGCATGCCGATTCTTTCGAAGAGAACGATACGTCTCAACCAATGCGATACAAGCACCCGTGATCACAATTCCAATCCAAGTCATATTTTCGTTATTCGCTATTTCGTTCTCGTTCGTCACTCGAAAAATTTCGATATTAGCGAATGTGATTGGATCTCCGGTCGTTTGCGCATCGGAATAACCTAGCCAAATCACAGTAAAGAAGATAACGGTAGATAACCCGATTCCGATTACTGTTTCGATTCCAAGACGTAGCATCGTTCGTCCCATTTCAATTTCTCCCCTCAATGAATGGATGAATCATTCTTAATTTCCATTTACGAGGCGTTTGATAAAAAAGTTTCATACATTACACTTGCTCAGCGTGGAATCGTGAGCACTTGACCGACGCTGATCAAATTGATGTTCGTGATGTTGTTGGCGGCAGCGATTTTGGCGACGGTCGTATTATATGTCGTCGCAATCTTATAGAGAGTGTCGCCTGACTTGACGGTATACTTCACGGTCGTCGCTGGCGGAGGAGTGACGGTTGTTCCTGGGATGACCAGGACTTGACCGACGCTGATCAGGTTGATGTTGGTGATGTTATTGGCAGCAGCGATTTTGGCGACGGTCGTTTTGTACAGTGTCGCAATCTTGTAGAGTGTATCGCCTGCTTTTACCGTATATTTGACAGTCGTCGTTGGGGGTGGCGTGACGCTTGTTCCTGGAATGACGAGCACTTGACCGACACTGATCAAGTTGTAGTTCGTGATCTTGTTGGCGGCAGCGAGTGCAGCGACTGTGACGTTGTAAGCCCGAGCGATGCTATAGAGCGTGTCGCCTGATTTGACAGTATACGTTTTAGAGGTTGAAGTAGATTGGTAAGCGAGCAATTGGGAAACTGTCACGAATTTGTAGCCTTTTGCTTTCAGTTGCGAGATCATCGTCGGCAAGGCGAGCGGTGTGCCTGGCGCACCAGCACCGGTGTGCATGAGGACGATCGATCCTGGTTTGATGTTCGTTTGGACTTTCGTATTGATTTGGCTAGCAGTGAGTCCTTTCCAGTCAATCGTATCGATGTTCCATTGGATCGTATAAGCGTAGCCGGCAGCGCCGACACCGCTCAAGACGGCGCTGTTCACGGCGCCAAACGGAGCCCGGAAGATCGGTTTTGTCGTTTTGCCGGTCAGTGACTTAACGATTGCTTCGGTACGGTCGAGTTCGGTCTTCATTTGAGTGGCGGTCAACTGGGTGAAGTATGGGTGGCTGTACGAGTGGTTACCTACTTGGTGACCTTTAGCTGCGATGTTTTTAATGTATTGAGGATGGTGGTTGGCGCCGGTTCCAGTCAAAAAGAAAGTGGCTTTGACGTTGTTCTTGGCAAGTATGTCCAAAATCTTGTTCGTATTCGCACCATCCGCTCCGTCATCGAACGTCAACGCCACGACTTTACTCGTCGTGTTCACGCTCGTTATGAACTTCGAAGCAGCGGCATCAGCTGATTTTGGATAGGTGACTAACGGTGCCAGCAGAATCAACAAGGCCATCAATAACCGTACAAATTTGCTCTTCATTTTTCCTTTCGCCTCCATTCTTGGTGTATGTATCTTGGTGTCAAGGCTTTCCATATATTGAGCTGTGTATATATTTTATATACCCCGTTTTGTTCCAAAACACGTTATAATCCTAAAAATAGGCAAAGGAATTTTTGGATAATGACTCTCAAATTTTGTGTTCAATTTATGAGCGGAAGACGTGGTAAATATCACAAAATCCTCACACAATTCCTGAAAAAGGATGATATCATGAACAATGTGTGAAACGTGTAAGCGATTAACTAGGGGGGATTCATAATGAAACAAACAGTGAAACGAATCGGGATGACGACAGGAATAATCGGTTTGTTCGTCCTTGGGGCATGCGGGACAGAAGAGGCGGACAATGCGACGGAGACGGTGCAGTCGATGGAACCTGTCGAAGCAGAATTGAACGTACCGGCGACAGCGGAAATAGATGAAGCGGTCACATTATCGGTTCGCGTCACGCAAGAAGGTGCAGGGGTTGATGATGCGGACGAGATCAAGTTCGAAGTGTGGAAGAACGGCGCCAAAGAAGAGAGCGAGATGATGAAAGCTTCGCTCACAGAAGACGGGGTCTATGAGACGGAAGCAACGTTTGCGGATGAAGCGGTCTATACGGTCCAAGTCCACGTGACGGCGCGGGCGATGCATACGATGCCGACAGCGAACGTGACGGTCGGTCATCCAGAAACAGAAGCCGAAGCCGAGGCTGAAACAGACCATCACCAACACGCCGGGGCCGATATCACACTCGATCCAAAGCAAGTGACGGCGAATGAAGCGAGCCCGTTCACCGTCAACGTTGAAATTGACCATGAGGTGCTGACAGGTGCGGACGTTCAACTTGAAGTATTCAAAGACGGTGCGGATAAGCACGATTGGGTGAAGCTTGAGGAAACGGAAAACGGAAGCTATGCGGGTGAGCATACGTTCCCGGAGACCGGTACGTACAACGTCCAAGTTCATGTGACGAAAGGACACGACATCCATGAACACGTCATGGAGACAGTCGAAGTCAAATAAAAAAATCGATCGGCGCACGCGCCGATCGATTTTTATTATGCGTTTTGGTAAAGTGATTCGACTTGTTGTTGAAGCGATTCGTTCTCGAGGAACTGGTCGTACGTCGCTTCTTTGTCGACAATCCCATTCGGCGTCACTTCGATGATGCGTGTCGCAATCGTCGAGATGAGCTGATGGTCATGTGAACTGAAGAGGAGTACGCCTTTGAACGTCTCGAGTCCGTTGTTGAGCGCTGTGATCGATTCGAGGTCCAAGTGGTTCGTCGGATCGTCAAGGACGAGCACGTTCGAGTTCGAGAGCATCATCTTCGAGAGCATGCAACGAACTTTCTCTCCCCCTGAGAGGACAGACGCTTTCTTCATGACTTCTTCGCCAGAGAAGAGCATACGGCCGAGGAAACCACGGAGGAACGTATCTGACTCGTCAGCTGGCGAGAACTGGCGTAACCAGTCCAAGATGCTCTTATCTGAGCCTTCGAAGTATTCCGAGTTGTCTTTCGGGAAGTACGATTGGATCGTCGTCACGCCCCATTTGACCGTACCCGTGTCTGGCTCCATCTCACCCATGAGGATCTTGAAGAGTGTCGTGATGGCGACGTCGTTGCGACCGACGAAAGCGACTTTGTCCATTTTGTTCAATGAGAACGTGACGTTGTCGAGTACTTTGACGCCGTCGATCGTCTTCGAGACGTTGTCGACGTACAAGACGTCATTTCCGATTTCACGTTCCATCGAGAAACCGACGAACGGATAACGGCGTGATGACGGACGGATGTCGTCCAGTGTGATCTTATCGAGCAACTTTTTACGCGATGTCGCTTGACGCGCCTTCGAAGCGTTCGAGCTGAAACGAGCGATAAAGTTTTGGAGCTCTTTGATCTTCTCTTCTTTTTTCTTGTTCTGGTCGTTGGCCATGCGCGATGCGAGTTGGCTCGACTCGTACCAGAAGTCGTAGTTCCCGACGTACAGTTGAATTTTACCGAAGTCGAGGTCAGCCATATGTGTACAAACTTTGTTCAAGAAGTGACGGTCGTGGGAAACGACGATGACAGTGTTCTCGAAGTTGATCAAGAACTCTTCGAGCCATTGAATCGCTTTGATGTCAAGTCCGTTCGTCGGCTCATCGAGGAGCAAGATGTCTGGCTTACCGAACAACGCTTGGGCAAGGAGTACCTTGACTTTCTCGCCACCCGTGAGCTCGCTCATGAGTTTATGGTGCGACGCGTCAGTAATGCCAAGACCTTGAAGCACCGTTGCGGCTTCCGACTCGGCTTCCCAACCGTTCATCTCAGCGAATTCACCTTCGAGTTCAGCGGCACGCATGCCGTCTTCGTCAGAGAAATCTTCTTTCATATAGATTGCATCTTTTTCTTTCATGACTTGATACAAGCGCTCATGGCCTTTGATGACTGTTTCAAGCACAGCCTGGTCTTCGTACGCATAATGGTCCTGTTTGAGGACGGCGAGACGTTCGCCAGGTGAGAAGCTGACGTCACCCGTTGACGTCTCTTGCTCACCGGCAAGAATTTTCAAGAATGTTGATTTACCGGCACCGTTCGCGCCGATCAAGCCGTAACAGTTGCCTGGTGTGAACTTGATGTTCACGTCTTCGAACAACTTACGGCCACCGAATTGAAGACTTACGTTATTTACTGTAATCATGTATAGAATACCTCGTTTTTCTGATTTGTTTACGACGTGTATTGTATCACGTTTTTTAAAAACGCGCAGTCGCGGGTAAATATGAAACAAATGTGGAACGGATTCGTATGAATGGATAAGGGGGAATCGTTCATGAAAACATCACTATCGATCCGCGAGGCGTGGAACGACTACTACCGCAAAGATTTCGTCCGACTGTTGCTCGTGTTCTTCGTGACAGTCGTCGTCTCGTATTGGTTATTCCGCACGTTCGTCGCGGCCGAACAAGTCGACGAGATTTTAGCCCAACTCGGCGAATCGTTTGAAGCGAGCGGGCTGACGTTCGACTCGAGCGCACGCGACACGATGATCGCCTTGTTCGTGAACAATACACGTGTCACGTTGCTCGCCTTCTTACTCGGGATGATCCCACTCTTCATCCCGTACGTGTTCGTCGTCATCAACGCCGCCGTCATCGGTCTCGTCGCCATGCTCGTCGGTTTCACGGGCGAGTCGGTCATTAAAGTGCTCGTTCTCGGGATTTTACCGCACGGCGTCACCGAAATCTCGGCGATTCTGCTCGGGGCGGCGATGGGACTGTCGCTCAACCGTCATGTATGGAAGAAGTTACGAGGAAAAGAGACGGACGTCACGTTCAAAGCGCTATTGCTCGCAGGGATCAAGACGTTCTTATTTATCGCGGTCCCGCTCCTCGCTGTCTCCGCTGTCATCGAGGCGTACGTCACGCCGCTCTTGCTACAGTAAAAGTCATCGCAGGATTGCTTTTTTTAATTGAAGTAATGTGTCGTCTCGAGACAGCGCAGCGGGGTAATTCCTTCTAAGGTGACTTCGCAGTTCAACTGCCAGACTTCGAACCCGTCCACGATCGCGTCACGAATCCGTTGGCGAATCAAAGCGTCGTGTCTCCGCTTCGGATTGCCGGTGAAGATGGGCGCATCATATAAGAAGACATACAATAAAACGGCCCGTCCTGCTTGTGGCAACGTCGCGATCAGTGTTTCAAGATGACGGATGAACCGTTTCGTCTCGACAGGGGTTTGCCTTGCGTTTCCTTCAAAGTGAGGGAGCGGCGTCACGAACAGTTCCGTCAGCGGTGTTTTCACTTCCATGTAGACTGCATCGACTTTGAAATCGAGGCGTGAACCGCCTGACACGATTTCACGTTCGACCCGTTCTAGAGACGGAAAGACCGGCAAAGCGTCCGCTTTCAAGAGATGTTCGACGTAGTCGTTGGCCCGTCCTTGATGGATGCCGATCCAGCGCTTGTCCCGGTCAATCGAGATGGCTTCCACCGTGAAAGAAGTATGGCGTCGCAGATTGTTTGCCGCCGAAACGAGGCAAGGCACACCGTCGAAGACGAGATCACCGATTCGCCCTGTGACCGGACAGTGGCACGCGACAATCTTGTCATCGAGCAACACGTCCATGACGAAGCGGTTGCGCCGCTTGACGATCACCCCTTCTTTTAACGGTCGTTCAAACCGGTACATCGTCAGCCGACGCGAGTGACCGTCGTGTCGAGCTCGAACGTCACGTTGCCGGCCAAGGCGCGTGAAATCATACAGCCGTCTTTCGCTTTCTTAGCAATCCGTTCGACGAGCGTGATATCCCGGTCGGTCGCCGCAGCGCGGACGTTTATCACGGTTTTATAACGGATCGTCTCGTATGTGAACACGCCGTTCGTCACGTCGACGATGCCTTCGGCGTCGATTGTGATACCTTGATGGGAAAGATCGCTCCGTCCGAGCATGGCCGCAAGCGTGATGATATAGCACGTCGCCGCAGCTCCGAGGAGCATCTCATCGGGATTCGTCCCGATACCAGGGCCGTCCATTTCCGGGGGAATCGAAATTTGCGTCTTCAACCGTTCGGCCTCGATCGTGCCGACGTCGTTACGTCCGCCAGTCCAGTCAAGGTTCATGTGAAACGTATGCTTCATAAAAATCGCCTCCAATGTCTCTAGTGTAGAAGAGAATGATTGGAGGCGCATAGATTATGCTCGCGCGCGTTCGGCGAACGTGCGGAGCGTCTGGATAATGACGTGTGTCGCTTTTTCCATATTGTTGACGGAGACGTACTCGAACTTGCCGTGATAGTTCTCGCCGCCAGTGAAGATGTTTGGCGTCGGGAGACCCATATACGACAGTTGCGAGCCATCGGTCCCGCCGCGGATCGGTTCGATCACCGGTTCGATCCCGAGCTCGCGCATGACGTCGGCGACGGTGTCGACGATGTGTTTGACCGGCTCGATCTTCTCGGCCATGTTGTAGTACTGGTCGTCCATCTTCAAGTCGATGCGTGCCTCGCCGTATTTTTGTTTCCATTCGGCGACAAGCTTCTCGAGCAAGACTTTCCGGGCTTCGAACTTCGTCCGGTCGTGGTCGCGGATGATGTATTGGAGAACGGTCGTCTCGACATCACCCGAGAATCCGTTCAAGTGGAAGAATCCTTCATAATGGCTCGTATGTTCCGGTGCCTCGTCGGCCGGAAGGCGGTTATGGAACGCCATCGCCAGTTTCATCGAGTTGACCATCTTGTTCTTGGCGCTACCCGGGTGGACGTTCGTGCCGTGGAACGTGACGGTCGCTCCGGCAGCGTTGAAACTTTCATACTGAAGTTCGCCAAGCGGACCGCCGTCCATCGTGTAGGCAAAGTCGGCGTTGAAGCGGGCGACGTCGAACTTATGTGGTCCGCGCCCGATTTCTTCGTCCGGTGTGAACGCAATCCGGACCGGTCCGTGTGGGATTTCCGGATGCGCCAGTAAGTATTCGACCGCCGTGACGATTTCCGCCATGCCGGCCTTATCATCGGCACCGAGCAGCGTCGTTCCGTCCGTCGTCATGAGCGTATGGCCGACGTAATCATCAAGTTCGGGGAAGTCACGCGGTGACAAGATAACATTGAGTGCCTCGTTCAAGACGATATCGCCACCCGCGTAGTGTTCGACGAGTTGCGGATTGACGTTTGTGCCGGTAAAATCGGTCGCCGTATCGACGTGAGCGAGCAGCCCGATCGTCGGCACGTCATGGTCGACGTTACTCGGCAACGTCGCGAACAAGTAGCCGTATTCGTCGGTCTCGACGTCTTCGAGCCCAATCGCCTTCAGTTCGGCCTCGAGATGGCGGATCAAATCCCATTGTTTCGCCGTCGACGGCGTCGTCTCACTCGTGAAGTCGGATTGGGTATCAATCTTTGCGTAGGTCATTAATCGTTCAATCAATTTTGCTTGCATGGTAGACCTCCTCTAATGAATCATTACTCATTTAGTGTAGCATGAGAGGTGTTTTGAAAAGTATCAAAATTGTTTGAAAACAGACAGGGAGGCGTAGCAAGCGTCTCCCTGTCTGTCCATTAAAATAGGAATGGTAACAACAGCGGCAACAAAAACGACGTCAGGATAGCGGTCAATCCCATCGCAGCTCCGCCTGTCGCGCCTGAGAGCGGATGTTCGGTCGCGGCTTGGGCCGTCCCGATGCCGTGGCTGATCGTCCCAAGGGCGAGTCCGCGCGTGAACGGGTCGGTCACGTTGAACATAGATAGAATCACTGGGCCGAGCATGGCGCCAAGGATGCCGCAGGCGACGGCGACCGAAGCGGCGAGCGCGGCGTCACCTTGCAACTGTCGTGCCAGTTCGAGCGCGATTGGCGAGGTCACCGATTTGACGGACAAGGCGAGCAAGACGTGATCCGTCAACTTGAGGGCAGTTCCGAGACCGACAGCGACGAAAATCGTTGATAACGTCCCGAGCACGATGGCACCGAGCGCTCGTTTAGCCCGAGCGAGCAGGATCGGCAAGTTGCGATAGAGCGGCAAGCCGAGCGCCACTGTCGCCGGCCCGAGCAGTGTCGTGATCGCATCTTTCGCCGGCGCATACGTGTCGTACGTCTGTCCAGAGACGAGCAATAACAAGATGAGCGTGAGCGTGCTCAAAAAGACAACGTTCGTGAACGGGGACGCCCATTTGAATGACAGCTTCCGGCTCAACATATAGACGGCAATGGTAATCAATATCCAGAAGACGGTCATGACGCCTCACCGTGTCTTCCGGAAACGACCGCCGTCACGACGAGACCGATCGTCATGCTAATGATCAAGGCGAGGAAGAGCGGAACGCCTTCCGCCTTTAAAAGCGAGCTATACGACATGAGCCCGACCGCGATCGGGATGAAGAAAAAGGCGAGGTGCTTCGTCAAGAAGCCGGCGCTATCTTCGATCCATTCGACGCGGATGATCTTGGTCATCAATAAGAGCAGTAACAGGACCATGCCGATGACGCTCCCTGGCACTTTTATAGCGAGCACGGCGACGATCCAATTCCCGAGCGCGCTCAAGCCAAATAAGAGCGAAAGGCCGATAATCCATTTGATAAGACGTTGCATGTGATTCATCCTTTCGCATATACATTCAAAACGTATGAATTCTCTCAAACTTTATCATCTAGGTCAAGATGGAGGCTATGACAAAAAAGATAACGGGTACATATGTTCGGGGTGGTATAATGAGCTCACTACTAACAAATGAGGTGTATTTATGGAACAAACGGCAGTCGAACGGTTCATTCAAGAACATCAAATCAAAAATGGGGCAGACGTCTTGAACGCGTTCCAACAACGAATCAATTTGAGTATGGTGCCTCGAACGACACGAGAAGAGGTGGCGATTGGCCATTCGAAATTTGGTGGTTATCCAGATTTACCGATCGGGTCGGACCATCCTGGAGAGAACTTGACGTTTTTGGCGCAATTTCGCTTAAGCGACTTTGCCGGCTGTGAGTCGGTCGAGGCGCTTCCAAAAAAAGGATTGTTGTCTTTCTTTTACGATATGGAAGAACAACCGTGGGGCGACAAGGACGAACGTCATCTTTGGCATGTTGTGTACACGGAAGACACAGACCTTGAACGTGTCAAAGTCGGGGAGGCGCTGAACGAACGGGGGGTCTCGTTTGATGAATCATACGCACCGAACGTTGATGTGCTCGCCCATCTATTGAATGACGATCAGTTCGAGGCGTTCGAAGAGCTGATTGACGATGAGGAATTTCACGCAATCGGCGGTCATCCGAACGCAATTCAAAATGATGTGTTCGAAGAGGTTCAGGACACATATGGTGACCGCTTCAAGCGGCCGTTCCTGCTCTTCCAAATGGATTCGTCAGAAGAGCTCGATATCATGTTCGGCGATGTCGGGATCCTCTACTTTTTGATTCCGACAGAGGCGCTTCAGGCCAAACGATTCGAGGAGACCGAAATGATCATGCAATGTTACTGAACACAACAAAAAGAGATTTGACCGGCTCTCGGTCAAATCTCTTTTTGAATTATGCTTGTTGTTTCTTGCGGAATCGAGCGAAGAACTCATAGACGATTGGGACGATGAGTAACGTCAGTAACGTCGAACTTGTGAGTCCGCCGATGACGGTGACACCGAGACCTTTCGAGATGAGTGCGCCGCCTTCGAGTCCGAGGGCGAGTGGTGATAAGGCACCGATTGTCGCGAGCGCCGTCATAAGGATCGGACGGAGTCGCGTACCGGCTGCTTCGAGCAACGCTTCACGCGTCGATAGACCGGCTTCTTCTTTATGAATGACGCGGTCGATCAAGACGATCGCATTTGTGACGACGATCCCGATCAACATGAGCGCACCAATCAAAGCAGATACGGAAATCGTTTCTCCCGTGATCAAGAGGGCGACGAGTCCGCCGATGATCGCATAAGGGAGCGAGAACAATACGACGAACGGGGTGATGGCACCGCCGAACGTGACGACGAGCACCAAGTAGACGATGGCAATGGCTGCGAGCATCGCGAGGCCGAGCTGCGTGAACGATTCTTGAATCTGTTCTGTCACGCCGCCGACGTCATACGAGACGCCCGTCGGGAGATCGATGTCAGAGACACGTTCTTCGATGGCGGCCGACGCTTCCGTCGCCTTGTCCGTGCTAAGTTCGACGCTGACGGTAGCAAGGAGCTTGCCGTCGCGCTGGACGAGCGTGTCCGGCGTCGTGCCTTCTTCGACTTCGATGAAGTCTGAGATTGGGCGCGGCCCGAACGGCGTCGTCACTTCTTGCGCTTGCAAGTCTTCAATGCTGTCATACGTGACTTGTTCCGTCGGGATGATGACGTCGAGCTGTTTGTCATCGATCGTCACACTGGCGAGCGGACTGGCCTGTGCTTGGAACTGACCGATCGTTTGAGCGAGTTGAGCGGCCGAGACGCCAGCTTCAGCTGCTGCTTGTTGATCGACGTTGAACGTGTACTGGACGTATGACTCACGAAGATCAGACGTCGCTTGGCGGACGTAGTCCGTCTCTTCTTCGATCGTCTCGATGAATGTCGGGACAATCGCTTCAAGATCTTCGAGCGAGTTGGCGTAGACGTTATACGTCACACCGCTCGTTCCGGCACCGCCGGCGAAGTTTTGTTCTTTCCATTCTCCGCCTGAGGCAAGTTCGTTCAATTGTTCGATGTCTGCCAATTTGACGTCGGCAAAGTCTTCTGTGTCCGGGTCGTACTGGACGATGAAGATCCCTTGCTTGTTATTCCCCGGGTTGAGCGGGTTTTCGCCACCGACCGTGAACTGGACGTCGGTCGCGTTCGGCTGGTCTTCCATAAAGTACGTCTCGGCGATCTCAGCAGCCGCGATTGAGTCGTCAAGCGTCTGTCCTGGTTCTGGGTCGAACGTGACGAACAGCGTTTTCTCCGAATCTTGGTTCAAGAAGTTGACCCCGATGGCTGGGACGAGGGCGAAACTGCCGATCAAGAGAAGTGTCGCGAGTCCGAAGACGACGAGCTTGTGGTTGAGCGACCAGTTGAGCACACCGCGGTACCATTCGGCAAGTTTACCGGGTCCTTCTTCCGGCTTCAGCTTGTCACGGTTTTTAAAGAACGAATCGGCCATCATCGGTACGACCGTGATCGCGACGAGGAGCGAAGCGAGCAAAGCGAAGACGACGGTCAAGGCGAACGGCAAGAACAGTTCGCCGACGAAGCCGGTCACGAAACCGAGCGGTAAGAAGACGGCGATCGTCACGATTGTCGATGACGCGATCGGGACGAACACTTCTTTCGTCGCGGCGATGATCAACGCTTTGCCGCGTAACGGTTCGTTCGGACGAGTGAGTCGACGATAAATATTTTCGATGACGACGATCGAGTCATCGACGACGCGTCCAATCGCGACGGTCATCGCCCCGAGCGTCATGATGTTGAGCGTGATATCGAGTTGCTTCAAGACGATGAGCGCCATCAAGAGCGATAGCGGAATCGAGATGACAGCAATGATCGTCGAACGGAAGTTACGAAGGAACACTAAGATGATCAAAATAGCGAATAGACCACCGAGTAACGCCTTCGATACCATCGTCTCGACCGATTCTTCAATCGGCTGACCTTGGTCGAGTGTGATTGAGACGTTCGCCGTATCATATTCGGCCTCAAAGTCGTCTAAAATCGTTTTGACGGCGTTGACGACGTCGACGGTGTTCGCGTCTTGTGTCTTCGTCACTTGAATCCCGATCGAACGTTCTCCGTTCGACCGCGAAATCGATTCTTCGATGCCGCGGTCTTCGATTGTCGCGAGTTCGCTTAAAGCGACGGTCGGGACTGTTGTCGGCACATTCGCAGGTGGGACTGTGCCAGGGACTTCGCTTGGCAACTCAGGTGTCTCGCCAGCCGGGAATCCACTTGGCGTCCCTGGGGCGGTCGGTTCAGCTGGGGCTGGTGAGTACGGGATTTGCAGGTCGCGGAACGCTTCGAGCGTCTCCGACTTCCCGTCGATGACAACGGCCTGTTCCGTATCCCCGAGCTCGTACAAACCGAGCGCGATGCGGGCATCGTTTGCTTGAATCAACTGTTTGACCGTATCTTCTGTCAAGTTGTATTCGGCAAGTGCGGCCTCGTCGAAGCGAAGCTCGACGCGACGGACTTCTTGACCGGCGATTTGGACGAGCTGGGCACCTTCGACACCTTCAAGGGCCGGTTGGAGCTCGTCTTCGACAAGTTTTGTCAACTCAGCCAAATCGAGGCTTTCATCTGAAACGGCTGCACCGACGACCGGGAAAGCGTCGAAGCTGAGGCGTGACACTTGCGGGTCTTGGACGGACTCTGGCAGCTCGACGTTGCTGAGTGCATCTTTGACCTGTTGTTCGGCTGCTTCCATATCCGTGCTGAAATCATAATCGATTTGAATGTTCGAAGCATTTTGGAACGAAGACGAACGGACTTGTTCGACACCGTTCAAACTCTTCAAGCGATCTTCGAGCACGGTGCTCACTTCGTCGAGCACTTGTTCAGGGGAAGCGCCAGGGTAAATCGTCGTCACCGAGACGGTCGGTGTCGTGATGTCAGGCAGTGTCTCTAGTTTCATCGTCAGGCCGGCAAAGATTCCGGCGGCCGTTAAGATGATCGTCATCAACCAAACTGCGAACTTGTTGTTGACGGAGAAGGTCGTGATCTTTTGCATGGGGTTCATTTCTCCTCTAATAAATTAGTCTAGTTTCCCGAATCGATGTGTCGGGCGCGCTCGATGAGTCGAGCGATAATGGCTTGTTTTAAAGCGGTAGGGGGGACGCCGACATTGAAGTGTTCGGACATCATCATCCCTTCAAGGGCATAGCGGATGATCATCGTCTCGACGGGATCGCTCGTCTGTTGAAATTCGGCGAAGAACGTGTCGAGGTCATGCTTCCAACGGTCGGCGTACGCTTGATCGACGGCGAATAACGTCAAGAAGGCGATCATCTTCTCGGCATCGATATGAATTGGCGAGCGTTCCGGATAGAGTTTCGTCTCATCAAATAGGCGGACGAACGCCTCGACCGGACCGTGGCCGTCAGCCTGAAGTGATTCGTATAAATCGTTTTGTTCGGTTTGAAGCCGTTCGACGATGGCGGTCAAAAGCGCTTCTTTCGACGGATAATGATACAACAGGCCACCTTTTGAGACACCAGCGGTCTTTGCGACTTCATCTAATGTCAGTTGGTGCACTCCGTGCTCCATGATGATCTCGGTCGCGGCATCTAACAGTTTTTGTTTCGTGATAGTTGATCGGTTTGTCATTTCGTCACTCCTTTCTGTACCGACCAGACGGTCTTTTCATTTCAACTATAGGCGCCTCATCATTTTGAAGTCAAGAAATGATATCGTCAAAACTGTTAAGTTATAAATACATAACTACTGGTAACGTTTTCAAAAAAAGGTTGACATGAGAATGATTATCATCGATTATAGTGATTGAGAGTAATTATCATTACCAACAAAGAGACTAAAACATGGGGGAAATATAAATGAACAAAAAGTACATGGCACTTGGACTTTCGGCAGCACTTACGACATCACTGCTCGCGGCTTGCGCGAGCACGGAAGAGACGACTACTACGGGGGACAATGAGACGGCAGAAGAATCAAAAGTCGTCAACGTCTACTCGAGCCGTCATTACGATGTCGACAAAGAGCTCTACAAACAGTTCGAAGAAGAGACGGGCGTGAAAGTCAACGTCGTCGAAGGAAAAGGTGATGAACTTCTCGAACGTTTGAACACAGAAGGTGAGAACACAGAAGCGGATCTCTTCATTACTGCTGACGCCGGGAACTTGCACCAGGCAAAAGAAGCAGGGCATCTTCAAGCGGTCGATAGCGATGTGCTTGAGTCGAACATCCCAGAAAAATACCGTGACACGGACAAAGAATGGTTCGGTCTCACAAAGCGTGCACGTGTCATCGTCTACGCGAAAGATCGCGTGAAGCCGGAAGACTTGTCGACGTACGAAGCGCTCACGGAAGAACAGTGGAATGGGAAAGTGCTCGTTCGTCCATCTGAAAACATGTACAACATCTCACTCCTCTCGTCATTCATCGAAGTGAACGGCGTCGACCAAGCGAAAGAATGGGCAGAAGGCATGGTCAACAACATGGCGCGTGACCCACAAGGGAACGACCGTGACCAAGCGAAAGCCGTCGTCGCCGGTGAAGGTGATGTGGCCATCATGAACACGTACTACATGGGTCTCATGCTGAACTCAGAAGACGCGGAAGAGAAGAAAGTCGCTGAAGCGCTCGGTATCTTCTTCCCGAACCAAGACACGACAGGTACGCACGTCAACATCTCTGGAATCGCGATGACGAAAGCGGCGAAGAACTCTGACAACGCGAAGAAACTCATGGAGTTCATGTCTGACCCGTCAGCGCAAGAGCAGTTCGCAAGCGCCAACTACGAGTACCCGGTCAACGAATCGGTCGAGCCGAACGAGCTCCTCAAATCATGGGGTGAGTTCAAAGAACAAGATATCAACCTATCTGTTCTCGGTGAAAATCAGCAAGAAGCCATCCGCATCTTCAACGAAGCTGGTTGGAAATAAAACGACTTCGGCTTGAACGCATGTTCAGGCCGAAGGTTTTTGCGTTTCCTGACAGTCTAAAGGTATTACCGGGACGATGAAACTGATATGATGGGACAGGAAGTAAATGAAAGAAACGGGAGCTGTAAGACATGAACTGGTATGCAATCAAACGACAACTGAATGGATGGTCCATCCTGAGCTTTATCGCGTTGTCGTTTATCGTCTTGCCAGGAATCGTCGTCTTAGTAGAACTGTTCGCACCGGTCAATGACAATTGGCAACACATCCGCGAATATCTGCTGCCGACGTACGTGAGGAACACGTTGTTCATCATGCTCGTGACCGGTTTCTTGACGACCATCATCGGAACGAGCCTCGCTTGGTTCGTTACGGTGTATGACTTCCCGTTACGGCGATTCTTCAAATGGGCGCTCATCTTGCCGCTCGCAATCCCGCCGTATATCGGTGCTTACACGTATCATGGCATCTTGAACTACACTGGCGTCATCCAGACGACGCTGCGCAACGAGTTTGGCATCACCGTGGATCAGACGTACTTCAATATCATGACGATCCAAGGGACGATCTTCATCTTCACGTTGTTCTTGTATCCGTACATTTATACGATCACACGCGCGTTCCTACACAATCAGTCGTCGTCGATGATCGAGAACGCCCGCATCCTCGGACGCGGGTCGTGGGATATCTTCTTCACCGTCGTCATCCCGATCTCGCGCGTCGCCATCATCGGCGGTGTCAGTCTCGTCTTGATGGAAGTGTTGAACGACTACGGCGTCGTCAAATACTTCGGGATCCAGACGTTCAGTACGGCCATCTTCAGCACGTGGTTCGGTATGAAGGACACGTCTTCAGCGCTAAAACTTGCCGGCACGCTCATGATCATCGTCATCGCCATCTTGATGGGGGAACGACTCGTCCGAGGCCGCAAGCAGTTCAGCTATGCGACGACAAAAGTGAAGCCGCTCAAGCCAAGACCGTTGAACGGCTGGCATCGTTACGCCGTGTTCGGTTACGTGGCGACGATCTTCGGCATCGCCTTCGCGATCCCGTTCATCCAACTCGTCGCTTGGACGTTCTTGACGTTCGAGCAAGTGTTCACGGCTGAATTTTTCCGCCTCGTCTGGAACACGGTGAGCGTCGCCTTTATCGCGACGATCATCATTCTCGTATTCGCACTCATTATCGCCAACTATACGCGGTTGTTCCCATCGAACATGACGCGCGTCATCTCGAAAGTGACGACGCTCGGCTACTCGATCCCGGGAGCGGCCATCGCCATCGCTGTCATCACGTTGTTCTTACTATTAGACGAATGGGTGCTAAAAGTAGCGCTCGCGCTCGATCTCGGACAGACGTTCGTGTTCCGGACGACGCTCATCATGCTCATCTTCGCCTACGTCATCCGTTTCCTCGCCATCGGTTACAACTCGATCGAGAGCGGATTTGAGAAAGTCGGGAAGTCGTTCACGGAAGCGTCACGCATGCTCGGTTGGGGCACGGTTCAGACGTTCTTCCGGGTCGATATCCCGATGATCAAAGGGGCGATCATGAGCGCGTTCATCCTCGTCTTCATCGATATTATGAAAGAGTTGCCGCTGACACTGTTCTTGCAGCCGTTCAACTTCTCGACGCTTGCGACGCAGGCGTTCAAATATGTCAGTGATGAGAAGATTCACGAAGCGGCGCTCGCGTCGATCGTCATCGTTCTCATGAGCGGATTGTTAATCTTTGTGTTCCATAAGGTGCTTGATAAGGAGGCCGACTAATGTTTGTTCAAATCAACGATTTACACTTCAGCTATAAAGGTGCAGAAGCAGAGACGATCAAAGGGTTCTCGCTCTCGATCACGAAAGGCGAAATCGTATCCCTCCTCGGCGACAGCGGTTCGGGGAAAAGTACGATCTTGCGCCTCATCGCCGGTCTCGAGATGCCAAATCAAGGCGTCGTCGTCGTCAACGATTGCGTCTGTTGTGACGACTGCCAGTTCATGCCGCCCGAACAACGCGGCGTCGGCATGGTGTTTCAAGACTATGCGCTCTTCCCGCACATGACCGTTGAGAAGAACATCCGCTTCGGCCTCCATAAGCTCAGCCGGAAGGAGCGGAACGAACGGGTCGAGGAGATGCTCACGCTCGTGAACTTATCTGAGTTCCGGCATCGCTACCCGTATGAGCTGAGCGGCGGTCAGCAGCAGCGTGTCGCGCTCGCGCGTGCGCTCGCACCGAAGCCGTCCCTCTTGATCTTAGACGAGCCGTTCAGTAACTTGGACACGTCGCTCCAACACCGGATCCGCGACGACTTGCGCCGTCTCCTCAAACAGACGGGCACGACGACGATCTTTGTCACGCACGACGAGGAAGACGCGGAAGCGCTCGCCGACCGTATCGTCTATCTCGGAGAAGGCAAAATTAAAAAGCAGGTCATGACGGAGAACAACAAGACGTTCAACCCGCAGATTCCTTGCTTTGTGTAAGTACGGCGCACTCATTGATCAAAAATGGGTGCGTCTTTTTTTGTGAAGTTCATTACTCAAAAAATCGATTGTCTAAAACGGACAGATGCTCCTGCCAATCCGACCAGTAGGACTGGAGTGATGTGATCAATCCATGCCCACCAAAGCTAATTGTACTTTCGTGGGACGCATAAATGATCCAGTTCATTTTTTGGTCAAACCAATAGCGTTCTAAATAACGACCTTCATAACAAGGATCTAATGAAGCGGTGTCGATTTGCCATAGTGTATGGTCCTCATGCAGTTCAAATATAAGCTCCGTCCCTTGGTCCCATACCCATTGGCGGATTTCTTCGATTTTTTGATCAACATCTTCAATATAATCGCTGTCGAATGCAATCACATCGAGTCGAGGAGAAGTGGAAAGAGGGTACCAATAATACGAATCGTTCACACCCCAAATGGTGCGAATTCTTCTCTTTAACTGATTTGCGAATGGTTGTGAAAGTCGAGTCCTCATGACTTGAAACTCCTTATCCTAAATCTATGTATTTTTTGCTACATTCACTATATATGGAAAACAGAAAAAATGCCCTTAGATTTTTTATCCAAGGGCGTTTCGTGTCTACTTCGCTGTCTGAGACGGCTTCGACTCATTTCCAAGCCGGTCGATCGCCGTCACGTAATACGTTGCCTGCTCGTTCGTGACTTCAACACTCTTCCGGGCGTGTGACGGGACGCTCTCGATACGTGTCGCGTTCCCGTCGATGACTTCATAGACACGGTAGCCGATGACGGCATCGTCACGGACCGCGTGCCATGTGAGCAAGTTACCGCTTAACGTGACGTTCGTCGGGGCGGCGAGTTCGACTGTCGACTTGATCTCGCTATCGACAAGCTCCGTGTAAACGACGAAACGTTGGTCATAACCGCCGTCCCCGAACGTACCGGAACACGTGATCAAGTTCAAGTTGCGATTTGACGTGGTGCCAAAAATCTCGTCGATTGGGGCATTTTTCGTGTCATAACTCTCTGTTTTTGTGACACGAAATCGCAGCGTGTTGCCGTTCTCGTCGATAATCGTCACGTCATCGCCTGTCTTCAGTTGATCGAGTTCATAAAAGACGGCGGGCCCCGTCTTACTATCAACGTGTCCGGCGACGACGGCGTTGCCTTTACTGCCTGGTTTGACACCAGGTTCGAACCAGCCGACTTGATTCTCGTCAACGGGTACGCCCATCTGTCCGTTATCGAGCACGCCGACTTGTTCGATCGCGGTGTCGACATTGATGCTCGGGATTTGAATCTGGACAGGTGTCACGGCTTTAGTGCTTTCCTCTTCCTCGGCTAAACGAAGTTTCTTCACCTCTTCCTGTAGAAGTGAGAATTCAGCCGATAAATCTGGGCTCTCCTCTATTTGTTTTTCTTCTACAGGTGGTGATGACGATTCTTGAGCGCTCGTCCACGACCAGAAGCCAAAACAAAATAGAGAGAGCGCCAAAAACAAATGGCGCTTGTTCATTGGGCTCTCTCCTTTAGTTTATTGTTCTGATACTTTACGGTTGCGAAGCGTAACAAAGGCGAGCATGATTCCGCCAAGTATAGCAAGGCCAGCGTAAAGGGTATTCATTGATTGTGCTTGTGCACCACCGAGACCTGTTTCAGGCATCGCTGCAGGCATTGCTGTTTCAGCGAACTTGTCAGGCATTTGTGTCACGATCGCGTTACCGAGTGTTTCACCAACACCGAACATGAACGCGTATCCTTCACGGAATGACATCCAAGCTGCATCTGCGTCACCGGCTACATATTGATCGAACGTTTGGAGCACGAGTGCCTCATGTTGCATGATCGCTTCTTGACCGGCCGCTTGTGGCAAGTTGCCTTCTGTCGCCGCATCGAGGAACGTACTGAAGTCGACAGCGAACTGATCGAGTTTCATGCGTGCTTCTTCGATTTTAGCTTCGTCGCCTTCAAGTGTTGCTGCGACGATGTCACCTTGTGCTGTGATGTGGTTTCCGTTCCATACTTTTTCAAACTGAGCCGCACCTTCGTCACCGTAGACCGAACCGATGGCTGCTTTAAAGTCGAGCGTGTTTTGATCTTCAGCCCAGCTGACGTAGTCGAAATCTTCCGCTTTGTCGTAGCCTTTTTGCATGCCGATCGCAGCGAGGGCGAAGTGTTCACCGGCGAGACTGTTCAATGTCGAACGAAGTTCTACAGCTGGCGTGTCAGCAGGTGTCGGGAATTTGTCAGGCATTTGTGTGACGACCGCTCCTGAGAGGGCTTTACTGATGTCGAACATGAGCTTGTAGCCTTCACGGTATGTCATGTAAGCCGACTCGTAGTCACCGGCGACGTAGTTATCAAACACCGAGAGAACTTGATCTTCGTGAAGTTCAAGGACGTCAGCGGCTGCTTCTTTCGGTAAGTTGCCTTCTGTCGCAGCATCGAGGAATGTCGAGAACTCTTCGACGAACTCATCGACTTCGGCTTCAGCATCGGCACGAAGTTCTTTGTCGTCTGACTTGGCAGCTTCGACGAAGTCAGCCGAGTAGTCGTTATGGCCGGCGAAGATGTCTTCGAACTGAGCCGCGCCTTCATCACCGTAGATTGAGGCGATGGCTGGCGTCATGTCAAGCGCGTTTTGATCGAGTGCTTTCATTGCGACTTCGGCATCCGGTGCCCCGTCGTAAGCTTTCATCATCGATGTGACGGCTAAGACATAATGCTCAGATAGTAATTGGTCGAGCGTGGCACGAAGGTCTCCAGCTGGCGTGCTCACTGTTGGCGCCTCTGCTGCCTGTGCGTTCAATGGTACGAGTAACCCCAGTGCCAGTGCCGGTGCTACAAATTTGTTCATTGTTTTTTTCTTCATGTTCAATCGCTCCTTTTTTGTGAGTGGTTGTCGTTGTTTACACCCATCTAACGGAGCGATTCAAAAAATGGATCACTTTTTGATTATTTTTTTTCGTTTTTTTGTTGAAGTGTGCGGTAAACCCCTGGTGCGACGCCATATTTCCGTTTGAAAATCCGATGGAAATAAGGATACGTTCGAAACCCGGACAGCTCGGCGATCCGTTCGAGCGAATGTTGCGTATACCGCATTTGCTCTTCGGCGAGCTGAAGCCGGATCGTGTGCGCGTACTCGATGATCGTCATCCCGGTCACTTCCTTAAAGAGATGCACGGTCCGCGATACGCTCAAACCGACGGCAGCGGCGACGTCGGCAATTTTGAAGTCGGCGGTGACGTTTCCTTCTATATAACGCATCATGCGAGACACGACCGGGGGACGTACATTCGTCCGGACGTCTCGCATCGATCGGTCGAGCATGAGCAGAAGCGCCTCGATCAACTTCTCGATCAACGCAGTGCTCTGTTCATCGGTCGGTCGTCGTGCCTCTTCCGTGACGTGTTGCCAAAGCGACAGGAGGCGAGGGTCAATCGAGATCGTGGTGAGCCGTGAGCGGGTAGTCGTCGACCACCAGGTGTCGAGCGTCGGACCAGCGCAGAACAAATGATAGTCGCCACTCGCCGGGGTATCGATATTCAACTCATAGTAGTCACCCGGTTTGACGAGCAGCAGATCGCCGGGGTACGCGACGTATGTCTCCCCGTTGACGAGGATTCGGGCCGACCCTTCAGTCTGCAAGCGGATCAAGTACGTGTCCAACCGGTTGGCGAACGGAAAAGTATATGCTGCTGTGTGATACGAATAGCCACAAAAGCCGATTTCCATCGAATTACTCCTTTATAATAGCAAGATTGTGCATATTTTAATCATATCATGGATAGGCACAGGCGGCGGGACAAGGTACGATGATGACGTCAGATCTGAACCGATGATGAGGAGGAGACTTTTATGAAACAATGGTGGAAAGAAGCGGTCGTCTATCAGATTTATCCGCGCAGCTTTAACGACTCGAACGGGGACGGAATCGGGGACATCCCGGGCATCACGGAAAAGATGTCCTATTTGGCTGAACTCGGGATCGACGTCATCTGGTTGTCACCGGTGTACGATTCGCCGAACGATGACAACGGCTATGACATCCGCGACTACCGTGCGATTATGGATGAGTTCGGGACGATGGACGATTTCGATGCGATGCTCGAAGAGGCGCACCGTCACGGCATCAAGATCATGATGGACCTCGTCGTCAACCATTCTTCCGATGAGCACCAATGGTTCATGGAGTCTCGGTCTTCGAAAGACAGCCCGTACCGCGACTACTACATTTGGAAAAAAGGCGAGAACGGTCAGCCACCGACGAACTGGGGGGCTTTCTTTGGCGGCAGCGCGTGGGCGTACGATGAAGCGAGCGACGAATATTATCTGCACTTGTTCAGTAAGAAACAGCCCGACTTGAACTGGGAGTCGGAGACGCTGCGCCGCGAAGTGTACGATTTGATGGCTTACTGGCTCGACAAAGGCGTCGACGGTTTCCGGATGGACGTCATCAATATGATCTCGAAAGACCAAAGCTATCCGGACGGGAAGACGCGCGGGACGGGCTACGGAGACGGAACGCCGTTCTTCTTCAACGGGCCGCGCATCCATGAGTTCATGCAAGAGATGAATCGTGAAGTGTTGTCGAAGTACGATACGATCACGGTCGGGGAGATGCCGGGTGTCAGTGTCGACGAGGCGAAGCTATACACCGGTGAAGACCGTGACGAGCTCAACATGGTGTTCCATTTCGAGCACGTCGACGTCGGCAACGGCAGCTTTGGAAAGTGGAATCCGACCGACTGGAAGCTGACGGAGCTGAAGACGATCTTCTCGCGTTGGCAAGAAGGACTCGAGGAAGAGGGCTGGAACAGCCTATATTGGAGCAACCACGACCAACCGCGGGCGATCTCGCGATTCGGCAACGATTCGGATGAGTACCGGGTCGTCTCTGGCAAGATGCTTGCGACACTCCTGCACATGTTGAAAGGGACGCCGTACATTTATCAAGGCGAAGAGTTCGGCATGACGAACGTCGCGTTCGACTCGATCGACAAGTACCGTGACATCGAGACGCTCAACGCGTATCGCGATTACACATCGAACGATTTGTTGACGCACGAGGAGATTTTCCGCGGCATCCACGCCCGCGGACGCGACAATTCGCGGACGCCGGTCCAGTGGTCGGCTGACGCGCAAGGTGGGTTCACGACCGGTACGCCGTGGATCGATGTCAATCCGAACTATGTCGACGTGAACGCGGAAGCGGCACGTCTTGATCCGAATTCACTCTTCCATTACTACCGTCAGTTGATCGCGCTACGGAAACAGAATCCGGTCGTCGTCTACGGGAAGTATGAGCTGTTGCTCCCGGAAGACGAAGCCGTCTACGCGTTCACGCGGACGCTCGAAGGAGAGACGTGGCTCGTACTGTGCAACTTCTCAGCTGAAACACAAGAACGGACGTTGCCGTATGACGTCAAAGACCGTGTCATCGGCAATATGGAGCCGATCGAACCGTTCACGCTTCGTCCGTACGAGGCACAAGTGTACAAACTATGACAAAAAACTCGCCCAAGCGGCGAGTTTTTTTCAAGCGTATAGTATTCTCCAAACCATTCGGGAATAGGAAGAGTAGACTCTGACTTAATAAGGGGGAAACGAGATGAAGACGTTGATTGCGTATACGTCACGATATGGTACGAGCGAGAAAGTCGCCCATCTTTTGGCCGCACGGTTGTCCGGAAACGTCCACGTTCAAAACTTGGTCGATGAGCCAGACGTCGATTGGGCAACGGTCGACCACGTCATCGTCGGGGGATCGATCCGGATGGGGAAAGTCCAAGACGAGCTGACCGACTGGTTGAAGCAAAACGAAGTCCAATTGCTCGAACGTCCGCTCGGATTGTACTTGTGCGCCGGCACGCCGACCGCGGCGGAGCGGCAACGTGAGCTCGAAGGCGCGTACGGGGAACATTTACGAGCACACGCCTACTTCGTCGAAGTCGTCGGCAGCGGCTATGACTTTGAGCGGATGGGCTTCCTCGACAAAGCCATCGTCCGGATGATGGCCAAACAGACGGTCAGTTCGCTCAATTTGGACGAAGCACGGTTGAATGAGCTCGTCGAGTCGGCTCAAGCGTCACTTCGCACCCGATCTGAGAAACCATAAGCGAATAAGTCGTGCGCTTCGACCGGGCTACTCGTGGAGATGAGGACATCTCCACTTTTTTGTTCGCCTTCGATGTGTTTTAGCACGACGTTAGCGAGCTGTCCGCCGATCTTTACAGAGATCGGGGCCGAATTCCGGCACGTGACATCTTCGATTGTGACGTGATCGGTCCGGTTGTCGCCGCCGAACAGTTCGATGTCGGCGCGGCTGGAAACGAACCCGCTTGTGGCGATCCGTTTTAATTGAACGTTCCGAGACTTATACTGGACGGCGAGCGCTGGATGTCCTGTATAATCATAGGACGGGTCACCGATTGCCGTAAAGCCATGGATCAATACGTCTTGATACGCCGATATGACGAGGCTACGGGGCGACGACTTGGCGTATAGCTTCGAGCGTACCGGTTCAATCGATAGTAAATTCGTCCCTGAGATGAACCGCGCCGTCTTCGACTCGGGATCGTCGGCTAAGTGGTGCCCGATGTGGCGAAAATTGAAGGACCGGTTATCACGATACGAGACGTGCCCAAAAATATGGACGTCATGGGCGGCCGAGGACGTACCGTGGGCTTTCACCTCGACGCCTCCAAAACAACCTTCCGTCATATTGTTGACGAGCACGACGTGACGCGAACCGTCATCGACCTCGATGCCGTTTGAATTGGAGAAGCCGTGGGCGTGCGTACGTCCGTGCGGGTGATGACAGTAGCAGTTCGTGATGTAGATGGCGTCGCTATGATGCGTCGTGATGCCGTCGTCCCCATAATTCGTCGCCTCGCAGCGGTCGAGCCAGATGTAGCGGCTGCCTTTTTTGGCACGCAACCCGTCCCCGAGGTAATGGTAGTGAGGGGCGGTGATATCGAACGCGTGCAGCCCGGCACCTTTGGCGGTGACGTGATGGACCCAGCCGAATTTGACGTGGGCGAACGTCAACGCGCTCGAAGCCGTGTCTCCACTCGACGTCCGATCGACGTCGCCAAGGCGCTCGACGTTCCAGTCGAGCGTCAGATGGGCGACCTCGATGTGATGGTTCCCATAAAACGGTGTCGCATTTCGCAGCAGCCGGCGATGCTTCGGTATGCCGTCTGCCAAGCGTAATACCGTGTCCTGCTGTCCCGCACCTTCGAGCACGCAGTTCGAGGGGATCCGGACGCCACGGACGATATAGACACCGGCCGGCACGTGGACGTGGCGGTTCGACCGAAGCGCGAGCCGGAATGCGAGCGTGCAGTCCGTCTTGCCGTCCCCGACGGCCCCGTAATCGGTCACGTCGACGTGATGGCGTGTCGTCTGCAGTAAATTCAAATGTTCCGCGTCGAGACGACGCATCCAGACGGGCCGGACGAGATCGTCGACGACCTCGAGCGGGAGTGCACTCGTCACCGGTGTGATTCGTTCCGTCATCGGCAAGTGGGAGCGGTACGACTTCGATTGGTCAGGATAATGATCGTGTCGCGTCGCTTGATGCCAAGCGAGCGTCTCCGTCAATAGCTCATCTGTCGACCAGGCCGCGTGACGGGCGATGGTGGCAGCGATATGCGTGCGGTCAATTTGATTCATCATATGAGTCGTCCTCCTAACGTTCACTACATGTGATGTACCCGTTTTGAAATTATTTTTAGCAAACCGAAGTATTTAGTAGACAGAAGCATTTATCCATGGTATATTACATATGTGCTTAATTAAGAATAGCTGGAAACATAATTCACAATCGCTTGGGATTATTTTTCATGAAAGATAATCCAACAAGTTTTGTGCTTTTTTTTGGTCAGTTTTTTCTAGTAAGGCACTACTAGAACGCACAGCGTTTATTTCAGGAGGGTTCATTATGAACACAGGTAAAGTAAAATGGTTTAACTCAGAAAAAGGTTACGGCTTCATCGAAATGGAAGGCGGAGACGACGTATTCGTACACTTCTCAGCAATCCAAGGCGACGGCTTCAAGACACTTGAAGAAGGCCAAGCAGTAACTTTCGAAATCACTGACGGAGCTCGTGGCCCACAAGCTTCTAACGTTGAAAAAATCTAATCTTCCTTTCCAAGGAATTTTATAACCTGCTCGCTTCGGCGAGCAGGTTTTTTCGTGTCTTCGTGTTTAATCAAGTGCCGCAAGGGAATGATTATACGAGTGACTATGATAAGGGGGCTTTTTAAATGGATGCTAAAACAACGGCACAACAAATTCTAGATGCAAGCAACGTCGGAACGATGGCCACGGTATATAAAGGGAAGCCGCACAGCCGATACATGACGTTTTTCCATGACGGTCTGACACTCTATACGGCAACCTCGAAAGATACGGATAAAGTCGATGAGTTGAAGAACAATCCGTACACGCACGTCTTGATCGGCTACGACGGGGACGGGGTCGGCGACACGTATCTCGAGATTTTAGGAGAGACGACGGTGTCTGATGACGAGTCGATGAAAGAAAAAGTGTGGAACGAGAAACTCGAGGGCTGGTTCGATGGGCCTGATGATCCAAAACTCGTCATTTTAAAAATCTCACCGCAATCGATGCGTGTGATGAATAAAAAAGGCCAACCGCCACAACAAGTTGATCTTTAAATCAGTGGAAGCAATGTCTCGAGCAGACGTTGCTTTTTTTGGTGCAATTTCCAAAAAGTGACTGACCTGTGACACACATATGAACGAAACGTGAACTATTGTCTCAAACTATGTGAAAACATGAACATGGGTGATATATTGTGAATGTAATCACATATAAGCCATTATTCAACCATTCAAAAGGAGGAATTATCATGTTCACAAAGTTTTGGAAAAACCACAACATCGCAACCGGCATCTTGACGGTGTTACGGATCTGGCTCGGCTATCAATGGCTCACAGCCGGATGGGGTAAAATCACGGGCGGCTTCGGATCAGGCGGTTACCTTCAAAACGCAGCTTCACTCGCGACGGGAGATCACCCGGCGGTCGCCGGATGGTGGGCAGCTTTCCTTGAAAACTTCGCGATTCCAAACGCAGCACTTTTCGATATCTTAATTCCGTATGGTGAGTTCTTGGTCGGTCTCGGTCTCTTGCTTGGTGCCCTCACACGCAGCGCGGCTTTCTTCGGACTCGTCATGAACATGGCGTTCTTATTGTCAGGGACGGTCAGCACGAACCCGACGATGTTGATCGTATCGGTCTTGATTCTCGTCGCGGGCTACAACGCAGGCAAAATCGGCGTCGATGGTTTGTTCCTCCGCCGCTTCGTCGAAACGAAAATTGCGCATCGTTCACCAAATCGTCAAATAGCCTAACGACTTTCTAACGTTCTCCTGTGACAAACTTCACCTCTATCGGCTACGATGAACGTAGCATCGATTAAAAAGGAGAACGGATATGAACGCAACTCGATTCAAATGGCTCGGCTATACAGAGGGGATGTCATTCCTGCTCTTATTGTTGATCGCAATGCCGCTTAAGTATTTGGCTGGCATGCCGCTAGCCGTCAGCATCGTCGGTGCGGCCCATGGTTTCCTGTTCGTCGCTTACGTGGCGGCAGCGGTTTACATGGCGTGGCGCTTCAACTGGGGCTTCAAAGTGTTAGTCCTCGCGGTCATGGCTTCGGTCATCCCGTTCGGACCGTTCTTGTTAGAGAAACGAGTCCTTCCATCAACAGAGAAGACATCGAACTGAAAAACGTTCGATGTCTTTTTTTCGTTCATTGATGTGTCGGCGCGCTTTCGACTTCAGCCAGTACCGTCGCTTTTTCAGCCGCGATATCGTGACGGATGCGATGCATCGCGAACAGCGTGATCGAAAGCAGGCATACCATGCAAATCGCATAAAGTGACGTGACCGACATCCATTCGCTCAATAACCCGAACGACACGAAACCGAGCGGGGTGATCCCCATCGCGAGCGATTCGAGGACGCCCATGACACGACCGAGGTAGCTTGGTTCCGTGTTCGTCTGCAAAAACAGTTGGATGGGAATATTGACGCGGATGATGAAGAAACCGCTCAACAAAGCGAATCCGGTGAGGAAGACGATGGCGGGTGTGACCGAGAAGTCAAAATAGAGCGGAACGGCCGGGCCGATAAAGAGGCAACTCATGACGATAAGCGATGTGCGGACCGTCGCTAGACGATACTTGATCTTAAAGAACGGCAGCGCGTGGGCAAGAGAGGCGACTAAAAATCCGACTGCGAACATACTTTCTAAAAAGCCGAACTGGAGCGGGCTGACCCCGATCTGTTGCAAGGCGGCAATCGGGAACAGTACTTCCGAAGCCACGAAGAAGAAGTTGAGGAACGCCGCAAGAATCGTCAGCGTCCATAGCACGCGTTGGCGTTTCAAATAGCGGAAACCGGAGCGGACGTCGTCCCACGTCGATTGATCGGTGGAAGCATGTTCATACGCTTGGAATGTGAGACGTGAGGCGAACAGGGCGGCAATGAGGAACAAGAGGGATGAGCTGAACAAGAACGCTGAAATCGGTAATAGCTTGAACAGCGCCCCGGCTAAAAGTGGCGTACCAATACTTGAGACGGAAATGATACTTTGGATGAGCGAATTGGCGCGTTGAAGCCCGTCTTCGTCGAACAGGAGTGGAATCGAACTCGTCAACGTGACAGACAAGAAAGTGGAGACGATAGAAAGCAGACATGTAATAATCAAGAAAGCAGGAACGCCGAACGTCCAAATGAGGCTCGCGGCCCCGGCCAAGAAGAACAATAGCCCGTTGACCGATTCCATCGTGATGATGACGCGTTTTCGGTTCAATTTGTCGGCATATGCACCGGCAAACGGTGATAATAGAACACGAGGCAACGTCCCGGCCAGTAAGACGAGGGCGAACTGGAGCCCGGAACCGGAAGTTGTCAGCACCGTCAATCCGGCGACGAACGTGAATAGACTGGAAGCGAATAACGACATGAATTTCCCGAGCAACAACACGTGCAAGTTCGAGGTAGAAGTAGTCATACATAGTCTCCTTTGCAATTAAGTTCAATGTGATTTAACATTATAATAGACGACGAAAAGAGATTTGTAAACAATAAGTTCAATTAAATTTAACTTTTAAGAGGTGCTCTATGATTGGACAGCGGATTAAGACGTTACGAAAAGAAAAAAAGTTGACGCAAAGTCAACTCGCAGACGGCATCATCACGAAATCGATGCTCAGTATGATTGAGAACGGGAAAGCCGAAATGTCGATGCGCAGTCTGCGCGAGATTGCCAAGCGGTTGGACGTGTCGGTGCAGTCGTTACTTGTCGATCCTCGCGAGGCAGGCTTACAAAAAATCGTTGAAGAGATTGAATATATGCAAGGAAGTCTTAACTCATGGGAAGATGAAGCTGTTCAAAAGGCTCTCACACCCTACTTAGACTTAGAGATGAACTCGGTATGGCAAGGGAAGGCTTACACATTACTTGCGGACAGTATGTTTTATAGTGGAAATCAACAAAAACTTCTGGAGTTGTATGATCGAGCGATTACGGTGTTCGAACGGGTCGAGGAGAAAGAAGAGCTGATCATGGCTCGCATTAGCCAAGCCTTTTATTTACTCATGTGGAATCGTTTTGACGATGCGATTGAACGCATCGACACGATTGAATTGATTGATTCGAGAAGTATGAAAACGAAAACTCGCGTCGAGTTTAGTATGCTCATGGTGTTTCGAAATATGTTGTATGACGATGATTTGCCAGGTGCGGTTCGTCGTCTCGAAGATACACTTGATTATATGAAGCGGACGAAAATATATTATCGCGTCGATGATGTGTACCGCACGATTGCGATTTGTGCGCTTTATTTGAAAGACGAAGCGGTGATTATCGATGCGTTGAAAAAAGCAAAACAATATACTGACTTCACTGGAGACGTGACGATGCAAATTCGTCTAGCGATGACAGAAGCGCTATATGCGATTGAGTATCGGAAAATAGACCTTTTACAACAACAGATTGCTGTCATGGATCAGTTGTTAGAAAGCAATACAGAATTCATCGCGGCATTTGAGATGAGTAAAGGTGTCTATTTTGCCCTGACTGGTGAAGTCGAGACAGGCCGGAAATCATTTTTGAAGCTGTTGGAGCATCACGATCAGTGGGCGAAGCACGGGTTTGTCGATCAAGCGATTTACTTTGAAGGGTTATTAATTGGAACGAGTTATGGATGTGGCGATGAATGGGTCCCGTTGATTGAACGAGAGGTCGAGTTGTTCCCAGAAGGGCGTTTTCGAAGCCATCTGACTTCCATGATAAAAAAAATCAAGGGCTGAATTCTCAGTCCTTGAACGTTTGAATGAGCGTGCCTTTCCCGTCCTCGACTTGAATCGAGGCATGGGCACCGTTAATGAGTGTCAGTTGTGGTGGCACGTGCCCGCAGTCGATGTCATAAATGATGGGAACGTTGAGTAGTTCCTGTAGTTCAGCGTAGACGTCTTCTGCCGTATAACCTTGTACCGGTGGTTGGGCATCGCTGCGGCCGAACAAGATGCCTGTCGTATGATCAAACCAACCGGCCCACTTCATTTGAAGCAAGGTCCGTTTGAGTGCCGGTACATCCATCTCGGCGTTCTCGAAATACCAAAGAATCGGTTCATCGTTCAAATGAGTCTGTTGGAACTGAGCGACGTCACCGTAAGGCGTCCCGATCGTATGCAAGAGGACGTCGATACAACCGCCGAGCAGACGACCGGTCGCTTCCGTCCCACCGAGTGATTTCCATTCGGTCGGCTCGGTCAAATGGTAGACGCATGGACTCGGGTTACCGTGCTGCCATTCTTTTTGAAATTGCTCTGAAGACAGTTGAATGACGGTCTCGCCGTGTTTCGTCGATAAGACGTCGAGCCAACGCGAGCTCGTCGCATCCCACGATTCCCCGCGCAGATCGACAAGGTTCGTCCCGTGAGCCGAAGCGATGCCGGTCTTGAGCGTGTAGACGAATAAAAATAAGCTGACGTCAGAGTAGCCGAGCATCCACTTCGCTGGGAGCGTGTCCCAAGCGATTTTATCGAGTAGCTCGAGCAACAAGACGCCGCCCCATGGCGGGATGATCAAATCGACGTCCTCATCGTGGAACAGTCGCGTCAGCTCTTCGGCACGGACTGCGGCCGGCGCCGATTTTGCTTTATGTTGTGTCCAAACAGACGGTTCAAATTGAAGCGTGAAGCCGTGGCGTGCGAACGTCGTCTCGGCGTCGTGAAGTAAACTATGACGCGCGGCTGGTACGCCGGACGAAGGGGCGGTGACGCCGACGTGGCGGCCGGTGAGCTGTGGATAACGAATCATGAGATCCTCCTGTGGATAAGTGATGGGCGGTAATACGGAAATGAGTTATCCACATGTGGACAATTTATTTTTGTTGCATGCGCGCAGCGTGCTTCATGCCCCAAGCGTTCATCGTCTCGAGTACCGGGATAAGCGTCTTGCCGTACTCGCTCAACTGATAGTCGACGCGCGGCGGGACTTCCGGATAGACGGTACGGATGATGATATCGTGCTCTTCTAAGTCACGCAACTGGGCTGTCAAAGTCTTTTGGCTAATGTTCGGGAGCGAGCGTTTCAGTTCACTGAACCGGAGCGTCCCGCCGTTGATGAGCGCGAGTAAAATCGATGGTTTCCATTTACCGGTGATCAGTTCGAGTGCGGTATCGACTTCACAGCTTGAGATCATCGTCATGAGTCTCACTCCTCTCTAAGTATCCTTTCGGTAACTATACCACCTTTTTGTGCCGTCTTCTGCAAACGGGATACGGCATGTATAGTAAAGAGAGAGGTGAGAAAACATGATTTTAAAAAATATCCAACTCGGACCGGTCACGCTCCGAGTCAGTGAATTAGAAAACATGAAACAGTTTTACGAACAAGTCATTGGAATGGAAGTACTCGAAGTCGGTATCGACCGCGTCACGCTCGGTGCGTCGAATGCGCCGCTCGTCATCTTGCATGAAGTCAAAGGTGTGCGTCCGAACCGAAAGGCGGCCGGCTTGTTCCACATGGCAATCTTGCTTCCGGACCGCGTCGAACTCGGACGCATTCTCCGTCATTTGATCGAGCGACGGATTGAAGTCGGTCAAGGCGACCATTTGGTCAGTGAGGCGTTTTATTTGAACGATCCGGAAGGGAACGGCATCGAGCTGTATGCTGACCGGCCACGTGAGAAGTGGGAATATGAAGCGAACGGTCACGTGAAGATGTCGACCGATCCGGTTGAGTACGAATCGATGCTTGAGGCGGCAGCCGACCGTCCGTTCACAGGTCTTCCTGTTGGGACGACGATGGGACACGTTCACTTTAAGGTACGTTCCCTCGAAGCGGCGAAATTATTCTATCAACATCGACTCGGGTTTACCGTCACGACCGATTCATACCCGGGCGCACTGTTCCTCGCGGCCGACGGGTATCATCATCACATCGGTGCGAACGTCTGGGCCCGTCCGACTGAACCGATGAACGACGAGGCGGGACTTGAAGCATGGACGCTTTTTGTCGACGCTTCGACGAACCACGAACTCGGAGGGACGACGTCGGAATGGTCGCTCACCGACGACGATGGGATTACGGTCAATATAAAAAGCGTGGACTAATGTCCGCGCTTTTTAACGTGCTGAAATTTTCTTTTGACTCGAATCAAATGAGAGGCGAATGCCGCGCTTTTGATACGCTTGTTCGACCCGTTTTGAATTGATGCTGAGCTCAAGATGAGCCAGTTTCAAATGTTCAAGTTCTGGCACCGTGACATCGAGACGGACGAGCTCCATGTTGCGCTCGGCTTTTTTGCGTGTACGTCTCAAGTTACGGGGCACTTCCTCTGACGTCAGTGCCGCGATCGTTTCATTGATCAGTTGTCGTTTATCGCCTTTGACGCTAAGCGCCGTGTAAAGCTTATCGAGCGAACCGAAGCGTTTGATCAACTGTACCGATTGACTTTCGTCAAGGCCGGCTACAGGTGGGATGCCGTCTGAACGGTCTCCCGTCAACGCTTTGACCGCTGAGAGCTGTTTCGGCTTCAATCCTTCGTACAACGCTGCGATCTCCTCAGGACGAATCTCGAGATGTCGCTTGAGTGGGAGCGGGCGGTTGTCTTGGATATCACAACGAGCTTGCATTTGCTGAAGCTCCTGTGTTTGAAGCCATACTGTGATGCGTGGGCTCACGAGCTGAAGCAAGTCTTTATCCTTCGTCATGATGACGACAGGCGCGCTGCAGCTGAACTTCCGAGCGATGTGGGCAATCAAATCTTCTCCCTCATAACCTTCGACTTGATATTGCGGGATTCCGCTCTCTTCAAGCAATTGGCGCATGAGTTCCATTTGAGCCTTCAACTCGGGTGGTGTCTGGCGACGGCGGCGTTTATAGCCGGGATAAAGCTCGCGACGCCACAATGTTTCACGTGAGACGTCCCATACGACGACAAAATGAGACGGACGATGTCTGCGTAGAATCGTCCGGATGAGGCCGGTCATACCGATGACGGCACTCCGATCGTTTTTAGATACCTCGCGTCCTTTTTTCGTTCGGCTCGCGGCGGCACCGTAGTAGGCACTGGCCAGCATGGAGTTTCCGTCAATTAAAAATAGTTTACGTTCCATGCGTAACCTTCTTTCTGTAGTTGTTGGACCGAACATTAATGAACTGTTCGGTGATGTTGTGTCAATGAGTGACACGCACTCAAATTAGCAACATATGTGCAGTATATCACGACAAGCCTTGAAAATATAGCGACAGTTCGAGCGTCAATCGAAAAGCCCTCCCTAATGTTCAAGGGAGGGCAGTCAAAGACACTCAGTCCATTTCGGCTCGAAGCTGATCTTTATGCGCAAGAATCAAGTCGACGAAGACGATGCGGTGATTGTCGATCTCGCGGACGATCAGTTCGTGCTCACCTGGCAGGACGAAACGTTCGCCGGTGCGTGCATTCGCTTTTTGCGAGAGGACGAAACCACCAATCGTATCGACGTCATCCTCGATCTCAATGCCGAAGCGCTCTTCGATCTCTTGCGTGAGCACGAGACCAGACAAGCGATAATGGCCTGGATTGACTTCAGTGATCTCGGCTTGTTCGTCCCGGTCGAACTCGTCGCGAATCTCACCGACGATCTCTTCAAGGATGTCTTCGATCGTGAGCAGGCCGGCGGTGCCGCCGTACTCATCGATGACGAGACACATCATCGTCCGTGCGTTCTGCATTTTCACCATCGCTTCTTGGAGCGGTGTGAATTCCGTGACGAGCGGTAACTGATGGATAAACGATTCAAGCGGGGCGTCACTCTTGACGAGTTGGGCCGTGAACACTTGTTTGGCGTTAATAAAACCGAGCACGTCATCGCGGTCACCGTCTCGTGTGACCGGATAGCGCGTATATTGATGCTCTTGGACGGTCGCGATAATCGTCTCGATCGAGTCTTCTTCATCGATCGTCACCATATTCATCCGCGGCACCATCGCATCTTTTGCAACACGTTCATCAAACGAGAAGATATTTTGAACGTAAGCGAGTTCGTTCTCGTTGATTTCGCCACTTCGAAAACTCTCCGTCATGATAATTTTGAGTTCTTCTTCCGAGTGCGCCGTCTCTTGCGCCGTCGTCTTGACACCGAACAAGCGGAGCGTGAGCCGGGCCATACTGTTGAGCACCCGGATGAACGGATACAACAGCTTCGTGAAGAAGTAGAGCGGCCGGGCGACGAGCAGCGTCAATTTCTCGGCTTCATGTACGGCGAGCGTCTTCGGGACAAGTTCGCCGATGACGACGTGTAAAAAGGCGATGAGCAAAAAGGCGATTAAGAACGACAGGAATGTAGAAACCGACGGCGAGACGCTCAAGCGGTCGACGAGCGGTTGAATCATTCCTTCGATTTGATCGGCACCGATCCAACCAAGGCCGAGCGCGGCGAGCGTGATGCCGAACTGCGAGGCGGATAGCGAGTCATCGAGGTTCTCGATCACTTTTTTAGCGACGGACGCTCGTGAGTTTCCTTCTAGAACGAGTTGGTCGAGCCGTGCGCTCCGGACTTTGACGATTGAAAATTCGGCCGCCACGAAAAAGGCGGTCATGAAGATGAGAAAGGCGACGATCAATAAACTGAGTAACATGGGACTGTCCAAAAATTCCCCAAAAAATCGGGGATTCACCTCCATAAGAATAAGTTTGTACGTTTTTCAGGCGAGTCCTGAAAACGAATAGTTTGTTTCAGTATAGTAGATTTCCCATAAATATTCAAAAGACAGCCCGAAAGGTTTCATGAAGAGGGGAATACGGGAACTACAAACCGAGAAGACGAAAGGGGAAACGACATGGCAAACTATCCAGAACTTCAAGGGAAAGTCGCAGTAATCACAGGTAGTTCAAAAGGAATCGGGCGAGCGGTGGCCGAACGCTACGCGAAAGAAGGCGTCAACGTCGTCTTAAATTACAGAAGCAGTGAAGACGAGATGAAGGAAGTTATCCGCGGCATCGAGGCGACCGGAGGTAAAGCCGTCGCTGTCCAAGGTGACGTCGCCGAAGAAGGGCTCGCTGAGAAGATGATCGAAAAAGCAGTGTCTGAATTTGGACAGATGGACATTTTCGTCAACAACGCCGGTGTCCAAGTCGAAGCGAAAACGCACGAGATGGAGCTCGACAACTGGAAGAAAATTATCGATACGAACCTGACCGGGACGTTCCTCGGGGTACGGGCCGCGCTCAAGTATTTCGTCGAACATGACTTGAAAGGGAATATCATCAACATGTCCTCGGTACACGAGGTGATCCCGCGCCCGGGCTATACGCATTACGCAGCGAGTAAAGGCGGGGTCAAGATGTTCACGAAGTCGGTCGCGCTCGAATATGCGCCGAATCAGATTCGGGTCAACGCCATCGCTCCTGGTGCGATCGACACACCGATCAACGAAGAGACGATGCAAGATCCGGAAGAGAAGACAGGGCTCGAAGCGCTCATCCCGACCCATAAGATCGGGCGACCTGAACAGATTGCTGCGGTGGCAGCGTGGCTCGCGTCAGACGAATCGTCTTACGTCACGGGCACGACCATCTTTGCTGACGGTGGTTTGTCGCTCTATCCGGCATTCGGTCCAGAAAACAAAGTTCAATAACATAAGGGATGGCTCGCCCGAGGCGAGTCATCCCTTATTGTTTAGCCGCTCATTTGATCTTCCTCGATATATTTCGGCAAGACGATCGTGAACGTCGATCCGAGACCGACACGTGAGTCGACCCGGATCGTCCCATCATGCCCTTCGACAATCTCTTTACAGATGGCAAGACCGAGTCCGGTGCCACCGATCTTCCGGCTGGCCGAATTGTCGACGCGATAAAACTTGTCGAACAGTTTCGGGAGCGCTGAAGTCGGAATTCCGATGCCAGAGTCCGTGACGGAAATTTCGACGCCGTCCGACTGGTCATTCGTGACGGACACCGCAACTTTTCCGCCGTTCGGTGAATATTTGATCGCGTTATGGAGCAGGTTCGTGAACAGCTGGCTGAGCCGGTTCCGGTCCCCGTACACGAGGATGTCGTTATCACATTCAAACGATAAGTCGTGGTGTTGACTCGCGCCTTGATGGACGGCAATCGTTTCTGCCAAAATATCGTACAAGCTTTCGGGCTCGTTTTGATACGTCTGTTTACCTGACTCCATCCGCTGAACATCGAGTAAGTTGGAGATTAAATCCTCGAGACGGAGCGTCTCTTGATGAATCATCCCTAAATATTGATCGGTCCGTTCAGCCGGCATCGTCCGGTAGCGCATAAGTTCGGTAAACCCGATGATGCTCGTGAGTGGAGTGCGCAATTCATGAGACACCGTCGCGACGAGTTCTGTCTTCAAGCGGTCGACCTCGGTTTCTTGCGTCACGTCCCGGAAGACGAGCATCGTACCATGGCGTGTGCCGCGCAAATGAATCTTTTCGGCGTACATTTGGATGAACCGTTCTTCTTGATTCATTGAGAACGTCACGCTCTCTTCCATCGCTTCACCGTCGAACGCTCGGCGCATGAACGAGAAGAACGAGTCTTTTTGATCGACTTGGAGACCGAGTTCTTCAAGGTCGGCATCAAGCCGATAAAGGTCCGTCTCGTTTTGCTTCGTGATGGCCTGATTGAACATGACGAAGAGCGCCTGGTTGGCGAGTTTCTCATGCGTCGTATGTTCGACATAAATGACGGCGTCACGGATTGAGTGCAAGAGCCGCGCGGTCTTCTCACGCTCTTCTTCGACTTGATAACGTTGCGACGACAGCGACGACGCCATTTGACGGAACGATTCGGTCAGTTGCCCGACCTCGTTCCGAGTCGATACCAAAACAGGGATGGGTATGACTCGGTCGTCGGTGAGCCGTTCGCTGTTCGTGATCAACTCTTGCAGTTGATCGGTCAACCGTTTTACGTAAGGCCGAACCGCAATGAAGAGGACGAACAGTACCGCGAGTAGTGACAGGAGCCAAAGCACTTGCGCCCATTTCGTATGGGTGGCGAGCTGTGCACGGAGTTGGTTTTCTTCCGCGTTCAATACGTTGCGGTATTCGGTGAACACCGTCTCCATGTCGACGATGCTCGCGCTCATGTCAGCCGCGCTCTTCGCATTGATCTTGAACTTCCGATCGGCCTGAGCTTCGGTTTGAGGCGTCACTTTCCCGAGCGTCGGCATTTGCAGGAACGGCTCGGTGACCGTACCTTCCCGTTTCGCAACGACGTAACGCTCGAGGCTCGGCATGACGCGTTGTTGATAGGCTGAGAATAACGCTCGGGCATCCCCCGCATACGTCTGTTCTTTTTCTGTGACCGCGTTCGTTTCGAACCAGGCGGTCTGTGTCTCGATCAAGACTTGTTTCTCTTTGACGCGGGCAAGTAACTCCTCGTCACCGAGGAGGACGTAACCGCGCATCTCATATTGCATCGACTGCCATGTCTCGAAGAGCTCGGTCGCATTCGTGCGACGTTCGCTGACGTTCTCGAGCGATGAAGTCGTCTCTTCGATTCGATTTTCCGTATATACGTATACGGCGAGTGAGGTGAGGAGGATCAGTCCAATGAATAAATAGAAGACGAATAAAAACTGCCTTCCGATCCGCTCGTCAATCCAAGCTTTCATAGGGACCGTTCCTTCCTGGAACTACATACATTCCGGCTGTGACAATTATTTTACTACGAGTGTCGTTCCCCTATTGTACAGATTTCTGCAGCGATATACCACTTATCGAGATGCAGTAAACACGTTAACTAATATCTATTGAATAGTAGTGAATGATATGCTATTGTTTAATGAATAGTAGAGGAGGCGAATCGATTGAACCCTCAATTTAAAAAAGGGGTCTTAAACTTGTGTGTACTTGCACTCGTCGAGACGAATGACCGTTACGGTTATGAGCTCGTCCAAGCAATCTCGGCAAGAGTTGCCATCTCGGAAGGGGCGGTCTATCCGCTCCTCAGGCGACTCACGTCGGAAGGCTACTTCACGACGTATTTGAAGGAGTCGGTAGAAGGACCGCCACGGAAGTACTACGCCATCACGGAGCAAGGGAAGGTCCATCTAGACGAATTGCGAGCGGAATGGGAATCATTCACGACCGGAGTCAACGAATTGATCAAAAGGGGAGACGACAAATGACAGAAGAGCAGTATTTAACTGAACTCGAACGGTTGCTCATGGGGATCAGCATCATCGATCGGGTCGATATTTTGCGGGACGTTGCGGAATACTTTGCGAGCGGGCGACTCGATGGGAAAAGTGACGAAGCGATGGCCGAGGAGCTCGGGACACCGAACATGCTCGCCTCAGAACTGCTCGTGTCGGTCGATTCGATTGCGGCGGAGCCGATTGCGCCGCCTGCCATCGTCCAGAGCCCAAACGTGGCGTTTCAACACGTCTCGATTCGCGTTCAAAATGCGCACGTGAACGTTGTACCGTCCGCGGACGGCTATGCCTACGCGACACTAGAAGATGAGACCGAACATGGCGTCAAGATGGATATCGTCAACGACACGCTCGAGGTGCGGATCGAGTCGGAACGCCGCTTCGGACTGTCCGACTTGTTCTCGTGGTTCGGGACGAAAACACCGGTGTTGCATGTCGAGTTGCCGCGTCACACGTATGAGTCGGTCCGTCTGAACAATCGGCACGGCTCGAGTGACGTCCGTGAGGTGCGAGCTGCTTTGATTGAGGTCGAGAGCGAGAACGGTCGCATCAACGCGAGTGAGGTCCGGGCCGGTCACGGGACGTTGCGCTCGTCAAACGGGAACGTCTGCCTGACGATGAGCGCGGGCCAAGACTTTGACGTTCAAACATCGAACGGTCGAGTCGAAGTGAGAGATTCTGTCATTGAACGTCTCACTCTGCAATCGTCAAACGGTCGGCTCGACATCGTCGACGTGGACGGCGCAATCGAGGCGAAGTCGTCAAACGGACGTATCGATTGTGTGATTGATGCGATTGAACATCCGCTTCGATTGAAGACGACGAACGGAAAAATCGAACTGCGTCTGAAGCAAGAGCCGAGCGACACCGTCATCCGCGCCAAGACGAGAAACGGCCAACTTGACATATTTGGGCATCGGACGAACGAGCGGACGTTCGGGGACGGTGCGCTTGAAGTCAAACTGACGAGCACGAACGGCAGCATCACCGTCGAATAAAGAATAAACGAAAAAACTCGCCGTCGTGGCGAGTCTTTTCGTTAGAGATCATGTACGAGAACGTAGGCGACACGGACCGGTCCGTGGACACCGACGATCAAGTTCATCTCAATATCGGCCGAGTTTGACGGGCCCGAGATGAAGTTGACGCCTTGCGGTGAGGCGAGCTCGCCGTTGCGATCGAGTTCGGCCAGTTGTTTCGCGGCTTGCGTCATCCGGGGCACGAGCACCGATTTCGGGATGATGGCGATGTGATCTTGTGGCAACAAGCTGATCGTCCGCGATTTTCCGGGGGCCGCGTATTGGACGATGGTCGCACTTTCAGCGAGTGCTTGGTCGGCAATCGTGATCCCAACGTCAGCTTTTACGGCAAGGGCGCGGCTGTCATCAGGACGCGCGGCATCCCACCAGTCGAACGACAGGCTCGTTTCGGGTGCCCATTCCTTAATGCGTGCATCGTCCTCAGCGATAATCGTCTTGCCGTCGTATCGTTCGAGGAGAAGACGGAGCGTGTCATCGAGATGAGTCGACTCACATTCGACGACGTCGGTATGAATGCGCGTCGCGACCATACGGAACGTCTCGAGGAGTTCCTCTGTTGAAGCGTCTTTCAACACCTCGTCTTGCGGACGGTGCTTGTATACTCGTTTCGGAGGCGTCAAATCGACGTCGCGTCCGAGTTGTCCCGCGATCCGCTTTAAAAAGTCTTCACGGTTGGTGATCGTTCCTGGATTCATTGTGCATTCCCCCGTTTCTTAAACCAGTCGCGGACCGTCTGTTTGGCCGGCTGCGGCAAGTCTTTCGAGTCGGTCCAAGCCGGTAAGCCTTTGTCGATTTGCCCCGCTGTCGCAAGCGGGGACGACGCGAACGGCGCGATCTGTTCGGCCGCCTCGAACAAGAACGGGCTCGATGACGTGACGGCGAAGCCTTTCATGGCGATGCGTTCGACGAACGGTGATTTTTTCTTGTCTTCGACGATGACGCGGCGATGCTCGATCAACAGTTCATGGAGCGGGATTTTGACCGGACACGCTTCCGTACAGGCACCACAAAGGCTTGACGCATACGGCAGTTCTTTATAGTTCTCGTAACCGTCGAGCAGCGGGGCGAGCACGGCGCCGATCGGTCCCGGATAAATCGAGCCGTAGGCGTGGCCGCCGATATGGCGATAGACAGGGCAGACGTTGATACATGCCGCGCAACGGATACATTGGAGCACGGACTGGAACTGAGTCCCGAGAATGCCGGACCGCTTGTTGTCGACGATGACGAGATGGAATTCTTCCGGGCCGTCGACTTCACCGACGCTTTTCGTGCCGGCGAACGTCGTGATATATGACGTGAGCCGTTGACCGACCGCGCTCCGGCACAACATGTTGACGAGCACTTCGAACTCTTCGTAAGACGGGACGACCCGCTCCATCCCCATGACCGAGATGACGGTGTTCGGGAGTGACGTGACCATCCGCCCGTTACCTTCGTTCGTGACGAGACCGACGGCGCCGCTCTCGGCGATGGCGAAGTTACAACCGGTGATGCCGACCTCTGCTTTCAAGAAGTCTTTGCGCAGCTCACGGCGCGCGTAGCGGCCGAGCTCGGTCGGGTCGTTCGTTCCGTCGTAGCCATGGGTCGTGAACGTCTTGTGGACATCGTTCCGGTCTTTGTGGAGCGCCGGTGCGACGATGTGCGACGGTGGGTCGTTGTCGAGCTGAAGGATCCATTCCCCGAGATCCGACTCGACGACCGTACACCCTTCTTCGTGAAGCGCCTCGTTCAACCCGATCTCCTCGGTCACCATCGACTTCGATTTGACGACGTGTTTGGCGTCTTTTGCGCGCACGACTTCGCGGATATAGCGGTTCGCTTCTTCCGGCGTCTCGGCGAAGAAGACGTTGCCGCCCCGCTTCGAGATATTCTCACTCAACTGGTGTAAGTAGTAATCGAGATGCTCGAGCACGTGCTGGCGAATCTCTTCCGAATGGTCGCGGAACGCTTCCCAATCCCCGAGTTCCCCGGCCGCGTTCAAACGTCCGTCGCGCAGGCGATTTTGCGCCGAGCTGACGGCTTGGCGCATGAACGGGTTATCGATCCCGTCTTTCCGCCGATCTTGAAACTTCTCATCTAACCGAATCCCCATGCTCATGCTTGTTTCACCCCTTCGTTCAACACTTCCGCGATATGCATCACCTTGATCGGATGCCCTTGTTTATGCAGGCGCCCCCCGATGTTCATCAAACAAGACGCATCAGCGCCGATCAACACGTCGGCCCCTGATTTTAAAATCGACTCGACTTTCTCGTCGACCATCTGTACCGACACGTCCGGCATCTTGACCGAGAACGTCCCGCCGAAGCCGCAACAGTTATGTACCCCTTCGAGTGGGACCATCGTCAACCCATCAACGTTTTTCAACAACTGTCCCGGTGCCGCCTCGATCCCGAGCAGGCGCGTCATATGGCACGAGGCGTGATACGTCGCTTTCGCCGGGAATTTCGCCCCGACGTCTGTCACTTCGAGCACGTCGACGATGAACTGCGTCAGTTCGAACGTCTTCGCCGCATGGGCTTCAGCCCGCTCTTTCCAGACAGGATCGTCTTTGAACAAGTGCGGATAGTCGCGCATCATCATGACACACGAGCCGGACGGTCCGACGATATAGTCGGCGTCCGCTTTCTCGAACGTCTCAATCATGTGTTTGGCAATCTTTTTCGTCTCTTCATGGTAGCCGCTGTTATAGGCCGGTTGACCGCAGCACGTCTGCTCGAACGGGAAGCTGACGTCACAACCGAGATGTTCTAATAGTTCGACCGTCGCTTGTCCTACCGATGGGAATAACGTATCGGAGAGACAAGTGACGAACAACGCCACGTTTGGCATGTCCATTCCTTCTTTCCTGATTTTAGTCAAATTCGAAAACGGTTTCACAGTTATTATTCCATAACAAATGAGCACAAAACAGAAAAATGGAATCATTTTCTCAAAAAAATGTAAAATACTGTCTAATTGAGAACTAAATGATAATGAATACATATTCATGAAGAAACTGCTATACGACAGTGATTCCCTGATTAATAACAGAAAAACCCTCGTCGGGAACGAGGGTTAAAGTAAAGTATTATAGGAAAAACATTTCCAAAATAAACAATCCGGCGAACAAGTAGATGAGCGGGTGGACCGTCTCTTTGTTCATCGCCTTGAAGATCGGGTAGAGGATGAAGCCGAAGGCGATCCCACGTTCGATACTGCCTGAGAGCGGCATGATGAGGATCGTCATGAACGCCGGGAAGTATTCACTGAAATCTGTCCAATCGATATAGCGGACGTTCGTCAGCATGAGTGCGCCGACGATGATGAGGGCCGGCGCCGTGATGGCGGCGACACCTGAGATCGCACCGATGAGCGGACTAAAGAACAACGTGAGACCGAACAAGCCGGCGACGACGGCTGTCGTCAGTCCGGTCCGTCCACCTTGGGCGACACCTGCGGCCGACTCGATGTAGGCCGTCGATGGACTCGTTCCGACGAGTGAGCCCCCCATCGTTGCGAGTGAATCAGCGAACAAGGCCCGGTGCCCGTTCTCGATCGTCCCGTCTTCTTTCAACAAACCGGCTTGCTTGCCGACACCGACGAGCGTTCCCGTCGTGTCGAACAACGTGACGAGGAAGAACGACAATACGGCCCCGAATAAGCCATATTGGATGACGTCAGAGAAAGCGGTGAGCGGGTTGACCATCAACCCTTCCGGTAGCGTCGGCATCGCCGTCACGCCTTCGATTTTCAATAGACCCATGAAGTAGGCCGCGATACCTGTGAGCACCATCCCGATAAGAAGGGAACCCGGGACGTTACGTGAGAACAGAAGCGCCGAGACGATCAGCCCACCGAGGACGAGCAAGACGCTCGGTGACGACAACTCCCCGAGACGGACGAGGTTCGCTTCATCCGCGACGATGAGTCCAGACAGCTTCAAGCCGAGCGAAGCGATGAACAACCCGATACCGGTCGTGATGGCGTGCTTCAATGAAGCGGGGATCGCTTGAATCAGTTTCGTCCGGATCGGTGACAGCGACAAGATCAGGAAGAAGACCGACGAGACGAAGACGACGCCGAGCGCGGCTTCGGGTGCAATCTGTTGTTGCGCGACGAGTGTATAGGCGAAGAAGGCGTTCAAGCCCATCCCAGGTGCGACCGCGATCGGCAGGTTGGCATAGAACGCCATCAATCCGGTTCCGATCAAGATGGCGATGATGGTCGCCGTGAACGCCTGGGCGAACGGAATGCCTGCGTCGGATAAAATCGCCGGGTTGACGACCGAGATGTAGGCCATCGTGACGAACGTCGTGATGCCGGCCATCACTTCTTGTTTAACGTTCGTTCCGTGTTGCTGTAAACGGAATAAGTTCATTAGAAAGACTCCTTATAAGTAGTAATTTCCGAACATTAACTGTCCGGTAAAGTGGAATACACGTTATCAACTTGTTGACTATACGAAATCGAATCGACATCGTCAATGATTTCGAGTTAAAAAACTAAAAAATTTCTCATTTTAGCGTTTAATGTTCGGAATTAGAGATTATTACTAAAGTGCTTGCTCTGAAACGCGTTTCAGAATGTACGGTAGAGTCAAAGGAGGGAAGCCTGATGAATCCGACGACGTGGAAGGCTTGGTGTAGCGGGATCGTCTATGAACTGGTCATCAATCAATTGTACACACCGTTCGGACGCATGTTGTGCGCCCAGTTTCAAGATGAGTTTCTTCATTTATCCGTCGAAGAGCGGTTTCGTCTCGCCCAAGCGATTCGGCGACAAGTGATGGCAAGAGATGACAGTCGGTCAGTAGAATGGGTACACTATATGGAAAGACTGACAGATTGAGGTGAGGCGGGATGGCGAACATTCGAGATATCGCGAAACAAGCGGACGTGTCGGTGACGACGGTCTCGCGGGTGATTAATGAACATCCATACGTTTCAAAAGAAAAGCGACAGCGTGTCCATGCGGCGATGGCAGAGCTTGGCTATTTACGGAATCAGCAGGCGCTGACGCTGTCGACTGGGCGCACGCAGCGATTCGTCGTCGTGTTGCCGTATATGGACCATCCGTACTACGGACTGTTCGTCAACGGACTCGCGAAAGCGGCGCTCGTGAAAGGGTATCGTCTCGTCATGTGGCAGACCGAGTACAAGCTTGATCAAGAGCGGCAAGCACTCGACTTACTGAAGCATCGTGAGGTCGATGGGGCAATTCTGTTGTCGCATGCGATGTCGTTCGAAGAATTGGAGACGTACCGTAGTTTCGGCCCGATCTCGGTCGCGACGGTCGGTGCGCCTGAGACGATTTCCTCGGTCCATGTCGACCATTACGCGGCGTTCGTCGCCGGATTGCATGTGTTAACGCAAGCCGGCTATGCGGATATCGGTATCGTCTTATCGCGGCAGTCTAGTCCGAGCTCAATCGCGCGTCAGCGGGCCTACTTCGATGAAGTGGCGTCCGCGCGTGAGCGATGGGTATGGACCGGTTACTTGACGAGTGAAGACGGGATCCGCTTAGCGGCAGAGTTCCTTCAACGAAAAGAGCGTCCCCGCGCGCTCTTTTTGTCGTCCGATTACGTCGCGCTCGGTTTTTTAGGGGAGATGCACCGGCGTGGCGTCCGCATACCGGAAGACGTCGCCATCCTCGGGTTTGACGGCCACCCAATCAGCCAGGCGTTCGGTTTATCGACGATGCACGCGCCGCATGAAGAAATCGGTCGCGCCTTGTTCGACGTGACGTTCGATGGGATGGACGGCGGTGCGGTTAGGGCGCAAAGTCTGACCGTCACGTATCTTTCGGGCACGACACTCTAGGCAACTTCCTCGCTCGCTTTTTGAGAAACGATTAGAATGAAGACAGAAGTCGAGAGGAGGATGTTACATGAAAATCAACGTGACGGAAGAAGCACTCCAATTTTTTAAAGACGAAATGGAAGTCGAGGCGGGACAGACGGTTCGTCTGTTCGCTAAATACGGGGGTTCGACTGATTTGACGCACGGGTTCTCGGTCGGTGTCATCACAGAAGAGATTGATAACGCCGTCGTCGAGACGAACGCAGATGGAATTCGTTTCGTCGTCGCCGAGCAGGACGAATGGTTGTTCCAAGGACAAGACGTCAACGTCGAGATCCGCGGGGATGAAGTCGTGTTCGTCCAAGCTGACTGACATGACAGTTTGTTTACGGATGTGAGACATCCGTTTGACCGCGTCAACCTCGGGGAACAGTCTACGACAAGACTCAGTACCGAAAGGATGAGACAGATGTCAGACAAAGACAAACGTGAACAAGAAGAACAAGAGAAGTTGAACCGGGACCAACCGGATATCTCGCACGAAGAAGATTCAAAAGGTGATCATTCGGACCTCGAAGAGACAGACGAAGACGAACAATCGTGAAGAGCCGAGTCTAGGCTCTTTTTGTTTTGGAATTGAAAGAATGGGGATTGACGGTATAATGGATAAGGGAAAACTACAACAGTGAGGAGAATGCATCATGAGTACAGTACTTGTCTTCGGACATAAAAATCCAGATACGGATACAATCTGTTCGGCGCTCGCTTACGCTGAACTGAAAAAGAAATTAGGCATGGACGCCGAGGCGGTCCGTCTCGGTGAGGTGAACGGGGAGACGCAATACGCGCTCGACCACTTCCGTGTCAAGGCGCCGCGCCTCGTCGAACGTGTATCGGACGAAACGAGCTCGGTCATCTTGGTCGACCATAACGAGTTCCAACAAAGTGCGCCCGACATTGCTGACGTACGCATTTTAGAAGTCGTCGATCACCACCGTATCGCTAACTTCCAAACGGCAGACGCACTCTACTACCGGGCGGAGCCGGTTGGCTGCACGGCGACGATCTTGCTCAAGCTGTACAAAGAACACGGTGTCGAAATCGCATCTGACATGGCCGGATTGATGCTATCGGCGATCATCTCGGACTCGCTCTTGTTCAAGTCACCGACATGCACGGACGAGGATGTCAAAGCAGCGAAAGAGCTTGCAGACATCGCCGGAACTGACGTCGAGGCGTACGGTCTCGAAATGTTGAAAGCAGGAGCCGACTTGAGCCAGAAGACGGTGCCTGAACTCATCTCGCTCGACGCGAAAGAGTTCGCGATGGGCGACTACCGCATTGAGATCGCCCAAGTGAACACGGTTGACGCGAACGACGTGTTGAGCCGTAAAAGTGAAGTCGAGGCGGCGATGGCTAAGACGATTGCTGACAAACAGCTCGACTTGTTCGTCTTCGCCATCACGAACATCTTGACGAATGATTCAGAAGCACTCGTTGTCGGTGCGAAGCATGATTTGTTCGAACAAGCGTTCAACGTCGAACTGTTAGACGGCCTTGCGACACTTCCTGGCGTCGTATCACGTAAAAAACAAATCGTTCCTGTGTTGACAGCAGCGGCGACGAACTAAGAAATGAGAAAGGCTCGAAGCGAGATGCTTCGAGCCTTTCTGCATGCTATGATACTTTCTTCTGAATCCCGTACGTCCCGATCCGCCATAACTTCTCGAACGGTCCGTAGCGATGCGATTTGAGCCACCACATCGAGAAGAACGTTTGGGCAATCAAAATCGCGATGCTCAAGAACAATCCTTCAGTGAGCGACAGACGTCCGTAATACCCGAGCGCGATGACGGGAAGGACGACGACGAGCGTGTGCGTCAAGTAGTTCGTCAGCGCCATCCGGCCGAGCGCCTGGAGCGGACGGAATGTGAGTCCTTTCCGGACGGCGACGGTGAACAGACAGACGTACGTCGTCGCGAGCAGTTTTCCGGAGATGAGGACGGCTGTTAGGTTCGTCCAGTAGTAATCGCCGCCGCCGTAACGATGCCAAAGGATGACCCCGAAAAACGGCAAGGCGAGAACACTGCAAATGATGGCCGTCCGCGTCAATCCTTGAAGCGTCCATGTGAGCAGCTTCCGCTCACGCCCGATATAGAGACCGAATAAGAATAGGCAAAAGATTTCAATCCCGACAAGCAGAGAGTTTGAGATCGCGCTAAAGATCTCGACGTCGAGCCGGTAATCGAACCAAGCACCAAAACCGGCGTTATACGCGGTCGGGAACGGATAGCCGGGATTGAAATACCCCGTCGTCCACTCCATCAAGACAGATGAGCCATAGAACAAGAGAAAACTCCCGATCAACAAACTCCACGCCCACGTCAAAATCGCGCGGTTGCTCAATCCATAAAACAAGGGGAGCAACAACCCCCACATCGCATACGTATGTAAGATGTCACCCGACCAGATGGCCAGGTGAGCAAGTCCGAACAAGAAAAGGATGACGATGCGTCGGACATAGCGGCTCGCCGAGTCCCCGCGCGCGTACGAACGCTCGAGAAAAATCGAGAAGCCGATGCCGAACAGTAAAGAGAAAATTGTATAGAACTTCGTCTGGATGAACAAGTCGAACAGTGTCCTTACGACGAGGTCACTGCCTTCATACATCGGTTTACCGAAGATCCAGTCGCTCCCGAGCATGCTCGGGATGTTGACGAGGAAGATGCCGCACAGGGCAAACCCTCGAATGATGTCATAGAGAACGATGCGTTCGTTCAATTGGATTGGGCCTGTCATGCGACACTTCCTCTACACGTTTTAGAATACTTTTGTCGTCCACGATTCGCAGTTCCAGACGTCGGTGACGATGTCTTGGTAGAACTCCGGTTCGTGACTGATGAGCAAGATGCTGCCTTTATACTCTTTCAACGCACGCTTCAACTCTTCTTTCGCGTCGACGTCCAAGTGGTTCGTCGGCTCATCGAAAAGAAGTAAGTTTGACTCGTTGTTTTGGAGCTTACAGAGGCGGACTTTCGCCTTCTCGCCACCACTGAGGACGGCAATTTTACTTTCGATATGTTTCGTCATGAGACCACACTTCGCGAGCATGGCCCGGACTTGTTGCTGGTTGAGCGACGGGAACTCGCTCCAGATCTCTTCGATACACGTGTTGTTGCTGACGGCCGCTTCTTGTTCGAAGTAGCCGATCTCTAAGAACTCGCCGCGTTCGACCGTTCCTTCAAGTGGGTTGATCAAGCCGAGCAGACTCTTCAAGAGTGTCGTCTTCCCGATTCCGTTCGCGCCGACGAGGGCGATCTTCTGACCGCGCTCCATCTGCAAGTCGAGCGGACGTGAGAGCGGCTCATCGTAACCGATGACGAGACCTTTTGCGTCAAAGATGAGACGGCCTGACGTGCGCGCCTGCAAGAAACGGAACTCTGGCTTCGGACGTTCCGCGCTCAGCTCGATGACGTCCATCTTGTCGAGTTTCTTTTGACGTGACATCGCCATGTTTCGTGTCGAGACGCGGGCCTTGTTACGGGCGACGAAGTCTTTCAAATCAGCGATTTCCGCTTGTTGGCGTTTATAAGCCGACTCAAGCTGCGACCGTTTCATCTCGTACACTTCCATAAACTTGTCGTAGTCGCCGACGTAACGCGACAAATCTTGGTTCTCCATATGGTAGACCAAGTTGATGACGCTGTTTAAGAACGGGATATCATGCGAGATCAAGATGAACGCATTGTCGTAGTTCTGGAGGTAACGCTTCAACCACTCGATATGGATCTCATCCAAATAGTTGGTCGGCTCATCGAGGAGGAGGATGTCCGGCTTCTCAAGGAGTAGCTTCGCGAGCAACACTTTTGTCCGTTGTCCACCTGACAGGTCAGCGACATCGCGGTCGAGACCGACGTCTAAAATACCGAGTCCGCGGGCGACTTCTTCGACTTTCGCATCGATGATATAAAAGTCGTTCGAATCGAGCGTCTCTTGCAGTTCGCCGACTTCAGCGAGCATGTCGTCCATCTGTTCAGGTGACGCGTCGCCCATTTCCATGTAGAGTTCGCCGATGCGTGTCTCCATGTCGATCAAGTATTGGAACGCGCTTTTCAACACGTCACGAATCGTCATCCCGCGTGCGAGGACGGCGTGCTGGTCGAGGTAACCGACGCGGACGTTTTTCGCCCACTCGATTTTCCCTTCATCCGGTTGCAGTTTGCGCGTGATGATGTTCATGAACGTCGATTTTCCTTCACCGTTTGCTCCGATGAGGCCGATGTGTTCACCTTTTAATAGACGGAAAGACACGTCATTTAAAATGGCGCGGTCACCGAAACCGTGGCTCAAGTTTTGTACTGTTAATATACTCATAATTCGTATTCGTTCCCTTCAAAGTTGACTATCCGATATTGTAGCATGGATTCAAAAAAATTAGTACGCCAGTCCGATCGACTGCCGGACGAAACTGTTCTCTTCGACCGTGTTCAACATGAACTGGGCGACGTCAGCGCGTGAAATCTGTTTACCGTCGGCAGGGATCCCGTCGATGTCCGTCCGGTACACCGATGTTCGCGGACCGTCCGTCAGTTGCATCGGCCGCACGATCGTGTAGTCGAACGACGAGTTGCGCCACAGGTCGACCGCGGCCCGGTGGTCGCGAAGCGGCTTCCGGAGCATGAACGTCACGACCGTTCCGGCGATCCCGGGAATCTCTTTGTCAATCCCGGCAGACGCGAGGTACAGAATGCGCGTCACATCGTTCGCTTTCATGGCGGGGACGAGTGCATCGGTCACGCTGGCCAAGAAATCGGCGTCACTCAAATCGGTCCCGAGACAGCTGATGACGGCGTCGTGCCCTTTGAGCGCGTCGGTCAACGCCGAACTGTCCGAGACGTCGCCTTCTATGATCTCGAGCTGTGGGGTCGGGATGAGTTTTTTCTGTTCGCGCACGAAGGCGGTCACATGATGGCCGTGCTCGATCGCTTGATCGACAAACTGATGACCGGTCCGGCCGGTGGCACCAAGAACGAATAGCTTCATAATGGATGTGGCTCCTCTCGTTTTTCCAGTATCTTCAGTATACAGCAGTTTCAGAAAAATCGGACTTTTAGCAGTCTTTTCATAAACGGGTTGCAATTTCTACAATCTCGTCTACAATAAACTTTATCTTATATAACTAAAAAGATTCGCACTCGTATATCCGTGAGAATATGGCTCACAAGTCTCTACCGAACCACCGTAAATGGTTCGACTACGGGTGACGCTTGTCGTGTGCATTCTTTGTGTTTTCATGCGGTTCGTCGTCCCCGGGTAGGGGTGACGAATCGCATTTTTTTATTGGAGGGAAACACAATGAAGCAGTTAGAAGACAAAATTAGAGACGAAGGCCGTGCCTTGTCGGACCAAGTATTGAAAGTCGATGCGTTCCTGAACCACCAAGTCGATCCTGAATTGATGCAGGCGATCGGTCGTGAATTCGCAGACCGATTCCGTGATGACCAGATCGACCGAATCGTCACACTCGAATCGAGCGGGATCGCCCCGGCGATGATGACGGCGCTCGAGCTCGGCATCCCGTTCGTGTTCGCCCGCAAACGAAAATCACTCACGCTCCAAGACGACCTCGTCGAAGCGGACGTCTATTCGTTCACGAAACAAGAGACGAACCGCATCAGCTTGAGCCGTCGTTTCGTCCAACCGGATGAGCGTATCCTCGTCATCGATGACTTCCTCGCGAACGGGGAAGCGGCGCTCGGTTTGACGCAGCTCGTCGAGTCGGCCGGTGCGACCGTCGCGGGTGTCGGCATCGTCATCGAGAAGTCGTTCCAGCCAGGACGGGAAAAACTGATCGACAAAGGGTATCGTGTCGAATCACTCGCCCGTATCGCCAAACTTGGAGCAGATAGCATCTCATTCGTAGAGGTGGTCCGATGAACACGTTCAAAACGGCCAGTCTCGGGTTCCAACATCTGCTCGCGATGTACACAGGCGCGGCCATCGTCCCGCTTATCGTCGGTGGGGCCATCGGGCTCGGACCGACTGAGCTCGCGTATCTCGTCGCCATCGATTTGTTCATGTGCGGCGTCGCGACATTGCTTCAAGTATGGACGACCCGCTTCACCGGTGTTGGGCTACCGGTCGTGCTCGGTTGTACGTTCACAGCGGTCGGTCCGATGATCGCCATCGGCAGTTCGAGCGGTATTACAGCGATTTATGGGGCGTTGATTGCGAGCGGTGTCATCGTCATCTTGATTTCAGGCTTCGTCGGCAAACTGGCCCGATTCTTCCCGCCGGTCGTCCTTGGTTCGGTCGTGACGATCATCGGCCTCTCGCTCATCCCGGTCGCCATCAATGATATCGGCGGCGGGACACCGGGTGAGCCTGGTTTCGCTTCGATGCAAAACTTGGCGCTCGGCGGATTGACGATCGGTTTGATTCTCGTCTTGAACCGAGTCGGTACCGTCTTCAGTCGGGCGGCAGCGGTCTTGTTCGCCGTCTTGATCGGTACCGGTGTCGCCGCGTTCCTCGGTCTCGTCGATTTCAGCCCGGTCCGTGAGGCCGGCTGGTTCCAAATGGTGCAGCCGTTCTACTTCGGGGTGCCGACGTTTGACGTGTCGGCCATTCTCGTCATGACGCTCGTCGCCATCATCTCGATGATCGAATCGACCGGTGTGTTCTTGGCATTGAGTGACATCACGAAAAAACCGATCGGATCGAACGAATTGACGAAAGGGTACCGAGCCGAAGGTGTGGCGACGATCCTCGGCGGGATCTTCAACAGCTTCCCGTACACGACGTTCAGTCAAAACGTCGGACTCGTCCAGCTGTCGGGTGTCAAATCACGTCGTGTCATCTTTTGGACGAGCGGACTTTTGATCTTGCTCGGCTTCTTGCCGAAAGTCGCGACGTTCACGACGCTCATCCCGAAACCGGTGCTCGGTGGGGCGATGCTCGTCATGTTCGGAACGGTCGCCGCGTCGGGGATTCGCATCCTTAGCCAAGTCGATTTTGCGAAAAACGAGAACTTGATCACGATCGCGCTCTCGATCGGCATCGGGCTCGGCATCACGGCCAACCCAGGTATTGTCGCCAATATGCCGGAATCGATTCAACTGTTCACGGATAGCGCCATCGTTGCCGGCTCATTCACAGCCCTGTTCTTGAACGGTTTCTTCCGTCTCGTCGATCGGTTCAGTCCCGACGAGGTCGTTGCCGATGAACGGCAAGTCAGCTAGACTGAAAGGAGTACGTAACAAGGGGGAACTAGGATGGGAAAAACAGCACTCGTTGTCGGCGCGACCGGTTTGATCGGACGCGAGCTCGTCGAGCAGTTGCTCGAACAAGAACGGTATGACGCGGTATGGATCGTCGTCCGCCGATCGAAACGTTGGAGTCACCCGAAATTACATGAAATTGTCGGCTTTGAGAAGATGGATGAGACGTTGCCTCACATTGACGATGTGTACTGTGCACTCGGTACGACGATTGCCGTCGCCGGATCGCAGCAGGCGTTCAAACATGTCGACCTCGAGTTACCGCTCGAAGTCGCGCGTGTCGCGAAACAGCACGGCGCCACACGTTACGCTGTCGTCTCGGCACAAGGTGCGTCATTGCGCTCGCCGTTCTTCTACAACCGAGTGAAAGGTGAACTTGAGAACGGGCTCAAAGTGTTCGGGTTCGAGCACTTGATTATCGCTCGCCCGTCGCTCTTACTCGGCGACCGCGAGTCGTTCCGGCTCGGTGAGAAAGCGGCTGAAGTCGTCAGCCGCCCATTCCAACCGCTGTTGCTCGAAAAAGTGCCAAACGCGGCCCCAATCCAAGCGTTACATGTGGCCCGAGCCTTGATCATGGCGGCAGAAGAAGGACAAGGCACGGAAGTGTTGACGTCTGGAATGATGCAGGGAATGAGCCAATGAAGCGAGTGACGAGTAAACGCACGAAAGCCGTCATGATTGACGGTGTCATTGCCGGGTTACTAAGTTTCGGTGTCGAACAGCTCGTTCGGAAGAAAGTGAAGAGCGAGTTCGTCCACACCGTCATCACACCGACACTCGTCTCGTATGCGATCGAGGCGTGCCAGATGAGCCGCGGTGGTCAAACGATCGGCTACAAGCTGCTTGGTCTCGAACTGAAGAACGATGACGGGACACCGGTCACGGCCGAGCAAGCGTTCAAGCGTGCCCTCCATCGGGACACGTTGACGGTTGCGGCTTACTTCAAGGACCGCGAACACTTCGAGGCGGAAGACGGTGCCGTCTTGCCGCACGACAAAGCTTTCCATATGCACGTAACCGAAAAGAACTGACCTCAGGCGCGAGGTCAGTTCTTTTTTAGTCGTGGATTCGGCTTAGGATGGCGGTCGTCAAGGCGACGACCGTCCCGAGGACGAGACCGTTCGAGAACACGGTCGCAAGGAGCGGCGGTAAATCATTCATCGCTCCAGGCGGGAGCAACATCGCCCCGGCCCCGATGACGAGCGGCAGGCCGACCGTGAGCGACGCCGTCTTTTGGTTCAACTCGAACGCGGCCTCGTTAATCCCGATGATGATCATCGTCGCGATGAGCGGGGTGACGATGGCGTACCCGACCGCGGCCGGGATGCTTGCGATGAGCGACACGAACGGTCCGATTAAAGCGAGCACCATCATTAAGCCGTGAGCGACGAGGTGAGGGGCACGGTGTACGCTCTCCGTTGACGATAAGAAACCGGCTGTCCCAGAGATCGCGACCGGTCCAGGCGTTCCAAACAAACCAGCGACCATCTGACTGACGCCGCTGACGACGCCGGACGCGGCGACGTTGCCTTCGACTTGTTGTTTCGTCCGTGAACTGACGATGCGCTCAATCAATTTAATGTTCGCGAGCACGTTTGTCATGAGTAGAAGTGTGATGACGAAAGCGGTCGGAAGTAAGTTCCAATCCCATACCCAAGCCCCGAACGGGAACAGCTCGGGAACGAGGAAGAACGAGTCCGAACGAACGATTGGGTTGCCGAGACCGAGCAGGTTGAACAATCCGAATCCGACGAAAAGCGTCATGACGAGACCGTATTGTTTGAAGCGGCTCCGCTCGAGCGTGAGTGCGAATAAGACGAGCCCGGCTGTCGCGACGGCTTGCACGATATTGATGCCGTCCTCGCTCACACCGAAACCGCCTTTAATGACGGCACCGGATAATTGCAGGACGAGCAAAATCATATAGACACCGAGCACTTGAGGCGTGAATAGCGACAACATGCGCCGTAGCAGTCCGGTCACGGTCATGACCACGCCGAGCACACCGCTCAAGAACAGCATGAAGCCGAGCGCTTGGAGCGTCTCTTGCCCGCTACCGTAAAGGGCAGGGCCGATCGAGGCATAAAGTGTGAACACACCCCACCAAATGCCGGCCGGTCCTTCTAAGATCGGCAGACGGTGACCGAACAGCGTCTGGATGATACTGAACAGTGCGAAGATGAACAGCGAGCGCGAGATGAACGTCATCGTCTCGGCCGGCGACAGTTCAAATAGGGCGGCGATGGCGAGCGGTGGTACAATATTGGTAGCTAAAATAAAAATAAACCACTGAATCGTCGTGGTTACAGAACTTTTCGTCATGGTGTCCCCCTGGTATTTCCCTTTTTTACTATTAGTGTACCGTGACGACGAAGTGGATGCAAATGGAGGTATATAATGAAGAGAAAACTGAAGTGGATCGGGCTGTCGTTGCTTGCCGTCATCCTTGTCGCCGTGATCGGCTTCGTCGTTTGGACGCAACTGACGTACGGACCGACGGATGAAGCGCTTGGCTATGCGGCCGAAGCCGAACAAGTCGACAACCGACTAGAGTTCGGTGACCCGGCGAGCGAGGTCGGTGTTATCCTGTATCCGGGTGCAAAAGTCGATAAAGAGGCGTATGCCTATTACGGGACCAGATTGGCGGAAGCAGGGCACTTTGTCGCCATCCCGTCGCTGCGCTTGAACCTCGGCATCTTAGATATCGATGCAGCGGAAACAATCATCGAGGCATATCCCGATATCGAGCGCTGGTACGTCGCCGGTCATTCGCTCGGCGGTTCGGCCGCCTCGGGCTATGCGCTCGAAAACGAAGATAAAGTCGACGGGGTCATCTTCCTCGCCTCGTATCCGATCAGCTCGATGACGGATAGCGACTTGCGCGTCTTGTCGATCTCGGGTGAATTGGATGGTCTGGCGACACCGGCCGATATCGAGGCGAGCCGTGACAGCGTGCCGAGTGACGCCACGTTCCATCAGATCGAAGGTGGCAATCATGCCAACTTTGGGATGTACGGGCCGCAAGACGGGGATAACGACAGCCCGCTCAGCGCGAAACAGCAACTTGATGAGACGATCGATCAAATCGTAGATTGGCTCTAAAAAAACAGCGTGCCCGGGTTCGGGCACGCTGTTTAGCGTTGGTCGAGACGATGACTGAGTGACGTCAAAGCCGCGGTCAGTAAGGCGACGGCGCCACCGACGAGGGCGAGCATCATGACCGGTGCGTTCGCATAGACGAGACCACCAAGAGCAGACCCCATGCCTATGCCGACGTTGCTCGCGACAGGCATGAGTGACGAGGCCAGACCTTTGGCGTCTGGGTTGAACTTCTCGGCCAAATCGATCAAATAAATTTGCGTCGACGTCGTGAGCAGAATCGCCATGAACGACATGAGGGCGATGTTGATGAGACCGAGCGTCACGTTCGACGTCGTCACATAAAGCGCCGCGAGCACGACCGCTTGGATGAGAAAGACGAACCGGAGCCGACCGATCGGGTTATGGCTCGCGATTTTCCCGGCCGCCATGTTGCTGAAGATCGAGATGAAACCGTAGGCGAGCAGGATCGGACTGATCCATGCGACCGGAACGCCGAGCACGCCTTTTAAGATCGGGACGAGATACGTATAGACGACGTACGTCGCACCGAATCCAAGAGCCGGGATGAAGAAGGCGATCAAAATACGCGGATTCGTCAAGAGCCGGAGCTGGTCAGAGATCGATGTCTTCGCGCTCGATAACTGGTTGGGGACGACGCGGTAGACCGCGAATAAGGCGACGACACCGAGTGCGGTCGTCATGAAGAACGTCGCTTCCCAGCCCGCGCGTTGCCCGATGAAAGTCCCGAGCGGAACACCGAACACGTTCGCCATCGTGAAGCCGCCGAAGATGAACGAGACGGCGATGCCGCGCTTCGTCGGCGGTACCGATTCACTGGCGACAAGCATGGCGAGCGAGATGAGCACACCGGTCACGACCGCGGTCACCATGCGTGTCGATAGCAGAAGACCGTAGTTCGGTGCTTGGCTACTCAAGAAATTGAGCACGATGAAGCCGAGCGTGAGTCCGAGCATAAGTCGTCGTTTCGGCATATGGCTCGTGAACGACATCATGAGCGGGGTGCCGATGGCAAAGCTGATGGCGAAGGCGGACACGAGCGTCCCGGCGGTGGCAATCGAGATGGTCAGTCCATCCGCGATATCGGGTAAAATTCCGACAATGACGAACTCACTCGTGCCGAGCACGAACGTGAGCAACGCCAGTGATAAGATGAGCGTCCAGTCGTTGCGACTGAGCGATGGGGTGGTCGTCAAGATGTAATCACTTCTTTCGTTCAAAGGTTGTTAGACATCAGTCGTTTCCAACCATACAGGATTTTTTGGCAAAGCAAAACCCCTTTCTCTCCAGTTCAGAAAGAAAGGGGTTGTCTCATCGCCAAAACGCGGTCGCTTCGACACCGGCATGGTCTGACACGATTGGTCCGTTGTCGCCGTCAAAGACGACGGCGTGACGCGAAACGTGGATCGGGGCGTTCGTCAACATCAAGTCGATGCGAAGCGCCTGCTTGTTCTCGTCCCAACCGGCGATTTTTCCTTGGACGGTCGCATCGCCTTCACGCTCAGCCGCGAGAAAGAACAAGTCTTGAAGACCGTGGTCGATCAAATAGTCGTAGCCTTCACCGCGCAGAAACGCGTCGTTGTTGAAGTCGCCGAGCAGGAGAGCCCGGTCGTCATCTTCGACGCGGCGAAGCAGTTCATCGAGCTGGTGACGAGCCGGTTCGTCCGCATCATGCCACCAACCGAGATGGCACGAGTAGACGGCCGTCGGTTCGTCAGTGCCACTGACGACGGCTTTGACGATTTTTCTAGACTTGTAATCGTTCGGGTCGGTCGTTTGGGAGACAAAGAACGACTCGGTCGAGACGAACGGTGTCCGCGATAAGATCGCGACGCCTTCTTCGTAGATGTCATATCCGTAATGGGCGAAATCCCATGTCATGTAATAGGCGACCCCTTGCTCACGGAGTTTTTCAACGAGGACGTGGGCAAAGTTGTTTTCACGGATGAGACCGTCAATCAGCGGCGCTTCTTTATGTTGGTTCACTTCTTGGAGCGCGATGATGTCATACTCCTCGCTCGCGATCCGTTCTACGATTGAGTCGATTTTCTCTTGTTGCCGATCTTCTAACCAGGCGTGACAGTTGAGCGTCAAAATATTCACAGTAGTCCTCCTTTAGAAAAAACAGGCCAACTCGCACGAGCTGGCCTGTTGATTATGCACCGATGACGTCTTGAATGTCAGACTTCAACACGTCGGCTTTCGGGCCGTAGATTGCTTGGACACCGCGGTCTTTCAAGATAAGACCCATGGCGCCGTTCTTTTTCCATTCGCGCTCTTCTGAGACGAGCGACATATCTTTCACTGTGACACGAAGACGTGTCATGCAGGCATCGACGTCCTCGATGTTATCTTCCCCACCGAGTAGCGCGATAATCCCCATGACCTGCTCGTTGCCGGTCACCGTCGATTGCTCTGTCGCTTCTTCCATATAGTTGCCGTTACGTCCAGGCGTCGGCAAGTTCATCTTCTTGATGAAGAAGTTGAACACCCCGAAGTTGATGAAGAAGAACGCAGCCGAGACGAGGAAGAAGTTGATCAAGTCTTGCAGGAGTCCGGCTTTGATGATCATCGGGATCCGCGTCAATAGCTCGATCGCACCGAACGCGTGGACACGAAGGTCGATAATGTCCGCCAAGGCGAAGGCGGCACCGGCCATGAGTGCATACATGACGTAAAGGACTGGAGCGACGAACATGAACATGAACTCGATCGGCTCAGTGACACCCGTCAAGAAGACGGCGAGACCGGCCGAGAGGAACATCGGCTTGTACTGGGCTTTCTTGTCCTCATCGACGTTACGGTACATCGCATAAGCGGCACCGATGAGTGCGGCGAACGACAAGATGACTTGACCGACTTTGAAACGGGCCGGTACGACGTCAGCGAGCAGCGTGTTATAAGCAGCCGTATCCCCAGCGGCGCGAAGGTTGACGAGGTCCGTCACCCAAGCTAACCAAAGCGGATCTTGACCGGCGACGACTGAACCAGCTGTCGCGCCTGTTAAAATCGTGTACGTGCCACCGAGCTCCGTGTAGTTCATCGGAACGGTGAGCATGTGGTGGAGACCGAACGGTAACAACAGACGTTCGAGCGCACCGTAGATGAACGGCGCGAGGACCGGTGCCGTGTCACGTGACGTGGCAATCCATTGGCCGAAGCTGTTGAGTGCCCCTTGAATCGTTGGCCAGATGATCGACAGCGCGATCGCCGCGACGACCGAACCGAGGATGACGACGAACGGGACGAACCGTTTCCCGTTGAAGAACGACAAGGCGTTCGGCAATTTACTGAAATTATAGAACCGGTTATAAAGAGCACCACCGAGGAAACCGGCGATGATCCCGACGAACACACCCATGTTCAGGGCAGGTGAACCGAGGACTGATGTGAAGTAGTCAGCGACGACGAGGTCGGCCCCAAAGAGGGATTGGACTGTCGCTTCCGGGTCTTGGAGCATGGCACCGTTGACGTTAAAGATGGCGCCTGTGACACGGTTGATCAAAATAAAGGCGATCAGTGCGGCGAACGCACCGCCGGCCTTGTCTTTCGCCCACGAGCCACCGATGGCGACCGCGAACAAGATATGTAAGTTGACGATGATGCCCCAACCTAAGTCTTCGATGATGCGTGCCGTCGTGAGCAAGATGCTGACGTCTCCGGCTGACATGCCGATCAATTTACCGATCGAGATCATGAGTCCTGCTGCCGGCATAACGGCGATAACGACCATCAAGGCCTTACCGAGTTTTTGCCAAAAATCAAATGAGATGAGCTGTTTCATGCTATACGCTTCCTTCCTGTTAGGAACTTTTTCTCTGTTAAGAACGATCGCCAATGCAATCGCTTGCATTAATGATTGTAATCGATTGCATAAATTTGTGCAACCGGTTTCCTAAAATTTATAAATTTTCAAGGAAGGATGAAAATACGCTGTTTTACGACGTCGCTTGTCAGTCGAAACGAATCCCGCTAAAATACTAGAGGTTGAAAGGGGCGAGAAGAATGGGATGGAGACAGACGACATCAGCATTGTCAAAAGAAGAGCAGGCCACGTTGCTTGAAGAGTTGTTACGAACGGGCGTGATGAAAGAAGAGGATCGGCTCTTGTTCTCGATGCTTATGCCAGACCGCGTCAAGCGGATGCAAGACGTATTGAACACGCGGACGAATCACATCACGGTATTGACCGAGGGCGTTGACGATCCGCACAATCAGTCGGCCGTATTGCGTTCGGCGGACGCGTTCGGTGTGCAGACGCTTCACGTCGTCGAGGGACGGGCCAAGTTCAAACCGAACTCGATTATCGCCAAGAGTGCCGATCGCTGGGTCGACGTCGTCGAACACGCTTCCATTGAGGAGGCGATCGATCAGTTGAAAGCGGACGGCTATCAAATACTCGCGACGGCGCTCAGCGAAGAGGCGATCCCACTCGAAGACGTCGACGTGTCAAAACCGACCGTGCTCTTATTCGGGAACGAGCATCACGGTGTGTCGGAGCAGGCACTCGCGAAAGCGGACGGGAATTACGTCATCCCGATGCAAGGTTATGTCCAAAGTTTAAATATCTCGGTCGCTGCCGCCATCTCGCTTTATGATGTGACGACGCGGGCCCGTCATATCGTGACGGAAGGATACGGACTATCGATCGAGGACAAACAACGTGTGTTCAAAAACTGGATGGTGCGGAGCCTCCCGAAACGTTCGCTCGGGGTGTACAAACAAAAAGGTTTGAACGCATTTGAGCGAGAAACAGGAAAATCCGAGTAGATGGCGAAATAAACAGGCGTACGAGTAACTTGTCCATATTTCGAAAGGGGATGGAAAGATGAGTACGACCAGTTCATTTATCGTGAAAGATGTGACGACGAACTTTAGCGAGTTTGAAGAGGAATTCTTCAACCTGTATCGCCATCTGTACGGCGACATCGACCAACTTCGTTTTAAAGAACGACTGTACCGCCATGCCAACCCGCTCGTGTTACTCGCATTTTCTGACGACCGGCCCGTCGGATTCAAGATCGGCTACGAGGCTGAGCCATATCGCTTCTATAGCTGGGCTGGCGGCGTGCATCCTGAGTTTCAAAAGTACGGGATCGGCCGCAAGTTGATGGATACGCAACTCGAATGGGTGAAAGCGCAAGGATTCCACTCGATTCGGACGAAAGCGCGCAACACGAACAAAGGTGTCATCATTTTGAACCTGCTCTGTGGCTACGACATCATGGGGGCGTACACGGAAGATGGCGCACCGCGCATCATGATGGAGAAACAATTGAACTGACAGTTGAGCCGTGGCGAGTGCCGCGGCTTTTTTTGTAGGCATGAAACCAAATGAAGCGGCGTCCGTATATAGGAAAAAAGGGGGAGACATTATGGTCAACACGTTCGCATTCGGGGAAGAAGTATACATCGATTCGACAGGGATGGGAGATTCGTTTTTTAGTGGGATGTTCAGTATTTTTCCGATTTTTATTATCGGCATTCTAACCGTGATTATAATCGCTATTATAAGCATGATTCGCCAAGTGACGAAGACGAAGGGCCTATTGAAAGACATGCAACGCTTCGCCTCAGACCTCGCAGATCATCCCGATGACGCATCAGCAAACCGTCTCGCCGATTATTTACGGGACGTGAAGTCGTTTCCGGTCCATCGCACGCAGATGGAGCCGTTCCGGGTGGCGCTCGGTAGCTATCAACTCGTCATGGAATCACCGCACGTAGGAGACGAGACGAAAGAACGGGTCGACCGCCAATATAAGCGGCTCGGTATTTTGGACGGCGAGAAGTTCGCCGATGAGCCGGCGCCGAGACGTCGTTCTGGTTCGCACCATCATGACCACCACAATCATCATAACGACCATCATCACATGTAAAACGCGCCGGGAAGGTCCCGGCGCGTTTTTAGCTTACATATATCGGCTCGCATCAAAATCGATTTCGGTCCGGTGATTGGCCGCATCGATAGCGCTTGAGATACGGTTGGCCCGTTTCTCGACGTCGAGCGCTTTCAGACGGTACAGTTCCGGATCATAAAGCGCGTGCTTGATGACAGAATTGCCTTCACCGTGACCCGATTGAAATTCGCGTTTCGGACGTTCGGCCAGGTCTTGATACATCCGAGCCTGAGCTCGCAACTGAACGGCGAACTCGATCGCCTCGACGAGCGGGAGCGGTCCATCGTTCGTCTCGATGACGTTATGCAAGTGCGCTTCACAGACGAGGCGGTCGAGACGACGCATGTCGGTCCGAATCGATTGGAGCTCGACCTCGATATCTTCGAGCGAGCGGGATTGGATCGTCGGGAGCGGCTCATCCTTCTCGAGCTCGATGAACGCGACCCGTTCGACTTCTTGTAACAACTTATCAATCTGCTTCAAGAGCAGGTGTTTCAATTTGATGGCATCTGCCAGGTACATTGGGATTCCTCCTTCTGCTTTTTCTAACCGTACCACACTGTGATTCCTAAAAAAAGGAAGGCGTTACTTTTTCGAGGTGAGGCGATATGATGAAAGAAAGAGGGGAGGTCGACCGATGAACAAGTGGAAAACACAATGGGTCATTGCCGTCGTTTTGCTCGTATTTGGGACAGCGACGTTTCTCTATCAGTGGATCGACTTGCGACCGGGGGAGATCCGAGATTATATCGTTCAATTCGGTTGGCTCGCCCCGCTCATTTATATTTTATTGTTCACCGTTCGCCCGTTGATTTTATTTCCGACGTCCGTCTTGTCGGTTGCGGGCGGGTTGGCGTTCGGGACGCTGCCCGGTGTCGTCTATACGGTCATCGGCGCCACGCTCAGCGCACTCGTCGCTTATTATGTAGCGGTTCGCTTTGGAGACCGGTTTCTGCGCCATTTCGAATCGAGCGATTATGAGAAGATTCAGCACAAAATCGAAGAAGACGGATTCTTTTACGTCTTGATCTTACGATTGATCCCGCTCGTCAACTTTGATTTGGTCAGTTATGCCTCAGGTTTGGCGAAAGTGCGACTCCCGGCTTATGTCTTCGCGACCTCGGTCGGTATGATTCCGGGGGCGTTCGCTAATAATTTTCTCGGTAGTAGCCTCGCGAGCGGGGATATGAAGCTGGTCATCCTCGCGCTCGCTGTCTTTGTCGTGTTGACACTCGTCGCGACCGTGTTCCGCGAACCAATCAAGCAACAAATCAACCGTTACAAAAAGAAGTAGGCGCTCAATTGGATGAGCGCCTACTTTTTGCTTAACGGTTGTCGACCGTCTCAGGGTACAAGTCGTGGTTGAACAGGCGATGTTCGGCCATTTGCTCGTACTTCGTGCCCGGCTTGCCGTAGTTGTAGTACGGGTCGATCGAGATGCCGCCGCGGGGCGTGAACTTGCCCCACACTTCGAGGTAGCGCGGTTCCATCAGCTTGACGAGATCTTTCCCGATGACGTTGATGCAGTTTTCGTGGAAGTCGCCGTGGTTACGGAAGCTGAATAAATAAAGCTTGAGTGACTTCGACTCGACGAGTTTTTCGTCTGGGATGTACGAGATGTAGATCGTCGCAAAGTCCGGCTGATTCGTGATCGGACAGAGCGATGTGAATTCCGGTGCGTTGAACTTCACGAAATAATCGTTTTCCGGATGCCGGTTCGGGAACGCCTCGAGCACGTCCGGGGCGTATTCAAAAATGTATGGGACGCTCTTCTGGCCGAGGAGCGACAAGTCTTGTAAGTCTTCTGGTCTCATATTCATTCTCCTTAGACGCCACGTTCGTTGGCGTACAGTAATGTGTGTAGCTGCGGCAAGACACGGACGCTTTGCCATGACGGGTCACGCGCGACGTCTTCCCACAACTCTTTCAAACGTCTGAGCTGCGCGTCGGTGATGTCACCGTCCGCCCCGGGCTCAGGGTTGCCGGCCGACAAGTACATGACGTCCGGGGTGTAGCGGGTTTGGACGTCTTTCGCATAGGCGAGATCGACCTCATCGAACACGGCGATTTTGAACGTCGTCTGTTCGGGACGCAGCCGTTCGACGACGGCGTCGAGTTTTTCCCAATCGGTCGTCATGCCGGACGACGGTGGTTTCGGGCTGAGTGTCACGTCGTCGATGTCTTGGAGCCAGTCTTGATACCGGCTACCTTGTGTCTCGACGGCGAGTTTGACGCCGCGTGCCTTCAACTTTTCGACCAAATCTTTCATACCGGCGATGAGGAGCGGGTTGCCGCCTGAGATCGTGACGTAATCGTACATCCCGAGTGCGTCAAGGCGCTCGATCACTTCGTCAGCCGAGAGCATGTCGGGTTTTTCCGAACCGTCCCAGGTGAAGGCGGAGTCGCACCAGGCGCAGCGATAATCGCAACCGGCGGTCCGGACGAACATCGTCTTCTGTCCGATGGCGCGGCCTTCACCTTGAAACGTCGGCCCGAACACTTCGAGGACAGGGATCTTCATCAGTCCACCAGCCATTCGCGCCGGAACTCGGCGTAGGACGTCGGTGTCTCATAAAGGCGGACGAATTCGACGCGGACGTCGCGTTCGTCAGGCAAGTGCTTAGCGAGCTGATCGAAAATCCAGTAGCACATGTTTTCTGCTGTCGTATTCATATATGGAAGGGACTCATTTAAATAGCGGTGGTCGAGATACGGTTCGAGCTCTTCTTTAAAGATGGCTTTCAAGTCACCGAAGTCGAGCGTCATCCCACGATTGTCGAGAAAACCGCTGATCCCCATTTGAAGTTTGTACGTATGTCCGTGGAGCGCTCGGCACTTCCCATCGTAATCAAACAAGTGATGGGCCGCATCGAACGTCACTTCTTTGACGATTTGGACGCGGTGCGGGCAGTAGATGAGCGAGCCGTCTTGTTTGGCTTCGACGCTCGTCGGGGCGAGGAATGGGGCGTGTTTCATACGCGTACCTCCTCGTATGCAGCGAGCCCGTTTTGACGGAGCACACACGCCGGACATTCGCCGCAGCCTGAACCGAGCACACCGTTATAGCAGGTGAGGGTCCGCTCTTTGATGAAGTCGAACGCTCCGAGCCGGTCCGCGAGTTCCCACGTCTGCTTTTTATCGAGCCACATGAGCGGCGTATCGATGACGAACGGGTAGTCCATCGCTAAGTTGAGCGTCACGTTCAATGATTTGACGAATTGGTCGCGACAGTCCGGGTAGCCCGAGAAGTCGGTCTCACAGACGCCGGTGATGATGTGATGCATACCGAGTTGTTTGGCCATGACGGCCGCAAAAGATAAGAATAAATGGTTGCGTCCATCGACGAACGTATTTGGGACGTCCGCATTGTCGATGTCGAGATCATGTCTCGTCAACGCGTTTGAGGTGAGTTGTCCGAGTAAGGACAAATCGAGGATGTGGTGCGGGACATCAAGTTCGGCCGCGATCTCTTTCGCGACCTCGATTTCCGCATCATGGCGCTGCCCGTAGGCGAACGTCACGGCTTCCACATGAGAGAATTGTTGTTTTGCCCAAAACAGGCAAGTGGTTGAATCTTGACCGCCACTGAAGACGACCAATGCTTTTTCGTGTTGCAACGTGCACACTTCCTTTTTCGCTAGTTTTGATGTCGGAGGAGGTTACGAACTCCGGAGGTCACCCTCGAGCGTTTACTTTACCATAAAAAGACGTTTGACAGGGAAAAGAGAAGTAGGTATAGTAAAGAACATCACTGACACACTTTCATGCATAAAAGCGTTTAAGCGGTTAGGTAGAAAATAATGTAACTGAAAGGAGGGGACGTCGATGCAGATGAAAGGGAAAGAGGCTGTATTCGTCGTGCTGATGAGCGGGATTTCCTTGCTCGCACTGATGTTTTTGGCCAAAGCGACGCCACATATGGCGATCTTTGGCACAATGGTACTAATAGGGGGATACGCGTATTATCGTACGCGCGACTTTAAACGCATCGAGACCGCGATGATCAACGGGATTCGTGAAGCGATTATGCCGATCATGATTTTATTGTTGATCGGGATGCTGATCGGAGTATGGCAAATGTCTGGCACGGTGGCGACGATCCTCTCCATCGGTTTAAATACAATCTCAGCCCAGTGGTTCTTACCGAGCGTGCTTCTCATCACGATGATCGTGTCATCGTTCACGGGCAGTGCCTTCACGACGGTCGGTACCGTCGGGGTCGCCTTGTTCGGGATCGGGATGGCACTCGGGATTTCCCCGGCGCTCGCCGCCGGAGCCATCGTGTCAGGTGCGCTCTTCGGTGACAAGATGAGTCCGCTATCGGATACGACGAACTTCGCACCGGCTGTGGCTGGTGTCAAACTGTTCGACCATATCCGCTTTATGATGGGGACGACCGTTCCCGCGATTGTAATCACACTCATCTTATTCACAGTTCTCGGACGCGGCGGTCAAGCAGCCGACACGACGCAAATCGCGGAAGCACAGACGGCACTCGCCGGACGGTTCAACTTGTCATGGTTGACACTGCTCGCCCCAGTCCTCGTCGCCGTTCTCGCCTTCCGTCGTATGCCGGTATTGCCGACGATGCTCGTCGGGATGTTCGCCGGTGTGTTGACGGCCGGATTCGTCCAAGGTAACTGGAACGTCTCCAACTGGTTCGGTGTCATGCAGGCCGGATTCAAGTCGGGCGTCGAGAACGAGACGATCGCGGCCGTGCTCGACCGCGGTGGCCTCGAATCGATGCTTTGGTCGGTCAGCCTCGTGTTGATTGCCCTCGCTTTCGGTGGACTGCTCCGTGAGCTGGGCGTGTTCCAAGCCATCGTCGATGCGTTACTAGAGCGTCTGAAGTCACCAGGCAGCTCGGTGCTGTCAGTCGTGCTCAGTTCGATCGGTGTCAACTTGCTCGCCGGTGAGCAGTACTTGTCGATCTTGCTCCCGGGGCAAGCGTTCAAACAAGGATTTATCGACCGCGGCATCGACCCACGTTACTTGTCGCGTGCGCTTGAAGACGGCGGGACGGTCATCAACCCGCTCATTCCTTGGGGTGTGTCCGGTGCCTTCTTCGCCGCGACACTCGGCGTGCCGGTGCTCGAATACGCACCGTTCGCGTTCTTCCTTTGGCTCAGCCCGATCTTCTCGATCGTGCTCGGTTACGTGAAGTTGGGGAAGCAGCGTGATGCGATCAAGCTCGCATCTTAATCGAATACAGGACAAATAAATCCAGAACCGCAATTGCGGTCCTGGATTTATTTTTTTGAACGAAACATGTTCTCCGGACTATTCGTTACGAATGAACTATCTAACTCCCACAACGAAGCGCCAAACTGCTCCATGAGCGCGCCTGCTCTTTTTTCAATGTGATCCGGAAGAGCGTCTTTTGAAAAATACTGAAGATTTAGACTCTCCCCGTCATTCATTTCCAGTGTTCCGCTTACTCGTTTCGCATGGAACAGATGGATGACGCCATATGTTTCATCTCCGTTTGGATACTTGAAATAGTAACGTGGACCCGAACAAACACCGATAAGTTCAAATTGGTTTGTAATCAGTCCGGTCTCTTCTTTTAGTTCACGAGTAGCGACGTCTTCTAACGTTTCATTCAATTCCATTGAACCGCCTGGAAAGCCCCAATCTAACGTATCGGAACGATGTTGAAACAAAAGTTCTCGTTTCTCATTCATGACCAGGATGGTTGCCCCGACACTAATCAATGGTCTACTACCGACCGTCTTTCGTAATTCCAACAGATACCCCATCTTTACTCGCCTCGCTTTCTAGATACTACAGTTCTACTTCAAGCATAAAAATCCTTCTAGACGGAAGTTTCTTGACATGGGGGCATCTTTTTTGTGTCGCCAAGCCTCGTTTGAGAAAATAAGGACGAGGAGGGATGACGATGAAACGGCTCGACCCATCATTTTATGAACAACCGACGCTCGAACTGGCCCGGTCGTTGCTCGGGCACTATCTCGTCCATGATCATCTCGACGGACAGATCATTGGCAAGATTGTCGAGACGGAGGCGTATCTCGGGGCGGTCGATCAGGCAGCCCACAGTTTTGGCGGCAGACGGACGAATCGGACCGAGATCATGTTCGGGCAGTCTGGACATGTATACACGTATCAAATGCACACGCATACGCTCTTGAACGTCGTCAGCGGTCCGATCGGCTCACCGGAAGCCGTGTTGATCCGGGCAATCGAACCCGTCGCCGGGCAGGAGTTGATTGAATTCAATCGTCCTGGCATCAAACGGTTCGACCGGACGAACGGACCCGGTAAACTGACGAAGGCGCTCGGGATCACGATGGACTTGTACGGACACTCGCTCCAACATGAACCGCTCTATATTATCGAAGGGGACGGTGTGAACGAGATTGAGGCCGGTCCGCGCATCGGTATCCCGAACAGCGGCGAGGCGCGTGACTATGCGTACCGCTTCTTCGAGCGGGACAATCCGTACGTCTCAAAATTCCGCTGAATGTTTAACGGTCCGTGACGGGTGGAACAGTCCTTATGTGCATAAAACAAAAATTAGGGAGTGTTTCCGATATGGCAAAAGTAGCAACGCTAATCACGGATATGTTTGAAGACGTAGAGTTCACAGGTCCACGCGACGCATTGGTGGAGGCGGGGCACGAAGTTGTCACGATCGAAAAGGCAGCCGGTAACACCGTCGAAGGCAAACAAGGCGAGGCAAAAGTCACGATCGACAAAAGTGTCGACGACGTGTCTCCAGAAGACTTTGACGCTCTGCTCTTACCAGGCGGATTCTCACCTGATTTGTTGCGCGAAGACGAACGTTTCGTCCAGTTCGCGAAAGCGTTCATGGATGCGAAGAAGCCGGTATTCGCTATCTGTCACGGGCCGCAACTGTTGATCACGGCGAAGACGCTCGAAGGCCGCGACGCGACCGGGTACAAGTCGATTAAAGTCGACATGGAGTATGCCGGTGCGAAGTATGCCGACAAAGAAGTCGTCGTCTGCCAAAATCAGCTCGTCACGAGCCGTCAACCGGACGACATTCCGGCGTTTAACCGTGAGATGCTCAACCTATTAAAATAATCTATCGGCCACGGACATGTTCCGTGGCTTTTTTGTGGAATCGGGAATAGGTAAACAAGGAGGAGATCATGATGAGACGAAGAGCACGGTCCCCTAGCTAAGTCCGTCGAAACGTAGGGTTGCTTGGTGCGATGCGCTGGTTTGAGGCGTTGATTCCGGCCTATACGATTGAACGTCTGTTTTGGGAGTCGCGCGGCATCACGATTCAAGAAGTGGTCTACACGGAAATCGTCTATGCCGTCATCGTCGTGTTCCTTGAAGTGCCGACCGGCGTCTTAGCCGACCGCTGGAAACGACGACGTCTGCTGCAAATCGGCATTGCGCTCGAATGGCTATCGTTTATTGTGTTGTTGCTGTCGTTTTCGTTGATTGGGTTTGTCTTGGCGATTAGTTTGTCCGCCATCGGGGCGGTGCTGCGCAGCGGGTCCGAGAACGCTTTGTTGTATGAAACGCTCGAGCAAGACGGAGATACGGATGCGTTTGAGCGATTGCTAGGTCGCCTGAATGCCATCGGGCTCGTCGCGGCCGTCATCGCCGCCTTTAACGGAAGTTTGCTCGCGACCAAGTTTCCGTTTGAGTTCAACTACATGCTATCGCTTGTGAGCCTGTTCATCGCGACGATGTGCAGTCTATTGCTCGTCGAACCGAGACGGGTGGTCCACGAAGAAGCGGTGACATGGCGGCAGTTAAAGGCTGGTTTCCGCTTCATTTGGAACGACAAGTCACTGCTCATGCTGACCGGGTCGTTCGTGTTGGTCGTTAGTGCATTCAATTTCGTGGATGAGTTTTGGCAGCTGTACGCGCGTGACGTCAATGTCCCGATCTACTGGTTCGGGGCGGTCTCAACCGTACTGTTGCTCATTCAAATTCCCGGTCAACTGCTTGCCCCGGTGTTATTGAAAGTTGCCCCGGTCGCTCGCTGGCAACAACTCATCGCTTGGGGTATCGGGATCGGGTTTATACTGCTCGGAACGTTCCCAAATCAGTTCGGACTGCTCTGGATGGCACTGATGGCGCTACTCGTCGGGGCGGTCGAACCGCTCTACTTCGGGGTGCTCCATCGCGCTCTTCCGTCCATGATTCGAGCCACGACCGAGTCAACGGTATCGATGCTCTTGCATGGCGGGATTATCGGACTCGGTGTATTGTTCATCGGGGGTGCGGGATTGTCGCTATTTACTGCTTTCTTCGTCATCGGTTCGTTCGTGTGCGCGTGTCAAGCCGTCCTGAGTCGGGGGGTGGTCTCAAGAAGCGGCTAAGATTGCACATTAGCCGGCTTCCTTTATGGATGTAAGGGGAAAGAGGGCATTACGTCCTCTTTTTTTACGTCTTAAGACCGAGAGAGAACGTCGTCCCGTCCGTGTATGATAAAAAGCAATACTGGAGTAGGGGACAATGCAATGGAATGGTATGAATTATTCATCGGTTTTTTATTAGGCGTCGTCGAAGGATTGACGGAATTCGCGCCTGTCTCTTCGACCGGACATATGATCTTGGTCGACGATATTTGGCTCAACTCGAGTCGTTTTCTAGGTCAAGAAGTAGCCAACACGTTCAAGATCGTGATTCAGCTCGGTTCGATCTTAGCGGTCATCGTCGTTTTCAGGAGTCGGTTCAAAGCGTTATTGAATCCGAAAGAATTGCTCGCGATTCGACATGAAGGGCCGACGAAAAAGTTGAACCTGCTACATATCTTTATCGGTCTGCTCCCGGCGGCCGTGCTCGGACTCATGTTTGAGGACTACATCGACACGCATCTGTTTTCGATTAAGACGGTATTGATCGGACTCGTCATCGGTGCGTTCTTCATGATTGCCGCCGACTTGTCCGGCGTGAAACGACAGACGACGCCGACACTCGACGACATCACATACAAACAAGCGCTTGGAGTCGGCTTGATTCAATGTTTCTCGCTTTGGCCAGGCTTTTCACGTTCGGGCTCGACCATTTCGGGCGGAGTGTTGCTCGGGATGAGTCACCGGGCTGCGGCCGACTTCACGTTCATCATGGCCGTCCCGATCATGTTCGGGGCGAGCGCGCTCTCGCTTTACAGCAAGTGGAGCTATTTCACGGTCGACACGCTGCCTGTTTTCCTGATCGGTTTCGTCAGTGCGTTCTTGTTCGCGTTGCTGTCCATCAAATTCTTTTTGAAGTTGATCAACAAAGTGAAACTGACGCCGTTCGCGATTTACCGGCTCGTCTTGGCTGCCGTTATCTACGTCTTGTACTTTTAATAAAAATAACGCGTGTTCGCACACGCGTTATTGAAACTTATTACTCATTCAGTTCGTAAAACCAAGTAGAGGTGAGAACATGGGACATATCGTCGTCGTGCTAGGAACGTTGATCGGGTTAGGGACTGTAGGTTTGTTGCTGTATATGACGCGTTACGCGTTTGAATCATGAGAACGGATAATGATAGAAGCGCTCACGTTGGAGTAACTCCATGACGTGGGCGTTTTCTGCGTTGTCGATTGCACGGAGCAACCCTTCCGTCTGTGAACGGTGGGCGAGCAACGCCTCACGTTTGGCGGCACTCTCCTGACCGACTTCGATGAGGACGTGAGGTTTGCCGAGCTCATCTTCCGTCCGGTGATCAAAAGCGACACCTAAAAATTCGGGACGCTTCGCTTCGTCCATCTCTTGGAGCGCCCGGACGACCGCTCGTGCTGTCGCCTCATGGTCGGGATGGACGGCATAGCCTGGATAAAATGAGATGACGCGGGTCGGTTTCACTTCGGCGATCAACTTGCTGAAGCGATTCGTCAGTTCGGTCTCGTCTTCGAATTCGACGGTCTTGTCGCGCAGTCCCCACATCCGGAGGTCGTCGATGCCCATGACGGCACAGGCGTCCTCGAGCTCGCGTTTACGGATTCTTGGCAGTTCTTCACGCGTCGTGAAGATTGGCGAGCCCATATTACGGCCCATCTCACCAAGTGTCAGACAGACGTATGTGACGGGGAATCCGTTCTTCTGATGTTGAATGATCGTTCCGGCCGAGCTGAACGCCTCATCGTCCGGGTGTGGGAAAATAACAAGTAACGGTCCGTTCATTGGCTGTCCACCTCCGATGCTCCTTGCGGGAGCGGTTTGACGTCTAGATGCAGCGCGCAGGCGAGGCGTCCGAGACGGTCGTGCCCGGCGAGCAGCAACTGTTCACCGTGTTGTTCAAAGTCGGTCAATCCTTCGACGTAGAGCCAGCCGTGATCGAGCTTTAGTCCGACTCGATACGGTCCGTCTCCTTTGATTTGACCGATACTGTACTCGATCACGACGTTACGGATAAACATCCCGGCGTTATGGAAATCCGGGTCGTTATGTGTGGCGTAAGCGCCGTTCGTCGTCTCGACGTGAGCGTATAAAGGCGTCGACACGTGTGCGTTTAAATACGTTTGAATCGTTTCAGGTTGAATCGGTTTCACGCTAGTCTCCTCCAATGGCAATAATGACCCAGGACGTTCGCCCCGGGCCACCTTGTTTATGATTGTGTTGCTAGTTTTTGACGATAACCGGTATGGTTCGTCGGCCCAACGTATTGGTTGAGGCGGAACGAGTGACGGACCGCTTCTGTAATGAACTCTTTCCCGATGCGAATCGACTCGTCGACGGAATGTCCATTCGCGAGTGATGCGGCGATGGCTGAAGAGAATGTGCAACCGCCACCGTGCGTGAAAGCAGGTTCGATCTTTTCGCTTTCGAGCAGACGGTACTCGTTACCGTCATAGAGGACGTCAAACGCCGTGTCGAACCCAAGTTTTCCACCGACTTTAACGATGACGATTTCAGCACCGAGCTCATGGATCAAGCGTGCGGCTTCTTTGATTTCTTCCATCGTCGACGGTGTCTTGTCGAGGCCAGCGAGCATACGCGCTTCGAACAAGTTCGGCGTGATGATTTTGGCGACAGGGACGAGGTGCTTACGCATCGCGACGGCGACGTCCGGGTTGAGGATCTCGTCGGCTCCCTTACAAGCCATGACCGGGTCGACGACTGCGTTTTGAATGCCGTACTCTTTAATTTTACGAGCCGCGAGCTCGATGATTTCTGGAGTCGGGAGCATCCCTGTCTTGACGGCATCGACGCCGATTCCGGCGAGGACGGTGTCAATCTGCTTCTCGATCAACGTCGTATCAATCGGGAAGACTTCATGGTGCCAAGCGTTATGCGGGTTTTGGGCTACGATGACCGTGAGTGCGGTCATGCCATACACACCGAGCTCTTCCATCGTCTTCAAGTCAGCTTGAATGCCTGCACCGCCACTCGTATCTGAACCAGCGATCGTTAATGCTTTTTTCATCGTCATAGTCGTTCAATCCCCTTTGTCTGTTTGGATAGTTTCACTATAACGACTTTTAGGCGTTACGACAAATCCCATGACCGCCAAAGGTTGAATCGAAGTTTTAAAAAAGATGGCAGGATTTCAATCATATTTGGGGAATAGTAATGAATAGGGTGTAGACCACTTTTAATTTGCTAGGAGGAAAACCGCATGTTAGTGCATAGCTTATGCATTCCAAAAAAAGACGTCGTCACAATCAGTGAAAAGGCGACGTTACGTGAAGCGCTCGATACGCTTGAAAAGACAGGATACCGCTGTGTCCCTGTCCTCGATGAGACGGGAATATTTTTCCGCGGTAACATTTATAAGATGCATATTTACCGTCACGGAATGAGTGGCGCGAGCCTTGACGACAACGTCATGGAATTGATTAAAAATACGCAGAAATACGTCCACGAGTCGGACGGATTCTTCAAAGTCTTCTTCTCGATCAAAGAGTTACCGTATATCGCGGTCCTAAAAGACGAGAGCAATGAATTTTACGGCATTTTGCCACACGGGAAGATGCTCGGCATGCTCGAAGAGGCGTGGAGCCGTGACACAGGCAGCTACGTCGTCACGATCGCACTTAGCGAGCAGGTAGGTGCGCTCGAGAAAATCACGAAAGTCGTCAGCAAATACTCGTCTATCGCGAGTTTGATGACGCTCGACGCGAAGAGTAAAGTCCTTCGCCGTGTTTTGATCACGTTGCCGCCTGACTGTGATGAGCCGAAGAAAGACAAGATCGTCGCCAAACTCGAACAAAAAGGGTTCCGCGTCGTCGAAGTCGAAAACTTGAACAACTGACGAAAGACCTTCCTCGCTTGAGGAAGGTCTTTGTCATGTCAGTCGCTTTTCCATGCGGATATCAGGCCAAAATTGTTCGTTCCAGTACGTGAACGCATGGATGCGCGCAATTTCTTCATAACCGAGCTTCTTATAGAGATGGTGTGCCGCCTCGTTGAACCCGAACACGCCGAGCTCGATGCGCGGGGTGCCTTGGTGACGAAGCCGTTCCTCCAAAAGTCGGAGTGCCTCGCTGCCCGCACCCTTGCCGCGACCCGCCGCTTCCCCGATGACGAGTCCGAGCCAGGCACTCCCTGGTTCTTGAACGTATAGATGGTTTGCGTCATACATCACGTTCACCTCGCCGACGAGCCTGTCGTCAGCGTAAATGAGAAAGATATCGTGTGTCTGAAGTCGATCCGTCAAGTCGGCGACGGTCATCCGTTGCTCGGCCGCGAGTTCTTCTTCCGAGCGAGCAGGGCGGATCAAATGAACGATTTCGGGATCGTTGTTCCACCGGTTGAACGTCTTGACGATGTCGTCTGACGCTTCGAGCAGCGGAACGAGTGTGATGTTCATCGAACGATCTCTCCTTTCTCGAACGAGCCTTCTGTCCCGAGGCGAGAGATTAGACTGGTTTCAGCACTTGGAGATGGCTTGGGAGCACTTCAAACGTGAGCGGGAGTTTCCCGCCCGTGTCCCCGTCGGCGTTGACCGGAAGCGAATCAGGCGAATCGATATACACCCGCTTCGTCTGGAATGCGGTCACACTGTCTGTTTCTTTAAGCTTACCGGTAAATAAGGCCGGAGCGAGCTGGAAGGCGTCTGTGAAACCGAGATTCTCAAACAAGTAGACGTGAAGCAGGCCATCGTTCAACTTCGCATCAGGCTCGAAGTTTTCAAAGCCGCCGACCGAGTTCGTCAGCGCGATGACGGCGAGAAAAGCGTCCCCGTCGAACGTGTGCTCTTCGGCCTGAACTGATAACGAGTAAGGACTGTGTTCCCGGAACGCTTTGATGCCTTCAATCAAGTAGGCGAACGGGCCCCATTTCGTCTTCTCTTCGACGCTGACTTCATCGACCGCCTCAGCGATGAGGCCGATGGCGATGACGTTCATGAAGTAGCCGTGTTCATACTTCCCAATGTCCATCGGTGACGGTTTTGCCGTTCGCAGCGCTTCAATCGCTTCTTTCGGGTCACTCGGTACGCCGAGAGCCCGTGCCAAATCGTTCACCGTTCCGAGCGGGATGATTCCGAAGTCGGGACGATGATCGGCTTCGGCGAGACCGGCCACCGTCTCGTTCAACGTGCCGTCGCCGCCCATGGCGATGACGGCTTTATATTGTTTCGACGCCGCTTCTCGTGCAAAGTGTGTGGCGTCGTCGGCTTTTTCAGTAAAACGGACGTCGACGTTTCCGTAACGTTCGCGCAGCACTTCTTCAGCGAACGGCGCGTGCTCTTTCCCTAATTCTTTCCCAGACGATGGGTTGACGATCAACATAACTGTATCCATTCAAGACATTCCCCTTTATCAGTCAGATATTGTCCTATATTCCCGTCCGCGCTCAAACCTAGTCATCAAAAAAACAACGCGCGTGCGTTGTTTAGTAATGGCGGAACGCCGACATATCGAGATGGCTCGCATCGGATTCGTCGACGGCGAGCTCGATTTTCAAATATTCGTGGAAAGGCGAATCGTACGCTCCCATGCAGGCAACCGGTTCATGGCCGGGTACGGGCGATTTTCGTTTCGTCTTGACGAACAGGTAGTCTTCGCGCGACAACGTCAACAAGAAACGCTCGACTGCGTGCGGTTCGCGCGTGACGTTCGGCCATGGCAAGTGGTTGAACAGTAAAAAGACCGCGCCTTCTTTTTCAAGGGCATAGTCAGGGGCGATGCCTTCCCGGTTCAACAACTCGATGACCGAACTCAAATAGCCTGCTTTAATCGTCAATGAAATCTCATAATACTCACGCATACCGTCCACCCTTTCTAAAAATCACAATAGTTCTATTCTAAACGTTTCAAGGAGACGCGACAACGGAGAAGTTTCTTGACGAAGTGTTTTTAGCGACGTATACTGCTCATGTCCTGCTATACTAAAGGTAAATGATGAACGAATTGAGGTGAAACCGACATGATTGAATCACTCGAATTGAAGGCATGGGTCGTCTTAGCAAGAGCGATGGACGCAATCAGTGATCGTGTCAAAGACGATCTTAGACGCCACCAATTGAATTCAACAGAGTTCGGTGTTCTATCCGTATTGTATAAACGAGGAGATACGCCGCTGCAACAAATCGGCGATCAAATTTTGATCACGAGTGGCAGCGTCACGTATGTGATCGACAAGCTTGAGAAGCGAGGGCTCATCGAGCGCGTCGCCTGTCCGTCAGACCGTCGTGTCACGTACGCGTCGTTGACAGGCGAAGGCAAGCAATTGATGGACGTCGTCTATCCTGAGCATATTGAAATCTTCAAAGATATTTATGGACCGCTCAGCGAACAAGAGACTGAGACGTTGATCGATTTATTGAAACGCGTCGGCTACAACGCGGCAGGCAAATAACGCCTGCCTGTTTTTTTGTCAATTATCTTGAAGTTGAAATAATTGACGGTGAGATATACAGATGATATAGTTCTAACTGTTGTTATCAAAATAGAGATTACCAGTGGAGGAACCCATTATGAAAAAAGTATTATACGTATCAGCTAACCCAAAACCGACAGAATTGTCATACAGCAAACAAGTCGCAGAAGCGTTCATGACGAAGCTTCAACAAGAAAACGCATCGCTTGAAGTCGAAGCAATCGAGCTTTACGATGTCGACGTCCAAGAAATCGATGGCGACGTGTTAAGCGCTTGGGGAAAATTCGCGTCTGGTGAAGCACTCACAGACGTCGAAGCTTCAAAAGTCGCGACGATGAACGGCATGCTCGAGAAGTTCATGGAAGCAGACCTTTACGTGTTCGCGACGCCGATGTGGAACTTCTTCTTCCCAGCACGCATGAAGATGTTCCTCGATAGCGTCCTCTCAGCCGGCAAAACGTTCCGTTACACAGAGCAAGGGCCGGTCGGTCTCCTTGAGAACAAACAAGCGATCCACATTCAAGGGACAGGCGGCATCTACACAGGCACAGACCTCAACTTTGCAGACGCGTACCTCCGTCAAGCGCTTGCGTTCGTCGGCGTGAACGAAGTGACGACACTTGCGGTTGAAGGAATGAACCAGTTCCCAGACAAGATCGAAGACATCGTTGCTGACGCGACAGCGAAAGCAGAAGCACTTGCGAAAGAAGTAGCAGGCACAGTCACAGTATAATCATCGGACGAGTCCACTGGGCTCGTCTTTTTGTGTGCCGTCGATTCGGGTATGATAAGACGGAAAGGGGCGAATCAAATGGGAGAACAGTTATCAGACCGCTTGCTCGGCGACTGGAGTGACATCATTGAAGCAGAGATGGAGCAGCCGTACTTCGTTGACTTGAAAGCGTTCGTCGATGAGGCGTATGCGACGACGACCGTCTATCCGCAGCGGGAAGACATTTGGAACGCGTTCGTCTACACGAAGTTTAAAGACGTCAAATGCGTCATCCTCGGCCAAGACCCGTATCACGGTCCGAATCAGGCCCACGGACTCAGCTTCTCGGTCCAAGACGGTGTCCGTTTTCCGCCATCGCTGCGCAACATCTTTCAAGAGTTGCATGAAGACTTGGGTTGTAGCGTGCCGAAGAGCGGGAATCTAGAGAACTGGGCCCGCCAAGGCGTATTGTTGCTCAACACCGCGCTCACGGTCGAAGCGAGTAAGGCCGGATCACACCGCGGACAAGGATGGGTTCAGTTCACGGACTCGATCATCGAGCAACTCGGGAAGCGTGAGCAACCGATCGTGTTTATTCTTTGGGGAAACGATGCCAAAAAGAAACAAAAGCTGATCGGGCCGCAGCACGCGATCTTGACATCGGTCCACCCGAGTCCGCTGTCGGCACACCGCGGCTTCTTCGGATCCCGTCCGTTCTCGCAAGTGAACGATTTGATGAAACAGTGGGGACAACCTGAAATTGATTGGTGTTTGTGACAGTTCGCAGTTGCGGACTGTTTTTTGTTGACGTCGACAAAACGATTTGGTAAAGTTACAACCAACAAGATACTTTAACGCTTAAAAGCAAGTTCGCATAGAAGCATAACTGCATAACAGTAACAAAAGCGATGATCAAACCGAAGTAGAGACATCTTCCCTGGCCCAGAGAGCGTGTGGTGCTGCGAACACGCCCAAAAGATGAATCGAATTACAGTTTGTGAGCTCTCACATGTGAGCGGTCCCCCGTTATCGGATTAGAGTGACTAGACAACGTCTAGTAATCAGGGTGGTACCGCGGCTAAGTCGTCCCTATCGAGTGAATCGATAGGGACTTTTTGACGTCCAGTAGACAAAAGGAGGAAATATCATGCTCACACAATCAATCCCACGCCACTTGGCGCCTCATATCTCGCCCCAGTTTTACAACGAGTACACACCGACCGATCACGCGGTCTGGCGCTTCGTATTACGGCTCAATTTGCATACGCTCGAAGGCAAGGCCCATCCGTTCTACATCGAAGGGTTGAAAAAGACAGGCATGGGACCAGAACGCCTCCCGGACGTCGAAAAAATGACCACCGAGATGCGAGCGGCCGGTTGGTCGACGGTCGCGGTCGACGGATTGATTCCTGGCGTCGCGTTCTTTGACTTCCAAGGGAACGGGATGTTACCGGTCGCGACCGACATCCGGAAAGTCGAGAACATCTTGTACAGCCCGGCACCAGACATTATCCATGAGGCGGCCGGTCACGCGCCGATGCTGATGGACCCTGAGTTTTCTAAAATCGTGAAACGGTTCGGTCAACTTGGCGCGAAAGCGTTCATGAACCGTGAGGAACACGCCTCGTTCGCGGCACTCAAACGACTGACGATCGTGAAAGAGAATGCCAACTCGACGGAAGCGGATGTCAAAGCCGCCTTAGAAGCGCTGCATGAAGCGAAAGCGCAAGTGACGGGCTTCTCCGAAGCGCAGCAAGTGGCACGTATCTTTTGGTGGACGGTCGAGTTCGGACTGATCGGCGACATCGAGCGCCCGCTCATTTACGGGGCCGGACTGTTGTCTTCGGTCGGCGAGAGCCGTCACTGCCTGACCGACGCCGTCACGAAACATCCGTTCAACCTCGAGCATGCGCTAGAGACGAAACAGGATGTGACGAATATGCAAAGTGAACTGTTCGTCATCCCTGACTTCGAGGCGTTGACGGATGCGCTCGATGAACTCGAATCACGGATGGCCGTCCACACGGGCGGAATCGCATCGCTTGAGAAGGCGCTCGCCTCAGGAAGTCAATCGACGATCCGGCTCGAAGATGGGACCGACCGTGTCGGAACGGTTCGACACGTGACGAACACAGGCCGAGTTGCCCTCGTTCAATGGGGGGACTGCGTGAAAGTTGACCACGGCCAGCTTCGCAATTTGAGCAATCACGGACTACTCGTTTTAGATGGACCAATCCAAGAAGCGCTCGCGGAAGCGGACGTTCGCCTCGATGGCCGCATCGTCAGCGAGACGACAGACGAGATCACGCTAGAAGACGTGAGCGTGCACATCGACGGCAAACAAATCGAGCTCGCGACGCTTGAAGTGAGACACGATTCGCTACCGTCGATCTTCCCGGGCACGGACGTCGAAGAGCTCGTCGTCTTAGAGAAACCGGTTCAAATCGAACGGGACGCCCGGACGTGGACGGAAGACGACCCACTCTTCAATCGCATCCGGCTCATGCGTGAACAAGGTGAGTCGATCGACGCTCTCGTCCCAACGGTCCTCTCTGAGCATGCAGACGCCTGGTTGGCTCAGATTGAATGCTTGGAACTCGTTCAGTCAGACGAGCTTCGTCAAGCACTCATCGACCGGCTACAAGCGTTACGGAAAACTTCAGACTCTCGCAACGAGCTGATTGCCCGCGCAATGGATTTGCTCAAATGACGCAAACAACCCCGACTTTGAAAAAAGTCGGGGTTGTTTTTATTTGGTCGTTTCACGCAAGAACGTGATCAAGCGACGATACGTTGAACTGGCTGCTGGTTGATCCATCTCGAAGTGATAGCTGTTTCCGAGTTCGTATTCATCTCGATTATAGAAGACGCTCGTCACGTCAGTCCGTCCGGAGAGAATCGTCGCGAACTCTTTCGCTTGTGTCTCGAACGACCCCGTGTTCCCGTCGGTGATGAACGTCGGGACGAACGTGGCCGGGATGTTGACGAGAGGAGACGCTTCGTTGACGATGGGGAGGTTCTCCCAATTGTACGTCCCGAAGTAGGCCCAACCGATCCGCTTGAACAAGAAACGGTTGACGGCTTTCGAAGACTCGAGAATCGTCCGTTTCAAATCATACGGGCCAGACAAGAGAACCGCGCCGAGGATCGAGTCTTGCGGGACGACTTGATTCACTTCGGCTGACGGTGCATAGTCATCGTTCAGTTGAATCCCGATGAATTGGGCGACGAGCTGCGCTCCGTTCGAGTCTCCGGCGAAAAAGACGCGGTCGAGATCGAGTCGGAAGCGATCGTTGTTGTCGGCAATATACGTGTACGCCTCTTCGATTTGCTGGAGTGGCACCGGATACGTGACGTCCGGGGCGAGGGCGTAGTTGATGCTGACGACGTTGTAGCCGTTGCTTGCGATCGACGTCGCATACTTGAACACATCGGCCTTATCACCGCCAACGAACGAGCCACCGTGCACCCAAAAGATTGTCGGGACGACATGCTTATCGCCTTCATAGCGAATCAAATCGAACGTCCCGTTCTCGTAGGCAGAATAGTAATCGATGTCTTTACGGACCGACGTCTTTTGAACGACTTCGTCGAATCCTTTGATCGCGACTTCCTTGCCTCCAGTAAATGAAGTTTTGACGAGACGGGACGCAGGCTTCGGTGACAAGAAGACGTAGGCAGCACCGGCGACGGCCGTTCCGACTAGTCCGAGTCCAGCTCGTTTCAATCCTTTATTCATCGTGATTCCTCCTTGGTTCAAACGGTTATTGCTTAACGATTCGTAACGACACTGCTCATGTACGTCTCGATGACGTGGGCGATTCCATCTTCATTGTTTGACTTCGTGATGAAGTCGGCTTTCCCTTTGACCGTGGCGTTGGCGTTACCCATGGCGACACCGAGTCCGGCCCATTCGATCATCGTCAAGTCGTTGTTGCCGTCTCCGCAAGCGATGACGTGTGCTTGGTCGATTCCGACGTGGTCAGCCAAAAAGGCGAGGCTCGTCCCTTTCGTCACACCGGCTTCCGTGAACTCGAGGAAGAACGGTTTCGAACGGGCGACGGCGAGCTTGCCTTCGAGCTCGACTTGTAGCTTCGTCTCGATTGGGGCGAGCGTTTCTCCATCGCCGAGCATGAGGCATTTGACGACAGGGGTCGTGACGGTTTCTTTGAAATCGTTGACGTGGATGACCGGCATGCCCGTCAATTCGCCTTCGAGATCGGTATACGGGTTCGGCTGATCGGTTACGATTTCGTTACCGATGTACGTATGAATCGCGATTTCCTCCCGGACACTGATATCATGGAGGTGGGCGACTGTGTCTGGCATTAACGTGCTTGAGAAGATTTCTTCATTTGTTTCACAATTGATGATTGAAGCACCGTTGAATGACAAGATGTAACTACCATATTTGGCGAGCTCGAGTTCACGAGCTGCTTCCCACATGGCGTACGTCGGACGTCCGCTTGCTAAAACGACTTTGTGGCCGCGTTCTTGGACGTCAAGTAACGCCGCTTTCGTGACAGGGGAAATCGTGTGGTCGCTCGTGAGGAGCGTATCGTCCATATCTAAAACAATCATGTTATAACTCATAGTGGTAAGGAGTCCTCCTTCAGAATCTAATGACTCCATCCTAATACGATTTGAGGTCAATTGACAACCTTGTCGCAAAAACGTAACTATAATGTAGAGTAGTGAACTCCAGAAGAGGTGGAAATATGAATCGGATATTAGTAGCCGAAGATGAGCATGCGATTCGCAGCTTTATCATCGTAAATTTAAAACGAGCCGGATTTGATGTCTTTGAGGCAACGAACGGCCGTGAAGCGGTCACCGCGTTCGATCGTGAACCGTTCGATATCGTCTTGCTAGACGTCATGATGCCTGAGATGGACGGCTTTGAAGCGTGCGCCGCAATTCGTGACTTAGACGAGAACGTCGGGATCATCATGTTGACGGCACGCACGCTTGAAGAAGATAAAATCGAAGGTCTCGGGAAAGGGGCGGACGACTATATCGCCAAGCCGTTCAGCCCGGGCGAGCTCATCGCGCGCATTCATGCGCTCCTGCGACGCGTCGAAAAAGTGAAGCGCAAAGAGAAGAAACGTCTCAAGTCAGGACCGTTCGCCATCGACTTGGCGGCGAAACAAGTGACGAAATACGGACAATCGATCGATTTGACGCCGACCGAATATGACTTGATCTGTCATCTCGTCCAAAACGAAGAAGTCGTCTTATCACGTGATGCGCTTCTTGATGCGGTTTGGGGCATCAACTACTTCGGGGACCGGAAGACGGTGGACGTCAACATTCGCCGCTTACGGCAAAAGATTGAAGACGACCCGAGCCATCCTGCCTATATCGAGACGCTATGGGGGCATGGCTATAAGTGGCGGAGACATGACGGATGAGACAACAGCTCGTCATCCGCATGATGATTGTCGTGACACTCGTGCTCTTACTGCTCGTAAGCGTCCTGTCGTACGGTACGTACCGTTATTACTACGAGTATGAGTCCGATGCGTTGGTCAGCCATGCGACGACAAGCGCTTATTTGTATCCACAGGCGCAAGTCGGATTTGAGACACCGAGCGCGTTCTCGGTCCTCGTCCGGACGTTCGGGTATCCGGGTACCGATTTGACGATGGTCGACCGCTCTGGCGCGATTATAAAAACGACCGGACAGCGAGCACAACAAGCGTCGTATACACCTGAGCAGCTCGAGCGTCTCGCTAGAGGAGAGTCGGTCGTCCAAGACTATGACGTGAACGAAGAACACTTTCTGTCGGTGACAAGCCCAATCATGACCGAGGGAACGGGTGAGTTCGCCATCAGTTTCACTCGTCCGCTCGCAGACTTAGATACGCTCATCCGCGAGATTTGGATGGCGGTCCTCATGATCGGTGTCTTGATTTGGCTCGTGGCGCTATACGCGGTCATCCGAATCGCGGACCGCTTCGTCCGTCCGATCCGCGAGATTATTGAGACGGCTGACGAGATGGCGCAAGGTGATTTCGACGTCGAGGTATATTCGAACGAGAAGCACGAGCTCGGGGCGCTTGCCCGGACGCTGACTTACTTAGGCGCTAAAGTGCAACAGCACCAATCGACGCGCAACGAATTCTTGTCGAACGTCTCCCATGAGCTCAGGACGCCGCTCACTTCAATCAAAGGCTGGACTGAGACGATCCGAGGCGGGGACGAACAACTGTCAGACGAGACAGAGCTCGGTCTGAGTATCATTCATTCGGAGACCGAGCGAATGATCGGTCTCGTCGAGCAATTGCTCGACTACACGAAAATCGAGGAGAGTCGTCTCGTGCTCTATCGTCAAGAGCTCGATCTCGTCTCCCTGTTACGCAAAGTAACGATTCAACTGAAACAATCGCTTGAAGATAAGCAGATTACGTTGATCGAGCGCTACCCGGCCAAGTCGGTCGGTCTATTCGATGAGAACCGGCTCAAGCAAGTATTCTTAAACTTACTTGAAAACGCGATCCGGTTCTCACCAGTCGGCGGGACGCTCACGGTTCGCTTCGTCCAGTCGGAGCGGGTCGCCTTCATCTCGATTATCGACCAAGGACCTGGCATCTCGAAAGAACACTTGCAGCGCATCACGGAAATGTTCTATCAAGCGCAAGTGACGAAAGGCAGCAGCGGCCTCGGCCTTGCGATCGCTAAGGAGTTGATCGAGGCGCATGAAGGGAAACTTGTCATCGAAAGTGAAGTCAGACAAGGGACGACTGTGACAGTTCTGTTACCGCTCGACCCGAGCGAACTGCAATAAAAGGGTTAAACCTTCCGAATTCAGGATACATACAATTGTATGTAGAATGAGGGAGGTTTTTTGTCGTGGCCGCAAAAACATTGAAACCGTTGAAAGGAAGTCCGAATGCCGTATCGACACAAACGTCGATCAAAGCGCTGCACATGGACCCGCTTCCGTATGGAAAAGACCGCGATCAAACGGTCGAAACCATCAAAATGGTGATGGGGCAGCTACCTCGGACGGAGCTTGCCGAGGAGACGACGGACACGCTCCATTACGTCGTCTCTTCGAAAGTGATGCGTTTTAAAGATGATGTGGAATTTTTATTTGACGATGAAGCGAGACAAGTAGAATTTCGTTCTGCTTCACGACTCGGTCATTCCGACTTTGGTGTGAACCGGAAACGGATGGACGACGTAAGCAAACGATATCGGAGGTTGATGGGATGAAGGACTATCAGTTGATTGTAATCGGGGGAGGCGCGGCCGGGATGACGGTCGCAGCCGGTGCCGCGAATTTAGGTGTGAAAGTCGCACTGATTGAGAAGAAAAAACATCTGGGTGGCGATTGTCTCCACGTCGGCTGTATCCCGTCGAAGGCGCTCATCGCAGCCTCGAAAGATGCGAGTTCGATGATGCAGGCCGCACGTGTGCTCGGAGCCGAGTTTGACGGGCGCGATCATTATAAGACGACGAAAGCACGAGTCGACAAAGCGAGGGCGATCATTCAAGAACACGATGGGACGGAGCGTTTCGAAAAGATCGGGGTCGATGTATACATCGGAGAAGCGTCGTTCCAAAGCCCGTACGAACTGAAAGTCGGTGACGATTTACTGATCGGTAAAAAGTTCGTCATCGCGACCGGGTCGAAACCGACCGTCCCGCCAATCGATGGATTGGACAACGTTTCCTACTTAACGAATGAAAACGTGTTTGAAGAAGAGACGCTCCCAGAGAGCATCATCGTCATCGGGGCCGGCACGGTCGGACTTGAGCTGGCACAGTCGTTCGCGCGGCTCGGTAGCCAAGTGACCGTGCTCGAGGCGCAAGACGCGTTCTTGCCGAAAGAAGACGAGTCTGTCAGTGCGTTGCTCCGCTCACAGCTTGAGATGGCGCTGCATCTAGAAATCGGTGTCAAGGTCAAACAGATTGCTGAAGTGGCAGGACGCATCAAAGTCACAGCCGAAGTCGATGGGGAAACTGTCGAGTATGAGGCGGAAAAACTGCTCATGGCGACAGGACGTGCTCCACGCATCGAAGAACTTCGCCTTGATCGGGCGAAAGTCGACGTGAAAGACGGCTATGTCGATGTGACGTCGACGTATCGGACGTCACAGTCCCACATCTTCGCCATCGGAGATACGATCAAGACGTTACCGTTCACACATGCGGCCGGCGAAGAAGGAAAGGCGGTCGTCGCCAACGCCTTGTTCGGGCTATGGAACAAGGTCGATTACAGCAAGATGCCTTGGATCACGTTTACCGACCCGGAAGTGTTCCATGTCGGATTGACCGAGGCCGAGGCGCGTGAGCGTCACGGGGATGACATCGAAATCTTTGAGGCGAAGCTGTCCGAAGTCGATCGGTTCGTCGCCGATCGCCAAGAGACAGGCTTCGTCAAAATCATCACCCGGAAGAACGGCAAGATTCTCGGAGGACACGCGGTCGGGATGACGGCTGGCGATTGGATGCAGATTGTCGTCTATGCGATGCAACGCGGTGATAAGATCGGCAAGTTGTCACGTATGATCTATCCGTATCCTTCGCGGAGCGAGGCCGTTAAGAAAGCGGCCGATCTATACTGGCGGAAGCGGCTCTTCGAGAGCCCTCTCACCGAGCTCGCCCGAAAATATTTTGAATGGACACGTTAACAAAAAGCCCACTCTGTCGCAGAGTGGGCTTTTCTTCATGGTAAGACGAGCGTTTCGATCATTTTTGGTGAACCTTCTGATAAGTCGACGAGCGGCTTGATCAATACTTCGACACGGCGATTTTTAGAACGCCCGGCGTCCGTTTCGTTCGTCGCAATCGGCTTATATTCCCCGTAGCTTGCGAGCGTGAACTGATTCGGATTGAGCGACTCATTCGTCAACAGACCTCGCATGAACGCAGTCGCTCGGGCTGAACTGAGTTCCCAGTTCGACGGGAAACGAGCCGTATTGATCGGCACGTTATCGGTATGACCGGACACGACGATTTCTCGATTCCCGGCTTGTTCGAGAATGCCGCTGATCGACTGGGCGACCGTGCGGGCGTCAGCGTCGAGTGTCGCTTCCCCCATGCTGAACAAAGCCCGGTCTTGGATTGTCAGGACGAGCCCACTTGAGTTGATGGTCGCCTCGATTTCGTCTTCTAATCCATTTTTCTTAATGTACTGATTCACTTCTTCTTTTAACTCGTCGAGTTTGGCTAGCTCATACGTCCGCGGATTGGCGGTCGTATCTGTCTTGTCCGTTCGGCTAATGTCACTGTTTGACGCCGTTGAGGCTTGGAAGACACTCGTGCCGCCTGAGAACACTTGATTGAACGATTGAGACATCTTATTGAGCTTCGTCTGGTCGACGTTACTTGAGGCGAACAACACGATAAACAAAGCGAGAAGTAACGTCAGCAGGTCAGCGTAAGGGATGAGCCAGCCTTCCGGGATGTGTTCTTCATGGTCATGCTTCTTTTTGCGCTTCATAGTTCGCTCGCTCCTTTGGAGACAAATACACGGCCAACTTATCTTCTAACGTCTTTGGTGACTCTCCGCCTTGAATCGACAAAATTCCTTCGATCATCATTTCCTTGACGACGACCTCGCTTTTCGAATATTGCTTCAACTTGTTGGCAAACGGGAACCAAAGAACATATCCACTGAAAATCCCGAACAGCGTCGCGACAAAGGCGGCGGAGATGGCGTAGCCGAGTTTATCAATATCGGATAAGTCTTTTAGCGCGGCGACGAGCCCGATGACGGCTCCAAGTACACCGAGCGTCGGAGCGTACGTGCCTGCTTGCGTGAACACATCAGCGTTCGCTTTATGGCGTATTTCCATATTCTCGATATCACGCGACATCACTTCGGCGATATATTCAGACGGTTGACCGTCGATGACCATCATCATGCCTTGTTTCAAAAACGGTTCTTCGACTTGCTCGAGTGCCGTCTCGAGTGACAGCAGGCCTTCTTTACGTGCCTGCGTCGACAGGTCGACGAATTGCGTCAACAAACCAGATTTGCTTGGCAGTTCTTGTTTTTTGAATAAAATCTTAAATAGTTGGGGTACCGTCTGTAGCTGTTCTTTCGAAACGGCGATACTGACCGCGGCCGCCGTCCCGACAAAAATAATGACGAGCGCCGCAGGGTTGATCAGCGGAGCGACCCCCGCTCCTTTCAAAATCATCCCTCCGATTAACGTAAAGAAACCGAGTAAAAGTCCGACTAAAGTGACGACATCCATGTCTATGTTTTCCACCTTTCTAAAAAAAATCAAGATATGAAAAAAGCGAGAGACTTAACTCGTCTCCCGCAAATGCGTTCCGATGGTTAAGCGCCGTTTTCGTCAATCAGCAGTTGGATGCTGATATTTCGTTCTTCACGCTCTATATCGGTTAGCACATCGTATTTTTTTAATAATGCGTACAATTGATTCATAACTTCTTGATCAAGTGACCAATTCAACAGTTCTTCGAGCTGGAAATAGAGATGGGCGGGCATACATTGTGATTGACGCTCCAACCTTCGCGAGACATCCTTTAGCGAATGATCTACCGTACTAGGGTCCACGGTTTCATTCAACCTCCTCAATATTCATAAAGTCTATCTCTCATATTACCAAAAAAATATAGGAAGGGTTAGCGATACATTTTTCTAGTTGGCAATTTACACGTCGAGGAGTAAGATGATGCTTAGAAAACTCGATTTAAAGGAGATAGCGAGATGCGACATCGATTGACCGTACGGGAATTGCGCCTTAAACGAATTGAGGCGCTATACCGGCTCATCTTTGAAAAACCGGCCCGATTTATCGCGACTGGATTTTTACTCGCCATCTTGATCGGAGCGACGTTACTGTACATGCCATTCGCCCAAACCGAACCGGTCTCTTGGATCGATTGCCTCTTCATCGCGACGTCAGCAGGCACGGTGACCGGCCTGTCGACGATCGACATCGGCTCATCGTTCAATACGTTCGGCGAGCTCGTCATCGTCGCCTTGATTCAAATCGGCGGACTCGGATTCATGACGGTCGCGCTCATGCTGCTCAGTGTGCTCGGTAAGAAAATCGGCTTAAAACAGCGCATCTTACTCCAAGAATCGCTCAACTTGTCAGGTCCGGGCGGAACGGTCCGCCTCGTCCGCAACATCGTCTTCACGACCATCATCGTCCAGTTCATCGGAATGTTATTTTTGACGGTCGAACTTTACAGCACGAGCGATTATCGGTTCGGCGAAGCACTATATTATGGCTTTTTCCATGCCGTCTCGGCGTTCAATAACGCAGGTTTTGCATTATGGCCCGACAGCTTGATGCAGTTCGAGCAGAATACGGCCATCGTCGTCACGATTTCGATGCTCTTGATGATTGGGGGTCTCGGATTCACGACGATTGCCGACGCGACCGAAGTGAAACGATGGAAGCGACTCGCTTTGCATTCGAAAATCATGATTGCTTCGCTTGGCGTCATCAACGGGATCGCCTGGTTCGGACTTATGCTATTCGAGTGGGTATCAGTGGAAGGTGCACTTTACGGCCGCCCGATTGGCGAGGCGCTAAACGTCACGTTCTTTCAAGCGGTGACGACACGGACGGCTGGATTCAATACGGTGGACATCTCGATGATGGCGCCGGTGTCGATCGGATTAATCCTCATCTTGATGTATATCGGGGCCGGGGCGGCATCAACGGGATCTGGTATCAAAGTGACGACCGTCGCTGTCATTTTAGCGGACATGTGGGCGTTCATCGCCGGTAAAAAAGAAACGGTCATTCTCGAGCGAACGATCGACGCGTTTCAAATCAAGAAAGCATACGTCGTCGCCATCTCGAGTTTCTTCTTTATTTTGTTGATCACGGCACTCACGATTTTGACGAATGATCACATTCCTGCGACCGCCCTCTTGTTCGAGACCGTGTCTGCCTTCGGAACGGTCGGGCTCTCGCTCGGCATCACGGCTGAACTGAATGACGCCGGGAAAGGGTTCATCATGTTCATGATGCTCCTCGGCCGTGTCGGCTCGCTGACCATTCTGTTCACGGTCGCACGACAGATGGACCGGAAGATCCGTTATCCGAAAGAGAAGCTGTTAATTGGATGAAGACACACAAAAAGCCCTGGTCAGGGCTTTTTGTGTGTGTTGTAATAAGCGACGATGTCAGGCAAGTAGTCTTGTAAATCCGGGCAAACGATGCCGGTCCCGTTTAACGCTCGGAGCGTCTGCGTCGTGTCGAAATGGACTTGATGCTTAAAATAGGCGAGCAGTTCTTTTGGAACCCCATATCGTTCCGATAGCTGCAAAGCGGAAAATCCGGTTTCTGCGGCGAAATGGGGAATCGTTCCGCGAGGCGAGCGACCAAACATCGCTTCATGGATCATACGGTACACTTCCCGAGCCCCATGCGGGAACGGGTCGGTCAAATGGAACGTGCGCTTTAGACCGACTGGGGCGTGGGCGAGATAAGCAGTCGCTTCGACCACGTAGTCATACGGTACGAGGTTCACTTCGATGTTTTGCCGTCCGATATACGGGAGCGGCGCCGCTTGACGCAACTGGTCCATCAACTTCAACACGAAGTAGACGCCATCGAATTTTTTCGTCTCTCCGGTCTTGCTATGACCGATGACGATACCGGGACGGATGATCGTCGCGGGTATCGAGCCGAGTTCACGGGAGACGATGGCTTCCGCTTCATACTTCGTAGCCTCGTAATGGTTTTTAAACTGGACCCGATGCCATAGCTCGTTCTCATAGACGGTCCCTTGGCGGCGTCCGGAGACGTAGGCGGTACTAAAGTAGACGTATCGCTTTAAATGTTTTGTCCGTTTGGCGAACGCCGTCATATGCTTCGTCCCGAGCAAGTTGACTCGGTAGCCGACGTCATACGGGATGCTCAAGTCATAAGCGGCCGCTAAGTGGAAGATATAATTCACTTCCCGTTCGATGACCGACCGCATGATCGGGTCGAGAATGACTTCCGGGAGTGTGATATCGGCTTCAACAAGCACTAACTGCTCGGCTTGAAGCGAAGTCGTGGCTAACAGTTCTTGTTTCAAAGCGAGCGCTTCTGGTCGTTGTGCCGGTAAATGGAGCGCATAGATCGTTCCAATCTGATCTGGCAATGTCGCGAGATGGGTAATCAGCTTTCCTGCTAAAAATCCTGGGAAACCGGTAAAGGCATATTGATTCATGACGTCTCCTCCGCTACATCTAACGTGAACGTGAACGTCGAGCCAACGCCTACGCTCGACTCGACTTCGATGCTGCCGCCGTGCGACTCGATGATCTCCTTACAGATTGACAACCCGAGGCCGGTGCCTCCGATTTGACGCGTATCTGAGTTGTCGACACGGTAGAATTTTTTGAACAGTTCTTCGAACGCGTGCTCGGGAATCCCGATTCCAAAATCTTGGACGGACACGTGGGCTTGCTTGTGCTCTTTCCGGACGCGAACTTCAATCTCATGACTGTGAGGTGAGTACTTGATGGCGTTTGAAAGCAAGTTGATGATGACTTGCTCGATCCGGTCTTTGTCGGCGATGAGAACGAGCAACTCGTCGGCATCATCGAAATGAATCGAGTGGTCAGTCGTCTCGCGGAAGCGCTCGACGACTTCACGGACGAGCTCGTTCAGGACGAAGCGGTCTTGTTTATACTCTTGATTGCCATCTTCCATGCGCTGAATATCAAGGAAGTCGTTCAACAAGTCCGTCAACCGCTTCGCTTCTTTCGCCATCGTCTTTAAATAGCGCTCGCGCTTGTCCTTCGACAAGTCACGTGTCAGCATCAATTCGATGTATCCCGATAGAGAAGATAATGGCGTTCTCAACTCGTGTGAGACGGTGCTGACCAACTCGTTTTTGATTTGGTCCATCCGTTCTTCTTCAGTCCGGTTGCGGAAGACGAACAAAAAGCCACTATCCATACCAATCTGCCGTTTTGTGTCCATTCCGGTTCCGTACATCTCATAATACTGTTCGTCGCGATCGTTCGGTTGCGGAATCGAAAAACGGAGCGACACTTCACGAGCCGACCCGTCGAGCAAGAGGTCGATTTTCTTTAACATTTCAGTGCGATCACGGCCCCGGAATGTCGTCAGGAGCGGGATGCGTTCCTGCATCTTGTTCGGAGCGATGCCAGGCAGGTCGAGTAAGCGCCGGGCATGTACGTTCATGAACAGGACACTACCGTTCGATTCGGTCAAGACGAACGCCTCGTTCGATGCTTGCAGAATCGATTGGATGATGTCGCGCTGACGAGCAATCGCATTTTTCTCTCGTTCAAGCATGCGCTCGACTTTTTTACGGTCACTAATATCGCGCATGACGGCGACGCGGAGCGTCTGGCCTTGGAACGTCACTTCTTTCGGATAGACTTCCATCTCTAAAAAGGTACCGTCCTCGCGCCGTCCGATGACTTCGTAAGGGGTTTGAATGTGATTACGGACCCGTCTGAGGACATCGGCCCGGTAGCCTTCCGCGATAAATTCGATCGTTTGGCGTCCGACCATGTCCTCGGCCGGGATACGGAAAATCGTTTCGGCTGCCTTGTTCGCGTCAAGAATCGTTCCCCCTTCGTGAAACAGGACAGCTTCAATCACGGACTCAGCAAACATGCGGTAACGCTGCTCTTTATGGAGCAGTTCGCCTTTGAGCGCGATTTCAGGGCTGACATCAAAGACGAAGAAAAAGAAGCCGATGATTTGATTGTGTTCATAGACCGGCTGCATGAACAGTTTGCCGACAAAATGGGTACGATCTTTACGCTGAAACTTCCATTCTCGGTCTCCACGATCGAGTGCGACGCGCAGCATCTGTTCGAACGACAACAAGCGCTCCGTCTCGTCTTGATAATGCGTTCGCTTCTCACTCAGTTCTCGCGACTCGAACAAGGCGAACGGTGTCATCTCATAGAGCACTTCGTGAGGTTGATAGCCGAACAGCTCGGTCGCTCCTTTATTGAAGCGATTGATGAGCAGATTGGCATCTGTCATGATCATCGCCATGTCGAGCTCGGTATGCATCATCGCCTCAAAGGCGTTATGTTGGACCGTGACCCGCGTGTCGAGCGGGAGCGGCTCGATGGAGAGAATATATATATGTTCATATGGGATCGCATGGACGCGAATCGTCGGCATCTCGTATATCCAAGGAAGTCCTTGCTCCATCCGGCGCGACAATTCCATGGTGAGAGGTGACTGGTTGACCATGTGGAAAATATTCGTTTTCGTCTGTAAGTCTTCAGGAAACTGCTCCATGAACGGACGATTCGCCTGAACGATCGTACCGTCCTTCGTAATCAGCGCGACGCCGTAAGGTAAAGCGTGCAGCAGTTCGTTTTGGAGATACATCCTTTTCTCCATTAACGTTTGATCCCTCCTTCTTTATATCAAACGGGTACATTTGGAATACATTCGACAGAAGACCCTTTGTTTTCCTGCATTGATTCGGTAAAGTAAATAAAAGAAAAGGTAGGGAGGACGATTGACGTGAAAGGAATGGCGCTTAGCCTATTGATCGCCATCGGATTATGGTGGTGGGGAGTACCGATGTGGAGCGTCGTCACGGTGCTCGCTCTCGGGATTGCTTGGCTCATCTGGCGGATGCGCCTGTCGACGATTGATCGGATTGATCGAATGGACGGCCGTGAGTTTGAGCTGTTTTTAGAAGAAGTATTCACAGCGCTCGGGTACACCGTGACGGTCACGCCGGCGTCACGTGATTTCGGGGCGGATTTGCTCCTTGAAACGTCGGACGGCTGGTCGATCGCGGTCCAAGCAAAACGCTATGAAAAAGTTGTCGGACTCGAAGCGGTCCAGCAAGTAGCCGCGTCCGTTCCATACTACGGAGCGAACGAAGGATGGGTCGTCACGAACTCGTCCTATACGGATAGTGCATACGAACTCGCCGAACCAAATCAAGTTCGTCTGATTGCAAGAACAGAGCTCGAACAGCTGCTCAAACAGGCTGGATTTAAGCGCTAAAGTGGCGCCTGTTCACAGCTTTGACAGACTGGCGGATTGTGTCGAAGAAAAAGGGGTTGTCTTTTTCCTCAAACGGTGCAATAATCATCTTCGTCATATGAAATATGTAGTAGTTGAACAGAGAAACACGACTACTAGAAACTAAATTGGGGTTTCACAGAATGACCAACCGAACAAACACAAAAATCGAGGTTGGAACGTAGTAGGAGGAAAAAGCGGTGCGCAAATTAATTTATGTAAAAGGTTGTGTCTTTACGCAAGGCGAGGCGACCATTTATGACGAAACAAATGATGCAATCGGATCTGTTCACCGCGACACGGAGGGCAGTGTTCAAGTGCACAACTTGTCCGGTCGACAAATCGCTCACGGGAAGTACATCCCAAACTGTCAAAAGTGGGTCGTCATGAACCACGACGGGCAAGCGATTGGTCAATTGAAAGACAAGTTCTCGTTATTCGGGAAAAAGTGTGAATACAACGTCTATGAACGTGGTCTCTACACGATTCAATACGATGTCGAACGCTACAAGTTCAGTGTTCGCGATAAAGCTGGAAAACTTGTGGCGGAACTTCGCAAACAAGATGACGATTCTTTCTGTTTGACGAAAGAGGCGGATCAGCTCTCGATGTTCGAGTTGTTGTCAGTTTTGAAGACGTTGACGGTCAAATCACGGATGCCGGTCGCCATGTCAGTCTAACCAATATGACGAACACCAGTCACTGCGACTGGTGTTTTTTTTGCGTTCCACAAAAAAAGCTTCATTTGATTGGCTCAAATGAAGCGGCTTAAATAGTGTTTGGCCTCGAGCTCGAGTGTCGTCACGCGGTGCGCGTACAAACAAAGCTTCAGGACGTGCATGATGTTTGGATGGGTATGTCCCATCTTCTCGATCGAACGCTTCGCACGAGTGTCTAACATCTCGATCGGGCTCGTCGACTTGGCATACTCCGCGTACAAGCGGTAGAAGTCGATCGGGGAGATGAGGTCGTCCTCGTCGCGGTCGGGATTGTTGAAGATGAGTGCGAGCAGCGAGCTCGTCTCTTCGAGCGAAAACAAATGCTTCAAGTCGTCTAGCAAATAAATGATCGCAGCCTGTTGCAGTGAATATTTTTTGCCGACCCGAGGGACACCGATGATTTTGCGAACTTCGCGTTTCGTCCAGTTTTGAATCGTCGTCGCGGACAAATGTTCTCCAGTCAGTGTGTTGGCCAAGGCCACGATTTGATTGATCGACAATCCGTTCTTTTCAATATGAAACAAATGGATTTTACGAAGCTCTTTCGGGAAATGCTCACGCACTTCTTCAGGAAAAAGTGAGATGGCCCGATCGACGTCACCAACCCGCATATAGTGAAGGCAATCAGCCAACGTTTGAATCGAAATTGCATCGCGCATACAGGCATCCTTTCTATAGCCGACTTCGTTCGCGGGCTATACAGTCATTTGACCTCATTCTACCAAATGTTTGAAAAGGAAGCTAGGTTCTGGCCTGATTAAGGTATAATGAATACGTATAAAAATCGCACATAAAGGTGGTCCAAGGATGAATGAATGGGTCAGTTCTATTCTGTCCATCGTCATTGTCCTGGTGTTTCTCGTCGGTCTCGAACAGATTGGCAAGCGCCTCGGCTGGACGGATGAGACAATTCGAAAGAGCGTACATATTGCGGTCGGGCATTGGTCATTGCTCGCCGTCTGGTTGATGGACACATGGTACATCGCCGCCATACCGCTCGTTTTCTTTACGTTCGCAAACGCGTGGCTTCTATATAAGAGCCCGTCTCCGGTCCATCAGACCGAGCGGAAGTCGCTCGGGACCGTCTATTACCCGATCGCACTCCTCGTCATCTTGTTCTTCTTTTTCGAGACGGAACCGCTCGCCTTTTTAGCGGGCTCGCTCGTATTGGCATGGGGAGACGGCTTAGCAGCCCTCATTGGACGCAAATACGGGACGGTGATCTATGACCTGTATGGGCAAAAGCGATCGTTCCAAGGCAGCATGGCCATGTTCTTAAGTTCGTACGCGGTACTCTTTTTATTGTTTTTGTGGAAAGATATTCCGATGTGGCAAGTGGTAACTTATGGGTTTATCATTTCTATCATAGCGACGCTAACAGAAGCGATTTCGTATCGAGATTGGGATAATTTCACAATCCCGATTGTCGTAGCCGTCGCGACATCATTATTGTTGTAAACCATTTGCTAGATTGTAAAGAAAACGTTGCTTGTCACTCTCGGTAAACATTTGTATACTGTGTTTCGTACTGAAACCATTCAGCAACGTGTCCGAGGCGAACTTTTTCGCTTGCGGCACTAATAAAATAGACCGTAAAGGATTGAGGCAACGCATGAGCTTTTTAGACCAACTACTCACAATCATCCCGGCCGAGCGCTTCAAGCAAGACGAGCCGCTGTCAGCACACACATATACAAAACTGGGCGGGAAAGCGGATTATTTCGTGGCCCCACACACGTATGAAGAAGTTCAAGCCGTCCTTGAGCTCGCCCATCGCGAGAACGTACCATTCATGATTCTCGGTTTCGGGTCCAACTTGATCGTTCGAGACGGCGGCCTGCGTGGCATCGTCTTGAACTTGAACGAGTTGAACACGATTCGCCGCGACGGCAACCGGATCATCGCCCAAGCAGGAGCGGCCATCATCGACGTGTCGCGCCAAGCGCTCACTGAAGAGCTGTCTGGACTGGAGTTCGCATGCGGTATTCCGGGAACGGTCGGAGGCGCCGTCTACATGAACGCGGGTGCCTACGGCGGCGAGACGAAAGACGTGATCGCGAGTGCGGTCGTTTTGACGCCAGACGGCGAACTGCTCACGCTCTCGAAAGATGAGCTTGACCTCGATTATCGAACGAGCCGGGTCTCAAAAGAAGGATTGATCGTCCTAGAGGCGACGTTCGAACTCGATCCGCTCGGTTATGAAGCGATCAAAGACGTGATGGACGATTTGACGCATAAGCGTGAATCGAAACAGCCACTCGAATATCCGTCATGCGGTAGTGTGTTCAAGCGCCCGCCCGGTTATTTTGCCGGTAAACTGATTCAAGATTGCGGACTGCAAGGCAAGCGCATCGGCGGGGCGGAAGTATCACTCAAGCACGCGGGCTTCATCGTCAATATCAATCAGGCGACAGCGACTGAGTACATCTCGCTCATTCGTCACGTCCAAGCGACGGTCAAACAGAAGTTTGAGATTGAACTTGAACCTGAGGTGAAAATCATCGGTGAGGATATCACTGTCGAAAACGCATAAACATACGAAAGACGCCCGAACGGGATTTTCCGTTCGGGCGTCTTTCTGTCCGCATATTTCGGATGTGTTCGATTACGCGTGGAGCTGCTTCGTGACGGCTTCAGAGGCCGGTACGAACGTGTAGCCGAGGTCACGGGCGACGGCTTCGTATGTGACCGTACCGTCGATGACGTTCAACCCTTTGAGGAGCGCTGCATTTTCGCGAAGCGCCGGGAAGATTCCTTTTTGAGCGCACTCGACGATATAAGGCATCGTCGCGTTCGTCAAACCGAGCGTCGACGTGCGCGGGACCGCCCCTGGCATGTTGGCGACGGCATAGTGCTGCACACCGTAGCGTTCGTACGTCGGTGCGTCATGCGTCGTAATATGATCGATCGTCTCACAGATCCCACCTTGGTCGATGGCGACATCAACGATGACGGACCCCGGTGACATTTGTTGCACCATCTCTTTCGTGACGAGCTTAGGTGCTTTCGCGCCCGGGATGAGGACGGCACCGATGACGAGGTCGCTTTCGGCGACTTGCTTCGCGATATTATAGCGGTTCGAGATGAGCGTGTTGATCGTGTTCCCGAACTGGTCGTCGATTTGGCGGAGACGAGCCGGGCTGATGTCCATGATTGTCACGTTGGCTCCGAGACCAATCGCGATGCGGGCCGCGTTCATCCCGACGACACCGCCCCCGATGACGGTGACGTTCGCACGAGGCACTCCAGGAAGACCTGACAAGAGGATCCCTTTGCCGCCATGCGGTTTTTCTAAAATTTGCGCCCCGATTTGAGCAGCCATCCGTCCTGCGACTTCGCTCATCGGTGTGAGCAGCGGAAGCGTGCGGTCGACTTCGACCGTCTCGTAGGCGATGGCGGTCATGCCTGAATCGACGAGCGCTTTCGTGAGTTCAGGTTCGGCCGCTAAATGTAAATACGTGAAGAGCGTAAGGTCTGAACGGAAATATTGATACTCTGACGGCTGTGGCTCTTTTACTTTCAAGGCGAGTTCAACGTCTCCCCAAACGTCCTGTGCTGAATCGACGATGCTTGCCCCAGCGTCGATGTACTCCATATTCGTGAAGCCGCTCCCGATGCCGGCTCCCGTCTCGACGAGCACCTCGTGTCCGAGTTCCGTCAAGACTGATGCACCCATCGGCGTCAACGCGACGCGGTTTTCGTTATTTTTAATCTCTTTCAGTACCCCGATTTTCATGTGTAATTCCCCTTTCTATCTGCTGACACAATTTGTTCACACCTCTAGTATAGACCCAAGTGAAATCGCTGTCTTTAGCATGGATTCTAAAAGCGACAACCCCCACTTTGTGATTTTTCACAAAGTGGGGGTCAGTCGTCTTGACGATATTGTCCGGCCTTGATCGCTAAATAAATAGCGGCCCGTTCCGGGAGCGAGACTTGGGTGATGCTCGTCAGTTCTTCGATCCGTCGAATCCGATACAAGACCGTGTTCGGATGGATATGGAGGTGGGCGGCGACTCGTTTGACGTTCCCGTCAAAATAGAAATACCATTCAAGCGTCGTCACGAGTTCGGTGCGGTGGACTTGGTCATACGCTTGCAACCGTTCGATCGTCGGGTGCGTCTCGAGGCGCAGGCCGATTCGTCTGGACAAATCGGGGACGAGTTGATAGATGCCAATTTGTTCGAACGCCCGGGCACTAGCGAGCTCGAACGGGAACTTCCGGCGTAGCGATGTGACCCGTCTTGCTTCCTCGGTCGCGGCATAGAGCGTATCGCTTTCGAAGAAACGCCCGCTAATCCCGAGGCGAGGTTCGGCGTCAGTGAACTTGTCTTGAAGCTGGGTCTCGAAGCGACCGGCCCACTGGAGGAGGGCGCCCTCTTCTTCAGACAGCTCGGACTTCATATAATGCCAGACGAGCAGTTGTTGGCCGTCGATAGCGTGGAGGACGACCTCGATCGCTTCTTGTGTCGCAAGCGCATAAAATAACCGCTCAGCGAATTGCGGAGTGATCGGCTGCAAGCAGTCGATGATCGTCAGGCGACTCGCGACGGCAATCGGGGCAAGTTCGTTCAAGCGTTCCCGATGTGCGGAAGCGAGGTATGGCGAAGCGAGCACTTCTAAAAAGAAACGCTCGAGTTCGGCATCGATGCGACGTTCGTGCATGGCGATCGTCATGAGCAGTTTCTTGGCGATACTTGCCCCTTCCTTCAAGACGGTGAGCTCCTGCTCGGAGAAAGGGGTCGTCCGGGCCAGGCTCCAAATGTAGCCGAGCACGTCTTCTTGCTGCTTGATGACGACGGCGGCGCGCTCGCCTAGACCGATGGCCATCCGGGCCGGGATGACGACAGGCTCGTCTCGGTCGATCAGCTCTTGCAGGATACCGCTTTCCCACAAATCCTCGATGACGGCTTCCGGGACGCGACGGCCGATGATGGTCGCAATCCTAGCCGGGTCGGTCGAGTCGGGATGCGTGCTATAGGCGAGTAGCTGATGGTGGCGATTTTCGATCGTGATCGGTGCGCGGATCGCTTGCCCGATCGCTTCGGCGAGCGTGTCGAGTGATTCATATGATTTCTGTAAAAAAGGCATGTCGATTCCTCCTCTCTATCACTATACCGTCTCTGTTGTGAAAGTTCACAAAAAGATGGACAGTTTTTGAGAGGGGACCGACATGCCTGGACATGTGTATCGTTTACATTGGGAAAAATAGTCCGACGACGAGGCCGAGCAATGCGCCGACGATGACTTGGTACGGTGTATGGCCGACGAGTTCGTTCAAGATCGGCGTGTCGTGCTTGATCCCTTTAAAATAGTCGTTCAATAGACGGGCTTGGAAACCAACGGCTTGACGGACGCCGGTCGCGTCGTACATGACGATCGTCGCGAACGTGAGCGCGAGGGCGAACATGCTTGAGTCGAGGCCTTCAGCCCGGCCGATCGCGGTCGCGAGCGCGACGACGGTCGAGGTGTGGGAGCTTGGCATTCCGCCTGAGGCGAACATAATTTCAAGTTCAAAGTCACGTGTTCGAATGAGTTCGGTCACAAGTTTGGCCGCCTGGGCGATAAACCAGGCCAGTATTGCGGCGAGTAACGGTTCGTTAAAGAGCAATTCAGTCACTTCCTGTCTGACAATAGTATCTACACTATACCCGATTCCATGCCGCGCTAGACGTAAAGTTTCTGTCAAAAATAGCGTCGCGGGCATTTGCCCGCGACGCTATTCGGTCGATTTTTGTTACCCGACGACGCCTTCAGTCTCTTGAAGTTTTTCCGCGATGTTCTCGATGATAAAGCGGTTGCGTGGATGCTCCTGACACTCTTTCGAGCATGAACGCATCTGTTTCGGCTCACACTCTTCACAACAGAAGTGTTGGGCGTTACATACCGGGTTGGCACAATTAACGTAACGGACCGTCTTCGTTCCGCAGTGCATACATGCTGAAACGACTGACGGATTGACCGTGTTGACCGGGACGTTGATGCGCTCGTCAAAGACGTAAAGCTCGCCGTCCCAGTTTTCACCTTGCGTCGCTTCGTCCTTGCCGTACATGGCGACGCCGCCTTTTAAATGGAAGATGTTGTCGTGACCTTGGTCACGCATATATGCGGTAAATTTCTCGCAACGGACGCCTCCGGTACAGTACGTGAGAAGTGTTTTCCCTTCGTAGAGGTCTTTGTTCTCCTCGAGCCAGTCTGGCATGTAACGAGAAGCCTCTACGTCGATTTTGATCGCATTTTTGAAGTGACCAAGATCGTACTCGTAGTTGTTACGAACGTCGAGGATGACGACATCATCGCGATTCATCATCTCTTTCCATTCTTCCGGTTCGAGATACGCACCGTGTTGTTTAGGCACGTCGAACTCGCCATCAAAGCGCCACGTCACGAGCTCTTGTTTGTGACGTACAAAGATTTTCTTGAAAGCATGCTCTTCGACTTCATCGATTTTGAACTCGATGTCGCTGAAGTATGGATCGGCTTTCAAGTCGTTCATGTACTGTTCGGTTTGTTCCCAAGTGCCCGAGCACGTCCCGTTGATTCCTTCGGAAGAAATCAAGATACGTCCTTTGATCCCGAGGTCCTTACAATACTTGAGGTGTTGTTGTGTCAGTGTTTCTGGGTCCTCGATGTTGACGTACTTATAGTACAGTAAGACCCGCATTGGTTTTGTTTCCATGTTATTGCTCCCCTGTGTTCAGTTTTTTGCAGGAAAACGAACGTTGGGTTGTGTCGTTCGACGAATGAACTTGCCTGCAACCACAAGTCCATTATTATATGATAGATATCACAGTGAAATTTCGCAAATACTTTTTATTTTTTTTTGAGGAGGGCAGGGGGATGCGTCCTCTTGAACGAATTCGGGTAAAAGGTAGTAACGAAAGCCGAAGGTGGAAACTGAGATGCTCACATCACTCCAACAATATATATTGAACATCATCGAATGGCTCCAAGGACTGCCGGGAGGTCCTTGGGCTGGACTCGGGGCCCCGTTCCTGGAAGCGATTTTCCCGTTCCTCCCGCTCGTCTTGATCATCTCGGCGAACGCGGCTACGTATGGCTTCTGGCTCGGTGTGCTCTTATCGTGGATCGGCAGTTTGGCAGGGACGCTCCTCGTGTTCGCCGCCGTCCGATACGTGTTCCGCAAACCGATGACGCGTTGGCTCGAAAAACATAAACAGGGTGTCTATTGGCTCGATCGCATCAACCATATGAGTCCAATCTCGCTCGGATTCTTATATTCGTTGCCGTTCATCCCGGTCAGTTTGATCACGTACTTACTCGCCTTGATTCAAATGCCGCTCCGGACGTTCGTATTGGCGGCCGGATTCGGGAAACTGCTCGTCGTCGTCATCTTCTCGGTCATCGGTGATCAGTGGCAAGAGTTCATCCAAAGCCCGTTCCGCTTGTCGATGCTCGGCTTGCTCTTGCTCGTATTGTGGGCGATCAGCCGGGGTCTCGAAGAACTTCTCAAACGGCGCGCTTTCAAAAAACGGAACGAAGAGCTCAAACGTAAACGTGAAGCGAGAACATAAAAATCCTCGAAGGCGACCGCCTTCGAGGATTTTTGCTTAGTTGGTTTTTTTGAAACGTGGGAAGTTGAAGACGATCGCCAAGCCTCCGCAAATGAACAGGAGGAACGGATAGAACATATACGGGACGAGGGCGGGGGACGCCGTGTTCGTCAACTCGGCGGCGATGAGGAGCTGCGCCCCGTAAGGCAGAAGTCCTTGTACCCCGCACGAGAAGATGTCGAGTACGCTCGCTGACTTTTTCCGTTCGATGTCATACGTATCGGCGATATTCGCGGCAAGCGGGCCTGCTACGAGAATCGAGATCGTATTGTTCGCCGTCGCGACGTTCGTCGCACTGACGAGCCCGGCGATGCTCCATTCCGCACCAGCCCGGCGTTGAATCCGTGACGTGAGTGCGTCTCGTAAATAGGTGAGTCCACCGTTATGCGAGATGAGTCCGACGAGTCCGCCCATGAATAACGTCAAGAGCGAGATCTCGGCCATGCCCATCATGCCGTCGGCCATCGCCGTGACGTAAGACGTGACGGCCAAGCTTCCGTCAATCAGCCCGATGATGCCAGCGAGCGCGATGCCGCCGAGCAAAACGAGGATGACGTTCAGTCCGGTCAAGGCGAGGACGATGACGGCGAGATACGGAATCAACTTGTACCATTCGAACGCGGCCACTTCAATCGTCGACTCTCCGCTTGAGAGAACGGCTAACAGGACGGTCGTGATGATTGCGGCCGGGAGCACGATCCAAAAGTTGGTCCGGAACTTGTCGCGCATGTTCGTCCGTTGTGTCCGGACGGCGGCGATTGTCGTATCCGAGATGAACGACAAATTGTCTCCGAACATGGCCCCGCCGACAACGGCCGCGGCCGCGATTGCGATATTGACCCCGCTCTCTTGATGGATGCCGAGCGCGATCGGGGCGAGCGCGGCAATCGTACCGGTCGATGTGCCCATTGCCATCGAGATGAAAGCGGCGATGACGAACAGTCCGCTCAGTAAGAGTGACGGTGGCAGGAACGTCAAGGCCGCATTGACCGTCGCGTCAATCGCACCGATTGCACCGGCGACGTTCGAGAACGCACCGGCGAGCAGGAAGATGAATATCATGATCAAGATGCCTGGATTACCGGCACCTTGGGCGATGCGCTCAACGGTCTGAGTGACGCTTCCTTTCGTCATCATCGCAGCGACAATTAAAGCGATCAACGCCGCGATCAGCACCGGGAACTTGTAAAAGTCGCCATAATAAATACCCGCCCCGATGAAGAAGACGAGGAAGACGAGCAAGGGCAAGAGCGCCCATTTGTTAGCTGTTGGTTGTTCCAATCGATTCACCTCATTTCAAAGAATAGAAAAAAAGAGCCTTCCGAAAAAGGCTCTCTCTGTAAGAGACACCCTTTTCATCTTTCGAGCAGAACGCTCGCTGGATTTGGCACAGGTTACCCGCTGCCGAGACATCTAAGGGCCAGTCCCTCCGTCTCTCTTGATAAAAAGTCGTCATGATGTAGTTGTTAGACACGTTTCCTAACGTACCTGTTTCAAAGCGGGTTGTCAACAGAAATCCCCCTGCGCCAGTGGACGCGGGGGGAAGTCATGTCGTCAAAAAGTTGTAATGGGCGACGCGGTTACGACCGGCGTACTTGCCGCCGACGTAAAGGGCCCGGTCAGCGTTACGGATCGTATCGTCAAGCCGTTTGTCGCCGAACGCTTGAATCGTATCGACACCGATCGAGGCGGTCACGGGAATATCGACCCCATCGACACGGAACGGCTTATCTTCAATTTTCTGCCGAATCCGTTCGGCGATATCGACGGCTTGGTCGACGTCGCAATGATTGAGCAGCAAGATGAACTCCTCGCCCCCGTAACGCGCCGCAAAGTCATCGGTCCGGAGCATTTGCCGGATTCGCCGCCCGAACTCTTGGAGCACGCTGTCTCCGACTTGGTGACCGTGCGTGTCATTGATTTTTTTAAAGAAGTCGATGTCGAGCATCGCGACCGAGATCGGGTACATCGAGCCGTCCGAGATTTGTTGAATCCCATACTCGTAGAATGCGCGCGCATTGGCGAGCAGCGTCAAGCTATCGGTGCGGCTTTCCGTGTATAGGCGGTCGCGCTCGTGGCATCGGCTGATCGTTCGGTTGAACGATTTCAACAGTTTTACCATCTCGTTTTGAATGATGGGGGGATAGCCATAGACGTGTTCACCAATCATGACGATACGTGTGCGAATCCCGTCAATCTCTTCTGACTGGACTGAGATGAAGCTGTGGTAATCGTCATGAAACGCATCTGACAACGCTGCGTCCCATTCGAAGCGCATCTCATAATCGACAGACTTGGCGTGTGGATGGCGCGCTTCCATCAAGTCGAAGACGAGTGGACGGTCGATCGGCTGTCGCGTCAACAAATCGAAATAGAGCGTTCGGTCGAACAGGACGAACTCGACAAACCCTTTATCATATTGGTTGAGGCGCTCACATTGACTCAAGAACACTTCAATCGCCTGGGCCTCGCTTTGAGATAGGGAGACGGCCTCTTTCGCTTCATCGTACTGTTCGATCAATGACTTGAACGCGTCTTGGCGCCCTTTTTGAATCATCAACCGCTTAATAAAGAACGTGAGGGCGGCCGCGATGCTGCTGACGACGAGCAAGTTCGTCTCACGGAAGAACGACGCGGCGAAGATGAAGACCAAACTGACGATGTACGTGTAAAACGCGATGCTCAAAAAATCACGGACCGGGATATCGACGCGGAACCACCAGCCGACTTGATACTTCTGGACGACCGTGTTCAAAATTATGGCAATGATCAGACCGACGAGCGGAACGAACGAATCCTGCGAATAGAAGCCAAGACCAGTTTCACCTCCGAGGGCCAAGTAAACACTTGCCGGGATGGCGATTTCTAAAAATGACGTGATCGCGTTCCAAGGATAAGTGAACCGAAAGCGGCGGAGCGCGACGCGCGGTTTTAGGTTGGCGAACTGAAAGACGAGAAGTCCGATTTGGTTGACGAGGAGCGCCGTCTCAAAATCAAAGAATAAAAAGATGATGAGGACGATACTTTCTGAAAACGTGAAATAAATGCCTTTTCGTTCAATCGAGTCCATTTGGAAAATGACGACGAGCAGCGCGATCAAGATGAACGGAAGCGGCTCGATCGCCGGAATATCAAGAACACCGGTTGTAAACAAGGTGATGGTCAGTAAAACGATCAAACTCCAAATGCTCCAACCGAGGACGGACATTTTGCGAAAATGATTCATAGTTCCCTCCTGTGTGGGAAAAGTCTTCTCATATGTATGGTAGGAGATTCGGCACGGTTGCGCCCAAGTCCTGCCTATTCATCATAATGGCTGAATTCTAGCATTGAGTCTACATCAAATATCCTCTATAATGAAGTTGCTTTTCAACCACATAGACGAAAGTCGATGAAAAAGAGAGTAACGATCGTTTAGTCAACAAAGCGACCTAGGGATTGGTGAGAGCCTAGGCTGACAAACATCGCGAAACGCACTTTTGAGATGCTATCCGAAGCGAGTAGGCGTAGCCGGGGGCCCCCCGTTATCACCGTTAAAGTGGTCTGTGTAAAACAGGCAAGAAGAGTGGTACCGCGGGCCAACCCGTCTCTTTGCATCTGTGCAAAGGGCGTTTTTTTTATGACTAGATTTGAAGGAGGAAATTTACATGAGTTATGAACGCAAGTATGCGGAGGCTCTGTCACGTGTCATCGGTGACGAACTCACGCTCGACCAGATTGAGGCATTGATTGAAAAACCAAAACATGAGGCACACGGGGATCTCGCGTTCCCATGCTTCCAACTCGCCAAGGCGTACCGGAAAGCGCCGGTCATGATTGCGACTGACATCGCCGGTGAATTGAACGACGAACTGTTCACAAAAGTTGAAGCGGCCGGTCCATACGTGAACGTCTTCTTGAGCCGTGGCGTCGTCTCGCAGGAAATCATTAACGTGGTTCTCGACGAGCAAGCGGATTACGCGACGCATGCAACACGCAACGAGACGATTGTCACGGACTTCTCATCACCGAACATCGCCAAACCGTTCTCGATGGGGCACTTGCGCTCGACGGTCATCGGTAACGCCATCAACCAGATCGCTCGCAAAAACGGCTATAACGTCGTCGGTGTCAACCATCTCGGTGACTGGGGTACACAATTCGGGAAACTCATGGTCGCTTATAAGAAGTGGGGCGATGAAGAAGCGGTCCGGGCAAATCCGATCGCTGAGCTCTTAAAGCTATACGTTCACTTCCATGAAGAAGCGAAAACCCAACCTGAGCTTGAAGACGAGGGCCGTGCTTGGTTCAAAAAGCTCGAGGACGGTAACGTTGAAGCGACCGAACTGTGGACGTGGTTCCGTGACGAGTCGCTCAAAGAGTTCCAAAAAGTATACGATCTCCTCGGTGTCGAGTTTGACAGCTTCCACGGTGAAGCGTTCTACAACGACAAGATGGACCGGATCGTCGCCATGCTCGAAGAGAAGAACCTGCTCGTCGAGAGTGAAGGGGCGATGGTCGTCTCGCTTGAAGACGAGAACTTGCCACCTTGCCTGATCACAAAGAAAGACGGCGCGACGCTTTACGCGACACGTGATTTGGCTGCGGCCGTCTATCGTCATGAGACGTACAACTTCGTCCAAGCGAACTACGTCGTCGGTGGCGAGCAGGCGCTCCACTTCAAACAGTTGTTCTCGGTACTCCGCAAGCTCGGTTACGACTTCGTCGACGGCATGCACCACGTACCGTTCGGCTTGATCTTGCAAGAAGGGAAGAAGATGTCGACACGTAAAGGCCGCATCGTCCTACTTGAAGAAGTATTGAAAGAAGCGATCGAGAAAGCGCAAGCGAACATCGAACAGAAGAACCCTGAGCTTCCAAACGCAGAGAACGTGGCTCGTATGGTCGGCGTCGGCGCCGTCATCTTCCACGATTTGAAGAATGAGCGCATCAACAACATCGAGTTCGACCTCGACAGCATGCTCAAGTTCGAAGGGGAGACGGGACCTTACGTGCAGTACACGAACGCACGGGCGAACTCGCTCCTCCGTAAAGGCAACTACGACGGTGCGACGTTCGCAGGTGCGGACGACGACCACACGTGGGGCGTCGTGACGATGCTCAACGCGTTCCCACACGTCATCACGCGTGCCCATGAGCGCCGTGAGCCGTCGATCATCAGCCGTTATGTCCTCGACTTGGCGCAATCGTTCAACAAGTATTACGGCCACGTCCGTGTGCTTGAAGAAGATGCGGGCAAACAATCGCGTCTCGCGCTCGTCAAAGCCGTGACGATCGTCTTGACGGAAGGACTCCGTTTAATCGGTGTCCAAGCTCCAGAAGAAATGTAAATACGACAAAAGGGACCTGCGAAAGGTCCCTTTTGTTGTGTCACGCCTTCATCCGCGTGACTGTTCGCGTCTTCGTATCATACAGACACCATTCTCGGTCGAAGATGACGGCGCCGACGTTGATGACGTAGCGCTTCTTCTTCAACTTGAACGGTGTCCCGATTTCCCAGGGAATCGAGCGGCCTTTCCGGTAGATGCCCGGAATATGACTATGCCCGATGAAGACGAGCGGGTACTTGCCTTTTTCGACGATCGGCTCCCAGTCGGCGCTCCACTCGATTTGGTGACCATGTAAGAACAGCGCCTCATCGAGTGTCGTCTGTTCAGGCAATAATGAGATGCGGGTCTTGACAGGGTGCGACACGATGAGCACTTCGTCAATCCGTTCTTCTTGGTTGCCGCGCAGGCTCGGGAACGTCAAGAGCGCCTCGTACTGCTCGTCAAACGTCATGACGTCAGAGACGTCATGAAACCGTTCGTTGCGCCGTTTTTTGCCGATATGGCACTCGTACAAGTCGCCGAGGCAGAGGATGTGCTCGGTCTCGCGCCTGACCGCCTTGAGGACGGCTTTCAAATCATCAAACGAACCGTGCGGGTCACTGATGATGGCGAGTTTCATCGGTAGTTCGTGAACTGGGCATCGACCGATAACTCGAGCTCACGGACGAGTTGCATGACCGCTTGTAGGTCATCCCGTGACTTGGCCGTCACACGAATTTGATCGTCTTGAATTTGCGATTTCACTTTCAACTTCGACTCTTTGATGGCGTTGTTGATCTTCTTGGCATCGTCTTTGTCGATTCCGCTCTTCAACTTGACACGTTGACGGACGGTACCGCCGAGTGCGCGTTCGATTTTTTGATAGTCGAGGTTTTTCGTCGGCACACCGCGCTTGATCAACTTCGAGATCATGACGTCTTTTAACTGTTCGAGTTTGTAATCGTCATCTGAGACGAGGACAAGGTCACCGTTATCGAGTGACATCTCACTCTTCGACCCTTTAAAGTCGTAACGGTTCAAAATTTCTTTTTCGGCGATTTGGATCGCGTTTTTCACTTCTTCGAGGTTCATTTCTGACACGATATCAAAAGAATTGTCTTTTGCCATGTTTCATCCATCCTTTGTATGGGTTTTGTTATAATGATAGCAGATTTGAAGCAGTGAAGGAGTGAAACGATGGAACATACAATCGATAGACAGACAAATGTAGACTTGGATCACGTTGCATATCATGGAAAAGACCTTGGGGTGACGTTTAAAAGTGAACTCATCCGTCTGCGGGTGTGGTCGCCGGTAGCCGAGCAAATGACAGTGAAGCTTTATCGTACGGCGCGGGCGCGTAAGTTTGATCGCATCGAGCTCGAACGGGCCGAAAAAGGGACATGGATGGTCGAGCTTGACCGGGCGCAATTCGAAGGTCAGTTTTACGTGTTCGAGGCAATCGTTGACGGCAAACGCATCGAATCCCTCGATCCGTATGCGAAAGTCGTCGGCGTCAACGGGAAGCGGGGCTGCCTGCTCGACCCGTCTTCAATCAACCCGGACCATTGGATCAAAGAACGTCCGCTCTTCCACTCTTCGCAAGAAGCGGTCATTTATGAAGCACATGTGAGAGATTTGACGAGCCACCCGGATGGCGGTGTCATGCACCGTGGCAAATTCCTCGGGATGACCGAGGCCGGCACGAAGACGAAAAACGGATACCCGACAGCGCTCGACTACATCACAGCGCTCGGCGTGACCCACCTTCAACTCATGCCGTTCTTTGACTACGGTTCGGTCAACGAGTCGCGGGAAAGCGAGTCGAACTATAACTGGGGCTATGACCCGGTCCATTATTTCGCGGTCGAAGGTTCGTACGCCTCGACAGCGGATGACCCGGCCGCCCGTATCCTCGAATTGAAGGCGATGATTCAAGCGCTCCATGACCGCGGGATCCGCGTCATCATGGACGTCGTGTTCAACCATACGTATGACGCTTTGACGACACCGCTCGGCCAGTTCGTGCCGGACTACTACTATCGGTTGAACGAGGACGGGACGCTTGCCGACGGCTCGGAGTGCGGCAACGATACGGCGTCAGAGCGGGCGATGATGCGCAAACTGATCGTCGAATGTGTCTCGTATTGGGCCAAAGAGTTCATGATCGACGGCTTCCGCTTTGATTTGATGGGGCTGCATGACGTCAAGACGATGAACCAAGTCCGCAAAGCACTCGACCGGATCGATCCCTCGATCCTCGTCACCGGAGAAGGCTGGGATCTCGATACACCACTGGCAGTTCGTAAGAAGGCAAACCAACACAACGCCCATAAAATGCCACGTATCGCCCAGTTCAACGATGCAATCCGGGACGGAATCCGTGGTGACGTGTTCATCGAAGACTTGCCGGGCTGGATCAGCGGCAACGCCGAGCTGACGGCTGACGTGAAGCGCGGGATCGCCGGTGCGGTCACGAGTCAAAGCTTCGCCGATGAGCCGAACCAAGTCGTCAACTACGTCGAATGCCATGACAACTTGACGCTTTGGGACAAACTTGCCGCCGCTAGTCCTGACGACAATGAGACGACGCGCCGTCGCCGTCATCGTCTTGCGACGACGATCGTCCTGCTCAGTCAAGGCATTCCGTTCCTTCACAGCGGTCAAGAGTTTTTCCGCACGAAAGACGGGGACGAGAACAGTTTCAAATCGGGCGAGGTCATCAACCGATTGGACTGGACCCGGGCCGAGCAAGAGACGCCGAGCGTCGAATATGTGAAAGGCTTGATCAACTTACGCAAACAGTATCCGTTGTTCCGTCTCGAGAACACCGAACAGATTCGAAAGCACTTGCGTTTCTTTGACGAAGAAGAAGGGATAATCGCCTACGAACTTCATCGTCACGTCGAAGGTTATGTCGAGCGTCATCTCGTCTACCATAACGGACGCGAAGTACCGGTCGACGTGAAGCTGCCAGCAGGCAAGTTCGAAGTTCATGTCGAGGATCATACCGTCAACTTGACGGCGCCACGCCTCGTCGAAGACCGGCACCTCACCGTCGCGCCGCTGTCGACGCTCGTCGTGACAGAACGCCGTCCGGATTACAGCAAGTACGCCGTCGCCGGTGGGGCTGCGCTTGCCATTCTTGGACTCTGGTACGTCGCGAAAAAACGGAAGAATAAACAAGGGTAACAAAAAAAGGAGACGTCATTCCGTCTCCTTTTCTTCGTTCGGCTCGGTCTTAGATGCTTCAAGCTCCATCATCTTCCGAACGAGGATATGTTTTGGCATATGCATGAGTTCTTCAAGCGGTACGTTCAACTTTTTGGCAAGCTCGACCGCCGTCTCGGGAGACAGTTGTAGTGGGCGCATGTGGTTTCTCCTTTCTAAATTCAGGTTTGCTACAGCCAGTATACAGCAAAAACGGACCGAGTGAGAATGTGTCGTGTGAACACATTCAAAATCGAAAAACCGTTCGGTCGTTGCTAAGCTGAAACTAGGAAGTGATCAAATGTACAAACAAGTAGCAGACTATCAGTTTCATCAGACGGTTGAATGGTTAGAGCGCGTCGGTGGAGGATGGATGTTGTATTTGGCGCAAACTGGATTTGTCTTTTTCGACGAAACGTTCCAAATCAGATGGGAACTCGAGTGGAAATCGGCACCTTGCGCACTATATATTGAACCACATGGAAAAAAAGCCGTCGCGCTGTTCCGAGACATGCAAACGTATGGAGTCATTGATTTAAAGCAAGGCATGATGGAGTGTCACCCAATCCCAAAAACGTTTCATGACGATTGGTTCAGCAATTTATGTCATTGGCGAGGAGACGATTTATTTCTCTACTCGGCGGAATCTGACATCGTGGCGTTAAACATGACCGACCACACGTTCCGCTATAGCCGCTATGAGGAGACGCCGGAGTTTGGCGCCATCATTGAGTTAGCCTATCATCCGATTTATGATTTTGAGCGATTCACGGCCCCGGGCCTCGTCACGCTTTACGATGAATTGAATCAGCAATTCATGGTCGAGCAGGTCGAAGCGGGTGAACGATGGACGATTCCTTACGGCGGCGATTATGATACGGTTATCGTCGACCAGGTCGGTGCGACGACAGCGATTACGTCGATGACGTCGTTCCAGCTGTTCAAGCGTGACCGTCTGCTGTTTGCTTCTGACGTATGTGCCGACAGTGAATTATTGAAAGTGATGTTGCTTGATGAGTCGGGAGACCGCCTCGTCGTATTATCGACGCCTCGACGATTTTGCCATAGTTGGCTACAAGTGTTCGAGCGTTGACGTTCCTGGACCGAACTCACGGTTCAGGATTTTTTTGCGAAGACTTGATGAAACTCGTGCGAAACGGGAACAGTCTTCTTAGATGGAGAGGGGTGGACTTGGATGGAACGGTTAGGTAAAAATTTGGTGCGGTGGCGCTTTTGGGTGGTCGCCGTGTGGACTGTGTTATTAGCGGTCTCGATTTACTTCGGATTGCAGTTGCCTGGGGAATTGCGAGGAAACGGGTTTGCGGTTCAAGATGGCCGCTTCGCGCAAGTGGAGGACACGTTGAACGATCGGTTCGACCGGGCCGGCGCTTCGATGATCGTCTTGCTTGAAGGCGGTGACTTAGAGACGGTCATGGCCGAACAAAAAACACGGCTCGAATCTGTTTCAGGCGTCGATGGCGTCATCACGCCAGCGGAGAACCCGGACGCGCGTTCAGGTGACGCCGCGTACTTCGTGCTCGAGTTCGAGGACCAGGAAGCGGCCGAGGCGGCGATTGCCGACGTTCGTGCTGAATTGATTCGAGATACGGACACGGAAGTCCGGTTGACCGGGGAGCCGGTCTTTGCCCAAGATTTGAACGAGGCATCGAAAAATGACTTGATCCGGGCCGAATTGATCGGGATCCCGGTCGCGCTCGTCGTCCTCCTGCTCGTCTTCGGGACACCGCTCGCCGCTTTCATGCCCTTATTCGTTGGACTGATCACGTTCATCGTCGCGGCGGGATCGCTCTTCTTCTTCACGCAGACGATGGAGCTATCGATTTTCGTATTGAATGCCGTCGCGATGATCGCGATTGCGCTCGGGATCGACTTCTCGCTCCTGCTCGTCAACCGTTACCGTGAAGAGCTCGCCAAAGGACTGTCACGGGAAGCGGCCATCGTCCGGACGGTCGCGACGGCAGGTCGCTCGATCCTGTTCTCAGGACTGTGCGTCTTCGTCGGGCTCGCCGGACTGTTGTTCATTCAAGTCGATGTGTTTCAAGCGATCGCGCTCGGTGCCTTGATTGCGGTCGCGGGTGCCGTCTTATCGGCGCTCACGCTCTTGCCGTCGGCGCTCTATATCGTCGGCGATGCCATCAATAAAGGACGTCTCATCAGAACGAACGAGACGCGCTCTGAAGTGCGCTGGCAAAAGTTGGCCCGGTTCGTCATGAAGCGTCCGGTCGTGATGACGCTCGTCGCGTTGCTCCTTTTGTTGCCGAGCCTTTGGTTCGTCCGCGACTTAGAACTGAACATCCCGGACGCCGATGCGCTCCCGACGTCGTACGAATCCCGGGCCGCCCTCGAGCGGTGGGACGATGTGTTCGGCGAGACGTCGACCGATGCGGTGCTGTTGTTTGAGACGAACGATTTGACCGACTCGATGATTCTTGACGAGTTGACAACCCTCACAGACGAGTTGAATGAAGACCCGATTGTCGACAACGTCACGACGTTCTTGACCGCATCAAACTTAACAGCTGCGGAATTCCAACAGCTCGTTCAAGTCGCCCCGGAACAGCTCGAGGCGTTTGAACGTCTCGTCACGCTCGAAGGGAATACCGACCTCGCACTCGTCAACGTCAGCTTCGACGTGCCGCCGAGTGATAAAGCGGCGCAGGCGTTCGTCCGCGATTGGCGCGACCAAGGCTTCGACGTCGGCGGACCGGCCGCCTTCAACGAAGAGATCTATGAAGAGATTTACGACAGCATCCCCTATGCGGTCGTGACCGTGATTTTAGCGACGATGGTCATCCTCATGTGGGCGTTCCGCTCGATCTTGATTCCGATCAAGGCGATCATCATGAACGTGCTCGGACTCGGGGCGACGTTTGGGTTATTGGTCATCATCTTTGAGTCGGGCTACGTCTACGACGCCGAGACGATCAGTATTTTGACGCCGGTGTTCATCTTCTCGCTCGTTTTCGGCCTGTCGATGGACTACGAGGTGTTCCTCGTCTCACGGATCGAGGAGTATTACCGCGAGACCGGGGATAACGACTATGCGACCGAGATGGGGCTCGCGAAGACGAGCAAGATTATCACGTCGGCCGCGATTATCATGATCGTCGTCACGGGCGCGTTCGCTTTCACCGGTGTCAGCCCGATCAAACAGCTCGGGGTCGGTATCGCGCTCGCCATCTTCATCGATGCGACGATCATCCGGATGTTGCTCGTCCCGTCCTTGATGAAACTGTTCGGCGACTGGAACTGGTGGTGGTTCGGGAAGAAGGATTTACCGAAACGTAATCTACACTAAATGTACATTTAATGAAATAGTCGCGAGAGTATGTTAAAATAGTCTCATGATTACGCGCAATTTGGGAAAGGAAGGTCTTTATGGACACCGAGAGGACATGGCCTCTGTTTCAATTGCCGGACTTCTAGCGTTGAGTTTTTACAGACGAACATCGATGTAAAAAATCAACAAACGGAAGATCGGAGATGGAACAGATGGAACCGCGGCTACGACTGAGGATCCTCCTCTCCGTTGAAAACGGGGAGGACAATCGGAATGAAACGAGTTGCTACCATAGTGCTCGGAACGCTGATCATGGCGTTCGGTTATTATTATTTGAATGAACAGTTTGGTTTGGCAGAAGGGGGCTTTGTCGGGTTAGCATTACTCGGCCGCTATTTATTTGATATCGATCCGGCGATCTCGATGATCGTACTCGACATCCCCTTCTTTTTAATCGCTCTTTGGTGGAAAGGCTGGCGCTTCGTCGGACAAGCCGTGCTTGCCGCGGCGTCACTTTCGCTCAGCTATGCGATGTGGGATCGACTCGACCTGTTGACGTTTGACATCCAGGTCTGGCCGGCGACACTGTTTGCTGCGATTGCGAGTGGGATTGTGACCGGCTACGGTCTCGGTCTCGTCTTGAAGTCAGGTGGAGCGACCGGAGGCGACGATTTATTCGCACTCGGTCTGTCAAAGTGGTCCGGCGTATCGGTCGGAACGATTCTCATCGCCTTCGATGTGGTTGTTCTTGCGATCTCGCTCATCTACTTGCCGCTCTCGAACGCGCTTTACACGCTCATCGCGGTCTCAATCGCTGGTCGTGTCGTCACGAAGATGTTGACGGAAGACGCTGTCGAAGTAGCCATACCAAGTGTGACCAAACTAACACCAAAAAACGATCTCGCGTGAGATCGTTTTTTGTTTTGTAAAATTTGTCACAGTTTTCCCCACGCCGTTCTTCTAAACTGATTATAGAAGGAGTGAGTCACATGAAATGGATGATTCCAAAACAGCACGGCGCCTGGTCGATGCTTATTTTACCGTTCTTACTCGGCGGCATCGTCGGAGGATGGACACTCGCGCACTTACCGTTCGCCATCGCTTGGTTGTTCGTCTACATGGGCACGTTTTTCTTGTTCCAATACGTGAAGCAACGGAAGAAGTCGGCTGAGCTGTTGCGAATAGTCGTGACGTATCTCGTGATTGCGACAGTCGCTGCCATTCCGGTGTTCATCACCGAGTGGCGTCTCGTCTGGTTCGTCCTCGCGATGATCCCGTTCGGTCTCGTCAACGCCTATTTCGCCAAAATCAAAGACGAGCGCAACGTCTGGAACGACGTCAGTGCCGTCACGTCATTTTGTATCGGTGGGATGGCGAGCTATTACTTGGGTGCGCAGACGTTGGGCGCGACGATCGTCTGGCTGTTCATCTTGCCGTACTTGTATTTCCTCGGCAGTATCTTTTACGTCAAGACGATGATTCGGGAGAAGAAGAGCGCGTTGTACCGGAACATCTCGTGGGGGTATCACCTCATGCTCGTCGCAGCGTTCATCGCGTTCGGCTATCCGCTGCTCGCGCTCGCATACGCGCCGAGCCTCGTCCGGGCGATCGTTTTCTACGGCAAAAAGATCCCGGTCATGAAAATCGGGATCTTTGAGATCGTGAACTCGGTGTTCGTTTTAATTTGTTTGAGCGCATATCTTTACACGTAGAAGGGGCAACCCTTCTTTTTTAGTCGCTTGACGACGTGCTCGCGATGATGGCGACGCTTGCTGCTGCCGAGGCTGCTTGTTGCATCGCCAGCAAATGAGCGAACGTCCCGTTCAGTAGCAGGTCGCTCGCATCTTCGGTAATATGTTCCGCGGCGACGAGTTGGATGGCGACGTTTAGTCCGTGCGTGTTGAACCAGCGTTGCTGCTCTTTTTCAGCGTTCGTGATGTCGAGGATCGCTTGTTCGTCTTGGTCGTTCGGTGCCGAGACGATCGAGAGCAAGGCGAGCGACGGTAGCTGCTCACTCTTGACGGTAAGCTGTTGGTTTTGTAGGCGGGTGCGCCAGTCTAAGAAGCGAGCGACGGCGTCGTCTCGGTCCAACTTGCTGAACATGAGCAAATGCGACACGAGCTGCAGTTCGTTCGAGCGTGGTAAGTGGATTTTCAGCGCCTCGTAATACGATTCGATGCGCTCGTTCAGTTCAGTGTGGTCGTCGAACGCTTGCACGAGGACGAGTGCCGACAGCAGATCCTCTTCACTCGTGAGCCACGGATGCTGGCGTTTAAATGCTTGATAGAGGGCGCTTGCCTCATCGAGCCTGCGTTCCGGTTCGTCGACGTTGATCAACTGGCTCGCGAGGAACGGCCGCAGCGCGCTGAAACGGAAATGTTTTCGGTCGAGCAGCGTGTCGAGACGAAGTGCTTCGTCAATCGCGGGGCCGACGTCTTCATACTTGGCGTCGAGAAACGATAACCAGACGAGGTTGTTGCTGCCGCGAAACTTGGAGAAGGCTTTTGTCTTCCGTTTGACGACCTCCTGTGCCTCGGCAAATCGACTTGGATCGAACGGGGTGTCGTGGATGGCGTAGTTGACGGCCATCAAACGCCGGAAGTCGTCAGTGAGTGCCCATTTGGTCGCCGTTTTGATGGCTTCGAACGAATCGAGGTAAAGCGTATAACGAGCCAACATAAAAATCCCTCCTTTTTCTATTCGTACGGAAAAATTGGGCTAAACGTTTCATAAAAGTGATATTGTTTCTGTTCTTAAATTAGGACGGCGTTTAATTAGTAAACAAAAGGGAATCGAAATATGTCCGAAAACTTTGTTATTAATTTGGAGGTGCCGAAACATGGAAGGTAGTCCGTATGCATACGCGTTCCGTAACCTTGGTTCGGGATTTCTGTTCGGATTGGGCCTGATTGCATTTGTGGATGAGACGATATTTCATCAATTGTTGGCGTGGCATCATTTCTACGATAAATCGACGTCTGCCGTCGGCTTATTCTCAGACGGGTTATTTCATGCGTTCAGTTGGTTTGCGACCGTAGCTTCCTTGTTCCTCCTGGCAGACCTACGGAGAAGAAAGTCATTTTGGATGAAGCGATGGATCAGTGGCGTCCTGATTGGCGTTGGTTTTTTTCAACTCTACGATGGGATTATTCATCACAAACTACTGAAAATTCATCAGATTCGTTATGGCGTTGAGATTCTTCCATATGACCTCGTTTGGAATGTTACGGCCCTTGTCATCCTCATAGGTGGTTTAGTGCTCTTTAACCAAACGCAGAAACGGAAGCTACTTGTAAAAGAAGGAGGATAAATGAGGATGCATTCCCATGTCCAGACGATAAGTGGCGGTTATGAGGCGGCGGTCGTGATTTTGTTGTTTATGGCTCTCCTTGCTTATTCGTTCGCCGGAATTTTTACGAGTCGCGCTTATAAACCGTGGCCGCTATATCGCTACGGTTTATGGATGATAGGTATTGTTTGTGTAGGCCTTACTTTGGTTGGACCGTTAGCGACTTTTGCCCACACCAATTTTGTCGGGCATATGATTAGTCATCTGTTTCTAGGTATGTTGGCGCCATTGTGTCTCGCCTTGTCCGCCCCGATGACGTTACTGTTGCGGACGCTTGATGTACACGTCGCGAGAAGAGTGACACGCGTATTAAAAAGTCGGCCGCTCCAATTCTTCACGAATCCGGTCACGGCTTCCGTTCTCAACATTGGAGGACTATATCTGCTCTACATGACGAATTTGTATTCACTGATGCATCAATCAATTCTTTTATATGTGTTAATTCATCTGCATGTGTTTTTAGCAGGGTATTTGTTTACCATTTCTTTGATTTATGTGGACGTCACGTCACATCGATACAGCTACATATACCGATCACTTGTATTGATTGCAGCGTTGGCCGGACATAAGATATTGGCAAAAATAATTTATGTGAGCCCACCAAATGGGGTGCCAACAGGAGAGGCAGAGGTAGGAGCCATGTGGATGTATTACGGTGGGGATTTGGTTGATCTTCTATTAATCATCATTCTTTGTTACCAGTGGTATATTGCAACTTCTCCCCGTGCCCTAGCTACGAGAGATAACGTATGAGTACACAAGAAAAGACGATCGTCCCGATGCGTTCGGGATGATCGTCTTTTCTGTCTGGCGGTCTACAATTATTGAACTTGCGTGTACAGTTTTTGCATGTACTCGTTCACTTCGTCGGCTGCTTGGAACATCATGAACGAATGTTGCAAGATGATTTCCGGTGAGAAGCCGAGGTCGAGATCGAGCGTTGAAGCGAGCGTGACGTCACGGTCGCTGTCGAGCACGCAACGGAAGTACTTGAACTCTTGGTTGAACTCGTTCAGTGCGTTGAGGATCGGTAGGTCTTCGACGTAGTCCGGCACGTGCGTCACTGTCGCGGCGTATAGCTCGGCGTCAGTCGTCTTTTTGTTGAAGGCGATAATCATAACGGGCTGGGCCCCAGATTTAGTCGTTTCACGCGTTAAAAACGTGACGTGCGTTTCGGTCTCGCTCTCTTTGAACGTCATGTTGCGTTCTGCGACGAGCGCTTTGAATGATTCTACTTTTTCTTCGAAGTTCACAAAGAAATCCCCCTTAAAAGTCGTTACTCTAACTTTCTCCCATTTGAGAGGGGAAAGCAAGGGGAACTAGCGTTTCATCAACATTTTGATGGCTTCTTCGACCGTTTCCGACGTATCTTCGCCATCTTGTTGCGCCGTGATGATGCACTGCTCCAAGTTCTTGGCGACGATGATCGTCGAGGCGCGGTCGAGTGCCGATCGGGCCGCGCTCAGTTGTGTCACGACGTCGCGACACTCCTTGCCTTCTTCCATCATGCGGATGATGGCCCGGATCTGGCCTTCGACCCGTTTCATCCGGTTCAACACTTTCGTGTCGTATTGATACTGTTCCATAAGTTTCACCTCTATATTCAAATCGTTCAGTAACCCAACTAGTATTGTGTAGTCTCATCTTAATACGTGGGGGAGTATGTGTCGAGCAACAACGTTTAAGCCGGAAAAAATCGACTGTTTGCCGATTCGTCAAACTTTTCCCTTGCAATCACATACCATAGGGGGTATATTAATGACGTGGAAGCGAATTGTTCAATGAATCACAAAGTTTATCGAACGCCCGCTACCAAGCTGATCATGAATACGTGAAATGACTATAGATAAAAAGGATGGGTAAACAAAGATGAAAGCATCGGCTTTAAAACGTCAAATGGACTTTGAAGTCCCTGTAAACATCGTCGACGTGCGCGAACGCGACGAGTTTCAAGAAGCACACATCGCGGGGGCGGCGAATTATCCGCTCTCTGAAATAACGGAGTGGATTGATACGCTCGACACAGACCAAGAGTACATCGTGCTTTGTCGTTCGGGCGCTCGCAGCACGCAAGCTACTTGGCAAATGGAAGCAAAAGGTTATAAAGTGGTCAATATAGAAGACGGCTTGATGAGCTGGCCTGGTGAAGTCGTCAAAGGAGGAAACGAGCAATGAGTAAAAAAATCGTAATTGTCGGTGGGGTAGCAGGTGGTGCTTCGGCAGCCGCACGTCTCCGTCGCTTAAATGAAGAAAATCAAATCGTCATGTTCGACCGTGGCGAATATATCTCATTTGCCAACTGTGGTCTCCCATACTACATCGGTGACGTGATTCAAGACCGTCAAAAATTGCTTGTCCAAACAGTTGAGGGCATGAACAAACGGTTCCAACTCGATATCCGCAACTTGACGGAAGTGATGAAAATCAACCGCGCTGAGAAGACGGTGACGGTGAAACACGTCCAAACGGGTGAAACGTACGATGAGTCATACGACGTCCTCGTCTTGTCGCCTGGAGCGAAACCGATTCGTCCGAACATTCCTGGAATCGAGGAAGCAGAAGATATCTTCACGCTCCGAAATATTCCGGATACAGATAAAATCCGCAGCTACGTCGATGACAAGGCACCGAAACATGCGACGGTCATCGGAGGCGGCTTCATCGGAATCGAGATGGCTGAAAACTTACGTGAACGCGGCGTTGACGTGACGCTCGTCGAAATGGCGGATCAAGTCATGACACCGCTCGACCGTGAGATGGTCGCACCAATCCATGAACATATGCGTCTCCATGGCGTGGACCTCCAATTGTCAGACGGCGTGTCGTCGTTCTCTGATCAAGGGAAGAAGATTCATTTGACGAGCGGCCGTGTCATTGAAACGGACATGGTTGTCATGTCGATCGGGGTCATTCCTGAATCGACGATCGCCCGAGAAGCCGGTCTTGAGACAGGGACACGTGGCGCTATCCGTGTCAACGAGAAGATGCTCACGTCAGATCCGAACATCTATGCGATCGGGGACGCGGTCGAAGTGCTCGACTATATCTTCAAAGAGCCAACGGTCGTTCCGCTCGCATGGCCAGCCAACCGTCAAGGACGCCTCGTTGCCGACATCATTAACGGCCGCGACGTGAAGTACAATGGGACGATGGGTACCGGGATCGCAAAAGTGTTCGACATGACTGTCGCTTCGACAGGATGGAACGAGAAACGTTTGAAAGCGGCCGGCAAAGAGTTTGAAGCCGTCCACGTGCACCCAGGTTCACACGCAGGCTACTACCCAGGATCGACTCCGGTTTCACTCAAACTGTTGTTCCATCCGACAACGGGTGAAATCTACGGTGCTCAAGGTGTCGGGATGAACGGTGTCGATAAACGGATCGACGTCATCGCGACAGCAATCAAAGGTGGTTTGACGGTCCTCGACCTGCCAGACCTCGAACTTAGCTACGCACCGCCGTTCAGCTCGGCGAAAGATCCGGTCAACATGATCGGTTACGTCGCCTCGAACGTCATCCTCGGTGACAACGAAGTCGTGCATTGGGACGAGATTGACGCATTGGTCGAGAACGGTGCGACACTCCTTGACGTCCGTGACGAGTCTGAGCATGAGCTCGGGAAAATTCCTGGGTCGATCAACATCCCGCTCAACTCGCTCCGTGACAACTTGGACAGCTATAGTAAAGACGAGACGATCTACGTGACGTGTCAAGTCGGCCTTCGTGGCTACCTGGCTTCACGCATCTTGCGCCAAAATGGCTTTAAAGTGAAAAACTTGAGCGGTGGCTACAAGACGTGGTCGCAAGTACGACGTGATTTTGACGCGCTCGAGACAGTTAAAACGGCAGATGAGACTGCTGCGACAGCAACGAAGGAGGCACCACCCGCAATGACGAATGAACCAGTCGGAGAACCGATTTTCCTTGATACATGTGGTCTTCAATGCCCGGGCCCGATCTTAGAAGTAAATAAAAAAGTGGCAGAGCTCGGCGAAGGTGAGACGCTCCGCGTCCTCGCAAGCGATCCTGGTTTCTTCGCAGACATCGAAGCATGGGCGAAAAAGACGGGTAATAAACTCGTCTCGAAACAGTTCGTGAACGGTCGCGTCGAAGCGATCCTTCAAAAAGGCAACGGCCCTGCGGCCGCTCAAGCAGGAGCACCAGCCGGCGACGGCGCTTCGATGGTCGTCTTCAGCGGAGACCTCGACCGTGCCCTCGCCTCGTTCATCATCGCTCAAGGCGCAGCGGCAATGGGCAAAGAAGTGACGATGTTCTTCACATTCTGGGGATTGAACGTCATTCGTAAACCAGACGCACCTGACGTGAAGAAGCAAGGTCTCGAGAAGATGTTCGGCATGATGATGCCTTCGCATGCTGGAGAACTTCCGCTCTCGAACATGAACTTCGGTGGGGTTGGCCAGAAAATGATGAAGAAAGTGATGAGCGACAAGAACGTGCCATCACTTGACCAAATGATTAAATCGGCACAAGAAGCAGGCGTCAAGATGGTCGCTTGTACGATGTCGATGGATGTCATGGGAATCAAAGAAGAAGAGTTGATCGACGGCATCAATCTCGGCGGTGTGGCAGCATACCTCGGGGCAGCTGAAGGCGGCAACTTGAACCTGTTCATCTAAGTGAATTAAATAATCAGAGCGACTGGCCATGTGCCGGTCGCTTTTTCTATTGTTTGGGTGTGAAACTTGAAAATTGCTGAAAAAGATTGCATTCTCCGCACACTTTTCCTATAATTCTAATCATGTTAAGAAAGTTGACATAACTTTTACTTATAACTAAACATACATTTTGGAGGATTGAAGATGGAGAATATGATCGAAAAGTTTGTTGGGCAAGCGAACGACCTGCTCTGGTCGTCGGTGCTCATCGTCGTTCTTGTCGCGTTAGGCCTTTACTTCACGATTCGCATGGGGTTCGTTCAGTTCCGTATGCTTCCTGAAATGTTCCGCCTCTTGTTCAAAGACGGCATGAAGCGTGAAAAAGGACAAGTGTCTTCGTTCCAAGCGTTCGCCATCGGGACGGCAGCACGTGTCGGAACAGGCAACATCGCCGGTGTCGCGACAGCGATCGCGCTCGGTGGTCCGGGAGCTGTCTTCTGGATGTGGATCATCGCTTTAGTCGGTTCCGCCTCGGCGTTCGTCGAGAGCACGCTCGCACAGGTCTATAAAATTCGAGATGGCCGTACATGGCGCGGGGGACCGGCTTACTACATGGAGCGCGCCCTCGGGCAACGGTGGCTCGGCATCTTGTTCGCCATCCTCATCACGTTCTCGTTCGGTTTTGCTTTTAACTCGGTCCAATCGAACACAATTTCGCTTTCGATGAGCAACCAGTTCGGGGTCAGCCCGACAACGGTCGGTCTCGTGTTGGCTGCCATCACAGCAATTGTCATCTTCGGCGGCATCCAGTCGATTGCGATGTTATCAAGTATCATCGTTCCAATCATGGCCGGCGGTTACATCCTGCTCGCTTTATGGATCATGATTTCAAACGCTTCGCTATTGCCGAGCGTGTTCGGTCTCATCTTCTCTGAAGGTGTGCTCGGTCTCGAGCAACTGTTCGGCGGGGCAATCGGGGCGATGGTCCTTCAAGGGATCCGTCGCGGTCTGTTCTCGAACGAAGCGGGTATGGGGTCGGCTCCGAACGCGGCAGCGACTGCTGAAGTATCACACCCGGTCAAACAAGGCTTGATCCAATCGTTCAGCGTCTTCGTCGACACGCTTCTCATCTGTACGTCGACAGCGATGATCATCTTGTTGTCAGGCGTGGCTGGTTCGGAAGCGTTCGCAGGTGTCGAATTGACACAAGCGGCGCTCACGGCTGAGATTGGTCCGATGGCGACGTCGTTCCTGACAATCGCGATCTTCTTGTTCGCGTTCAGCTCGATCCTAGGAAACTACTACTACGGTGAGACGAACATTCAGTTCATCTCGAATAAAAAGATTTATGTCACGCTCTACCGCATCGGTGTCGTCGGGATGGTCCTCTTCGGAGCTGTCCGTTCGGCCGGTCTCGTCTGGTCGATCGCCGACGTGTTCATGGGACTCATGGCGCTCGTCAACTTGTATGCGATTTTCCGTCTTGCGAAAGTCGCGCGGCTCGTGCTCGACGATTATTTGGAGCAACGCCGTCAAGGAGACGATCCGGTATTTTATGCCGACTCGATCGAAGACCTGCCTGGTCGTGAATATTTAGAGGCTTGGGATAACGAGGAAGAAGAAGTCAAAACGGGTACGTTCCGTTCATAAGCAACAAACCGTCTACGAATATACGTAGACGGTTTTTTTGCGTCTGAAAGAAGGGTAAAGTGAAGAAAAGGGGGGCGTTCACTCATGGAGACGACACATTATATACGCATTTCCCCGGAAGTATGGGTCTCGTTCGGTCAAGACCCGGAGATGATTCTAGACTGGTTGCTTCACGTGCACGAGCAACACCGTGACACGTACGAGACGTTGACGCTTCCAAATATTGAACGGTTTCAACAAATACTCGGTCAAATCGAGGTGTATATCGACGGGAATGACACGTATAACTTGGAGATGGCCGTCATCGGGGAAGAGTTGGTCGTCAATGAGAAGCAGGCGGTCGTCGTCGGGATTTTGACGCCGCAGCTGCTTCATATCGTCAAAGACGCGATGAACGCCTTCAAAAAAGAAGATGTCGGAGAGATGGCGCTAGTGAATCGTGACAGTCTCGATGACATTTGGCTCAAATGGACGCTGTTGAAGCGCTTCTGTGACGAGGCGAGCGAGCGGGATGAGCTCGTGTTGATTTATTATGAATGACACCTTTGTCCCGATTTTCGTATCTGGTATCATTTGGGCAAGGTTGAGACAAATCGACCGAGAGCCGGAATTATAAAAAGCTCGACGCCGTGGCGCCGAGCTTTTGTTCTGTCTTATTTCAATGCGATTTCAAGCGCTTTGACGTTCTCGCGCATCAAGTCGAAATAGCTTTGGTCCATCTGTTCTTTCGTGACCGATTCAAGGTTGTAAATCGTCACCGCTTCGGCACCAATCTCATTTTTGACGACTTCGGCCACTTTCGGTGTCACCGTGTCCTCGAACGCGATGTACTTCAAGTCATGGAGCTCTGCCTCTTCGATGACTCGCTTCAACGCTTGCTGTGACGGCTCTTCAGACGGCGTGAGACCAGTGATCGGAAGCTGGTCGAAACCGTATCGTTCCGCCAAGTAGCCATAAGCCGCGTGCGTCACGAGGAGCTCTGACTTCGAACCGGCGTCGACAGCCGCTTGCAGCTCGGCATCGAGCGTGTCGGCTTCTTCTTTGAATGCGCTCAACCGATCTGCGAATTCGTCTTTATAGTCAGGCGCTTGCTCGGCGAACGACGCCTCAACCGCTTCTGCCATCGAGACGGCGTTCATCGGATCGAGCCAGACGTGCGGGTCGTATTGGCCGTGATTGTGACCGTCGTCCTCGCTGTGGCCTGCGTCTTCTTCCGTATGCCCATCTTCCTCGTGGCCATGCTCGTCTGCTTCGTGGCCGTGCTCATCCTCACCGTGAACGTGGACCGTGTCGTCAGCCGAGAGCAGAGCGATGTCTTCTGCTGTTTTGACGAACGTGACGTCCTCACTCGCGAGACTCTGTTCCATCGACTCGACGTACGGCTCAAGGTCATGGCCGATCGTGAGGAATAGATCAGCTTCCGCGATCTGTGTCATCTGTTTTGAAGTCGGCTCGTACGTGTGCGGGTCGGCACCTGGCGGGATCACCATCTCAACGCGGACGCGATCGCCCCCGATCTCTTCGGCAATCGATTTTAAGGCGAATGTCGACGCGTATACCGTCAACTGATCGCTCGCTTCGTCTGTAGCATTTGTAGCATTACTCTCTTCGTTGTTGGCGCAACCGCCGAGTAAAAGTGTCCCGGCCGCGGCGACACTCATTAATTTCTTGTTCATGTATTATTCCGCCTCTCATTCTCTATATCAATTATTAAACCGTAACGGTTACGTTCTGTGACTGCGTCTAATATTATAGGGGGCAGTCAATCACACGTCAAGTCCGACTTCCGATGGATGGTTTTTAAAGAAAAAGGGAATATGATTAAAAAAAGAGCGAGGAGTGGATTTGTATGAGAAAGGAGACCGCCTGGTTTGTCGGGGGCGCTGCGTTAGCGGCGGCGACCGCAGCCGGGGCGAGCGTTTGGAATCAGTACGGTTCGCTCGTTAGATGGCAAGAACCAGAGATGACGGTTCGCCCGTCTATACGCAAACGACGAACCCACACTTACAAGTTCGTCAACGACCAACCGCTCCAATTCGATATATACTACCCGCCGGGCGATGGACCGTTCCCGGTCGCCGTCTACGCGCACGGTGGCGCGTTCGTCCGCGGGGGCCGAGGCATGGTGACGTTGTTCCATCCCCTTCTCGATCATTTCTTGGGGAAAGGGTTCGCCATCGTCAGCATCGACTATCGACTGTTCGAGGACGGGGTCTACTTCCCGGACAACATCATCGACGTGTCTGACGCGCTCTGTTACTTGAAACAACATGACGGGCTTCTCAATCTCGATATCGATCAATTGATCGGCTGGGGAGACTCGGCGGGGGCGGCGCTCGTCCTCGCGACGGCGCTCGACCGGGGTAAACAGTTTATAGGTGAACTCGGTGACGATGTGCCGCCGATGAAAGGGGTCATCGCGTTGTATCCGCCGACGAACTTCCTCTTGTTCAAGTTCATCCAGACATGGCTCGCGCACTTGAAGTTTTACGAGGGCAGTCGCGAGGCGTGGCGTGAATTGATGGTGAAATGTTCACCGGTCACACATCTGTATGACGACGCGCCGCCGATTCTCATCTTGCACGGGAAAAAAGACCCAATCGTCCCGTTCGGGCAAGCGCTCCATTTCGTCGAGCACGCCAGTGAGGTCGGGGCGAACGTCCAGCTCATCTCGTTCCCGAACGGTACCCACTCGCTTGCAAGTTTTCTCCAATCCGATAATCCGATTAAAGAAACACAGCTCATGGCCCGCATCGATCGTTTCATCGACGATGCCTTGATGTGACGTTGCGATTTTTTAGAAAGATGTTACGATTGGAAAAGATTTAACGATTACGAAGGAGTGAAGAGTGTGACGGAACTTTGTTTAGTCCGACATGGTCAGACGGATTGGAATTTTCAAGAAATCATTCAAGGACGGGAAGATATCCCGCTCAACGCGCTTGGACATCGCCAAGCCGAAGAGAGCGCGGCTTTTTTAAGTCAAGAGAACTGGGACGTGATCGTCGCGAGCCCGCTCACGCGAGCGGTTGACACGGCCCATTACATCGCGGAGGCGTGCGGGATCGATCCGGGCGAGATTATTCAAGACGAACGGTTCATCGAGCGTGAGTTCGGCCATGCGTCAGGCAAACCGGTGCCTGGCATTTACGAGGCCGTTCAAGCGGACGATCAGGAACGGGTTCCGGGTCTTGAGTCAGAAGACGAGATGCGGGCCCGGGTGCTTGAAGGGATGGAACATCTCGTCAAGGTGTATAAAGGGAAGCGGATCATCGTCGTCTGCCATTCGCATGCGATCAAAGCCGCCCTATCGGCGGTCGATGACACGTACACGTTCCGCCATGCCATGCGGAACGCCTGCTCGAACTATATCGAACATCGTGAAGATCAGTTCGTCGTAAAGGCCGTGAACGTCGCCGATCATATTACGAACGAGATCGTCACGAAGTGAGGAGAGGCTCATGACGACATTGCTCTGGATTTTCATCATCGCATCATTTGTTGTCGCGTTCGCGGGTTTGATCTATCCGGTCATCCCGAGCGTGCTGTTCTTATTCATCGGTTATGTGATTTACGGATTCGGGTTCTCATTTGAACCGCTCACATGGACGTTTTGGCTCTGGCAAATCCTGTTCTTGATTTTCTTGTTTGCGGTCGACTACATCGTCACACGGGCGACAGTCGACAAGCGCGGCGGCTCGGAACGGGCGAAGTGGGGCGCGACCATCGGCTTGATTGCCGGACCGTTCATCTTCCCGCTCGTCGGCGTACTCATCTTCCCGTTCATCTTTGCGTTTTTAGCGGAGCTCACGCTCGGCAAAACGACGCGCGAGGCATGGAGCATCGGCGTCGGGACGGTGCTCGCGTTCCTTGGAAGCACCGTGCTCAAAGTCATCGGTATGACAATGATGGTCATCTTGTTTTTCATGTATATCTAAAGGCGGAGAAAATTCTTCGTCTTTTTTGGTTGAGCCGTTTACAAAAACGGGGAAAGAAAAACAAGACCGTTCGCTTATTCGAACGATCCTGTCTTGACGAGCTGGGTGAAGGCAGAGCGGCTGAACGACTGTTGCTGCTCGACTTGTTTTTCGAAGAACGACGGTTTGAGATTGGCGTCCGCCACCCCTTCTGAGATCAAGGAGTCGAGAACTTGTTTCGTCGGATCTTGTTTTGGCAGGAGCATCAATCCTTCAGCGACGAACGTGTGATGGTTCGACAGCGAACGCTCGCTCGTGAACGTCATCGCGATGGCCGCGGGACGGTTATTGGCCGAGGTGATGACCGCCTCTGCTAAAAGAAGGATCCGTTTATTCAAATAGTGGTGGAGCATGACGGCAAATTCGGTCGGGACGAGCATTTCAAGGAGCCATTCATTATCGTGTTCTTTCGAGATGATCAACCCGTCGAGCAGCTCGATCGGGAGGTTTAACTCGTTGCCGTACTCGTCTTGGACGAGGCGGACTTGGACCAGACGGAACGTTTTCATCGTATCGATCCCTTCCACGTTTTCTTTAACTCATCTTAACATAGTCTGATTCGAAGATTGTGTTACGATAACGGGGAAGCGACTTGAATATCAGAGGATAAGGAGGCATCACCATGAGTTGGATTGTTGGCATAATCGGATATATCACGATCCTAGCAATCGGTTATTACGGTGTCCTTTTCTTCAAAGTAAAGCAAGAACGGAGTCGAGCCGGGTATCGCATCTTTCTTTTACTCGCGGGACTGTTCTTCGTGAGTGGGAGTGACTATATCATCGCCTTGTTCCAAGGGGACACGGAGGCGACGTTTTGGCAGCGGACAATCTATTTCATCTTGATTTTGATTTCCCTTTCGATCGCACTTTACTTTCGGAGAAAAGAAGATAAACTCCATGCGCACGAAATGACGACCGCATAAAGAAAAGGTTACGGGGACGCCCCGTAACCTTTTCTTTATTTTGGAATCCGTGTTTGACGGATCATTTCGAGCTTCAAATCCCACAGTGGCTTGCTGAACGTGACCGCATACACTTCCGGCAACCGGAGTCGCTTGTACTCTTCCCATAGGCCGTTCATCTGCTCATGGTGATACTGGCGGATGTCTGTCGCACTCGGTAAGTCGTACACGCGCTTCCCATCTAGGAAGATCGGTTCGAGCAAACGTTTGACGGTGAAGTTGCGCGTCTTGATCCGGAACGCCGGGTCACGCACGTCGATCAAGTCGATCTCCGTATACGTCTCGACTGGTTCGTCGGCGAGCGCGATGTAATCCCCTTTGAACTTGCCCGTCTCGTTATCGATGATCCGGTAAAGTTCTTTCTTGTGCGGGGTCGTCGTCTTCACTTTCGAGGACGACACTTTGATGACCGGTTTCAACTCGCCGTCGGCCCCTTCACGGGCGACGAGCTTGTACACCATCCCGAGGGCCGGCTGTTCATAAGCCGTGATCCCGCGCGTCCCGACGAGGAACGTGTCGGCTTCAGCGCCTTGCATCCGCAAGTCTTGGATGACGTACTCGTCGAGGTCACCTGAAACGACAATTTTAACGTAGTCGAGACCGGCCGCGTTCAATGCTTTCCGAGCCCGTTTTGATAAGTAGGCAAGGTCGCCCGAATCGAGACGGACCGATTTCAAGCGGTATCCTTTCGCCTCGAGCTCTTTTGCGACCGTGATGGCGTTCGGGAGCCCCGATTTGAGCGTGTCGTATGTGTCGATCAACAGGCTCGTGTTGTCCGGATACATCTCGGCAAACGAACGGAACGCCTCGAGTTCGTCATCATGAAACTGGATGTCGGCGTGCTCCATCGTCCCTCCGGTCGGGACGTTGAAATCACGTCCTGCCGAAACGAGGCTCGTCACGTCAAAGCCGGCGATGTAAGCGGCGCGCGTCCCATAGTAGGCGGCGTCGACGCCTTGGGCACGGCGGGCCCCGCCTTCAAGCAACGTCTCATTCGGCGCGGCTTGACGGATTCGGGCGTACTTCGAGGCAATGAGTGACTCATGGTTAGCGATGTTGAGGAGCGCCGTTTGGAACAGCTTCGCTTCGAAGATCGTCGACTCGATCCGGACGACTTGTTCGTGCGGGAAGATGATTTCACCTTCGCGCACACTATAGAGAGAACCGGTGAACTTGAAGTTGCGGAGGACGTCACCGAACTCGTCCTCGAACCCGAGCTGTTCTTTCAAATAAGCGATATCGGCTTCCGTGAACGAGACGTTCTCTAAATAGTGCACGATATTTTGCAAGCCGGCGAAGACGACGTAACCGCCGCTGAACGGGTTCGAGCGGTAGTAAAGGTCGAAGACGACTTTTTCGTTATGACGGCCTTGTTTCCAATAAATATACATCCAGCGTGGGAGATAAAGGTCGGTATGAAGCGCTAAGTTGCGATGTAACATTGTAGTTTCCTTTCTGTTTGGCGTCACTTCCCGGTCACAGTAGCTCCGAGGGTCGTGACAAAATGTTCGAGCGCCCAGTCGTGTCCGACCGGGTTAAAGCTTTGAACCGCATCCGCATGGACGACGATCTTGTATCCGAGGTTGTACGCATCGACGGCCGTATGGAGCACACAGATGTCGGTGCATACACCGACGAGATGGACTTCATGGATGCCGCGCTCACGTAGGCGAAGGTCAAGGTCTGTGCCTGCGAAGGCGCTGTAACGCGTCTTGTCGATCCAATGATCGGCGCGTTCAGCGGCGGTTTTGACGGCGCCGTACAACTCGCGACCTTCCGTGCCCCGAATGTTGTGGGGTGGGAACAACGTCGTTTCAGGGTGATACGTGTCGCCGGCGTCATGGACGTCGTTCGCGACGACGACGTAGTCCTCTGTTGAAAATTCCTCGATCAACTGGACGATTCGTTCTTCTATGTTTTGCCCGGGTTTCCCGCAAGTCAAACGACCCGTGTCTGCGATAAAATCAAACGTATAATCAATGACGATCAATGCCCGCATGGGAAGTCTCCTCTCTCTTGTGAAGAATGATTTGGCTATCTTTCTTATTCTAAATCATTTTGCGGCATGCGAAAAAGATTATTTTCGCGCTTGGTCGGGTAGTAAGTGTAAGAGGAACTGCAATCGAAAGGGGAATCAGCTGATGATTTTGTCATCGACCGAACTGTCTGAACAGTTGTCACGATTACCGGGCTGGGAAGTCGTCGAAGGGGAGTTACAAAAAACGTATCGCCTCGAGACGTTTCCGGAGGCGATCCAATTCGTTCATCTCGTCGCCGATATGGCCGAGACGCTCAACCATCATCCGAACATATTGATCGAGTATCGCAACGTCACGCTCACCGTGTCGACACACGACGAAGGAGGCATCACAGAGAAGGACATCATGCTCGCGAAAGGCTGTGAGGAACTTGTCTAAACTGTTTATGACGTTCGCCTCAGGCAGTGTGGCCGATCGGTTGCGCAAGGAACCGGGCGTCATCGTCGCGAGCGGCAACGAGACAATCTTGCTTGCCGAAGGGGACAAGTCCCCGTTCCAGAGTGGGAAGACGTTCCAGATCGAAGAAGCGGCAGGACAATTCGCGCCGACAGGGAATATCATCTATGCGAACATCCCGGTCGACTCGAACGCCCGGTCGCTCTTGTTCCACCGATTGCTGAAAGAAAAGTCTCGTCTCGGGTCTGGGCACAACGGATTTGCCGCGTATCGGCTCGGCGTTGACCCGGACGACAACCACGGGATTGTCATCATTCAATTCACTGAAGAAGGAAATCGGTTCCGTGATTCGACCGACTACTTACTGTTTCAAGAACGGTTGAAAGAAGCCGTCGAACAAAAAGGGGCCGGTCCGATCATAAAACACTATGTCGTCAGTGAACCGGATAACCTATAATAAACATAACGTCACGTTAGGGGAGGATTTTTTTATGAACAAGAACTACTTCTGGATGGGTTTGGCGGCAGGTGCCATTATCGGTGCCAGCGCATCGCTACTCCACAAAGAGACACGCGATCAGCAGATCAGACAGCTCAAAGGGATGAAGTCACGCCTCAAGTCGACGGACACATCGACGCAATCACATTCGGTTGGGCTCCAAGCCTCATCGAAAAGCAGCTTGAAAGATCGCGTCATGGACTTGAAGGCGTTGTACGAAGAAAACCAAGACACGATCCAAAACCTCGTCGAAGACGTCAAAGACTTGGTCGACGCGCTCCAAGACGCACGTCATAAAAATCAGATTTAATTCAAATGGCCAAGCGCTGAGCGCTTGGCCATTTTTTCATAAGAACCGTGCGAACAAGCCGAAAACGGCGAGCCCGATAATGACGTAGAAAATCCATTTGCTGTCGCTCGAATGGACGACAGGCGGAGCGTACTTCCGCGGCTTGTACTTCCCGTAACGGAGCGGACGCGAGTAAGGCACCGTGAAACGAGACAACGGGATCGCGAGCAAGAATCCGGCCAAGAATCCGTACACGTGTCCCCAAAGCGACACGTTCGACCCGATGAGCGTGAACACGGCGCTGATGGCGACGAAGATATAGACGAGTCGAGCGTCTTGGCTGTAGATGAGCGTACGGCGGAAGCGGCCGATGAAAACGTAGAAGCCGAGAATCGCTAAAATCGCACCCGAAGCACCGGCCTGCAGGTAGAACAGTTCGCTCACCGTGAAGAACGTCAACAAGTTGGCGAGCGCACCCGCCACGAGATAAAACACGGCGAACTTCACATGACCGACCATGCGTTCCATGGCAGGTCCGAAAATGATGAGCGCGAACGAGTTGAACAGCAAGTGACCGAGGCCTAAATGAATGAAGTTGGCTGTCACGAGACGGTACCACTCGCCCTGGGCGAGCGCGAGGTGGAACGACCCTCCGAGCGCGACGATACGCAGTGAGGGCATCAAAGAATCGATGACAAACACGAGCAGTTGGATTACAATGAACAGCGTTACGAGCGGATACGCCCGTACGAACGTTTGAACATTCTCAGTACGACTAAACATAGCATCACCTCTTTTCTTAATTGTATAAGGAAACGAGTGAAAAAGGAAAGGAGCGAGTGTCCTATGATTGCGGGAATCGGAATCGATATCGTCGAGCTAGAACGGATCGCTCGCTCGATCGAACAACCTCGCTTTATGAACCGGGTGCTTACGGAGGCAGAGCGCGGGCTTGCCCTCACGTATTCAGACGAACGCCGAATCGAGTTCGTCGCCGGTCGGTTCGCGGCGAAAGAAGCCTACGCCAAAGCGGTCGGGACAGGCATCGCCCGCGGTTTGTCGTGGCAGCAGATCGAAATATTGCCGGACGAGACGGGACGCCCGCATATGACGGCGCCTCACCCGGGCCGGATTCATGTCAGCATTAGCCATAGCGAACGGTACGCCGTCGCACAAGTCATCATTGAAGAGGGGGATCACCATGTTTCGTCCAAGTTGGATTGAAATCGACCGGGCGGCGATCGCCCACAACATCATCGAAATCAAAAAACGTATCCCGCAAGCGCTCATGGCGGTCGTGAAAGCGAACGCCTACGGGCACGGGGCCGTTGAGGTCGCGAACATCGCGCTCGCAAACGGGGCGACGATGCTCGGAGTCGCCTTGCTTGAAGAAGCAATCGAGCTTCGAGACGCCGGTATCACCGCCCCGATCCTCGTCATGGAAGCACAATTCCCAGAATACGCCGGAGTCGCGGCCGAGCATGATGTGACGCTCTCCGTGTTCTCGGCCGACTGGTTACGTGAGGCGAAAGCGTATATGACCGAGCGTCCGCTCACCGTCCACGTCAAAGTCGACACAGGCATGGGACGTCTCGGCTTGCGGACGCGGGCCGAACTTGACGCACTTCTCGACGCAGCCGACGACCGCTTTGACGTCGAAGGGATTTATACACACTTCGCGACGGCCGACGAACCGGACAGTCCGCTCTATTACGAGCAACAAAAGCGGTTCAGTCAGTTGATCGACGGACTCATCCCGCGCTTCCGCTACATTCATACATCGAACTCGGCCGGGGCGATCCGGATGGCCGGAGAAGATGTTCCCTATAACCTTGTCCGTGTCGGCATCGCGCTGTACGGGTTATACCCATCGAGCGAGATGGCGTCGGCGTATGCGTTCTTGAAACCGGCGTTCACATTGAAGAGCCGACTCATGCAAGTGAAGACGCTTGAAGCCGGGCAGACGGTCAGCTACGGTGCGACTTACACGACGACGGCCGATGAATGGATCGGGACGGTACCGGTCGGTTATGCCGACGGCTGGATCCGCAAGGCGAGCGGCTTCGAAGTCGACGTCGAGGGCGAGCGTTGCCCGATCGTCGGACGGGTGTGCATGGACCGCTTCATGATCCGCCTTCCGCACGAGTTCTCGGTCGGCACCGTCGTCACGTTGATCGGCGGGGCGGTCGCCATCGATGAACTCGCGGCACACCTCGGGACCATCAATTACGAGGTCGTTTGTCAATTGACGAGTCGATTGCCACGGCGCTACGTGTAAATCATAAACGTGTGAAATTATCTGAATTCTTTCGTGAATCCTCTATATTTTCCCATTCTTGCGTGTTATATTGATAAAGAACGCGGGAAAAATTCCGCCAATCACCGAAACGATTCTGGAGGTGCAAGATGTTGAAACAGCGAACTGCGGGTGCTCTAGTGTCCGTTCCAGATCGGTTCTCGCAGCATGTGAGTCCGATTTCGATGAAAGATCGTGAATCACTGTCATTGAACGATGTAGTGACGTACTTGTCTAAGGAAATTGCTGATCGACAACAAGCACTGCGTGAAGAATTGGCGAAAGGCTATCAAGAGATGGCCGCGTTTAATTTGAATATGGCAGAAGAGATGCTGATGATTGAGACGGAAGCCGAACATGCTCTCTTACGTCAAGTAAGCGGGGTGTGAGCGGAGTGATCGTAAAGCGTGGTGACGTGTTTTATGCGAATCTGTCGCCCGTAGTCGGTTCAGAGCAAGGTGGAGTTCGTCCGGTTCTCGTCATTCAAAACGATATCGGCAATCGCTTTAGCCCGACCGTCATTGTCGCTGCGATTACGGCTCAGATCCAGAAAGCAAAACTGCCGACTCATGTGGAAGTATATCAAGTCAAACACGGCCTCGAACGAGACTCCGTGATTTTGCTTGAACAGATTCGAACGATTGATAAGCGTCGTCTGACGGATAAAGTCACTCATCTCGATGATGAGACGATGCACAAAGTTGACCGAGCGCTAGAGATCAGTATGGGATTAATCCCGCTCTAGCTTACATATAACTAAACCGGTACATGGGTATCGGTTTTTTTTCAAAAAGATCGATAAAAGTGGTTTCAAATCCTGAAATAAGGGAAATATGATTAATCGTACTCAATTTTTCTATGCGTAACATTAGGAGGGAATATACAATGGATTTAGCGATTCGCGAGCAAGTCATTGGAGAACAATTACACCTTTACGTTTCTGGAGAGGTAGACACATATACGGCACCAAAATTGAAAGAGGTCTTGCACCCGGCGATTACGGAACAAGATGTCATCGTTCATTTGGACGAAGTCGACTATATGGACTCAACAGGTCTCGGCGTCTTCGTCGGCGCACTTAAAATTGCCAAACGTAACGAGAAAGAGTTGTCGCTCGTCGGCGTTACCGATCGCGTCAACCGTCTCTTTGAATTGACAGGCCTAGACAAGTTATTGTCGATCAATACAAACGTAAGAGGTGGCACGAAATGAGTAACATCGAACAGACGGTGATGACGTTCCCGGCCAAACCGGAATATGTCGGCGTGGTCCGTTTAGTCGTCTCAGGAATCGCTAACCGTATGGGATATACGTACGACGAGATCGAGGATATTAAAATCGCGGTCTCGGAAGCGTGTGGCAACGCTGTTCAGCACGCTTATGAAGACCAAGAGGGTGAAGTGAAGCTCACGTGCGGCGTCCACGACGACCGCCTCGAGATGACGATCGAAGACTCGGGCAAGACGTTCGCGGACGACGTGAAACGCCAAGCGGCTCCGGTCGAGGAGACGGCAGAAATCGAATCGCTTCACGAAGGGGGACTCGGTCTTTTCCTCATTGAAGCGTTAATGGATAACGTCTCGATCAACAAGGACAACGGTGTCAAAGTGACGATGACGAAACTCCTTAACAGGGACGAGGTGGATCAGAGTGCCAGCAAAATCTCAACAACGCCATCACAGTGATGATGAAGTATTAGAGTGGATTGAGCGCTATCAACAGGACGATCAAAACGAAGAAGTCCAGATGCTCCTCATCAACCGATACTCAGACCTTGTTGAAGCGCTCGCTCGAAAATTCTCGCGTGGCCGGGCCATCCATGATGACCTTGTGCAAGTCGGGATGATCGGGTTGCTCGCCGCACTTCGCCGTTTCGACCCGGAGTTCGGACGCAGCTTCGAATCATTCGCCGTTCCAACGATCATCGGTGAAATCAAGCGTTTCATCCGTGACAAGACGTGGAGCGTTCACGTGCCGCGTCGGATCAAGGAGCTTGGACCGAAAATCAAGAAGACGGTCGAAGAGCTGACGACAGAACTGCAACGGTCACCGCGCATCGATGAGATCGCCGAATACCTTGGCGTTTCCGATGAAGAAATTCTCGAAACGCTCGAGATGGGCAAGAGCTATCAAGCGCTCTCGGTCGACAGCTCAATTGAAGCGGACAATGAAGGCAGCACGGTCACACTGCTCGACCTCGTCGGCAGCCAAGAGCGTGGGTATGAGTCAGTCGACCAGCGCCTCATTCTCGAAAAGGCGTTCAGCGTCTTGAACGAGCGGGAACAAGCGATTTTGGAATGTGCTTACTATAAAAACATGAGTCAAAAAGAGACGGGCGAACTCCTCGGTATTTCCCAGATGCACGTGTCACGTCTACAACGACGCGCGCTCGAGAAATTGCGTGAGGCCATCAAAGTCCCACTCAACGAAGTATTCTCAAGCGATGACTAAACGGTCATCGTTTTTTTGTCGTCTTCTACAGAGTTTGCTACACTTCAATAGAGAAGAGAAAAGGAAGTGATTCGATTGATTACGAAGATTGCGAACGAATTAAAGCTGAATACGAGTCAAATCGAGACGGTACAACAACTTGCGTCGGATGGAGCGACGATCCCGTTCATGGCCCGCTATCGAAAAGAGATGACGGGGAATTTGGACGAAGTCGAGATCAAAGCGATCCTCGACTCGCTCCAATACGAAGAGAGTCTCCAAAAACGGAAAACAGACGTCCTCGCAAAACTCGAAGAACTCGAGAAGGCGACGCCGGAGCTGACACGGGCCATCGAGGTCGCGACGAGTCTCCAACAAGTCGAGGACATCTACTTGCCGTATCGTCCGAAGCGCCGGACGAAAGCCGAGCAGGGACGAGAGAAGGGGCTGCAGCCGCTCGCCGACTGGTTCCGAGAAGTATCTGCTTATTCGGTGCAACAAGCGGAGGGACTCGCGGGTGAACTGGCGCTAGAAGAGGCGCTTCCGTTCGTACAAGCAATCATCGGGGAAGAGTGGGGGGAAGAGGCAGCGCTCCGCCAGACGCTGCGGACGAAAGTGCGGAACGAGGCACTCCTCCGGTCCCAAAAGAAAAAGGCGGCAGAAGATGAGAAAGAAGTGTTCGCCCAGTATTACGACTACGAGGAGAAAGTGGTCGGCATCGTGCCGCACCGCATCCTCGCGTTGAACCGGGGTGAGCGGACCGACGTGCTCCAAGTGAAGCTCGTCTTTGACGAGACGTTGTTCTTGAAACGAGCAATCAGTAAGTTGGATCGTCTTCCGACCGAGAAACGGGATGTCGTGACGCTCGCTATAAAGGACGCGTTCAAGAAATCGGTCTTCCCGGCCATCGAACGTGAAATCCGCAGTTCGTTGACCGAGACGGCTGAAGAACAAGCGATCGACGTCTTCGCGAAGAATTTGAAGCAGCTCTATATGCAGCCGCCACTCCGTGAAGTCGTCGTGCTCGGTATTGACCCGGCCTACCGGACCGGCTGTAAGTGGGCCGTCGTCAACGAGACCGGGAAAGTCGAAGAAGTCGGCGTGTTCTATCCGACGGCGCCGAAGCATGACGTGACCGGTTCAGAAAAAGTGCTCTCATCTCTTGTGAAACGCTATCCGATCTCCGTCATCGTCATTGGCAACGGGACCGCCTCACGTGAGACCGAGCAATTTGTCTCGAACTGGCTGAAGACGGCCGAGCGTGAGATCGCGTACGCGATCGTCAATGAAGCCGGTGCCAGCGTATACTCGGCTTCCGAGATTGCGCGATCTGAGTTCCCGGAGTTGAAAGTCGAAGAACGTTCGGCTGTATCGATTGCCCGTCGGATCCAAGATGCGATGGCCGAGCTTGTGAAAGTCGACCCGCAATCGGTCGGGGTCGGACAGTACCAGCATGATGTCAGTCAAAACAAATTGAAAGGCTCACTCGAGTTCGTCGTCGAGAGCGTCGTCAACATGGTCGGTGTCGATGTGAACCGGGCTTCCGAGTCGTTGCTCACGTACGTATCGGGCCTCAATAAGACGACGGCAAAAAATATCGTCGCGTATCGTGATGAGTTCGGGCGCTTCAATACCCGCAAAGAAATCAAGAAAGTGCCGCGTCTTGGGGCGAAGGCGTATGAGCAGGCGGCTGGCTTCCTTCGCATCACGAACGGGAGCGACGTGCTCGACCAAACCGAGATCCACCCAGAGAGTTACAAGTTGACGTTATCTCTATTGAAGGAACTCGGTGTCTCGAAAGCAGCGGTCGGCACGGCCGAGTTGCGAGATCGGTTGAAATCGGTCGATGCCCGAGTGCTCAGCGAAACGCTTGAGGCGGGACTGCCGACGGTCGAAGACATCTTGAAGTCGCTTGCCAAACCGGGCCGTGATCCACGTGAGGATATTCAAAAGCCGCTTTTACGGACGGACGTCATGAACTTAGAAGACTTGCAGGTCGGGATGGAGTTCCAAGGGACGGTCCGCAACGTCATCGACTTCGGGGCATTCGTCGACATCGGGGTCAAACAGGACGGGCTCGTCCACATCTCGAAGTTGTCGAACCGTTACGTCAAACATCCGCTCGACGTCGTCGCGGTCGGGGACATCGTCACCGTCTGGATCGAGCAAGTCGATGCCAACCGGGGCCGGATCAGCCTGACGATGCTAGAGCCTAAAAAACAATAAATCAATATTTAGTAAGAAGAAAGTCGGAGTTGAGCAAAGTGGTTTCATTTTGCTCAACTTTTTTATTAAAAAGTGTTGACGGTCGTTTTTGACCGTGATATCTTATAGAGGTCGCCAAGAGCGCGGCATGAAAAATTAAAGCTTTTCTAAAAAAGTGATTGACACGTTTCGGGTTTGCGGTTACAATTTAAATCGTTACTTTGAAAAATTCAAGCAACGTTCCGCAATAGCTCAGTGGTAGAGCAACCGGCTGTTAACCGGTAGGTCGTAGGTTCAAATCCTACTTGCGGAGCCATTTTATTTTGGAGACGTACCCAAGCGGCTATAAGGGGCTCCCCTGCTAAGGGAGTAGGCTGGGAAACCGGTGCGAGGGTTCGAATCCCTCCGTCTCCGCCACTTACTTTTTAGAAAACATCAATCAAATAAATGGCCCGTTGGTCAAGCGGTTAAGACACCGCCCTTTCACGGCGGTAACACGGGTTCGATTCCCGTACGGGTCACCATTTCGGAGGATTAGCTCAGCTGGGAGAGCACCTGCCTTACAAGCAGGGGGTCGGCGGTTCGATCCCGTCATCCTCCACCATTTCAAATTTAAGCGCGTATACTGGTCTTGTGGTGTAGGGGTTAACATGCCTGCCTGTCACGCAGGAGATCGCGGGTTCAAATCCCGTCAAGACCGCCATTTACGTTGGGCTGTAGCCAAGTGGTAAGGCATTGGATTTTGATTCCAACATGCGAAGGTTCGATCCCTTCCAGCCCAGCTTATATTTGAGCCATTAGCTCAGTTGGTAGAGCATCTGACTTTTAATCAGAGGGTCGCAGGTTCGAGCCCTGCATGGCTCACCATTTTTATTCCTCGTAACATTTAATTACGCTGCGGTCGTGGCGGAATCGGTAGACGCGCTAGGTTGAGGGCCTAGTGGTGGTTAACACCGTGGAGGTTCAAGTCCTCTCGACCGCACCATGCACCCTTAGCTCAGCTGGATAGAGCGTTAGACTACGAATCTAAAGGCCGGGAGTTCGAATCTCTCAGGGTGCACCATTTTTATTATGGGCCTATAGCTCAGCCGGTTAGAGCGCACGCCTGATAAGCGTGAGGTCGGTGGTTCGAGTCCACTTAGGCCCACCATCTTAACTGACGAACTTTGAAAACTGAACGATGAGGCAAAAAAAGTTTTACAAGTTTTGATTGAAGCGCAAGCTTCGTCATTTTCAAGAGCTATATCAAATTCTTTGGAGAGTTTGATCCTGGCTCAGGACGAACGCTGGCGGCGTGCCTAATACATGCAAGTC
>NZ_SJUZ01000006.1:0-191894 GCF_004337245.1 Exiguobacterium sp. SH1S1
TCTTCCAGCATACGTAGTGCACTCAGTTTTTGTTCAATCGAATGCCGACTTCTCGCCATAAAAAAACACTCCCCAATAGATAAACAGATTTGTTATTTCATCTGTCTACCTATTGGGGAGCATATCATCCTGTAAACGAGGAGTTCTTTTTTTGCGATTCATTGTCTGATAACCTGTGATGAAGTTGGTAAATACTTCAAACTCAAGATATTGACTTACTGTTAAAAACGGCGCTAGTCAGGACTTTTATCACAAGTTACACTTGAACTCGATTGTACTAACAAAGGAAAAATGTCCTGAAATAACTCAAATTATAAAGGTGGGAATTATCGGAATGATTGAAACGAGAGATGTCAGCCTATCGTCACCAGACGTGCTTCGCGCCATCGAAGCGAACATGGCGATGATTCGATTTGACCGCCAGCGCCGTGTCGTCGATGTGAACGACGCCTTCGCCAAGGCGATGAAATACAAACGCGACGAGATGATCGGGATGCAGCACCATCTGTTCTGTACGCCGAACTTCGTCAACAGTACGGACTATCAAGCGTTTTGGAACAAGTTGTTCGACGGGTTCAGCTCGGCCGACAAGATCGAGCGCGTCGACGCCCGGGGCGACTCGATTTGGCTCGAGGCGACGTATATGCCAATCTATGAGGGGGATGACGTCATCGGTGTCGTCAAGATCGCCTCGGACATCACCGAGCGGCAACAGACGATCGAACGATACGCCCGCACGTTCCGTGATATGGCCGAGAATCTTGATGACCGGGCCCGCCGTGGCATGGAGGAGAGCCTACATTTGAAGCGGACGATCGAGCGGCTCGAGTCGGACGCATCGGTAAACTTGAAGACGCTCGGCAACCTTCAAGACCAAGCGGCAGAGATCACGAAAATCGCCAGCACGATCAAAGAGATCGCGGCCCAGACGAACCTGTTGTCACTGAACGCCGCCATCGAGGCGGCGCGGGCAGGTGAACACGGCCTCGGCTTCAACGTCGTCGCGACCGAGGTCCGTAACTTGTCTCGTCTCGTCGAGCGCGCCGTCATCGAGGTCCGGGCCAACACCGAGGGGATGAACAAAGAGCTCGCCTCGATCGTCGACGGCGTCTCACGATCGAACGAAGACATTAATGCGAGTGTCAACATCATGGAAGCGACGCTCGAACGCTTCGGGAAGATCGAGCAGTCGGCCCAGTCATTGAACGGGACGGCCGAACAGTTCACTTCGGCGATCTGACGAAAAAACCAATTGAAGGAACCGCCACCGTCGTCGGTGGCGAGTCCGCTCAATTGGTTTTTTTGACGACGAGCGTATGACCGTGTTGTTTCAACCAGGCCATCGCACCATCGACGTCCGGATAAACAGAGGATAAAGTCGACCAAAACGATTTGGAGTGGTCGAAATGGACGAGATGCGTCCACTCATGGGCGATGACGTAATCCATCACCTCAACCGGGGCGAGCATGAGCCGGACGTTGATCGAGATCGTTCCGCGCGAGCTGCACGAGCCCCAGCGCGTCTTTTGATGGCCGATGCGGATGCGCGCGGCGCTCACCCCGAGCAGACGTTCATAGTGGGGCGCCCGCCCGGTGACATAAGTGAGCGCCTCGTCGCGGAGCCACGCCTCGTATGCGGCCCCTATCCTGGACTCGTCCCACCGGTCCGGGCAACGGAAAGCTGTCCCGTCGTAGTCGAAGGCGTCAACGGTGTTCGTGCGCACGAGCGGCACGGTCTCACCTCGATAACGGAGCCGGTCGTTCGGCAATGACGGGGCTTTAGGTAATGCCGCGAGCCGGTCGTTTATCCAGTCCGCATGCTCGCGTAAGATCGTCTCGACGACCCGGTTCGACAGTCGGGCCGGGATGCGGAGCTCGATCCCTTCGGCCGTTATGTAGAAAGCCGCTTTCTTTCGCCGTTTATGGCGGATGATACTTACGCTCATCGTTGTCACCTCCAAACACTGTTCTCGGTCGATTATAGCCGACGTCTCGAAAATCCGCCACGCTTTTGACGACCAGTTGCTTCAATTTTTGTTACAGTAGGGACAGGAGGGATCACTATGAAATCAATCTTACATCAACCGCTTGACCGAGTCGGCACCGACTCGGTGAAATGGGACGGCCTCGAGCGCTGGTTCCATGTGAAGTCTGACGTACTGCCGCTCTGGGTGGCCGATATCGATATCCGGACGGCACCTTCGATCTCGGAAGCGCTCGCGGCGCGTGCGGCGACCGGAGAGTTCGGCTATACGATGTTCGCGAAAGAAGCCCAGGAAGCCGTCAGCTCTTGGTACGGGCGGAGACACGGACTCGACGTCACCCCCGAACATGTGTTGTTCTCGAGCGGGGTCGTGCCCGGACTGACCCACATCGTCGAGGCGTTGACGAAGGAAGGGGACGGGATCGTCATCCAATCACCGGTCTATCCACCATTCCATGAACTCGTGACCGGGTTGAAACGCGTTGTGCGTGACGCCCCGCTCAAACAAGTCGATGGCAAGTATGAGATGGATTTTGACGCCCTCGAACACGCAATGCGACAGGCGAAACTGTTTTTGCTCTGTTCACCGCATAATCCGGTCGGTCGCGTCTGGACAGAGTCCGAGCTCGCGCGCGTCGTCGAGTTGGCGAGAACGTACGACGTCATCATCGTCGCAGACGAGATCCATGCCGATTTGACGTATCCGTCGCAGCACCATACGGCGATCAATCGACTCGACGACCGGGTCATCACGGTGAGCGCCCCGTCGAAGGCGTTCAACATCGCCGGCCTGTTCGCGTCGTACATCATCTGTCCGGATGACGCCTGGCGCAAACGGATCATCCAAGTCCAAAACAAACACCACGTCCTACCGACACCGTTCGCCAATACGGCCATCATCGCCGCCTACACAGACGTCCGGGCGGAACGATGGCTCGACCAGCTGACGGCCGAGCTCGAGGAACAAGCCACCTATGTCGTCGAGCGCCTGAATGCCGAGTTACCCCGGCTGACGTGCTTCATGCCGGAGGCGAGTTACTTGTTATGGATCGATTTCGCCGCGCTCGGCCTTGAGCCCGAAGCTCGGAAGAAATGGCTCCACGAGGAGGTGCGGGTCTTCTTGTCACCGGGTGTTCCGTTCGGGGCGTCGGCGTCGATGTTCGAGCGTCTCAACTTCGGTACATCCCGGACGATCGTTGACGAGGCGCTCGGACGGATCAAGACCCATTCCGATGGAAAAGCGTTTGTATGAAACGAGAAACGGGAAAAATTTCAGAACGAGTCAGTCAAGATGACGTGGCGACAGAAAGCGAGTGAGGCAGATGGAGACGATCAATTGGAAGAAGAAGATGGAGGAGCAGCTGAGGCGTAGCGGGTTTACGCTAGAGGTTGAGAATATGGCCAACATCGGAATGACGGAGATCCACGCGTCCTCGTCGCCGTTGATCTCTTATCCGCTCCGCATCCGGCTGTATGTGCGCATGGGCTGGCTCATGTGTACCGTCGATGCGACGACGGTCGACCGGAGCGAGGACCACCCGCTGTTCGAGCGGATGATCGCAGCGGTGTTCGAACGGATCGTCCGGCATCTCTACCACGCCTACGACTTCCACGTCTTGACCTATATCGGGAACACCGGCAACTATATCGCCCCGAAAGACTCGGATACGGGGGAGATCGTCCGGTTGCTCGCCCAAATCTGGAACGACCGCTCGTACTTGCATCTCGAGACGTATGAGGAGTTCCCGGCGCTATATGTGACGCCGCCTTGGGCGCATCAGGCGTACGCCATCGAGAGCACGGACGACGAGTGGATCATCTACGCGGGGCGCAGCGGCCGTCAAGCGACCGACTACCGGGCCGATGGGGTCGAACTGCGCCCCCACCGTCTCGCCGAAGGGGACCTGTTCTTTCCGGTCGACCGGATCTCGAAACAGCACGGACCGTTGGCGCTCGCCGAATGGCTCCGGCTCGAGCGCAGGGAAGTCGAAGACTTCATGCTCGCGTTCATGCGAACGATCCGGAAGTTCGACCCGTCGTTCGGGTTCGCCTGGGGCGGGACGGACACGTTCTTCCACGGCGTACCGGTCGAACCGTACGCCCAAGTGCTTCGGCTCGAGAGCGGGAAGCGCCGTTATCGGGTCATGAACAACTCGGCGAAGCGGCTGTTCGCGGTCGCCGACGACCCGGTCGTCTGTCTGAAAGAAGTCGAGCAGACGTTGCGCACGGTCCGTTTACCCGAGAACCGGGTCTCGGCCCTCGGACAGCTCGTCATGGGAGTGTGGCAGCAGTTCGAGTCCGATGAGTCGACCTATATTCAAGAAGTCGCTTATCGCGGCATCTCCAAGTTTCAAATCGAAGAGAAGATCGGCCACGCGCTCGCGAACCAGCAACGGATCCGCTGGGTCGAGAAGGCAGACTCTCACCAGTCGATCATCGAGTACGCCCACCTTCGGATCTCGTTCCCGAAACGTCCTCCCGGTATCGTCACAGTCGAACCGATCGAATCCACTTATGAAAGAGGTGCTCTATGAGAATCGTCGATGCACGTGCCATGTCAATCAGCCACGAAGACTTGATCGCCGTCACCGAGTCGTCCGTGTACTACCGTGAGAAGACGGGGGAGACGAGCTTTTCCATCTTTCGGTACGATGAAGCGGATGGCACCATCACGCAAATCAATCGCCGCGTCTTCGAAGACTATGGCATATCAAAACTGTTCATCAGCGCCGACCGTGTCTATTTTTTGAACGAGACCCCGGACCGGACCGGGGTCGTGAGCACGGAACTGATCGCGTTCGACTACCGTACAGGTGATGAAGAAGTGCTGACGACGTTCGAGAAACGGGGCAACAGCACGTTATACTGGGTGCTCGCCGACCGTTACTTCCTCTTTTTGACGAGTTTCGAGGCTACGGACGAGGCGTGGCTGTTCGACGCCGAGACGTCCCGCGAAGAACGTATTCGTGACGAGCGGCTCGTCGGCCATGCCGGGCGCTTCCGTGAACTGTATTTGTTCACGACGGAGCTCGAAGGCGTGTCTTACATTGTATGTAACGCACGGTTGGACGAGTTTGATTACTATGACGCGCTCGAATCGGGACGCATCTCACCCGATGACCCGATCGACCATTCCGAAGCGATTCTCATCTGTCCGCTCGACGAGGCGGTCGAGGCCGTTTGGTCGAAAGCGGACGAGATCCCGTTCGATGATTTGATCCGATTGCAAGGGGAGGGGGACACGGTCCAGTATCTCGGGGAGCGTGACAAAAAACTCCGGTTTGCGGCGTTCATCGACGCAGCCAATGAGGAGACGGTGTACGAACTGGCGGCACCGGACGTCCTGCACGAGCTCGCCGTCGTCGACTGGGGTGCCTATGAGCCGATCGATTTCACGTATGACGACGTCAGTTCGACCATCTTCATCAAGGTCGAAGAATCGATGGAGCATACGGAGTTGATCGATGCGACGACCGGGGCGAGATTTTTGGACACGTCACCGTTCGAACGGGTGCTCGACGCGAACTACTTCATCCACGAATCGGCCGATGGGCGCAACGGCGGGGTCAGCATCTTCAACTTGGAGGCGAACGAGCGACAGGCGTTCGAAGACGCTTATTATACGGTACTCGACGAGACGATCGTCATCTTGTCGACGAAACAACTGTAAAAGCACGGCCCTCTACGAATCGAGGGCCGTGCTTTTACAGTATGGTTTACATAATATATTATCGTAAACCGGATAACGCTTGTTTTTTCTTCTCGTCACCGATATGGGCATAGACTTGCGTCGTCGCCACCGACTCGTGACCGAGCAGTTGTTGGATCGTCAAGACGTCGACCCCGCTCATCGCCAACCGGGAAGCGAACGTGTGGCGAAGTTTGTGGGGCGTGACTTGCTTGTGGGTCAAGAACGGGAGATACGGTTTCAACCGGTCGATATGTCCTTTGAGCAGGTGTTGCACCGTCCTGACCGAGATGCGTCTTCCTTTCTCGGAACGGAACAGCGGCCCGGTCCCGTCTTGACGATGGTCAAGCAGCAACGGCTCGAGCGGGGAGGCGAGCGGGATGACCCGCTCTTTGTTCCCCTTCCCGATGACACGGATCGTCCCGGTCGCGAGGTCGATGTCGCTCCAGTCGAGCCCGACGAGTTCGGAGACGCGCATCCCGGTCAGTCCGAGCAGCTGGATGATCAGAAAATCACGCTCGCGGTTCCGTTCGTACCAGCTCGCCTCGCGGTCGGACATGCCGACGTTGCTGCGGACGAGCGTCGAGAAGTCGAGCCACTCGTGTTCCGTCAAATAGACCGGGTTCCGTTTGGCGCGCTTTGGACGCTCGACCGCTTGGAACGGGTTGTGTGACGCGATCCCGGACTCGATCAAGAAGTTGAACAACGACTGCATCGTCGACAACTTTCGGTTGATGACGCTCGAGGCGTTATCGAGCTCGAGCGCGAGATAGGACGCATAGGCATCCGCGCCCGCATAATCGAGTTCGACGAACGAGGCGAGGTCGACCGTGGTTGGGTCGACCTCGGATGCGCTCGCGGCCTCGACCCACCGGAAGAAGTCGAAGAAATCGTATAAGTACCGCTGCGCGGTCTGTTCTGAATAGTGTTTCGCGGCCAAATGGTTCAAGAAACGTTGGATGAAGCCGGGCATGCGCTCGTATCCGTTCAGCTTGAAACGCTGCGTCGTGACACGTGCCGGCGCTTGCCCGAGCTGGCGGAATATACTCAAAAAATCTCTCCTTTTGTTAACTGATCGATGTGACGATCCGGTCCTTGCCGGCCTGTTTCCCGGCCCGGAGGCGGTCGTCTGCTTCTTTGACGAGTGTGTCGACGGCCTCCAATCCGTCACGGCACGAGACGCCGAACGTCATCGTGACGCTGAGGCGACGCCCGTCATAGATCGTCTCGGTCGTCTTGATCCGTTCCCGGAGGCAGTCGAGCGTCTGTGCGACCTCATCTGCTGTCTGATTGCTCATGAACAGCAAGAACTCTTCTCCACCCCAACGGACACAGATCCCGTCGGTCCGCTCGAGGGCAGCTGCGACTTGTTTGAGGACGAGATCGCCACAATCATGGCCGTGGCGCTCGTTGAACGCTTTGAAGTGGTCGATATCAGCGAGTGCGACGGCATATGGGCGGCCGTCTGCGACCGCTTCTGCGATGGCTTGCTCGATTCGTTGATAGCCGGTCATCCGGTTATACAGTCCGGTCAATCCGTCCCGTGAAGCGAGGACGTTCAATCGTTCGTTCGACCGTTCTAACTCGGTCGTCACCTCGACGACCGAGTTCTCGAACACGAACGATAGCCCGGCGATGAGTGCGATCGTCGACAGTAGACAAGTCAACCCGATCACTTGCTCGATCATGGGGGCGAGCGGCTGTGTCCCGACCGTGACGTTCAAGTAGAGGAACCCGTAGATCGCCATCGCGAGCCCGGTCGACATGACGCGGACCAAGCGGCTGACGTTCGGCATGAAGAACACACCGTACGCCACCATGATGATGAAGTAATGGACGTTCGCGCCCCACCCGAGGACGATCGTCGAGATGATGGCGTTATAGACGACTTCGACGAACAGTCCGATAAAGAACGTCCGGTAGTACCGTTTATGTACGAAATAAAATGAGAGCGTGTAATAAAGAACGCTGAACACGTTCGACCAGGCGAGCACCGTGACGTCGAGACGCCAAAACGTGACCAAGAACACGACATGGATGAGCCATGCGAGCGCGTTCCCGTAAAAAGTGATGCGGTAATTATACAGTGTACCGCGACGTTCCTCATAGGCAGTCCCCACGTGAACACCTCCTCGTTCCAGTATACCGAAACTGTAAGGATTTGCCTACGCCTGTTCGAGAATCGAGTCAATCCACTCTCTGTAAACGTTGATTTCAGGACGTTATAATTGCGTGAAATAGATATTTCACGCAAGGTTTATAGAAGCGTCGTTTGATTCGTTAAAACAGACGTGGTGGCATCTTCCGATTTAAGAGCGAATCAACAGGGTGACAATACATTATTATGTAAACCACTATGAGGGATATAAACTTTTGTTTCGACAGCCGTTCATCCGTTAAGCGAAAATAAAGCTTGAAACGGGGAACGAGGTAACGTTACACTGAGAACGTAAACAAAAGGGGGATTTCAGGATGGACGACCAACGTTTGAAACAACATCTCGCTGAAGCGAAGACGATCGCTGTCGTCGGTGTGTCATCGAACCCGAACAAGACCGCCAACCAGATTGCGGAGTATTTGCTCCTGCAAGGGTATACGGTCATCCCTGTCAATCCGACGCTCGAGACGTGGAACGGCCGCAAGGTGTATCCGACGGTCGAGAGCATCCCGGGACGAATCGATATCGTCGACGTGTTTCGCCGGAACGAATATTTGGCCGGCGTTGCCGAGGACGCGGTCCGTCATGGGGATGTCGGACTCGTCTTTAACCAGCTCGGTCTGTCGAGCAAGGACGCCGAACGAATCGTTCATGCTGCCGGACTTGACTACATCGAGAACCGGTGTATTTACGTCGAGCACGCTCGACTCCTCGGCTGAGACCTGCCCCTGCGGCAGGTCTACTTTTTTTCACGCGTCGACGGCGCGGAGGGGAAGGCTTGCCAGAATCCCGAAACAGCTATACAATTAGGTATGAAAAACGAACATGTGTTCGAAGATGAGGTGACTGACATGTCAACAAAACTATTTAATTATAATGAAGACGCCATCCAAGTGCTCGAAGGGCTCGCTGCCGTTCGGAAACGACCAGGGATGTATATCGGCTCGACCGACCATCGCGGGCTACACCATCTCGTCTACGAGATCGTCGACAACGCGATCGACGAGGCGCTCGGCGGTTTCGGTGACCAGATCGATGTGACGATCCATAAAGACGATGCCATCACGGTCCGTGACCACGGACGTGGTATGCCGACCGGGATGCACGCCTCGGGAAAACCGACGCCGGAGGTCATCTTCACGGTCCTCCATGCCGGCGGAAAGTTCGGCCAAGGCGGCTACAAGACGTCAGGCGGACTGCACGGGGTCGGCGCCTCGGTCGTCAATGCGCTCTCGAGCAAACTGCTCGTCACGATCTATCGCGACGGCAAGGTGTTCGAGCAGACGTTCGCTGACGGCGGTGTGCCACAGACGACGCTCCTCGAGACGGGAAAAGCCCGCCAGACCGGAACGAGCGTCTACTTCAAGCCGGACACGACCATCTTCTCGACGACGACGTATAACTACGACACGCTCGCCGAACGGCTCCGGGAGTCGGCTTTCCTATTGAAAGGGTTGACGATCACGTTGACCGACGAACGCTCGGACAAGCAAGAGACGTTCCATTACGAGAACGGGATCGCCGAGTTCGTCCACTATTTGAATGACGACAAGGCGACGCTCCACCCGACCGTCTACTTCGAAGGGACCGAGAACGATATCGAGCTCGAACTCGCCTTCCAGTTCACGGACGCCTACTCGGAGAACGTGTTGTCGTTCGTCAACAACGTCCGCACCCGGGACGGCGGGACGCATGAAGTCGGCGCCAAGACGGCGATGACCCGGATCATGAACGAGTACGCCCGCAAAAACGGCTTGTTGAAAGAAAAAGATAAGAACCTCGACGGCGGCGACGTCCGTGAAGGCTTGACGCTCATCGTCTCGGTCCGGATCCCGGAAGAGTTCCTCCAGTTCGAGGGACAGACGAAGTCGAAACTCGGCTCGCCTGAAGCCCGTGCCAGCGCAGACGCCGTCATGGCCAAGCAGCTGACGATCTTCCTCGAGGAAAACCCGCAGATGGCGACGATGCTCATCAAGAAAGCGATCCGCGCGGCCCAGGCCCGCGAAGCGGCCCGAAAAGCACGTGAAGAGGCGCGTAACGGCAAGAAAAAGAAACGTTCGAGCATTCTGAACGGGAAACTGACGCCGGCGACATCAAAAAACGCCGCCAAGAACGAGCTGTTCCTCGTCGAGGGGGACTCGGCCGGCGGTTCGGCCAAACAAGGCCGTGACCGGACGATCCAGGCGATCTTGCCGCTCCGCGGGAAGGTCATCAACTCGGAGAAGTCGAAACTGAATGACATCATGAAAAACGAGGAGATCAACACGATCATCCACGCGATCGGCGCCGGGGTCGGACACGATTTCGATCTCAGTGACTGCAACTTCGACAAAGTCATCATCATGACCGATGCCGATACGGACGGGGCCCATATCCAAGTGCTCTTGCTGACGTTCTTCTTCCGTTACATGCGACCGCTCGTCGAGGCGGGCAAAGTGTTCGTCGCCTTGCCGCCGCTCTATCGCATCTCGAAAGGGAAAGGCAAGTCGGAGCAGTTCGAATACGCCTGGGACGAGGAAGCGCTCGAGAAACTCGTCAAAGTGTACAAAAAAGGCTATATCATCCAGCGCTACAAAGGTCTCGGTGAGATGAACGCCGATCAACTGTGGGAGACGACGATGAACCCGGACACACGGACACTCATCCGCGTGACGATCGATGACGCTGCCGTCGCCGACAAGCGCGTCTCGGTGCTCATGGGGGACAACGTTGCCCACCGCCGCGAATGGATCGAGGAGAACGTCGCCTTCGGGCTCCAAGAAGATGATTCGATCATCGCCAATGAACATGTGACTAAAGCGATTGAGGAAGTGATGTAACGATGTCGACGATTCAACACATTTTAAACTTGTCGCTCGAACAGGTCGTCGGAGACCGTTTCGGGCGTTACTCGAAATATATCATTCAAGACCGGGCGCTCCCGGACGCGCGCGACGGGCTCAAGCCCGTACAGCGCCGGATCTTGTATGCGATGCACCATGAAGGCAACACGAACGACAAGGCGTACCGGAAATCGGCCAAGACGGTCGGGAATGTCATCGGGAACTACCACCCGCACGGTGACTCTTCTGTCTATGAGGCGATGGTGCGTCTGTCGCAAGACTGGAAGCTCCGCTACCCGCTCATCGATATGCACGGGAACAACGGCTCGATGGACGGCGACTCGGCTGCTGCGATGCGGTATACCGAGGCACGGCTGTCGAAGATCGCCGGTGTCATGCTGACGTCGATCGCGAAGAACACGGTCGACTATACGCCGAACTTTGACGATTCGACCGAGGAACCGCTCGTCTTGCCGTCACTCCTACCGAACCTGCTTATGAACGGGACGACCGGGATCTCGGCGGGGTATGCGACCGAGATTCCACCGCACAACTTGACCGAGGTGCTCAATCTCGCCATCGCCCGACTCGCCGGCGAAGTCGAGACACCGAATGACGCCTTCCGTTACACGCAAGGTCCCGACTTCCCGTCCGGTGGCACGGTCATGGGCAAAGACGGCATCTTGAAAGCGTTCGAGACCGGTAAAGGCAAGATCATCATCCGCGCCAAATCGGTCATCGAGCCACTCAAGGGCGGCCGTGAACAGATCACGATCACCGAGCTCCCGTATGAGGTGAACAAGGCCAACCTCGTCAAGAAGATGGAAGAGCTCCGTCTCGACAAGAAAGTCGAAGGCGTCGCCGAAGTCCGTGACGAGACCGACCGGACCGGGGTCCGCGTCGTCATCGAATTGAAGAAAGAAGCGGACGCGGAAGGTGTGCTCCACTTCTTCTTGAAGCATACCGACCTGCAGCTCGCCTATAACTACAACATGGTCGCGATCGTGCAGCGGACACCGAAACAGCTCGGTCTTTTACCGATCATCGATGCCTATTTGAAACACGTCGAGGAAGTCGTCACCCGCCGGACGACGTTCGAGCTCGAACAGGCGAAGAAACGCGCCGAGATCGTCGACGCGCTCGAGCAAGCCATCTCAGTGCTTGACGAGACGCTTGAACTGATCCGTTCGGCCAAGGACAAGTCCGAGGCGAAGCAGAAGCTCATGGATCGCTTCTCGTTCACGGACCGTCAAGCCGAAGCGGTCGTCATGCTTCAATTGTATCGTTTGACGAACACGGACATCGTCGAGCTCCAAAGAGAAGCGAAAGTGTTGCAAAAAGAGATCGCGCGCCTCGCCAACATCTTGAACGTCGACGCGACGAAGCGGAAACTCATCTCAAAAGAGTTGACGGCGCTCCGCGACGAGTTCGGTGATGAGCGGCGTTCGGTCATCGAGGCCGAAGTCGAAGAATTGAAACTGAAGACCGAGGTCATGATCGCCGTCGAAGAGACGATGGTGTTCGTCAGCCGTGACGGCTACGTCAAGCGGTCGTCGATGCGCTCATACGGCGCCTCGAGCGAGGACATGCCGGAGATGAAACAAAAAGACCGGTCCGTCCTCCTCACCCAGGCGATGACGACCGACCACTTGCTCGTCTGGACGAACAAAGGCAGCTATCTGCTCATCCCGGTCCACCAGATCCCGGAGACGAAATGGAAAGACGCGGGCCAACACGTGGCCAACCTCGTGCCGATCGAAGGCGAGCAAGTCGTCTCGGCCGACGTCGTCTCGACGTTCGAGACGGACGCACACTGCCTGTTCGTCACGAAAGACGGCATGGTCAAACGGACGCCACTCCGTGACTATGACGCCCAGCGCAAGTCGAAGGCGCTCATGGCGCTGAAACTGAAAGGGGACGACGAGGTCGTCTTCGCCGGCATCAGTGACGGTCCAGGCCAACTCTTCCTCGTCTCTGAGCGTGGATACGGGCTTTGGTTCAAAGAAGACGACGTCCCGGTCGTCGGACAGCGTGCCGCCGGTGTCAAAGCGATGAACTTGAAAGACGGTGACGTCGTCGCCGACGCGTTCGCCTTCTTCACACCGCCGCTGTTCGTCCTCGTGACGCAACGCGGAGCGGTCAAGAAGATGAAGCTCGAAGACCAATTCGACTGCACGAACCGCAACTTGCGTGGCACGATGCTCATCCGTGAGGTCAAATCAAAACCGCACCAGATCCGCCGCGTGCTTCCGGTGCATGGGGATGAAACGATCCACATCGTCGGCAAAGAGACCGCGAAGACGGTCAACGCGAAACAACTGACACTGCTCGACCGCTACGCCAACGGCTCATTCGTCTTCGACGAGGAGACGTTCGGTGACATCGAGGACGTCTATCTCGATTGATTCAGCAAAAGCCTGCACACATGACATCTACTGTCGCGTGTGCAGGCTTTTTTTGTCTCTATTCGTCTTTGTCAGTCATGGAACGCTCTAAGATACTGTTCCAAGTCCGTCTGTTGCCGTAGATGATGGCGCGTGTGCATCTCGATGAGCGTGTACCACTCTTGCGCGTTCAACCAGCCGAAGCCGCCATGTAGCGCTTTACAGTTCGGGTCGGCCGCGTGAATCATCGGCGCACACTTCTCCAACCGTGTGATGAGGTCGTCAAGACGGCGTTTCAAAGCTTCACGGCTATCGGTATTGTCGGGCGGGCCGTTCATTTCGTCCGGTAGTTTGATTTTAATAGGGGGGAATCCACCGTCGCTAAACAACAGCTCCCCAAACTCGGTCTTCCCGAGCGGTTGGTGCTCAGCATTCGTCAGACATGCTTCCATCTCGTCTAGATACTCATGGGCGACGACGATGATATGGTCATACATCTGCCCGATCGACCAAACATCCGTCTTCTCCTTATAGCGGAGTTGATTTGATGAGTATTGGTCGAGGTCTTGCTTGAACCGGGACAACAATTCGATGGCGGACATATGCCTCCTCCTTCTACTGCTACGGATGTTTCCGTCGAGTATACCATGAGCCGGGTGTCGTAAACTCGAGACTGGAGCGACAAATACTTTCTTGCGGGAGCGGGTATTATGAAAAGGAACAATCAAGCCCGATGGCGAATGGGATAAGCAGGACAAACGATGGAGGGATTTCTATGTCAGACTGGCTCACTTGGGCCAAACGGCTACAAGCACTGTCGCAAGCGGGCTTGACGTTCACGAAGGACGAGTTCGACCGCGAGCGTTATCTCGAGCTCCAGCAGATTGCGACCGACATGTTCGAACGACAGTCGAACCTCGCCTTGCATGAGATCACTGAACTGACGCACGTCAACGGCTACCCGACACCGAAGCTCGACGTACGCGGTGTCGTCTTCCGAGACGACGAGTTGCTGCTCGTGCGTGAGCAGTCGGACGGGCTGTGGACGCTGCCAGGCGGCTTCTGTGAGGTCGGCCTGTCACCGTCAGACAATATCATCAAGGAAATCGGGGAAGAGGCAGGCTTTGATGTCGCCCCGATGCGCCTCGTCGCCTTGTTCGATATGCACCGTCACCCGCACCCGCCGTTGTCACAACATTATTATAAACTGTTCATCGAGTGTGAGCTGATCGGCGGGGAAGCTCAAGTCAGCCATGAGACGAGCGAGATCGGTTTCTTCTCGCGTGATGCCTTGCCGCCGTTGTCGCTCGCACGCAACACGCTCGAACAGCTCCATATGTGCTTTGACGCCCGGTGGCAGGACGATTGGGTCACACTGTTCGACTAGGAAAGGGGAGGTCTTATGAAAGTCACACGGATTGAAGATGTCCACCAGCTGACGTTCTATTCACCCGTCTTGCCGATCAACGTCCAATTGATCGAGAAAGAGCTCGGCCTCGTCTTGATTGATACCGGGTTGAAGCAGAACGCCGCTGACATTTTAACGTATATCGAGGCACAAGACCGCCCCCTCCTCGCGATTCTGCTCACCCACGCCCACGGGGACCACGTCGGTGGGGTCGATACGATCCTGAAGGCGCATCCACACGCCGAGCTTTACGTCTCACGCCGTGACGCCCGCTTGTTAGCAGGGGACCGAACGACGGACTCAGGTGAGCGGCCACTCAACATAAGAGGCTCGTTGCCGCCGATCCGGTCGCTACCGGACAAGTTGCTCGACCCGGGTGAGCGGCTGTTCGGTCTTCGCGTCTATGCTGCCGCCGGCCACACGCCAGGGTCGATCGCTTACTTTGATGAACACCATCGCTTGTTGTTCGCCGGTGACGCGTTCCAATCACATGGGGGAGTCGCAGTGGCAGGGGACACGCGTCCGTTGTTCCCGCTCCCGGGTCTGGCGACATGGGACAAGCGGGCCGCGGTCGAGCATGCCGAGCGGTTGCTTGACTTGGCACCGCGTCATACGTTCGTCGGCCACGGCAAAGCGCTTGAAGGCACACATCGGCTCTATTTGGCACTGAAACGGGCTAAGCGTAAGCAAGCCCGTCGCTTTTCACGATAATCTTTGGGGGTATGACAGATGGAGTTACGGGAGATTCGAACGACGGATTACCGGCAAGCCGAGCAAATGCTCGAGATTCAACGGAACGCCTATGCGGTCGAGGCCGAACTGATCGGATTTGACGAGATCCCGGCCCGATATGAGACGGTCGAGGTCATTCAAAACTTGCCGGGTCTGAGCTACGGCTTATACAACGAGGAGCGGATGATCGGGTTTGTGACGATCGAGGCGGCCGAGAACACGGTCGAGATCACGAAGCTGTGCATCGATCCGACATACTTCAGGGCGCGGCTCGCGACGACGTTGTTAGAACACGTGCTCAGTCTACACGAGGACAAACTTGTCTACGTGCATACCGGCAAACATAACGGTCCGGCCAAACGATTGTATTCGAAGCTTGGCTTCGAGCCGAGCGCCGAGTTCGAACCGGAACCAGGTGTCACATTGATCCGGTTTACGCGAATTTGATCCCGATCTCATAATTCTAGATTCTGTCTCACTACTTTAAGTATACTAAAGGATTGAGACGGAGTTTTATTTTTACTGATAATATATGTTATGTAAACTAATAAAATTTGAACCGCTCCTCGGTAGTTTTCAGGACTCACCTGCTTCCCACGTTTATGTGATCAGTTATGTCGGCAGGTCGTGCTTCTCTTAGCCACCGATTCGTTTTGTTGTTCCTCGCTCAGACGTTGGCACAGCTTGATTCCGTTCAGATTTTATAAAATGCCTCCTCTTTTCAGCCAGTCATAGATCGGTTTCTGGACATCCTCAAGCGCAATAGGAATGTTCGTCTTGGGATCCCATTTTGTCGTTATCGAAATACTGCCCATCACTTTTCCGCCTTTCTTCTCAATCCTTTTTGTAATTGAATCGATAACCTGTTGGGGAACTTTTTCATCACCTTTAGTTATGAACAGCCAAACTTTCTTGTTTTTGAAAGAAGTCTTTTTTAAGTAACTATTAATTGCCGGAGGCGTCTTTCCTGCCCAGACTGGGGTTCCTAGGAATAGATGCTCATATTCTTTTAATGCAAAGTCCATTGGTATGATAACGCCTCTCAGACCAACAAACGCTCCCATTGCTGCACCGGCGATGTTACCGAGTTTTCGCTGCTTTTTATCTTCAATTCTTTGAATGTCAAACTCTGTAAGCCTTTGAATTTCTTTCGCGACTACTTCTGTACTGCCGATCCATGAGTAATATACAATCAAGCTACTATTCTTCATTATGTCACTCCTTACCTCGTTTTTAGCTTTTCCTCCCTCTATCTACAGAGGAAATACCCTTAAACGATGGCAAAGAACCTAACTGTCCTCGCCTGTTCTTGGACAGGGTAGCATAGGCCCTCCTCTCGGGACCTAGCACAGTCCTCTCACCTAATTTAAAAAGCTGAGGACTCATCTTGCCTCTATCTCCCACTTGCGCACCTGTCGATTCTCTAGAGGTTGAAGGTTGGTGAATCGCATGCTGTTTCATAAATTATTCTTATCTGTATTACCTGTATGAAACCCTGATTCAATGACATGATAGCGCTTTTAGAATAAACGTTTCAAAAATATCTTACCTGCTGTTTCTATGTTCTTCGTAGTTGCCTCTAGGCGTTCATCATGCTATTTTTAGACAGATGATACTTTAAGGAGGAACATGAATGAAACGTATGACAAAAGGTTTAGCAGCAGTTATCTTGCTCGCTGTCCCGCTCGCGGCGTGTGGTGATTCTAGCACCGATCAGGCCGATACGACACGCTGGGATGAGATCAAAGAAGAAGGTACGCTCACGGTCGGTACGGCCGGGACACTCTATCCCGCCTCGTTCCGTGAAGAAGAAAGTGACGATTTGACGGGGTTTGACGTCGAGGTCATGAAAGAGATCGGAAAACGTCTCGACCTCGAGGTCCAGTTCAAAGAAATGGCGTTCGACAACATGTTGACGAGCGTCCAGAACGGACAAGTCGATGTCGTGGCGAACGACATCTCGGTGACGGAAGACCGGAAAGAGAAGTTCGCCTTCTCCGTACCGTATAAGCACACGTACGGGACGGCAATCGTCCGGAAGAGCGACCTTTCAGGCATCAAGTCGCTCGAAGACTTGAAAGGTAAAAAAGCAGCTGGTGAAGCGACGACCGTCTTCATGGACGTGGCGCGCCAGTATGGGGCTGAAGAAGTCATCTACGACAACGCGACGAACGATCAGTATCTTCGTGACGTGTCGACAGGTCGGACCGACGTCATCTTGAACGACTACTACCTCCAGACGCTCGCCCTCGCCTTCTTCCCGGAATTCGATATCACGATCCATCCGGATATCGCCTATAACCCGCAAGATGTCGCACTCTTGATGAATCAAGACAACGTCGACTTGCAAGAGAACATCGACCGCGTCCTTGAAGAGATGCTTGAGGATGGCACGGTGAAGGAGCTGTCCGAACAGTTCTATAACGGTGCTGACGTATCCGTCGAACCGGACGTCGACGCGACAATCGTCGAATTGGACTAAGGCGATATGTTCGAAGGTGTGAAGTGGGAAGCGATCTTTGACGCCGACCTCGCCATCCGCTCGTTCCCATACTTGCTAGGTGGGCTGCCGAACACGCTCTGGATCTCCTTCCTCAGCATGTTCTTCGGTTTAGTGTTAGGACTCGTGCTCGCGCTCGGGAAGCTGTCTCCGTCAAGGCTAGTGCGTTATCCGTCGACGTTTTACGTCTCGTTCATGCGCGGCGTCCCGATCTTGATTATCTTGTTCATTCTCTACTCGGGGTTCCCGTTCATCGGGATCGAGTTCGCGGCGTTGACGGCAGCGATCATCGGCTTCAGCTTGAACTCGGCCGCCTATATCGCGGAGATCATCCGCGCCTCGATCCGTGCCGTCGATCAGGGACAGATTGAAGCGGCCCGGTCGCTCGGCATGAACAAGTGGCTGACGTTGAAAGGGGTCACGTTGCCTCAAGCGACGCGGATCGCCCTGCCCCCGCTCTCGAACGTGTTCCTTGATCTGATCAAGGCGAGCTCGCTCGCCGCGATGATCACCGTCCCTGAGATCTTCAACAAGGCGAAGATCGTCGGCGGTCGTGAGTTCGACTATATGACCGTCTATTTGGTCGTCGCCCTGATCTACTGGGGCATCTGCACGTTCATGTCGTTCTTCCAGGACTGGCTCGAGCGGCATTTCGAACGCTATTTGGATACACCGAAACGATGACTGACTTGCCTAATACGGGCAGGTCAGTTTTTTTGTCGGGCGGTTATCGAGATAACGACATGGTATAGTCAACGTATTCGCTAATTCTACACAAAGGAGACACCCATATATGTTCTCAAACCTGTTATTCTTCTCGGCCCTCTTCATCACACTCACGTATATCTTGTTCGATGGTCCGGCATGGGTCAGTGCTTTAAATCCATACACGAGCATGATCGTCCTCTATTACTTGATAATCGAGTTCCCGAGCCGGAAGAAAGCGAGAATGTCTTCTTCAGATTGAACGTACTTGAATTACATATTCGCACTGGTTTTCTTTAGCGTTCCATCTCAGTCGGTGAGTGTGCTATGATTTTCTTAATTATCAGAAAACAGACGGGGGAATTTGATTATGGTGCAACAATGGACAACACATTTAAACGGTTTAGTGATCGGGCAATCGAAAGCGATCAAGCTGTCGACGATCGCCTTGCTTTCAGGGGGACATGTCTTACTCGAGGACCGGCCGGGGACGGGCAAGACGACGCTCGCACGGAGTCTCGCCTCCTCCGTATCGGCCGCGTTCCAGCGCGTGCAATGTACGCCGGACACGCTGCCGAGTGACATTTTAGGGATGGAACTGTTCAATCCGACGACAGGTGCGTTCGAACGTCGGACCGGACCGATCTTCACATCGATCTTACTCGTCGATGAGATCAACCGGACGACACCACGGACACAGTCGGCACTCTTAGAGGCGATGCAAGAGCGTCAAGTGACGCTCGGTGAGGTGTCGCTCCGTTTGCCGGACCCGTTCTTCGTCATCGCGACGCAGAACCCGTTCGACGGACAAGGGACGTTCCCGCTTCCGCAGGCACAGCTTGACCGGTTCTTATTCAAGCTCTCGCTCGCCCCGCTGTCACGGGAGTCAGAGCGCCGACTGCTCCGGAACGAGCATTTGAGCGCCGCTCCGTTCACGTTGAAACATGAAGAGCTCGCCGTGATGCAGCAAGCTGTCCGTGACGTGACGCTGCACGAGGCGATGGAAGACTATCTGCTCGACTTCGTCGAGGCGCTCCGGCACCACCGGGACATCGAGGTCGGGCCGAGCCCGCGGGCGACGCTCGCCTACACGATGGCGGCCCGGGCCCACGCCTACATGGACGGACGGGACTACGTCGCACCGGAAGACATCAGGGCGCTCGCCTTGCCGATTCTCGGGCACCGCATCGTCTTGACGGTCGAGGCATCGCTCAAGACGAAACCGTCGAAACTGATCAAATCTGTGTTAGAGACCATCGCGGTCCCATCCGAGGTGTGACATGCAACTCGTCAGCCCGCGCTATCTAGAATCCGGCTACATGTGGCTCTTGTTCGTCGTCGGGGTCTTCACGGCGCTTTACGGGAACGTGTTCCTCGCGAGCGCCTTGCTCGGCGTCAGCATCTACGCGCTCGTCATGCCCGAGCTGTTGTTCCGCCTGGCCGAACACGTCCGTGTCGAAGTGACGGACGAACTGAAACTGTTTCCGGGTGACGAAGAGTCGTACGTCATCCGCCTCATCTCGACTGCGAAAGTCCCGCTCGGTGTCGTCCGCTTGTCGGGTTATCTCCACCCGACCGTCGAAGTGGAAAACCACGCCTTCTGGCGCCAAGAGAATTATGTCGGCGGCGAGGCGGTCGTCTCTTACGACCTACCGCTCAAAGCCATCAAGCGAGGTCCGATCCGTGTCGAGGCGATCGGCATGGAGATCCGAGACCCGCTCCGCATGTTCTCGCTCTATAAAGAGGAACCGCTCGCAAGGATCGGGTACGTCTTCCCAGAGTTCCTGCCTTATCCGATCCCGAAACGCCCGCCGACGCTACCGGGCGAGGAGATGGTCCGTCATAGCGCCTATCGTGACCCGGAGACGTTCCAGTCGGTCGCCCCGTATCACGGTCAACCGATGCGTCAACTGTACTGGTCGGCTTACGCGAAGACGGGCGAACTGCTGGCCCGGACCGAACAGCCCGTCCAGGCGAACGAGTACGTCGTCGTCTTGGACCTGTTGACGAAAGACGGGCGCTCCCTCACCCATCAGATGGAACGCGTGATCTCGCAAGCCGCGGCGCTGTGCCGTGACTTCGAGAAAGAGAACGCGAGCTATGGGCTGATCGTCCCGACGCTGACGAAAGACGGGATCACGTACGACCTCGCACCTGGGAGCGGCGAGACCCATTTCCGCAAGGTCATGACGACGCTCGCTTGTCTGTCGGAACGAGACTTCCCGATGGCCCGGTCATTGTTCGAACGGAAAGTCGCCAAATACGGCGGCAGCCAATCGATTCTTCGGCTCGGAGGTGACGGCAAATGAACTGGCTCTGGTGGTTGTTCGCCGCATTTTATGTCGGTCACGTCTATCCGCTCGTCTTCCTGTTGACGCTCCGTCTGCCGCGGAACTGGCAGCTCGGCGTCCAGACTTTGCTCAGTATCGGTGCGCTCTGGTTCTCGTATGAGATGAGCATCACGTTGCTGTTGTTCACGTATGTGCACGCCTTCATCCGCACGCTCGATTGGACCGACCGTTACGCGATCGCGAGCGTGTTGTTCTTGATCACGGATTGGCTGTTCCCACCGGCCGAGCAACCGCTCCTCATGATCGTGTTCCCGTTCCTGTTTTTGTTTTGGCAACGGAGCCTGTATTACCGTCGCGACTATAAACGGATGTTGTCGACGCTCGTCGTCGGCCTAGCGGTCGGTCTCGGACTGGCTTTTGTCATCCGGACGGTCAAAGAGCTGTTGTTCGGCGACCTCGTCACTTGGATCCGGCCGTTCTTGCTTTGGATCGGCGGCTGGTTCGATGGGATCACGCTCGACCCGTCCGACCGGGTCAATCGATTCATGATACCGGACAACCCGAACCTCGATGCCGAGACGATCGCGAACGAGACGTTGCTCGAATCGGCGAAGAATCAGTCTTCCGCGCTAGTCATCTTCTTCATCGTCCTGCTCGTCGGCGGTGTCCTGTTGTTCTTCTATTTACAAAAGCGAAAAGACATCCAAGAAGTGCTGTCGGTCCCGAAAAAGGCCCATCAGACGGCACGGACGGAACGTCGCTTGACGCGGACGCCACGTGATGTCCGCTTGCTCGAGGCCGGACGTCGGCTCGAACAGGTGCACCCTCGCCATCGCGAGGAGACCGCGCACGAGTGGTTGGAACGGATCGACTTTACCGATGGAAGCTTGTTCGCAAGTTGGCTCGAGGCGGCCGAGTACGGTGAGAAAGAAGCGCCGACCACGGTCGTCGAGGCGTTTGAACGACACGTCAAACACGTGTTGAAAAAATAAAACCAGCCAAGATGTTCGGGATTGAACCCGGGCGTCTTGACTGGTTTTTTTATAGGATTGGACTCAACAGACGCGACACGCTCTCTTTGAAGCGAATCCATTTCGTCCGTGTCTCATAACGTTCGAGCGTCAACAGCTCAGCGCACGATTTGTCGCGGTCGAATGCGTCGATGACGGACCGGGCGACAGCCTCATCATAGACGAGGGCTGAAATCTCGAAGTTGAGGTGGAAGCTGCGGGCGTCGATGTTCGTCGTCCCGATCGAAGCGACCTCGCCGTCGATGACGAGCGTCTTCGCATGCAAGAAACCGCCTTCGTACGTATACACCTCGGCCCCGTACCGGACGAGTTCGGCCGCATTGGCGTATGTCGCCCAGTAGACAAACATGTGGTCCGGTTTGTTCGGGATCATCAGTTGAATCTTCGTCCCTGACATGAGGGCGATCCGGCAGGCGTCAAGGAAACTCGCGTCCGGGATGAAGTAAGGCGTCTGAATGTAGATCGTCTCTTTCGCTTCCCCGATCATCTTGACGAGCATGTTCTTTAAATGCTCCGTCGTCGAGTTCGGGCCGGAGGTGACGATCTGGACGGGTGACTTGAACGCCTCGAGTGTCTTGCTTGGCCAAATGAACTCTTCTTTCAACGCTTTTCGTTTCGTCGGTACGGAACGGTTCCAATCGAGCAAGAACCGTTCAAGCAGTTCTTGGACCGCTTCCCCGTTCATCCGCAGATGGACGTCACGCCAATAGCCGAAATGCTGGTTCGTCCCCATATACTCGTCGCCGACGTTGAAGCCGCCGATATAGCCGATGTCCCCGTCGATGACACACAGTTTGCGGTGATTGCGATTGTTGACGCGGAAGTTGATGCCGAGGCTCGACGGGAAGAACGACTTGACCTCGCCGCCGCTTTCAAGCAGCTCTTTGAAATGTTTACGTCTCAGCCCTCTCGAGCCGACGGCGTCATAGAGCAACCGGACCCGGACACCGGCTTGGGCCCGTTTGGTCAGCGCCGCAATCAACGCCTGGCCGAGCGAATCGTTCTGGATGATGTAGTATTGGATGTTGATTTCTTGTTTGGCCGCCTCGATATCGTCGAACAAGGCAGCGAACTTTTGTTTCCCGTCATGGATGACTTGGATGTCGTTATGATACGTGACGAGCGCGTTCGTCGACGACAGGTTCAGCCGGGCGAGACGCCGGTATTTTGCTAACAGCGGGTCTTGCTTGAAGATCAGCTGGTTCCCATCCAACTCATCGAGCTGTTGTTGAACGTGCAACGCATACTCACTACGCCGCTCTTCATCGACTTGATAGAAGTTGTTCGACTTGATCAAACGACCGAAGAAGATATAGATGAAGAAGCCGATGAGCGGCAAAAAGAAGAGGACGAGCAGCCAGGCCCATGTCGAGCCGATGTCGCGCCGTTCAAAGAAGATGATCGTGATGGCGAACGTCATGTTCAAGATGACGAGCAGGATGCCGAACACGCTGATGATGATTTCTGTCGTGAGCATCAGGTTCTCCCCCCTTTTACGATTTGGTACATACCCGGTTTTTCTGACCAGACAAGACCTGATATATCTAGTTTGCCTGATTTCGAAGGAGAAAGGTATACGAGCTTGCAGGTTTGAGTGAATAGAACGCAAAAAAACACCGCGCCTGCGGTGTTTTTGGGGTCGATCGATTAGTTTAAGACTTTGATTGTGATTGATTTACGACCGAAGTTGAGCGCTTGCTGTTGTGTCGGCATCAAGAGGTCAATTTTGTTCCCTTTGATTGCGCCGCCAGTGTCTCCAGCGATTGCTTCGCCGTAGCCTTCAACCCATACTTTAGAGCCGAGCGGGATGACTGAAGGGTCAACCGCGATGACTTTTTGGTTCGGGTTCGAACGAACGTCGATACCTGTTGCCGTGATACCAGAGCAACCTGCACAATATGGCGTGTACGCCGTTGCTTCAACTGTCATCGTCTTACCCGAAGCCGGAGCTTGAGTTTGCGTTGTAGACGTAGACTGTTTTGTCACCGGTGCAGACGTTGATGCTTTTGGTTTAGCTGTTGGTGCACTGTTCGCAACCGATGCTGCTTTGGCACCTTTCACAGCGAATTGTTGACCAGGGAAAATGAGATCTGATTTAAGACCGTTCCATGTCATCAATTGATTGACAGAGACACCGTTGTTTGTCGCAATCCGATACAACGTGTCGCCTGATTTAACTGTGTAAGTGTTTGAAGAAGCTGTCGCTTTTGCTTCCGACTTCGCGAGCTTCAACACTTGGTTAGGATAAATCATATTCGAGTTTAAGCTATTTGCTTGTTTGATGTCGTTCACAGATACACCGTTGTTCACGGCGATACGGTACAAAGTATCTCCAGACTGAACCGTGTGTGTTGATGCTGCCGAAGCTGGAGCAGCGACTCCTAAACTAAGGCCAGCGAGTGCCGTTAGTGTCAATAGTGGTTTTTTCATAAGAATATTCCTCCCTTTTCTAACGCTCCCTTACTGTAACACCTCTATATTTCACTGCCGTTACAGGCTGATATGAGAGTGATATCAGTTCAGTTACAGAAGCTTTCAGGGAGATGAGAGGAGTCTGAATTCTTACAATTTAGATAAAAATGGCTTTGTTGAGCCGTTTTCAGCTATACTGATAAGGTGAGAAAGGAGGTTTTAGTCTTTGGAACTATTACTGCTGTATTACATTGTGACTAATTTACTAGCGTTTATGTCATTTTTCCTCGATAAACGACGTGCAAAATCCGGGGCTTGGCGTATTTCGGAACAAACGTTGCTCATTCTCGTCTGGATCGGGGGAGCGTTTGGGGCTTATGTCGCGATGCGCCTCTTCCGTCACAAGACGTTGAAGCCGAAGTTTCGGATCGGGGTCCCGGTCGCGATTCTCGTTCACGCCGGGATCACGTCACTTTTCATCTTCTGAGTGGAGCTGGCTATCTTTTCTGCTCCATTATATAGAAGAAACGTGATAAGACGTCTCGTGACAATAGAGATATAAATGTCAGATTAATCATGAATTCATCTGGTTCAAGACTGTCAGCCCGGTGTAATCCCGAAACAAATGTTCAAATATTGAGGTGGGATGAAGATGTTGGAACAAAGTTCACTTCAGATCGTGGAATCGACAACAGGCGCGGTCATGACAGCTATGATCCACGTGACCGATCACTTCCACGCCTTTATAGTGAGGGCAGGTCGCGTCGACTTGATGGTCAACGGGGACCGTCATAGTCTTCGCACCGGGTCGGGCCTTTTGTTGGCGCCGGGGCAACTGTATCAAGTCGTTTCGTCCGAAGAAGCGACTCGGTTCGTCGACGTCCGTGTCGATCCATACGACTTATTCGCACCGTTGCTTGCCGAAAGGTTCGTCACGCCGTTCATGACGGGGGCGACGTTGCCCCTAAAACTCCTCACGCCGACCGAGCGCGCGGAGAAGGCCGTGTTAGATACGATCGACAAGGTATCCCGAAGTTTACATGGCGACTCATCGTTCGCCCTCTTAGATGCCACGCTCCAGATGGCGGTCGTCTGGCGTTACTGGATTCAACAGACAAACGAGCAAACGAGACTCGTCGGTCAAGACCGGATGAAGGCGATGCTCGCTTATATCCATGAACATGTGACGGAGCGCGTGACGCTCGAACAGATTGCCGAGGCCGGTGGCTTGAGCCGGGCGGAATGTTGCCGCTATTTCACGAAGTGGACGGCCACGAGCCCGCTCGCCTATGCGTGTGACGTCTGCATGGAAGCGGCGGCGCATCAGTTACAAGAGACGACGGAGTCGGTCGCCGCAATAGCGAGTCACTACGGCTACACGAGCGTCAGTCACTTCGTCCAGACGTTCAAGAAAGTACATAAGGTCACCCCGCTCGTCTACCGCAAGGGCAAGAAGACCAAGTGAAGAGGAAATGAAAACAGGAGTCTGGCCGCCGAGTTTCGATGGCTAGACTCCTTCTTTTTGCGTTCTCGATGGACGAGAGACGATGTCATTCCTCATGCACGACCGACACGATGACATTTCCAACTTTCTGGCCGGCGTCCACATAGCGGTGCGCTGCGACGATTTCCTCCATCGGATAGATCGAATCGATGACGGCCTTCAGGTCTCCGGCTTCAAACATCTGATTCAACAGGCTCAGATCTTCTTTCCGTTCGCTTGCTACTCCCTGTCCGGCAACCGAACTGAACCGGCCTTTTTCCCCGACATGTTTACGAGCCATCCGCTTATCGATTTTTCCTGCCGCGTCAAACACAGCGTCGTACGTTGTCAGTTCGCTGTCATAGCCCTCTTTTGTATAATCGATGACTACGTCTGCGCCAAGGCTTTTGACCAATTCGAAGTTTCGTTCCCGACAGACACCTGTCACGTGAGCACCGAAATGTTTGGCAATCTGTACCGCGATGGAGCCGACTGCCCCGGAAGCTCCGTAAATCAATACGGACTTCGCCTGTTCGATGTTCACTTTACGCAAAAAATGAAGGGCTGTCGTTCCACCGAACGGAAGACTGGCTGCTTCTGCAAAGCTTGCGTGTTTAGGCATGATCTCGACACATTTCGTCTCTTTGATACACGCATATTCGGCATAGCCGCCAAATCGCATCCCGGTCAGCGCATAGACACGATCTCCCACATTAAAGTGTTGCACACGTCGGCCCGTCTCGACCACTTCACCTGCTAGGACGACACCTAAGACAGGCTGTCTCGGCGCTTTGAAGCCGACGACGACCCGCATCGGCAACTTGCCTGCTGCCGGTACATCTAACGCACGAAGCCGGCGGTCCCCGGATTGAACGGCTGATGCGTGTACTTTAATCAGCAGTTCGGTTGCTTTCGGCACAGGCTTTTTAATTTCCTGAAGCTGTAACACTTCCGGCGGGCCATATGCGGTACAAATCACTGCTCTCATCGTGTACCTCCTCACAAGTCGCTTCTCTTTTAGCGGGCGGTCCAACCACCGTCTGCTTTCAAGACGTCCCCGTTGACGAAGCTTGAGTCACTTGAAGCGAGGAACAGCGCGGCGCTTGCGATTTGGTCCGGTTCGCCAATCGGTGCTTCTCCTGCCGCTTGAATGGCGCGCATCCCGAGATCGCTCGGCGCCGTGATCGTCGCCCCGATGTTCGTATTGACCCCGCCTGGTGCGATGGCGTTGGCCCGAATCTTACCGAACGTGCCATACGTCGCGGCAATGTTTTTCGTGAGACCGATGAGCGCGTGTTTTGATGCGACATACGCGGCCCCGCCTCGTGTCCAGAACAAGCCGCCGACCGAGGCGATATTGATGATGACCCCGCCCGACTCCTGTTTCTCCATCACGTTGATGGCGGCCCGGGCGATCTTCATAGGACCGGTCAAGTTGACCGCGATGACACGGTCCCACACGTCGTCGGTCACTTCACCGACCGTCATGAAGTTGTCCATGATGCCGGCGTTGTTCACCAAAATATCGAGTGAGCCGAACTGGCTCGTCGCCGTCGCGACCATGTTGTCGATGTCCGCTTGCTTCGTCACGTTCGCGGCGATACCGACCGCTTCCCCGCCGGACGACTTGATCTCACTTGCGACCGCCTCGACCGTATCCCCGTTCATATCGACGGCGACGATGCGAGCACCTTCCGCGGCGTATAGCTTGGCGATGGCCCGCCCCATTCCAGAACCGGCACCGGTCACGAGCGCTGTCTTGCCTGATAGTTTCACACGGCATTCCTCCTTGGCTAAGTAGAAGACGACACAGCAAAACGACAAGTGCGGACTGAACACGTGTCAGTAGTCTATACCCGAATTTTTAAGTGACCTGCATGCTGTTATGGAAGAATGTTCTTCTTTTCGTACGATATCTCCTTTACAATGAAAGGAATACATATATTGGGATTTGAGGAAGGATTGATGACTTGGGACGATATGATACTGAAGTGATCGGTAGCGGGTCTCCGCTGTTGTTCCTACCGGCTGGGGGATTCTCAGGAAACGAGGGACTGACGCTCGCCGACGACTTCGAGGTCCATCTGCTCGATCTGCCAGGGTTCGGTCGCAGCGAAGGACTCAAAGGGAGAGTCACTTCTTTGGAATTAGCGGATTGGGTGAACGGCTATATCGTGGAAGCAGGACTCGGCCTTGTCCATGTGAGCGGTCACTCGCTCGGGGGCGCGGTCGCACTCGCGTTTGCCGCCCATTACCCTGAAAAGCTGGAACGGCTCGTCTTGCTCGATGCCGGACATAAGCCGTTCCCGCGTGTCCCACTGCAAGAATATGGCGCGTTTGGACTCGTCGTACCGCTCTTGAACGTGATCTACCGCATACTTGGGCCGGCAGCCGTCCGGAAAATCGAGGCGAAATTCATAACGGACAAAGCGGCAGAACCGATTTCAGAGGAACAGTTCAAAGCGTTCTGCACGCAGACGGGTTTACCTGAGCGGGACGAAGTATGCCGGGCCTTGGACGCTCCTGCCAAACTAGGTCCCGGTGGAATGAACTTACTGTTCGGCTACTATAACTTGGACATGAGCCGACTCATGAGTATGCTCCGCGTACCGACGCTTCTCATCTACGCTGACTTTATCGGCGTGGACACGAAAGAAGCTGAATTGACGAAGTCTGCCGTTGCGAGTCTTCAGCAAGATCGACCTCCAGTCACCTATCAGTCCGTTCCCGGAGGTCACTTCGTTCATTGGAGTCCGGAGTTCCCGCTCGAGCGGGTGCGTCAGTTTTTATTATCAACACAAGGAGCGAGTTCTTATGAAGCGTAATCAACAGATTGTGCTCATCATCGTCGTTGTGTTGCTACTCTCTGCCGGGATTGTCTGGCAAGTGGAATCGACCGAGCAACCCGAATTATCAGCGACGGCCGAGCCCATCCTGGTCCATCAGGTCGCTGACCCTGAGATGACAATCCGTTTCTTCACAGAACGCTACTCAACGGACGAGCTGAGCGATGAACTGTTCATCGAAGGCATCGGCTTAGAGATTACCATCGACGACCGTGTCGAATCGGTCACGTCCCGCTCGCTGTCAGATGATGGTCTCACCTGGTCGGTCGACGGACGGACGTGCGGGGATGAGCCAGACTGTGTTCCGTTTGATATCTTATATGGGATGAATCATGGGACGACGACACGTGTCGTCGTCGAGTTGGACGGGGACCGCTTCGAGCCGGAATTAATGAAGACGAAAGCCGGGAATGACGTCTGGTTCGTCGTCGTCGACCAAATCGAATCGATTGACGCCATCACGGGTTATGACGCCTCGGGTGACGTCGTGTATCGCTATCCTCAATGAAAAAAGAGATTCGGGGAGTAGTCCCCAAATCTCTTAACGTTCACAGGCGATTCCGTCTCTATCACGGTCTTTCCCAATGTTTGCTTGGTAGAGTGCCGCGTTGACGAGCGGCTTATACTGCGTCTTGCCGCCTTTGTTTTTGATGGTCTTGTTTTTCGCGACACCACCCTTGTAGGTTTTGTTGAGCTCGGTACAGTTTTTAAACTTTTTGGCAGCGGCATCAGCCGGATTCGCAGGAGCGAGGCTCAGCGTAAACAAAGCGAGACAGGCCACAGTTGCACGAAGCAGTTTCTTCATTCTTATTTCCTCCAAATTAGCAGACGATACGTCTAGTAGTTTTCATCATTATACGGTTGATTACGAGAAATATACCTCTTTTGCAAATATGGTAAAGACAGAAAGGAACGTGTTTTATTATGGATTTGTTTATTTTAATGCAAGAGCGCGCGGTACCTCTGCTCGTGCTCACATTTTTCTTGGTACTGAATCTTGCATTCCTAATAGGGGTTTGGAAGAAACGGATCAACTTCTCAAAACTTTTTTTGCTGTTCGCCAGCTCACTCGCTGTGGTTCTCATGATTTCATCCGTCATGCTCATCACATTTACGTTATTCGTCGGCTATAATCAGTGACTTTTGCAAATTCCTATTGCCGCAACATCTGTAGAAGGAATAAACCCACCTCTTTTTTTTGAAAGAGGTGGGTTTATTCATGGAAAATTATTTTGTCGCTTCGTATTCCAACGCTTCCCCGTTCGTCTCGATGACGTGCTTATACCAATCGAACGAGTCTTTCTTCATCCGCTCCATCGAGCCATTGCCTTCATTGTCACGGTCGACGTAAATCATGCCATACCGCTTCTTCATCTCGCCCGTCGTGAACGAGACGATGTCGATGATGCCCCACGGCGTGTAGCCGATCAAGTCGACGCCGTCATAAACGACCGCTTGTTTCAGCTGCTCGATGTGGGCCTTCAAGTAATCGATGCGGGCCGCGTCGTGAATCTTTCCGTCGATGATCTCATCGACGGCGCCAAAACCGTTCTCGACGATAAAGAGCGGGATCTGATAGCGGTCGTACAACCGGTTCAGCACGTAGCGAAGACCGACCGGATCGATCGCCCAACCCCAGTCGCTCGACTTGATATATGGGTTCTCGACACCGTTCGGCAGACCGCCGTTGACGATGTCGCCGCTGTTGTCGGCGACGACGTCGCTCTTCACGGTCGTCGACATGTAGTAGCTGAAACCGAGGTAGTCGACAGTCCCGTTCTTCAAGATGTCGTCGTCCCCGTCCAGGAACGGGATGTTGTAGCTCTCACGCTCGAACTCGTTCAAAGCGTAGCTCGGATAGAACCCGCGTACTTGCACGTCCGGGAAGAAGTAGCGCTGGCGCATCATCTCCTCGGCGAGCATGACGTCGTCCGGGTTCGACGAATACGGATAGATCGGTACGTGCGATACCATCGCCCCGATCTCGAAGTCCGGATTGATCACTTTCCCTTTCGCGACAGCGAGCGCGCTCGCGATCAACTCATGGTGACCCGTCTGATACATGACCTCACGGGCGTTCTCGCCCTCCTCGACGATGACGCCTGAGTTCGTCCAGAGGAAGAGCGGGTTGTTGACGTCCATCTTGTTATTGATCTCGTTGAACGTCATCCAATATTTGACCTTGTCTTTGTAACGGTCGAAACACACCTCGGCGAAGCGGACGAAATGGTCGACGACGGCCCGGTTACGGAACCCGCCGTACTCACGGGCGAGGTGGAGCGGCATCTCGAAGTGTGACAACGTGATGATCGGCTCGATGCCGTGCTTCAACAGCTCATCGAACAAGTCATCGTAAAACTTGAGCCCGGCCTCGTTCGGTTCGGCGTCGTCACCGTTCGGGAAGATGCGGCTCCAGCCGATCGACGTCCGGAGACACTTCAAACCCATCTCGGCAAACAAGGCGACGTCCTCTTTATAGCGGTGGTAGAAATCGATCGCCTCATGGTTCGGATAAAACTCGTCCGGCTCGACCTTGTCCGTGATTCGACGCGCGACGCCGTGGGCGCCGGCCGTCAAGACGTCAACGACGCTCGGTCCTTTGCCGTCGGCGTCCCAGCCGCCTTCAAATTGATGGGCGGCGAGGGCGCCACCCCATAGAAAATCTTTCGGTAATGTCTTCATGTTTATTCCTCCTTATTGATGAACAATCGTGAGCATCGGTGTCGTCGTGTCAGTCTCATCGCTCGGTTGAACGAGCACATCAGCGTAAGTCGAGCTGTTCGTCACGATGACTGGTGTGATACTTGATAAGTTATGGGCGGCAATCATGTCGCGATCGAACGTCATCAATACATCGCCCGCTTTGAAGCTGTCCCCATCTTTGACGTGGACAGTGAACGGTTTCCCGTCAAGTGTCACGGTGTCGAGCCCGACGTGAATCAAGAGCTCGATCCCTGAGTTCGAGCGCAGTCCAATCGCATGTTTTGTCGGTGCGACCATGACGACCGTCCCATCTAATGGCGCCACAATGTTATTCCCGTTTGGTTCGACGGCGTAACCTTTCCCCATTGCCCCAGAGCCGAACACGTCGTCCGGGACATCACTCAAGGCGATGACTCGGCCTGAGAGCGGTGCAGAGATCGTTTCTTCTTGGACGACCGTCGCGCTCGCTTCCGCTGTCGCTGGCGTCGCCAATTCTTCATTTGCCTGTTTGGCAGTGTCTTCCCCGAAACCGAAGATTTGAATCAAGACGACCGGGAGGATGATGGCAATCGCCGTCCCGATCAACAGTCCCCAAATCGATGTCGGCACGTCTTCACTGATTCCGTTCACAAGAGTGAGTGGACCCGGGAGTCCGGCGTAGGCGAAGTAATATGGGTTGAAGAAGCTGGCGACGATGGCACCAATCGCTCCCGAGATACATCCGAAGATGAACGGTTTCTTAAAGCGGAGTGTCACCCCGTAGATAGCAGGCTCGGTAATCCCGAACAGCCCAGTGATCCCAGCCGAGACACCGACTTTTTTGATTTCCTGACTCTTCGCTTTCAAAATGACACCGAGAACGGCACCGACTTGGGCGATGACGGCGATCGTCTGATACGCTTGGAACGAGTCACGGCCGTATAAGTCGAAGTTTGCGAGCACCATCGGCGTCACGCCCCAATGGACCCCGAAGATGACGACGACTTGCCAGAGCCCCCCGATGATGGCGCCGGCGAGCAACGGCGCGTTTTCAGCTAAGAAGTTATAGCCGTTGGCGATCCCGACCGCACCCATCGTCGTGATTGGTCCGATGACGAGGATCGTGAGCGGCACCATGAGCACCAAACTGAAGAACGGCACAAATAGAGGACGAATGACCTCATTCATATGCCGGTTCAAGAACCGCTCGACGTAAGACAAGATCCAGACGAGGAAGAGCGGTGGCAAGACCGATGACGTGTACGTCGTACCGGACAAGGCAATCCCAAGGAAGCTGATCGTCTCCCCTGACGTGATGCGTGCCGCCATCTCGGCCCATGTCGGACTGACCAAGGCCGCACTTGCCGCGACGGAAATGAACGTGTTCGTCTTGAAGTGTTTTGATGCCGTGATGGCGATAAAGATCGGTAAGAACGTGAACGGTGCCCATGAGATGAAGCTGAACACTTCGTACGTCCCCGTCTCGGCGAAACCTTCAAATACCAATGTCGTTAAAATGAGTACCCCTTGCAAAATCCCAGCTGCCGCTAAAATATAGATGAACGGCGCGAACACCGCGGACATCGTCGCGATGATCCGGTTGAGTATCGTTCCTTTTTGGTCCGCCTCCGTTTCAGTGCCTTCGATTTTTACGAGCTGCGTGAACTCCTCGAACACTTCTCCGACGTGCTGTCCGATGACGACTTGGAACTGTCCACCCGTCTCGACGACCGTGATGACACCTGGCATCGCCATAACTTTCTCTTTCGCCTGCGGGTTTGACCGCTTCAAGACGAGACGAAGCCGTGTCGCACACCGGGCTGCGTTGATGATGTTGTCTTCCCCGCCGACAGCCTCCAAGATGTCCTTGGCGAGTTTTGAATAATCCCGAACTTTACTCAAGTGAATACCCTCCTTTTTTTCATAACGCTTACATTTTGTCCACCCTTACTATAATTGTACAGGTACAATTAATCAATAGCGATACAATAAAAAAGTTCGTGAACGTTTAGCAAACATGTGTGTGGTATAATGAAGGCAACATTTTCAAGTAGATGAGGGATGAACGTGCTAAAATACCAACAGATTGCAGCAGAGATCGAACAGTACATCAATCAACATGATTTGAAACAAGGCGATAAACTTCCCGTGCTCGAACAGTTGATGAGCCAATATGCCGTCAGTAAGAGCACGGTGACGAAAGCGCTCGAACTGCTCGAACGGCGTGGGGTGGTCTTCCAACTTCGCGGGAGCGGCATCTTCGTCCGGCGTCATAACCGCCCGGGCTACATGAGCCTGTTCTCGACGCAAGGGTTCAAGAGCAATCTCGGCGACCGCGTCTTGACGTCGGACGTGCTCGACGTCTCGGTCACAAAACCTGACGAGACAGTTGCGCAGAACCTCGGGATCGACGTGACGGACGACGTCTATCACGTCGAACGGGTCCGCTTCGTCGATGGCGAGGTGCTCTGTCACGAGGAGTCGTATTACGTGAAGCAAATCGTCCCGTATTTGAACCGGGAGATCGTTGCCGACTCGATCTTCGATTATGTCCAGAGCGCGCTCGGCGTCACGATCGGCTTCTCCGACATGTACATGCAGGTCGGTCGGTTGAACGCGACGGAAGCCGGATACCTCGGCTTGCAGGCGGACGACCCGACGCTTCGGATCGAGACGATTTTTCATCTCACGAACGGGAAGCCGTTCGACTACTCCCGTATCACCTATCATTACGAGCACTCGCAGTTCGTCGTTCAGGCGAACGGACCTTATATGTGAAAACACCGCTCCTACGCGAATTTGCGTGGAGCGGTGTTTGTGTGGGGTTCAGATGAGCGGTTTACGTTTCAAATCCAGTAACGTATCATCCGTTTTGTAAAGCAATTAGTTGAATCGTTCTGAACCATGCGCTTCGATGAACGCTTCTTCGGATGGGAAGATTGGAATAAACCATACCGGTAACACGGTCTGTTCGTCTCCTTCATAGACGAGAAACGATTCATCAAAATAAAACGGTGTCGTCACATAAATCGAGGAGAATTTCAATCGTTTGAAGACGTTCGGGGGGAGTTCAAAATACTCACCGAGTTTGAAAGCGTGATGTGTCTCGAGTGCATGCGTCGTTAATTGCCACAACAACTCAAGCACATCTTCATACGAACGTTTTTGCTTAAAACTCAACTGTAACTCTTGATGTGTATGAGTCCCGTCCTCGTTTTGTAGCGTATGCCAATGAAGGCCTAGCGTCGAAATCGTGAACGTATCGGTTATAGGGCTATCATCGAACTGCAAGAACTGCACGGCCTGCTCTAACAAATCCTCTGTTTCGAATTGATTCGTGAATTCTCCACAATGGGATTCGAGGTGCTCTAAATAATTCAATGGTTGCTCCTACTTTCTTTTAAGTGGTAGTGATGCGCATTCGACTCTATTGAGTCAAATAGTTATACGCATCAGAATCGACTGCGCATATTTTTCGAATATAGTTTAAACGATCAGATTCGCTAGGGAAAGTTTGAGGCGTGAGTATGATGTCACACGAGGCCTGGGCCACGTGATGCAGTAGCTGTTCGACGACTTTAAACACCTCTGCCAAGTGCTCTGGACTTAATCGAACGTTCGGAGTGACGAGATAACTGGCATGAATCACATTTTCCTTTGACTCAAATTCAGAAGCTTCATGTTCAGAAAACCACGGATAATCGGTGAGCTCACTCCGCCTTCTCTCATCTTTAATCAAGAGGAATGCATCACTCTCGTCAAGTCGTATTCGCCAAACCTCACTATCGACTGATTTGAATTCTCTAAGTGTATTCAAAGTTCATCCCCTTTGTATGGATTGGTTTTGAGAGAATTAACAATAACAACTTTTGTTTTATTCTAGATGCATGCCAATGTCTAAAAGCTTCTCTTCTAAATGTCTGAGATTTATATTTGTATGAATCCCCATCAGATAGTCAAACCCAACAAAAACTTTGAGCGATTGTTCTTTCTTATTTGAAGGATACGGTTCTAAGTGTAAATAAAGCTCTTCTCTCAACAATAACCGAATCACACAATCGACTCTCCACCCCGTCAAAATCGTTCCTTTTTTCACAGCTTTGTACAAAGCTGTCGTTTTTAAATCATATAGGTTCTTTGGAAAATTAGGTGGATTATATTCGTGAACTGAGAGAACTCCTCTCTTCTCAATATAAGTAACCTTGAGCGCGGTCACCTTGCAATAATTCATAATCATTTTCACCGATTTCACATATGCGTCTTCAATTCTCATGTATTCCTCGAAATTAAGTATATCGCCATCAAACGACTTTCCAACATCGGATATTGATGTCCACTCATTTTTTTCGTAGCCACCGAACTCATCTCGGTATTCTGGATTGTATTTGCTTAATCTATATCGATACATCACTTCACCTGATTTCTGTATGCTTTCTTACTTTAAGTGCCAAATAAGATCAGCGAGGCATACCCTTATGGTTTGATACGTTGTGTAGTTTTCAAAACAGTCTCTTATTCTTCAGATTGAACAAACTCTCCGCCAAACGTCCATCCATTTTGTTTCAACATTTTTTCAAATTGTTCATTGAACCGGTTGATATCAATATTCTTGTTTTTTTTCTTACAGAAGACATTACCATCAATTAAAATTAACGGCGATTGAGAGTTTTCTGTTTCCCATATGGGTTTCCACATCACATTTTTTTGATATTCCTTCGTACTATACTCGTTGACGTAACATTCATCGGATACGCCAAATCGAATCACATTTCGCTGCGCCGTTCGCAATGAAATGCCATTAGCTCCTCCCCATGAATCAGGACTCGCACTATCATCTTCCCAAAAACATTTTGGACAAATCGAAAACGTCCCTGGTGGTTCTTCATCCATCGTCTTATAACCACAACAGGTGCATGTATACAGCTCCATTTATGTAACTCCAATCCGTTATTTTCACTGACTTTTCAAGGGTCTATATGCATGAAATATGATTTCAAAACCGCTTAATCGAACCGTTCACATGATCGAGAAAATAATACACATCGTCCGCATCATGAGCCAGTACGAAGTTTCCAAAGAGGTTAGGATGAAATTCTCCGATGAATATCTCGAATGTCTGTACAGGTGTAGTTGAGGAAAACGACTTCCAAAACCCTTTTGCTTTCGGAATCTCTAGTTGAGGTAACAACCTGTCTTCAATCAACTTCTCCCACTCTGCGTCATGTAGCGTCAATCGATAGACCGTCTCGCTTAGAGCAATTGTACCACCGAAACAGAACGTCAATTCAATCGGGTACGCACCACGTGTCACGTGACGAAAAAACGTCTCGTAATCCGCTGTATCGATCGATTTAACGGATTCAATATTCGTCCCTTGGAGTGTCAGACCCTCACGGTAATAGCTTACCAACCAATCCGTTTCATTTGAGAACGTGACGACGTCTTCACGCTGGTCGTCACAGGAAAGTATCAGCCATGGGGCGATTTCCTCGCGATTGCGAATGGTCGCGGATGTGACAGACTCCTCTTCTAAGCGTTCAAACGAGAAACGATGTCTCTTCGGCAACAGTACCTTTGTTTTCCGCTCCACGCGTAACGTGAACTCTGCGTCGGCGAGATGTCGGTAAATTAGGCGATTTGCTTCTCCCTCTTTGAATGCATGGCTCGGTAAAATCAGCATCTCTTTCTGATGATAGAGGATTCGACAAAGTTTCAAGTCCGGCTCGTTCGCATAATCCGTAAAATAAGTCGCGAGCATGTATGCCTCCTCAGGCAAACGTCGCTCTAACTCCGTCCATCCGTATAGCTCCACGATGTCCGGTAACCCGTTTTCATCGGTGATAGCGTCCCAAAATGCGTTCCAGTTCATCCCATAATGCGAAGGGAAATGGAACCGTTCTTTTAACAAATTATGCAACTCGGTTTCCGTCGCGATGTCCGAGACGTCTAGCGTCACACGAGTGATTCGGTCTCTCTGTTTACACACCTCAATCGGATGCATCCAGACATACACCGTCTCAACGACCCCAGATGATGCGGCATCGACATAGACGTCTCGCGTGAACGGATGCAAGATGAGGTAACGTAGTATCGTTACATCGGTAAAACCCTTATCGATCTGTATGTCATCCGAATGAAATGAAAAGATGTCAGCATCTTGTCGACGAATCGAGCGATACACCTCATCAAGCCTTTGATCATAGACTTGGTCGAATTCATAACGGTCGATTTTCCATAACGTCCCATCGTTCGAACGTGATAATCTTTCCGTCTTTTGTTCAAATTTATCCGTGTCCACTGCGTGTCGACGCACAAATAAAGCCGTGGTCGCGTCAACTTCACGTAACCACGGACGTTTCACATTCATCTTTTCCATCGCCTCCGGTAAAAAAGATAACCGAGCGGGAGTCCCGTCAACAACGCGAGTCCAATCATCCGAAAAGATTTCGGCTCTATCGTCTGAACGTCACCTGAACCAACAGTAAGGGCATCCTCCACAGAACCTTGATCGTTTGAATGTGTTTCGACCAAGAGTTTCTGATACATTTCGAGCGTGATCGTGTCTCCGCTGATGAACCGTTTCGCATCGGTCGTCATGGCGGTCAACGTCTCCCCGTTTAAGTCAAACCAGGCATTCTCTTGAGCAGAATGGACGAGTGAGCCGGACACATCAGCTAAGGCAATGGCCAACTCGTCGCCATACCCGAACGTGGAGAAGGCGAAAATGCCCGGTTCTTGCTCCCACGTACCGATGACGTTTCTCGGCTCCCCATCTTGTAGGACAGCTGATACGTACTCCTTGCTCGAGACGAACGTACACATTTCGTCCAACGAATAACAGGATTGCGCGGCAATCAATACTTCATGGAGCGGACCGAACGAGACGGTGCGACTTTCCGTCAAGTGATAGTTACTCGGGTCGTCTCCTTCGATATGGTCGAGGACGATTGACTCGAAATGTTCTTCAGCGAAACGCTCCGCGGATCGTTCTGTCGGCGCCGCAGCTGCCGACGTAGCACCGAGCGTGAAGACCCCGGCTAAAGCGAATGTTGTGATCAGGCGGAACATGTTTCTTTCTCCTTTCAACCGACAGACATTTGTTTTAGGAATGACGCATCAATCCGAATCAGTTCCGCATGTGGATGTTTTTGGCGCTCGATGATTCGGCCAAACCGTTTTGAGGCGACGAATCGATTCGACTCGTGAATCCACGCCAGGCGCACGAGTGCGAGGCGCAACTGCTTACGACCGTCACTCATCCGAAGGTGATCGACTTTATTATCAGCATCTAGGCGATTGATGAACAGCTCGACTTTACACTCTTCCTTCACCAAATAGGATACCAGATAAGCGGCCTGTTGAGTCAACTCTTCGTAACGGGCGTGGAGACCATTCCCGAGCGGACCGCTCAAGTCAAACATCAATGTGAACGTATCGAGGTTTTGGCGCTCATATACTTTCGCCTGTAGCTTCCCTGTCTTGGCTGTAGCGACCCAGTCAATTTGTTTCACCGGCTCTTGCTCATATTGTTTTGAGCTTTGGATCATCAACGGGTCGTGGAGCGGTGAATGTTTGACGAGTCGATCCCCCATCCTTACCAGGCGTGAATCGGAAGTAGATAGGTCGCTTCGTCACGAAGTTGTAGGGAATGCACGCGCTGATTTTCGTCAAACATCACCCTTCATAATCACAGCTCAGTAATCCTTCCTTTAAACAAAAGCCCCCAATCAATAGAGCGAACTGATTGGGGACCGGGTATCACGACTGCGATACTGGAAAATCATGTGACTTGTTTCGTCATTGCTGAAGAATCTCTTGATATTTGTAGCCCTCTAAGATTTCATGATCTTCTTTGAATGTCCAATCTTGAATCGAAAGCTTTGGATTTGATTCTAAGTAATGGTTGAGAATATCTTTTCCTAAAATATAGTTACTCCAGCGAGGAAGATTCTTTTGCTCATTACCGATAACAAAATCGTTAAATGTTGTTTCATAATCATTAACAAGGTTGGCTACATGCTCCTTCGTCTTCTCATCCATTGGTTCATGCCAAGGAGGTGAGACGCCTTTGACAATTCGATCTGCAAAAGCATCTGCTTTCCCTTCTAATATGACAGAATTTAAAACCGAACTAACCATAAAGTTTGGTGTGTCGCGAAGAATCAAGTGATGATATTCATGTGCAGTCGCATAAGCAAGGATATCTTTATCGAAGTCTTCATTCAGATAAAAGACAAAAGTATCTTTATATGCATTTCCACTAATCCCACCCAGTGACTCACCGATAAATGCAAATTCTGAATTGATTGGTACGAGAAAAATCGTACTTTTCTTTTTAGGAAGTGCCTGATGGGAAGCGATGTAAGTTTTTATAATCGTTTCTTCAATCTCACCATGTTTGCTCATCAGCACATCGATTCGATTTAGGAGTTGTTGCTCATAGGATGTCGATTTCATCAAAAAGTTGCCTTTCAAATCCGCTGTTCCGAACTTCTCCTCTTCTCCAATCTTCCCTATGTAATCGAGAACAAATTCTCTAAAAAATTTCTTTTTCTGTTCTGAATCATTCGTCTCTAGAGATGCCTCCAAATACTTTTGATACTGTGTGTAAAGTGGCACGATTTTTAATTCACTATCGTCGCTTATTTTTATAGTCTTAGGCTGCACGTTAACGTTCTCTTTTATAGCTTCGACATTTTCTTTGTCACCAATGCATGCCGATAACAGAATCAAAGGAATACAAAGTAGAAGAAGTGTGAATCTTTTCAACTGAACGACCTCCGTCTCTTTTTAAACCATCAAGCATTTATCGTGAGCTTTTATCATGATGATGTTTTTTCTCTTCGAAAGACTGTGTAGTAAAGATTATGAGTCACCTTCCTTTTACATGTTAAATTGTACCATATTTTCTATCAAATTACCTTTCGACATTTTAATCAACTTGTAAATATCACTGTTGTTTTTTGGGTTTACGTTGAGACGTTGTGCTTAACTTCCTATTATTCGTCATACAAAAAAATTGCCCGTTCATTGAACGAGCAACCAGACTTCTCCTGTATAAATATCATCCTCATCTTGAATCCGCTCGTGGAACCGATGCACCTCGACATCCGCTGAGGCTACGAGCTTTTGTTGAAACACATCATCTAAGGGCAAGGGCGTCCATGTCTGATCCGGTGAGTCACGTTTCATAAACACCTTCAATCGTGCATCATTTTCAAACACGAGGAGTTCGGACTGCCAAAGCGTCGGAAGGTCCAACAAGACGACGACCCGGTTCCGCTCCTCTTCTCGGAGACGCACGAGACGGGAGGCCCCCTCCATCATCGCCTCGATGACCGCATATTGAATCCGGCTGTTCTCCTGTACCGATAGTAAGAACGGTTGATCGATTGGGATTTTGTTGTGCCAATACCCGTCGTGAAACGTCGTCGGGAACGAATGGGTCTGTTCGTCGACATACATGCGCAACCGTTTCAGTCTTCGTCTGACACCGCGTACTTTCGCCCGTCTCTTCAAGATGTTCTTCCCAATATGGCGTCGACTTGCTGCTGGTGATGCCGGTCATGTCCGATGAACTCGGTGACGATATAAGTAAGCGTATACGGAACACCCTGATGCGGGCAATGGGTCACCCCGTTCGCCGTCGTGTGCGAAGTCAGCGTCTCTTGACGCAATGACCGCAGTACTTCTATGAGTGAACTCCGACTCGTTTTGGCTAATTGGAGAACGTTTTCTCCCGAGAGACGTTTCGCTTTTTGGGTCGCCCGCGCGTTAAACGAGTCGAACTCAGGGAAGATCATCCCTTCTCCGTTCTTCACGGCTGGGATGATGACGTTCAACAGATGGTTGTCCCAATGGGCGATGTGAAGGACGACTGCTTTGATTGACCATTTGTCGGTCGCAATTGGCTTTTCCCACATCGATTCATCCAATCTCTCTAGCGTGTTTAGCCAATCTGTATAGGATGCAAATTCGTCGATGACGTTTGAACGATTAGTCATGAATCTGTCCCTCCTCAATTCATAAGGTAAGGAAATTGTATCATGTTCGATTACTTCTGTTCCGGTCATATTTTTCTATCCTTGGTCAATCAAGCAACGCTTGACGGAAGCGATTGATTCTCACAATGATGACTTATACATCTAGCGAGATGGACACTTTCTTTTTGAATTGTGGAGTTATCCCGTCGATTGAAATCGAACCGTAAGTGACCGTTAAGCCTTCTGGCGTCGGGACAATAGAAAGGGAAAACGCATTTAGCCAGTCCGCTGACGTCGGAAATACCCCAGGGGCCCAATCCAGTTCAAGTTCGTGCCCAGCAATCGCGTAGGAGAATGGCACATGACGATACACGTCGACGAGCAGTCGTTCGATTTGCTGTGTGAACGCGGATCTCGATGCAGGATGTGAAACGACATCCCCCCAGTTCAAATCGATGAGAATCCCGACATAAGTGTCCATCACTTGAAGGGACACGGTCATCACCATATCCACGCCTCTAAAATAGTTGCTTCGTAAATGGATAGATCCGTAATGCCCGATCCGAGCAAAGTCGGTATCTGTCGTTGTCGTCCAATCGTTCCCCGCTTCATCCTGACTGAATGTCACGTTTATGATTTCTCCACCGCTACTTAACAGTTCCTCACATACATTTTGAGCAAGTTTAGGTAACGGATAATGGCTCGGATAAGCCATCCCGATGGAAATGAATCCGCCTGCTTGATCCATTCGAACACCTCCTTTTTCAATCATACAAAAAACGGCACCGTTAGGAACGGTACCGTTAGGAACGGTACCGCGCTATGTTTGAGCCTCAGATGTTTATGCTAATGACGTCCTATTCATTTGTTTTCTTCACTGCTTCGATCCATCCTGCATCGTTCGTATCATGCGAGTGATTCGCTTACGCGACAGCAGTCGGGGCAGGAAGGCAACGAGCCGATTCCGTCTCCCTGGGATGATCAAGGTCTTTCCGTTCATAAAGCCACGATACCCGATATCCGCGACCCGTCCTGCTTCCATGATCGTGCCCGTTTGAATCAGTTTTGACGCCTGCATCCCGGAGCGGTCGACGAAACCAGTCGATGTTAACCCTGGACATAAAGCGGTCACCGTCACGTTCGTCCCGCTCACTTCATTTTCGAGCGCTTCTGAGAACGACAACACGTATGACTTCGTCGCGTGGTACACCGACATCAACGGTCCCGGGAAAAAACCGACCATGGAAGACACATTCATGATGCCCCCTTGATTCCGTTCAACCATACCGGGTAAAAACAATTTGGTCATCACCGTCAACGCCTTGATATTGACGTCAATCATATTCACCTCTTGGTTCATATCTGTCTCTAAGAACGTCCCGTACAGACCGAACCCGGCATTGTTGACCAAGTAGTCCACGTGGACCCCCTTCTCCTGGAGCTCCTTGTAAATCGCTTCTGGCACTCCCGGTGACGCGATGTCTTTGGCGATGACGGTGACGCCAACACCATGATTGATCCGATAATCTTTAGCGATTTCTAACAGTTTCGCTTCATTCCGTGACACGAGTACCATCTCATGTCCATCCCGGGCAAAGCGATCGGCCAATTCTTTGCCGATCCCACCTGACACGCCTGTGATGAGAACCGTTTTTTTCATGGCAGTCTCTCCCTCTTTTTCTGCTACAAGCACTAGTCTCACATACTTCAGAACGTAATGATGACCTTTCCTTTCGGCCGACCCGTCGCAACTAACTGTAGTGCTTCGTTCACTTCATCAATCGTAAATCGTTTCGGATGAAGGGCAGGAACGACTTGGTTCGTCTCCACGACGCTCGTGATTTCTTTGAGTTGTGCCCCATTCGCACGTACGAAGATGAAGCGGTATTCGACGTCATGTTTTTTTGCCACCCGGTCATATTTCGCACCCGCCATCGAAAATAACGTTTGTTTCCAGAACGGGAGCTGTCGATCTTTGGCGAACCGTTTATTCGGACCTGTCCGTAAAGACAGGAGTCGTCCGCCTCGTTTGAGGATGCTCAGCTCTTTCTTGAATTCGGTCGGCCCTAACGTATCGATGACATAATCCACGTTTTTCAGGACATCCTCATAGTTTTGCGTCGTGTAATCCAAATATTGATCGGCACCAAGCTTCAGCGTCCGTTCGCGTGACTCCGCATTCCCACTGACGATCACTGTCAGACCTAACGACTTCGCGAGCGGAACGGCCATTTGACCGAAACTACCCGATCCCCCCGGAATGAACACAGATTGTCCGGACTGGACGTTTAATTCTTCATGTAAACCTTGGTAGGCTGTGAGTCCCGTTAAAGCGACAGCTGCTGCCTCTTCGTAAGATAAGTTTTTTGGCATCCTTGCGATGGCAGATGCATCGACTGCTACATATTCAGCGATGGCCCCGATTTTTTCGATCGGCAGACGCGTGTAGACGTCATCTCCAAAGGAATAACCGGTCACATGTTTCCCGACCTGTTCGACGACACCCGCCAGTTCGTTCCCGATTGTCAGCGGGAAAGCATAATCTTGAATCAGTTTTACGCTACCGGTCATGATCAACATCTCGAGTGGATTGATGGCGGCGGCCTTTACCTTGATCAACACATCATTGTCCCCGATGTCCGGAACACGTACCTCGTTCACTTGCGCTTCGATTACTTTCGAATATCGACTGATTTGAGCTGCTTTCATCATTTTGTTCATGATTGACTCTCCTTTGTTTGTCTCGACAGATGATCAAATCGCATCTGAATCGAGGAATAGGTTGACGTGTGCGGCAAATCGTTCGGGGAACTGGAACAGATGACCGTGTCCAGAATCCGGATAGACGATCAATTGTGCGTTCGGTATTTTTTCGGCCAAAATGTAACTGTTCTCAGTCGGCACCATGACATCTTTAATCCCATTCGTCACAAGGACCGGTTGTTCGATCGCATGTAGCCATTCATAGTCTTCGTCCGGCTTTTGTTGCGCCCATTTCGCAACGGCTTGTAATTGTGCACCCTAAGTATGATAGAAACCTGTTGCTGTTTTTTAGAATGAACGTTCTAAAACAGGTAAAAAAAGAAAGTCAGTCCAATACGCTGAGTGTCAGCGCGATGATGCTTTCTAATTCTTTTTGCGTGTAGTTCGTTTTGATCAAGACACGAAGACCGATCAAGTTGTTGTGCAGGAAACGCGCCATCTGTTCCGAATCGATGTCGGTTGACAGCTCGCCACTGATTTTCCCTTGTTGAATCAACTGTTGGAACATGTCCTCGGTCCGATGGAACATCGTCGTCGCCATCCGGTCGACCTCTTGGTCCAAGAGCGACAATTCGACGGCTGCATTGACGGATAGGCACCCTTTTGGATAGGTTTCAGAAGACCTCAGAATGAATCGAAATATATCCCCGATGGCCGACTTGACGGATTCATGTTGACGAATAATCGTCTCCATCTCATGCGTGATGAATTTTTCATACTCGCCGAGCGATGCTAAGAACAACGAGCGTTTGTCACCGAACGTGTCGTAAATGCTTCGTCGATGAATGCCCATGTGGTCGACCAAGTCTTGCATCGATGTTTTCTCATACCCTTGTTCCCAAAACAATTCCATCGCTTTCTTTAATACAATCGTTTCGTCAAACTCTTTACTTCTAGCCATCTCGATCCTCCTTCGGTCACCACATAGTTTTAGAATGAACGTTCTAACTACACCCTCACTATATCCTTTCTAGAACGATTAGTAAAGAATAAAGTTGATTACACGAAAGAAGAGGAGCATCATCCTCCCGGGACGACGCTCCTCTTCTCGCGATTATCTCCTCAATCGTTAGGAATAAGTTTCCTCTGTCGATTGGAGAGCACATGCTGAACGGTCCCGTTCAGCATGTTTACAGCCAGACTGGTAAAGAAAAGAAAACCAAGAACAATACGGTCAAGACACCGACGACCGGACTGAGCGAGCGATAGCCCTTCTTGAACAAGACGATCATCGTGTAGGCGATGAAGCCGAGCCCGATGCCATCGACGATGGAATACGTGAACGGGATCATGATAATGACGAGGATCGCCGGGAAGGCCTGCTCCCAATTGTCGAGCGGAAGATGTTTCACGTTCTGGAACATCATCATGCCGATGATGATCAAGACCGGCGCGATCGCCGTCACCGGAATGATCGCGAACAGCGGCAACAACAAGAGCGAGACGACGTAAAGACCTGACGTCACGAACGACGAGATGCCGCCGCGTGCGCCGACCGAGATGCCGGCCGCGACCTCGACCGTCGAGACGGTCGGGCTCGAGCCAAACATGGCCCCGGCCATCGTCGACAACCCTTGGGCGATCAAACCTTTCGGGGCTTGATCGTCCTTGCCGATCGCCCGCGTCTGATTCTGGATCAGGCTGATGTTCTCGATCAACAAGACGAGCGTCAACACGCCGACCGCGATCAGGAAGATCGGTGATGTCGATTGCGCGAACGACACATTGCCGAACACGGTCCCGAACGACTCGAAGAACGGTGTGAGCGCGAACTCACCTGTCCAGTCGAGCGTTCCCGTGACAGCGCTCAAACCGACACCGAACGCGATCGTCCAGAGGAAGCTGCTCGGTCCCATCTTCAAGAACAAAAGAATCGCAACGAATAGCGTCAGGAACGCGACCTGCACCGGTCGCTCCCCGAGGTCTCCGATGTGGAGCAGTGCCCCACCACCGCCCGAGACGATCCCTGCCGCTTCGAGCCCGATCAAGATGAGGAACAGGCCGAGTCCGACCGTCAGTCCGTCATGAATGATCGGCGGGAACGCGTTCGCGAGTTTCCTCGCCACTTTCGTCACCGTCATGAGGACGACAAGCGCCCCCGAGACGAGCGAGACGGCGAGCGCACTCTGCCAGCTCAGTCCCATCTGCAAGACGAGCGTGTACGTGAACAACGCGTTGATGCCCATACCAGGTAGGAGCAACAACGGTAAGTTGAACAGTCCCGCGATGAACGTCCCGATGATGCTTGTCAAAATCGCTCCGACGAGCGCTCCCTCGAACGGGAGTCCGGCTTGTGTCAAGATTGCCGCATGTACGGCCGGGATGTATGCTGTCGCCAGAAAGTTCAGCACGCCCCCGTATGTTTCTGTTTTCCATTCTGTTTGTTTTGCCATAGGAATCAATCCTTTGTTGGCACCCTCACCCACCCATGTGGTTACACACGAGACTTATTATATCCTGTCTGACTTCAGACATGCAACACTATCATAGTTCAATTCCATCTTTGGACCCAATGTTGAGACGACTCCATCTAAAGGTTCATTTTATTAAATAAGAACAAACGTTCCTATTTTTAGCATCTATTTTAGCGGGAATCTGCTATAATGAAGAGGCAGGTTAACGCAGCAATAGTGGGGTCAGCCGCCAATTCCGCAATGGAGGAAGGCGGTGGTGCGGATGGAACAACTATGGACCTGGGTCGGTGACTACGTCATCATTCCGATCCTCGCTCCGATTATCGTTCACTTGGTAATCCACCAAACATCCGATCGTGCAACGTCTGAACGCACAAAAAAATGACCCCCTCGGCGCAATGAGATGGGTCACTTTCTGATTCACTAACCATTGTGGCGGCTGGGCCACTCTTGAAGTGGTAGCCTGTGAGCCAGAGGCCGGTGTATCGAGCACCGGTCTCTTTCTACTTGCATCATACCATATCTGTTCCCGGTTTTCAGTATTAGAAACACGAAAACGATGAATTTGACGTGACGAACACCGAGTGATTTAACCCGGTGTTTTCATATCTTCTTCTACCGTGTAGCGGGAGAACCATTTCAACATGGCATCCGCCTCTTGTTTCGGGATATCCTCGATCATTTCATTCGATAAGACACCACGAGTCGAGAACAGGACGTTGCATACATCGAAACGACGCTGAAGCGGCGTCTGTGTCACTTGGACCTGTTCAATCCGCGGCTTGTCTGTCAAAAATGAGTGGACGTTGAACGCACCGGTCCGGAGCTCGACGAAGCGACCGTTCCGAGCGTAGCGCGTCGTCATATAGCTCAACAGGCGGCCGCCAATGATGATGGCCCACAACAGGACGAGCCACCAGGCGTAATCGCGGAAGAAATAGAGGACGACACCACTGATGATGAGACCGAACCAACTGATCCGCATCAGCTTGATCCAAAGCGACCGTGTCGGTAAACGATGGAGCGTGTCGGCCCATGTGAACTGGTTGAAGTGCTCGTTCAGCACGGCCATCGCCTTGTCCCGTTTGACGAACGGGAGGATGGTCGATGACTCGTCTTTCAACTCGTCCATCGTGCCCGCAGCGACGAGCTCGACGCCGACGATGTTGAACCAGCGCCGGATGAACGTCTCTTTGATGCGGATCGCTTGAATCTTCTCGTACGGGATCTCTTTCGCCGAGCGGTTCAAGAGCCCTTTCTCGACACGGATCCGGTCCCCTCTTCGTTCGAGCTGGAAGTTCCCATATTTCAAGAAGTTGATGACTGTCCCGATGATTAACGACATGATAAGGATGGTCAAGATGGACAATCCGAGCGCGATGAATGAGGCCCGTACGACCCAGTCCTCTATTTGATTGAACGTTCCATCAAGGTTGATGAAGTCATCGATCGAGGACACGACCGTCGAGGCGACCGGGAAGATGGCGAATACCGACAGTGACGTCAGCGAGGCGATGATGATCTCGCGGGTCGAGATGGCATACAGCAAACGGCTCGCCGGTTTTTCAATCGCCACCGGTGCAGATGTCGTGTCTGTCTCCTCTTCCACGGGTAAGTCCGTTTCAGTCTTCCGATGACGGACCTGGTCGAGGATGTCCTCGAGCCGCTTCGCCTCGTTCGGGAAGACGCCGGCCAGTTTGAACGAGGCGTCATCACTGTTCGCGTTCGTGTCGAACGTCAACTCGACGACACTGAGCAGACGGTAAAGAAACGGGCTGTTCGAATGAACGCTCTGGATCTTATAGAGCGGGAGCGACTTCTCTTTTTTGATCCAGTTCCCGTCGATGATATACATCGTCTTGTCGTCCAAGGCGTAACGGAAATTGCGCCAGCCGAAGAACTTTTGGATCACGTCGAGCAAGAGGAAGAGCAAGATCCCGACGCGCAAGATGATGCCGAACGTCGAGCTCCAATCGTTATTGATCACAAATAGCAGTACGAGCGGGATGATAAATGACTTGATGACCTCTAGTACACGTAACAGTAAAACGCGAGTCGGTAGACGATGCCAAGTGAGCGTCGCTTCCGTCATACGACATCCTCCTCCTCGATGCGGGCATAGACTGCGATCTGTTCACGGAGCGTCTTCGCGAACGACTCCTCGATCGCATAGATCTCATGTGACCCAGCCGCAGTGCCGATCGTGATCGTCTGTAGGCCGTACTTCCGGAGCAGCGGTCCTTGTTGGGCGTGGACGTATTGCACTTTCGTCATCGGAATCAACACGTCGTGTGTCGTGATGATGCCATGATGTAATCGTATCTCGAGCGGTTTTACGTCATACGTGAAGCGTTCTTGCTTCCACTTTTGGAAGACGACGATGTCGATCACGCTATAGATAAGATCGATGGCGAGCAAGCCATACATCGTATATTGAAGCCATGTCGGCCAGTCAAAATAGAGCGAGGCGACGACGAGACCGCCGGTGATGACGAGCCCGATCAAGTAAAAGATAGCGCTAGACAACCGGAACACGGTCCGTGCTTCGATCGGTAGTTTACCGCTGAGTGATGTTGGTACTGTTTCTATGTCTGACATTGGTGTTTCCCCCTATCCGTTCGGACGCGTTGTCCGTCTCTCTTTTAGTATACGTCGTTTATTTGAAAAAAGTTTCATTCCGCTACGGGGAAGGTGTTCGAGTGCGCCCGAACGGTCCTTACTCATTCGTGCAGTCTAACTAAAAGTCTTCTTGGAAATGTTCGATGTATCTTGAGTGTCCCAAAATTTTGTAGGATGCATATAAGGCTCCTCAGCTTAGCTTAATTTAATTGAGAACAAATAACATTCATCCGTTTATATGCTGATAAAGACTTTTGAGTTGTTCGCTTATATAGGTGCGCGCAGCGGTATCGTAATAGCGCCAGTGCATACGCATATATAATGAATTTAAAAAAGAAGCGTCCTGAATTTTTGTTAGTAAGAATTATCGTCATTCTTATCTGCCAGGCGAAGCTCATCTAGGTCACTGAACACTACATGTGTCCACTGCTAGAGATTTAATGAGTTGTCTTTCTCGTACATAGATTCAATAATAAAAATCAATCGCTCCTTGGCTAATTAATAAATCGATTTCATGTTCTTTGGAATGTGAAAAATCTAGATGAAGTGCAGTATGTAACGAAATATAGGAATTCATCAACGTAGTCCTCTTAATCATGACGCGAGCTTTTCTTTATTCTAAATGAACCTTTAGATGAACGACACTCGATAAAAATATCCTATCCAAGGTTTCATCATATCTATAAAACATCGCACAATGCACCATCAATCAAGCGTCGGCAAAACGAAGAATCGCTTCTTTTCTTTAAATGTCAGAACCTCCTCATGACTCTCACCGCTTGCTTTCCACAAAATACGGAGCGTATAGTCACTATCTGAATTCGGTTCAGATCCTAAAAATACAAATTCGTAGTAACTATTTTGCCGCATGTCAATTGGCTCACTTAAAAAGTCTCCAGTCAGTTGAGTGTCATTTTCATAAAAAGACAAGTCGACAATCTCTCCGTCCAATTCGTCCCACGTCAATTCGCCCGCCCATGTCTCCTTTAAAGAATGTGACACGGTATAAATTGCGTTAAACTTTTCATCTTCAGAACTCGCAACGAGCTTTGGCGGGAGTGTCAGTGAAAAGCCCACCCATATCACTAAAAAGAGGCCAATCATTCCTAGTTCAACTTTCAGTTTCTTCACTCCGTCTCCTCCTTTTAACTGATTACCTTTATTCCGTTCGGTAGTCACTTTCCACATTCCTTTTTATCCGGCAAAAAAGCCAAGTCGCATGAGCGGCTTGGCATGTACGTGAAACGTTTAGTCTTCAAAGAACCACTTCTTGCGCGGTTCCACTTTCAAGTTGTCGCTATGCTTCTTCATCTCGGTGATGAGGTAGCGTTCGAGTTCGTTCATCGCCTTGACCCAGTTCGTCATCGCCGCGACGAGCGGGACGACGGTCAAGATGAGTTCTTCCTCTTCGTCGCGCATCTTCTCGATCATCAGCTTGGCGAAGTCGAAATTCTCGTGGATCAAGTCTTCCTCGCGGTCGATGATGTGTTCGTTCTCGAGTTCATACGCCGAGAACAAACGCTCATGCCGACGCAGCAAGTGCCGCATATGGCGCAACAGTTCTTCTTCGAGTTGTGGCGGCAGATGTTCGACCGTCAAATAATCGTCGTACAACTTGTCGAGCACGTGGATGGCGGCACTGTTCGTGTCGATCATCTTCGACTTGAGGACGGCCCGACGGTAGATCGGCGTCTTCTTCTCGAGCCAGCGGTTGGCTTTGATCTCTTCTTCGAAGTAATCATACGTCGTCTTCGAACCGCGATGTTTCTTTTTCGTCTCGTCGAGCGATTCGAACGACGAGCGGCCGCCTTCCGTCTCGGAGAACAAGCGAGCGATCCGGACCGCCATTTGAAAGACGGTCGTGATCTCATCTTCGAGCTTCCGTTCATAGCGCGGCGGGAACAATAACGCGTTGACGAGCAGCGCGACGGTGATCCCCATCATGATGAGCAAGTAACGTTCGCCGGCGAACATCCAAATCGACAAGTCGGACTGGCTCGCCCCTTCCATGATCAAGATCGTCGTCAAGATGACGGTCCGCGTCGTCGACTCGAGGTTCAAGAAGAGCAGGATCGAGATGGCGATGATGATGACGACGCCGATCGCGATCGGTGTCGGGTTCGGTGTCAGCATCAACGAGAACACGGCCAGTAAGGCACCGATCAAGTTCCCTTTCATCTCCTCTAAAAGCCGGACACCCGTCTGATACACCGACGGCAGTAAGGCGAGTGAGGCCGCGAGTGCCGGGACGACGATTTGTTCAAATTGAAACGCTTCGGCAATAAGTAACACCAGGGCGACAGAAATCCCGGTTTTGATCGTTCTAGCTCCAAATCTCATGCGTTCTCGACACCGGAGTGTCTTCCCCCTTTGTACACGTCATGCAATTTTTTTAGCCGACTTCGGCGTGCGTGAAACATTTGCCCTTCGAACCGGTCGAAGTCAGGTCATTTTGCCCGATTCGAGAGCGCTTCCGTGGTATGATGGCGTTGGATATTTTCTTTAATCTTGATGGGGAGGGGTTTACTTGTCAACCATTGCTTTATTTGGAGGAAGCGGCCGCACGGGGATGCGGATGCTTGAACGATTACTGGAGGACGGACATCACGTCCGCCTATTAACGAGACGACCGCTTCAACCGAGGGACGGTCTTGACGTCATCATCGGCGACGCCACCGACCAGGAAGCCGTCATTGAAACGATACAACGTGCTGACGTCGTCATGTCAGCACTCGGCACCGACAAACAAAACGTCTTGTCGCACTTCACCCCGCTCGTCATCGCGGCGATGCAACAGGCAGGACTCAAACGCATCTTGATCGTCGGCACAGCCGGCATTTTACGGGCACACGAATCGGACAACTATCGCTTCGAGACGCGTGAGTCGAAACGGTCGATGACGACCGCAGCCGAGGACCACGCCCGAGCCTATGAGCTGTTCGAAGCCTCCGACCTCGACTACACGATCGTCTGTCCGACGCAATTGATCGAAGGCGAATCTGTCGGTGAGATCGTCATCACGGCCGACGTGTTAGGCACGTTGAACTCAGGACCAATCGCACGGGATGACGTCGCCGAGCTCGTGCTTCGCGCCTGGAAAGACAGAACGTACATCAGACACCGCGTCGGGATCACGACGGAATCATGATTAGGGGATGGGGATTATGAACGAACAACGCATGCGCCTGGCGCAATTGACCGACGTATTTGAAACAGAAGACGAGACCGAGTCGGCCCGGCTCGCCCGGACCGCACTCCGGAAAGTGACGCGTGACGAGATCTGGATCGCCGTCTGCGGTCACTTCTCGGCCGGTAAATCGACGCTGCTCAACAACTGGCTCGGCGACGGGGTATTACCGACGAGCCCGATCCCGACGAGCGCGAACATCGTCACGCTCCGTAACGGTGACGCAAGTGCCTCGGTCGCCGTCAATGACACGGACTGGATCCGACTCGGGACCGATGAGCTCGAACATTTAGTTGACTACTGCAAAATCGAAGAGATCAAAGAAGTCGAATACGCGCTACCGCGCTTCCCGTTCGGAAGTGATGTCGTCTTGATGGACACACCAGGTATCGACTCGACCGATGAGCGTCACCGCCAAGCGACGGAACGGTCGCTCTTCCTCGCCGACCATTTGTTCTTCATGATGGACTACAATCACGTCCAATCGGAGCAAAACATCCAGTTGATGAAACAGTTCAGCGCCGAAGCCCGCCCCTACTCGATCATCATCAATCAGATCGACAAGCACGATGAGACGGAACTTCCGTTTGACGCGTTCAAACGCTCGCTCGAGACGGCGTTTATGCGTCATACCATCAATCCGGACGATATGTTCTATATCTCGCTCCGTGAACTCAATCACCCAGAGAACGAGGTCGAACGGCTCCGGACCCACGTCCAAGCCGTCATCGAGACCGCCCGAGAGCAGAGTGAGGCGCGAGCAAGTCTCCTCGTCGACACGTTGCTCGACCGGTCTGTGCGGTCAATCGAGACAGCGCTCGAACAGCTTCCGGTCGTCGAGAAGCAGACGGCGGAGATCCAATCCCGGCTCCAGCGACTCGAGAAGAAATCGACGTGGCTGCAGTCGTTCCGTCGTGAGTTCTTTAAACACCAGTCCCCGATCGTCGCAAGTGCGCCGATCATGAACTATGAGTTCCGTGAACTGTTGCGGGATTATCTGGAGAGTTGTGCACCTGAGTTCAAAGTCGGCCTGTTCTTCTCAAAAGAAAAGACGCGCCAGGAACGTGTGCGGCGTGAAGATGTCGCCGCCAAAGAGTTCAACCGATTGATTGATACGAACTTGCGGCCTCACTTGATCAAATACGCCGAGGACATCGTCCGTGACTTGAAACTGCCAGAAGCGATCTTGTCTCGTCCCGACACATTGCCGTCCGCACCGAAGACGCTCATCAGCGAGCAAGTGAAGTCCGGGGCGTCACTGAGTGGCGACACGGTCCTCCAGTTCAGTCGTGACATCGAGTCTGCCCTCGCCGCTTGGGTGACGAAAGTGTCCGACCCGTGGGTCACCTCGGTCGAGACGTATCTCGAGGCTGAAGGCAAAAACCGGATCGACCAAATCAAAGCCGAGCAAGACGACTTATATGACATGCTCGATACGCTGGCGCTTCAACGCCGGCTTGCTGAAAAGCAAGCGCTGCTCTCTACTTACGCCACACGTGACATCTCGGAAGACCGGTTGGGCGACCTCGAGACCCGCCATTACGTAGAGGCCGGCCAGTTACCGAAAAAACAAGTCGAACACCAGCAACAAGAAGTTGCGTCGACCTCGCTTTTGGGCGATGATGTGGTTGCTTTTTCATTTGATTTTTCGTATGAATATGCGGTATGTGAAATATTAGAGAAACATCCGTTATTCAAGTCACGCGTGAAGTCGTTGCGTCATAAGTTGGCCCGGGCCGAGTCCGAGCGTTACACGCTCGCCATCTTTGGTGCGTTCTCGTCCGGAAAGTCGTCGACGCTGAACGCGTTGCTCGGCGAAACGGTGCTCCCGACGTCGCCGAACCCGTTGACGGCCTCGATCACAAAGATCGTGCCCCCGAACGGTCTAGCCCATAAGAGCGCCTCGATCACGTTCAAGACACGCGACGAGCTCGAGGCGGAACTGAACGGCTACGGCGCTTCGCTTGAAGCGCTCAGCATCGACCACCCGTTCGTCAACGCCGTCAAGAACGCTCCCCTGTCCTATCTCGGCAGTGAGCAGTCGGTCGACTACGACACGTTCTGCTCGTTCGTCACCGAGGAAGAGAAGAGTTGCATCGTCAAGGAGATCGAGCTATATGTCGACTCCCCTTGGGCCGAGCGCGGTATCATCTTCGTCGACACGCCGGGCGCCGACTCCCAGTTCAACCGCCACAGCGAGGTACAGTTCGGCTATATGCGCGACGCCGACGCCGTCCTGTTCGTGACGTACTACAACCATGCCTTCACCGAGGCCGACCGCGAGCTCGTCATCCAGCTCGGGCGGGTCCAAGGGACGGGCGGCCATGACATGTTCTTCCTCGTCAACGCGTCCGATTTGGCGACCGATGACGCGGAACGCGATGCCGTGACCGATTACGTGTCGAACCAGTTGACGAAGCTCGGCGTCCGCAATCCGACCGTCCTGCCGATCTCAAGCCGGAACGCCATCCAAGGCAGAGACAATGGTTTCGACCGCTTCTCGGCCAAGCTCGAGCAGTTCGTCGACCATGACCTGCGCCAAGCGAACGCCGTCCGCATCAAAGACGAGACGAGCGCTCTCGTCGCCGCGTTCGAAGACGTCTTACGCGAAGCCGAAGCCGATGCGACTGTTAAAGAAACACATCGCACACAACTCGAACAGTTGCGTGAGTCCGACAACCGATTAAGCGTCACGACGCTCGTCGACCCGTTCACGCGCGAAGTGAACGAACTGCTCGCCCACCTCGAGACGCGCTCCCTCTTCCGGCTCTCGGACTTCGTCAAGGAGACGTTCCATCCGGTCGAAGTCGACGGCTCGAAGGCGAGTCTCGAGCGCGCCCTGACACGCACGCTCGACAAGTATGCGTATGACATTCACCAAGAGCTGCAAGTGTTCCAATATCGGCTCGAGCGCTTCTTGAAGCAAGAGACAGACCGGTTGATCGAGCGTGAGACGCTCAAACTGCGCCCCGTCTTGCCGACGTTATCATACGAAGAAGACATCGACATCGACTGGCTCCGCGACGCCGTCGATCCGGTCACGTTCGAAGCGGACCCGTTCCGTCCCGTGTTGAAGCACTATAAGAACGCGAATCAATTCTTCGAAGCCGACGGTCGGACGAAGCTGCGCGACGACTTGAGCGCGCGCTTAAAAGCCGCCGTCCGGGAACAGCTCGAAGCAGTCGGTGCCGCTCAAGCCGAACGGACCGCTTCGCACTTACAATTGCTCGAGACGACGCTCAGCACTGCTTGGAACCGTGAAGTGAACGACCTCGTCGCCGGTGAGCTGAGCGTACTGACGGACGGGCAGTCGTTCGATGACATGAAACAGCGCCTCGATGCGCTCAGAAAGGATTGAACGCATGGGTTCATTACTGCTCGTCGGCCTGATCCCGGCCGTCATCATGACGGTCGCACTAGGTTTGTTTATCCGCCATTTGTATCTCAATAAAGAATCATAAAACAAGCCTCGAGCGCGCGCTCGAGGCTTGTTTTTATACATCTGCCGGATAACGGACGTCGATGCGGCGCCGGATATCGGTCATGACGTCAGCAAGCAACTGCATGTCGTCAAATGAGTGGATCTCGTTCTCCCTCTCGCCTGCTAGAATCATAAGCACGAACGCTTCAATCTCGTACTTCATGTGTGTCGTCTGTTCCGTGGCGAGTTCCTCGGTCGTCCCGTCGCGCCCGACGAACGTCAAGCGGTCGAGTGAGGCGATATCGTCGATGACGATACGCCCCGCTTCCCCGATGATTTCGGACGGTGCGTCCGTGCCGTGAATCTTCGAATGAAGCACGATGATGTCCATGCCGTCATACGACAAGATGGCCGAACCACTCCCGTCGACGCCCGACTCGAGTTTGACGGCGTTCGCTTGCACGGCGTCCGGTCGACCGAACAGTTTCAAGGCCGGACCGAGGCAATAGACGCCGAGGTCCATGAGCGATCCGTTCGAGAACATTGGATTGAACGTGTTCGGGTTGTCCCCGCGCTTATACAAATCGTAGCGTGACGAGTATTGCGATTTGTTCAAGATGGCACGTCGGACGGGACCGACGCGATGCAGCGTTTGACGCAATATTTGGAAGTTCGGCATGAACATGTTGCGGAGCGCCTCAAGGAGGACGACGTCGTGCTCGCGCGCCGTCTCGAGCATCAGCTTGACCTCGTCGACGTTCGAGGCGAACGGTTTCTCGCAGAGGACGTGTTTGCCATGTCGCATGAACAGGATACTCTGCTCGGCATGGAGCGAGTTCGGGCTTGCGATATAGACTGCGTCGATGACGTCGCTCGTCGCCATATCGTCAAGCGATGTGAACGTATGGACGATCCCATACTCGTTTGCGAACTCGGTCGCCCGCTCCGCTGTCCGTGAATAGACGGCCGCAACGGTCGCACCTTCGACTTCGTGGACGGCTTCTAAAAATGAATGGGTGATAAAGTTCGTGCCGATGATACCGAATCGAATCATAAGGATGTACCTCGTTTCTTTAGTTGGTGATAATTTTATGTAGGATGATCTCGTCATGGAGCGGGATGCCGTGCTCGCCGATCATTGGAATCGACGATTTTTGTAGGCGGGCCGCATCAACCGCACCAGGGATGATGCCCGCGAGGCGCCAACCCCGCTTTTGATAAAAAGCGAGCGCTCGTAAGTTATCGTTCGTCGTGATGAGCGACATACGCTTGATTCGATGAAGCCGGGCCAAGCGCTCCACTTCATCGAGTAGTGACGACCCGATGCCGCGGTTTTCTCGTAAGCTATCGAGCGAGATGATTTCAAGTTCCTCTTCTCTAATGACATACGTGATCAGCCCGATGATTGTCGCTTCTTCCATCGCGACGAAACCGTCGAGCGTAGCGCAGTCATACGTCCCGGTCGAGATGACCATTTGAGGTGATCCCCACTCAGCGATAAAGACGTCACGCACCGGCTCACGTAGCGTCGGAATAATAGGTCGAATCATTGTCACTCCGCCCCCTGAACGGAAGGCTGCTTCGGTGCGCTCGCTTCCGTATAGATCCGAAATTGTTTGAACTGATCGTCGTAAATGAGCCGAATCGCCCAGGCAAAGCCTTTCACGTACAAGGAGTACAGCCATGATGATGGGATGAGTATGAGGCGAATTATTACGTCCGTCCCATTCGGGGTCTCGGTCAGCACATAAGTAGACGTCGATATTCCCTGATTCGTCATCGCTAGCACTTCACACTCATAAGGGCGATTCACATACGTCAATTCGGATTCGACCCGAATCTCTTTCTTCTCGAACTGTTGGACCGAGATGAACCGTTTCCCCGTCACGAGCGATGCGTCCCCATCCTCATAAATGTTTTCAATCAAATGGTCGTTCCATTTGACGATATGTTCATCTTCTGCGAGGCAGGAGAAAACATGGTCGATTGGTGCGTCAATTGTCATGTGGTATGTAGCTACTTCAAGTTGTTTCACATCAAATCCTCCTTCATCGGTATAGACGCCCATTCTTCTTCTCATTGAAGCATTGGTTTTAGCGCATTGTCCATACAGTTTTCAAAAAAAGTCTGGTTCGGATAAGCATCGTCCATGTCGCTTGATGAATGGATTGTTCTCCGTTTACCGAACGAAATACACATAGATCGTCTCGATTCAATCGGCTCTCCTGTTCGTGAATTTTGCAGTGAAACCTTTTATTCAATAATCCGTAAAAGGAAACTATACATTATGTTTGATAGGGAGTGAGATGTTAACATGATTGAACTATTAATCGTCGGAACAACGCATCTGAACATGCCGAACAACGGTGATGTGATCATGCCGGGGACGACCGATATTCTTGGCGCAAAACGTCAACAAGAGATCGACGACTTTATCCGTGTACTAGCTCGGTTCGAGCCGACCACCGTCTGTCTCGAAGTCGCGAAAACTGATCAGCATTCGTTTAATCAACGTTATCAAGCGTATGTGGCAGATCCGCTCGCTGCAACTGAAGATGAACGTGAACAAATTGGATTCCGGCTCGCCAAGACGTGCGGCTTACCTTTCGTTCGAGCCGTTGATTGGAACGAGACGGTCGACGGTGTCAGCCTCGGTGACGTGATAGACACGCATCCGGTCGAGATGCAGGCGATTATCGCAACACAACGCGCACTCATGCAAAACGTGGAGACTGTTTTCCATCAACATTCAATCAACGATTTCTATACCTATATCAATCAAGAAGAGGTTACACGTTTCATGCATCAAGCTTATATGGACATCGCTGCCACTGGTCCGACTGGTGCACACTGGGTCGAATCCTATTGGAATTACCGAAATCATCGAATCTATGACCACGTGACACGTGATGCTAAAACAGGAGACCGCATCGTGATGTTGTACGGATTGGCGCACGTCCACCTGTTGCGGCATCTTTTTGAAGCGAACGAACGCTATACTGTTCATACGCTCAGTCAAGTCCTCGGCTAAGATTTCTACCGTTCTCCTCGGTGAATGGCCTGGGCAAGCTCTCCGCTTCTCTCCTTTGGGATGTCTTGAAGCCTTTCGACGGCAAGCGGATGGTTGTGTTTATGCGTGAAGCGACTTATCATCGTATCCACTTTTTTTGAAATACATGAACGTTTGCGGTATGTGAAATATCATAAACCTATATCGTTTTCTATATAATCGATGATTGCCTCAGGATGGACTCCACCCCTTCCAAATCGATCGACCAGTCCGCATAACAATTCAAACGGCAACTCAATCAGAGGATAGCTCGCCCATTCTTCCACTTGGCATGCGAGTGGAAGCTCACGCGTTGAAATAACAACAACCCGTCACGTCAATTCGTGTTCGCCCGGATGATGTCGTCCCATGTCTTGTTGAAAAACCGCTCGTCTTTAATCGGGTAAAAGTACCATTCATACACAAACGAACGTGACATCCGTCCCTTCGATTTGAAGAAAACCGGCACCTTCGTTATCGTGGGCGCCTCGTAGTTTTCCTGAAAGCTGTCCACATTCGACCACCTTCTCCCGCAGACCGAACGCCCAGCGATACAGTACGCCCTCTTTCACGAAATACGCGGTCTCGCCCTCAATCGTCATCGCCTCGCTGTCATGGAGCATCTTCGGCGCCCGGTATGTGACGAGTCGACCGTCACGATGGAGATGAATCAAGGCATACCAAATGGACGGACAAAGCCACACGCCAGAGGCAGTCGTGATCATCAACTCACAGTCGACGATAATCGGGGCTTTACGCGTGTCGTGGTTATAACGAAACAAGACGTACCCGCTTCTTGAGAAACAGACGAGCGCCTCGGTCGATATCCCCTCGCCAAAGATTCCCTCATCTCCATAGCCGACCCAAATACAAGACTCATCGACGACGATGGACGCGATAAACGTACCGGCGTGAAAACTTGTCTCGATGGAACCGTCCGCTCGAACGACCCAGGCGTTTGGTCGCAAGTTATCGCGTGTGAAGTCGACAAGCACAAATGTGGTTTCATCCATCACGCGAATGAACGGATCTGTCAATGCGAGTGCGAGTTTTATTTCTTCGCCTCGCCACGTCACGATGGCAGCGTCGTCTGCTTGATGCAGCGTGATGAGTGTCCCGCTCCACAAGTCGGCATCAAGTAACCGGTTATGTGATCCGCTCATCGTCATCGCGTTTCACTCCTTTTTGTTTGGCTGACTTAAACCATTTTTTCAGCAACTGAATCCCAATCCATAAAATGACAATGATCCAGGCAGCCTCACAGGAACTCGTGAATAGGATGAAAGCCAATCGCCAGACGTCTTCAAGCTCACGAAAACCAAACTGTGGAATCTCCCAACTGATAAAAATTTGATAATAACCGACCAGCCCAAAAACAAACGGAAACATCGACCAGAAAAACGGATTTATTCGCTTAGGCAAATGCAGCTCCACGTGATTCCCTCCGATTTGAAGTGACTCCCATCAAGATTCGTTCGAAATGTTGCACATCTTCGCCCGATGGTTCTTTCAATAAAGCAAACCTCGATTCGTATCTTAACCGATAAGTTCTTGGAATAAGATAGTTACCGCATATTTCACCCCTGCTCTAAATATTTGATGGATGAATGAACGCATCAACGAACCAATAATAAATTTGTTTATACTTTTAACCTATCATATAATTTATGTAATCATTATCTAAAATTTGGTTTAACGGGAGTCGTGTTATGCGAACAAGATTGATAGGAATTATCTCATTTTTAGCCTGGAACTGCATTTTAAATACATCTTATTTCAAAGTTGAAGTGAAACTTATTGAAAGGGACAGTGCACTCCTTGATTTGGTAGCTTTTGATCATCTTCTCTTCTTGCCATTCATGATGACCTTGGCGATTGCGCCTGTATGTAGCGTAATCATCTCTGAATACACGATTCGCTACTTCAAAAAGAACGACAACCCTCGCCTTTATTTAACTCTTATGTTGATTTATATCGTTATCATCATACATACGTTTTTCACCGTGCGCTCATTCTTGCAATAGATAAACGATATGACTTTATACTTGGTACGATTAACGCTCTAAGCACTATTTCTCAAATGAATTAAAAAACTGAGGCAAACTACCTCAGCTGAAATTAATCATAAAATCGCTTCCGCTATTAAACGATCAAATTTTCGAATATCCACTTTTTTGTTTAAATTGATTTTGATTGTACCCGCTTTTGTAAAAAGCTGAACCTCTGAGTTTAAATCAAACATTCCACCAGCATTTTCTGTCGAGTACATATTAATCGAATGATATGGAAGTGAATAAATTTCCACTTTCTTTCCGCTAAGCCCTTGTGCGTCACGTAAAATAAGTCGTTTGTTTGTGAAAATTGCAACATCACGAATAGTTTTATAAGCTGCGACCGGGTTTTCTCCTGAAATAAGTAAATCCGAAACATCTTGTGGGACTTCACACTCAGAATTAAAAGTCCAAGTTAATTGCGTTAAAGAGTTAGACATATACAGTTCTCCTTTTTCTTGATTTTTATAGAATTAACTATATTTTACAATTTAATTTATCCATACTCAAGAAGTTATCGAACAAACAATCGAACGATCTCTAACTATAAAGTCAGTACTTAAGTTCTCATCATATTTCGAAATTATCGAAGGTATCGTAGCCACCAACCGAGTTCTTCTTCCTCATACAGATACACACCGGGCTCCGTTTGAAAATCGACTCCGTGCAAAAACGCCAATCCGGCCATCACGCGCGCATCAAGGTGCATGTCTTCCGTCCACCATAATGCATGTGCGGCCAAGTCGGAGACGTTTTCTAACGTCAGCGCGCCTGTACGGACAGCGGATAACCAATCGACAAGATCCTCTCGTAAAGGTGGGATTCGGCGCCTCGGGAGCTCGTCTGGCGTCAACTCGCCACGGTTCACCTGCTTGAAGAGCTCGATCAGCCGGTGATTCGTCGGCACAATGTCGAGCACCATCTCAATCGGCGTCCGAATCGACTTGATTTGATCAGTCGTCTCATTCCATAAAGAGAGCGTCTCATCCCGTCCATAGACGAGCCAGTCACCAGAAGCGTCATATCCGAGTCGTTGCCCGAGCCGAGAGAACGTAAGACGCGAAGCATCCTCGAAAGTGAGCAGCGTCGCATGAAACCGCTCACCCGAAAATGTCGTAATGCTGACGGGACGCTCTTCGGTCAGGAGTGATTTCAGCACGTCTTCACATGTCATGGTGAGTCGCCATCGGCTGAACGTAGCCAATCTTCAAACGAAGGCACGATTTGTTCGACACGTTCACCTGTCTCATGGTCGACAATGACGACTTCGTTCGTCTTCAAGTCGACACAGACGAGGTCACCGAGGAAGTCTTCATACCCGATGATGGGGAGATGATTTGGCCACGGCTCTTCCCCGTCGAAGCGGTCGCGTTCGTTCAAAAATGCGAAACGCGCTAGCCCTTCCACGTCCTCGATTTTTATTTCTGTCTCGGAAGTCGGTAATAGCGCCAGCAACTGTTCTTTCGTCATACTCATTCTCCTCTCCAACTTTCTCTAGTTTATCGCAATAATGATACCTAGTTATATACATGAAATGAGAAATTGCATTGACACCACTCTCATTAAGTGTAAAATTACACTTGTAACTAATTGTAAATAAAACACCTAGAAAAGGGTTAATGCTTTCAAGCAAAGAGGTGCTCGATGAACAAATCGGATTTCATCCAACTCGTATCGAAACAAGTAAAACCGATTCGTCTTGAACGACAATATTCTCAAGAAGAGATGGCTGACATCTTAGGCTTATCCAAAAAGACGCTCATTCAAATCGAAAAAGAGCGGACCATCGCCAACTGGAGCACGATCGTCACATTGTGCGCCCTATTTAATGACAGCGAGATTCTTTTGAGCGAAATCGGGGACGACCCAGTCGAGTTCGTCAGACTGATCGCCAAAGACGTCTCGTACGAACCGAAGTCAAAGACACTCGGTGGTCGTGTATGGTGGAAGCAAACCGCAACAGATGGAAATTATGTGTTGCAACAAAACTTGATCAGCGGCCATTATCGGATTTTAGATCGTCAAAACGTCCGGTGGCACAGCTCGTTCGACGTAGAAGAAGCCACACTCCTGTTGGCCAAACTCGCTCGTAACGCATGAAAGGAGTCGGACTGTGAAAACTAATAAAAGATGCATCGTGACGTTGTCAGTCGTTTATGTCATCGCGTTAATAGTGAACATTATCCCGTCGGCCACCTTCCCCGACGCAACAATCCGCCTCCCCCATGCTATAGCTTCTGTCGCGCTTGTGCTCTGTATGATCGGGACGTGTATAATGAAAAACCGAGTTGCCAAACTCTATATCACGGCACTCCTGTTCGCGAGTGTCACCGTTTTCACATTGAACAGCTTCGAGACGTATATGCGTGACATCCTTCTTTTGGACGCTTTATTTTCAATCCAATACCCGCTCTACATTCTATTCGTGTCCCCGTTGTTCGGCCTCAACTTCTTTTTGAACGTCGGAGCGGAATACGTCTCATTGATCACTTTCTTCACCGCGATTCTGTTACTCATCATCCACGAGGTCGCAATGACGGCTTCACGTGAACGGCTATGACAAGAGCGCAACTCATCGGATCTTCAAGCCTGCTGATTGCCATTCCCTACTTTCTACTCGCTCCGAACTGGACGCATGCTGGATTCGTCTGGATAGGCGGTACAGCCACCTTGCTCATCATTTCGGCCACCGGTTTCAGCTTTCACATATGCCACAGTCGAAAGTGGACGCGACGACAAGGCATTACTTTCGGGATCGGCTTGCTCACAACCTATGCTCTCGCGTTTCTATTTCTATTATGGCGAGTCGTCGCATACAACATGAACACGATTTAGGAGGCTACTTATGAAGTTTTACATCGGGTCCGGTTTTTATAACATCAATCACGTCCGGCAATTGCGGGACCATTTCATCGAACAAGGCCACACCCATACATACGATTGGACCATGAATGAACGAGCAGCGACAATCGAGGACTTGCGAGACATCGGCGCTAAAGAATTCGAAGCGATTCGTACATCTGATTTTGTCGTCATCTTGCTGCCGGCCGGGAAGAGCAGCCACGTCGAACTCGGGATCGCCCTCGGCGCGGACGTACCACTGTTCGTCTATGACACAGCGAATCGTTTCGACGACTTCGAGACGACGAGTACGTTTTATCATCTATCCTCTGTCACTCAATTGACGGGGCCGCTCGAGGCCATCCCTTCACATATCGCCGACCATTACGCGAACGTATATATAAAGCAGGATACTCTATGATGTTCCCGATTTATTTGGTCGTAGGATTTATCATTCTGCTTCATATCATAACTATGGCAACGATTTATTTCACAGTGTACAAACGACGTCGAACTAACACGGTACAATCAAATCCAGGCCAAGGTGCCGCCATCGCACCGCCTGATAAACTTGCGATTGTCTTATTCATCGTCACTATAGTCGTGAGTGTCTTGATTAGTTATGTTGCAGGATACACCGACGCCTACAAAGCGTATGAACAAGATGTCTGGGTCCTTTCACCGTCTGACATTGAAACATTTTATGCTGAGGTACGAGAAGTTGAAGACGATGCCATTGAAGTGCAAAAGATGTCGTTCGATGACGCAACTGATCAAGGCACGATTCGATATGAAATTGTGAAAGAGCACGTAAGCATCTATCGACAGGATAAAATCATCCAACTCTCTGACTTGTCTGAAGAGGATTTAATCTCAGTCATCCTGATGAAAGATCGATCGGGGATGACGAGCGTATTTAAAATCGAATTACTCAACAACCAAAATTAATGCAACGCATTCAAAAGTATACAAACCATTAAAAAGAAAATATTTGATTTTTCTAGCATGACAATCATTTTTGTGACATACTGTTCAAAATCTTATTTGAACGGGGACGATTTGTATGCACACTTGGAAACATCCGCTACTCTTACTGACCGGCGTCGGTATCTCGAATTTGGGCGCTTGGGTGTATTTCATCGCCCTCAATTTGATCGTCCTCGACATGACGCAGTCACCGTTCGCCGTGTCTGTTTTATACATCCTCGTCCCGCTCGCGGCCCTTTGCGCGAACTTTTGGTCAGGTACGGTCATTGACCGTGCAGACACGCGACGCTTGATGATAATGCTTGACACACTCCGCGCAGCAGTCGTGTTCAGCCTCGCCTTCATCGACTCGCTCGCAATCATCTACGTGCTCGTCTTCGCGTTGAACGTTGCGAACTCAATCTTTGAATCGGCTTCACTCGTCTATATGACGAAGCTCGTGTCGAGCGGCGACCGCCAACGGTTCAACGCTTTGAAAAACTTCGTCCAGTCGGCAGGTTTCATTTTAGGGCCGGCCATCGCCGGAATCCTGTTCATGATCGGCACACCGACGCTCGCCATTCAGTTGAATGCAGCAGCGCTCCTCATTTCTGTCGGTATCTTGTCCCTCCTGCCGACGTTGTTCACCCCGAAAGATGAAGTCGGAGTGTTCAGTCTTCGCATGATTATCGAGGATTGGAAAACAGTCGTCCGTTTTGCGTCGACGCGGCGTTACGTCACGCTCGTCTACAGTCTGTTCTGCGTCATGACGATCTTCATGTCTGGGCTCGACTCGCTCGAGGCGTCGTTCGCGACGCAAGTGCTCGACTTCTCGGAGAGTCGTTATGGCTTTCTCGTCAGTGTCGCCGGAGCCGGGATTATCGCCGGCTCTATCATCAATGCGACGTTCAGCGCCCGAATGACTCTACCGTTCTTAATAGGTTTTGGAGCGACGATGACTCCCGTCGGGTATCTCATTTTCGCCTTCTCGGAATCGTTCGTACTCGCGGCCATTGGGTTCTTCCTCCTCACGTTCGCCCTGTCGTTCGCGAACACTGGCTTCTTATCGTTTTATCAGAACAACGTCCCAACCGACCTGATGGGCCGTTTCTCCGGGGTGATCAATGTAGCGGAATCGATCTTGATTATCGGGTTGACGTTCGGCATCGGTCTACTCGCTGAATATGTCGGGATTCGTTCGACGATCGTCGCCTTCTCGCTCGCTTTCTTGCTCGTCGGCTTGGTCACGGTTCGGGTTGTGCTAGCGCGCTCGAGACGAGCAATGTACGAGCCGGTGGTGATTGAAGAGAACGTCGCATAAAAATTAGTGAAATACTAATTGCTAAATTCTCTAGGTATTAAAGGATTAGAAAGTATATATTAGATGCTAATTGGAGGAACTTGAATGACTATACGTATTATAAAAAGCGTAGAAATTTTTTATCGAGAATCCGATACTGGGAGGCAAGCAAATCTGTTCACTTTCGCATTACAAAAAAACACTTGCTTGTCAGATTTCATGGAAGATGAGTCAATACAGGGTAATTTAATTTATGTAGTCGAGTTTTGCGATGGTGTTAAGAAAATCATATGCCATCCAAAAGAAACACGAAACGAAGAATGGCAAGTCTTTAAGCTGTTTAAATGGTCTCAACATTGGTATACAATTTATGAATGGTTATACAAGAAAGAATTTAAAACGAAACGTCCGTTCCAACAATATGCTACGCGTTATGAGGCAGAAGAAGCAAGATCAACGCCAGAAGACTGGGAGATCGTTAAGCGTTTTTCTGTTGAAGAGTTTGAAGAACGAATTGGTAAAAACGAGGACGGATTAAATGAATTTGAAGAATTAGAAGAAAATCTGGACCTTATTTTAGAGTATGAAAATAAAAATTCACGCGCAGCCATAGCCTCAGGTCGCTACTATGACTATTTTATAGAGGAATGGCTTGATCCTAAAGAATCATTACATGCGCTCGAGCCACTTATTTTAGATGTGAGCTATGGAGATTTTTGGGATAATCAAAAAACGACAAAATAAATTGATGCCTTATTTGATCATATCAACGTACTATGTGCCGTTTGCACTTTAAAAAATCATATGTAATCAGTGTGGTCGAATCCATCCTTATCATCGGGTTGACGTTCGGCATCGGCCCCCTCGCTGAATATGTCGGGATTCGTTCGACGTATGTCGCCTTCTCGCAAGCTTTCTTGCTTGTCGGCTTGGTCACGGTTCGCGTTGTGCTGGAACGTTCGAAACAAGGTCTGTATGAGCCTGTTTTATATGAGGAGAAACCATCTTAATCTTTTATCGAAATAATAGAAAAGCCGATTGAGACTTCACTCTCAATCGGCTCTCTTTAAGCTGTCGCGGCAACAATGGCTTATTTTAACGCTTGAGTCATTTGATACATGTGTTCTTCTACCACATCAATAATGACGTCAGGACGATCTAAATGAACGGCATGCGATGACCGTTCCGCAATCACTAACTTGCTAGTTGTCGAGAGCATGGTTTGTTCGCAGATGAGTTGATGCCACGTTGCTTCCAAGAGCGTTAACTCTGATTCAGGCAGACCGTCCGCCTTCCCTCTGTCTACCTCGAAGTCAGCGTCGCGCCCAATCACGTAAAGAGGTGTGGTTGACAGGTTACCTAATCGTTTGATCAGACGGGCATCGTCATACCAACTCTCGACTTCGGCCAGCATCGCTTTGTACAAGTTTGGTCGACAGACAAATCCCTTTAATTCGGCTTGGACGTTCACTGGCAACTTTGATTGGTTCGGTGCTAGCGTTGGCTGTATCAATTCGGTCAATTCAGTTTCGGTTCGTTCCGCATAATCCTGGCATTGTTTCAGCCAATCTTCGTCTGAAGATAAATCGTTCATGACAGGTAAATCTAACGTGTCGAGTCTGTCCAGGTCATGTGATGTGGAATCGATGAGAATAAGTGCAGCCACATCATTTGGATAACGTTTTGCGAAATGCTGCGCACACAATCCGCCATATGAATGTCCCAATAAAACGAAGGGCTCAGTAATTTGTAAGACGTCCAAAAGTTCCCTTAGTTCTCGTACGGTTGCTTCCGTGTTACGTTTGCCTTCGTTCAGCTCACTTCTTCCGATTCCTGGTCGATGATATAGAATCACTCGGTTCGCCTTACTCAATTTTTCCGAGACCTCGTGCCATTCGTCAAATGCGCACCCCATCCCAGTTAAGATGACAATCGGAAACCCGTGCTCACCTTTTGTCATCACTTCAAGTTCCTTCCCGAACACGTTTACGAATCGCTTCATCAGTCACCTCGCTTTTATTTTATAGATTTCAAGTTTATTTTGAAATCGCTCATACGTATCCAAAATAATTTGAACATCTTCTTGGTAGAGGTGACTGATTGTATGCATTGAATCAATCGACACCCACTGCACAGCTGAAATATCTTGATCAATCTGGCTCGACGCCAACGTATCTGTAAGTCCGACAAGATAATAGTGAGTTTGAATTTGATAGCCGTCACTTTCTTTTTCTTTCACCAATAATTTCTTTACCGTGTCTACCGAATAGCCCGTTTCTTCTTTTACCTCTCGGATACAGCATTCGTCGAGTGTTTCCCCTGTCTCCAAGCCGCCGGAAGGAACCCTCCATCCCAACACATCCTTATTTCTCACGAGCAACACTTTTTGATGATCAAAACAAATCGCCGCAGCCCCGATCCATGTTCTCATCTGTCCCCTCCCCCAAAACCGTATTCACCACTCAGTACCCTTCCATCAACTTTACAGCATTCATTAGCGAAAAGTATTGCTAAATAATTGAAAACACTATACAATTTTGAAGATTTGGATTCAGAAAGGGAGTGTCTAGATGAACAACTATCAAAATGTTTTGATCAAGTTAAGCGGAGCCGCAATAGCGGGCGAGGATAACTCGAATTTCGATCAACATAAGCTAGACCAGATTGCGGTCGAAGTCCTGTCGTTGGTCGATCTCGGCATCAACGTCTCGCTCATGATTGGTGGCGGCAACATCTTTCGTGGTAACCAGGCGGACGTATGGGGCATCGACCGTGTCGAGGCAGACAACATCGGTACACTCGGGACCGTCATCAACAGTTTGATGTTGCGAGGCGTCTTAAAAAGTAAGACAAATCGTGAAGTTCGCGTGATGACGGCCATGCCGATTCCGAGTATGGCCGAACCGTATATTCGTCTGAAGGCACTCAACCATCTGCAGAAAGGTTACGTTCTCATTTTTGCAGGTGGGAACGGACAGCCGTTCGTGTCGACCGATTATCCGGCCGTGCAACGCGCAATCGAGATGAATTGTGACGCCATCTTCGTCGCCAAGAATGGGATCTCCGGAGTCTACAACCAAGACCCGAATCAAACGAGCGAGGCAAAACAATATGCGTCGCTGCACTACAACGATGTGTGGCGCCATGACTTGAAAGTGATGGATCAATCGGCGCTCTTACTTGCTCGAGACAATCAACTCCCGGTGCACGTCTTCGATTTTAAAGAGACGGACGCGATGAAGCGAATCTGCTTGGGTGAGAAGATTGGTACGCTAATCCACGACGGACTCACCGTCTTCGTGGAATAAACGACAAAACATCCGAGGACAAGCTTTGCGTCACCGGGTGTTTAAGCAGGTTTGCCCTAGACGTCTCAATCAAGTCTAAAAACTGCCGAATAACACACTCGCTCCATTTCGAAATATCGTCTGTCTGCTTCTGTTGTTCACTCAAAAACGAACTGTATAGTCTATACTTGATACTTCATGTAAAATTGGGGACAACACGAACACAGAAAGAGGAATGATCATGAATCAATGGACTCAAGAATCAATTAAACTATTCGGGCTCATCTCTTGCCTCATCATCGGCACCATCCTATACGTGTCTCTACTCTTGATGAGTGACGTCGGAGTCATCGGATTAGTCATCTTACCAATCATCGTCATTGCCTCTCTCGCCTTTGGGATGCGGGCAGGATTGACGTTTTCTGTCGCCTTGCTGGCATTCTTGTTTGTCTACTTCTTGTGGTTCGCTCCTATCTATCAAGAAGGAGAAGTTCAGTTTTTCAACTGGAAAGGGCTTAGCTATACAGCTCTCCTCCTCACCATGTCTATCTTGTCCGGCCTCATTCATCAACTCGTGAAGAAGGTCCAGTTGTCACGACATGAGCTAGAAGAACGGGCCCGGCAACTGATCGCCGTCGATCCCGAGACGTGGCTCGACAACGCCGAACGGTTTCGGATGGACGTCAACTCAGAACGAGACCGTCTCATCCGCCACGGTGGATCTTTCGCGGTCTCGTTTATCCAGCTGCACGAGTTCACGCATTTCGAGGAACGTTATGGACGGACCGAATATGAATGGTTCATGAATTACTTCAGTGATGAGCTCCACATGGCGACAAGACGAACCGATCAAAAATACCGGGTCGCACACGATACGTTCGCCATCATTTTCCCGTATACGTCACCTGCGGCGGCACAAGTCGTCCATGACCGTATCCGTCCGCTGCTTGAACAATATGAACTGCAGAGCGGCGAACACGTTGGATTGACGTATGAGGATACATTTTATGAAGTGAGCCGAGAGAATTGCAATGCGGTCGTTGAGCAAATCCTCTCTAAAGCATCAGCAACTAGCCTAGACGTATAAGACTATAAGACCTTGAATGATCATCACTGGGTACAAGTGGTCATTCAAGGTTTTTTATATGTAATCGCACGTTCTATTCATTTGAGGTGAATGAATTGCTGTAGATGTTGTTCAAGCTTCGGTTGACCAATAAGAATTTCCATATTGCCACATCCCTAGCTGTATCAAATGACGAATAACTCGTTTTGTTAGTCTACAACTCCTACAATGTGACACAACTTGTTCTCCTGAATCGCCATGATCACGCCACCGGCAATCTCCTCGTGCGTCAACCAACGTCTTGCGCCATGCTCGGTAATGTGACCGAGCTGCACTTGGTGGTAGCGGAGTTTGTCCGGTAGCACCAAACGGCTCTTCACGTCCTCAAGATGGGCTCGACTTCCGAGGACGTGGAACAGCTGTGCATCATGTCTAACTTCTCTCAAGACACATGGCAAGGCGTCAGGCGCGTCCGAATGAATCCAGGCGACGACGAGGTCGATCGCCCCTCGTTCGGCAATCGCTTGTCGCACCGAATCTGCCATTTGGACGCTGTCATGGTAATCCACATATATGGCCGACAAGCGGTCAGGGCGGCGAGGAATCAATTGCCCCATCTTCGCCTCATCCCTGCCGATCACCGACATGTGGTACCCAACGTCAGCTAACCAAAGGACCGTCTCTCTTAGCATCCCACTGCCGCCAATAACCAACGCATGCTTCATTGTTTCCCTTCCTCTCGATTCATTTCGTTTTCCACGTTCGAACAGGAATAGTGGATTATAAAAGCGAACTGAACGATAGCACTCACCTCAAGTCAAGGAGGACTGATTCCAATTCAATCTACCATCTATTCGATCAAACCGATCGAGACGCCGTTCGCACTCGACCAATCGTTCGCTGTCATGAACCAGCTCCGGCCCGACCTGACCCTCGCGTCGTATCGAGACCTCGTCGCCAAAATGCGGCCACAAGGGTATGAGCTGCATGCATTATATGCTGACGACGACATCGTGTCATTAGCCGGCATCGAGGTACGCGTCAACCTGTATCTCGGGAAGCACGTCTACATATATGACCTCGTCACGAGTACCGCGCATCGTTCAAACGGATACGGCGAGATGTTGCTTCATTTCGTTCACGAGTACGCTCATGATTGTGGCGCGACATGTGTCGCGCTCGAGTCTGGGCTCGCCCGGACCGATGCGCACCGCTTTTATACGGACAAGATGGGCTACGCCATCACCAGCTATTCGTTCCGGAAACAATTGTAGATATGGAAAAGGGAAGAGCGATCCGCTCTTCCTAGCCTCATTGTATCGTGATTCCGTAACCAAAAACAGACTATCTTCTCCTAATTTCAACCACTATACTGGGAAGACACGAAACAAAGGAGAGATGCCACATGACGAACGAAACGAAACCGCTCGACCTGGGCCCGTTCTTTCACGGGACGAAAGCCGAACTGAAGCTTGGGGAACTCCTTGAGCCGCGACGCGATTCGAACTACCAAGACAAACAGTCGAACTATATCTACTTCACGGCGACGCTCGACGCCGCCAAATGGGGAGCCGAGCTGGCGAGCGGAGATGCTCGTGAGCGCATTTATCTCATCGAACCGACCGGTGACTTCGAGAACGACCCGAACCTGACCGACAAGCGCTTTTCAGGAAACCCGACACGGTCGTACCGCTCGAGCGCCCCGCTCAAAGTCGTCGCCGAACTCAGTGCTTGGGAACGTCATCCTGACGAAGTGATTGCGCACATGCTCGTCTCGCTTGAGAAACTGCGGCAAGCTGGAGAAGATGTGATTGACGATTGAACATGTGGGAAAATCCTTTAAAGAAACCACACACGAAACGCCAACGTCTTGCAATCGCTTGTCTCGTACTCGGGCTGCTGTACGCGACGACGTATATCCCGCAGCGGGTCATCACGACGTCCCCGTTGGATGTGTCCCGTATCCATGTGTTTGACGGTCAGAGCGGCTATGAGGTCTCACTAAGCGAGCGGCGTGACATCGACTCCATCATGCGTAATCTGAATGACATCACGTTTCAAAAAGGAAAACCTAGCTTCGGCTATATGGGGTACTCGTACCGTGTCACATTATACGATGAGGACGGGGACGAGCTCGATGAATTCATCATCAATAGCGAGACGACGCTCAGGTACCACGGTTTCTTTCACACGGCAAAGTCAGGAAACATAGACTATGACACACTCGATAAATGGATGGCACAATTTAAAACGCATTATGATGAGTAAACAATCATTGTGACAATCACCTGTGAGGGTGATGACGCATCGACAATGTCTGTTTTAATTGTGTCTTAAAAAGGAGGGTGTGAAAATGAAAGAAGAAGTGTCTAAAGGCGAAGTCATGGAACTGTTTCTCCAAGCATGTCCTTCTTATAAAAAACGATGGGATTCGTATATTCAGGACAATTACGAGACTGGAGATGAACAATTACTATATATCGATTTTGCCGATTTCGCTACGCACGTCGTTGACTCGTACAAACAAAATGAGTTGAATGAGTTTTCAGCTGTGTTTGATGTAATTGAATTGCTACTTACAACTGGCGATGCTTACGTTAAGGAAGCTGCGACAATTGGGTTATTAGAAGATTTACAAAATAAATTATTATACAGTGGAAGAGATACGAGTGTTTTTAATCCATATTTACACCGAGAATCATTGAAATGGTGGAATCATCTAAATGATTTTTGGGACGGCAAAACCAAATCCGTTGGAGGTCCCGAGAGATAAATTATTTCTAGCGGAAGATCGTTTTTGAATTCGATCGTTTCTACTCTTTAATCAAATACAATACTTCATTGTGAATCGTATATCATCACCGTTCACAACCTATATAGAAGTGGGAGTGGCTGTATACACTGACAACTCCTGAAACAACCATTTTGAAAAGATAGTTATTCACAAGACCTTCAATCACGTGTCCCTTTATTTTTTCTAATAGCGTTGTTTCTGGAATCCAATCAATCACATAGCCAATCCCTAACATGGCAGGAAGGCTCATTAGTATGTACACTGAGATAAAAATGAGCGTAAGCGATTTCGTGCTCATCATCTTCAACCTCCCTATGTTTTCTTACGATAATCAGACATTAATTAAGAAAGCGGATGGCATCAGTACTTGATGTCATCCGCTTTCTTTTGATTCATCTGTTGAAACGAGGCATTCGCATGAACGAGCGTGAACGGATCCGCAAGCGTTGCTGCTGCCGCCTCGGCTTGAGACGTCGTGTCATCGGTGACGACTGATTTTTGACGTCGTAATCGGAATGCCCGCTCGAGTCGACTCGTCAACAAGTTACTGAGAAAGACGAGCATGGACAGCCCGAGGGCTGGAACGAGGAACATATGGTTCGTCATCCAAGTCATTGCCGTGAACTGCGTGAAATAGAAACCGAACATCGACGACCATTCAAACAGTGTCGGTCTGACCCCTTCAAACAGGAAGACGGTTCCCCCGAAAAAGACACCGAATAAGGATAGATGAATGAGCAACATCAGTGTTTGCACGAATTGCTGCATGAAGACAATGACCAACGTCGGGACGAGGTGCGGCCACAGGTGCCGCCTCGTCCGATGCCAGACGCTGCCTCCTAACGTCTCAGCGACGATCATAAACTCTTGTTTGAGCAACTGCCGGACTTCTGTTATCAGATAAAGCGTGACGGCAGGCAAACCGAGCAACACGAACACCGTCAACTGTAGGGTTACGCGGTCTAATAACGGCGGCACCATCGTCGAGTCCGCGAAGAAAAAGGACGGGAATAACATCATCATGGCCAACAACGAGATAGGCAGAATCAAGAATCCATCTAACACCATTTTGAAGATTCGGTTCAAGCGTGCCCCGCGAAATGCGAGTGGGATCCCGACCAATAGGCCGAGCGCCATCCGTACGAGTGCGACGGTCGCACAAATGCCGACCGTCCATTTAAAGCCTTCAATCATCATCTGGAACAAGTCGTTCCCGGCCCGGTCGGTTCCGAGCCATTGATCTTTCGACGGTTCGAGTGGCGGGATGCCAATCAATCGACCTTCGTCGGAGTAACGGTTCAGGAATTGATCGACTTGGCCATCGCGGAATACGGTATTGCCGATACTGAGTAACAGCAAGCTGGCAAAAATCACGAACCCTATGATGAAAATCGGGTCACGCAGTAGCGTACGACGCATCAAATACCTCCTTTCCAGGCGTTCGGGATGAGCCATTCCGCCAGTAAATCCAATATAAAGATCGGGATATAGACGACCAACAAAATGACAAGTAGGATCGGCATGACAGGATTATAGACGACGAAACGGAAAATCCCTTGAACGTTAAATAAATATTCGATGATTAAAAGACTTGATAATACCGTAATTAGGTTCGAGCGGAAAAAGAGATAGAAGCGATACACCAAATTCGGGAGCAAGTGTCTCCAGAACAGGGCGGCCGGTCGGACGCCTTTGGCCCGCGCTAGCTCGAGAAACAGCGTCGCTTCCTCCTCAAGGATGTGTTTCGTCAACCATTTGAGAAAGAAGAACAGGATGGTGAGCGTCAACGTCACAATCGGCAAAAAGCGTATGTATTCGGCAAACCCGCCTGCGACTTCAATCCGATCAAACCCCGTCTTCTTGTAAATCGTGATGGCGAGGTATTGCGAGAAGATGAGCCAAAATAAATCCGGGATCATCTCGAGCGTCTGGCTCGATTGTTGGAGCACCGTGCGCACGCGCTTCCCGCTTCGATAAAAGAAATAAGCGTACAGAAGAGCGAACCCGACCGAAACGACAAGCGACGTCATAAAGATGATGACCGTCTCTTTCATGAGCGGACCGAGTGCAGGCAATAACGGTAATTCTCGTTGCGCGGTTACGTTGAAGTATGTAATCTCATCAAGTTTCGCCAACTGACTAAATTGTTGTTGCAGCCCGTTCCAGTAATTCGATGGCACGAACTCGAGCTGCACGACGAGTGACGGCAAAGCACTGATCGCAATCAACACAAACAGTGTGATGAAAAACTGAGCCGATTTTCGAGCAAGCAAATTCATCCGATTCTCTCCTTTCAAAAAAAGTACAATCTCATAACCGTTTCGATTTTACATATAGATTTAAGAACCAATTCCAAAATAGAGCATATCACTCACCTTAAAGTAAAAATTCTCCATTTACACTGTTATGATTTTATCATAATTATTTATGAATAAAAACAATATTCGGAAAATTTCAGGAATTTAACTAGTCATTTGATTCGACAGTTTTCGCATTAAATAAATGCTCTTTATAACTCAGCGACATCCATTCCATTCCCACTATATCTTTATTGGAAAAATAGATTCCAGATGATAATTGAATTTAGTAAGATGAATGGCAGAAAATCGTTTAAAAAAAGTATCCTTCTCATCAGAAGAATACTTTAGTATGTTGAAAAGAGAGTTTTGCCATCTTCAGATTTTAACATATAGTCAACTCCAGTCGAGTTCACTTTCGTCAACGTGACGTTGCAAGCAAACAACGTGCCTGGGCCATATGCGACGTCTTCCGGTATCTCTGGAAAATCGTAGGACTCCTCTTCGAACCAGAGCGTCACGCCACCTTGTTTTGACTGATTGTCGACGACGTAGCAATTTCCGCTCGCCGTTTCATAACGGTCGAAGGCCCGATCGTATGTATCTGGTACGGCAATCACAAAACAAACGACGGCTATAAAAACACTGAATACGGCACCTAACAATTTCATTAGTTTACGCTCGCTCCTCCATTTTGATACATACACAAACGTCGAGAGCACACACATAAACCCGACAAACCAAGCCGCAATTAATTGCGCCAATTTGATCACCTCTTTCATAATTATACGAGCACTGCTGAACAATGTTTCATCATCCTATCAGATTAAGGAGTATTTTATGACCCACTTCCTCAAGTTACAATCAATATCAATCTTACTGGCACTCACCTCACTTATAAATATCCAACTGCTCGCCAATAGCGGACGAGTATCCCTACTTATGGGTGACGCTTCTTTGATTATCATAGCGATTACTGGTCTCGCTTCACTCATTTTGTTCGCACGTCTGATCATCAAACGCTTAAAGCACCTTGCACCTTCACCATTTAACCTGTTCCTCTATATCCTGTGGCTCCCTTATTTGGCGCTGTTCACATACGGCTGGACGCGTGTCATCCCTGCTCCTAGCGAAGCAGCCTGGCCAAGTCCCGCCATCGGACTCGTCATCATCGCGCTCGTATTGACGTTCCCGCTTTATATATTCATCGTCCATATGATTGCCCGCTCCAAACAACCAACGACCTAAAAAACGTGTGCGACCGATTCCGGTTGCACACGTTTTTCACGAGAGACCTTGACGCCGCTTCTGCCACGCCACGAGCAAGATACTGATGATGACGAGCAAGAACCACGATGACAACTTGCCGAGGTCGACGAGTGCCCAACCGCTCAACTGATTCGGATACGCCCAGCCGTTATAGAACGTGACGATATTCTCGGCGAACCAGATGAAGCAGGCGATCAAAAAGAAGGCTAGGACGACCGGCATCGTGAAACGGCGGTCGTCAAGCCGGTACGTGACGATGGCCCGACCGAACGTGAGAAAGACGAGTCCGATCAACACCCAACGTAGATCGAGCCAAATATGGTGCCAAAAGAAGTTGAAGTAGATGGCAATACCGAGCCCGAAAGCGATCAGCGGCGGCGGCATTTTGAGAAACTCCAAATCAAGCCGGCGCCACGACTGGACGACGTAACTGCCGACGCTCGCGTACATGAAGCCGGCGTAAAGTGGGACGCCAAAAAGTTTCGTCAGCGCCTCGTCGGGATAGCTCCACGACCCCATCTGTACTTTGAACAGTTCGAGGCCGAGACCGATGACGTGGAACCAACTGATGACTTTCAGTTCTTCCATCGTCTCGAGCCCTGTCTTGACGAGCACGACTTGGACGAGCAGACACCAAATGAGCAGCACGTCATAGCGTGGCAGCGGAAAGTCGAGCCATTTCGTCAGCGCGAGCGCGCCGAAGATCGCAACCGGGAAGATGCAACTGAGCGCCTGTTCGTAACCGAAGATGAACAAATAACGTAGCCGTCGCATGATGTCACCTACAATTCGATGTATTCATAGAGGAATGACGACTCGCCGTCAAAGAAACGCGGATCGTATAGACCGAGACGTTCATCCTCTTCGACGACGACAACGAACGGGGACCACTGTTTGAGCGTGATCGCTTCTTTATTCTCATCAAACAGCGGCGTCAAGTCGGCATCGTCCGCGCTCGTCAGCTCGTATTCGAGCTCAGGTGTCTGGTAGATCGAGTCACTGAAGATCGAGACGCTCTCGTCCGTTTTCGTAACGACCGTGAACTGGGTCGGGATGAACGAGGCCGATAGTGCCACTTCTTCATGCTCGGCGGCGTACGTCTGATACAAGTACGCACCCTGCGCACTTTGAATCAAGACGTGGACGACAATCGCTGCCCAGGCGTAGCGATACACCGTGTGCCGGACGTCCGCCCGACGCGCGATCAGCCAAGCGACGAGGAAAATCCCCCAATAGACGAAGTCAACGATCGGGATGACGCCGAACGTGACCCGGACGTCGGACAACGGTTCGAAATAACCGGTCCCCCAGGCGTTGAACAAATCGGCCGTATTATGGATGAAAACGGACAAGAACGCCCACCAGAAATAGCGGACATCGGTCACGTTGAACAGTACGCGGACGAGTATGTAAATCAGTAACGCGAACAGCGGCACGAGGAAAATCGAGTGGGTGATGCCGCGATGCCACATCTGATACATCCCTTCCGTGTCCCATAGCCGCGAGATGACGTCACTGTCCGGGATTTGACTCCCGACGAGCGTCGTCACGAACAGCGCCCGCTTTTCGTTTTTTTGAAGTTCACGCTTATCGGCCGCCCCGTACAGCGTCAAACCGAACAACGTATGTGTGATCGTATCCATGTAACACCTTCTTTCTGTTTTGAAAAGACATCCCCCTCATCGCGAGGCGGATGTCCGTCCGTGCTTTATTTCTCTTGGTCCATTTTCATGGCGCGTCTTGCGACGACGGCGACAAAAATGACAGCGACAATCGGAATGATCAAAGGCATCCAATTCAACATCCGCCTGTCCCCCTTCTACAAGTGTCGCAAGCAGTATATCACAGTTTCAAATCAATCGTTTTAGTGGATGCTCGCCTTGGCGTAACGGCCTGCCATCGACTCAATCGTTTCACGCATATGGTCGCGCAGCGTGACCGGTTCGAGCACCTCGACTTGCGTGCCGAGCGACAGGAGCCAGAAGACGAAACCGTCTGATACGGCCGCGTCGAAGCGGATGAGGAATCGTTCCTCTTCACGTGTGATCGATACATCTTCCCCGAGCTTGTCGAAGATGACCGGGAGCACCCGCTCATCGACGGCAAGAATGATCTCCTCATCGAGCCCGTTATACATGTTGAACGACTTTTGAAAGTAATCGTCCGCCAGATGATGCTTCAGGCGCGGCGTGTCGTCTTCGACGATCTGTGAATTGACGATGCGGTCGACACGGTAGTTGCGAATCTCCCCGATCGATTCATCGATGCCGATCAAATAGTACTGCTCATGGTTCCAGTGTAGGTCGATCGGATTGACGACGTAGCGCTCGCCGTCACGGCGGAGCGGGAACGTGCGTTTCGTGACGTCAAAGCCGACGACGTCCGTGTATTGGAACGAGATCGCCTTCTGTTCTTGGATCGCCCGTTGGATGCGGTCGATATGGTACGGGATCTGTCCATGCTTTTTCTTCGGTGTCTTGATGATCGATTGGAGCGTCTCTGCTTCCGGGATGCTCGTCAGCTTCTGGAGCTTCTCGACGATACTTTCCGTCACATCTTCCGAGATGAACTTGGCCGCGACGATCGCATCGACCATCATGCGAAGCTCGTGAATTTCAAATAGACGGGCCGAATGCCAGTATTTTTTGGCGAGACCGTTCTTTTCAAGCTCATCCTGCACCTCGAACCCCGAATCGGTCAATGCTTGAATGTCGTCTTTCACCGATTTTTTTGCTAACTTAGAAGTATCTCCAATTGTCGATAAATATTCGAGCAAGTCTTCTAACGTCTTTGGATGATTGTCATCTGTGTGGCGTTCGAAAAACCGTCTCACCTCGAGTAACCGTTCTCGGTTGTTCACGGTTTAATCCCCTTTCAGTTCTCTATATGTATGATGTATAAACAGACATTATCATGTAATTTCCATGAAATAAAGTTATTTTCCATTACAATTCATTTAAGGAGGCGCACGCCGCTGTGAAACACTATGCCCATGTCAACGGCACGAAAATCGAATATATGGACCGCGGTCATGGTCCGGTCGTCATCTTGATTCATGGGACCCAATCGTCGAGTCTAGAACCGTACCATGTGGACCGTCTCGTCTTGTCCGGATTCCGGGTCATTGTCCCATCGCGACCTGGATACGGTGAGACTCCGTACTCATTTTCGGCCACGCCCCAACAGTTCGCAGGACACTTACAGCGCTTGATGGAAGTCATGGCCATCGATCGCTATCACATCTACGGCATCTCGGCAGGTGGACCGACGGCAATCGAGCTCGCTTCTGACAATGAGCGGGCGTCGAGTTTGACGCTCGCCGCCGCCGTGACGAGCGCGGTCGACTTCCCGTACCGAGACTACGTCAGCCGAAACGTCGCTCAGCCCGCGTTCATCCTGGCACAATATGCGATGAAGTACTTCGTCTTTAAAGCGATTCAAAAACAACCGTTCGAGGCGACGGCACGGATGATCGAATCGACGAGTCTGCTCGCACTAGACGCCGTTCGCGACGAAGTGACGCCGTACGATATCTTCTTATTGAAGCGGGTCGCGAGTCAGATGACGTTCGGGCTTGGCGCCCAGTTCGATCTTAGGCAACGTGTCGCCGCCGAGGCGTTGCTCGGGGTGACTTGTCCGACGTACATCGTACACTCTAAAAACGACAAGGCCGTCCCGATCCGTCACGCCTATTATGCGAAGCGGCTCATCTCGCACGCTCAACTTATCATCTTGAACAGCCCCGGCCACTTGATTTGGATCGGCCGCCACGCCCGGAAGAGCGAACAACAGATCGAACGCTTCATCCGCTTCAACTCGTGAGACACCTTTAGTCAGGTGTCTTTTTTCAATCCGTCTCAAGCAGTTCAATCAACTCGTCCGTCACGTCAGCCGGGACGAGGTACACCGTGTTCGTATCATTCACGTTCATCAGGCTAGTCGGTTTACCGGATTCCCCAATCCAGACGTAATAGCGGTCTGTCTCGTCACTCTTAAATCGAACTTCCACATCATATTCGGGTGTCGCCATATTCACGATTCCTGGTTGTTCGTCAGCATTTCGAATCATGTCCGCGAATACCTTGACGTCTTCAAGTCTGTCGTATGTGACGACTTCTCGCTCCTGGAACCGACCAAAGTCGACCGATTCAGCGATACGGACTTGCGCGATGTCTTCCGCGACGAGCTCGCTCGTTTCGCACCCTCCCATTAACCCTACGGTCAGTGCAGCTATACCTGTCATCCATTTATCCCGGCGTTTCATCTAGTCTCACCTCCACATGTTGTCTTGTATCTATACGAGAGACGCGTATGCTAGGTTTCATGGATGAACACAATTAACTTCTTTAGTCGTCAATCCCGAGCGTAAGAATCAAGCGGTCCGTGACGTCAGCCGGCACTTTGTATACGAGATGCGTTTGCGAGACGTTCATCAGTACACTCGGTGACCCGACTCGACCGAGCCAAAGTTGATAGCGTTCCACGTCATCGCCCTTGTAACGGATTTCGAGATCAAAATCCGGTTCATTGTGAATCGTTTCGCCCGTAAACTCATCAGCATTTCGAAGCATGTCCGCGAACACTTTAATGTCATTTAATCGATTCAACTCGACTAAAAATTGTTCACTGAATCGCGTCCGCCCTGAGGACTCAGCGATTTTCACCTGATCCATCTCTTCAGCGTCAATCGCCTTGAGTCCTTCTCTGCCATATCCATATGGCAACGTGATCCGCCTTACTTCTTTCATAAAATCAAACAGTCGGTCCACAATTACATCACTCCCAAGTTTATGATTATCCTTTCATACGCAAAAAGTGAGCGCTTGGTTTCACTTGCATTTCGGAATTATAATCTTCGTTTCTTCATGCTTCTTTCTAAAAAGATTGGCAACATGTTCAATCCAATCGAGATGCTCGTCAGCACCCACCACGCTCGCCCCATGCCCGGTACGACATCCGCCAACGCACTCCAATCCTCCGCTTCGACCCAGACTGTTAAATAACTATAATCCGCGCACAGCGTCAATGCGGTTAGCGATAAAGCAATCGCCATCGGCAGCTTGTAGTCTCTCCCGACACTGAACGTATACAAGTTGAACAGCGTCGCCGCAATCGCAAGTAATCCAAATATGATCCACATTGTCCTATCGTCTCCTGTTGTTTGATATGTAAGTTATTTCCTATTCCCAGAATAACACACGCAAGGAATGAAGCAGTCGGATTTTTAGGACAACAAAAAAGCCGGGCCGAAGCCCAGCTCTTCCTTATTGATACGTCCAACCGGTCAGGCTCGCAGTCGCTCCTTCATAACGCAACTGTTTTTCAAGCTCGCTCGGGAACACGCGGAGCGTGGCGACGGCCTCGCCGTCATTGACGAAACATTCGACACTCGACGAGTCGACGAACACGTGAAGTGATTCGACGGCGATCGTTTTCGTCCGGGTCGTTCCGAACTCGGTCGCGAACGGCTCACCGGCGTTCGTCCGGTCGATCGTCAGTTCATGCGTCGCTGCATCATAACGGATGACGAGTGACTCATTCCCGATTTGGAGCAGGTCGAGCGTGAAGTCAGATCCGTCCGTTTTCAGCTCGAGCTCGTAACGGTCCGGTGTCGAAGTTTCAATCACCGTACCGGATGCGTTGACGAATTCGTTTTGGCGCAGCTTCGTCATCGCTTGCACCGGACGCTGTTTAAGCAATCCGTCCTCGAGCGAGAGTTCACGCGGCAACGTCAAGGCGTGGGCCCAACCGTAGCGGTCTGTCGGGTAGTCAATCTCCGGCAAACCCATCCAACCGACGAGCACGCGACGTCCCTCATGTTCGGTCGTCTGCGGTGCGTAGAAGTCGAACCCGAAATCGAGTTCTTCGAACGCACCGTGTGTGAACGTCAACGTTTCGACGTCGAGTTTGCCGATCAAGAATCCAGACTGATAGATGTTGTGATAACGGTGGCCTTCCGGCTCGATGCCTTGTGGCGAGAAGACGAGGACGTGTTGACCGTTCAGTTCGAACACGTCTGGGCATTCCCACATGTAGCCGAACGGGTCGAGACCCGTTTTGACTTCACCGATGAACGTCCAGTCGTTCAAATCAGTCGACCGATACAAGACGACACAGCCCGTATCATTATCACGCTGCGCTCCGACGATGGCGTAATAGACATCGTTCTCGAGCCACACTTTCGGGTCACGGAAATGTTCCGTGTACCCGGCCGGTACGTCCGGGATGGCGACGTTCCGGCGTTCGATTTTTCCGTCTCGTAGCACGCCGATGATTTGCGAGGCGTGACGCGTCCAGTCGTCCGTCCGGTGGTTGCCGGTGTACATGACGTGGAGTTCACCGTCCTTCACGAAGCCGCTGCCCGAATAGGCACCGTGTGAGTCTTCGGTCGTCTCCGGGACTAACGCCACCCCGCGGTCCGTCCACGTGACGAGATCGGGTGATGTGACATGGTACCAATGCTTCAGACCGTGTACCGGTCCGAGCGGGAACCATTGATAAAACATGTGATACTCCCCGTTGTAATACGTGAATCCGTTCGGGTCGTTCAGGAGGCCCGTCGGCGGTTGGATATGGTATCCGAACCGCCACGGGGAAGCCGCCGTCTTCGCACGGAGCGTCTCCATCTCGAGGGCACTCACGTCACTTAACGAGCGGTAACGCTCTGCCTTCGTCCAACTCATACAATCACTTCCTTTTTCTTTCTTATGCTGCTTGTTTAACTGCTTCTTTTTTCGTTTGGCGTTTCGCAAGGACGAACGTCAATCCGAAGGCGACCGCGAAGGCGATGGCCATACCGATGATATACGAGACAATTGATGCCGGTGCAATCGAGATGATCCCTGGAAGACCTGCCGCGCCGAGGGCGACAGCGAGGACTTCACGACCGACGATGAACGCCGAGGCGATCCCTGAACCGATGATGGCCGCGATGAACGGATAGCGTAGTTTCAAGTTGACCCCGAACATGGCGGGCTCAGTGATACCGAGTAGTGCCGAGATACCAGATGCCGAAGCGACACCTTTCATCTTCTTATCGCGTGTCAAGAAGAAGACGGCAAGCGTAGCCGCACCTTGGGCGACGTTTGACATGGCCGCGATCGGGAAGATGAACGAACCACCTGTGCGCGCGATGTCTGCGAGAAGTTGCGTCTCGATGGCGATGAAGCTGTGGTGCATCCCTGTGATGACGATCGGGGCGTACAAGAGACCCATGACGAGACCACCGAAGAATCCGAGCGAATCATACGTCCAAACGAGCGAATCGATGATCAAGTTACCTGCTTCACGCGTGATCGGTCCGACGAAGGCGAACGTGACGAACGCCGTGATGAGGAGCGAGAGCAACGGTGTGAGCAAGATGTCGAGTGATGCTGGCATGAACTTACGGATGTTGATTTCAAGTTTCGATAAGATATAGGCGGATACGAGGACCGGTAACACTTGTCCTTGGTAACCGAGCTTCTCAATCTCAAAGCCGAGAATGTTCCAAACCGGGATGTCGCCGACCGTCGCTTGTGCGTAGGCGTTGACGAGATCCGGGTGGACCATGATCATCCCGAGCGCGGCGCCGAGGTATGGATTACCCCCAAACCGCTTGGCGGCGGAGAACCCGATCAGGACGGGTAGGAAGACGAAGGCGGCGTTGGCGAACGTGTTGATCATCGCGGCAAGATCGGCGATACCAGGGTACTGGTCGATCAGCGAGCTGCCGTCGAAGAACAAATCAGGTGCTGTGAGCAAGTTGTTGATCCCCATCAAGAGACCACCGGCGACGATGGCCGGGATGATCGGTACGAAAATATCAGATAGCATCTTCACGAACTGTTGGAGCGGGTTACCTTTCTTCGCACCGGCCGACTTGACGTCGGTCGTCGACATATCACCGAGACCTGTCAATTCGGCGAATTCGGCGTACACTTTGTTGACTGTACCTTGACCGATGATGACCTGGTACTGCCCGCCCGTTGAGAACGTCCCTTTGACGACGTCAAGTGCGTCGAGTTTCTTCTCGTCGACTTTCGATTCGTCGTTCAAGACGAGGCGGAGCCGGGTCGCACAGTGGGCCGCTGCTGCAACGTTGTCTTTCCCGCCGACCGCCTCTAAAATCGCTTCTGCTTCTTGTCTGTAGTTCATACTGGTTTCCCTCCTAGTGCTTCAAGCACACGTTGTTGTGATGGTATGGCTGGAATCGCGCCGTAAGCGGTGCACGTAAGCGCGCCGGTCACGTTCGCATATTCGATATCCTTTAGTAAACGAGCGTCATCGACCCCGAGTGTCGCTAATCGATACAAGTAAGCACCGACGAAGGCGTCACCAGCTCCCGTCGAATCGACGCTGTCAATTTTCACCGACGAAATCACATTGTTGCCGTCTTTCGTGGCGATCAACGTCCCGCGCGAGCCGAGCGTGATGGCAATCCGTGACGCACCCGTTTCGAGAAGTGACGCGACCGCTTGATTTAAATCGTCATGCCCGGTCAAAAGTTGCGCTTCCTCTTCGCTCAACTTCACAAAATCGGCTTCTGCGATAAAGTGAAGCGAGTCTTGTTTGAACGCGTCGATGTCTGTGACGAGCGCGTCCCGGTAGTTCGGGTCGAACGAGACGAACAGGCCGTCACGCTTGGCGAACTGTAACAGTTTGAAGTAAGCATTTTTCAACTCACCGTCGAGCAATGCCGTCGCTGAACCGAAATGAACGATGTCACCTGGCTTGAACGCCGACAAGTCGATCGCTTCGAACGCATAGTCGCCGTCACTTCCGCGCCGGAACGTGAAGTCGCGCTCCCCGTCCGCTTGGATCGAGACGAAGGCGAACGTCGTGTCGCCCTGTTCGACTAGATTCTCGACGCCGACGCCGTTGTCGACGAGCGTCTGTTTTAAAAATTGTCCGAACGGGTCGGCTCCGACCTGCCCGAGAAAACTTGAGCGTCCCCCATGCTTGCTGACGACGGCGGCCACGTTCGCCGGTGCGCCGCCTGCTTTCTTCACGAACGTCGTCCCATTGACGAGATCGCTCGACGCGTCTTCACAAACCCAATCAATCAATAGTTCACCAATGCAATGTACGGTGTTCATCCGTCCACCTCCATGTTTGAATGTATTGCTTCGTATCATTTATCGAACCGGTTCCAAAAGCGAATAAAAAATGTTGCGGAACCGGTTCCGCAACACAAATGTAAACGATTTAATTCAACATGTCAACGCTTTCTCGCAATTTTAATTCGAAATTTGTGAACGTTTTCATCGGGGTGGCTTCACCTGTCAGCAACTGGAGGATCATGTCAGCCGCACGAGAACCAGTCCGCCGATATGGAAGGTGGACCGTCGTCAGCGATGGATGCAATACTTCTGTGAAATCGTACCCACCGAAACCGCTGACCGAGATGTCGTCCGGCACTCGTTTGCCGCCGTTCGCTAACCCTTTCAAGACACCGAGCGCGATGTTGTCAGTCGCACAAACGACGAGCGTCGCGTCCGTCACGTCGGTCGCGAGCTGCTCACCGATCGGGATGGCGTCGTCGATTCTGAACGTCGTCGTCATCGAACGGACGATGGCGCCAGCTTCATTGAACGCTCTCAAAAATCCGTCACGACGGGCTTGTCCGACGGCGATATCATCCTCTGCCACCCCGACATAGATGATGTCCCGGTGCCCCCACTCCATGAACTGTCGCCCGAGCGCATAAGCCGACTCATTGTCCGGGTAGACGAGGCTATGCACGTCATCGTGCTGCTGACCAATCAACAGGACCGGGATTTGAATCGCTTCGATCGCCTGTAGATGCGCTGGCGTCACGGTCGTCCCGAGCCAAATGATGCCGGCCACTTTTTGCTTGGCCAAGTTATACAGTTGCTCGATCTCACGCTCGGTCTGTTGGGCCGTGTTGACGACGAGCATCTGATAACCATGCTCGGTCAAGCGTTCATCAATCCCCATCATCGTCCTTGAAGCCGCATACGAATCGAGACGTGGGACGATGACGCCGATCATCTTCGTCTGCTTCGACTTCAAACTTTGGGCGAACTGGTTCGGTTCATATTTCGTCTCACGGATGACTCGCTCGATTTTCTCACGAGTCGCCTTCCCGACCGATCCCCCATTCAAATAACGGGAGACAGTACTTTTGGCAACACCGGCGAGTTTAGCGATGTCGTTGATCGTCACTTGTTTCATCCAAAAACCCTCCATACGAAAAAACTGACGCGCTAGACGCCGTCAGTTCAGTGGTTCATCACATATCGTTTTTTAAAGTTTAAATAGTAAAGTCCGTTGCGTTTCTCGAAGCCGTTCTGTTCGAGGACGCGACGCATCGCTTCTTGATGCGGACTCGTCGGCGGGATGCCGGCGCGGACGGTGTGACCGTCTTTTAAATCGGACTGTTCGAGTGCAAGGCGTAATCCTTCTGTCGCATAGCCTTTATCTTTATACGGGTCAAACACCATCAAATCGAGCTGATAGACGCGAGCTAGCTTGAAAAGCAGTACTTTACCGACGATTTGTCCGTCTTGAACGAGGTCGTAGTAAAAATCCTCGCCATAACTATGTTCGTCAGCCATGTACACATGCTCGGCCCCCATCTCGACAAAAATACCTTTTAGTTCTTCGGCAGACATGCCGTATGAGCTTTGACCATATTTCTGAAAATGTTCATATTCGATCTCATCGATCTGGCGAATAGGTTGACGCACGATTTTCATCCCGTGCCCTCCTTAACAGTTATTCCAACGTCTTTCCAAACTCATTATATACGAAGCGCATCATGAAGCGCAAAAGATAACCTAAATCAGACCGGTTCGATATGAATGTGGACCGAATCGACGGCGTGGTGTTTATCGAGTTCCCGTTCGATATCGTCACAAAGCACATGAGCCTCGTCGACGGTCAAACCACCGTCAACGGCGATCGTCACGTCGAGCATGACGTGGTTACCGAGATGCCGGCCTTTAATCTCTCGAACTTCTTTGACGGTATCAAAATGTTGGATCGTCTCTTCATAAGACTCGACGAGATCAGGCGGGAACCCGTCAGACAGTTGATGCGTCGCATCGAGAAAGATTTGGATGGCCGTCCGGATGATGAGCCCCGCGATGACGACCGCGAGCACTGTATCCATCCACGGCAGCTTAAAGTAAGCGAACAAGACGCCGAGCGTCGCACCGATCGAGATCAAGGCGTCGGCCAAATTGTCTTTCGCGGCCGCTTTCAGCGCGAGTGATTTGGTCTGTTTCGCCAAGTTCAAATTGTAGCGATGGACACCGTACATGACGATCGCACTAAAGAACGCGACGACGGCGGCGAGCGGGTTCGGCTCGACGTAGACGCCGGCGAGCAGATTGGCGATGCTGTTCAATAACACGAACAACCCGACCGCGACCATGATGAGTGAAGCGACGAGCGCGGCAATCGTCTCCATCTTCGCATGGCCATACTTATGTTCAGCATCCCGCGGCGTTGCCGCCACACGAATCCCGATATAGACGGCAATTGATGCGATGACGTCGGTCGTATTGTTGAAACCGTCGGCGAGCACGGCTTCCGAATTGTAAATATAGCCGAAGACGACTTTGAGAACAGATAAAATCAAATAAGTCGTGATTGATAAAATGGCTCCTTTGAGCGCTTTTGGTGGATGATTTGTCGAATGCATCCGCCCACCTCCTTTTTAGCTAAGTTAGTATACCAGTTGTTCTTCGTGTGGGCATAGAGAAACAGTGTTTCCCGAAGTCAAAATAAATGGAATATATTCCCGGTAGTTTCGTCTTCCGAAAATTATGGTAAAGTAAACAAGAAGAGACCCTTGTGGTTAAACCGTAAAAGAGGTGAAAGATATGTTCACAGAACGTGATGGTATTAAACTTCGTTTGGAACAAATTGACAGATTGTTATCCGATTTGAATCGTGAAGCGAAACAATTGATGGTACGCTTACGCGAACTTGATGCGAGTGGTGAGAGCCCACAAGAAGCGTCACTTAAGCCAGAAGATCGTGATACGCTCAAAACGTCGATCGATGAGACGCTCGAAGCGCTCCAAACCCGCTCGAAACGCCCGATCAACCCGAACGATGAGAAAAAGAAAGAACTCGCCTCGAACAAGGCGCTCATCGACGAGTTGTCAGATCTACTCAGTAAGAAAAAATGAGACGCCACCGCGTCTCATTTTTTAAGTAAGGAGATTAAATGATGTATATCGTCACAACTTGTCTACGGCCGACTGAAACAATCATTCATAAAGCAAACGAGCACTCATTGCTACACGATGTACCGTTCGTCTCGCGGCGAAAGCATTCAATCGAGACGTTGATGACCCGGTATGGTGCCGCCGTCCTCGTTTTCGATAAGCGCCGCGTTGAGTATACGCCGCTCGGCGCCAAAGAGCCGTTCTTCTTCCATCCATCAAGCTCGGTCTTCCGTGTCAAGCAACTGCTTCGTGATGGCAACGACCCACTGATCGATGCGGCCGACCTTCAACTCGGAGACCTCGTGCTCGATTGTACACTCGGACTCGGTTCCGACAGTATCGTCATGAGCCACGCCGTCGGCCCGAGCGGTCGCGTCGTCGGCCTCGAGAGCGAATTCATCACAGCGACACTCGTCAAAGAAGGCATGTCGGTCTGGGAAGAGAAAGAGAACGCTTTGAATGAAGCGATGCGACGCATCGAGGTCGTTTGGACCGACGCCCTCACTTATTTGAAAAATTGTGCGGATGACGAATTTGAGGTCGTCTATTTCGATCCGATGTTCGAAAAAACGATTTCAGAATCAGTTCATCTGAACCCGTTACGAGCGTTGGCAAACGAAGCGCAGTTGTCAGATGAACTGATTTCAGAAGCCAAACGCGTTGCGAAAAACAGAATTGTCCTAAAAGCACATTTTGAGAGCCCGGCATTCGAAAAGTATGGATTTAAGCGACTTTCACGCAAAACTTCGAAGTTCCATTATGGATATATCGACTGAGAGACTCGTTCGGATTAGGTATTTTGACTTAATCGGGACGAAAGTCTCTTTTTTCTTATTTTTCATAATTATTATTTTCTGAATATTGACATTAATCAGACACAAGTTTAACGTTTACATCAAGCTCACACAATTTCCCATTATTTTTACAGGAGGTCAGTCCAAATGAAAAAACGTTCCATCCGTCGTACGACGCTCGCCGTCGCGCTGACATCGGTCATGAGCGTCAGTGCGATCCCGGCCGTCGGTGCCGCTCCACTTGCCGCTTCACCGTTACCAACCGCAACAAATACTGCCCCATTCGATCACAACATCATCGATGAGGATCGACTCGCCAAAGCGCTCGAAAAGCGTGGCGTCATCAAAAAAGGGCTTTCAACGAAAGAGCGACAGAAAGCCGTCGACGCGTATATTAAAAAGAAGCAAGGTACAGCGCAAGATGCCCACGATCACAAACATGATGACAAATTGAATGACAAAGCGGCGAAAGCGAAAGAGAAGATACATAACCAATTCGAAAAAGAATCGAAACGTCTCCTCGACAAAGCGAAAAAAGGTCAAGGCAATTATCGAAAAGGCAAACCGAATGGCCAAATCAAAGTTGATCCGGCCAAAGCAACGGGCTATAACGGTGCGGTTCGTGAAGACAAAGTGCTCGTCCTCCTCGTCGAGTACAGCGACTTCAAACATAACAACATTGTCCAAGATCCCGGTTATATGTATAGCGACAATTTCAGCAAAGAACACTACGAGCAGTATATGTTCGGTGATAAGTCGTTCGAACTGTTCAACGGTGAGAAAGTTCAGACGTTCAAACAGTATTATGAAGAACAGTCTGGCGGCAGCTACACGGTCGACGGTACCGTCTCTGAATGGTTGACCGTACCAGGTACGGCGAAAGACTACGGCGGTGACAACCCGGCCGGCGGGAATGACAACATCGGTCCAGGTCCCCGTCAACTCGTCAAAGACACGTTGAACGCGGCGGTCGCTTCAGGAATGGACCTCGCCGAATACGATGAGTATGACTTGTATGACCTCGACGGCGACGGCGACTTCAACGAACCGGACGGCTTGGTCGACCACTTGATGATCATTCATGCTGGTACCGGCCAAGAAGCGGGCGGCGGTGTCCTCGGTGACGACGCGGTCTGGTCACACCGTTGGGTACTGGATGGCGTATATGGTGTTGAGAACACGACGGCTGACGTCCCGTATTGGGGCGGTAAAATGGCCGCATACGATTATACAATCCAACCTGAAGATGGAGCGGTCGGCGTATTCGCCCACGAATTCGGTCATGACCTCGGTCTTCCTGACGAATATGACACGCAGTACACAGGCCAAGGCGAGCCGGTCCAATCATGGTCGATCATGAGCGGCGGCAGTTGGGCTGGTAAAGTGGCAGGAACAGAGCCGACGAGCTTCTCGCCACAAAACAAGGAATACTTCCAAAAATTGATGGGCGGCAACTGGGCCAACATCACGGAAGTCGATCTTGAAGACATCACCCAGCAAGGTTTCGTCTCGAAGCTCGATCAATCGGTGACGAAATCGAACAACCCAGGGTTGTTGAAAGTGAACCTTCCGGACAAGAAAGTGAAAGGTATTGAACCTGAGTTCGGACAGTACTACTACTACTCGACAAAAGGTGATAACTTGCACACTGAACTCGTGACACCAAGCGTCAAGCTCGGTGCTGACGGCACACTCGCCTTCGATACACGGTTCGATATCGAATATGATTACGATTACTTGTACGTCAAAGCACTGAGCGGCGGCAAAGAAGTCGTCCTTGACGTCTATGGTGACGACAACACCGGAAATGACGCCGAGTCGACGAACGGCGCATGGGTGAACAAATCGTACGACTTGTCACAGTTCGCCGGTCAAGACGTCCAGATCGTGTTCGAATACGTGACGGACGGTGGTCTCGCCCTTGAAGGTTTCGCCCTCGACAACTTGGCGATCACGTCAGGCGGGCAGACGCTTCTCGCAGATGACGCGGAAGGTGCTGAGGCAGTCACGCTCGACGGCTTCGTCAAGTCGGACGGTTATGACACGAAACCGCACTACTACTACCTCGAATGGCGTAACCACGCAGGCGCTGACACGGGTCTCTTGAACGGCCGTGGCGTCAAGTACAACACCGGTCTCGTCGTCTGGTATGCCGACGACTCGTTCTCGGACAACTGGGTCGGTATCCACCCGGGTGAAGGTTTCCTCGGAGTCGTCGACTCACATCCAGAGGCGATTGTCGGTAACTTGAACGGCAAAGAAACGGTTTCAGGCAGCACGCGTTACCAAATCGCGGACGCGGCGTTCAGTTTAGACAAAACGCTCGCTTGGTACCTCGATTCTCCGAGCCGCGGAATTTACGACTACAAGGCGCAATCTGGCGTGAAACAGTTCAATGACGCCAATACGTACATCAACTCGCTCATCCCGGATGCGGGCCGTAAGCTTCCACAATACGGACTCGTCGTCGACGTCGTCGGCGAAGCGAAAGACAATTCGGCTGGAGCTGTTTGGGTCCGGACGAAGTAAGCATGATTTGTTTGACCCTCGCCCTTCTCATCAAGAGAAGAACGGGGGTCTTATTATTCTAAAAAAGCTTGAATTTTCAATCGAGACTGTGTAACATACTAGTTGTAACGCCTCTGTAGGTTAGTGGCAGACCTCAGCAATGGTAATGCTGCAGCACGAGTTCGATTCTCGTCGGAGGCATCAAATATCCCGCTCAACCAAGCGGTTCACGGCACTTCCTGTATCTTGCAGGAGGTGCCTTTTATTTATCCGTGGACAGTTTGTGCACACTTGGCGTTTGTCGAACGATTCCGATTGATGTCGAATGAATCAGATATCCCTGACAGAATGTTCGTCCATCAACATCCAAAACGTATCGGCCGTCTGTTTCTGGAACGACATTATTATTTGCTTATACGTGACCTCTTTGTAATGCGATGTCACGTATTGAATTGTAGCCATGAATGTAACTTTGACAGACGACAAAAAACGCCCCTAAGGACGCTTATTTGCTCATTTGATGCATTCTCTAATCTTTTCTAAACTCTTAACTAGTCATTCAATTTGTTTTCTTTAGCTTGATAGCTTTCTTTAGAAGTGAAAAAGAATATGATAGACAATATAAAAAGTGCTACTGGGAATGTTACTAAAGAAGGATTAAATTTAACAGAACTAATAGCATATTCTCCATACAAATAAATTGTCATCCATAAAGAGCAACACAATAAAATCACTGCTGATATATTTTTCATATTCCCCCCACCTTTCAAGTGATATTATAACCGATTTCTCGATCCACTTTCGGCTGCTTCCGAAAATAGACAACATTATTATTTCGAAACCGCCATTAAAATTACATATTGGTGTCTAATTACAATTAGATACTTCATTTAACAAATATGGGTATATGTAGTATAGGTGCTACAATATACGTGATGATTCGAAAGGAGTTTAGATGATGGAAAATCTATTCAATGGACTGATGGGTGTCGTCCTCATCGCGGGAGTGATCGCCGGCATCGCCCGGCATGACTTCAGGAAACGCAAGAACGAGTATATGGACACCGTTGAAAGAAAGAACAAATATAAGCGGACCACGCGGAGAATCGACCTGACGCTCGCCGCCTCGGTCATCTTGATGTTCGCGCTGTTCTACTTCGAACCGAACGTTCCGAAAAGTCCCGCCTCACAACAAGGCCCAGTCGTCGCCGATACGAGTGGCGAGACGTTGCCAGAGGGCGTGTATGGACCGGGAACATATAAGGTGGGTGCCGACATCCCAGCGGGCGAGTACAAGCTTGCGGCCGTCGAGTCGGACTATCGCGGCTATTACGAGGTGAAGGACGATATGTCGTCGGACGGCGGCATCCTCTCGAACTCGTTATTTGACGGTACGGAGTACGTGGAAGTACAATCTGGCGAGTATTTGAGCGTGACTCGCGCGACGTTTACTCTCGTTGCACAGTCATCCTCAATCAAATCAGATCCAGAGACAAAAGTTGATGAAGAGGCGCCTGTAGAAAAATCTACAGAATCCGACATACCTTATCCATTTGCCAGCACACAAGCCGAAGCCGACTTCTTCACAGCGATCGGTCTCACGCTCGAAAATGGCATTGCCACCATGCGAGACGCTTCCTCAATGAGTCGGGTATGCGGCAAAGTATGTCCTGACGTGCCAGGTAGCGATTGGGGACTTCAGCTTGAACCAATGAATCAAGAAGTTTTCGAGTTAGACCACACCCTTTACGACTTCGCCCGCTCACTGAAAGATATCCCGGAAGGCAGTTCGCCGAATATCGACTTCGAAGAGCGCGACATACTCGTCAAGGACATGGAACGGATGAGTGAGTATATCTCCCTCCTTATGACCCATAACGATTGGGCAACATGGCAAGAAGCTTGGGACAAGATGGAAGAAGCAAATCTTTTGATAGAAAAGATGTATGCAACCGAAGTATACACAGTCCCACGCTAAGTAAAACTACTGATTTCGTGCACAATTTTGTGCACACTTACCTCGAATGCACAGGTGGATTCACAATTTTGTTCACCAAATTCTTACAGCGATTTCACTAGAATCAGCGTGGTTGACGTATCGTTCGATTTCGTTCCGTCCCTATGTTTTCCCAAAATAGAAATGGTAATGCTGCAGCACGAGTTCGATTCTCGTCGGAGGCATCAAACGAATTCCGTGTCATGGACCATAAAAAGCACTTTCTCAAACCCTTGAGAAAGTGCTTTTTATGGTCTCTAGCTCATTTGAATATCCCAATAAATGGTATAATGGGTAAATACATATATAAAGGAGACTAGATATGAAACATATCCCCATCTTACTTGCTGCCGTCACCTTATTGGCCGCCTGTTCTGAACAGACGACAGATCGTGCGTCTGACTCAGCCCAAAGGAATGAAAATGTCGTAATCGATGTATCCGAGACGCAACCCTTCTCTGAACCTGTCCCGACCGAAAAAGAAGTCTCGATATTTTTAGGCTATCTCCAGTCATTGAGCAGTGATACGCTCGGTGCGCTGCGTCAATCCGAGCAATCCACCTTCGCCTGTGGGACGTCTTGTGAAGACCGTCCGCTCGAAGAAATCTCTACTCAAATCGACAGTAACCGGGAAGAGCTTGAATCAATCCGTGCCGATATTGATGAAATTCTTCCGGCGCTTGACCACCTTGTGTCATCTGACGTATCAGGAATCGACCGTGAAGGACTGACCAACGTATTGAACGAATTCACATCCGTGAGTGAGGCGTTGACGCATTTTTTAGAAGCTGACGATTGGTCATTTTGGGAAGAAGCCCGGACCCAATTGAATAGCATGTCATCGACCATAAAAGGCATCGCTATTTATCTAAGTGGTGTGTGACATTATATCAACTACATAGGCTGCTCTCATCCAAACTCGGGTGAGGGCTTTTTTCTTACAGTCATGGAAACTGTCTTGACACGTCTCCGGTTCCTCTATAAACTTGAAAAGTTGAATTGAATGATTTTTCGGAAGGAGCATGACAGATGCTGAATGAATGGTTATGGATCCCTTCTGCCCTGCTCACGCTCGGTCTGCTCGTCCTCAGCTATAAACTGTTCGGACGGGTCGGACTGTACGCCTGGATCGCGATGGCCTCGGTCGTCGCCAACATCCAAGTGACGCAGCAGATTGTGATTGGTGGTTTCATCTTCACACTCGGGAACATCGTCTACGGTTCCCTTTATTTAGCGACAGACATCTTGAACGAGAAACATGGCCGTCACGCCGCCCGCAAAGGCGTCTGGCTCGGCTTCTTCATCTTGATCGTCTCGACGGTACTCATGCAGTTCGCCTTGCTTTACGCACCGTTCGAAGAAGCGCTCTACATGCATGAGAGCTTCAAGGCGTTGTTCTCGATGCTCCCGCTCATTACGCTCGGCAGTCTCGCGGCGTACCTCGTCTCGCAACTGTTCGACGTCTTCATCTATTCGAAGATTCGGGCGAAAACTGGCGAGAAGAAACTGTGGCTCCGGACGACTGGATCGACGGTCGTCTCACAGTTGATCGATACGCTCACGTTCTGTACGATCGCCTTTTGGGGAATGGAATGGGATATCTGGTGGAACATCTTCGTCACGACGTATGTCGCGAAGTTCATCATCGCTTGGATGGCCACGCCGTTCATGTATTATGCGAAACGGACCGAACCACAAGACGACGAGACGGAAAAAGCAGCCTAAATAAAAAACCGCAACCTCAACGGGTTGCGGTTTTTTCTCGAATTTGCAGACGCACCGCGTAAGGCCGCGCATCTTCGAGTGACGACGTCTCCCGACAAACAGTGAGCGCCATGTAAGCGTCGATAGCGAGCGCTTCGATGGTCTCGTCCGTCGTCTCGACCTCAAGTATGGTGTAGGGCGGCAGATGTTCGAGCTTGACCCACTGCCCGTGCAGGTTCTTCACATAGATGATTGGTTCGTCAATCGAGTAACGTCGGAGTAAATCAGACACGTTCACGCGATCCCCTCCTTAAACCAAACCTTTATCCTCATTATAGAAAGCGCTTACGATTCTGTAAACCGTGCTTCCCGAAAATTTGGCAGTCCAACGCTTCAAAAATGGTGGAATCGAACCGATAATCTAGAAGAGAAATGAGGTGAACCGATGCGTTATCGCCGACAAGAAACGTTCCGCTACATTTTACCGAACCCCCGTTTCATCCCCTACCGCCTCGTATGGGAAGATAAGGAGTTGCATGACGGTGAAGGCATGCTGCTCAACATTAGTGCCCACGGCTTGAAGTTGCGCTGCGACTACTTGTTCCCGCTGTCGGAAGGGCTGAAAGTTCAGGTCGTGCTCGACCTCGTCCCGCTCATCCAGTCAATCGAGTTGACTGGTCACGTCCGTCACCGCAGTCAAATAGGAAGCATGTACGATTACGGGATCCGTCTTGAAGCGAATTCAGAAGAAGCCCAACAGCTCGTGACGATGATCAAAGCTTATGCAAGAGAGAACCAATGAGAACGTGTCGTCAGACACTTCTCATTTTTTGTTCGTCCGATAACAGGGTATACTAATGACAACAGAGACAGATTAGAGGTGTAGCCATGACTAGAAAATTTTTATTGATTCCTTGGGCCGCCGCGATCGCGATCGCGCTACTTGGTCCCAACACCCCGTTCTCGAGCCGGTTCTTGCTCGACTTCCTGACGTACAATACCGATGCCTATGAAGGATATTCTTTATCCCTCTTTAGCGTGCTAGGCGTCTACCCGCTCGCGCTGTTCCCGCTGCTTTGGTCGGAAGTGAACCAACTGCGGCCGAATCCACTCCTACCGGCAGCAACCGGTTTCGTCGTCGGAGGATTCATCATCGCTCCGTATCTCGCGTTCGCACGGCAGTCGCCCTACCCGACGCCAATCAAGCCGTTGCCGACGAGACTGCTCGGGGTCGTGTTGCTCCTCGTCACGATCGGTTTATTCATCGCTGCCGCGATGACTGGGAATGTCGCACAGTATTGGTCATACGTCGAACAGAATCAATTCGTCCGCACGATGACGGTCGATTTCTTTTTGCTCGCCTTCGTCCAAATGACATTGATGACCCGAGATGCGAAGCGCTATAAGATGAGCTTGTGGCCGCTCCCGTACATCCCGTTATTCGGTCTATTGTTTTGGCTCATCATTCGTCATAAGCAACCGTTCAACGAGGCGCCGCCGCGACGGCCGAAAGTGGTTTGATGTTGTACTTGAGAGTGGGTTTCCCAAAACCTACTCTTTCCTTTATACTAGAGCGAGAGTTTATCTAGAGAAAGAAGGGTCAAATCCAATGAGATTTTTTAAAGTAATGACACACACGAACGACAAGGGAGAAGACGTCATCCTAAGCGAGTATTTCAAAATCGCCGACAAACAGGCTGAACAATTCCTCAAAGATACGTTAGAGCTCGACATGTTCGACGAGAAAGTGACGCTCAAAGAGTGCCAAGTCGCGAAAGACCGGTGGGAATGCCCGGTTGGTGACTTCGTCGTCGTCGAATACTTCAATGAAAAAGAGTTTGATAAAATGAACGAGTATCGTGTGGTCGCACCGAAAAAGTGACCCACAGCAAAGGCGACTTTCCCATTTAATCGGGAAAGTCGCCTTTTTATCGTTCGAGTCATCGACGTGCGTTATGACTCCTCGTTATCTTCTTCCGGGTCTGGATCTGGATGTTGCGTCGGAGCCGGTTTTTTCGCCGGATCAGACTCATCGTCTGGCATCGGGTCTGGGTGAACCCCAGGTTGCGATTCGTCACGTTTCATTGAGCATCCCTCCTCTGTCATAGTGGATTAATTCCACATCGATCAAGAGTCGAAACATCAGTGTATGTCTTTATTGCCGATGACACGACGTGAGATCGCTTTTTCAATCTCGACGATGACGAAGACGATGGCACCGAAGACGACCGGATAGATCCAATCATTCAAATCAAGTGCCGCTGTCCCGAACAACGTGTGCATAAACGGCACGTACGTGATGAACAGTTGAAGTGCAATCAATAGTGCCGATACGATAAACGCAATCTTGTTATCGAAAAAGTGGCGGTTAAACGCCGGAGCGAGTTCGGTCCGACAGTTATACAAGTGGAACAACTGGGCCATGACGATCGTATTGAGTGTGATCGTCTGCAGCTTCGCAGTCGAGAAATCAAAGTCGGCTAACATGTAGTTGATGATCAAGCTGCCTCCCCCGATCAAGATCGAGACGAAGATGATCCGAAACACGTAATAGCGACTCAACAGCGGGACGTTCGCCGGACGCGGCGGACGTTTCATCGTGCTCTCTTCGAGCGGTTCGAAGGCGATCGCGAGCGACAGCGTGATGGCAACGACCATGTTGACCCAAAGGATTTGGACCGGGCTGAGCGGTGCCGCGGCACCGAGCAAGATGCTCATCGCGACGAGGAGCGCTTGTCCACCGTTCGTCGGGAGCAAGAACAAGATCGTCTTCTTCAAGTTGTCGTATACACGGCGGCCTTCACGCACCGCGTTGTAAATCGTTTTGAAGTTGTCGTCGACGAGGACCATCTGCGACGCCTCTTTTGCGACTTCGGTCCCTTTGATACCCATCGCGACACCGATGTCGGCCCGTTTCAAGGCCGGGGCATCGTTGACACCGTCACCGGTCATCGATGTGATGAGCCCGTTTTGCTGCAATCCTTTGACGAGACGCAGCTTATCATTTGGGCTCGTCCGGGCGAACACATCGTTATGAACCGACGCTTCTTTGATCTCCTCGTCCGACATGTTCGTCAATTCTTTCCCTTCAAGTGCGCCTTCGACTTCCATGCCGAGTTCACGGGCGATGGCGACGGCTGTGTCTTTATGGTCACCCGTGATCATCTTGATGCGGATACCGGCGTCACGGCACGCCGCGACGGCTTCAATCGCCTCTGGACGTGGTGGATCGACGATTCCGTACAAACCAAGGAACGTGATACCGGATTGGACGTCCTCATGGTCGACCGTCTCTTTCGAGCGATCGACCCGTTTGAATCCGCCACCGAGGACACGTTGTCCGCGGTCGGCGATCTCTTTACGTTTCTCATCCCAATAGGTGCGGTCAAATTCCGTATCTTCAGCCATATCGAACAGGCGGTCTGGCGCCCCTTTGATGAAGATCATCCGCTCATCTTTATAGTCGACGAGCGTCGCCATGTACTTATACTCCGAATCGAACGGGATTTTCGAGATGACTTTCAGCCGTTCAATCGGTCGCTCCGCTTTTTCGGCGAGCGTGAGCAAGCAAGCTTCTGTCGGGTCGCCATTGATGACCCATTCGCCGTTTTCTTCATACAATTGGGCATCATTACACGTCTTCCCGACCGTGAGCAGATCGATCATCGACTCGTCGTCATCGAGGTCGAACGGTTGACCGTTTTGTTCGAGGTCACCATCTGGAGCGTATCCGCCGCCTGACACTTCGATATCGTGCTTCGCCGTGACGACTTGCTTGACGGTCATCTCGTTTTTCGTCAGCGTACCTGTCTTATCGGTACAGATGACAGAGACCGCCCCTAACGTCTCGACGGACGGTAGACTACGAACGATCGCTTTCTTCTCGGCCATGTTACGAACACCAAGTGCGAGAATAATCGAGATGACGGCAGGGAGACCTTCCGGAATCGCTGCGACCGCTAACCCGATCGTTGTCAGCATCAGTTCGATTGGATCGAAATCACGTACAAAGTAGCCGAACGCGTAAATGATGACCGAGATCACAAGGATCGCAATCGAGACCGTTTGACCGAATTTCGTCGTCTGACGGATGAGCGGTGTCTTCACCGTCTCGACTTCAGCGATCGATGCGTTGATTTGACCGAGCTCCGTCCCTTCACCGATCGACGTGACGATCGCTTTCGCGCTGCCCGTCGCTATACTCGTTCCTGAATAAATCATGTTTTTCCGGTCACCGAGGACAGCATCTTCCGCCACGACTTGAATTTTCTTCTCGACCGTCGTCGCTTCACCTGTCAAAGCCGATTCTTCGACTTTGAACTTCTCGGCTAGAATGACTCGCGCATCGGCCGGCACTTTGTCACCGGCGGCGAGCACCAAAAGGTCTCCAACGACGAGTTCGCTCGATTCGATTTGAATCTGCTTGCCGTCTCGGATGACGCTTGCTTTCGTCTCGAGCAGTTTTTTAATCCCTTCAAGCGCCTGTTCAGCCTTGTTTTCTTGCAAGTATCCGACGACAGCAATGATCGTGACGACGAGCGCGATGACAATCGTATCGATATACTCACCTAAAAAGCCAGTGACGACGGCCGCACCGATCAGGACGTACACAAGAATGTCATTGAACTGTCTCAAAAATTTTATGATTTCAGGTGTCTTTTCCTTTTCCGGCAGAACGTTCTTCCCGAACTGTTCTTGCCGACTCGACACTTCTTGCTTCGACAGCCCGTTGTCTACGTCTGTCTCAAGACTACTCCTCACCTCTTCCGGTTCGAGTGCGTGCCAATTTTTGTTCTCCATTTGCATCTCTACTCCTCCTTGGTCGATCCTATATGAAAATCTATCTCTTTTATGTTCCCACTCCACGGCTTCCTGACACATCAGACGACACATTTTCACAACTTTTTCAAAAAAACCGTTCACATTTGTCTCGTTTTCCATTTGAAAACGCTCCCATCCAAAAAAGTCGTGTCAGATGGATGAAATGGCTTTACATAACGGTCTGAATGGTTAACTATAGAGAAAATAAAACAGAGAGAAAGAGGTACACGTATGGTCATTATTCAAGGGATCGCCCTGTTGCTGTTGATTCTCGCCTTGTTCACGTTATTCAGTTACAAAGCACCGTTCGGGATGAAAGCGATGGGAGCACTCGCCGGCGCCGCAATCGCGAGCTTCCTCGTCGAAGCGTTCAACGCCTACGCGATCGGTGGGTTACTGCCGCTCCCTTTATATGAAGAAGTCGGCCAAGCTGCCGGTGCGCTGTCGGGACCTGCGGCAGCGGCACTTGTCGCGATTGCGCTCGGCATCAACCCGGTCTACGCGTTGATGCTCGGTTTGTCCGTGTCAGGCTTCGGGATTCTCCCCGGCTTTTTCGCAGGGTACGTCCTCGCCTTACTCGGCGGCAAGCTCGACCGTCACCTTCCGGCCGGTGTCGACATGATCTTTTACGTCATCGTCATGGCACCGCTCGCCCGTCTCGTCGCCATCGGTGTCGATCCGCTCGTCTCGAACACGCTCGCTCAAATCGGAGCGGTCATCGAGCTCGCAGCGACGCAAAATCCGATTGTGATGGGACTCGTCCTTGGCGGAATCGTCACGGTCGTCTCGACATCACCGCTCAGTTCGATGGCGCTCACGGCGATGCTCGGTCTGACCGGTGTCCCGATGGCAATCGCGGCCCTCGCCTTGACGGCGTCGATTTCGATGAACTATTTACTCTTTAAGCGATTGAACATCGGCTCGAAGAAAGACCAACTTTCGGTCGCGATCGAACCGCTCACACAAGCCGACCTCATCTCGGCGAATCCGATCCCAATCTATAGCGTCAACTTTGTCGGTGGTGCCATCGCCGGACTCATCGTCGCGATGACCGGAATGGTGAACAACGCACCTGGGTCTGCCGCCGGTATCCCGGGACTGCTCGTCATGTATGGCTTTAATGACTGGCAGACGGTGACGGTGACGGCAACCATCGTGTTCGCCGTCGGCATCATCGCCGGTCTCATCGGCAGCAAACTGTTCAGCAATTTCCCGATCGTTCGACATACGGAAAAGATGGCAAATCCGGAAGAGGAAGCCGCATGAAAAAGCAGGAAGTCCAATTCGCGGACTTCCTGCTTTTTCGTTATTCAAACGATAATGTTGTTTGCGTTCGAGACGATTGCCGTGCAAGTTCGATCACACGCGTCGTCAACAAAGCGTCCTCGAGGGGAACGACCGGCCGTCTCGTCGAATAACTGTCAGCGAGCTGGCGATAAAATGCCAAATAACGCCCCGGCTCGATTTCAATCGTTTGCGGCTCATTTACAACGAGCGTCCCCGTCTCACTGACACCCGCTTCGATCGTGCCGTCTCGGAGCGCGGCCTCTTGCGGGTCGAGACCGTATTTCATAAAGCTGCCTGCCGTACCGTGGACTTCAAAGCGAGGCGCTTCAACGGCGACGAACGGGTTCGATCGTAAATAGACGCGCTTCTCACCGTAGTGTAGCGTCACGTTGAAGCCGTCGTCGGACTGTCCGCCGTCTCGTTGGACCATGACGTCTGCTGAGACGTGGTCCGGTTCGCCGAACAACACGAGCGCCTGATCGATCAAATGACTGCCGAGGTCGAACAAAATACCAGACCCAGGACCTGCGTTCTCACGCCATCTGTCCCGGACATGCGGACGGAACCGGTCAAAGCGTGATTCATACACTTTCCAGTCTCCGATTCGGTTTGATTCGAGCAGTGACGCCACCGTCAAGAAATCTCCGTCCATGCGTCGGTTGTGGAACACGTTGACGATCCCGTCACGCGTCTTCTCGAGGGCGATGAGGGATTCCCCTTCCTCAGACGTTAGGAACGCAGGCTTCTCGACGAGAACGTCTTTGTTTGCGTCGAGACACGTCGTTACCATGTCTTTATGTAAGTTCGACGGTGTCGTGATCACGAACAGCGTCGCATCGGTCGCGATCGCTTCTTCGAGCGTCGCGTATACGTCCACATCAGGGAGCACGGCACGGACGTCATCCGGTCTAGAGGAGACGACCCCAGTGATGTTGAATTCCTCGAGCGTCGTCAAAAATGGCAGGTGGAACGTCGTTGCCGAGAAGCCGAAACCGACCAATATAGTGTTGATCATATCTATTCCTCCTTTGTTTCTTCATGATTCATTGTAACAAAAAAAGGGGTACATTGACCCCTCACGCACTGACACTTTCATCCAAACCATATTCAAACGTGTTGTATCCGTTACGTGAATCGACGTAAACGAAACCAAAACGTGGATAATACTCGTTCAAAAACTCGTTGTCGGCGACACAGTCGAGACGGATCGGCTCGTTACCATCGGCTTCGCGGAGTACATGTTGCATCAGCTGTTGACCGACGCCACGGCCTTTCAATTGCTCACTGACGACGATGCGATGGATGTATTGACCGCGCTCGCCATCTTCCCATAAATTGTGATCCCATTCATCCGGAGGAAGCAAGGCGATCGAGGCCAAGACAAAGCCATGTTGTTCATACACGTACACACTTCCCGTCGCAATGTCGGTTCGCACGCGTTCTAACAAATCTAGCTCCAAATATTCCGTCCACTGGTCACTTCCTGTTTCATTAAGCGCTACGGCTCGTTGTTCGATTAGGTGCGCGATGTGTTTAGCATCGCGTTTCGTCGCGAGTCGAATCATAACGTCCTCCTTTATTTATGCAGTATTTGAAATACCAATATAACGGAGACGTTTGACCGATTTCAACCATCTTGCCTGAGCGATGTCATCGGAACGGGATGACGTCGCCCCCGTTCAATTGATAACTATACGTCAAAGTCGCGTTCAAGCTATGCGATACCGAGCAATAGCGGTCGACGGACAGTTCGATGGCACGGCGGACCCGTTCCTCCGGCATCTCCCCTTCGAGTACATATAAAATATGGATCGTCGTGAACCGCATCGGGTGCTCGGTCGCCCGCACCGCGTCGACTTCCATCCCGAACCGTTCGAGCGGCAGGCGCATCTTGTGCAAAATCGAAACGATATCGATGCCCGTACAGGCCGCCGTGGCGTGCAGCAACATCTCGGTCGGCCGTGGCCCCGTATCCAATCCCCCGACATCCGGCGCCGCATCGAGCGTCACGCTATGACCGGAAGGAGTCGTTGTTTGAAACGCCATCCCTTGTTGCCAATCCACTTTCAAGTTCATCTCAGTCTCCCCCTTATTTTTTCACTAGCATACTATTCCCTCGATTGAGGTATTATAAAGCTAGTTGCACAATTTGTCGTTTAGGAGTGGGTCGCATGGAGTGGTCGGTCATGATCAGTTGGGGGCTGTATATCGTCCTCGGGTTAAATTTATTGTTCGCTTTAGCCGTTATCTTCGCGGAACGCCGCGATGTCGGTGCCACCTGGGCCTGGCTGCTCGTCTTGTTTTTCCTACCGATCCTCGGATTTATCATCTACTTGTTCCTCGGTAGACAGCTGAAAAAAGATAACTTCTTTAATTTGAGTGTTGAGGAACGCTCATTTCATTCGTTGCAAGTCGAGAGTCAAATCGAGCAGATTCACCGTAAAGAGACGATGCTCGCCCAACCGCTATTTGAGAAGTACGAGCAGTTGCTCGAGATGAACTTGCGCTCATCGAAGTCACTCATCAGCGTCCACAACAAGTCGACCATCATGCATGACGGGGAACAGAAGTTCAAGGCGCTGATGGACGATATCCGTAGCGCCGAGACCGAGATCAACATCCAGTATTACATCATCCAACGTGATGCCCTCGGGAAGGCCTTGATCCACGAACTGATCGAGCGCGCCAAAGCGGGCGTCAAAGTCCGGCTGTTGTATGACGCGGTCGGATCGCGCAGCCTCCGCGATTCAGACTTCAAGGAGTTGATCGCGCATAACGGCGAAGTCCGTGTCTTTTTCCCGCCGACGCTCGGCTTGATCAACTTCAAGTTGAACAACCGGAACCACCGGAAAGTCGTCATCATCGATGGCAAGATCGGCTACGTCGGCGGCTTCAACGTCGGTACCGAGTATCTCGGCCTCGTCGAGAAGTTCGGTTACTGGCGCGACACCCATCTCCGGGTCGAGGGGGACGTCGTCTATCACCTGCAGCACCGGTTCATCTTGGACTGGAACTTTTCGGGGAGCAAGCATCACGACCCTGAAAACTCGTTCTGCTTCGCGCGCCACGATATTAAAGAGCAGTCACCGATGCAGATCGTGACGAGCGGACCGAACTCGGACACCGAGCACTTGAAAAATATGATGATCAAAATGATCGCGTCGGCCAAGCAGCGAGTCATCATCCAAACGCCTTACTTCATCCCAGATACGAGCTTCATGGACGCCTGCAAGATGGCGCTCCTCTCCGGTGTCGAGATGGACATCATGATCCCTGGAAAACCGGACCATCCGTTCGTCATGTGGGCGTCACTGTCGTTCCTCGGTGAGCTGCTCGATTACGGGGCGAACGTCTATATGTACGATGAAGGCTTCCTGCACGCGAAGACGCTCGTCGTCGATGACGAAATTTCGACCGTCGGCACGACGAATTTGGACGCCCGCAGCTTCCGCTTGAACTTCGAAGTGAACGCCATCATCTACGATGAGCGGGTCGCTCTTGAGCTCGCCTCGTTGTTCGAGTCGGACGTCGCCGTCAGTCGGCGCTATACGGTCGACGACTATGCGGTCCGGAAGTGGAGCGTCCGGATGCGCGAAGGTGTGTCACGGTTGCTCAGCCCAATCTTATGACTGTTGTGAGATCGCGCCAGCGGTCTCTTTTTTATGTCCATCAGCCGACAGATTCTAGATTTCAGCTTATTTTTATCATGTTTTAGCTAATATTCTTCCAAATAAGGGTATAAAGTATCAGTACGAACGTCCTAAACTCTCGTTTCGTTAAAGAAAGGAGGAAGTATGCGTTCGCGCATATGTCATTCTATGGCTGATCAAGAACGAATTCACCAAGACACCCACACCATGAAACCCGATCCTTCCTCGTGGGACCAGTTACCGATCGGTCTCTTTGCATTCGATACGTTCGGACGCATCATCAGTTACAACGATTCATTCGTCGACTTACTCGGGGTCGTCCCGATGACAAGCTCGACGTTTGAACAGTGCACGACCTCAACGTTTGACTTATACGGTGCCGTCGCCCGTGTATTGGCAGGCGAGACCGTCCGTTTAGCCGGTTGGTATACCCCTCCGAATCGACATCCCCGTTTCGTCCGGACGACGATGTCGCCCAGCTTTCAGGCTGACGGCCGAATCGACGGCGGGGTCGGCGTCATCGAAGACATGACCGAACAGCGACGTTATGAAGAACGGATGGAGCATCTGTCGTCACTCGACCCGTTGACCGAGTTATTCAACCGTAAAAAAGTCGGCGACGTCCTGACCTCGGCTGTCCAAGATACGGTCGATACGAAAGCACCTGCCGCCGTCATCATGCTCGATATCGACTACTTCAAGCTCGTCAACGACACGTTCGGTCACCCGACCGGCGATCTCGTGTTACGTTCGATCGCTCAATTGCTCCGCCGCAATATAAGGAAGACCGATTCGATCGGTCGCTGGGGCGGCGAGGAGTTTTTAATCGTCGCCCCGCAGTCGACACTTACTGATGGCATCCAGTTGGCCGACAAGTTACGTCAAAAGATCAACGACGAACCGTTCGGTCCGGTCCCGCACGTCACATGTTCGTTCGGCGTCAGTTCGCTTGATGGCGGAAAGACCGTCGAACAAGCGCTTCAAGACGCGGACGAGGCGCTGTACGTGGCAAAAAACTCAGGCCGCAACCAAGTGTCGAGCAAACGATGATATGAACTCTATGAAGAATCGAAGTGTACCAAAAAGGCAGAGCGGATCCGCTCTGCCTTTCGTTTATACATTGAATCGTGATACGAGTTCTTGCAACTCCTCCGCCATATCGGCGAGTGCTTTCGCGGATTGCGAGACTTCCTCCATCGAACCGAGCTGGTCTTCTGTCGTTGCCGCGACTTGTCTCGAGGCGTTCGAATTCTCGTCGGCGATGTGAGCGATTTGCGTCGCTGATGCTGAAACTTCTTCGACGTTCGCCGCGATCTCTTCGACAGTGGCCGTCACGTCCTCGATCCGTGGCGTCATCTCCTGCGTCCGTAACATAATCTTCTTGAAGCGCTCCGCCGTGTTCTCGGTCGTCTCAAGACCCGCTTTCGTATGGGCCGACACTTCTTTCATCAACGTGACAGACCGCTCCGTCTCTTGCTTGATGTTCTCAATCAACTGCGAAATTTGCTTCGTCGAGTCCTGTGACTGTTCGGCTAGCTTCCGGACTTCACTCGCGACGACGGCAAACCCTTTCCCATTCTCACCGGCGCGGGCAGCTTCAATCGCCGCGTTCAAAGCGAGTAAGTTCGTCTGCGTCGCGATCCCGTTGATCACATCGACAATGTTTCCAATCTCGTTCGAACGCTTTGCGAGTGACTCGATGACTGCGCCGAACGTCTCGACCGATGTGTCGATCGCTTTCATTTGCGTCACGTTATGGGTGACGGCAGCTGTCCCGTCTTCCGCTTCGATCGCCGTCTCGCGAGACAGTTCCGATACGTCCGTCGAGCTTTCAGCGATGCGCATGATGCCTGCCGTGATTGCTTGGAGCGAGACGGCGTTGTCGTCGAGCTGACGTTTCGAATCGTCGGCGCCGGCCGCCATCTGCTGGACCGCACCGGCAATCTGCTCAGAAGATGCTGTATTTTGCGCCGAGTTGGCCATCAGTTCTTGCGACGATGCGGCGACTTGTCCAATCGATTGATCGAGGTTGATGATGATCGAACGGAGTGACGCCGTCATGCCGTTGAAACTTTCAGCGACCCGGCCGATCTCATCGTTCGAATCGATGATGATTTCTTCCGTCAAATCTCCCGCCTGAATCCGTTCCGCGCCCGTCGTCAAACGGTTCAACGGTCGAATGATTGAGCGTAAGATGAAGTATAAGATGATTGAGGCCAAAAGACTCATCGCAGCAATCACGCCCACGGTCGTCCAAAGAATACCAATCGTCTCTTCTGTGATCTCGTCATCATACAGCGTTCCGGCCACTTTCCAACCCGTCAAGTCGTTCGTCATGAAGTCCATCTGTTTGTCTTCATTTTCGAACACATATGAAAAGCTGCCATCTTTGCCATCATAAAGCGATTCGACCCAATCGCCCGACCCCTTCTCGCCTGCTGCTAACGTCGGATGGGTCACGAACTGCTGGTTCGCATCAAGGATCGTGACGTAGCCTTCTTTCCCGATTTGAATGCTAGTCGCGACTTCGGCGATATCATCAACGTCGACGTCGACCGCGATGACGCCACGACCGTCATCCGTTGTCTGCGATAACGTGACCATCATCTTGTTCGAGGCCGCATCGACGTAAGGGTCGGTGATGACGACGTTTCCTTTGGCACCATCTGCCGCTTCGTACCACGGACGCGTCCGGGGATCATAGTCGTCCGGCATCGTTTGGACCGGATAGATCGTCATCGTGCCTTCAGTGGACGCATAATAGATGTTCGTCACTTTCGGATGGGTCGCCAAATATTCGACGAACTTCTCCTCTAACCCAAGGTTGTCTTCTCCTTCTTCGTAGAGCGACTCATCGATCCGCCCCGCAAAAAAGGCGACGTCGCGCTCAATCGGTTCAATCAGATTCGTGATCTCGTCATTCATCCGCTCCACACCCGCGTGTGCCGACTGCATGATTTGATCCGTAATTTTTTGTTTCGCCTGATAGTAAGCGACAAAGCCGATCAATAACGATGGAATCAATAATAAGAGCAATGACATCGTGATCAACTTTTGTTTAATGCTGATGGTTCGTTGTTTCGTCCGTTTCATAAATAACCCCTATTCCCGAGAATAACTCTCGCTACGTTAACCTATGTATCGGCTAGAATTCGGGTCTTTTTGATGACCTAGACAAAAAATCATTACCGTTTTTCTATTCTTGTCAATTGAAAACCTTTTCATTATATACAGAAAACCGTCTGTTCACATCAAGCGAACAGACGGTCCTGTCAATGGGTTAACCGCGGCTTAATCGTCATCCGTTGCATTGTCTGGTAGAAACTGATTGATGGCATCGATCACTTGTGTGAGGACGGCAAGCGAGCCCAACGTATCGTGCTCACGTTCTAGGCTGTGGTTCACATCAGGAAGCAGAACCGACGTCAGCAAAGGAACGTCTGAAATTTCTTTGTAACGGCTCTCCGTATAACAGTGGTCACGGTCCCCGATGACGACGAGGCGAGGTGTCTCAGACGAAACGATAGTCTCCCTGACATCATCTCGTTGAATGAGTGGCGTTAGCCAGATAGCAAACGCATCCTGGAAAATCGGTCTTTTCAATTCCGTGACCATCGCAATCGTGCCGAGCGACTTGCCGATCAAATAAAATTGCTCATATGTATGATTTGACAACACGTGGTCGACAACCGTGGCCACATCCTGTCTAACAATCTCGCCGATGTCTTCGATTTCATCGTATTGCTCGCGATAATATTCATAGTTAATCTCCAATACATCAACGGAGCGCTCGAGCAACAAGCTCGTCGAAAAATGAAACATCGGGGCATCGGTCGAATAGCGAAAACCGGGCAATAAAATGGCAAGCTGAGAAGAAGTCGTCTCATGTTGCATCAGCGAATACGGGATTTCGATTCCGCCAATTCCTGTCACTGTACTCGTTACTACTTGAATCATAAACTGCCTCCTTATTAATGAAATAGACGCGGCCCGATAGGCCGCGTCTCAAGCTCCAACAATTGCATCATAGTTCGCTTCCGTCCAACCATAGGCGACTTCGCGCAACGCAAGTTCGCCGAACAAACGCTCTTTCGCATCGACGACTCGTCCTTGGCGCTGTTCATAAAACGCCCGATGCGGGTTCAGCTCGAGCGCCCAAATGAGTAGTCCACGGCTAGACATCGTTTGGACCGCGCGTTCGAGTAAGAGTGAGCCGATTCCGTTCCGTTGATGGTTTTCTAAAATGTAAATCGCGTAAATCTCGTTCGGATGGTCCGGATAGTCCCCCGTCCGCTCGTCCCCATACAATACGAAACCAACGATTTCCTCATCGACTATGGCGACGAATCCGCTGACTTCGCGGTTGGAAAGGGCACTCCGGACTTTTTCCGACCACTCGATCGACCCAGAAGAAAGCTTTAATAAAAACTCGGTCGGAACGATCCCCCGATAAGTCGTTCGCCAACCGTTGACCCTGACGCGCGCGATCCCGTAAGCGTCTTTCGGCTCAGCTTTCCGTATTTGCATCCGTACCCCCTCCTACCCTAAGTTTTACAAGTAGTTTACCACAAATCACCGAATCGAAATCACACTTCTTCCAGAAACGACTGACAATCATTTGACAAAAAACGACCGTAGGAATCCCTACGGTCGAGTTTGTTAAGCGACATCACGCGTTGGCTCTGCCGTCGCTGTCGTAAGCGGTTTTTTCAAGAACGAGAGGAGGAGTGCTCCGACGAGTGCCCCTACGAGAATCGCAAGTGCGTAGAGACCCATGCTCATCGCGACGTTTCCAGCTCCTTCAAGTAATGGGAAGACGAAGATCCCACCGTGCGGCGCCGGCAATTGAATCGCGAAGAAGGCAGATAATCCACCGGCGAGTGCTGACCCGAGGATCGCTGACGGCAACACCCGGATCGGGTCGGCCGCAGCGAACGGGATGGCCGCTTCTGTGATGAACGAGGCGCCCATGATGTACGCCGTCTTACCAGCTTCACGTTCTTGTTTCGAGAACTTCTGACGAGCGAACACGGTTGACGCGAGCGCGACGAGAAGCGGTGGCACCATGCCACCTGCCATGACGGCCGCCATGACTTCTTGGTTTCCGGCTGTGAGTGCCGCCGTACCGAACACGTATGCCGTTTTGTTGATCGGACCGCCCATATCGACGGCCATCATCCCACCGACGATGACACCGAGCAAGATGGCGTTAGCACCACTCATGCTGTTGAGCGTATCCATCAACCATGTCATGAACGCTGCGATCGGTTCGTTGACGACAAGTAGCATGATCATCCCTGAGATGAACGAGCCGAGCAACGGATACAGGAGGACTGGTTTAATTCCTTCAAGCGTCGCTGGCAATTTCGCGAGTGCTTTTTTCAAGAACAGGACGACGTAACCAGCTAAGAAACCGGCTATGAGTCCACCGAGGAATCCGGCATTCCCTTCGCTCGCGAGCACACCGGCGACAAGACCAGGTGCGAGACCCGGACGATCGGCGATCGACATCGCGATGAAACCGGCAAGGATTGGGACGAGGAAACCGAACGCCGCGCCACCGATCGTCATGAGCTGAGCCGCAAATTCATTGTAAGACGGGTCATCTGGGTTTGCCGAGTTGATGCCCCAGAAGAAGCTGAGGGCAATCAACAGACCACCGGCGACGACGAGTGGCAGCATGGCTGATACCCCGCTCATCAAGTGTTTGTAAATGCCGGTGCGCTGTTCTTTAGGAGCGCCTGACGTCCCTGTCGAACGGTAAACCGGTGCATCTTGTTTCACAGCCCGGTTGATCAACTCTTCCGGTTTGCGGATGCCTTGCGCGACCGGTACTTCGATCACGTGTTTCCCTGCGAACCGCTCCATGTCGACGGCTTTATCGGCCGCGACGATGATTGCTGTCGCTTTGGCGATATCCGCTGCCGTCAATTCGTTTTTGACGCCAGTCGAACCGTTCGTCTCGACCTTGATGTCGACACCCATCGCTTCTGCTTTTTGTTTCAGGCTGTCTGCTGCCATATACGTGTGTGCGATTCCAGTCGGACAAGCTGTGACGGCAAGGATATAAGGTGCATCCTTTTTGACCGTTTTTTCAGCAACCGGTGCCGCTTCCGCCGCTTCTTTCTCTTCGATCGCGCGAATGACATCGTCTTCAGACGTTGCCGCATAGAGACGTTCCTGGAATTTTGGATCCATCAGGAAGACTGATAATTTCGAGAGTGTTTCCAAGTGTTCGTTGTTGGCGTGTTCGCCTGCAGCGATCATAAAGAACAAGCGGCTGTCTTGACCATCAAGCGCTTCATAGTCGATCCCGCTCGAGCGACCAAAGGCGATTGCGGGTGCTTTGACAGCTTTCGTCTTCGCGTGCGGGATGGCAATCCCTTCACCGAGTCCGGTCGTGCTTTGCGCTTCGCGGGCCAAGATGGCGTCGCGATAACCGTTCCGGTCCGATAGCTTACCGGCCCGGTCGAGCACGTCGACGAGCTCTTCGATGACGTCCGCTTTTGAACGACTGCGGAGATTCAGTTGGATCGTGTCCTTTTTGAGTAGGTCCGTGATGTTCATGTTGTTTCCTCCAATCGTGATAGTGGGGTGACGTCGACTTCGCCGACCAAGCGGTCCACGTCTTGTTTCGTACAGAGGCCAAACGTATAAGCAGATGCACTGCCGGTCGTGACCGCATAGCGGAACGCCTTGGTTGCGTCATGGTCTAAAATGTTGGCGACAAAACCGGCGACGAGTGAATCGCCCGATCCGACCGAATTGACAAGTTTCCCGCTCGGCGTGTTCGCCGTATAGGCGCCTGAACCGTTGACGAGCATCGCGCCGTCTCCTGCGAACGAGACGATGACGTTTTTGGCGCCACGCTCGACTAACTGTTCAGCGTAAGGGAGCGCCTGGTCAAACGTCTCGATGTTGACGTCAAACAGTTCACCAAGCTCGTGATGGTTCGGTTTGATCATGAGTGGTTCGAGCGAGAGCACTTCGAGCATCGCTTCTTTTGTCGTATCGACGACGAAGTCGGCTCCGTTCGCTCGAACTTTCTCAGCGAGCGTTCGGTAAAGTGTGCTCGGCAGATTGCTAGGGATGCTTCCGGCCAAGACGACGATATCACCTGCTTGGACGTGTTCGAACTGTGCTGTCAACTGTTCAAGTTCCGTGTCCGAGATGACAGGACCACTCGCGTTCAATTCCGTCTCTTCTTTCGCCCGGATCTTGACGTTGATTCGGGTCTCGCCATCGACTTCGATGAAATCGGTCTCGACACCCTTGTCCGTCAACGCTTTCTTAATAAATTCACCTGTCGTTCCGCCGATGAATCCTAGGGCGACCGTATCGGCGTTAAACTCACGTAAGACGAACGAGACGTTGATACCTTTTCCTCCGGCCCGTTGCGTCGTCTCTTGGATGCGGTTGACCTCACCTAAGACGACTTCTGGCAATGTGACGTAATAATCGATTGATGGGTTAAGTGTTAACGTGTAAATCATTGGGCGTTCACCACCTTTGTTAATGTTTCGACTGAACTGACGTACGGTGCACCGCTCATCGTGATGAGTGTCGCCGCCTCGAGGGGCGCCACTCGGCTGAACGAACGTTTCCCGAATTTTGAATCGTCCGCCAAGATGTAGGCGTCCCGAGCCAGTTCAATCGCTGTTTTTTTGACGAGGGCTTCTTCTGGGTCAGGCGTCGTATAGCCCGCTTCTAGGTCGACCCCGTTGATACCGAGAAAAGCGACATCGACCCGATAGTTCATCATGCTCTCGCGGGCGTTGTAGCCGACGAGCGCTTGCGTCGAACGTTTCAACTCGCCGCCGATCACGAACGTTTTAATATCGAGATCGAACAAGTCGTTGGCAATCGGGAGGCTGTTCGTGACGACGATGACTTTCTTACCTGTCAAGTAAGGGACCATCGCCTGTGTCGTCGTCCCGGCATCGAGATAGACGGACATCCCGTCTTCGATGAACGTCGCGGCCTTCCGTGCGATCGCGACTTTCTCATCGACGTGCCGATCCCGTTTTTCCTCGAACGTCGGTTCGTCTTCAGCGCGAACGACGAGCGTCGCCCCGCCATGAACCCGTTCAAGGTAGCCTTCGGCCTCAAGGTCCGTCAAATCACGGCGGATCGTCGACTCTGACGCCCCCATCCATTCGACCAACTCTTTCAGCTTGACGATCTTTTGTTCCGACAACCGTTGCAAAATCATCTGATGTCGTTGTTTCGTTAACATCGTATTCCCTCCGTATCTCTAATATAAAGCGTTTACATTCAAAAAACAATCAAAAACATTCAAATTCATTCACTTTTTATCTTATTGTCACAATTATAACACAAAAAACGGTCACTGATTGACCGTTTTCGACTGTTTTTGACTATTTGATTAACCAATCGTTCAATTTCTGTAACAGCTGTGGATGAAGCGGGGCCTCGATCGCCTCACGATATTCTTTGTGCAACGTTAAAAGTGAATGCGGGCTCGTCCGTTCGACGAGCAGGTGGTTCATATCTTTAATGATATAGCTGTCGACATCGCCTTTCGTCCGCAGTGAATGGACGTGTTCAGGCGGGACTTGGACGTCACGGTCACCGGTGATGGCAAGCAGCGGGACACGCACGAGCTCGAGCCGTTCCCGGACGTCATACGACGCATGTTCACGAATCCATTTGGCGTTGACGACTTGGCCTCGGTATTTGAACGCAGCGACGTTCGTCCGGAGCGAGCGCTCGAGCAGATCGTCTTGCCGTTGTCTGACTTTTTTCGGGACGCCGGTCAACCGGTAAAACATCCCTTTCAACCCTTTCACGCGCCCGATCTCGGACGCGAGCGCGTCGGCTTGATGTAAAAACATCTGTTTCGACGAGTTGTTGAAGCCGGCGAGTAGGATCAATCCGGACGCATTTGTCTCGAGTTGAACGGCCGGGGCGATGACCGCCCCTTCGCTATGGCCAAGCACGTAGACATCGCCTGTTTCAGGCAACCGTTGGATCGTTTTCACGACTTCGATCGCATCGTTGACCAAGTCATGGAGTCCGACTTTATTAAAGTCACCATCCGACTCCCCAATCCCTTGTTTGTCGTACCGAAATACGTTGACGCCCATGCCATATAGCGCGTCGGCTAGTTTTTTATACGTATTGAACTGGACAGGTCCGACATTGCCGTTCCGGTCACTCGGCCCGCTCCCGCTCAAGATGACGACCGTCTTTCGCTTCCCGTCATGCAATAAAAGCGTACCGGCCAGTTCACCGTAATGTCTTGTAATGTTCATGTTTCGTTCCATTGTATCGCCTCCTCTTTCATCATACCGAACAATTCGAGAGAGGACGAGTGTTTCAGTCAAAAAGAAAGAACCGCCCTCACACGGGGACGGTTCAAGACATCATTGTGTGGCGAGCCAATCTGTTAGCCAAGCGACGTGGTCTTCCATCGCCTCGTTCGACAAACGGTCGATTGTATCGGCTTCAGTTAAAGCATCAAACTCAGCCGTCAATGAATCGCTTAATGACATGACCGGTACGCCTTCCGCATGAAATTCATCTAAATACGACGTCCCGAGTGGCTTCACATCAAGTGATGACCAGCTTCCTTGCTCAAGGACCGGCAGTCTTGTCATCCCTTTTGTCCTTACAAAACGTGCATCTTCCCCGGTACCAAGAATATCTAATGACAGTACTAAAGACGGCAAAGTTTCAGCCTGTTTCGCTGTTTCTAAATAATCCATGGCGGTCTCGTAGCCACCCCCACTTCCGTTCAAGAAGAGATACCGGATCGTTGCATCCGTATCAATGCCATCCATTTGTTCGATGAGCGCGTACAATATCGATGAACCACCAAGGCTCCATAACGCATGGTCCCCGTAACCCGTGCCGTCAAGCCTAGCCAAGATCACAATCTCCTCGTCTGTTTTACCAGGTTGAATAAATTCGACATACGGCACCTCGTCGTCGACGAACGGTTCGACCGAGACATGCGTCCCGTCCGTCAAACGATCTGCTGTCTCAACGTCGACGCCGATGCCGGGCAGCCGCGTCCGTGGCGAAGTATAAATGGTTCCGTAATAAGCCTCTTCTTGTTCATCGGGCGTGACAATGTACCCTTCGGCTCCTGCCTCCAACAGGTTGAGTAAGTGGCGATTCGCCTCATCATCAATGAGGACCTCTCCATATGGATCAGCCGACGTGTCCCTCCTGTCAAACTCGAGTGATTTGACCGTCATCGGCAAAACGACGACTTTTCCTTCTACATCATCAATCGGTTCGTTCCAATCCGTTTGAATCACTTCACCGTCAAATCCAGCTTCTAAGATGAAATGAGATACACCATCGAATCGTTCGTCGTCTTCAATGGTCAACGTCGTCCAATGGCTCGGTACGGAGGCATAATGGACGAAACGGTCCATCTCAAGATCGAGCTCGGTCCCGAGCGACTCGAACAGCTCGACGTTCTCCCAACTGTTAACGTCTCGGTCGAAAGACGCAAAGTATTCGGCCGTCTCATACGGGGTGGCGTTTGTGAACGGACTGACGTACAAAAAGACGACATATAGTACCGATAGTAAGCTAAACATAATGTTCATACGAGTTGTCTCCAATAACTAAGTAATAATTTCAACCAATGATCAAGAAACAATGGATAACTTGGAAATTATTATTATAAATGGCTTTTAGTACTTTTTCATTTAATTTTTTATAGGTTTAAATATATTTAACAACACATAACCATTCAATCACCACCAGTGTTACCTGTTAATTTAAACATAAAATTCACCAGTTGATACATTGTAATGATTACGCTATGATGTAATTCGTAATCATTACAATTTGAAAGAAGGATGTCATCTCTATGAAATATGTAGTTCCGCTCATATGTACTATCGCTCTATTTTTTTTAACGGCTTGCAACGATTCCAATCAAGACGATCGGCATTTACATTTCGTCTATAACTTCTCAACTCAGTCGCTAGACCCCCACCGCGATTCAAGTTACGTTCCGCTCCGGGCCGGTGTGACAGAGACGCTTTTTAAATTGAACGATGAGACGTTATCGGTCGACCCCTGGCTCGCACAATCGTTCGAACAAGTGAACGAAACGACGTGGCGCGTTTACATACGAGAAGACGTGACGTTCCATAACGGGAAACCGCTCGACACGCAGGCCGTCAAACGTTCACTCGACCGTTCTCTCGAAGAGAATACAGGGATCCGCAGCGCATTGCGTATCGAATCGATTACAGCGGAAGCATCGAGCCTCCTAATCGAGACGACCGTCCCTTATCCAGAACTCGTCAATGAACTCGTCCATCCGAACACATCCATCATTGACGTCACTGCAGATGATGCCATCGATCAAATACCTGTCGGGACCGGCCCTTATCAAGTGACGTCGTTCCAACCCGGCTCGAACATCCAACTTGAACGGCATGATGCATACTGGGACGGTCAACCGAAACTCGATACGGTCACGTTCACGTTCAACGAAGACCCGGGGTCGCGCACGATGGCGCTCCGGTCTGGCGAAGCAGACATCGTCTATCGTCCAGAAATCGAGATGATCGACACGTTGGAGCAGGACGGGTTCGTCGTCGACAAGGCGGAGACGTTCCGTGTCCATCAGTTGACGATGAACCTTGAACGTGAACATATGCAGTCACTCGCGATGCGCCGCCTGATTGACTCGCTCATCAATCGCGAACAAATCGTGGACGGCATTTTGAATGGCTATGCCACACCTGCTGTCGGTCCATTCTTACCGTCTTTCCCGTTCGCCCCGTCCTACCCTTCTGACGAGGGACAAGATGTCCTGGACCTGGTCAAACAAGACGGTTACGAGCAAGTCAACGGCGTGTTGATGAAAGACGGTGAGCCGGTTCGGCTCAATCTGTTGACGTATAGCTCACGACCTGACTTACCACTCATCGCACAGTTGATTCAATCGGATGCGAAGCAAGTCGGGATAGAAATCGATATTCAAATGATTGACACACCGGAAGAATATATGGCCGCCGAACGAGACTGGGACCTTGCGACGTATAGCAATTTGACCGCACCACGTGGGGACGGCGGCTACTACTTGAACGCCACGTTCCATCCGAACGGCGCGTTGAATTTCAGTGGCGTAGAAGATGCGACATTGACGCAGAAAATCGACCGCTTGAATCAGACGGTCGACCGTGCTGAACGCGACCGAATGACCGAAGAAATTGCGCAATATGTCGATGAACGTGTCATCAACTCATTTTTAGTCCACCCTTCGACGAATGTTGCTTTGAAAGACAACGTGCATGGGTGGGTCACTGAAAAGAGCGAATACTATATGATCACAAAAGATTTGGATGTGTTGTGATATGACGCGATTCGTGGCACGTAAATCGCTTGAGTGGGGACTAGCTTTTCTAGTCTTCACTTTTTTCAGTTTTTTGCTTCTCCGACTCGTCCCGGGAGATCCCGTCCTATACTTATTGAAGGTCGACGAACTGCAAGTCGATGTCGCCGAGATTGACCGCCTCCGCGAGGAGCTTGGCTTCACGGATCCGGTATGGGTCCAATACGTGAATTGGCTCTCTGAAATCGTTCGATTAAACTTAGGCGATTCACTCATCACCGGTCAGCCTGTGACACAATTGTTTAAAAACAACTATGCCGCGACGTTCGAACTCGCGGCCGGAGGTCTCCTCGTGGCGATTGTGCTCGCCGTCCCGCTCGGTACCATCAGCGCTTTCCGACCAATGTCTGTCTTTTCCAAGCTAGCAACCGGATTGTCGATTGTCGGGTCATCGGTCCCTAGTTTTTTAATCGGCTTGTTTTTGATGTATGTATTCGCCGTGTCACTCCAATGGTTCCCTGTAATGGGACGAAACGGCTGGGACAGCCTCGCCTTACCGTCTTTGACGTTAGGCATTGCCGTTGGCGGCGTCTATATCCGGCTCATCCGCTCGACATTACTCGACGTGATGGCGGCTGATTACGTCGTGATAGCAAAAGTTCGGGGAATCCGTTCAAAAAAGTTACTGACGCGCTATATCGCCCGGGCCGCCTTGCCCCCTGTCATCTCGATGTTCGGCGTGAGCGTGGCGAGCCTCATGGGAGGAGTCGTCGTGCTCGAAGTGTTATTCGCTTATCCCGGGGTCGGCAAACTGATGGTGGATTCTGTTTTACGCCGTGATTTCCCCGTCTTGCAAGGGTATCTCGTCTTTACGACTTGTTTAGTCGTCAGTATCAATCTCGTGACCAACGTGATGTTACGTTTACTGCAGCCTCACCTCTATCGAAAGGATGTGTCCCGATGAAACAGCGCCGATTCATCATAAGCGGTTTGGCAATCTTCGTCGTGATGTATGCATTGACATCGATGGTCGACCCGTTCGCGACGAACGTGACGAATCGACTTGCCTCACCATCGCTGCATCATCTGCTCGGCACCGATCACCTAGGGCGAGACGTCTTGTCACGACTCCTTCTTGCAGGCGGGATCACGGTCGGTTTAAGTACCGTCATCATTCTCATCACAGCGACGGTCGGCATCATTCTTGGGACGATCAGCGGGTTCGTCTATCGCAAATTGGAGCGAATCGTCACAAAAGTGACAGATGCGACCATCATCTTTCCCGATACGGTGCTCGCCATCGTCCTCGCTGGAGTCCTAGGTCCGAGCATTCAAAGCCTTGTGCTCGCCATCAGTTTGATTAAGTGGACGTCCTATACACGACTCGTACACACGCTCGTCCTGCAAGAGAGCACGAAGGGACACGTCCTCGCTGCGCGCGTGAACGGTCTTTCGAAACCGAAAATCGCACTCCGGCACGTCCTTCCTGCCGTCTGTCCGCACATTCTTGTCGTCATGAGTCTTGACCTTGGAAAAGTCATCCTCTTGATTTCCGCCTTCTCCTTCATTGGACTAGGTGTTCAATTACCGTTACCAGAATGGGGGGGGATGATCAGTGAAGGACGACATTACCTTGCAACGAATCCGGCGCTCGTTTTTTGGCCGGCGTTCTGTATCGTGTTAACGATTATCGGGTCGACGAGACTCTCGACAAAACTGACACGTCATTCTCAAGTTTAAGCGTTAGGAGGCAACGTAATGTTAGTCATTGATCAACTTTCTATCAAGCATGACGAACGTCCACTTTTACAAGACGTCTCATTCGCCATCGAACGAAATGAGTGGGTCTGTCTCGTCGGCGCGAGCGGAAGCGGCAAATCACTTCTCGTCAAATCGATTTTGCAGATGCTTCCCAACACGCTTCAGACGACAGGTACAATTTATTGGAACGACCAAGAGATTGGGGATGCCAGTAAAACGTGTTCCATTTATGGGTGCGAGATTGGATACATCCCACAACATTACACGACGTCGTTCGCACCATTTTTGACGATGGATGAGCATATTCGGGACTTGTTCGAAAGTCATGACGAGGCATACGACAAAGACCGTATCCGCTCCGCCATGGCCGAGATTCATTTATCGGAAGAACTCCTCAATCGCTATCCGCTCGAACTGAGCGGTGGTCAACTTCAGCGGTTTTGCTTATTACTTGCGAGCATTCTTCAACCAACACTCATCATCGCGGACGAGATCACGAATGCGCTCGACGTGCTGACGGCTCGGCAAGTGACCGAATGGTTGAAGTCGATGATCGGTCAAACATCGAGCATGCTGTGGGTCACTCACGATTTAGCCGAAGCGATGACCTATGCCGATCACATCCTCGTCATGAAAAATGGGCGCATCGTTGACGCAGGAAATCGTGAGCACCTGATCGCCTCGGAGAACCCGTATACCAAGTCTTTGCTTCAAGCGGCACCGATTTTAAAACGAGAGGAACGACTCGAACATGTTATTACACGTTGAAAAAGTCTCGAAAAACTATGGTAGCCACTCTGTATTATGTGACGTCACGTTCACGGTTCAGGCTGGCGAATCGGTCGGCTTGATTGGGACGAGCGGTAGCGGAAAGAGCACCTTGTCTCGCTGTATACTCGGACTTGAGCTGGTTGACGCAGGACAGATTCAGCTATGTGATCTGTCTTGGCAGACCGCTTCATGTCGGGAAGTCACACAGATGAGGCAACGCATTCAAGCTGTGTTTCAAGACAGCGCCGAATCGTTCAACCCGAGATGGACGCTCGCAGATTCCATCTTGGAGCCGCTTCGTCATTTTCGTTTGATTGAACCGTACGATGAACGGGCCAAGTTAGAACACTTGTTTGACATCGTTCAACTTCCGCACACATGCATGGCCTCGTATCCTCGTGAATTGAGCGGAGGGCAAAAACAACGTGCCGCCATCGCCAGGTCTCTTAGCCTGAATCCTCAACTCATTCTTCTCGATGAGGCAACGACAGCACTGGACACCATCACGCAACATCACATCGTCGACATGCTAAAGTCCTATCATCGCGACCAGTCGATGGCATTTTTAATCATCTCCCACGATTTATCGGTCGTATCGAAACTGTGTGACCGTATCCTTGTCTTGTCCGAAGGGACGATCGTGGACTCTTTCAACGGCAATGAATTGTTTGATGACTCGCGCCATCCGTACACGATTGCATTGCGCGACGCCTTCGTCGAGAAGGGTCGGTTCTTGCATGGTGTCGACTAAATCATTTTGGCTCATCGCTTACCCGCTCGTGCTCGCCGGTTTCTCAACGCCGCTGCTTGGTGTCGTCGATACGATTGTAATCGCGAACACGGACGAATTGACCGCGATTGGTGCAGTCGCCGTCGGTGCGGTCGTCTTTAACACCCTTTATTGGCTGTTCGGCTTTCTAAAGATTAGTACGAGCGGATTCACAGCGCAAGCACTCGGTCAAAACGATTCAACACGCGTTCAAATGAGTTTGTTCCGGCCGCTCGTCATCGCGTTTGTTGTTGGAACAAGTTTTCTCTTGTTCCTGATCCCGATTCGCGAAACCGCCATTCATCTACTTGTAACGGATGCATCCATGGCCGACTCCGTTCGGACTTATATTACGACGCGACTTTACGCCGCTCCATTCGCGCTTGGTACGTACGTACTACTCGGCTGGCTGATTGGGCATGGGAGCGTGCGCACCGCCTTAGTCATCCAAGTCGGTGGCAACCTGATGAACATCATCTTAGACGTTTGGTTTATCCACGTGTTTTACGATCCGGTTGCCGGGATTGCTTTTGCGACGAGTTTGTCAGAAGTGATGACGTTTGGATTGGGTTGGCTGTTCGTACAAAGCCGTATCACGTTTTCCGCACAGATAAGCCGCGATTTGATGAACACGGGCGCTTATATTACTTATTTGACCGTCAACCGTGACTTGTTCATCCGTACCGTCTTCTTACTTCTCATGACGGGCTCGTTCACTGCACTTGGAGCCAAACAAGGCGTCGAGGCATTGAGTGCGAATGCCATCTTGTTTCAATTGCAGTATGTGATCGCTTATTGGTTCAGCGGCATCGGTCAAGCTTCCACCGTATTGATTGGGCGCGCAATCGGGCAAAAATCGAATGAAACCTATCGACTCACGGTTCAGATCGGCTCTCGGTTTATTTTGTGGTCAACGGTTATTATCACCGTACTACTGTCAGTGGCACAGGATGGAATCATTCACCTCTTCACGGAAGATATAGCGCTCCGCTCGACGATTGAGACGTATTATATGTGGATTATTTTGTATCCGTTCATCGGTGGTTTGGCCATGTTGTATGAAGGTGTCTTTGCCGGCATCGGAGACGCTCGGCCCGTCCGTAACTCACTCATCTATGCGTTTATCGTGTTTACGATTGTGGCCTTCTTGCTCGTCCCCTCCATCGGGAATCATGGGGTTTGGTTAGCTTTTCTTTGCTTCAGTCTCACACGGTCGCTCTCGTTGGCGATGAATGAACGCAGGAGACGAAATTGTCTGTTTTCGCCATCTCACCTTTCATAAAAATGGTATAGTGAAAAGATATTACAAAGTCGAAAGATAGAAATACGAAAACCCAAAGACGGTTGGTGCAATCTATGAATAATGTTTACAATCCGAATCAACAAATAAAGAAAAAGCGCTACCTGTGCGCTTTCCTCCTCCTCGCCTTGCTCAATACAGTACAACAAGCATACGACATTGGTTTTGACGCATCCTCTCCGTACCGACTCGTCGGCGGTCTAGTTTTATATGCAATCTTGCTTTATTTTGGGCTGAGAAATAGAACGTGGGCTGAGATCGCGATCAAGTTTGTCGTCTGGTTCAACGTCACCGCTTTATCCGTCATCCTCCTGTTCATGGGACTTTCCTTAATTGCATGACAAAAGGCGACCACTCGTTGGAGTGATCGCCTTTTTTTGATTATACGCCTTCGTACGCCGCGTACATGATTTCTTTCAATTCTTCGACGAGCGGCATTTTCGGGTTCGCCGTCGTACATTGGTCTTCGAACGCGTCGACCGCCATTTTGTCGATTTTCGCATCGAGGTCCGCTTTCTTGATGCCTTGTGCTTTGAACGAGAGTTTGATGTTCAAGCGCTGTCCGAGCTCGATGATCGCTTGGACGAGTGACTCGACACCTTCTTCAGTCGTCTTCGCCGGGAGTCCGAGGAAGCGTGCGATTTCAGCGTAGCGCTCGTCAGCGATGAATGACTCATATTTCGGGAACGCCGCGAGTTTCGATGGGCGTGTCGCGTTGTAACGGATGACGTGCGGCATGAGGATCGCGTTCGTCCGACCGTGCGGCACGTGGAACTCGCCACCGATTTTGTGCGCGATCGAGTGGTTGATCCCGAGGAACGCGTTCGCGAATGCCATACCGGCCATCGTTGAGGCGTTGTGCACTTTTTGACGAGCTTCAGCGTCGCTTCCGTTTTCGTAAGCTTTCGGGAGGTAGTCGAAGATCATCTTCATCGAACGGAGGGCAAGTCCGTCTGTATAGTCGTTCGCCATGACCGATACGTACGCTTCGATTGCGTGTGTCAAGACGTCCATTCCTGTGTCAGCCGTGATTGAAGCCGGTACCGTCATAACGAACTCAGGGTCGATGATGGCGACGTCTGGTGTGATCGCGTAGTCGGCGATCGGGTATTTGACGTTCCGTTTTTTATCAGTGATGACCGTGAACGGTGTCACTTCTGAACCTGTACCTGACGTCGTCGGGATCGCGACGAACATCGACTTGTTGCCGAGCGTCGGGAACTTGTACGTCCGTTTGCGGATATCCATGAACTTCTGGCGAAGGTTTGAGAACTTCTCTTCTGGACGTTCGTAGAAGAGCCACATCCCTTTCGCGGCATCCATCGGTGATCCACCACCGAGCGCGATGATCATGTCCGGTTGGAATTGGCGCATCGCTTCAGCACCTGCCATGACCGTCTCGACCGATGGATCTGGTTCGACTTGGTCGAAGATGCGGTAGTCAACACCAGCCGGCAAGTTTTTGATGACTTTGTCAGCAAATCCGAGTTTGACCATCATTTCGTCTGTGACGATCATTGCTCGTTTTTTTGACGTGAGCGACTGCAAGTATTGAACCGAGTTTTTCTCGAAGTAAATTTTTTCAGGGACTTTAAACCATTGCATATTCACGCGACGTCTCGCCACCTTTTTCACGTTGAGTAGATGTTTCGCCGTCACGTTCTCAGAGACGGAGTTTTTACCGTACGACCCACAACCGAGTGTGAGTGATGGTGTCATTTCGTTGTAAAGGTCACCGATACCGCCGTGTGCCGTTGGCGAGTTGACGATGATACGGCAAGCTTTCATGCGAAGTCCGAACGCGAGGATCGCGTCGTCGTCTGTCGAGTGGATTGCGGCCGTATGGCCGAGACCACCGATTTCAAGCATTTTCTCAGCGATCGCGAAGCCTTCTTCTCGTGATTGAACTTTATAAGCGCCGAGCACCGGGCTGAGCTTCTCGTGTGAGAGCAGTTCTGTTGCGCCGACTGTCTCGAGTTCAGCGATCAAGATTTTCGTGTCGGCCGGGACGCTGAGTCCAGCTTTCTCGGCGATCCATGCTGCCGGTTTCCCGACGATCTCAGGGTTGACCGCACATGTGTCTGTCTTGATGACGAGTGTTTCGAGTTTGGCTTTTTCTTCTGGTGAGCAGAAGTAGCAGCCGAGCGCTGTCATTTCACGTTTCACGTCTTCATATACTTCTTGGTCGACGATGATCGCTTGTTCTGACGCACAAATCATGCCGTTATCGAACGTTTTCGATAAGATGACGTCCGAGATGGCGCGTTTCACTTTCGCTGTCTTGTCGATATAAGCCGGGACGTTACCAGGTCCGACGCCGAGCGCTGGTTTACCTGTCGAGTAAGCCGACTTCACCATTGCCGCGCCGCCTGTTGCGAGTACCATGGCCACGCCTGGGTGGTTCATGAGTGCTTTCGTCGCGTCGAGTGACGGTTTTTCGACCCATTGGATCAAATGTTCCGGCGCACCTGCTGCGATTGCTGCGTCACGAAGGACGCGGGCCGCTGCACTTGAACATTGTTGTGCTGACGGGTGGAAGCCGAAAATGATCGGGTTACGTGTTTTGATAGCGATGATCGCTTTGAACATCGTCGTTGATGTCGGGTTCGTGACCGGTGTGACCCCGGCGACGACACCGACCGGCTCGGCGATGTACGTGATGCCGTTTTGCTCATCGTCTTCGATGACGCCGACTGTTTTCTCACCGCGAAGTGAGTTGAAAATATATTCTGTCGCAAAGATGTTTTTGATCATCTTGTCTTCAAACACACCGCGACCTGTTTCTTCATATGCATGTTTAGCGAGTACGACGTGTTGCTCGAGTCCGGCTAACGCCATCGCTTGGACGATCGTGTCGATTTTCTCTTGGTCAAACGTCATCAACGTGTCGAGTGCCGTGTGCGCTTGCTTGACGAGCGTGTCGACCATCTGTTCTGCTGATGTTTCCACTACTGCTTTCTCTTTAACTGCCATGTTGGTTTCCTCCTCATGAATGAGAGCTGATCTTCTGACTTGATGGAGAGCACGGGATAATCGGTTTGCCTGATAAGAGTTTGTGCTTTCCTTCACATTCATAGAATACACCGTTTCATTCAATTTGTGCGTGACAACAATGTGAACTCTTTCACAATATTTTTTTGCAGTTTGAGGATAGGTCTTGATTTTTACAGATCAGCTCAGTAAAATCGTATGCGTTTTCATGAAAACAAGGACAAACCCATATGTAAACGCTTACATTGTTTGTGTCGTTAGTTTGGCGGAATCGGTGTGTAAATGCTCACAGTCCGATGATTGCTCGTCCACCCCGCCTGTGGTCGTGTATAATGAAGAAAGAACCTGACTAGGAAGTGACTATGACTATGCCAAGACAAGATGCAGCCGATCAGTTTGTGAAACTGATCCCGTTAATCAGAAGAAAACTGCTCCGCCGCTCCGACCTCCCGCAAATCCCGAACTTAAACTTCTCTCACTTTCATCTACTGATGTTGATCGAGGATGAAGGCGCGGTCACGAACGGACAAATTAGTGAGACGTTATCGATTGCCCCGCCGAACGTGACGCCGCTCATCACGAAGCTCGTCGACGAAGGATATATTACACGTGTCCCTGACGAGCGCGACCGCCGTGTCATCTGGAACCAATTGACCGACCAAGGAGAGCGCGTTCTCCTCGAGCGGCGCGACTCGTTTCGGCGCCTGTTCGAGGATCGGTTAGCGTTCCTCGATGAGGATGAGACCGACCGCTTGATCGACAGTTTAAAGACGCTGACCGAGATCGTTGAGAAGATGGACAAGAGCGAGGGATGATTTTCTCTCGTCAACGCTCGCTTCTTCTTATATAATCGACAGTGAATCTATCGAACAATGGAAAGTGAGATGACACGTAATGGGTCGTAAATGGAACAACATTAAAGAGAAAAAGGCGTCTAAAGACGCCAATACGAGTCGTATCTACGCGAAGTTCGGCCGCGAGATCTACATCGTCGCCCGCCAAGGTGAACCTGATCCGGAATTGAACCAATCGCTCAAGTTCGTCGTCGAGCGCGCGAAGACGTATAACGTCCCGAAAGCGATCATCGACCGGGCCATCGACAAAGCGAAAGGCGGCGACGAAGAGAACTTCGACGAACTCCGCTATGAGGGCTTTGGGCCGAGCGGGTCGATGCTCATCGTCGACACGCTCACGAACAACGTCAACCGGACCGCCTCTGAAGTTCGGGCCGCGTTCGGCAAGAACGGTGGTAACATGGGCGTCAGCGGGTCGGTCGCGTATATGTTCGATGCGACGGCCGTCATCGGTGTCGGCGGGATGACAGCAGACGACGTGCTCGAACTCATGATGGAGCACGACCTCGATGTCCGTGACGTCATCGAAGAAGACGAGACGGTCATCGTCTATGCCGAGCCGGAAGAATTCCATGCCGTCCAGACCGCGTTCAAAGCGGCGGGTGTGGAGACGTTCGAAGTCGCCGAGCTGACGATGCTACCGCAAAACGAAGTCGAACTCGACGAAGCGTCGAAAGAGCAATTCGAGAAACTACTCGACGTACTCGAAGACTTAGAAGACGTTCGTCAGGTGTACCATAACGTCGAACTATGATGAAGAAGCGATAACTTTTCGAAGTTGTCGCTTTTTTTGTTTTCATGATTTGACAAGTCATAAAACGTATGTTAAATTTCAAAAGTCTTTATCGTATTAAAGTGATAACAAGAGAAAGAACTTATGATTCGAAAGGTGTTGGAACTCATGAATGCTGTATTATTAGCTGTCATTGTCTTATTTGCTCTCGCGATCAGTCGTGTCCATATCGTCTTATCGCTCATCCTCGCCGCCATCGTCGGTGGACTTGTCGGAGGACTCGGTTTCAACGACACGTTGACCGCTTTCAGCGACGGGCTTGGTGGCGGTGCCACGATCGCCCTCAGCTACGCCCTGCTCGGTGCGTTCGCTGTCGGCTTGTCAAAGACCGGCCTGCCTGATGTCCTGGCTGAACGGTTGATCAGCATGTCTGGCCGTGATGTGACCGGCAAGAGTGTCGGTCGCGTCAAAGCGTTACTGCTGTCGCTGCTGCTCTTACTCGCTATCAGCTCACAGAACGTCTTACCGATCCACATCGCCTTCATCCCGATCGTCGTACCGCCGTTACTCGTCTTGTTCAATGAGTTGAAACTCGATCGCCGGCTCGTCGCGACGATCCTCACGTTCGGGCTTGTTACACCGTACATGTTGCTACCGGTCGGCTTCGGCGGCATCTACTTGAACGAGATTTTGCTCCCGAACGTCGAGACGAACGGGATGGCCGTCGGTGACGTCAATATCGTCAGCATCATGGCCATCCCGGCACTCGGGATGCTCGTTGGACTCATCACCGCTTTCTTCCACTACCGGAAACCGCGGTCGTATGAAACGATCCAACTCGGTCCGAGCGACTATGAGGTCCGCACGTTGAGCAACATGAAGATTTGGTTGACGGCGATCGTCGTCTTGGTCGTCTTGGTCGTTCAATTGCAGACCGAATCGATGATCGCTTCGGCCGTGACCGGTTTGATCCTGTTGACGCTCTTCCGTCTCATCCCTTGGTCAGAAGCGGACGATATCTTTACGAGCGGCATGCGCATGATGGCCTTCATCGGTTTCGTCATGATCGCTGCGAGCGGATTCGCCGCCGTCATCCGTGAAACAGGTGCGATTGAACCGCTCGTGAGCGGAGCAAGCAATTTGATGGGTGACTCGCAGTTCCTCGCCGCCCTCGTCATGCTCCTCGTCGGTCTCGTCATCACACTCGGTATCGGCTCGAGCTTTTCGACCATACCGATCATCGCCGCCATCTTCGTGCCGTTATGTATCCAGTACGGTTTCTCGGTCGAGGCGACGATCGCCATCATCGGAACGGCCGGAGCACTCGGTGACGCCGGTAGCCCGGCGAGTGATTCGACGCTCGGACCGACGAGCGGTTTGAACGCGGACGGGCAACACGACCACTTGCGCGAGACGGTCTGGCCGACGTTCCTCCACTACAACATCCCGCTCATCGTCTTCGGCTTGATCGCCGCGATGGTATTATAATCACTTCCGGTTACGCCGCGCGTAAATCGTGCCGAGCAAGACGAGCACGAGTAAAAACCAAAAACCCGTATACATGAGGACTTCTGTTAGCATCTCTGACTCCTCCTATTGATCAATCTAAAAAGGAGCGACATCGCGTCGCTCCTTTTTATGATGAAGTTTTTAGACGAGATTGACAAGCCTCCAAGTAAGCGTCGACCGTTTCGGCGACTTCTCGCCCTTCGCGGATCGCCCAGACAATCAAGCTTTGTCCGCGTCTCGCGTCCCCGGCGACGAAGACGCCGTCTACGTTCGAAACGTAGTCTTGCTTCGCTTCGACGCCAAGTTTGCGTAATTCGGATTCAGGACGTTCAAAACCGATGGCGACGAGGACGAGGTCGGCCGGATACGTCTTAACTGAATCTTCGACGACGAAGAACGTCGCGTGACCGTCCGGCTTGACGATCTTTTCCATCCGTTCCGTCTCGATGCCGGCGACGCGACCGTCTTGGCTAATAACTCGGTTCGAGCGGATCAAATACGTTCTCGGGTCATGCTCATAACGTTCGATCGCCTCGGCGTAAGCATAATCGACCGAAAGCGTATCTGGTTGAAGTGGCCACGGACGTTCTGGCGCCCGGAACATGCCTTTTTCCGGGTGTTTGCCGAACTGTGTGACCGATTTCGCACCTTGCCGGATCGCCGTCGCGACACAATCGGCCCCGGTGTCACCGCCACCGATGACGATGACGTCTTTCCCGGCCGCGTCATACTGTGCGTCGATCATTTTTCCGCCGAGCACCCGTGTCGACTCGGTCAAATAGTCCATCGCCGGTTCGACGCCGGTCGCGTCGTCCCCTTCGATTCCGAGCGTCCGCTGTTTCTGCGCCCCCGTCGCGAGGATGACGGCATCAAACTTGTGGCGGAGTGACTCGACCGTCACATCAACACCGACGTTGACACCTGTCTTAAAGCGGATTCCTTCCGCCGCGAGCAAGTGAATCCGGCGCCGGACGACGTCTTTATCAAGCTTCATGTTTGGGATCCCGTAAAACAACAACCCGCCCGCCTCGTCAGCTTTTTCATACACAGTGACGTGATGACCGATTTGATTCAACTGGTCCGCCGCGGCGAGACCCGCTGGACCGCTGCCGATGATGGCGACCGAGCGTCCGGTCCGCATCTGGACGAGGCGCGGCTGGACCCACCCTTCTTCGAACGCGCGGTCGATGATCGTCCGTTCGATCGATTTGATGGCGACCGGGTCTTCGCTGATGCCGAGCGTACACGACCCTTCACATGGGGCCGGACAAACGCGGCCCGTGAACTCTGGGAAGTTGTTCGTTTCCATCAACCGCTCGTAAGCACGATACCAGTCTTGGTCCGAGACGAGCTTGTTCCATTCCGGAATCAAGTTGTGGATCGGGCACCCGATCGTCTCTTGCCCTATCATATCGCCAACGTGGCAAAACGGGGTCCCGCAATCCATGCAGCGCTCGGCCTGCTTGACGATCGGTTCATCGTCCATCCGGGATGCATATTCATCATAGTCACGTATCCGCTCGAGCACAGTACGCTCAGGGAGCGTCTCACGTGGGATATCGATAAATTTATGTCTCATACTACGCCTCCTTCAGTCACGACCCGGAACAGTTCGAGGGCACGGTCTGCCTCGTTCAGTTCCGGACGAGTGGCTTCAATTTGACGCATGACGTCAAGTACGTTCGCATAATCGCGAGGTACGATTTTGACGAAGCGCTTCCGCTCGTCATCGAACGACTCGAGGATACGACTCGCTTTCACACTATCCGTGTGGAATTGATGCATCTCGAGCAGCGTGTAAATCTGTTCTGTGTCCTCATCGGTCAACTCGCGTTCGACCGCTACGAGTTCTGTGTTGACGAGTTGGTCATAGTCTTGGTCACCGTATAGGAAGGCGACACCTCCGGACATCCCGGCCGCGAAGTTGCGGCCGACCGTTCCTAGGACGACGACCGTCCCACCGGTCATATATTCACACCCGTGATCCCCGACGCCTTCAGTGACGGTGACGGCACCTGAGTTTCGGACCGCGAACCGTTCCCCCGTGTGTCCGTTGAAAAATGCCATCCCCGATGTCGCCCCGTACAAGCAGACGTTGCCGGCGATGATTTGTTCGCTCTCGTCGAACGGAGCATGTTTCTCAGCGATGACCGCGAGTTTCCCGCCGCTCAACCCTTTTCCGACATAATCGTTCGCATCCCCGATCACAGAGATCGTGATGCCATGAGGAAGAAATGCGCCTAAACTTTGTCCGGCCGATCCGCTCAGTCGGAGTGAGATCGTATCTTCAGCCAAACCGATGTTACCGTGAACTTTCGTCACTTCGTAGCCGAGCATCGTCCCGACGGCCCGGTCCGTATTGCGGACCCGCCCGACGAAGAACGTCGGTTGAAGCGATTTGATCGAACGCGATACGGCTGGGATCAATTTTCGATGGTCGTACGACTGAAAAGCCGGATGAGGCAACTCTTCCTTCCCCGGTAACGCTGTCGGGACCGATAACATCGGTGTCAAATCGAGCATTTTCGCTTTCGCGTGCTCCTGTTTCCAGGCGCTCTCTTCTAGCAAGTCCGTTCGGCCGATGACCTCACCGATCGTCTTCGCGCCGAGCGAGGCGAGTATTTCGCGCACTTCTTCGGCGAGGAACGTCATGAGATTGACGACGTGTTCCGGTTTACCCATGAACTTTTGGCGAAGCGCCGGGTCTTGTGTCGCGACGCCGACCGGACACGTGTCCAGATGACAGGCCCGCATCATGATACAGCCGAGCACGACGAGCGGTGCCGTCGCGAACGCGTATTCCTCCGCCCCAAAGATGGCGGCGAGGACGATATCGCGTCCGGTCATGAGCTTGCCGTCCGTCTCGAGCGTGACGCGACCGCGAAGTCCGTTCAATGCGAGCGTCTGGTGTGTCTCAAGCAATCCGAGCTCCCAAGGAAGACCCGTATGCTTAATCGACGTCCGAGGCGAAGCCCCTGTCCCGCCATCGTAGCCGCTGATGACGATCGTGTCGGCGTTCGCTTTGGCGACGCCGGCCGCAATCGTTCCGACACCGGATTTCGAGACGAGCTTGACGCTCACTTTTGCTTGCGGATTGACGTGCTTCAAGTCAAAGATCAATTGGGCCAAGTCTTCGATCGAGTAAATGTCATGGTGCGGTGGCGGCGAGATGAGCCCGACACCCGGGACTGAGCCGCGCACTTCGGCGACCCACGGGTAGACTTTATTGCCCGGCAACTGCCCACCTTCACCTGGTTTCGCACCTTGCGCCATCTTGATTTGAATCTCATCGGCATGATACAAATATTCGGCCGTGACACCAAATCGTCCACTTGCCACTTGTTTGATCCGGCTGATGCGTTCGTTCCCGTCCGCGTCAGGAGTGAAGCGGTTACGGTTTTCGCCGCCTTCACCTGAGTTGCTCTTCCCGCCGATCCGGTTCATGGCGATGGCGAGCGTCTCATGTGCCTCTTTCGACAGGGAGCCGAACGACATCGCGCCCGTCTTGAAACGGCTGACGATCGAGGCGACCGATTCGACCTCGTCGATCGGGATAGGCTCTTGCGATTTAAAGTCGAACAACTGTCTTAAAAATTGACCGGATGCTTCGTGCTGTTTGACGTAAGCGTCATAGTAACGGCGTTCGTTCTCGCGGCATGCCCGTTGCAACAAGTGAATCGACTTAGGGTTAAAGGCGTGCTCTTCCCCATCGGCTCGCCACTGGAAATCTGCTCCTGCTTCAAGCGGACGGTCACGGCTAAATGCCGATTCGTGCTGACGCCGTGATTCTGCTTCGAGCTCCTTGAACCCGATCCCGGACAGTTGTGACGTCGTCCCGCGGAAATGACGGTCGATCAATGCGCGGTCGATGCCGACCGCCTCAAAAATTTGTGCTCCCCGATAACTTTGCACGGTCGAGATCCCCATCTTCGACATAATTTTGACGATTCCATCGACTGCAGCCGTTTGATAGCGGCGGATCGCTTCTTCGACCGAGAACGAAATCAATCCGGATTCTACCGCTTCCGCGATCGTCGCGTACACTAAATACGGATAGACCGCATCGGCCCCGTATCCGATCAAAGCGGCGGCTTGGTGCACTTCTCTCACTTCTCCGCTTTCAGCGATGAGACTGCATGACGCCCGTAAGTTCGACCGAATCAAATGTTGATGGACCGCGCTCATGACGAGCAGGGCCGGCATCGCGAGCGATGACTCGGACATGTCACGGTCAGACAAGACGATGACTTCAGCCCCGTCTCGGACGGCCGCATCGACACGTTCAAACAATGACTCGAGCGAACGTTCGAGGTCTGTTTCATACGTTGTCGTGATGCGGACGACGTTCATTTTCAACTTCACCGCCTCGACTGTCGCCGCGTCAATGATCGGATGTTCGAGCCAGACGCGGCGGGCGTGTCCCCGACCGGTATGAACCGGATTCGCTTGAGGACCGAGCCAAGTGAACGTTGCCGTGACGATTTTCTCGCGCAACGCGTCGATCGGAGGGTTTGTCACTTGGGCGAAGTGTTGCTTAAAGTAATGGAACAGCGACCGCGGTCGCTCTGACAAGACGGCGACCGGTTGGTCATGGCCCATCGAGCCGATCGGATCTTTTTTCTCGAGGATGAGCGGCACGAGATATTGCTCGATATCCTCTTTCGTGTATCCGAACGCCCGTTGTTTACGGTGCACCTGTTCGACGACCGGTTCATTCACAGGCTGGTCCGCAATCGTCGTCATCTGCTTCAACCATTTCCCGTACGGTTCGGCCCGGGCGATCGTCTGTTTGATCTCTGCGTCTGGGATGAGACGTTTCGATTCCAAGTCGATGAGGAGGAGCTGCCCGGGACGGAGACGCTGCTTCGTCTTGACGTTCTCCGCATGGACCGGGATGACCCCGCTCTCAGACGACAGGATGAGTTCCCCGTCCATCGTCTCGATATAACGCATCGGCCGCAAGCCGTTCCGGTCCAAGATTGCCCCGATTTGACGCCCGTCCGTGAAGACGACGCCCGTCGGTCCGTCCCACGGCTCCATGATCGACGAATGGTACTGATAAAAGTCTTTTTTGAACGGATCCATCGATACTTCGGCGAACGGCTCAGGGATGAGCATCATCGCCGTGTGTGCGATCGAACGACCGGTCCGAGTGAAGAACTCGAACGCGTTGTCGAGCATCGAGGAGTCACTGCCCGTTTCTTGGAGCACGGGGAACAGTTCGTTCACATCATCGAACAGGTCGGTCGAGGTCACACCTTCGCGGGCACGCATCGCATCGATGTTCCCGCGTAACGTGTTGATCTCACCGTTATGCACGATCATCCGGTTCGGATGGGCCCGCTCCCATGACGGGAACGTGTTCGTCGAGAACCGTGAATGGACGACCCCGAACGTGCTCTTATAAGCCGGCGATTGCAGATCGAGATAAAACCGCTCAATCTGGATCGGCGTCAACATCCCTTTATAAACGATCGTCTTCGTCGACAGGCTCGGAAGATAAAGGTTTAATTCGTCTGTTTTCTCGATCATCCGGCGAAGCTGATAGAGCGAGCGTTCGTTTGAATCGTAGTCCGCGAACGGGCACGACACGAACCATTGATAAATCGTCGGTTGTGTCACCCGAGCGTGTTCACCAATCGCCAAACTGTCGACCGGTACTTCCCGCCAGGCGATTGTCGCGAAATCGAGTTCATCGGCGAGTCGCTCCATTTGTTGTTGCTTGTCGCGCAACTTTGTCTCGTTCGGTTGGAAGAACACCATGCCGACCGCATAGCCCCCCGGCGCTGGCAAGTTCATCGTCTGAGTGAATAACTCGTGTGGCAACTCGGTCATGATGCCGGCCCCGTCACCAGCGTCGATGACGCCTTGCCCACCTCTATGTTCGAGCTTACAGAGCATCGATAGCGATTTGCTGACGATATCGTGCTTTGTTTCTCCCATTAAATTGACATATAACCCAATACCGCATGCATCTTTTTCGAATCGTGGATCGTACAAACTTGTTCGCTCCATCGAATCAGCCCCTCTCTATCCATCTTGTTCGTAAATTTTATTTTGTTCTAAATATTCTGAAAAATCAAGTATGTTGAATGAATTTTTGCATAACGGTAACGGAATGAATATTTTTTGAAAGCGGATACATATTTGATATCAAGGGATTTTTAAAAACAACTTATAATCCATAATGAATATTTATCCATCAAATATATTTATGTATAGGTTCATCAGAACTTGTTATTCCCAAAGAAAAAGATAGCCCGTTTAGGCTATCTTTTTGCTTGTCATACTGTTTTTCTGGAGTGATGCAAAAACGAACGCGGCCGTTTCCAAATGATCAAGCCGACGTAACCGAGCGCGAGCACGATGAGCGCGCTCACGAGGACGACGTAAAGCGTCCCGTTGTCGATTCGGGCGAAGATGCCCACATACGCCCAGGCGAAGACGAGCGGGTAGATGAAGTCGCGGTGCCACCACATAAACACCAAAGCGAGGACGACCCCGACCATGAGCATGAGTGACGTCCATGCCAACTCATCTAAGCCGAGCAACGTCGTAATCCGTTCCGTCTTCATGACGATGAAGACGTTAACGATCGTCGCGACCGACACCCAACCGAGGTAAACCGAGAATGGGAAACGGTCAAGCCAGCTCGTCGACGTGCGGAAGGCGATGTAATACAACCAAGCGAGCGTCGCTAAAAACGCCGCCATGACGACGAGCGAGGCGATGAACCACTCGTTTGTGAACGCGAGCAGCCAAAGACCGTTCAAAATACACGACACGAGGAAGCCTGCCTTCATCCGGTTAGCCTGTCGGTTCGCGACCGACCCTTTCTTCAATTGGAGTACGAGCCATACTGCGAGCGCGACGTAAATGAGTCCCCAAATCGAGAAAGCGTATCCAGCCGGTTTGAAATAAATATCGATCCGGTCTGACACGGCAGCGTTATCACCGCTCGCGAAGTAGTTGATGACGACTGTCGCTAAAAACGCCAGCCAGTTGACTAAAGGCCATTTTGACAAGTCCATAAATAGGATCTTCCGAAGAAGACCTGACACCTCCTTTATTAACATAGTATTCTATACCCGTGTGTCTCTGCTCATACACAAGCGAAATGAAAAAGAGACTCAAATAATGAGTCTCAATCGGTTTAAAATTCAATAGTGTCAGGGTCTGGACCGATGCGTTCATGTGTCGCGACCGCATCGATTTTCGCCATATCGTCAGCATCGAGTGTGAAGTCGAAGACGTTGAAGTTTTCTTCGATCCGGTGTGGTGTGACCGATTTCGGCAAGGCGACGTTCCCTGTCTCTAAGTGCCAACGGAGGACGACTTGAGCCGGTGTCTTCCCATACTTGTCAGCGATTTCGGCAAACACCGGGACATCGAGGAATTTTCCTTGCATGAGCGGGCTCCACGCCTCGATTTGAATACCTTCATCTTGGCAGTACTCGACGAGGTCCGGTTGCGGGAGTTGCGGATGAAGTTCGACTTGGTTGATGAGTGGCGTCATCAGACCCGCTTCTTTCAACGCTTCAAGATGATGCTCTTTGAAGTTCGAGACGCCGATCGCTTTGATTTTTCCGGCCTCATACAAGTCGACAAGATCTTTCCAAGCGGCGACGAAACCGTCGACCGGCCAGTGAAGCAGGCACAAGTCCAAATAGTCGGTCTCGAGGCGAGCGAGCGACTCGTCGAACGCATCCTTCGTCCGTCCTTGACGGATATCCTCGTTCCAAATCTTCGACGTCAAAAAGATGTCGGCGCGGTTGACGCCTGAAGTCATAATCCCTTTGGCGACGCCTTCTTCGTTTTTATAGACGGCCGCCGTATCGATGTGACGGTACCCGACTTTCAACGCCTCGGCGACAGCTTGCGGCGCCTCGGTCTCATTGTCTACTTGCCAGACGCCAAATCCGATCATCGGAATTTGAACGCCGTTTCGTAACGTTGCGAGTTGCATAAATCATTCCCCTTTCTAATCTGTCGAGCTGATTGTAACATACCCGACATCTTATTCCGAAAAACTAAATCGTCAAGTCTTTCCGTGTGAACCAGCCATAGCAGGAGACGATGATCAACACGTTCAGCGCTGTCAGCCAAAACAACGACAACCAAACCGAATCGCCTTGAATCAATGCGTTTGCGTCAAATAGAGAGAAGATCGACAGGTTTCGCAACCAGTCGAGTTGATCGCTGAAGCCTGAGAAGATGTTGGCAATCAAGAAGATTGCAAAGATGCCGCCTGTGACCATGTACGACCGGGTGCTGTCATCGAACAGGCTCGCGAGCACGTAAGCGAGCGACCCGAGGACGAGCAAGATGAGACCGGCGTTGAGTTGCAACGTCCACAACAGACCGCTATCGATGTTTAAGTCGAACAACACGTTCGCGAGCATGAGGCTGAGCCCGTTCAACCCGACGAACAAGACGGTCGCGATGACCAGCAAGGCGATACTCGCCGTCACGTAGCCGCTTCTTGAGATTGGGGCCGCCATGTAGAGCATGACCTCGCCCGAGTCGACCGGTTTGGCCATGAGCCTTGACGCGAACGTCAACGCGAACAAGATGGCGAGCACGTAGAAGATGAGCCCATAATAGTTCCCGGCGAGCAGGTTGATGACGTTGTCCATCGCGAGATTCGGGTCGATCTTGAACACGTCGAGCAGCTCTGGCGGTAGTGAATCGAGCTTCCCTTCGATCAGGCCGGTCTCTTGAATCGATGGGAAGATGGCCGCCAAGAAGAACAAGTACACACTCGTCCCGAGCGCGTAACCTAATATCCAACCCCGATTTTGCTTGAACAGTGACGATACGAGTACCATTTAAGTCGCCTCCCCGTAATATTGCATGAACATGTGCTCGAGTTCGTCGGTGCCGCTCGTCAAAGACGCGATGTCGTGACGGGCGAGCAGCTCGATCAAGCCGTTCAACTCTTCTGACGTCGATAACGACACCATGACGAATGTCTGTTCACGTGTCCCGATCTGTTCGCTCAATTTGATCGCCGCCGCCTCGTCTTTCATGCCGATGCGATACGTCTTTTTGCTTCGCCGTTTCAGCTCCGCCATCTCTTCTTCGATGATCATCCGGCCGTCGCGGATGAGGGCGGCCCGGTCACACGTCTTCTCCATCTCCGGGAAGTGGTGCGAGCTCATCAAAATCGCTTTCCCGGCTGCTTTTTCAGCGAGCACCCAGTCGACGAGACGCTCTTGCATGAGCGGGTCGAGCCCGCTCGTCGGCTCGTCGAGGACATACACAGGAACGTCTTTCATGAAACACGTGACGATGGCGAGTTTTTGCTTCATCCCTTTCGACATCTTCCGGACTTTCAAACCCGTATCGAAAGCGAACACGTCGAGCAATTGACGCTCCCGCTCCGCACTCGTCACGTGAAGGCGTCTCGTGAGACGAATGACTTCTTCCCCGGTCATGTCTTGCGGGTAGTTGATCTCACCTGGCAAATAGCCGACGAGCGCCTTCACCGTCTCGGTCTCCTTCCAACAGTCATGCCCCATCACGGTCGCTTTCCCTGAGTCGGCGTGGAGCAGTCCCATCAAATGACGAATCGTCGTCGACTTCCCGGCCCCGTTCGGACCGATGAAGCCAAAAACGGTGCCGGGCTCGACACGGAACGAGACATCGAAAATACCGTGCGTCTGGTCAAACCGTTTCGTCAACTTCTCAATTTGGATCATTTCGCCCTCTCCTTTTTTTGAAATATAAACATGATATGATTACAAAACTAGTATATCACGTTATTTTTTGAAATGGAAATGGTATATTGATTACAAAACAATGGAGAAGAGGGATGAAGGTGGACGGTTTTACGAAACGGACAGAGACGAAACAACGGGCCATACTTGATGCCGCCAAGTCGCTGATGGGCGAGAAGCAGTCACGCTTCACGATCAGTGAACTTGCCCGCTCTGCCTCAGTCTCACCTGTCTCAATTTACAATTACTTCGGCTCGAAGGAACAAGTTGTCCTTCAAGTGCTCACGCGTCTGACCGAAGATGAGATGGGCTGGATCGAGGAGCGCATCGGGGAACACATCCCGTTCGAGGAGTTACTGATTGAGATATTAAGACGGAAAATTGAATCGGCGGCATTTTTCGATGACGCGGTGTTATCAATCGTCACGGCCGACCCGTCATGGCAACAACTCGCGGCCCGTGGCTATGCCGCGTTTCGAAGCTTGATCGAGTACGGCAAGACGACCGGGGCGATCGACCCAGACGTATCGACCGATGCTTACCTTCGTTACGTTCGCTTGATGCAACAGGCAGTTTTATCAGATCCAGATTTCACTTCGCACGAAATGACCGAGACAATGCAGGAGTATTTTCATTTTTTCTTGCACGGGATCATGCGACGAAGCCGTTAAAACAGGCGACAATCCGCGGATTGTCGCCTGTTTCGTTCACTGCAGTTGTCGGTAGACATGGTCTTCTATCGGATAAAGCGACAGATCAAGTTCGCAGTCTCCCGTCAGCACCAAGTCTGCAAGCACTTTGCCGATAAACGGGCCGACCGTCAAGCCCGATGAACCGAGACCGTTGGCGACGAGTAATTTCTCTGCCCCCGGCACACGACCGAGAATCGGGATCGAGTTCGGTGTGACCGGACGGAAACCGACACGCGTCTCGATCAATTCGGCTTCTGCTAAGCCAGGCGCCGACTCCAGACCTTTTGCGAGCACTTCATGGACACCGACCGCCGTCGGGCGTGCGTCGAACGCCTTGCCCCGCTCATGCGTCGAACCGATGACGACCCGACCCCCTTCGAACCCGAGCAAATACCGGCGTCGCGGCGGCATGACGACCGGCCAATCTGACGCATCGACGTTTGGTAACTGGACGTGGACGATTTGCGCTTTCTCCCCCGAGACGCGTGCCGTATAACCGATCGGCTCGAGCAGTTCAGGCAACCAGGCCCCACACGCCAAAATGATTTCGTCCGCATCGTAGCGGACGCCGTCACATTCGACGTGATAGCCGTCTTCTTCGACGAGAACGGCAGAGCCGTCGATAAGTTTCACGCCACGTTTGACGGCGACACGTTCGAGCGCCGCGCGCAACTTCTCGCCATCGACGCGGGCCCCGCCCTCGACGAGGAGCGCATCGTATTCATCTGACAGCGGTGGGAAAAGAACTTTCGCCTCTTCAGCCGACAGTCGAGTTAACTCACCGATCTCTGGTGCCTCTTCCCGGCGCAGCGTCGTCCGCTCGAGCATCTCGTTCAACTTCTTGTCTTCATGCAACGCGAGCGTCCCGACGCGTTTATAGCCGGTATCACGCTCACCCTCATTCATTAACTCGGCGACGACGTCTCTATAATAGCGGGCACCGCCTTTGGCGAGCGCGTACCAGGCTTTATTGCGGCGTTGGGCGATCCACGGACAGACGATGCCTGCGGCCGCGTCGGTCGCCCGGCCCACTTCTTTTCGATCGATGACGGTGACGTCGGCTTTCCCGGCCAAATGATAGGCAGCCGAGATGCCGACGATGCCCGAACCGATGATAATAATTTTTTTCATAAGTTTCGCCCCCTTTAATCGCGAGGGCGGTCACATCCTTTCCTGTCTTCCTAAAAAAATCATCGGCCCAAGGCCGATGATCAGTCTCGCATCGCGAGGCGGTACAATAAGTCGAGCAATTCGATATAGAGCCAGACGAGCGTTACAATCAATCCGAACGCCGCCACCCATTCCAACTGCTTCGGTGCCCGGGCTTCGACTTGACGTGCGATATAGTCGAAGTCGAGGACGAGCGCAAGTGAGGCGATGATGACGATGACGAACTGGACACCGATCGCGAGCGGTGACGACCCCGTCATGAACGGAAGTCCGGAACCGAAGAAACTCATGCCGATCTGGACGAGATACAATAGCATGACCGTGAAGATCGCGGCCGTGACACCGGCCCGGAACTTTTGCGTCACTTTGACGAGCCCGGTCGAATAGACGAACCACATCGCGAACGCGACGATAAACGTCGTCAAGACGGCGCGACCGACGATGCCCGGTGCCATCGCTTCAAAGAAGTACGAAATCGAACCGACGAACACCCCTTCGACGATGCCGTAGAGTGGTGCGACGACAGGCGCCGTGTTCGGTTTGAAGGTGATGATGAGCGCCATGATCAAGCCAAGAATGAGCGAGCCGATCATGAGTGGGAACAAGAGCGCTTCCCCGATCGTCGGAACGAGCAGCCATGTCGTACCAGCCGCGGCCGTCACGAGCAAGAGCAACGTGAACACTTTCGACCACGTACCGGCTTTCGTCATCGGCTCCGTGCTATAAGCAGTCGACTCCATCGATTTACGGAGAATTGGGTTAGATTTTAAGTTCAACTGTAGAAATCTCCTTTATTCTTTTTTCAGTTTTTGGCCATGACCTTGATAAACTCACGCATATAGTCGGGCAGATCTGGCGGACGACGGCTCGAGACGATATGGCCATCGACGACGACCGGCTCATCGTGCCAGATCGCGCCCGCGTTTTCCATGTCGTCTTTAATGCCCGGTGTACTCGTCACGTTGACGCCTTGAAGGATGTTGGCTGAAATCAATACCCAGCCCGCGTGACAGATTTGACCGATCGGCCGTTTTTGCTCATCCATGTAGCGGACGAACCCTTTCACCGAGTCGAAACGGCGCAACAAGTCGGGCGACCAACCACCCGGGATGAGCAACGCATCATACGACGAGATGTCGACGTCGTCGAACGCCACGTCCGACTTGGCCGGGACGCCATACTTCCCAATATAAGCGTGATCGGCTTTCTCGCCGGCGAGGATGACGTTCGCCCCTTCTTCACGTAACCGGTGGACCGGATACCAGAGCTCTAAATCTTCAAAGTCGTCACTGACGATCTGCAAAATATTCATACCTTGTAATTTCATCGAATCCCTCCCTTTAATTGTCTTTCCCTAGTATACCCGAAATCGGACATCCCGAAAACGAATAATCACTGTCTCGTAGCTGTATATCGATTTTACAGTCAAGAAATCATCTACATCTTGTGGTAGATGTGATAACGTTAGAAATGAATGATTGAAAAGGGGGCACACCTACCATGAAACAATACCACGACTTATGTAACCATATTCTCGACCACGGCGTCGTCAAAGAAGACCGGACCGGTACCGGAACGACGAGCGTTTTCGGCTATCAGATGCGCTTCAACCTGCAGGACGGGTTCCCGCTCATCACGACAAAGAAATTACATACGCGCTCGATCATCCATGAACTGCTTTGGTTCATCTCTGGCGACACGAACGTCCGTTACCTGCAAGACAACGGTGTCCGTATCTGGAACGAATGGGCGGATGAGGACGGCAATCTTGGCCCGGTATACGGTGCCCAGTGGCGCTCGTTCCCGAAACCAGACGGCTCGAGTGTCGATCAACTCGCCCAAGTGATCGAACAGATCAAGACGAATCCCGACTCTCGTCGACTCGTCGTGTCTGCTTGGAACCCTGGTCAACTCGAGGACATGGCGCTCCCGCCGTGCCATCTGTTGTTCCAGTTTTACGTCGCCGACGGCAAACTATCATGCCAGTTGTATCAACGCAGCGCCGACACGTTCCTCGGTGTGCCGTTCAATATCGCGTCATACGCCTTGCTGACGCACATGGTCGCCCACGTGACCGGTCTTGAGGTCGGCGATTTCGTCCACACGCTCGGTGACGCGCACATCTATCATAATCACCTCGAGCAAGTGAAGCTGCAGCTGACGCGTGACACGCGCCCGCTTCCGAAACTGAACATCTTGCGTGACGTATCATCGATCGAGGACTTCCGGTTCGAGGACTTTGAACTCGTCGGTTACGACCCGCACCCGCACATTAAAGGAGCGGTCAGCGTATGATCATCCATGTCGTCGCTTGTGGATCAAATCGTGAAATCGGGAAAGACAACGCTTTGCTCTGGCGCCTGCCTGACGACTTGAAATACTTCAAAGCCGTCACCACGGGTCAGACGGTCGTCATGGGTCGAAAGACGTTTGAATCGATCGGCCGGGCGCTTCCGAACCGGCGCAACATCGTCGTCACGTCGAACCGTGAATTTTCAGCACCCGACGTCGAAGTCTGGCACGACCTCGATCGCATCCTCACCGCGCGCGACACCGAGGACTTCTTGGTCATCGGCGGGGCGACGCTTTATGAACAGACGATGCCAGTCACCGAACGCTTCTATATTACCGAAGTCGACGGGACGTTCGAGGCGGACACGTATTACCCGCTCACGCCGCAAAATCTCATCGTCACGGACGAACAGTTCCATCCGAAAGATGAGCGACATGATTATAGTTTCACGTTCCGCCAATACGACAAAAAAGACATCGAATGAAATCGATGTCTTTTTCAATCCGGTAATTTTTCAAGCCATTGCTCAATTTTTTCTGTGATGACGTCGTTACGGTCTTGCTCCGCCAAATCATCGTACAGCGTCCCGAGCTCGGTCGCCGTTCGCTTCGTGACGGCAAGGATATGGCTATACTTGCCGCGTTGTTCTTTCACGGCCGATAGCGTCCCTTTCGTCGCGGTCGACCCCGACTCGTCTAAGATGAACATCTCGACGTTATCGTTACAGGCGTATAAGTCGTACGGTCGATAGACGACCTCGTAGCGCCGATGTTGTTTCGGCAGCTGTTCGGCTAGTGAGGCGTATTTTTGCGGGCTCATCGTCACATAAGCGAGACGCTTCTCTTCTCGAACTGCAGACGAATAACGGATGATGCGGTTACGCCCGTCACGCTTCGCTTTATACAAGGCCTCGTCGGCATAGGCGCACCACTCTCCGAGCGTCATCCCGGTCTGACAGACGCGCGTATAACCGATTGACACGGTGACATGGTGCTCATAAGGAAACTCCATCTGCTCGATCCGCGTCCTGACCCGTTCAAGTACCGCGTCGACGACGGTCCGGTCGGAAACGTTAAGGATGACCAAAAACTCTTCGCCGCCGTACCGAATCAACTCATCGCTCGAGCGGATGGCTAGACGGATTTCTTCGGCGATGCGATGCAACACTTCGTCGCCATACGCATGGCCAAACGTGTCATTTAACTGCTTAAAGTGATCGATGTCTAAAAGCGCGAGCGTGAAGCTCTCTCCGGAACGTTCTAAGCGGGAGACGAACCGGCTGAACGTCGCTTTTAAGTATTTACGGTTAAAAGCGCCCGTCAATTCATCGACGAGAAGCGCGTTCGAGACGAGCCGTGCCTTTTCAATATGTAAGCCGAGCCGGACGAGCCGTTCTTCCATCGGGATCCACGATTCCCAGTAATCATCAAAGCCGTATGAATAAGCGGCCAAGCGATAATGCTCATTCGTCCCGATGACGATGAGCGGCACATAGAGTTTCTTCATTTTGCTGACGAACGACTGAATGTCTCGCTCTGGGAAGTGAGACCATAGTTCGACATCCATGACGATCGCTTTCGGGACGTCTTCATAATCGTACTCGACCGCTTCTGCGATCGTCTGCAGAAACACCGGCCTCGCCCCTAACTTTTCAACTCTCGGTTTGTAGCGACTAAACGTAGAGAAACTACCCGATAAAATCAATACTAAGTCTTCATCTTCTTGTTCGATTCCCAAAACCGTATGAATATAACGTTTGACCGGCGCAATCAACGCAATCGCTTCTGACTGCGTCAAGACGGGCGGCAGTTCACGCACGTCAGACTCGACCCGACTAAAAATCTCAAGCAGATGCATGAGTCGACGGTTTTTGACTTCCGTTTTCATCCAATCTAATAAAAATTCGATTTCGGTTTTTTGAATCTGTCTAGCTTCCGTGATTTTCGCCAAAATTCCATATACGCGATCTGTGAGTTGATGTTGCTCCATGCCCGACCCCCCAGTTTCGTTCTCCCCGATATTCGCTTCTGTCTCTGATTATGCGACTTCACCCGCGAAAATACAACTATTTCCTCATTTAATTCCTATTGTTTGACATTAATCTAGTTCAAACGTCCTATAAAATCAAAAAAAAAGCGGTTCAGCGACCGCTCTTCCTGTTATTTTCCAACTTTTAGATTAGGTGATGTCATCTCTTCCGGACGAATCCACTGGTCGAACTGCTCTTCAGTCAATAGACCCGTCTCGAGCGCTGACTCTTTCAATGAGATGCCTTTTTTATGGGCATGCTTGGCAATCTTCGCAGCATTTTCATAGCCGATGTGCGGATTCAACGCCGTGACGAGCATAAGCGAACGCTCGACGTTATGGGCGATCACATCTAAATCCGGCTCAATCCCGACGGCACAGTGCACATCGAACGAATGGAGGCTGTCTGTCAATAAACGGCACGTCTGTAAAAAGTTGTACATGATGACCGGCTTAAAGACGTTCAATTCGAAGTTCCCTTGGCTCGCGCCGAATCCGATCGTCGTATCGTTGCCGAGCACTTGGGCCGCGACCATCGTCAACGCCTCACTTTGCGTCGGGTTCACTTTTCCAGGCATGATCGAGCTACCCGGTTCATTTTCAGGAATCGTGATCTCGCCAATCCCGGCACGAGGACCAGAAGCGAGCCAGCGGACGTCGTTGGCGATCTTCATCGCATCCATCGCGAGCGCCTTCAACGCCCCGTGCGTGAAGACGAGTTGATCGTGACTCGTGAGCGCGTGGAACTTGTTCACGGCCGTCACGAAACGTTTACCGGTCTCAGTCGAAATTTTGGCAGCGACAACTTCACCGAAATCCGGATGCGCGTTGATGCCTGTCCCGACCGCTGTCCCTCCGAGCGCGAGTTCTGTTAACGGTTCAAGCGTCCGTTCAATCATCTGTTTCGATAGTTCAAGCATGCGGACCCAGCCGCTGATCTCTTGCCCGAGCGTGACCGGCGTAGCGTCCTGCAAGTGGGTGCGCCCGATCTTCACGACGTCCATATACGTTTCGGCCTTCTTGTCGAGCGTCGCATGGAGCGCTTCAATCGCCGGAATGACTTTATCCTCGACGGCAAGGATGGCGGCGATATGCATCGCAGTCGGATACGTGTCGTTTGAACTTTGTGACTTGTTGACGTCATCGTTCGGATGAATCGTCAGCGTCTGCCCTCGTGCTTTTAACTTGTCGTTCGCCAAGTGGGCGATCACTTCGTTGACGTTCATATTGGATTGTGTGCCTGATCCTGTCTGCCAGACGACGAGTGGGAACTCGGCGTCATGATCACCCGCCACAATCTCATCTGCGACCTCGGCGATAATGTCCGCCTTGCCCTGCTCGAGGACCCCTAATTCAGCGTTGGCCAAGGCCGCGCCTTTTTTCAGAATCGCGAACGCATGAACGACTTCGAGCGGCATTTTCTCCGTCCCGATTTTAAAGTTCTCTAAGCTTCGTTGTGTTTGTGCTCCCCATTTTGCTGAAGCTGGGACGTTGATTTCCCCCATCGTGTCCCGTTCGATCCGATAATCCATGAAAATTCCCCCTCTTTTTTTGACTACGCTTTCATTTTAGCGAAATTTTTGCAAAAAAGAAACGTGCGCCTATGAGAATCGAAAAAAAGTCGAGACACGTCTCGACTTCTTCATCTGCCAAGCAGCGCTGCCTTTGCGACCGAGTCAGCCCGGTTGTTTGCCCGTGGGATCCACTTGATGAACGTGACCGGCAGTTCGTCGTAGGCGATCAACGCCTCAAGAAATAGCGGTTTGACCGATTTGTCTTTCATAAAGCGTTGCTCGAGCGCACGCACGATTGTCTCGGCGTCTGAATAAAACAGGAACGTCGACTCCCCTTCGAGCGCTTCAGCTTGTTTGAGCGCGAAGACGAGTGCCGCGAGCTCGGCTTGAACGCTCGATAGCCCGGTCCGCTTCTCTGTGAACGTAACGACCGTCCCATCGGACGCCTTTAGCCAAACACCGAGCCCGTTCTCCCCGGTCTGTTGATTCGTGGCCGCGTCAAAATAAACGTGAACCAAAGCGGTACGCCTCCCAGTCGGTCTCGATCGGAGCGTCGATATCGATTTGTGACAGACGCTTCGACAGCAACGCGACTTCTTCGTGACCGTCCAATTTTTTCGCATACTTTTGGTGTGCTTCAAGCAACTGTTCCGTTCGCAACAGCTCGTATAATTGTTCGACGGTATCGTATGACTGCACGAGGATCGTCGCCGTCTTCGGACCGATCCCTTTGACGCCCGGAATGTTGTCCGACGCATCGCCTTGGAGCGCCTTCACATCGACGAACTGTAACGGTCTCACCCCGTACGTCGCTTCGAACAATTCCCGGCTCATCAACAGTTCCTCACCTTTTTTAGGGACGATTTGAAACACGTTCGGGGATAACAGTTGATGCAAGTCCCGGTCGGACGAGTACATGTACGATTCTCCGGGAAACGCCGTCGCGACGGCCCCCATCAAATCGTCCGCCTCGTACCCGGCCAGCTCAGACTGAAAGATGCCGCGTTCCGTGAGCGCGGCCCGCAGTTTGACGTAATCATGAAACAACGGTTCCGGCAGACCGGTCCGGGTCGCCTTATAGTCAGGGAACAAGGCGAACCGATGCGTCGTTTCAATCGGTCCGTCCCAAAAGAAAGCGATATGGGTAAACTCGTTCGTCCAGCCGTCGACTTTACGGAGCAAACCTTTCAACGTCACTTCGGGGTCGAGCGCTCGGCGTCGTTCGGTCGCAAAATAATAACGTGATAATAAGTTAAATCCATCTACTAGCATCAATCTCATCGTTCATTCACCTCACAAGCTTTCATCCCGCGTTCAAGCGCTTCCCGGTCAAGTTCTTTGCCGATCCAGACAAAAACAGACCGGGTATCGTCGCTCGGTTCATTGGCGAACGTCGCGCCCATCAACTGGTTCGTCGCCTGGACGACAAATTTTGAAGACTCGCCTTCAATACGGACAATCGCTTTGAGACGATAGACGTCTTGTTCATAGTGCATGAGCACTTCTCTGACGTAACGCGTGACCCGCTCGCGGTTTAACGGCACGTCGGTCGTGATCGTGATGGCCCGCAGCGTCGAGACGGACGTATGTCCGGCTGTCAGCTCGCCGAGCAGACGTTCATCGATGCGGGAGAGCTGGAACGTGTTCTCGAGTAACTCATACGCTCCGACCGTCTGCTCGGTCTCGATGACACGTACGGTCGGGTTCAATTCACGAATCCGGCCGTGGGCACGCTCGAGCTCGGCCTCGCTGACGAGATCGACTTTGTTGAGCAAGATCACATCGGCATAGGCGATTTGATGGATACCTTCGATGAACAGTTCGCGGTCCATCTGGCTCGCATCGACGACGGTCAAAATCGCCGTCAGTTTAAAGCGCGATCGTAAGTAATCGTCGTAATAAATCGTCTGGATGATTGGGGCCGGGTCGGCAACACCTGTCGTCTCGATGACGATGCGATCGAACGACTCGCCTCGCGAGGCAAGTTGATAAAACGTCTTACTCAAATCATTTTGGATTGAACAACAAATACAACCGTTCGACAGTTCGATCTGTTCTTGATCCATGTTGACGATCAATTGTTCGTCAATGTTGACCGAGCCGAGCTCGTTGACGATCAAGAGCAATCGTTCGTCCGTCGCTTCTAAAAGACGGTTCATATATGTCGTTTTTCCGGCGCCTAAAAAGCCGGTCACTAATTGCACGGGAATCATGCCTTGCACCTCACTTTATAAATTTTCGTGGACCCGTGCCCACTTCTCGTAGCGAGCGTCCAACAAGTCGATCAAATGGAGCAGCCACCCTTCGGTCGTGGCCGGCAGGACGCTAGAACCCCATTCCCGTTTTCCGTGGTGGGACAAGATCATATGCCAAATCCGGTGGTGGACGTCAAGCGGCAACGTGATGCCGGCGGCTTGTTGACTCTTCTCGAACAACAGCCCTCCGTATGGCATGTGACCGACCAGACTCCCCATCGGATTGATGGCGATCCCTGTCGTCTCACTCGTGCCGGTGACGTAAAACAGCTGCTCGAACCGTCTCGGTGACGACAACAGATGACTGTATTCGAACAACTTGCCGATATCATGGAACAAGATACCGAGCGCGAGTTCGTCCCAGCGGAGCGGTTCTTTCAGTTCTGCCATCGCCTCACACGCCGTATAGAGCGACTCAAACGTCCCACGGAACGCCTGCTCGACTTTAACACCGTTCATCGTATTCCATACGTCTACTTTGTGCAACTGCTCGGCTTCTTTGATGATCCGGAACGCAGTCGCCAAATAATCGTCTTGCTCTTGGATGCGGTAACCGAGTCGCAACATGCAGACCGTATGTTTTAACAGTCCACCGACGTAGTTGTGGTGATGGTAGAGCGCAGCCGGGGCCAATACGAAATCGTCCCAATATTGATCGAGGAGCGCCAACGCGATCGCCTCATAGTCCGGAGACAGCGTCGACAAAATCGCGAACAGCTCTTCGGCATACTGATCGAACGTCTCGTCGCCTGGAAGTCCAGGTAAGAGCGACACCGCCTCGTCCCGGGACATCGGTTGGACACGATCGATCGTAATCGATTTGGCGCCGTCCGGCTTCGGATAGACGTCAATCTTTCCTTCTAAGGCGATCACGCCCGATTCGTAAATCGGTAGCAGTTGATCTTCGTTGCCCCGCAGCCAGTGTTTGGCCCGGATCAGCCCGCCAGACGTCGTCAAATTAAGTTGCAACCATTTGGCGCCAGACTTCCCTTCCCGCACCTCGACCGAACTGACGAGCGCATTCGTCTGAATCGGTGTCCCGTCCGACAAATCCGTTAGCCGAAGCGTCGACTTCTCGACTTTCGGAACTTGAAACCTGGCCCGGTCGAACGTACCACCACCTGCGACCGCGTCGATCTGTTGATAATAATTCATGATATGACCCCCTTTTTCTTCTCTTTGCCCATTGTATCGTGTTTTATCGTTCGAGGCGAACATACTTTCGTTACTGGTCAGAAACTTGTGAGGAATATATTGAAAGCGCTTACCTATATTGTTACGATATAAGTAGTTACAAAAAGGGGGAATGATGATGATTTCACTACTAGACACGTATGAACGGTTGATCGCGACAGGGGAAGCGGCACGTTATGCAGATGTCCATCCAACGATTGACGGTATCCTCGAAGGGGCGGTCTGTCCCGTATCAGACAATGAGCTTGAGCAGGCAGTCGCCGGTCACGCTGGAAATCCATATACGCACGACGACCTCATCGACTCGGTCGTCGCGCATGAGATGAAAGGAGCGATGGCCGCTTTAATCGTCTCAGGGTATCCGGTGCAAACACCGCTCGCGAAAGCGGTCGTCTTATCTGCCTTCGCCCGGACGAACCGGATGAATATCGATAAGCTGAAAGAGCTCGGTCACGCCGACCTGCTCGTCCGCATCCAGTCGGCCGACCGCTCGTGGAAACGGACGTATACGCACTTGTATCGGTCGAGTCCCGCCCAAATGTGCGAGCAACTCGACTCGTTGCTCGGTGGCTGCGCCATCCATCGCGTCCTCGAGGCGCTCCATGATGACCGCAACATAAAAACGGCATAAGAAAAGAGCGGTCCCCGGGCCGCTCTTTTCTTATGCTTCAATTAACCTTCCGTCATCTCGACCGCTTCCGGTTCGAACAACGTGACGTTCCGTGCTGGCGAGAACGTCGAAATCGCATGTTTATAAATCAACTGTTGGCGCCCTTCCGACTCGACGATCACTGTGAAGTTGTCAAATGATTTGATGACTCCGCGAATTTGGAAGCCACTGACTAAAAACACGGTCGTCGGAACCATCTCTTTGCGCAATTGGTTCAGAAAATGATCTTGGATGTTATAGCTTGCCTTCATGTTGCATTCCCCCTAGTCTATGTCTCGTTCAAATAATCGGAATTTTCGAAAAAACTCCTCAACCTCATCATAGATATTTTTATACGATAGTTCAAATGATTTCTTTCCCATATCTACCCAAATCCCATCAAATTGATGACGGAACCACGTTAATTGCCGTTTTGCAAACTGGCGTGTATGTTGTTTCAATGTCTCGGTCATCCGCTCTCGCGTCAGCTTCCCGTCTAAGTACGGCACGACTTCTTTATAGCCGATGGCCCGTAGCGCCTGTGTCTCCCGGTACCCGGCACGCAATAAGCGCTCGACTTCTTCGATGAGACCCGCTTCGATCATCAAATCGACGCGATGATTGATCCGCTCATATAAGACGTCGCGATCGGCGTGCAGGACGAACAACTTATAATCGTAGTGCTCAGATGGGGCACTATCCATTGCCTGCTCGTCACCTGAGAGCGCGACTTCGAGGGCACGGATGACACGGCGGACATTATTTGGATGAATGATGTCGGCGCGCCTCGGGTCGAGGCCACGCAAGCGATCATGTAACGCCTCGGCGCCGTGTGCTTCCGCTTCGGCTTCAAGCGCTGCACGCAGTTCCGTATCGACCGGTCGCTCCGTGAACTCGTAATCGTATAAAATCGCCCGAATATACAGGCCCGTCCCACCGACTACAATCGGCACCTTCCCGCGCGAGTAGATATCGTCGATCGCCGCGCGGGCGAGACGTTGAAATTTGGCGACGCTCATCGCTTCATCCGGGTCACAAATGTCGATCAAATGATGCGGTACACCTTCCGCCTCTTCGACCGTCACTTTGGCGGAACCGATATCCATTCTGCGGTACACTTGGACCGAGTCGCCTGATACGATTTCTCCGTCGAACGCCTTGGCGAGCTCGATGCCCGTCTTCGTCTTCCCTACTGCCGTCGGCCCGACAATCACGATGACTGGTGTCTTTTTCATTTCTGTCACTCCTCAAACGAAAGACCGTTCCTAAAAAGGAAACGGCCCGTCAAATTCTTCTTTTAATTGTATCATCAAACACGACCGCAAACAGCATCCAACCGCAGATTAATAAACCGAGCAGTAAAATCAAGCCATCACTCATCTGTGACCGCCTCCTTTACCTACTCCTTTCCCACTTTTCACACTTTAGACACAATTCAACATGCAAACTAAAAACGCTCAGGATGAGCGTTTTTAGTTTGCCGTCTCGACTTGGCGTTTGAACCGCGACATCGCGAAGGCAAAGTAGAGAACAGCCGTACCGCTCGCCGCCCACCAAATGACGTCATAGAGCGGCGTCATCAAATTGGCCAAGCCGAGCAATGCGGGTACGATCAACGTCAACCAAGCGAGGACGAAGGCGACGCGTGCTGTCACGCCGTCGATCGCTCGTTCCAGCGCCATCCCATAGAAGAACAATCCCCAAAGGAACGACCAGAACAACCACGTCACCGCGCCCATGCTGTCACCGTTCGCGAACCCGACGACGGCGTAAAATAGTGCCGAAATCGCGACGAACAGTGAGAACCAGCCGACACCGCGTCCGTCCAAGTTAAAGATGAACGTCACACCGACGTACAAATACGTGAATGCGAACAAGTAAATACCTGCGTATCCAAACAGTTCTGACGGGCTCGCCCCGATGACGAGCCATGTCGCGATGAACGCCTGGAACATGCCGGTGAACAGGCTGAACACCCCGGCACTTTTCATATCGACTTTCCCAAACAGGACGAGGCTGTTAATGAACAGTGCCACGCCGCCGAACAACAAACTAATATTCCCCACAATGATTGCTCCTTTGTATAGATGTCTGACGTCTGATTCGATACGTCCACTGTACATTGGATTCGCTTTCAACGCAATAGGGAAATCAATCGTTTCCGCACACGACGCTCAATCATTCACTTTCTAACTCTTTAATCGCCTCGTCAATCTTTTCCTGCTCCTCTTCTGTGAACGTCGGGAACTGCGGATTGATGTTCTCGAGCACGTCGATCATAACGGTCGAGACGATGTAACGCGCGTACCAGTCATCGTCGGCCGGAAGAATATACCATGGTGCCTGACTTGTCGACGTATTCGACAACATGTCTTCGAAGATGGCCTGGTAATCGTCCCAATGTCTCCGCTCCTCGACATCACTGAATGAAAACTCCCAATTCTTCTTCGGGTCTTTCAAGCGTTCGAGCAGACGATCGCGTTGCACTTCTTTTGAGACGTTAAAGAAAAATTTGATGACCTCAAAGCCGTTCTCCTTAAGATACTGCTCATAATCGTTAATCTGACGGTAGCGCACGGCCCATACGTTCGCTTCATCTGGGATCACCTCGTCGCCTAGTAGATCGTGGACGCGGGGTGCGATGACTTCTTCGTAATACGATCGGTTCAAAATACCGACTTGACCCCGCTCCGGCATCAAATCGTGCATCCGCCATAAGTAGTCATGTTTCTTTTCGGTGTCCGACGGCTTTTGGAAGGCGTTCGTCTTCAACCCTTGGGCATTCAAGTTTGAGAAGATATAGCTGATCGCTTCATCTTTCCCTCCGGCATCTAGCGCCTGCAAGACGACGACGACACCCTTTTTAGCTTCGGCATATAGCTTCCAATGTAACTCTTTTAACCTGTCGACACTTTTTGGAATCAATTCCTCAGTCAACGTCTCATCAGACGGCCGGTCTTGCATGCTCGTTTGGAAGTCGCTCAAGCGAATTCCATTTTTATGGTCGATACGAAATTGGTGAATATTCATAAATCCTCCTCTGAATCAGTTCAGTTTAAACTACAACCCTATTTACCCTCTTTAGCGAGTCTATCACCTACTAAACTAAAAACATCTCTTCCGCGCGGGAAGAGATGTCTGTCTACTTAATTGATTCCGATTAATAGATGCCGACCGCGTCAAACGATTTCGCGGCAGCAACGGCTTGTGTGCTCGTCGAACCGTAAAGGTCTTTAGCCGATTGGACGACCGCTTGGCGAAGACTCGAGAAGTTCGAAGTCGGTGTCAAGTAGACCGTGAGGGCGCGGTAGTAGATGTCCCCCATCTCCATGACGCCGACACCTTGGACCGAGACACCGTAATGCGATCCGCCATTACCTAACAAGTAGGCCGCTTTGTTGACGATTCCTGAGTTGATATGGACACCGCCATTGTCTTGCGTTCCTGTATAACGCACCGAATAGTGATCCGGGTCACCGTAAGCGGCCGGGTTCGACATCGAACGTAGAGCGTCCCCTGCAACGCCTGGCGTGTAGATATCCTCCCCGACCAACCAGTCAAAGTTCGATCCGACACTGTATTCGGCGACCGTACCAAAGATATCAGACACCGCTTCGTTGATCGCACCCGATTCGTTCTGGTAGATCAAACCGGCCGTGTACTCGGTGACGGCGTGTGACAACTCGTGGGCGACGACATCGAGCGCACCCGAGAGGTAAGTGAACGTCTGTCCATCCCCGTCCCCGTAAACCATCTTGCTGCCGTCCCAGAACGCGTTGTTGTAACTGCGGCTGTAATGGACCGTCGAGTTGAGAGCCGCCCCGTTGTTGTCGTAGCTATTGCGGCCGTAAGTGTTTTTGAAGAAATCGTACGTTTTAGTCGCATTCACGTGCGCACTGACCGCGGCCCGGTCATACGTCGTGTTCAAGACGTTATCGACGTCGGCCCAAAGTGATCCGGGAAGACGTGTCCGGTTGCCGGCATCGTACGTGTAGATGCCTTTACCGCGCGTCGAGTCTTGTAAATAGTAATATGAACCGCTCTTCGTCGTCTTGAACGTTTGGCTCTGTCCGAGCACGTCGATCCCCGTTCCGGTAAACGCCGTTCCTGTGACGCCGTTCGCCGGTTTGGCGTGAGCCAACTGGTTGTATTTGTTCAACACCTCGCCGCTCGCCGCATCGATGAAGTACGTCCAACGTGATGGTTCCTCAGCATCGAGGATCGTCCCGGTCACCTCATAGGCATAAGCCGCTTCACCTTTGTTCGGGTAGATGACGAGTTCCGCTGCCGGCTCGAGCTCGTAGGCGCCTGTATGACCGACAAGTTCTTTATAGCGGGCGACTGCTTTTCGTTCGTTCAGTTTGATCGATTTATGTAGTCCTTTCAGTTGTTTCGTGTCATCGACGACCGTCTTCAATTGCCCGGCCTCGTCGACCACTCCGACGACGATACCGCCGAATACGGGAACACCGTCCACCGTCTGTTGGAGTTTGACGACTTGTCCGACTTTGTCGCGCTTCGATTCGATCGTCTTGAATTCTCCTTTCGCTTTGGCGAACTCTTTGACGATCGTCGCCGGCGCCTCAGTCGATGGTTTTGTCAACGTGCCTGTCTTCAGTTCTGCCGCCCCGGCGAATTGTGGAACGAGTAAGACGCCTGCGATCAATGATGTCGATAAAACTTTTTTCATATGTGTTTCCCTCCTTATGTGGTGTCTCTTACTTTACATAGTTTCCCACAGTTAAGGAATCCAACTTATTGATTATTTTGACAATTCTAACTATTGAGACATTTAACCTATTCAGTCTTCCTGTTTAGTGCTTTCAACCGTATAAAAAAAGCGTCACCGGGATGGTGACACTTTCTCATTTAATAGACATCTTTTTGGGTGAAGTGATAGAACGCGTACGCCAACGCCGCGAGCGTCCAAACGAAAATGACGATGAGCGAGAACGGCAGTGTCATACCATCGATCGGCGGGGCTTGCCCCTCGAGATAGGTATGAAGACCGAAGTTGACGTTCACCAAGTATTTCGAGCTGTCCCAGTTCGAACCGAGCGACGTGAGGAGCGGTCCCGAAATGAGGATGGCCATCATGATCCCGATCCCGGTCGCCGTATTTTTGACGAGGACCGAAATCATGAGTGCGATCGTACCGACGGCCGCCACGACGAACCACGATAGACCGACCGACATGAGCAAGTATTGCCACATCGGCAGCGTATGGACGAAGTCGGTCGAGAACGTCCCGGTCGCTGAGGCCTGGAATCCGGTCAAGATCGGTGCGGTCCAACCGTCCCATCCGAGCACGATCCCGGAAATGGCGTAACTGACGAACGCCGTGATGAAGATGAGGATCGATGTGTACAACAGCGTCGTCATCCATTTCGCCAACAAAATCTTAAAGCGCCGGACCGGACGTGACAACAGCGTCTTGATCGTCCCGTCGTTATGCTCGCCGCTGACGATGTCTGCCATCAGAACGATGATGAACAGCGGCAGGACGAGCGTCGTCCCTTGGGAGAAGAAGACACGCATGAACGTCGGCGCCCCAGGATAACTCGGATTGATGTCGTTATCTAAGTAGTATTGATTTTGTTGCACTTGGAACTCGAGGATTTGCCGGAACTCGTCTTGGACGTTCGCCGAGGCGAGCCGGTTTTGCGTATCGACGATCTCTTGCTGCAAGTCGACACGCCAGTCGATCGTCCCTTGCTCTTCACGCTGCTTCTCGATTTGACGATAGTTGGCGTACGTGAACATCGAGACGAGTACGACGAGGATGACCGAGACGACCAATAGTCGTCGCTTATTATGGATCTTCAACACTTCGTTACGAATCAGGCCGAGTAAAGATGGATTAGACAATATGGTCACCCCCGGTCAATGTGATAAACAGTTCTTCGAGCGTCTGAACACGTCGTTCGAGACCAAAGACTTCCACATCTCGATCAAGCAAATAACGATTTAATCGGGCCGTGTCTTCTAAGTTCATCGAGACACGGATCGTCCGTTCGTCGACGACGTCCGCCTGCTCGATCGATTCAAAACCACGAACAATCGGCAACACCTCAAAACTGTCCGCCACGTGAACGTCGACCGTCGACGCCAATTCATTGATCAGCTCTTGAACGGTACCGACTTTCACAATCTTGCCGCGCGACATGATGGCGACACGGTCAGCGAGCAACTCAATTTCCGCCAAGATGTGGCTTGAAACGAGCACACTGAGTCCGGTTTCTTCGACGAGGCGACGGATAAACAGTCGCAAATCACGGATCCCCATCGGATCGAGCCCGTTCGTCGGTTCATCTAAAATCAAGACACGCGGGTTGTTGAGCATCGCTTGCGCGATTCCAAGCCGTTGGCGCATCCCGAGCGAGTACGTCTTCACTTTGTCATCGATCCGGGCCGTCAAATCGACGAGGTCGATCACTTCTTGAATCCGGGCCTCCGTGATACCCGGTAACATGCGCGCGAACACGTTCAAGTTCTCGCGGCCACTCAAAAATTTATACAGCTCGGGATTCTCGACAATCGCCCCGATCTGGTTCATCGCTTGGACGAACTGGCGCTCGACGCCAAAACCGCAAATCGAGACGGACCCTTTCGTCGGTTTGATCAAGCCGACGATCATCCGGATCGTCGTCGTCTTACCAGCACCGTTCGGTCCTAAAAAGCCGAACACTTCCCCAGGAAACACATCGAACGAGATATCGTCGATGATGGTTTTTTTCCCGATTACTTTTGTCAAATGGTCTATTTTCAATGTTGGTTGCATCGTCTCACCTCAACTCTATTCTAGCGGACTCGTCCGCTTCTGTCCTATTCGAACATTCACATAGGGCAGGTTCAAATATATTTGATATGATGGTTACATAGAAAGTGAGGTCATCAGATGAAAAATGGGAAATGGTATGCCTTTTTAATCGGCTCTGTCTTGTTGACGGCAACGGCTTTGTTTGGTCTTTGGATTGGGTATCAAGACATCGTCAACCCGCCGGAGCGTACGCTCTCGGTCAGCGAAGATACGAGACCTGAACCAGACGGCGAAATTTTCGTCGCTCTCGGTGATTCAATCACACGCGGCGTCGGTTCGACGTCAGGCGCCGGTTACGTTCAACCGGTCAGCGCAGCTCTCGAAGACCAAGATATCCGCACACAAAACTTGGCCATATCGGGGGCACGCACCGAGGACCTGCTCGCTCAGCTCGCTCAGCCGGAAGTTCAGCGGACAATCAAAAACGCCCGCTACATCACGCTCACGATCGGCGGCAACGACCTGTTCAACCGGGGCGAGAACGTCGATAACTTCGAATCTGTCGATATCGAACAAGTCGTCACGGACGCTAAAGCAAACTTAAATGATATCTTTGCAGAAATCCGTGGTCTGAACGACACGGCTCAAATCGTCTATATCGCGCTTTACAACCCGTTCCCCGAGAACACGAACGGACAGGCGTTCAACCAGCTGATTCTCGACTGGAACGCTGCGGCGGCTAACCTTGGGAATACGTACCGCATCGACGTGATCGATCCGTTCGCGTACGTGAGCGACGTCACCCGAGACCTCGCAAGCGACCAGTTCCACCCGAGCGATCGGACGTATGAAAAACTTGCCGATGACATTTTATTTATCCTCGACTAAACACGTTTGGCCTGATCACATGGATCAGGCCATTTTTACCGTTCATATTGGATAAGCCACGTCTCGTCGACTCGTTTCATCGCCGTGCCGTACCAACCCGTCTTCAATAATTCGACTTGGCCGTCCGTATCACTCATCTCAAGCCACGCCGTCTCACCTAACGGTCGCCAACCCGCATGCAGTTCTTTCATAAAGATATAACGAAGTTTACCGCCATACTTTTGTTTGAGTGCGCCGATTCTTAGGCCCAGGACAAACTTGTCCTTCAAGCTCGGGATGTTGAACGGGGCGACGGTCGCACAGACGAGGTCAAACCGCTCGTCTTGGCTCAATTCTTCCATCAACAGCTTCCCTAAATGTTGCTGCAAACGGTAGCCCCGATAAGACGGATCGACGTTCGTCACCTCTTGGTAGATGATGCGATCGAGTTCATCCTCACGCCGCCCGATGTCACGACCTAAATGTTCGTCATCGAGCGGCGGGATGAGCAACGCCCGAAACGCGATCAACACCCCTTGATGGAACGCGCCGATGATCGTCTGATCCGACAACAGCTTCATGAATTCGTCTGTCGTGAGCGCTTGGTAATGGCTACCTTCGGCCAAATCAGCAATCACGGTTTGTTGCACCGCTTCGATGGCCGTCATGTCTATATCGGTCAGATGCCGAACGTCGAGTTCAAGTCCATTGCATTCACCGTGCCACATGATCGGCGCCTCCGACTTCGTAGTAATCGGTCGTCAGGCGACGGAGCACGTCCTCATCGACGTCGACACCGAGACCCGGGCGGTCGTTCAAGCGGATGAACGGTAAATCGTACGTCAAATTGCCGACGTCCGTAGCGAACCGGAGCGGGCCGGTCAGTTCGACCGATTGAACGATTTTACTCGAGAACGCGACGTGGAAGCCCGCGCTCGAGGCGATCGACGATTCGACCATCGAGCCGATTTGACACTCGATACCGGACATCTCGGCCATATGGACGAGTTTTTTCGCCGGATAGATGCCGCCGCACTTCATCAATTTCACGTTCACTTTATGCGCCGCTTGCATCATCGTCAAGCGGCGCATGTCGGCGACACCCCGTACCCCTTCGTCAATCATAAGCGGGACCGATATTTTGCCTTTAACTTCGAGCATTCCTTCAAAATCGTCGGCTTTGACCGGTTGCTCGACCCAATCGATATCAAACGGTTCGAGCTTACGCATCGCCTGCAGCGTCTTCGCCGCGTTTACCCAGCCTTGGTTGACATCAACACGGATTGGGACGTCAGGACCGACCGCTTGCCTTACTGCCGCGACACGACGGACGTCCGAGGCGACATCGACGCCGACTTTCATTTTGACGGCCGTGTAACCTTCTGCGACCTGTTCCGACGCTTCTGCCGCCATCGCTTCAGGCTCACCGATACTTAAGACGTGTGTGACCGGGAAGGCGTCGTGATAGCGTCCGCCGAGCAACTCGTAGATGGGTTGTCCGAGCTTCTTCCCGATCAAGTCATGGCAAGCAATGTCGAGCGCTGCCTTGGCCGCTGGAACGTCACGGATGGCCCGGTCCATCTCGTCGTGAATCCGTTCTAGATGCATCGGGTTCCGTCCGATCAACAGTGGACCGAGCAAGTGGCGAATGACACTGATCGTACTCTCAAGCGACTCGCCCGTCACGTGTTCGTCGGCAACCGCCTCACCGTACCCGACGAGACCGCATTCGGTCGTCATCTTGACGATTACCGACGGCATGACGTCATAGCGATGGTAGCTGACGATGAACGGGACTTTGAGCGGTAGTTCAATCGCAAACAGTTCTATTTTTTCTAGTTTCATGATAAGTGCTCCTTTACATTTAAAAGTTCATTGTATATATTGTCGTTAAATAGTCGCTAAATTGCAAGGAGGAGTTTTCGCATGTCGCTTCATTTAGCAATCGTCGGTTCAGCCGACTTCGTCGCTACCATCACAGCGCTGGCCCCTGATTATGAAGATGTTCGCTTCGCCTACTATACGTATCAACATCCGCACGAGGCGGCCACGATCGCCAAACAGCTCGGTTCGTTCGACGGCGTCTTCTTCTCGGGATCGTTCCCTTATTCGTACGCGCTGCCTTATCTCAGTACGAATATGGCACACCACGTCGTCCAAGACGAGACCGTGCTGTTGACTACGCTCCTGTCGGCGGCGCTCACTCGTGCCGTCTCCCTCGAACACGTGTCGATCGATGTGATCGAGCCGAGACGGTTGGCGGCGATTTTATCGTCCCTCCCCGCAGTGACGACACCACCTCGTTTAATGAAGATTCATCCTGACGTCGACTTTCAAGACGTATTCGCGTTTCACGCGGACTTACAACCCGCTCAAACGAACTTGGCCTTGACGAGCATCGAGCGTGTCCACCGCCAATTGCAAGAGCAAGGCTATGAGAGTCAGCTCATGATCGAGCCGCCGAGTACGATCCGGTACCATCTCGAGCAACTGATTCAACGTGTTCGGCAACTATTGGCGGACAACGCTCAATTTTCAATCATTTTATATGATACCGATTCCGAGGCGCTCCGCGACCATTTGGCAACGGTTCACTATATCGGCGGACATCTCGAAACGACGGACGGTCCCTCGACCGCTCTGTTGACGACGAAAGGCGAGACGATCAGCGCCCTCGAAGAAAACACGCTCGCCCCCGCGTCTTTTGACTCTTCAATCGGGATCGGCTACGGCACCCAATACCAACAAGCTTACGAACATGCACAAATCGCCTTGTCTGCAGCCACCGACGAACGAGTCCGCATCGTTGACGACTCGAAGCGATTGTCTTTCCCGAAACGCGACGACGTGACTTCTTACCGTGTGACCGAAGAAGTTGCGTTCGATATCGTCAAACAAGTCGGCATCAGCCCGGCCAACGCCGGCAAGATCATCCGATTCTCGAAACGCAAACTCGAGTTCACCGCCAAAGAGCTGACCGACTACTTGAACGTCTCGCGACGGACGACCGAGCGGCTCATCAAAAAACTACATGACGCATACCTTGTCAGCGTCATTGGTGAAGAAATGAGTTACGCCCAAGGCCGCCCCCGCGCCGTCTATAAATTCAATTTCCCGGCCTAGAGGGCCGGGAAATTTTTATAATGCCGCTTGATCTTCGACTTGTGTTTCTGCTTGCAACACCGTGATCCGTTCGATCGTGAACCCTGTGAACGCATAGATGATCGAGATGACCGGGACGACGAAGTTGAGCACGGCGTACGGCGCGTACTCGAACGCCCCGACACCGAGCGTCCCGAGAATGAACACCCCGCACGTGTTCCACGGGATGAACACTGACGTCAGCGTGCCGCCGTCCTCGAGCGCCCGGGACAAGTTCTTCGAGTGGAGCCCCATCTTCTCATAGGCCCCGGCAAACATGCGTGCCGGCACGACGATCGATATGTATTGCTCGGAACATGTCGCGTTCGTCGCAATCCCGGCAAGAATCGTCGACGCGATCATCGAGCCGGCCGTCTTCGCTAGTTTGACGATCTGGTTCATGATTGATTGCAGCATCCCCGAATACTCCAAAATCCCCCCGAACGTCATCGCGACGATCGTCATCGAGACGGTATACATCATCGCGTCGAGCCCACCCCGACTGAATAAATTATCGACGAGCTCATTGCCGGTGTCGATGACATAGCCGCTTTGAAGCGCACCGACGCTATCCGAGAGCGATCCGCCTTGAATGACGACTTGGGCCAGGAAGCCGAGCGCGATCCCGACGACGAGTGCCGGGATGGCCGGTACTTTTTTCGTGACGAGCACGATGACCGCGAGCGGAATCAGTAGCAACCAAGGCGAAATGACGAAACTGTCCTCCAAAATGCCGAGCGTCTGCACGATATCTGAAGGATTCGTCGCCGTATCATTGAAACGCGTCCCGAGCCACCAATAGACGCCGAGCGCGATGATGAGTCCCGGAATCGTCGTATAAAGCATATGACGGATGTGGACGAACAAGTTCGTATGCGTCAAACCGGCCGCAAGGTTCGTCGTATCCGACAGCGGCGACATCTTATCGCCGAAGTAGGCGCCCGAGATGACGGCACCTGCGACCATCGGCGCCGGAATCCCCATGCTGAGCCCAATGCCCATCCCGGCGACACCGATCGTCCCCATCGTCGACCACGAACTGCCGATCGACAAAGCAACGACCGCACAGATGAGACAGATCGTCACGAGGAAGTAGGCCGGCGAGATGATCTTCAACCCAAAATATATCATTGTGGCGACAACGCCTCCCCCGATCCAGGCGCCAATCGTCAAACCGACCAAGATGATGATGACGACCGCCGGCAAGGCGAGCCGTATCCCCTTGTACATCATCTCCTCGATGTCTTTCCATTTGTACCCGTGACGCCACGCGACAACCGAAGCGGTCGCCGTCCCGACGATGAGCGGGATGTGTGGCCCTTGCTCGAGTTTGACGATGGCGACGAGCATGACCCCAATCATGACAAGTAGCGGCAACAACGCCCAACCAAGCTTCATGTCTTGCCTGTTCCCCTGCAGTTCCATGTAAATTCCTCCCCGTTAGCGAAAATTCAGAATTGTCGTTATATTGTCGCTAATGAAATTATGATAACGCTTACATGAGAAGTTAGCAACAAAAAAATGGACGGCAAGCTCACGCCCCGTCCATTTCGTTTCACTTTATCGTATTGCAACCGCTCGGCGTAGCGTCTCGGCGAGCAAAGCCGCCCCTTCAGGCAAGACGTCGCGGTCGAACGTCATCTGCGGGTGATGCAGTCCCGGCGTCAAATTTGCCCCGATCCCGATCATCGTGGCATCGAGTCCCGGTTTCTCGACCGTGTAAAAATGAAAATCGTCACTTCCCGACGTCACGATGCGATTGACGAGCGCGTCCTCGCCATGGAGTGCGATGATCGCTTCTGCTGTAATCCGGCTCGAGTGTTTCCCGATCTCGGCACCCGGCGTGAAGTCTTGCCATTCCAACTCGATCTCGACGCCATGCAGCACGCTAATTTGATGCAACATCGTCTCGAGACGGTCACGAAGCTCGAGCAGTTCTTTATTTTGCTGGGCCCGCACGTCAATCGAGAACGTGGCGTTGCCCGGAATGATATTCATGTTGTCACTTCCTGCCTGGACACCGGTCAGCTTGATCGAATGCGGCTCAAACGGCGACAGATAGATGCTTTTCAACATCTGCTGAATCGTGAAGACGACGTCGAGCGCATTCTGACCTTGGTGTGGCCTCGCACCGTGGGCATCGTCCCCGATGATCCGTCCTTTCAAGAACAAAGCGGCGCCGTGTTGAATCGCAGCGGCGTATTGGCCGCGCTTCAGCTCTTCGAGCGGGCGCAAATGAATGCCGTACAAGTGGCTGACATCGTCAAGTGCCCCTTTATTGATCATCGCGAGCGAGCCGTTACCTTGTTCTTCCGCCGGTTGGAAGATAAAGCGGATCCGTTTCGAGAGCGCCTCGTCCTTTAACAGCTCGAGCGCGCCGAGCACCATGCTTATGTTGGCGTCGTGGCCGCACGAATGGTTGGCCCGGAACTCTCCGTCGACTTGTTGCCATAAGGCATCGATATCGGCTCGGACGGCGATAACGTCGGCACCGGTGCCGATTTCAGCGATAACACCCGTCACGTCGTCAAACGTCTCGTGACGCACGTTCCATGACGCCAAGATGTCCGCAATCGTCTTCGTCGTCTTTTCTTCTTTCCAACTCACTTCCGGATGAGCATGAAAATGCTCGAACCAGTTCAGTACGTTCGTAGTCATGATTGATTCCCCCGTTATGTAGTCACAGTTTCTTGACGCCTTTGATCAACACCCATTGCAGCGGCAGTCGACCCCATGTCACCCATTTTGGTAACGTCTTGCCCCCGATCCGGGATGGTTTGAGTGCCATATTGATGTTTGCCGGGAACACGGCAATCAAAAAAGCTGGCAACGTCTTCTTGACGAAACCGGTCCCTTTGTTCAAGAGCAACAACACGCCATAGACGACTTCAATCACACCGCTAGCCTGTACCATGAAGCGCTTGAACGGCCATGATTTCGGAATAATCGACATGAAGGCGCGCTCTTGAACGAAATGCATGATGCCGGCCCCTAAAAATAACACACCGTATAACTTACGAATCACGTTATCCCCTCCTTTTTCTAAGCATAACAAAAAAGATGGGCATCGTGCCCATCTTTACAACGCGTCTCCGTTCGCATTTTGAATCTCGACATCGACCGTTTCGGTCTTGCCGTCCCGGACGTACTCGATCGTGACGACGCCGTCCGTGTCACGAATCAATTCGCTCCGCAAATCGATGAACGAGGACACGGGTTGATCGTTGATTTTGACGATGACGTCACGAGCCTCAAGGCCCGCTGCCGCCGCCGAACTGTTCGCCTGCACGTCGACGATAATCGTCCCGGCCGTCACCGACTCCGGTAGCTTGATCTGTTCAGTCAAATAACCAGGCGGGAACTCATTAACGTCACGCAATGAGACACCGAGCGACGGATGGTTCACTTCGCCGGTCTGCTCAATTTGATTGATGAGCGGCAACGCGATGTCGACCGGAATCGAGAAGCCGACCCCTTCGACAGAATCGGTCGCGATTTTCATCGAGTTGATCCCGATCAACTGACCGGATTCATTGATCAACGCCCCACCAGAGTTACCGGGGTTGATGGCCGCATCCGTTTGGATGACTTCGGCATTAAAGTCCGCTTGTCCGTTCTCGTCCGTATCGACCGGTACGAGACGCGACGTCGAAGAGACGATCCCGCGTGTAACCGAGTTCTCAAACTGTCCGAGCGGGTTACCGATGGCGATGACCGTCTGCCCCGGTTTCAATTCGCTCGATTTCCCGATCTTAATCACAGACGATACGTTGTCCGCGTCGACTTCGAGCACGGCCAAATCGTACGTCGCATCGCTTCCCATGAGCTTCGCATCAGCAGTTGAACCGTCGTTGAACGTGACGGTCAGACGGTCGGCGCCATTGACGACGTGATGGTTCGTGACGATGTAAGCCGAGCCATTTTCTTTTTTATAGATGACCCCTGATCCGACACCCGCTTCGACCGCTTCGTTCGAGAATCCGCTCGCCGCGAAGTTGTTCACGGTCACGACTGCCGGTTGTGCCACCGCGACCGCATTGGTGACCGATGTGTCTTTGATGTTCGATGAGGTTTGGACAGGTGTCCCGTCTGACGTCACATTCGTATTCGACGTGACGTCAGGTGCTTGATCGATAAACGGTAACGCAATCGCACCGGTCAACAACGCCCCGGCGACGCCGCCGATGAACCCTGGGAACATCCGGCTCATGAAAGAGGGCCGAGCGACTTGTTCTGCTTGCGGAGGCTCAGGCGCCCGCTTTGACGAACCTAGCTCTGTATCTAACCAATCTTCATGTCGATTTTGTTCATTTGGCCGATCATTTCGTTCCATAACATGTCATCTCCTCAATGATGTTTCCTCTAACTTCTACCCTGAGTATAATAGAAGCCGGCACCGTTTCATGGAATTGACGGAACGATTACAAGATTCTTCACAATTTGCGTCAATTTCGTCAGACGATGTCGTTCCGTAACGTGCCGAGCCCGGAAATCGTCACTTCGACCCGGTCTCCGGACTGGAGGTAGACCGGTGGCTTCATCCCATGTCCGACCCCGGCTGGCGTCCCGGTCGCGATGATGTCACCCGCTTCGAGCGTCATCCCTGCTGAGAGCGTCCGAATCAGTTCATCGATCGGTCGGATCATGTCATCTGTCGATCCGAGCTGACGGTTTTCCCCGTTCACGTCTGTGCGGATTGACAGTGGAAATTCGAGTTCTTCCGGCGTGACGATAAATGGTCCGAACGGACAGAACGTGTCGAACGACTTGCCGCGGAAAAACTGGACGTGCTGCTTTTGCACGTCTCGTGCCGTAATATCGTTAATGATGGTATACCCAAAAATGTGGTCCTCGACGTCTTGAATGTCGCGTCCTGACTTTCCGATGATGACGGCGAGCTCGCCCTCATAGTCAAGTTGGTCGGTAAGCGCTGCATGACGCTCGACGATGGCATCAGGACCGACGACCGAGGTCGGTGCTTTCGTGAAGATGACGAGCTTACCGGCTCCCGCCGTATCCATCTCTTTCACGTGCTCCTCGTAGTTTTTCCCGATGCAGATGACATTTTTCAGCGGCCGGTATGGCGCTTGAAGTTTGACGTCTTCGAGCGCTCGTACGCTTGCGACGTCTAGATCGATATCCGGTTTAAATTCGCGAGCAATTACTTCTAACAATGAGTTCGTATGTAGTTGATCACTGACATCATATACTTGGTCCGCTTCGACCACCCCGACTCTTGTCTCCCCTTCGATTTCATAGCTACACCATTTCATAATGATTTCCCCCTTTTTTGTTAGTATACAAAAAATCGGGGCGTTGTCGCCCCGATCACGCTTTGTTCAGAAAAATGATCCGCTGGTTGCTCGACCCCCGGAAACGGAGCGAGCGGTCCATGAGCGGCTGCTCGAAACGCCCGTCGACGAGCACGTCGGCGTGGTCAAGGACGATGTCGATGTCCTCATTTTCTAGCTGTTGTAGCGCTTCTAACGTGTAGCCAGTATAGATCCAGACGTTCTTCCCGAGTGTCTTGCAACCGCGCACGACCTCCGACAGCTCAGCCGGTTGCAGGAACGGCTCACCGCCCGATATGGTCACGCCTTCCCATGCGGCCGTCTCGACACGGTCCAACAACTCTTCGACCGAGATGTCACGACCGCCTCGCGGATTCCACGATTCAGGGTTGTGACAGCCCGGGCAACGATGCGGACAGCCTGCTGTAAAAATCACGGTTCGAATGCCCGGACCATCGACGACCGATTCTTCAAGTACGGATAGGACGCGCATGATGTTTCACCCTCGCTCGTTCTTCTTCTCGTTTCGCCGAGTTCCATCGATCCATCGTCCCGACCAAATAACCGGTGATACGACGAATCCGCTCGATCTGATCTCGTTCCCCGCACGTCGGGCACGACTCGTCGATGATTCCTTCTAGACCGCAACTCCCGCAACGATCGACCGGATGATTGATCGAGCCATAGCCGACGTCATGCGCCCGCATGAGCCGCACGATCGATTCAACCGCTTCCGGGTTATGGGCGAGCGAACCGTCGACCTCGACGTACGTAATATGTCCGGCGTCACATAAGGCGTGGTATGGTGCCTCGATTCGAACCTTGTCCCGGATTGAGACGTGTTGATAAACTGGGACGTGGAACGAATTCGTATAAAACGCGCGATCGGTCACACCGGCGATCATCCCGAATTCGTGTTGATCGTTTAACACGAACTTCCCGGACAATCCTTCGGCCGGCGTCGCCAGTAGCGAAAAGTTTAAATCATGATCGTCTCCCGCCTGCCTCATCCGTTCCGCGAGATGGGTCACGATATCAAGCCCGAGACGTTCTGCTTCTCTTGATTCAACGTGCGTCCCGCCAACGAGGACGCGTAGCGCTTCGGCGAGACCGATGAAGCCGAGCGACAACGTCCCTTGTTTTAACACGTCTCGTAATTCCGATTCAGGCAAAAGCGTCTCACTCCCCCGCCAGACGTGCTGCGCATAAAGAAAGCGGAATTCGTCCGCATGTCGCTTGCATTGATAGTCGAAGCGCTCGAGCAATTGCTCGATGGCGATGTCAACGAATCCATCCAACGTCTTATAAAACGACTCGATATCGGATGACACGAGTGCCATCTTCACTAAATTCAACGTCGAGAACGATAAATTACCTCTTCCGATCGACGTCTCTGCCCCATGACGGTTTCCCATCACCCGCGTCCGGCAGCCCATATAGGCAACTTCCGAAGCATGTGTCCCGTCATAGTACTGAAGGTTGAACGGCGCATCGACGAACGAGAAGTTCGGGAACAACCGCTTGCCCGTCACGCGGCATGCGTGGCGGAACAAATCGACGTTCGGGTCCCCGTCATTGAAATTGACGCCTTCCTTTACTTTGAAGATTTGAATCGGGAAAATCGGCGTCTCCCCGTTGCCTAATCCTCGCTCTGTCGCTTTTAACAACTCGCGGATAAACACCCGTCCCCACCGACTCGTGTCGGTGCCGTAGTTGATCGACACGAACGGAACTTGACCGCCGCCGCGCGAATGCATCGAGTTGGCGTTATGGATAAACGCCTCGCACGCCTGGTACGTCGCCGATACGGTTTCTGCTTCAGCAATCTGCTGTTGTTGCTCCACCGTCAGCTCAATCGGTAGTCCGTTCAACCGCTCGAGTTGACGTTCATACGTCTTCTCGACGTAAGGAGCGAGATCGACGTCAAACATCGGGAACGCCTGTCCCCCGTGCTGCATGTTCTGATTCGCTTGAAGAATGATCGAGGCGAGCGCCAGCGCCGAACGAATGTCCTGCGGGGGACGAATCGTCCCGTGTCCGGTGTGGAACCCGTTCGCGAGTAACTCTCCGAGCGGGATTTGACAACACGTCGTCGATCCGGTCACATAGTAATCGGCGTCATGCACATACAAGTAGTTATCACGGATCGCTAGACGTGACCGTTCCGACAATAGGTACGTGGTCGATAATTGTTTTGACACTTCTGAAGATATGCGCGCTAGTTTGCCGAGTGGCGACTTCCCGTCGACGTTGGCGTTCTCTTGGATCAAATCTTGATCTGGTAGCACACAGACATCGTTATAAAGCTGGAGCATGTTCACTCCGCATCACCTCGCTATATATTGATTATTTAACGGCTGATAACCGATAAAAATTCTATATATAGATTATGTCACGTTTTATCGATTTGAGGCACGTCGATATTGTGACAGTTGCAACCGATCCCGAACGTAAAAAAACAGCCGAATCCCTGATGTGGGCTCGACTGTGCGTTTCGTGATGTATGTCATACTTCTTTGGCTGGCTTGACGATTTTCAGTTCGACTTCTTCTTGCTCTGACTCTTGTGCTTCACGCAATCCTTTAGCGTTCAACCATGTATAAATCGCTCCCATGAATAACGCGCCTCCGATAATGTTTCCGAACGTAGCCGGAATCAAGTTGTGGATGGCTCCAGCAAAGCTGATTGCTTCTGGATGCGGAACAACGAGTGTGAGTGCGAACAAGACGAAGTTGGCGATGACGTGATCAAACCCTGAAGCGAAGAAGACGGCTACTAGGAAAATCATCGAGAAGATTTGGGCAAATTCATTTTTCATCTGTTTCGGCAAGAAGATGGCGAGACAGACCATCCAGTTACAGAAGATGGCTCTAAAAAAGATTTCGACTGTCGTATGATGCATCTTGCTCTCGACGACGGCAAATAACCAGTTGTTCATGCCGAGCTCTTGAATGACTCCAGTCGGCGCGAGCAACAAGGCGAAAAGAATGCCGCCGAGCGCGTTCCCGACGAAGCAAAGCAACCAGACGAGCATCGTATCACTCAGCGTCGTATAGCCACGCATCGTTGAAGTCGTAAAATACATCGTATTCCCGGTAAATAGTTCAGCGCCTCCGTAGATGATCATGACGAGCGCGATCCCGAACGAGAAGCCCCCGATGAGCGTCGTAAATGGTGAATCTACAAGATACATGCCGTTGACGACTTTTAATGTGAAGATTGATGCGAACCCGATAAAAATCCCCGCGAGCATTGCCCGTAAAAAATATTCCATCGGCCGATAGTGAATCATCGCTGAGGAAGCCTGTGCTTTCTTCCGTAATGATTCGAGTGCATGGATTTCCATTGATGCCATGTCACAAACCCTTCTTTCTGTTTAAATGAACCATATAATAAGAACAAACATGTGAAATCATTAACAATATAAGCCCGGAGCGACATTTTTGCAACTGCCCATTCGAACTGTTGACATACTTTTCACATCGTAATCGGTTACATTTGTCGGATTTGTGACTAAAAAAAGCGACCCTTCGTAAAGGGCCGCATGAAACCAATTATTCTTTCTCAGAAGACTCTGTCGTCTCATCAGTCGATGCTTTAGTCGATTTTTCTGGAGCTGAAGCTTCTTCACCTTCAGTTTCCTCTTCTTCGACTGCTACCGGCTCGTTCACTGATGCGATTTGAAGATCGCCTTCAGATAAGATTTCGTAATCTTTATTCTCTGGAATATCAGCAACTGTGAGTGAGTCACCGATCTCTAGCTTGCTAACGTCGAGCTCGATCCGCTCTGGGATGTTAGCAGGTGTTGCCGAAACAGTGACTTTATAGAGTGCTTGCGACAAGAAGCCGCCTTCTTTGACACCTTTCGCGTCGCCGACGAGTGTGACGTCTGCTTCAACTTCAGTTGCCTCATCCATTTTGACTGCCATGAACTCGACGTGCTTGTATGTGTTCGTGAACGGGTCAACTTCCGTCCCGTGAACGAGTGTGTTTACTTTCTTGCCGTCGATGTTGAGTTCGATCAAGGCGTTGTCTCCGTGTTCACGGAGAATCTTGCGCAATGCCATTTCTTCAAACGCGACTGGTGTGCTTTCGACTTTGTAGCCGTAAACGACACCAAGTACTTTTCCTTCTTTACGTAAGTTTGTTCGAACCGAACGTGGTCGTAATTCTCGTGTCGTTACTTTAAGCGTGTCTGTCATAATCATTTCCCCCTACTGGTTTATGAATCATGTCTACACCTTGAGGGTGAGGCAGTGTGAACTCCACCTCTCAACCTCGATGCGTTTGACGACATGTGTATATTGTTCCCATAGCTAAGCATCCATAAACGTTACAGTCGGTTAAAATAAGATTACAACGTTTGTCACATGACACGTTTGAACAACTTCTCGAGTTCATACGTACTCCACTTCACTAAAATCGGACGTCCGTGTGGACACGTATACGGAGACGTCGTCTCGCCAAGGTCGCGGATCAACTGTCGCATCATCTCGAGGTTTAACGGATGGTTCGCTTTGATCGATCGTTTGCACGCCATCAGGATCGACGCCTCTTCGCGATATTTAGCGATATCGATTGATCGGTCCCGAATCGCCATCTCGATCAAATCACGGACTGTCCCTTCGAGATCGTGCTGCGGATACCATGTCGGGATTTCCCGGACGAGAAACGTATTGCCTCCGAACGCCTCTAAATCGAGGCCCGCTTCTTTAAGAAGCGGGGCGACTTCTTCGATCGCAAGCGTCTCTTGTTGGGTGAACTCGAGCGTGAGCGGCAACAGCAACAACTGATACTCTTTTTCAGGCTGGCCGAGTTGGTCATAAAACAGTTCGTACTTGATGCGTTCTTGGGCGGCGTGTTGGTCGATGATGTACATGCCATCGTCCGCGCCGCAGACGATGTAACTCGCATGGAGTTGGCCGATGACGTCGAGCGCCGGCAACCGGCGTTCCGCCTTTTCAACCCCCGGTTCTTCTGGCAGCACTGTTTCGACCGGTGTCTCTTGAACGAGTGGTGTCGGCGACCAGCGACTCGGAGATGTGGCCGGCTCGCGTGGGATCGGATAGTTCCATGCGCTCGGCTCAACTGTTGTGTCTGAGCGTTCGACGGTGAAATCAAGCTTCGATTGCTCTGTCGGAACGGACGGCTGTCTTGGTTTGACCGACGGAATCAACCGTTGCTCCCGAAGTGTCAGCTGAACCGTCTCCCGGATCAGTTGACAGAGTTCCTTCTCTTTTGACAGCCGCACTTCCCGCTTCGTCGGATGGACGTTGACATCAATCAGCATCGGGTCCATGTTCACTTCGAGCACAGCGATCGGGTAACGACCAATCGGCAGAAGCGTATGATAGCCTTCGAGCACGCTTTGCGTGAGCGCGAAATTTTTGATGCTTCGCCCGTTCAAAATCAAAGTCACATACTGTTTATTTGAACGCGTCACTTCGGGCCGCACGAGGTGAGCACTCAAGCTGTAGTCATTCGTCTTGCTCGACGCCGTCACGATTTGGGCGGCGACTTGCCGACCGTAGATCGCGAGCATAACTTGCTTGATGTCCCCGTTCCCGTTCGTTCGGAGCAGCTCCTTGTCTTCATGGAAAGCCGTCAATCGAACTTCTGGGTGTGACAAGGCGATCCGGTTCAACGTGTCGGTGATGCTCGCGAGCTCGGTCGCAGACGTTTTCAAGTATTTCAAACGGGCTGGCGTATTATAGAACAATTGACTGACCGTGATCTCTGTCCCGACGTTCGCAGCAGTCGGTGTTTGCTCGATCACGACGCCGCCATGTAGCGTCATCTCAAAGCCGGCCTCATCAGCCCGGCGCGACTTTAACGTGACGTGACTGACCGATGCGATCGAGGCGAGAGCCTCGCCCCGGAATCCGAGCGTCCGGATCCGGAACAAATCATGTTCGTCTCGTATCTTGCTCGTCGCATGTCTTAAAAAAGCACGGGCCGCGTCATCCTCATAAAAGCCGTGGCCGTTATCCCGCACTTTGATGAGCCGGATCCCGGCCTCTTCTAGCTCGACTTCCACTTTCGTCGCGCCGGCATCAATCGCGTTTTCGACGAGTTCTTTCACGACCGATGCCGGTCGTTCGACAACTTCCCCAGCCGCAATCCGGTTGGCTAACTGTTCTGGCAACTCTTGAATGATTCCCATCGACTCACCCTTTCTTCGCAGACTGTTGGAGCGCATAGAGCGCCTGCATCGCCTCGATCGGGTTCATCGCTAAAAGATCGAGCTCGAGCAATTGTTGTTTTAACTCATCTTTTGTCTCGAACAAAGAGAGCTGAGCGGTTTCATCGCTCGACTTCTTCGTTACCGGGTCAGTCGAGGCAGCGTCCGGCTCTTTCTCTTGTTCGAGCTCTGTTAAGATCGTCCGGGCTCGTTCGATGAGCGATTGCGGCAAATCGGCCAGTTCCGCGACGTGGATGCCGTAAGACTTGTCGGCCTTGCCTGGATGAACTTCATGCAAGAAGACGACGCGTCCGTCGCGTTCGATGGCGCGGACGTGGACGTTCTCGAGCGTCGGGATCGTCGTTTCGAGGACGGTCAGCTCATGATAATGCGTCGAGAACAGCGTCTTCGCGCCGATTGAGGAGGCGATATATTCGACGATCGCTTGCGCGAGCGCCATCCCATCATACGTCGACGTCCCGCGCCCGATCTCATCAAGCAAAATCAGGCTGTTCGCCGTCGCCTCGGTCACGGCCTGGCGCGTCTCGGTCATTTCGACCATAAACGTGGACTGACCGCTCACGAGGTCGTCCGCTGCCCCGATGCGAGTGAAGATGCGGTCAAACAGCGGCAGTTCGGCCGCCTCGGCCGGGACGAACGATCCGATTTGGTGCATGATCGCGATCAACGCGAACTGGCGCATGTACGTCGATTTACCGGACATGTTCGGTCCGGTGATCAACAGCATCTGACGCGAATCGTCAAGCGTCAAGTCGTTGGCGACATAGTCACCGCGTGGCAGAACCGTCTCGATGACCGGGTGCCGGCCGCGATCGATTTGAACGTTTGCGGACGCTGTCGGACGCACGTAGTCCCGCTTTTCGGCGACGATCGCCAAAGCGAGCAGGACGTCAAGTTCACTGAGCGACCGTGCGAGCTGCTGCAACCGTTTCGTCTCGAGTTTGACTCGGTCGCGCAGTGTGACGAACAAGTCATACTCGAGCGTGCAGCTCTTCTCTTCCGCACCGAGGATGAGCGCTTCTTTCTCTTTCAGCTCGGGCGTGACGTAGCGTTCGGCGTTCGTGAGCGTCTGTTTCCGCTCGTACCGACCTTCTTCGAGTAAACGGGCGTTCGCTTTCGTCACTTCGAGATAATACCCGAAGACACGGTTGTAGCCGATCTTTAATGACTTGATCCCGGTCGCGATCCGCTCTTGTTGCTCCAGGTTCGCGATCCACGACTTCCCGTTCGCTTTCGCTTCAAGCAACTGATCGAGCTCTTCAGAATAGCCTTTACGAATCATTCCGCCTTCTTTCGTCGAAATCGGTGGAGATTCGACGAGCGCCGCTTCAAGAAGCGCCGCCAAGTCTTCGAACGTGTCCAAGTCTTCATGGATATGATGCAACCGGCTTGATGCGACCGCTTCGAGCATCACGCTCAAAGCCGGGATGCGTGCTAGTGTGTCGCGCAATTGTACGAGATCGCGCGCGTTCGCCGTCCCGTAGCCGACTTTCGCGACGAGCCGCTCGATATCATAAACGTGTTTCAATTCGTCCCGGAGTTGGTCGCGCAGCATGAAATCATCAAGTAAGTTCTCGACCGCGTCTTGACGCTCATGGATCGCTTGCTCTGTATAGAGCGGTTGTTCGAGCCAACGCTTTAAAAGACGTCCACCCATGGCGGTCGTCGTCTCGTCGAGCAGTGATAAGAGTGAGCCTTTCCGTTCTCCGGAGCGGGCCGAGCGGAACAGTTCTAAATTGCGTGCCGTATTCGGGTCGAGCTGCATGTGGGCCTCGACCTCATAGGCGATCGCCGGCTGCAAGTGGTCGAGCGCCCGCTTTTGCGTCCGTGTCAAATAGGCGTACAGCAAATCAAACGCGCTCACTTGGGCGTCGTCTTTCGCCGATGCGGACAGTTCGCTCGACCGGCGTTCGACTTGAATCGACAGCGGGATCCCGAGCGGTTGCAACATGTCCGCGAGCTGATCGTCATCGACTAATATCTCACTCGGGACCAATCCTTCGACTTCACGGAGGACCGCTTCTTTCGTCGGCAACGTCGTCAGCCAAGATTCACCTGTTGTCACGTCACCACGGGCGACCCCGTAGGTTTCACCAACTTTGGCGACTGCGACCAAATAACGGTTGTCTTTGTCTCCGAGCGCGGCCATGTAAGTACCTGGCGTGATGACTTGGATGACTTCCCGCTTCACAAGGCCTTTTGTCGCTTTCGGATCTTCCATCTGCTCGCAGATCGCGACGTTGAATCCTTTTTCGATCAACTGCTCGATGTAGACGGCTGCCGAGTGATGCGGGACTCCACACATCGGGATCGGATGCTCGGCGTTTTTGCCGTTTTTCGCGGTGAGCGTCAATTCGAGTTCTTTCGCCACGATTTGGGCGTCTTCAAAAAAGAGCTCGTAAAAGTCACCGAGCCGGTAAAATACAAAGGCGTCAGGATAATCCGCCTTGATTGAAAAATATTGCTTCATCATCGGTGTCTGATGTATCGCTTCCATTTCGTCTCACCTCTATAAAGTAGAACAGCTGACCAAAGGCCAGCTGTTGTTTTTTAGTATCCGCAACCGCCGCGTGATTTCTCCGCTGCCATGCCGCTTCCTGTTTTACCTGCGAGTACGTCGCCTTCCGTCGCTTCGATGATTCGGTCCGTCACCGAGTTGGCGAGCGTCACCGTCACGTATTGAAGGAGGTCGTTCACTTCGACTTGTGTCTCTTGGAACGCCTGGACGACCGGAATCGAATCGAGTTCGTCCATCGCCTTGTCGATTTTTAGTTCGACTTTGGCAAGCGCTTCGGTCTTGCCGTAATGTTTGCAGTTGACCGCTTCTTTTTGTAAATATTTGATCCGTTTGATCAACGTTTGGACGCGTTCACTTTCGTTCACTTTCGTTTCCGCTTCTTTGAAGCGGGCCACTTCTGGAGTCTTTGCCAAAAGGTCGGCTAATTCTTTCGCTTTTTCAATTACTTGTTGGTCAGTCACCATCGTAAACCCCTTTGCACGCTATAATGTTATCGCACGTTTTCATGTGCGCATGTATTCCTCAACATTCTACCATGAACTTCTGGCGAACGGTACCGCACTGCTTTAGGAAGATTTTGTTCTTTCCCGCGTCATATCAACATGCGGGATACCGTCTTCTAAGTATTCTTCACTCGTTCGCGAAAAGCCGAAACTCGCATAGAACGGTTCGACGTATGTCTGAGCTTGTAAGTAGAGCTCGACGGACCCGAAGTCAATGACAGCTTCTTCCATTAGCCTGCGCGAGTACCCTTTGCCTCGATGTGACGCTTTCGTGACGACACGACCGATGGCGATCGGCGTTTCTTCGACGAGAACTCGGAGTGCGGCGACCATCACACCGTCTTCTTCGATCCAGTAATGATGCGCCGTGACATCTTTCCCGTCGACTTCCTGATACGGACAATCTTGCTCGACGACGAACACCTCGGTCCGCAGCGCCAACAGATCATACAGTTCTTTCGTCGTCAGCTCATTAAATGTTTTCTTATGCATGACACCGTCTCCTTCATTATAGCTTTGCACCGAGCGCACGTCCGACGTGCAACCCGCTCGTCATTGCCCCGATCGTCCCCGCTCCCGGGAACACCGTATCCCCGCACACGAAAAAGTTCGGTAGCGTCGTCCGATAGCTCGCGGCATGGAACAGAGCCTGACGCGGTGTTTGTGCATAGCCGCCGACAGCACCGTGCGGTCGTCTCGTATATTTCACCCACGCTCCTGGACCCCCGGGAAGGAGGACCGCTGATTCGCCCGTCCAGTCCGGAAACGCCCGCTTCACGGCCGAAATGAGACGCTCGGTCCATATTGCTTCTAGTTTCTCATAGGTGGCCCTGTCTTTCCAATCGTCCCACTCTGATAAATCGATATGCGTCGAGACCGTCACGGTCCGTTCGGGGAGAGACGTCCGTAACACGTCGTCCTCGGCCGACATCGAGATGAAGGCATGGCCGGACGGCAAGTCGTCCGTATACACTTGTTGGAATAAGGGCCGGTCCAGACAGACGCGCTCGGGCAACGTCACGTATAGACTGAACGTGCCCCATTGCGATTGCTTCAACTGACGTCGATATTGCCCGGCAAATCGACGCTCGTCAGCACCGCTCAGCAAGCGCTGTGTCGCCTCGAGCGGGATCGCGGCAACGACGACGTCGACGATCTCAAGCCGGCCCCGGCGATCGGTCAATAACCAGCCGTCGGCGACGCGCTCGATTTTCATGATTTGACGACCGAGCAGCGTCGTGCCTCCGCTATGTCGAATCGATCGTTCCAAGGCGTGGGCGAGTGTGTACAATCCACCTTCGACGTAAAATGCCCCTTCATGATAAATCGATAGCGCGACGGTCGCGAGCAAGTGACTCGCCTCGTGTGCCCCCGTCTGTAAACTATCGAGTAAAATGCCATCGATGAATTGCTCGAACGGTGTCCCGCCCAACCGATGACGTCGCAACGTTTCATGTAGCGGACGATATAGTTTTACGAGTGCCGCTACTTGATTCGGCCGAAATCCGCGAAATGCGGTCAGCGCATCGTCAAGCGTCCGGAGCGGTAAAGCCGGCAATCGCTCGAACAGCGGTCGGATTCTATCAAAATCCGTCCATACTTCTTGAAAAAATGACCGGATATCCGACTGCAGTTCCGGAAACTTCATACTCAGTTCATCGAGAAACGCTTGGCGCGCTTGATAGTAGACGACCGTTCGATCACTCAGATGGACATGCATTACTTCGTCGAGCTTCTCGACTGCGACCGCCTCGTCTAAGTAGTCGAGCACGCGTTGATGGAGTCCGCCTCGTTCGAACCCCATCCCGAGCGTCGCCCCCGCCGGGAAACGGTAGTCCCCGCGGTCAAACTTACCGGCACATCCGCCCCATTCACGCGATGATTCAAACACGATCACGTCATGTCCCGATCGACTAGCGAGAGCCGCCGTGGTCAACCCGGCAATTCCCCCGCCGATAACCCCAATCTTCATCCCAATCCCCTCCTGAATTCATCATACATCCGGTCGTCCTATTTTTGACGATTGAACGTGCTGCTCGTGACATTTTTCAAGTGTCAGGCAGGGTTCTGACAAATTATGGCGAAAAAACTCGATAAAGGACAGGTGAAGCCATATGCAAAGTCGGGTCATCATTTATTTGCTCATCCCTATCTTGATCTTTATCGGGATTCTCATCACACCGCCATCGGAAGAATCGCAAAAACTCGCGACGATGACGGCCGTCAACATTCAAGAGATGATTCCATATGAACGAGAATACACGGCGCAAGAAGTTTTATTCGAAGCGAATCAAAACGATCATGAGGCCGTGATTGAGGAATGGCGGCTCGAACGTGGGGCCCGAACGACGTACAGTTACGTACTACGGCTACAAGGTTTCGAGACAGTCATCCAAGTTGACGCCGGTGCGGCTAACACCAGGTCTGACGGCTATTACGCGATGCAGGCCCACAGTCCCATTTATGAGGCGGACGAGCCGCTGTCGACCGGCTATCCGCTCGTCCTTTTTGCCTCGGAGCAACGGCTCGTACTGAGTCAGATGGAAGTCCGGGTCATTTACGAAGAAGACGGAGCGTTGAAAAAATGGAACATCACCGCAAAAGAAGACATGAACAAATGAATGAGATTGACGACCTCGTCTGCTTCGTTGACGAGGCGATGTTGCCGTTCGGTGGCAGGTTATTCGCCGGTTTCAGCCGTGGTAAATCAAACGAAAAGTAAGGTGAGACCATGTTCTTTTTACAAATGTCCGGATTTCCGGGCTCAGGCAAATCGACGCTGGCCCGTGCCATCGCGCCTCAGCTCAATGCGGTCATCGTCGACCATGACGTGACGAAGACAGCCTTGCTCGAATCAATGGTGGATCATAAGCTTGACCCGGCACTGGCCGGAAAAGTCGCCTATGACATCGATTGGGCGCTTGTTGCGTTCAATTTGTCACTAGGCCGGAACGTCATTCTGGACAGCCCTTGCCTGTATGATGTGATGCTTGAACGCGGATTGGCACTCGCCGAAAACCATGGCGCCACTTATCGCTACGTCGAGTGTGTCGTCGACGACGTCGATGAAATCAATCGCCGCCTTTCCGAGCGCGAACGCAAGATTAGTCAAATCGAATCCGTTTCCCCGGACGATTTTCATCGAACTGTCGCAAATCGTAAAAAACCAGACTTTATGCATACGCTTACAATCGATGCAAATCGCCCGATCGAGACCTATTTGACCGACGTCATCAGCTACGTGCAGCAGATTGACGGATGATCCTTGTCATCCAGTTTAAAGCGGACTGGATGATTTTTTTTATCTTTTCTGTATTTTTATACTTTACAATTAATAATTATACAATTACACTTAGTCTCATATCTTGAAGGAGGAATTCATACATGAAAAAGTGGATCGTTACAGGGGGACTAGTCGCAAGCGCATTATTAGCGGGGTGCAGCCAAGAGACAACGGGAGAAGAAAAAAAGACACTCGTCATGGGAACGAGTGCCGATTACTTCCCGTATGAGTTCGTTGATACGGCGAACGGGGATGAGATCGTCGGTTTCGACATCGAGATCGCTGAAACGGTCACAGAGCGTCTCGGCTATGAGTTAAAGATTGAGGACATGGACTTCGGCAGTTTGCTCGGAGCCTTGAACGCCGGACGGATCGACTTTGTCATGGCCGGCATGACGCCTACCGAAGAGCGGAAAGAAAATGCGTCGTTCTCGGACATCTATTTATCGGCAACGAACTTGATCATGACAAAAGATGAATCGCTAAAAGAGATCGAAGCGCTAGCCGGCAAGAAGATCGGCGTCCAGACCGCTTCAATTCAAGAGACTATCGCTCAAGACCAAGCACCTGACGCTGAACTCGTCTCATTGAATAAGATTCCAGAAATCGTTCAAGAGTTGAACACGGGCCGCATCGACGCGATGGTCATCGAAGACACGGTCGCTCAAAAATACTTAGACCAAGACGCAGGTCTTTATACGTTCGCGCTTAAAGAAGACGGCGAAAAAGGATCGGCGGCCGCTTTCAAATTGGAAGACGACTTGCGTGATCAGTTCAACGATGAGCTGAACAAGATGATCGACTCAGGCGAGATCGATAAACTCGCTAAAAAATGGTTCTCGATGGAGCCGACGGAATGAGGCAAGTCGACCTCCCGATCTATCCCGTCACTTATCCGGAAGGACATCGGTTGAATCAAAACGAAAGCCAGTTCCCGGTGCCGAAGCGATTGCATGAACAGCTGGCAACAATCTCGTTCCATGACCTGCATGAGTATCCAGTCCAACCGATCGATGAACTGTTCACCCGCTACGCGGCCTATGCTGGCGTCGAACCGAAACAGTTGCTCGTAGGCTGTGGCAGTGATGAGATGATTCACGTCGTCACGCAGGCGCTCTTGTCACCAGAAGACGTCGTCTTGTCACCGAGTCCTGACTTCGCGCTCTACCCGATCTTCACGACGATCGCACACGGTCGGCATGTTCAGGCGGACGATTTATCGTATGAGGCGCTCGCCCTGGCGATTCAGCAACATGCACCGAAGCTGTTGCTGTTGTCGAACCCGAACAACCCGACCGGTAAGTTGTGGACGGTCGGTGAGTTGACCGAACTGGCAGGCCTCGTCCCTTATTTGATCGTCGATGAGGCGTATATCGATTTCACGCCTGCATCGAGTATCGTCACGCACTTGAATGAACTGACGAACGTGATCGTCTTACGGACGCTATCAAAGGCGTTCGGCTTAGCCAACGTCCGTCTCGGGTTTATGATCACAACGACCGAACTCGCTCAGTATTTCCGGCAGTTCGTCCCCCCGTTCAATATAAGCGGTGTGAGCGCGAAAATTGCCAACGTCTTTTTGGCTGATGCGACCTACTTGGACGAGTCGATCGCTTGGCATCACGACATGCGCGTCAAGTGGTCAGAGTTACTCGGGACGATCGGTCAAGTTCAGCCAGCTGAGGCGAATTTTTTATACGTCACACTCGACCAACCCGAAGCGGTTTGGTCCCACTTAGCCGAGCACGGCATCCATACGTCGCGGCAACCGGACGGGATTCGCGTCACGCTCGGGAACGAGCAAGCACTTGCCCTTGCTCGACAAACATTGATGGCTTGGGCGCACGCATCCGAAACAATTTCATAACTAAAACTAAAAACAGGACCCGGGTCCTGTTTTTAATTTGGGTCAATATTTTTTATGCACGACGCATCATTTGTTGACTTTATAATCATTCCCCATCAAAATTCAATTTGCTGTCTGTATATCTAACTTGAACGATATATTTTCAATATTAGACAAGCTCGTTTCCATTGAAACAGAATTGAGGACATCATATGATTTCACGAAATGAACCGGTCGAATCGAGATGGGGACGCAATCGCATCGGAAATCGTTGGTATTGGACGATTTTGACTCGCTTTTGGTTGGCACACGGTTTTTCATGGCTCTGGTTATTGTTTTCTATCTACATCTCTTTACCTTGGTTGACCGATTTGGCTGCACTGACGAATTGGGTTCTCGCCTTGTTCATCATCGGCGGTATCGCTTACGTTCCGGGCTATTTGATGGCGTTCTTGCTCGCGAGTCTCGTCCTCGATCGGCAGCCGCCGTTCACAAACGAACATCCGGACGAAGCCGTGACGGTCATGATTGCCGCCTACAACGAACAATCATCTATCTACGAGACGATTCGTTACGTGGCACTGCAAGACTACACGGGCCCACTCCAAGTTTTCGTCATTGATAACAACTCAAGCGATGCCACATCATCTGAAGTGATGCGGGCGCAAGAAGATTTCGACTTACAAATCGAGCTATTGCATGAACCGAGAGCCGGCAAGTTCCAAGCGCTCAATTACGGTTTAACGAAAGTGACTACTTCATACATCATCACGCTCGATGCCGATACGTTGATTCATCCGTCCGCGATTCGCTATTTGGTCGCACGGCTCGTGTCGAGTCCAAAAGACGTCTGTGCCGTCGCCGGCAGCATGCTCGTTCGCAATAGCCGCAGTTCGTTTTGGACACGGCTTCAAGAGTGGGATTATTTTCTCGGCATCGCGTCGATCAAGCGGCTTCAAGGACTTTATCAAGGGACGCTCGTCGCTCAAGGTGCGTTCAGTTTGTATGAGACCGACGCCGTCAAGCTAGCCGGCGGGTGGCCCGACGCGATCGGAGAAGACATCGTTCTCACGTGGCGTCTCCTTGAAATGAAACGTCGCGTCTATTTCGAACCGCTCGCCGTCGCATTCACGGACGCGCCTGAATCGTTCCGCCATTTCGCGCGTCAACGGTCGCGTTGGGCTCGTGGGATGATTGAGGGGTTGCAAGAAGTGAAACCGTGGCGTCAGCCCCAGCTTTATACGAAGTACTTGACCGGGGTCAATTTGATCATGCCGTATCTCGATATCGCCTTCACGTTCTTCTGGATCCCGGGTCTCGTTCTCGCTCTGTTCGGTCATTATTGGATCGTTGGACCGATGACGCTCCTCGTCCTGCCATTGACCGTCCTTAGCTATGGACTGCTCTACTTCTACCAACGCGATTACGTTTTCAAAAACTTGAACTTACGGGTCCGCAAAAACTTCTTCGGATTCATCTTTTTTGTTGTGAGCTATCAATTGTTCATGTCCCCGATTTCCGTTTGGGGTTATGCCCAAGAAACGCTCAACGTAAAACGAGTCTGGAAATGAACAATGACCTTTCCGAACGAGTTCGGAAAGGTCATTTTAAGATTCATGGAATTAGCTTGATCACTCGGGCCGGATTGCCTCCGACGACGGCACGGGCCGGCACGTCTTTCGTCACGACCGCACCTGAGGCGATGACCGCATCGTCCCCAATCGTCACGCCCGGATTGATGATGGCCCCGCCACCGATCCAGACGCGATGTCCGACCGTGACCGGTTTGCCATACTCGAGGCCCGAGATCCGTTCCGTCGGGTCGAGCGGATGTGTTGCTGTATAGATATGGACACCTGGAGCAAGCATACAATCATCTCCGAACCGGATCGGACAGATATCTAAAAACACGCAGTCAAAGTTCGCAAAAAAACGGTCCCCGAGATGAATGTTGTATCCGTAGTCACACTTGAACGTCGGTTCGAGGTAGAACGATGCCCCGGTCGAACCGAACAGTTCGCCGAGTACTTGCTTGCGGACGTCGAGCTCATCGATCCCAGACTGATTGAACCGCTCCGTCAGACGTCGCGCCTGCCGCCGGTCAGCGACGAGTTCCAAATCACCGGCCAGATAAAGTTCACCTTGAATCATCTTTTCTTTTTCTGTCATGTTTTTGCCTCCATTCTATTTTATTATAGAGGAATATTGGCGAGAATAGGGAATAGGAAAATGGACGAATCAGAGGAGGTAATTGACTATGAAACGCATTCTTGATTGCAAAGCGAGTGATTTCTTGACGTTCAACCGTAACGATTTGATTGAGTCGATCCGAAAAGCCGAAGGCCGGACCGTGCTCGCCGAAGTCATTCCGACCGTGCAGCCGCTCTATCCTGAAGTGACGAACGCCGAGCTCGCCCGGGCTTTCGGTGCCGACATGATCTTGCTCAACATGCTTGACGTGTTCCATCCGTACATAAAGGGGCTTGAAAGCCACGCCCTATTCGGCGACATCCCGGGTGAGACGATGTCCGACAATCCGATCACGGAATTAAAACGGCTGATCGGACTGCCGGTCGGTGTCAATCTCGAGCCTGTCGACTTCAGCGAGAAGTCCTCGGACATGTTCGACGTGAAACAAGGCCGACTGGCGACGCAGGAAGCGTTCGCCCGCGCTTCCGAACTCGGAATCGACTTCGTCTGTTTGACCGGTAATCCGAACACCGGTGTCACGAATGAGGCCATCGAAAAGGCGATCATCACGGCCCGATCTGAATTTGCCGGCGTCATCATTGCCGGGAAGATGCATCAAGCGGGTGTCGGTAACGTGATCGACCGTGATGCGTACGTCCGCTTTGCCGAAGCTGGTGCCGACATCATCTTGATTCCCGCGCCAGGAACCGTCCCAGGTGTCCGTGAAGATGAGTTCTATCACGTGACGCAAGAAATCCAAGCACTGAACAAGCTCGTCTTGGCCGCCATCGGAACGTCACAAGAAGGCGCCGACGAAGGGACGATCCGCGACATCGCCTTATCATCAAAACGCGGCGGTACCGACATCTTCCATATCGGCGACGCCGGTCTGTCCGGAATCGCCACACCTGAGAATATTCAGGCGTTGTCAATCGCCATCCGTGGACGCCGTCATACGTACATTCGTATGGCTGCTTCCGTCAATCGTTAACCAGAAAGGGAAGGAAGCCGCGGCTTCCTTCCCTTTGTCTGTCACCATTCCGTGACGTCGCGGCGCGGTTTCGCCGGTGTCGTCGTCCCATGCCGTTCGGCGAGCAACGTCTCGACGTCATGTAAGGAGACGCCTTTGGCTGCGAGCAAGACGAGCAAGTGGTACAACAAATCAGCCGTCTCTTCGACCAAGTCTTCATCGTTCAATGCCGCAATGACGACCTCGAACGACTCTTCCCCAAACTTTTTCGCGATTTTGTCTAACCCTTCATCAAACAAGTACGACGTATAAGAACCTTCTTTCGGCTCTGTCTTTCGTTCTTGAATCAGCTTTTCGAGTTCGTGGATCATGTGTTCACCTCCGTAAAAAAGCAACTGCGATTTCCGGTATGGCACGTCGGTCCGTTCGCATGGACGCGGACTAACAGCGCGTCTTGATCGCAATCGACATGGATGCTCTCAAGGTCGAGCGTGTTGCCGCTCGATTCACCTTTCATCCAAAGCCGCCCTTTCGAACGTGACCAGAACGTGACGATATTCGTCTCAATCGTCTTCTGAATCGCCTCATCGTTCATATAACCTAGCATGAGCACGGCGTTATCTTCCGTCGAAACGATAATCGCCGGGATTAGTCCGTTTGCGTCGTAACGAACCGCATCGGCAAGTTGTTCGCGCTGCATACGTGCTTCACCTCTTCTACTGTCGTTTTTCGGTCGTGCAAGATCGAAGCGAGTAAGGCGGCGTCGACTGTTTCAAGTGCCTCGACGACGTGTTCAGCGTTCCCGGCCCCGCCTGAGGCGATGATCGGGATATCGACCGCTGCCCGTAGCAATTCGAGAATTTTTAAATCATAGCCACTCTGTTTCCCGTCTTGGTTCATCGACGTGACGAGCAACTCCCCGGCCCCGAGTTCAGCGACGCGCTTGGCCCAATCGACTGCCGTCAGCTCGGTCCGGTGTTTCCCGCCGTATGTGTATACGTAATAGTCACCTTCTTCGAAACGGACGTCGATGGCGACGACGATACACTGGGAACCGAAACGTTCGGCTGCCCGCTTGATCAAGTCAGGTGACTCGACGGCGAGCGTGTTGAGCGACACTTTGTCGGCTCCTGCTTTGAGCAGGGACGAGATGTCTTCAAGTGAACGGATGCCGCCCCCGACCGTGAGCGGGATGAACACTTTTCGGGCGACGGCACTGACGACGTCAAGCATCGTCTGTCTTCGTTCCGTGCTTGCCGTAATGTCTAGAAAGACAAGTTCATCCGCACCTGAGGCGTCATAGTACTTGGCAATCTCGACAGGGTCACCGATGTCACGCAGTTCGACAAACTCGATGCCTTTGACGACACGTCCGTCTTTCACGTCTAAACATGGGATGATTCTACGCTTTAGCATGTCGCGCCTCCCATTCGATCAAGTCGTCAAGACTGACTTTGCCAGACAAGAGCGCTTTCCCGACGACCGCCTCATCAATTCCGGCCTCACTCAGTGCCTTGACGTCGGCTTCGGTCGTGACACCGCCCGAGGCGATGAGCGTGACCGAGACAGCTTCCCGGAGCGCCTTCATGCGCTCTAAGTTCGGTCCGTTCAGTTTCCCGTCCGAACCGATGTCCGTGTAAAGAATCGTCTCGACCCCGCGGCTGGCGAGATCGATGGCCACATCGATGTCTTTTAGTTCGGTCGCGTCTTGCCAGCCGTTGATGGCAACGATGCCGTCATAGGCGTCAAGGGCGACGGCGACACGACTCCCGTACTTGGCGAGTGCCCGGTCCAGGAAATCAGGATCGGTGAACGCTTTCGTACCGAGCAGGACACGGTCCACACCAGTAGCCATGACAGCATCAAGCGCTGCTTCGGAGCGAATCCCTCCGCCCGTCTGGACGAAAAAGCCGCACGATTTGGCGAAACGGACGACATCGAGATGTTTCGGCTCACCAGCTTTCGCTCCTTCTAAATCGATCAAGTGGAGCATCGGGACGCGCCCGGTCCATTCTTTTAACTTCTCATACGGGTCGCCGTATTGCTCTTCCGTGTTGAAATCACCTTCAGTCAGGCGGACAATCTTGCCGCCGATTAAGTCAATTGCCGGTAGCAGTTTCACGTTCGACCGCCTCCTTCCATTCTTTTAATAAGCTGAGTCCGAACGCGCCGCTCTTCTCCGGGTGAAATTGCATCCCGGTCACGAGACCTGATCTGACGATGGCCGGTACGCGCTCTCCCATATAGTCAGCTGAGGCGACGATATTGTCGTCAGCGGTCACGACGTGATATGAGTGGACGAAATAGACGTCCTCGTCACGTAAAATCGAGTTCCAACCGACATGAGGCAACCGTTTGGCCCGCATCCGTTCGACCCGTCCTTCAATCAAGCCGAGTCCTGGCGTCGGCATGCCTTCCGTGCTCGACTCGAATAACAGTTGCATCCCGAGACAAATCCCAAGCAACGGCTTCTCTGTCGCCACTCGCTTGAGCAACGGAATGAGTCCCGTGTCCTCAAGCGACTGCATCGCTTGGGGGAACGCCCCGACGCCAGGCAAGAGGATGGCGTCGGCCGCTTCGATTTCAGCCGGATCGTTCGTGATCGTGACGTAACACCCGATCGCTTGTAGCGCCCGTTCGACGTTGAAGACGTTTCCCATGCCGTAGTCAATCACCGCGACGTTCATCCTTCGATCCGTCCTTTCGTCGAAGGGAGGCGGTCGAGCCCGTCTTTCCCGATCGCTTCGGCGAGGGCGCGGCCGAACGCTTTGAACAGCCCTTCAATCATATGGTGCGAGTTCGATCCGTATAACACGTCAAGATGGAGCGTCAACCGCGCGTTCATCGCGACGGCGCGGAAGAACTCTTCCGCGAGTTCCGTGTCGAAGTCACCGAGCTTCGGATTGTTGATTTCAGCTCGGTAGACGAGGAACGGGCGTCCCGAGACGTCGATGACGGCCCGGGCGAGTGTCTCGTCCATCGGCAAGTAGCTCGTCCCGTAGCGACGGATCCCGACTTTGTCCCCGAGCGCTTCTAAGATCATCTGCCCGAGGGCGATGCCGACGTCTTCGACCGTGTGGTGCGCATCGACCCACGTGTCCCCTTCGACTTGCACCGTTAAGTCGATGCGGCTATGGAAGGCGAACAGTGTCAACATATGGTCGAAAAAGCCGACGCCTGTCTTAATGTCACTTTGACCTGTACCGTCTAAATCGAGGCGAAGCTCGATGTTCGTTTCTTTCGTCTCACGTTTAATTTCAGCTGTTCTCAAAAGAAGTCACCTCTTCTAACATTTGTTTGATGAATCGATACGCCTCGTCCGTCCCCGCACTGACGCGCAGTCCGGTCGGAAACGCACGGACGTGGACACCGTAAGCGAGGAACCGCTCGGCCCACATCTCACTATTGGGCGTCTCGACGTATAGGAAGTTAGCCCGGCTCGGCAAGACGTTGCCGATTGGCGCGAGCAGTCGTTCGAGCTTTTGACGTTGCCCGTTATGGAAGGCGACGGACTGAGCGATATAATCCGGGTCGTCAAGGACGACGGTCGCAACAGCCGCGCTCAATCCACTGACGTTGAACGGCGAGCGGAACCGGTCGATCTTCTCGATCAAATCGGGATGGGCGATCATGAAGCCGATCCGTAAGTTCGCGAGTCCGAACGCTTTCGATAACGTCCGCAAAATGATGACGTTCGGGTAATCCGCGAGTCGCGACTTGAAGGAATCACTCATCGTGAAGTCGATATACGCCTCGTCGACGACGAGGTACGGGACTTGTTTCGCAATCATTTCTAATTGGTCGAGCGTCCACATCTTCCCGGTCGGATTGTTCGGGTTCGACACGAGCACAAGTTTTGGTTCGTTCGCTTCAATCAATCGAAGCAATGAATCGATCGTGAGGCCGTCTGCCTCAGGTTGGAAGAACTGGCCCCGGGCGATGTGCGCGTAAATGCCGTACATCGAAAAGTCGGGTGCCGGTGCCAAGACGACGTCTTCTGTGTCGAGAATGGCTTGACAAAGTATGGCGAGCAGCTCATCGCTGCCGCTCCCGACCATCAATTGGTCAGTTTGTACACCCGCATAAGTCGCATAGCTAGTTTTAAGGGCCGTCAGCTCATCGACCGGATAACGGCTGAGTGAGCGGAGCGTCACGAGCTGAATCGCTCGTTGCAAGCGCTCCGGCAGCTCGAATTGACTCTCGTTTTGATTTAGCGCGTATCCGCTCACCGCATGTGGGACATAGCGCGGGATCGCTGTATAGTTACGTCTCATACGTCCTCCAATCGGACCGCCATCGCTCGGGCGTGTCCTTCAAGCTGTTCTTGTCTCGCGATTCGGATCGCGGCGCGTGTGACCGCTTCGTCGATCGCTGTCATCTCGAGAAACGTCTGTCTGCGGTAAAAATCATCGACCGACAGTCCGCTCGAGAAGCGGGCCGTCCCGCTCGTCGGCAAGACGTGGTTCGGTCCGGCAATATAGTCACCGAACGCCTCGGCCGCCTCATGCCCGAGGAAGAACGAGCCGCCGTGGCGAATCTGTGCCATATAATCGGCTGGATCTGTCACCGCAAGTTGCACGTGTTCGGCCGCCATATCGTTCGCGTAGCGAATTGCTTCTGCTTTCGTTTTGACGAGGACGCCTCCGCGCTTGAGCGCTTCGACCGCGATGTCACGGCGTGGCAGATCGAGCAGTTGCTTGTCCACCTCAGACCGAATCGCTTCGGCCTGTTCACTTGTCGTCACGAGGGCGAGTGCTGTCGCTTCGACGTCATGCTCGGCTTGCGCGAGCAGGTCGGCTGCGACCCATCTAGGATTGGCCGTTTCGTCGGCGATGATCAACACCTCGGACGGACCGGCGACGGAATCGATCCCGACGAAATGCGAGACGAGTGATTTCGCGGTCGCCACATAAGCGTTGCCCGGCCCGACGATCTTATCGACGGCCGAAATCGTCTCGGTGCCGAACGCGAGTGCGGCGACGGCTTGGGCGCCACCGACGAGATAACATTCGTCGGCACCGGCAATCTTCGCGGCAATCAACAGCGATAAGTCGATTCCGCCTTGTTTCGGTGGCGTCACCATGACGACCCGCTTCACTCCGGCCACTTTCGCTGGGATGATGTTCATCAACACACTCGACGGGTAGACCGCCGTCCCACCAGGCACATAGACGCCGACCGAATCGAGCGGCATGAACCGACGACCGAGCCGGAACATCTCATCTTCGAAGACGTCGTCTTGACGCTGTTGCCGCGCATGAAACGTACGGATCCGTTCGGCCGCGAGCGTTAGCGCCTCGGTCAATTCCCGATACGCCTCCGGCGGTTCAAACGTCTCAAGGTCGACCGTTTCAATCACATCGACCCCGTCAAATTGCGTCGTCCATTCGAGGAGCGCCGCGTCACCTCTCGCCTCAACCGATTCTAAAATCGGTTTGACGGCTTCTGCCCACTGTTCTCGGCGCGTGCGATTCGTTTGTCCGTTCATCTGTCTGCCTCCTTGCTTAACCGGCGAATCCACGCTTTCAATTCGTCCGGGTCGTTCGCGAGCGCTGTCTCGCTCGTGATGAATTTCGCGTTAACCGTGAAAATCGTCTCATATTCTTCTAAATCGTTCGCGCGAAGCGTCGCCCCCGTCTCGACGATATCGACGATGCAGTCGGCGAGACCGGTCAACGGCGCGAGTTCGACCGAACCGTTCAAAGCGATCACTTCGACGTTTTGACGTTTCGAGGCAAAGTGCGAGATGGCGATATTCGGATACTTGCTGGCAACTTTCAGCTTCTTCGTACCGTTTCTCCGTTCTCTCGGACCACATACCGCCATACGACAACGGCCGAATGGTAAATCGACGACTTCGAGGACGCCTGGTGTCTTCTCGCGTAAAATGTCGCCGCCGACGACTCCGACGTCCGCTGCGCCATGCATGACGTATTTATAGACGTCATCGCCTTTGACGAAGATGAATTCATGACCGTCTACTTCGACGGTCAACTCACGGCCCCGCTTTTCCGGCCAAACGGTGAGACCGACTTGTTCAAAATACTCACGGGCCGCTGTTTCGATGCGCCCTTTAGCGATTGCGACTTTCATTTGATCACCTCACCTAACTGTTCTAAATCGAGCGATAGTCCGAAGGCACGTCGCGACTGTCCGAAATGCCCGTATAACGAGTCGTAACGGCCACCTGAGAGGACGCGTCTGCCGTCGATACTGCCGGTCACTGTCAAACCTGAATAATAATCAAAGTCGCCGGTCTGTCCGAAGTCGTACGAGACGTTCAATCCGATCGCACGTAGATGTTCGACCGCATGCTCCACTTCGTCGATCGCCGGTTTTAAGCCCGGTTCCGCGAGGTCGCGTAACTCTGCTAACGCCGAGTCACCGATCAAGAACGGCAGCTTGGCGATCAACGGGTATTGATACGATTCCGCGAGGTCGCGAAGTGATTCCAAATTACGGAGTGCTAAGTATTGACGCAACGTCCGTTCCGGTATACCGGCCTCGTTCGCCACTAACGCGATCAATGCAGCAGATCCGACTTGGATGCGTAAGCTTCCTTTCGGCAGGACCCGTTCCGTCATACTAAGGAACGATTCAATCAACTCCATATCTTTTGAATCCCCATCGATCCATTCAAGACCGAGTTGCTGACGTTCATGCGGTTGTCCCGAATGCTTCGGCGTGCGTCGATAGACGGCACCGGCGTAAGCGACGCGCATCGGTTCATTTCCGTCGGCGAGCTTCCTTGCGATCTGGAGCGTGTAGTCCGGTCGCATGACGAGCAACTCCCCATCGTTGCCGAACAAGCGATAATACGCCGACTCATCGAAGAGTGCGAGATCTTGATAATGGGAATAGTATTCAACGAGCGGCGGCTCGATCACACTATAGCCGTCCCCCTCGGCCCGCTCTAAAAATGATTTTATCCATTGCTTCGGACGCAGCACGTCCTCACCTTGCAACTCGTGCCATCCTTCCGGGATGGATCCTTTTTTATTGAACCAAATCATCAGTATCACCCTTTACCTTATTATCACTTTACCAAACTAAAGTAGTGTGTTAAATTTATCAAATCAAGCCAATGCTGTCAACCGGCGAACTCGAAAGGAACGATGTTTGATGATTGATTATACCCATGATGGCCACGTCCATACCCCATTTTGTCCGCACGGATCGACCGATTCACTCAACGCGTACGTCGAACAAGCACTTGCTCAAGGCTTTCGGACGCTGACGTTCACCGAGCACGCCCCGCTGCCGGCACGTTTCATTGATCCGACGCCAGATCAAGACTCGGCGATGTCGCTCGACTTATTGCCCCGTTATATAGAAGAGGTCGGGCAGTTAAAACGAGATTACGCCGAAAGACTCGAGATCCGGATTGGTCTCGAGATCGATTATTTGCCGGGATATGTCGATGAGACGCTCGCCTTGCTCGAGCCCTATCGCTCATACCTCGACGAGACGATCTTGTCTCAACACTTTCTACAAGTCGAAGGCGAGCTCCTGCCCGTCGACTTCTCACCGGAGACGTTTGATGCGCTCGTCAGCCGGATCGGGTCGTTCGAAGAAGTGCTACACCGGTATTACGAAGCGCTCGAGACCGGGTTACAGTTCCCGTGGGAGCGACTGAACGTCGCGCGCATCGGGCATATCGATTTACCGATTAAATATCAGACGAACTACTCATGGGACCGTGCGAACGTCAAAGACGCCGAGTCGCGACTGTTGCGTACAATCGCCTCACGCGGGTTCGGACTAGACTTCAACACCGCCGGTCTCCGTAAAGCCGCCTGCGGACAGCCATACGCCATGGCCGTCGCCGCTGAAGCGACCCGGCTCGGCATCCCACTCGTACTCGGTTCGGACGCCCATATTGCGGCAGATGTCGGTGCCGACTTTAACATAATTAAGCGAGAATTCTCCCACCTCTAAGCGTCTGGGGCGAAGCCCAGCGTAGGTGGGAGATGGATCGCCCGTACATAAACCTCTTGGCCACCCCTGTGACAGATATGACGAACGGAAGTTCGTGATTCCGTCGGATTTCCCTTCCCCCGCCGCGGGTATCGGATGTAGAAGACACGCATCACGACCATCGGCCGAGAGGAGGCGGAGACATGCTGAAGGGTTACAAATACCGGCTCCACCCGACGGCGGCACAGGCCGAGTTTCTGGTACGAACGATCGGCTGTGCCCGCTTTATCTACAACAAGCTGCTCGAGGACCGCATCGCCATCCACGAGGAGGCGAAGGCGAGCGGTGGGTCGAAGCGGAAGCCGCCGACACCGGCCTCGTACAAGCCCCTGTTCCCGTTCCTCGCCGAGGCGGACAGCCTCGCGCTCGCGAACGCGAAGCTTCACCTCGACGCGGCGTTCGCGAAGTTCTTCGCCGGGACGGCCGGCTTCCCGGTGTTCA
>NZ_SJUZ01000007.1:0-92720 GCF_004337245.1 Exiguobacterium sp. SH1S1
CTTCTGTTCGTCATATCTGTCACAGGGGTGGCCAAGAGGTTTATGTACGGGCGATTCATCTCCCACCTACGCTGGGCCTCGCCCCAGACGCTTAGAGGTGGGAGAATTCTCGCTTAATTATGTTAAATATTCGTCAAAAATCTTGACCATGACTTTCGGTGTGTTTGCTAAATACACATTGATTTGTTCAGCATTCGAAGCAACTGGATCATAATGTCCCTCATCTGTCGGAAAGTCAGAGATTCCTTTGATAATGATACATTCGACGTCATTTTTCTTGCAGATATATGCGATTGCACCCGCTTCCGTATCCGCAATGGTGATTTCATGCTCCTTAAGCTCTACATAGTCCTTCCACATCACGACTGCTCGATCAGCGGTGGCGATAATAATCATCTCCGTAATCTAGTTTGTTGCTCCCTTATATAATAAACCCCGCTGAGTGCTCAGCGGGGTTTTGTTTAGCGTCGGAACGCCCCTTCAACGTCTTCAGTCGGAACGACGTTAATAAAGACGTGTGAATCGGCATCTTTGCAGATACGTGTGATCTCACGGACTTCGTGGCGTTGGGCGACCATCATGAGCGTCGCTTTCTCGACTTTCGAATACGTACCGATCGCCGGCATGAGTGTGATGCCGCGGAACACGTGTTGGTGCAACTCTTGCGTCACTTCGTCCGGATGATTCGTGACGATGAAGAGCGTCTGCCGCTGCGTATTCGTGTAAATCTCATCGATGACTTTCGACGTCACGTACAAGAAGACGATCGTATACAGCGCCGTCGGCCATCCGAACAAAGCACCGGCCCCAAGCGCGATCATCATGTTCATGAGGAACAAGTAGACGCCGACCGAGTTGTTCGTGAACTTCGCTAGGATGAGGGCGACGATATCAAACCCTCCGGTCGAGGCACCGAACCGAATCGTGATGCCTGACCCGATGGCGAGCAATACCCCGCCGAATACGGCGTTCAACAGCGGATCGTCCGAGAGGAGAGGTGTTTGCGGAAGCACGCGAATGAACAAGGTGACCGAGGCGACGCTGATCAACGTATGGATCATCATGTTCTTTCCGAGCATAAAATAACTGACGATCAAGAGCGGTACGTTCAAGATGAAGAACCAAATGCCTTCACCGAGCTCAAACGGCGTACCGGCAAATAAGGTCGTGAAAATTTGGGCCAAGCCCGTAAACCCAGTCGAGTAAACCCCCGCTGGGATTAAGAATAATGTCATGGATAATGCAACGAACACTCCCCCGATGATCGAAACGATCCCGATGCGCGCGTGTTCTTTAACGGATTCCGTCAAGTTCTGTCTCCCCTTTCAAAATTAGCTAAGCATCAAGATAACATACATTCAAAGCCATGCCTACAACAAAAATACTGCGATGTGCCCGCCTGTATCACAAAAAAACAAGCCGGCCGAAGCCGACTTGTTGACCTGATACGTTTGGTCACGCTTTCACTGTCTCGATCGTCACTGAATCATTCGCTGGAACCGTTACCGCGTTTCCGTACACACGAATCGTAACGTCCGTTCCATTTGTCTGTTTGATCGTCACTTGTTCACGCGTCGATGTGACCGTCAAGTGATGGCCGCGCCAGAGCACGTTGAACGAGTAACCGTCCCAATCTTTCGGGATCATCGGGCTGAACGTGAGTTCGGTCTCGAGGGCGCGCATTCCTGCGAAGCCGTGGACGATCGCCATCCACGAACCGACCATCGATGTGATGTGAAGACCGTCTTCTGTATCGTTGTTGTAGTTATCAAGGTCGAGTCGGGCTGAGCGTTGGTACAGCTCGACCGCTTTGTCTTCATAACCGACTTCAGCTGCCACGATCGAGTAGACACAAGGCGACAAGCTCGACTCATGCACCGTGCGCGGCTCATAGAAGTCGAAGTTCGCACGTTTTTGCTCGAGCGTGAAGCGGTCGCTGAACGTGTACAGGCCTTGGAGCACGTCCGCCTGCTTGATAAAGTTCGAGCGGAGGATGCGGTCCCACGACCAATTTTGGTTAAGTGGCAAGTGTTTCGGATCGAGGTCTTTCACTAAGATCTGTTCTTTATCCATGAACCCGTCTTGCTGCATAAACACGTCCGGGACGAGGTCGTCTTTCGGATAGTACATCTTCGTTTGGATATCAGCCCACTTCGCGAGTTCCGCATCCGTCAAGTTGAGCGTTGCTGTCAACTCGTCGAGTCGTGCCGGTTCTGCTTCTTTCAAGTAGTTGTACACTTCTTGCGTGTACTCGAGCGTCCAAGCGGCGATCAAGTTCGTGTACCAGTTGTTGTTGACGTTGTTGTCGTATTCGTTCGGACCTGTGACGCCTAGGATCATGTACACGTCTTTGTGTGGTACAAAGTTGACGCGGCTAGCCCAGTAACGCGAGATCTCGACCAATACTTCAAGTCCGTATTGACCTAGGTACGACTTGTCGCCCGTGAAGTTCGTGTAGTTAAAGATCGCATGGGCGATCGCACCGTTACGGTGAATCTCTTCATGGGTGATCTCCCACTCGTTGTGGCACTCTTCCCCGTTCATCGTCACCATCGGATACAAGGCGCCCTTCATCCCGACGTTTTTGACCGAGTTCTCTTTCGCTTGCGGCAATTGATTATGACGATATTTGAGCAAGTTCCACGACACTTCCGGCTTCGTCGTCGCCAAGTAGAAGTGGAGGCAATACGCTTCCGTGTCCCAATACGTGGCGCCACCGTACTTCTCGCCCGTGAACCCTTTCGGTCCGATGTTGAGACGTGAGTCTTCACCCGTATACGTTTGATACATGTTGAAGATGTTGAAACGGATGCCTTGTTGCGCTTCCGCGTCGCCGTCGATGCGGACGTCCGCGTTTTCCCAACGGGCGAGCCAAGCTTCTGTCTGTTCCGCCAAGAGCGTCTCGAACCCTTTCTCGAACGCGGCTTCGACGCGCTGCATGCCGACTCCTTGCAAATTGTCAATTTCATGGTCACGGTTCGTGACGACCGAGACGTACTTGTACGCCGTTGCCGTCTCACCCGCTGCCGCTTTGACCGTGAAACGGTTAGCGACGTAGAGGTCGGTCGCATCGAGCACTTCACAGCGTGCGTCTTCGACGTCGGCGATCATCGACGCCGTGACGTGCCAATCAAGTTTCTTCGTTTTTGTCGTGACGAAACCGAACCGTTCTTCGACGCCGTGTTCGACCGGCAACCAGAATTTCTCATCGTAGTTCGAGTCTTCGTTGACGACGTCCCCGTCTAGATAAGGAGTGAATTCGATTTCCGCTTCATAGTTCACCGGCGTGACGTTGTAGCGAATCGCCAAAATCTCTTTGTCGACGATCGAGAAGAAGCGGACGACTTCGACGTTCGTCTCCTCGGATCCGTTCACGAGCGTGAACGTCCGCGTGAGGACACCGCGCTGCATATCGAGTTCGCGTGTGAAGCCTTTGACTTCCCACTTCGCCAAGTCGACAGGCGTCCCGTTGATGGCGACACGCAGGCCGGCCACGTTCGTCGCGTTCAATACTTTGGCGAAGTATTCCGGATATCCGTTCTTCCACCAACCGACACGCGTCTTGTCGGGATAGTAGACGCCCGCCACGTAAAATCCTTGGTGCGTATCGTTTGAATAATCTTCTTCAAAGTTCCCGCGCATCCCCATGTGCCCGTTACCGAGCGAGGTGATCGATTCTGCGAGACGGTTCTCGTTCGAGTGAAGCCCTTCTTCCGTTACTTTCCATTCGTCGACTGCAAACAATCGTTTCATCTGTCTGCCACTCCTTTTTCTCTACAAGGCTACTTGTCAGTAGACAACCGAATCGTGCAACCGCTTGTCTATGAAAGCGCTGTATTTTTAATCTCACCTCTCATTTTACACGACTACACCGAGAATGCAATCGTTTGCATAAAAGTTTTTCATTCTTTTTTTGTCACTTTTGGAACGAAAAAAAACCTACCCTGGCGCATTGGGCCAAAGTAGGTATGTCTATATCACACGTCTGAATCGCGACCGAAGGCGGCGTTCGCTTCATGACCTTCAAAGGCCGGGTTGTCGCCATCGTTGAATCCGGTATCGGGCTCATCGAGAATGAGGGCATACCCACCGTCCATAATGTCCCCGTACGCTTTGTTGACGTCGTCATCAGCCAAACCGAGATCGAGGAGCGCCCGTTTCACTTCCTGTTCTCCTTCGGCGACGCCCGCGAATTTCTGCATCCAAGAAGCGCTCGCTTCCTCGACTTTCGCGTCAGTGTTCCGTTTGACGAGCGACACGTTATCCTCGTCTCTCGCGACGACGTAAAGGTCTTTCTCGTCGTACCCGTCTTGGCTCAGTTGATCAATTTTTGAGACGAGTGCCGCCTCGTCTTTGTACGTATCAACAAATCGTTTGTTACTCATCATTTATCATCCTTTCTAGATGTTGGATTGTCCTCGATCGTGATCTTGCCTTGTCCCACTTGCCTAATATCGATCTCTTCTTTATGGAGCGTCTCGGTGACCGTCTTCGTATCTTCATCCACTTGCTTGCGGACGATGATCTCTTCGACTACGACCGGACGCTTGACGATGAAGGCGCGCTCTTCGATGACTTGGATACGTAGCTGGTCCCCTTCGTCAATCGTCCGGATGCCGGGTTTGTCGAAGTCGTAGTCTTCAATCACATCTTCAGAACCAGCATGGCGCTCTACATGTAAGTGTTCCCTCCGAACCGGTACTTCAATCGTCTGTTCGGTCTCGGTTACATGCTTGTCGATGACGAGTTCACCTGTCTGCACCGTTTCTTTTTCAACCGCGAGTCGCTCCTCGTGCAGTTCAAGCGTCTGTTCTTCGTGCTCCTTGGAAGAGGCGCGCGGCGATCGTTTAATGTCCGCCATCTCCTCGTTTTGATCCGCATCGACATAAAGGAACAACCGCCCTCGCTCGACTTCACCCACGAATCGTTCCCGCTGCTCGCGCGTCAACCGCATACTGCCGAGCCAGCGCTCGATTGGGCGTTCGCTTGACGTGACGAGAGACGCCACCGTATCCGGCTCATCCGCGACGAGTACGTATAGTTTTGAATGGCGTCGGATGGCGTCAGCCGTTTCAGTTCGTTTGACGAAGACGAACATGTCTTCTTCTTTATATCCTTCTTGCTTCAAATCGACCGTCCGCTTTAGCAACACCTCGGGCTGGTCAAATACTTCAGAGATGATGGCATGTTTCATAACATTCGTTCCTCCTGTAAGATGAATTGGCGAAAAAAAGGATGGTCCCTCAGAGAGAGCCATCCTTGTCGAGGTGCTTGGTCATCTAATTAGATCCGGTCGCGCTCATCACGACGCTTATGGTCAGCGTCATGTTTCTGATGGCTGTTTTCGCCTTCGATATGGGCTTCTTCTTTACGAAGCGTCTCGCGTACCGTCTCTGTATCTTTCACTTTGTCTGTGCCGACGATAATTTCTTCGGCCACGACGTCTTTCTTCGTTACATCGACGCGCTCTTCTGTGACTGGCACACGAATCTCGTCGCGATCTGTCGTCGCATCGAACGAATGGCCCGTCGCTTCACGGTCCCCGTCGACTTGACGTCGTTCGACGTGTACTTCGTCACGCTCGACTTCGACGTCGACCCGCTCTTCATGCTCGACGACTTCTTTTTCGACTCGGACTTCACCTGTCTGAACGCGTTCTTTATTGATTTGGAGGCGCTCTTCGTGAAGCTCAAGCTTTTGCTCGTCCGTCAAGTCGGTACGGTTACGAATGTCCTCGTCCATGTCATGGTGACGCGTTGAATCATGATTCGTTCCCGTGGCGTCAAGCCCAGTGCCAGCTGCTCCGACACCCGTTCCTGCCGCTGTTAGCGGGTCACGTGCCGTCATGTTTCCAGCCTCGTTCCCTTCAGAACCATAGCCCGCTGACGTGCGACCGCCTTCGAACGTGTCGTTGCGACCGTTGTCCAAGACGCCGTCGTCTGTATCTAATAACAAGACGAAGCCGCCTTTTTCGATATCTTGATGGTGGCGTGCCGTCTCCTCTTCTGAGAAGCCGAGTTTATCAAACGTGTGGCGCACTTCATCGCCGCCGTCTGCGACTCCGAAGAAGCGATCGAGCCACGATGCTTTCGTTTCTTTTACTTCTGCATCCGTTTCGCCGCGAACCATCGAAAGGTTCGATTTATCTTTTACAACAACGTACAGGTCGTCCTCGCGGTGTCCCGCCGCGCGAAGTTCATCAATTTTTGAAACAAGCTCTGCTTCTTGATAGTAAGTCCCTACGTAACGTTTGTTATCCATGATTGTATCTCCCTTTCAAATTCTATATTTTTTGGTTATTGGCCGGGCTACTCTGTCGTGAATTGCTATTTTGCCGGTAGTATAAGTGTTCCCTCGCGCATTGTTTTCAACCGCTTCTCGCACAACTGTAATCTGTTTGTAACGCCAGGACTTTTGTCGGATTGAACGTTCTTCCTTTATATGAATCAGAATCCGCACAAAAAAACCTTCCGCACGAAAACGGAAGGTTTCAACTCATTCAGCCGCATGGCTATTCTTTTTTTGACCACACGACTGGCGGACGACTAAATAGTGCGGGACGATGACACGTTTCCCGTACGGTGGTGCACTATCGCCGATTTGTTCGATCAGGCAGTTCGTCGCCTCGAAACCGAGACCGAAGATGTTGATCTCGACTGACGTGAGCGGCGGATTCGAATGTTCGGCGATATAGACGTTATTGAAACTGACGACAGCGACGTCTTCAGGGATTTTTAGACCCATCTCACTGAGCGTGCTGATGACACCGAGCGCCATCATATCATCACTGACGACGACAGCCGTCGGTGGCTCATCGACGTGAAGCAACTCCCGGACCGCTTTAGCGCCGCCTTTCGTCATGAACTCGGCACGAGCGATGTAGTCTTCCCGTACCGGGATCCCGGCTTCCATAAGCGCCGTCGCGTACCCGTTGCGACGGTCTTGCGTGACGGCCAATTTATCCGATCCGCCAATGAAAGCGATGCGGCGGTGACCGAGGTTGTACAAGTGCTTCGTCACTTCACGGCCAGCCAAGTAGTTGTCCGTATCGACGTACGTGATCGACGAGGCGTCCCCGAACGGCTTCCCGACGACGACGAACGGGAACTTCGTCTGGCGCAAATATTGGACGACTTTATCGTCTTCGCGTGAATACAGGACGATGACACCGTCTACCCGGCGACCTTGGACCATCTCGATGACACCCGACAGCACTTCTTCTTCGGTCACACCGGTCGTCATGTACAACGAATAACCGTTTTGATGGGCTTTCGTACTGATTCCGCGCAACACTTCCGGGAAGAACGGATTTTGGAGTATTTTCGTCGCCGCGCTCGGCATGACAAGACCAATCGATTGTGTCGAGCGGTTGGCGAGACTTCTTGCATGGATGTTCGGATGGTACCCGAGTTCTTCCATCGAACTACGAACACGTTCTTTCGTTTTCTGGCTAATTCGCGGACTGTTGGCGATGACGCGGGACACTGTCGACGGTGCGACGTTGGCGTGTTTGGCGACATCTTTGATCGTGATTTGCATGGTGCTCCCCCTTGCTTCCGTTAATTCATTGTTCCCTGCGACAGGGTATTCAGCTCACGCTCTTGCGGCGCTTCCACATGACCAGACCCGTCAAGAACAGCGGAATCGCGACGACGAGCAGACCAATCGTCCACATGTTCACTTCCGATTCTTCGACGACATAGGCGTTGGCGCTTTCGCCAGCGAGCTTGATAGTGAACGTGCCACGTTTTTCCGTGACAAGTTGTGAGAACAAGAGACCGCGGAGCCGTTGATCTTCACCGACTTCGCTTACCTCGAATTCAATCTCTGTATCCTCATCGTTCATATTGATGGCGTACAAGGCGACCTCATCGCCGTCGCGACGCTCGAACACGGCCATGCCGTCTTTCGAGGCAATCATTCGTTGCTCTCCAGTGGCGAAGACGGGATAGTCTTCCCGCATCCGGTTCATCGTCGCGACGTATTCATGTAACTCTTCATTCCCTGGGAAATCCGTCATCACCCGGTTGGCCGGATCGGCCCCACCGGTTTGCGCGTTTTCTGTCCCTTGGAATAAAATCGGCATCCCAGGCGACGCATAGAGCGTGAACAGCGCCAGGCGAAGTCGCCGTTCTGCCGACTCGGCTCCCCCAAGTCCAGCGACGTGCATGAACCGCTCGACATCATGGTTGTCCAGGAACGTCGCCATTTGGTTCGGATCGTTGAAAAACGTCTCGGCGTAGCTTGCCGCCACGTCGATCTCGTCAACGTTGGCGTTCTTTTGCGTCATCGTCTTCGAGACGCGATCATAGAACGTAAAGTTTGTGACGCTGTTAAATCCTAAATTGTCGTACTCAGCGACGTATTGTGGATTCGGGTCGAACACTTCGGCCAACAAGTAAAAGTCAGGATCGACCGCCCGCACCGCTTCGACAAAATCTTTCCAAAACGGTTTGTCGACGTGGCGGACCGTATCGAGTCGATAGCCATCGATGCCGGTCTCTTCAATCCAATAAGTAGCGGCGTCGATCAAGTAATCTTTCACTTCCGGGTCTTCCGTTTTAAAGTCCGGCAAGTCGAACAACCAGTGCGTCTCGACCTGCTCTTGGTCTTGCCAGAGCACGATCGGCAACTCGTCATGGAACCAGTCCGGTCGTTCCTCGACCCACGGATGTTTCGGACCGACATGGTTGACGACGAAGTCAAGAATGACTTTCATATCGCGCTTATGCGCCTCATCGACGAGTTCTTGCAAATCTTCTTTCGTCCCGAACTGGGGATCGATGTCATAAAAATCTTTGATCCAGTAGCCGTGGTAACCGTCCGGCATGTTCTGAAACACCGGCGTCAACCAAATCGACGTAAATCCGAGCGATTCGATGTAGTCGAGCTTCTCGATCACACCTTGAATGTCGCCTCCGTGAAACGCTTTTGGATCATCCTTGTCGACTTGGTCGTTGTTGTCAGGATTCCCGTCAACGAACCGGTCGACCATAATAAAGTACATGCGTTCCTGTTCCCATGTTGCTGCTTCTTTCGCTCCGACGATTGTAGGAAACAAAAGAAGCGACAGGAGAACGAGCACGACGCCTCGCCTCATATCGCTTCCCCCTTTTTGAGTATTAACCTTTCGTACCACCAGCAGTGAGACCGGAGACGAAGTAACGTTGGAATATGAAGAACAAGAGGACGATCGGGAGGGCCGAAAGGACGGCGCCTGCCGCGAACAACGTAAAGTTGTTGTCGAATTGTCGCGAGATCATATTGTAAAGTCCAACCGCTAGCGTCTGCTTCTCAGGTGTACGCAGGACGAGCGATGCCAAGATAAAGTCGTTGAACGGGCCCATGAAGTTGAACAAGGCGATCGTTGCGACAATTGGCTTCGCGAGCGGCAAAATGATTTGCCAGAAGATACGGAGGTGACCGGCACCATCCATCCGAGCAGCCTCATCGAGCTCCTTCGGAATCGTATCGAAGTAACCTTTTGCCAGATACGTGTTCATCGGAATCGCCCCACCGGCGTACAACAAGATCAGCGCTGTATGCGTATCAAGAAGGCCGAGCATGTTGAGTAACACAAAAATCGCGATGATGGCAACGAATTGCGGGACCATCTGCAAGACGAGGAACAAGATGAGCGAGTTCTTCCGTCCGACGAAACGATAACGCGAGAACACATAACCTGTAATCGTAACTAAAACTACAGCGAGCGCCATCGTGATGAAAGCGATCTTCAACGTATTCACATACCATAAACTATAATCCGAAATTGTTAGATCAAACAAGTTTTTATAGTGAATGAGCGTCGGGTTTGACGGGATGATCGTCGACGTGATCGTACGACCCGGGTTAAATGACGTTCCCATTACCCACAGCATCGGATAGAGAATAATGATCGACGCAAGCGTCAAGATGACATAAGAGAACGCCAAATTGATTCGTTTTTGTTTTTTCATATCAGATCATATCCTCGTCTTTGAAAGATTTTGTCCGACGGAACTGGATGACGGCTAGTGTCATGATGAAGAATGACAAGATGAGCGTGATCGCAGCCGCAAGTCCGTATTGCGGGTTGGCCCCGAGCGACAATTTGTAAATCCATGAAATCAAGATGTCGGTACCACCGGCAGTTTGTCCTGGGACAGCCGGCCCACCACCGTTGAAGAGATAGATGATGTTAAAGTTGTTAAAGTTGAACGTGAACTGCGTGATGAGAATCGGTGCTGTTGCGAACAAGAGCATCGGCAATGTGATCAGACGGAACTTATCAAAGATGTTCGCGCCGTCAATCGTCGCAGCTTCATACAAGTCACCCGGGATCGACTGCAAGACACCGGTCATGAGCGTCATGATGAACGGGAAACCGAGCCACCATTGAATCAAGATGAGCGCACTACGTGTCGCTGTCGGGTCGGTCATCCAGTTAATCGGATCGAGACCGAAGGCCGGCAGGATTGTCGTATTGAACACACCGAACGACTCATTGAACATCGAGCGGAAAATCAAGATCGTGATGAACGCTGGTACGGCCCATGACAAGATCAAGATTGAACGGAACAAGCGACGGAACCGAAGTCCTTCTTGGTTCAACAGAACGGCAAGGAAAATCCCGATCGCGATGACACCGACCGTTGAAGCGACCGTCCAGACGAGCGTCCAACCAAGAACGCCGACGAACGTGTCGCGCCAAATGTCGATTTCAAAGATGCGCGTAAAGTTTTCGAACCCGATCCACTCGACGAGTTTTGCCGGTGGCGCGTTGTTGTAACGATAGTTCGTGAACGCGATCAAGAACGTAAAGATCAGCGGCAACACGACTGTGAAGACGAGCAAGATAAGCGACGGGATCAACATCAAGTATGGGAATCCATGGTCGCGCAAGTTGCGAAGTTGCACTTGGAACGTTGGCACGTTTAGGTGCTGATCACGAATGCGACCGACTCGGTAAGCGTCACGAATGTTCCAAATGTAGAACGCGATACCGAAGAACAGTAAGATTATTGCGACAATACCTTCTACCATCAAGAAGATGGAGTGGTCGTTACGAGGTCCTGCTACTTCGCCAAGCGTGATCAATCCCCAAAGGCCACCACGGTCACCAGGTCCGGCGCCCGCCCCTTTGAAAAACAGATCGTAGTTTACTGCAAAATAAGACATGATGACGATAAAGAACGCGATCGCCTTCGCACGTTGGTTGTTATAGAACTGCCCCGCTCCCGGAATGATCGAGAGTAATGCGGCGTTCCGAGCATGATTGGTCGGTTTGTCCGGTCGTTGTTCCGGTGTTTTTGGGTTCGGAATTGAAGCCATCCTCAATTTCTCCTTTCAATTTGAGCAAATCAATCGAGCAAGCGTTTGCTCAATTTCAGAAAATGATGGGGAACGCCATGTGGCGTACCCCGTCATTTCACATCCTTATTGGTTGTTTGCTTGGATTTGTTGCTCGATGACTTTAACAGCATCGTCAGCTGATTTTTGTGCATCTTGCTTGCCAGTCGCTACGAGCTGAAGCGCTTGTGCCATTGGCTCCCAAACTTGTCCCATTTCAGGAATGTTAGGCATTGGGATTGCATTTGTCGCTTGATCGAATACCGCTTTCGCAACTTCGTTCGCCGTGATTGTCTCATTCGTCTCGAGTGCTGCTACCGGTGGGATCTCGTTGTATGCTTCAAACATTTTCAATGCGTTCTCTTCATTTGTAAGTTCTGCGAGGAACATTTCAGCCCACTCTTGGTTCTCAGTGTAAGCAGAGAGTGCATATGTTTTCACACCCATGAACGTCTTGATTGGCTCACCGTTCGGAAGTGTCGGCATCGCCGCCGCTCCGAGGTTGACGCCAGCATCTTCGTAACCAGCAACAGCCCAAGGTCCGTTCATAACTGTGTGTGCTTTCTTCTCAGTGAAGAGTTGGTCCATCGCTTGGCCACCAGACTCGCCGATCAATCCTTTAGGGAAGAGGCCTTCTTGGTACCATTTGCCGATGTAGTCGAATCCTTCGACTGCGCCTTCGTTGTTCAAGCCGATGTCGGTTGGGTCGAGCGCGCCGCCGTCTTCTTTGAAGACGTAACCGCCGAAGCCAGCAACTACACCGTGAGCGAAGTAGAAGTTATCCCAAAGACCGAGGAAGCCGTACTCGCCTTTATCTTTAAGATCTGTAGACAACTTGTAAAGGTCGTCCATTGACGCAGGAGCTTCTGAAACCAAATCCTTGTTGTACATGAGGACTGGTGTTTCAACTGATTTAGGATAGCCGTAAGCTTGTCCGTCGAACATGACAGCCGATTTCGAAGCATCTGTGAACGCTTCGAGCGCACCTTCGTCAGCGAGCGGTGCCAAGTGACCTTGGTCAGCGATCGTGCCGATTTGGTCATGCGGTACGAGAACGATATCTGGACCTTTACCAGCTGGGCCGTCAAGCGCCAACTTGTCTTTTTGGTCCGTCATTTGAACTTCGACGACTTCTACTGCGACGCCGTGTTCTTCTTCAAACGCTTTCGCAACTTCTTTCGTCGTTTCCGACTTTTCAATATCTTCCCAAATTACGATTTTTTCTGGCTTGTTCTCGCTAGTAGAACCGCCTTCGTTAGTAGAACCGTTATCCGTACCGCCACCACATGCAGCAAGTGCACCGAATGCTAATACTGCTGTTGAAAGTCCTGCTACCATTTTTTTCATCTTCATGATGAAAAACCTCCCCAAGGAAATTAGTATGGTCAGATTTGCGCACACGTACTGAACGACTGATTTTAATCAACTCCGCTACGAAATCAGTCATTCAGTGAAAACGTTTGCATCCTCACCTCAATTTTTATTATACAGTTGTGTAAGCGTTTTACAAGACTTTTTTTTTCGATTTTTTCTCGTAGGTATCCCATTTATCTCTTTTTCAACTTTTATGTGTTCAATTGTTCAATAATTGTCGTGAACAGTGATTGACAAAATGTAAACGCTTTATTACCCTTTGCTTGAGCAAACGTTTTCGCAACTGTCATTTCTTTTCGGAACAGACAGTGTAAAATGGTTACAATCCCCAATCGAGAAAGGAACGATTTCACTTGATCAAAGAAGCTATTTATCATCGCGCCATGTCCCCTTTCGTTTATAAATACGACCGGGAAACGATCCATATTCGGTTTCATACGAAAAGAAATGATATCCAATCTATTGACTTAATTTGGAATGATCCATACGACTGGCATTCAGAAGACCCGGCGATGTGGAACTTTGACCCGGACAAGCCGAGCTACTGGCGCACGTTCGAGACACCAATGGAACGAATCGGCCACGACGACCAATACGACTACTGGTTCATCGCGATCAAGCCGCCGTTCCGTCGCCTCCGTTACGGGTTCCGGCTCCATGACGGCAACGAGACGGCCGTCTATACGGAAAAAGGCTGGTTCGAAGATAAACCGCTCGACGATACGGGTTATTACTTCTGTGTCCCGTTCATCAACCCGATCGACATTTTCCACGCCCCGTCATGGGTCAAGGACACGGTCTGGTATCAAATCTTCCCTGACCGGTTCGCGAACGGAGACGCGTCACTCGATCCTGAAGGGACGCTCGCCTGGAACAGCACCGAGCCAACGATCACAAACTTCTTCGGTGGCGACTTCCAAGGCATCATCGATCATATGGACCACATCGTCGAACTCGGGATCACCGGCATTTACTTCTGCCCGATCTTCAAAGCGACGACGAACCATAAATACGACACGCTCGATTATATGGAAATCGACCCGCAGTTCGGGACGAAAGAGCAGTTCAAACAATTGGTCGACTTGCTTCATGAGAACGGAATCAAAGTCATGCTCGATGCGGTATTCAATCACGTCGGCTACAACCATCCTTGGTTCTTAGACGTCGTCGAGAACGGGCCTCATTCAGAGTATCGCGACTGGTTCTACCTCCGCGACTTCCCGATCGAGACGGCACCGAAGCCGAACTACGATACGTTCGCTTTCGAGAAGAACATGCCGAAGATCAACACCGAACACCCGGCGTTGAAAGCTTATCTATTAGATGTGGCCCGTTATTGGGTCGAAGAGTTCGGTATCGATGGTTGGCGCTTAGACGTCGCGAACGAGGTCGACCACTCGTTCTGGCGTGACTTCCGTCGCACTGTAAAAGAAGCGAACCCCGAAGCGTACATCCTCGGTGAGATTTGGCACGATGCCCAACCGTGGCTTCAAGGCGACCAGTTCGATGCGGTCATGAACTATCCGTTCACGAACGCGAGCTTAAACTACTTCGCGCTCGATCGGACGACGGCGTCACAGTTCCGGGACGAGTTGACGCGTGTCGAGATGATGAACACGATGAACGTGAACGAAGTGACGTTCAACTTGATCGACTCTCATGACACCCCACGAGCCCTCACTCGGGCAAAAGGGCATAAAGGGAAGTTCAAACTCCTCATGACTTCGATGCTCACGTATACGGGTAGCCCATGTATTTACTATGGTGATGAGATCGGGCTCGAAGGCGAGCAAGATCCGGGCTGCCGCCGCTGCATGCCGTGGGACGAGGCCGAGGAAGACCGTAACTTGTTCCGCTTCGTCCAGAAATTGATTCAGCTCCGCAAAGATCACCCGGTGCTCGCGAACGGCGGATCGTATCGGTTCAACCTCGTCGACGATGAAGACAACGCCCTCATCGTCGAACGGAGTTCGAAAGACGAGACGTATTTGATTTACTTCAATAACTCAGATACGGTGTCTACGCTCAACCCGCTCTGGCATACAGGTGGTGCCCACGATTTACTGAACGACCGGGACGTAGACTCACTTGAAATCGAACTTGCACCGTATGGCACTTCCATTCTGAAACTAAAATGACGGCGTTTGACCACCCATTTGCTTGGGTGGTTATTTTTGTTGGAAATAATTTAGTAAACCCCCTTTCTTTTTCATTTCAAAAGGAGTAACATGACCATTGTAATTTTTAAAAGATAAATATTTCATATAAAGAATTTTTGAACAAAAGGGGAACATTCATGCCAACCAAAGACACCGAACAGCTCAGCCTATTTAAAATCTCGTGGCCGATCTTCATCGAGCTCGCGCTCCACATGGGGACCGGGATCATCGCCACGCTCATGCTCGCCCAGTATTCCGATGCCGCCGCTTCAGCGGTCGGCGTCGCCAACCAATTGTTGAACGTTTTCTTGATCGTCTTTAGCGTCACCTCGGTCGGTGCGACGATTTTGATCGGTCAGGCGATCGGTGCCGGTCGGATGAAGAAGAGCCGGGACTTTGCCCGCTCTGCCGTCAGCTTGAACATGTGGCTCGGCGTCGTCATGGTCGTCGTCGTCTTCTTGTTCGGCGAGACGTTCCTTCGCTTGTTCGGTCTGTCGGATGAGCTGTTCGACTACGGCTTGTTGTTCTTGCAGATCGTCGGCTTATCGCTCTTCACCGAAGCGCTCATCATGGCGCTCAGCGCGGTGTTACGCAGCCACGGCATGACGAAACACGCCATGCTCGCGACGCTTTTGATCGATGTCATCACGGCAGCAGGAGCCATGCTCGCCGTGACAGGCTGGTTCGGTCTCCCGGTGACGGGTGTCGCCGGTGTCGCCTGGGCCATCGTCATCGCTCGTTTGTCGGCCATGGTATTGTTGTTTTGGATCGTCAAACGACGCCTCATGATGCGGTTCCCGATCAAAGAGTTGATTCGTCCAAAACGCGATGATATTAAAGCACTCTTACAAATCGGTGTTCCTTCGGCAGGAGAGAACTTATCGTACCAGTTTTCACAAATTGTCATCACCGGCTTCATCGCGACGATGGGTGACGCCTCCCTCGCCGCTCGCGTCTACGTGATGAACTTATCGATGCTCGCATTTTTGTTCACGGTCGCCATCGCCCAAGGGACACAGCTGTTGATTGCCCGCGACGTCGGCGGGAAGCGGTTCAAGGAGGCGTATACCCGAGCGGTACGGACGTTGAAGATTGCCATGTTCTCTTCGCTCGTCGCCTCGCTCGGCCTCGCCGTGTTCGGGAAATCCTTGCTCGGCTTGTTCACGTCGAACCCGGACATCATCGCCGTCGGTATCCCGATCCTATGGGCGACGCTCATTCTTGAGCCGGGTCGCGCCATGAACATCGTTCTGATGGGGTCACTCAAGTCGGTCGGAGACGTCCGCTTCCCGGTCATGATTGGGATCGCCTCGATGTGGGGCGTCGCCGTCGTCTTCAGCTACTTGTTCGGGATTCAAATGGGACTTGGTGTGCTCGGGATTTGGCTTGCGTTCTCGCTCGACGAGTGGTTCCGCGGCTTCTTCGCTTTCCGACGGTGGAAGTACGGCAAATGGCAACAAAAAGGCTTCCAGTTCGAAGCCAAACCATCCTCTTGAACAAATAAGGGAAGCGGTCAACACGACCGCTTCCCTTATTTGTTACTTAAAAATGCTTGCATCGCCCGTTGATGCACCTCGGTCTTGCCGCATTCCCGTTGCCAGTGGATCTCTTGCGCGAGCCCATCTTCAAACGATGACTCGCGAAGGAGCGCCTTCATCCCTTGTACGGCCGTCGGTGATTTTGCCGCGAGCGTCTCGGCGTAGGCCGTGAGACGGGCAAGATACGCCTCATCCTCGATCAGTTCAGTGACGAGACCGAACGCCTCAGCCCGTTCGGCGTCGATCGTGCTGCCGCTCCACATCCAATCGAGCGCGACGTCTTGGCGCATCAAACGACGCAAATGATATGGCCCACCGGCGTCGGCGACGAGGCCGATCTTGATGAACGCCGAGCTGAACTTCGTCGAACGGGCGACGAGGCGAACGTCGGCCGCAAGCGCCAGACTGAGTCCTGCCCCAGCGACGACACCGTGGATGCCGGCAATGATTGGCTTCCGGCAATCCGAGAGTGCCCGGACGAGCGGATGGTAGACGTCTTCTAAATACGTGCCATAATCGGCGTCACTCTCGATCGTCAAGTCTTGACCGGACGAGAAAGCGCGCCCTTCCCCGATCAGTACGATGACCCGGACCGATTCGTCAGCTTCAAGTTGTTCGAGCGCCTGTCTCGCTTCGCGCAACAACGTCTCGTTCAGCGCGTTCAACTTTTCCGGACGGTTCCATTTGAGCCAGCCTACCCCGTTGTGCCGTTCCACTTGAATTGTTTCCATGAAATAATCCCCCTTTTAAAAAAAATGAATCATTGTTCATTTCTCTGTCGGTTATTCTGTTTCCTTCCTGACACCAAAACTTTTCAAGTTCGATTGCCCGACGCTACCACTATTTGCTATTCTTAGGGGAGTCGTTCAACGAAAGGGTGGGACTGGTGCAACTGACGAATGCCGCAAGAAAATTAAAACAACGGAACATCCCGTTCACTTATCTTTCTTATGTAGTGGATGAGTCCGATGTCTCCGCAAAACATGTCGCCGCATCACTCGATAAGCCGCTCGACCAACTGTATAAGACGATTTGCCTCGAGAACGAGCAACGGAAGTACGCCTTCTTCCTCATCTCAGGAGATTTAGATATCGATTTAAAGGCGGCCGCTAAAGCGTGGGGCGCGAAGAAAGCGTCGCCCGTCCCAATGAAAGAGCTTGAAGCGCTGACCGGCTATATCCGCGGCGGCGTCTCGCCGATCGGAGCGAAAAAGCGTTTCCCCGTCTTCTTGCATGACAGCGCGAAACAAAAAGACAAGATCATCATCTCGGCTGGAAAACGTGGCTATCAAATCGAATTAACACCGGACGACTTGATCCGCTTCACGGACGGCCGCTGGTTCACTCAATGACAAAGATGGAGGAAATACTATGTGGAAAGAACGAATCCGATCGTGGGTTCCTAACTCATTTACATTCGGTAACTTATTTTGTGGCGTCCTCGCCATCGTCTACGCCGCGCGTGGCGATTTCTCGAATGCGACACTCCTGATCATCATCGCGATGATGCTCGACAGCCTCGACGGCCGTCTCGCCCGTATGCTCGGGGTAGACGGTGACTTCGGAAAAGAGCTTGATTCGCTCGCTGACGTCGTCACGTTCGGCGTCGCCCCGGCGCTGCTCGCTTACTATACGTTCTTTATCGATTACGGAAACTACGGGCTCTTCTTCGCCGCCCTATTCCCGCTCTTCGGCGCCTATCGCCTAGCCCGGTTCAACTTGTCGGCGACGAACGTCACGGCCAGCTATTTCTCAGGTGTCCCGATCACGGCAGCCGGTGGATTGCTCGCCGTCGTGACGACGTTTGGCGACCGCGTCAACGAACTGCTCACCCCGATCTTCTTTACCGGTCTCGCCTTGCTCATGGTGAGCCGGGTTCGTATTCCGAGTTTTAAAGACGTGCCGTTGCCGCGTCACTCGTTCATCATCACGTTCAGTCTCGTCTATTTGACGTATATGACGTTCGCCCGGTGGAAAGAATGGCCGACATTTTGGTTCATCGCCATCCCGTTCTACATCTTGTTCATCGCTTTCTCATTTGTGAAAAAACGGAAGCGCATGGCGAATTGATGAGTCCCTCTAGCAGGGGCTCTTTTTTTGTGCATGCATTCATTAGACGGATGTCAAAAACCTCTTTAGAATAGAAGGTGAGGTGATTTGATGAAAGTGTATCCATGGATTTGGAAATTATTTTTAGTCTGGTACGTCGTCGGCGTTGTTCTCGTCGGCTTTGATTTACTGCCGAGTTGGCTCGAATGGGCGAACCCGGTCTTCTTATGGCTCGCCGGCCTCATCGGAGGGTGGGTCATTGCCGACGGGGTCCGTCACGCACGTTTCATCGTGCCGTTCATCTTTTTCGGCTCGATCGCTGTCGAGACGCTCGGTGTCAAAACCGGGTTCCCTTTCAGCGAGTACATTTATGCCGAAGCGTTCGGTCCGACCGTGTTCGGCGTACCCGTCACGATTGGCGCGGCCTGGCTCGCCGTCATCGGCGCAAGTTTCGCTGTCGCCCGCCTGTTCGCGTTCAAGCGACGGACGCTCTGGCTCGTCCCATTTTTGGCGGTCTGGTTAGACATGGCGATCGATCCGGTCGCAGCCAACGTGAAAGGCTACTGGGAATGGGCCAATGATGGTCTCTATTATGACATCCCGACGCAAAACTTCGTCGGATGGTTCGGACTGTCGCTCATCTTCTCATGGTTACTCGACCGCTTCGAAGTCGAAGCAGAGCCGACTTTACTTATGCACGGACGCTACTTGTTCGTCATGCTTCACGCCTTGTTCGGCGTCACCGCGGTCAACGCCGGTCTTTATGGGATCGGTGTGCTAAGTATTGTAACGGCAAGCGTCATCTATTTGGAACGGAGGTTGCGTCATGATCGAAGCGAACAAAAAGAAATGGTTCAGTAACATCTTTTCAACGTTCGTCAAAGAACGCCAGATCCGACCGTTCTTTCACACGATCAACGTTCGGGCTGATGACGTTCCGACGCCGGGCCTCTTTTTAAGCACACACAGCTCTTGGTGGGACGGACTTATCTTGCTCATGTTGAACGAGTATTATTTACGGCACGACGTTCACGTCCTGATGGATGAGGACGGATTGCGACGCTTTCCGTTCTTCCGTCACTTAGGCGCCTTTTCCATCAAAAAAGGGAAGTTATCCGACATTCGCGCTTCTCTCAACTATGCCAATCAGCTTTTGTCCGTCGGGAAATCGGTGTGGGTGTTCCCGCAAGGCCGCGAATACCCGCAAGAGCACCGGCCGCTTGAGATCGGGGCCGGTGCGACGATGCTACTCGCAAAACCCGAGGTCCGGCTTTGTGCCATCTACTACGCGTTCGCGTCGCATGCGTCCCCGGTCGTCTACGTCCGGTTCCGGACCCATACCGTCGTCTCGACGACACGCCGGGAGCAAAAGCAAGAGCTCGCCACAGCGCTCGAACAGCTCTATGACGACACGCGCGCCGATGTGATCGCCCAGTCGGACCGGTACATGTCGTTGTTTCCGCCACGACGCGGGCTCGCCGACTGGACGGAGCACTTGCTCAACATCGGGAGGAGACAACGATGATCCTATTCGTGCTCACTGGACTCATGTTTCTCTTCACGTTAGTCAACTTGGCATTTCTTCGTCCGCTCACGGCCCCGATCCCGGTGCCGCCGACCGCGATTTGCATTCCGCTCCGCAACGAAGAGCGGAACGTCCCAAAATTGATCAACAGTTTAAAGCCGGCCCTCACCGCCGGCTGCCACGTCTACTTATATGAGGATCGCTCTGAGGACGGGACGTATGACGCGCTCGTGCGGGAAATCGCCTCGGACGACCGGTTCACGATCTTGCGCGGTGTGCCGCTCACCGACGGTTGGTCCGGAAAAGTACACGCCTGTCATCAATTGGCGACGCAGACCCGTGAGCCTTACTTATTGTTTCTCGATGCCGATGTGACCATCGATCCGAGCTTCGTCGGCCGCATGCACGGAACGCTCGTCCGGGAAGGCGCCGTCTTTTTATCCGGCTTCCCCCGTTTCCCGACGCCGACGTGGCTCGGTAAACTGCTCATTCCGATGCAACACGTCTTGATCGCCCAGCACTTGCCGCTGTTTTGGCGAAAAGTGAGACATCCCGCCTTCGCCGCTGCGAACGGGATGAACGTCTTGGTCGAACGGACTAGTTATGAGGAAGTCGGCGGTCACGCCTCGATCCACGACTCCCTGATTGATGATATCGATTTATGCCGCGAATTTAAGCGCCGTAAAAAAGTGACGTCGCTCGTCAATGTCTCGCCTTATATCACGTGCGATATGTATGCGACGAACGAGGAAGTCTGGAACGGGTTTTCAAAAAACGTATTCAAGGGAATGAATGAAGCAGTGGGCATCGCCCTTTATTTTTCTCTTTACTACGGCGTCCAGTTATCGGCGTTCATCTTCCTGCTCATCCGACCAGACTGGATATCGCTCGGAGCGAGCCTGTTCGTCTTGTTCGCACGGCTAGCCATCGACTTAAAGTCGGGCGGACGCCATTTTTGGCTCCATCCGTTCAGTCTGGTTGCCTACCTCGTCCTACTCACGAACGCGGTCGTCCGAAAATGGAGACGAAAGCCGATCACTTGGAAAGGCCGGATGTATCATTAGAAAATTGTTAGGAGGCGCATTGCAATGAAACAAATCGCTATTATCGGGGCCGGTCTCGGAGGCCTGAGCGCCGCCGTCACACTAGCGGCTCGCGGGTACGATGTGACCGTCATCGAAAAAAATGAACACGTCGGTGGTAAGCTCATGCCAATCATCACGGACGGTCACCGCTTCGACTTCGGGCCAAACACGATCACGATGCCGGACGTGTTCCGTTCCGTCATCCGGAACAGCGGGGCCAACCCAGAGGATTATTTTGAACTCGTCAAACTCGACTCGCATACGGTCAATCACTTCTCCGACGGGTCGACGTTCACGTTCCACTCCGAACGGGAACAGATGGAAGCTGAAGTCCGGTGCTTGACCGGTGACAAAGCCGACAAAAATCAATTGGCGGCGTATTTGGACGAGGCTGAAAAGCTATTTGAGATTGCCAACAATCGTTTCTTCACTCGAATGGACACAAAAATCGACACAGGTCTTTGGGCTGATATGATGAAGGTCCATCCGCTTAAGAGTTTGCACGCGCTCCATAAAAAATATTTTAAAGATCCGCGCATCATCCAAGCACTCGACCGTTACGCGACGTATATCGGCAGCAGCCCTTACGTCACACCCGGCACGTTCGCCTTGATCTCACATCTCGAGTTGAACGATGGCGTCTATTTTGCCAAAGGTGGGAACTGGACGATTGCCAAAGGTTTCGCCAAACGCGCGAGCGAGCTCGGTGTCGAGTTCCGACTCGGCCATGAAGTCACAAAGATTGAAGTCATGAACGGTAAGGCGCATGCTGTCGTCATCGACCATGAAGAAGTCATGTCTTGTGATGCCGTCCTTTTGAACGGGGAGCTGTTGACCCAATATCCTCGGCTCGTCGATGCGGTCCATCGTCCCTCGTTCCCTGTACCGACCCGGGATACGGTCGAGCCATCCGTCTCTGCTTTCGTCATGATGGTCGGACTGAACAAACGTCTAAATCTCGCCCATCATAACGTCTACTTCTCGGACGATTACGAGGCTGAGTTCCGTGCCTTGTTCGACGAAGAGCGCTACGCCGACGAACCGACGATCTACATCTCGAACTCGGCCTACACCGACCCGTCCATGGGTGAGGCCGGTGACAATCTGTTCATCCTCGTCAACGCTCCGGCCCACTTGACCGACATCGATGCCGAGACGTATGAACATTTGATCCGCCGACGGCTGCGCACATTCGGCGTCGATTGGGACGACGCTGACGTCTTGTTCCACCGCCGCGTGACCCCGCTTGACTTGACGCGTGATTTTTATGCGTATTACGGCTCGTTGTACGGAACGTCAGCAAACTCGAAAAAAGGTGCGTTTTTCCGTCCGGCCTCGCGCTCGGAAGACGTCTCAAACATCTGGTTTGCGGGTGGATCGACCCATCCTGGAGGCGGCAGCCCAATGGTGACGCTTTCAGGACAGTTCGCTGCTCGTTCGATGTTGGAGGACATACCTCTGACAATTTGAACATTTTGTGAACAGAGGATTCGACACTTGTCGACAAGTCACAGACGTGATAACATCATATCGAGTTCAAGCAGTATTGTAACGTTTGTTACACCTGTAGCGATCGAATGGCTTCCCCGAGCCAATCGCGTTTTGAACTTGTCACACCCGAGAAAAAAGTGATGAGCGAGTTTCCCCACTCGTTTCCCGTTGCTGGAATAGCATGCATCTGATGTTCCCCCTTAGTCCATCAAGCATCCTACTTCAGCGAAGATGCCCCATCGTTTCATTCCCCATGAAACGAGGCACATCTTTAGGGTTCATCACGTCCGATTCGTTCGTTTCCCCGATGAACGGATCACATAACGCTTACGCCACTTTTGGTCCCCCGCCAAAAGTGGTTTTTTTGTATCCTAAAAGCCTGCAGACGGTGTCTACAGGCTCGAGTATGTTCAGCAAGAGACCCGATTGCTCTCGCAATCGGGTCTCTTTCAAAGTCTCGCTAACAGCTTTCCTTTTTGAAGTGTCGATACGTAAGCGCGCTTCGTAAAGACATCATGGTCGTTACTTCGGGCCGCGTCTAATATGCCTTCATAGAGGAGCGCCGCTGCTTGGACCGGCTTTCGGCTCGTCGCCGGATACAAGTGATGCGTCTCACGGGCACTGCGGTATAGCGTCTCCGCTCGGGTAGCCATCGTCTCCCACACTTCAACGAACTGAGGCGTCACTTTCCGTTCGAACAGATCGGTCTCTGACATCGCGTGTTGCGCTAAGAGCGTGCGCGGTACATAAATCCGGTCCCGGTTCAAGTCCTCACCGACGTCGCGAAGGATGTTCGTCAACTGCATGGCGATACCGAGGTCGATCGCGCCTTGCTTCAGTTGTTGCCGCGCTTCCATATTCGCGTCCGGGACAAGGATTGGTAACAACATCAAACCGACGGTGCTGGCCGCATAATAACCGTACTGTTCCGTCTCTTCAAGTGTCGTGTAACGTGTCTTATGTAAATCCCACTTCATGCCTTCCGCTAACTCGAAGAACGGCTCGACGTCCATGTCATAGCGCTGCCAAACGTCGCGTAAAGCAATCCAAAGAGCGCCGTCTGGGTCGTTGCCGGCTAAAAAGCGGTCGAACTCCGCCAGAAATGCGGTCAAACTTTCCTCAGGATACTCTGACTCATCGACAGCATCGTCTAACGTCCGGCAAAACGTATAGACCGCGGCGACAGCCTGGCGGTCCGGTTTTGACAGCAGGGAGAAGGCTCGATAAAACGTGAGCGAGCCTTTCTTCATCACTTCTTCACATTGACGATACGCTTCTTGCCTCGTCATGGTACAATGCCCCCATTTCTTCTTCCATTCTTTTCACTAACAACTGTGAGCCGATCATCACGATCGGGACACCACCGCATGGATGTACGGAGGCACCGACGGCATAGAGGCGCTCGATTTGAGCGTATGGTCGGGCTTGCGGCTTGAATGCGGCCGACTGTGAAAGTTTCGGGGCAATCCCAAAACTTCCGCCTTCGAACAACCCGAACCGTTCCGCGTCCATCGGTGTCCGGACTTTCATCTCGATGACACGGTCTCTAAATTTAGGGACCATCCCTTCGATCCGGGACACGAGATGTTCAATCGCCCCGCTCTGTTCAAAATCTTGTCGCTCTAACTTGCGCGGTACCGGCACAAGGACATAAAGCACACTCGTCCCGACTGGTGCGAGCGTCGAATCGATGAGCGACGGATTGAACGTATACATCGCCGGATACTTGCTCAGTTTACCATCTTCAAAGATCGTACGCATCGACCCGGCAAAGTCGTTTGGCAAATCGAACTGATGGACCGGGAGTTCAATCTCGCCGTCCACCGTGAAATAGAGGAGCAGTGTGCCGCTCGACGGTTCGTACGCTTTCGGCTTGATTCCATCGATCAGACGTTCCATGAGCGGGAAATCTCCATTGACGATGACCGCATCATACGGATGAGGGACGCCATCGACGACGACGGCGTTAGCACGGCCGTCTTGGACGCGGACGCGGTCTACGGGCGAGTTCAGCTTGAACGTGACGCCCCGCTTCTTCAGCTCTTGTTCTAACTTCGTCGCAAGCGAGAAATATCCTCCTCTTACGTACCAGATTCCTTCCTCTTGCTCGCGATATGGAATCAAGCCGTACAGGGACGGCGTCTCATAAGGATTGCCGCCGATGTAGAGCGTCTGCAGACTATAGGCGACCCGGAGCCGCTCATCTTTAAAGAACCGCTTCATGTTCTCATGAGCCGATTCATACGCTTTCAGGCGCATGAGCAACATGAGCAGTCTCGGCTCGAACAAGTCGGTCTTGCCTTTATAGCCTCGGTTTAAAAACGTGTCAAAACCGATTTTGTATTCCTCGCGCTTTTGCCCCATGTAGCGACGGAACGAGTCGCCTTCGCCGAAAAATCGTTCAATCTCTTCGGCTTGACGATCGATGTCGTGATATTTATGAAACGTCGTCCCATCTTCGTAACGGAGGCGATAGAGCGGATCGACTTCGAGCAGTTCGAGTTCCTGTTCGGGAAACCCTGCTTCTTGCAGTTGGCTCTTCAGCTTGCTCGGCAGCAAGACGATTGTCGGTCCTTCATCGATGCGAGCACCGTTCTCGAACTCGACATAGTTGAGCCGCCCACCGACCCGGTCCTCTTTCTCATAAATCGTCACTTGGGTCGACGGATGCTTATGAGTCCACAACAAGGCGGCGTAAAGCGATCCGATACCGGCACCAACAAAACTGATGTTCATCGTCCGACACCCGCCCGGTCCCGAAGCAAGTTGGCCGTGATTCGTGCCGATTCAAAAATCGTCGGCAGTCCGCTGCCTGGATGCGTCCCACCGCCGACGAGCCAGACATGGTCGAGCTCTTCGAACTGATTGTGCGGACGGAAGTACATCATTTGCGACAAGTTATGTCCCAGGTTGAACGTTGCCCCTTCGTAGACCCCAAACGCTTCCCAATCGTTCGGGGTGAGCGCCTGCATCACTTCGATATGATCGCGGACGTTCCGGTAAGGCGAACGTGTCTCGAGTGCGTCTAAGACGAGTTCGGTCATCTTTTCCTCGAGCGTGTCCCAAGGAAGGTTTGACAGATTGTTTGGCACCGGGACGAGCACGTAGAGCGACGACTTGCCGGCTGGCGCGAGCGTCGGGTCGATCCGTGACGCGTTTTGGACGTAGAACGAGAAATCCTCGCTCAGCTTCAAGTCTTGCGTCATCTCTTTGACGTTGCGCTCATAATCATCCGCAAAGTGAATCGAATGGTGGCCGACCTCATCGTAGACGCGATCGAGTCCGAGGTAGAGCATGAACGTCGAGCAAGAATAGCGCTTCTTCTTCAGCTGTTTCGGACTCCAGCGCGTGAGCGTATCGCTCGGTACGAGCGTCGTCATCGCATGGGCAAAATCCGCTCCGACGATGACTTCGTCAAACGCGTAATGGACGTTGTTCGCCACGAGTCCGTTGACACGTTTCCCGTCGAGCAATAGACGGTCGACCGCTTCACCTAACCGGATCGTCCCGCCTTCCTCCTCGATGACACGGGCCATCGCCGAACAGAGTTGGTTCACCCCGCCGATCGGGTGATGGACGCCGTAAGCGTGTTCCATATACGACAAGATCGAGAACCCGCCCGGACAGTCCCAAGCCGACATCCCGAGGTACTTCGCTTGGAACGTGAACGAGTATTTGAGTTCTTCACTCGTAAAGTATTCAGACAGCACGTCGTATAGCGATTTTCCGATCGAGAGGAACGGCAGCGCCTTCAAGACGCGTGTCGACACGTAATCCGTCAGCTTATCATGGGCGGTCTGGAGCACCGGCATGAGCTTCGATAGTTTGACCGCCTGGTCGGCCATGAACCGGTCATACCCTTCACCGTTTCCGGGGAACATCTCTTCAATCGATTGACGCATCTGGTCGCGGTCGGTCGTCATCGATAGCACGCTTTGTCCGCGATCAAAGTAAAGATCGTACATCGGTTCTAATCGCTTCATATCGACATAATCAGCCAAATCCCGTCCCGTCTCCTCAAACATCTCTTCAAGAATATACGGCATATTCAAAAAAGTCGGGCCACGATCGAACGCGAACTCCCCGACTTGCAGACGTGACGTCCGTCCACCGACAAACGGTTGTTTCTCAAATACGGTTACATCCACACCACGGCTCGACAAGATCATTGCGGCAGCAAGCCCACCTGGCCCAGCACCGATCACTGCGACTCTTTTTTCCGACACGTTGAACAACTCCCTATGTGAAAAGTCTCTTATGCTTCTATTCTATTATAGAAATGACTGGACACAAGTTCAAATCTGAATCGGTTCGCTGTGCGCTGGACGTTTCAATCTCCTCGTTCGGCGATGACGATATACCAAGATCCTTCCGGTATAAACGGAATGAAACGTACTTTCTCAAAGCCGACCTGTTCCAATTGCCGGCGCAACTGACGAGTCGTCGGGAGCGGATGGAGGTTATCGTGGAGCGTCATGAACGCGTTGAACGCCGAAGCGAAGCGGGCGCCGAGCGGTGACTCCGCGAGCGGTGTGACGAGAACGGCGACACCTGCCGTATCGAGATTACTGAGCATCCGTTCTAACAGTCCGATCCGCTGCTCGGGCGAGAAGTAGTAAAGCATATTGTTCATCATGACGGCATCGAACCGCTCGTCGTGATCCCATTCCATGAAATCGGCCACTTCGTAACGAATCTCACCCGTCTCATCTTGCTCACGTGCCTCTTCGACGACTTCTTGCTCGAGGTCGATGCCGGTCAACTTCCAATCCGGCTCAAGACCATGGAGTTTTCGCAAATAGCCCCCGTGGCCGCATCCGATATCAAGCATCGTCTTGACGTCCGCTTGGCGGAGCAGCTGTTGGACGACCGGGAAAGCGACTGTTTCGACGAGCGTCGACGTTTGAGCGACGACTTTCCCGTGTGTCGCACCGTCGAACGTCTTCTGTTTGCCGGACTCTAAAAAGTCTGGGTAGGCGATGAGTGCCGGGATATGAAGTTCCATCATCTCTTGAAGCATGAACCCGATGCTGCGCTCGTCTTTGAGCGAAAGTTGATACTTCAAGCTACGTGTCGGAAAATAGCGCCACCCTTTCTTCTTCAAATGGCGCACGGCGACCCCGACTTCTAGCCAACGCTCGAGTGCGAGCTTCGTGAGTGGCTGCTTCAAGCGCAGCGTCATTTCAGCGAAGCTCGCCCCGCCTTGAAGCGCGTCGAACAATCCGTATTTGTAGCCGATATAGCCGTGCCATAACGGCAAGAACGATTCGGTTTGCTTCATCCATCTACGCGCATGTAATACACGCGACCATTCATTCATTTGTTGATCCATTGTTTCACCTCATCATCGTTATCACTGATTTTTTTATTTTCCCCTAATAATTTGCGGACAAACAAAAAATTCCCACTTCGATGTGTGAAGTGGGATGTGACTCAAATAAAGTTGCTGAAGAACGACTGACCGTACGGTAACGCGTAACCGATAAAGATCGTCACGAGTGACAGTGCTACGAAGCCGCCAAACATAGCGCCCGATGGTTTTCTTTTTTTCAAACGAATGAGCGTCATCTCACCGAAGATAAGTGCGAGCAATCCAACCGTGATTTTCACGTGGTAGAACATGCCGCCTCCGTTCAGTTGCAAGTACAAATAAAGTCCTGTGCCGAACGCGATGAGCAACATGAGCCGAAACGTCATATGCGCGATCTTGCCGCTCTTGTTTCCGTTCTTGTAGCCGATGTAGGCGACAGCGAACAAGACGAGTAATAAAATCCAACTCGTGACGTGCGTGTGTAGAAATGCTGTCAATGGCATTTAAAAATCCCCCTTTTTATTATGTACAACTACTATTGTACACGAACAAGCCACTTTTCGGTCAAGCCCGCATTTACACCACAAAAAAGAGACGTGCCTGTCACGATTGAACGGCACGTCTCCTCCTCTTGTTTTGATCAAGCCGTCGTTTGTTCTTCTTCCCGAATAGCGTGTTCGAAGCTCGGAATCACAACGGTGAACGTCGAGCCTTTATGTTGGACGGACTCGACATGGATTTGACCGGCGTGACCGCGCACGATCTCTTGGCAGATCGGGAGACCCAGTCCCGTGCCGCCGATTTCACGACTATCCGAGTTGTCGACCCGATAGAACTTATCGAACAGACGATCGAGGGCGTCGCTCGGAATGCCGATCCCTTGATCCTTCACTTTAATCGAAATCGATTGGTCGTGATGGGCGAGCTCGACCGTGATCTTCCCGCCACGCGGTGAGTACTTCACGGCGTTCGAGAGCAAGTTACTCATCAGCTGTTTGAACTTCTGACAGTCTGCGAACAGTTCGTACGGTCGGTCGTCGACCGTGACAAGCTCGAACTTGTGTTTCAATGACGACGCTTCGTAGAACGTCATCATGTCTTGGATGACCGGCTCGATATCGAGCTGTTCCCGGTCATACATTTGGCTACCTGATTCCATGCGCTGTACGTCGAGGAAGTCGTTGACGAGATGCGTCAACCGCTCCGTCTCAGCGTGGATTGTCTGCAAATATTTCGCCTGTTTCTCGTTCGGCAACTGTTTCTTGACCATGAGCTCGGTGAACCCATAAATCGAAGACAACGGTGTCCGCAACTCATGCGAGATCGTCGAGATGAACTCGCTCTTCAAGCGCTCAGCCTCGGTCTCACTCGTAATATCACGGAAGACGAGCAGCGTCCCTTTCGACAAACCGCCGACGACAATCCGCTCGGCATACATCTGTAAGTTCATCTCCCCTTTACGGATCGAGAAACTGACACTGTCGTGCGGGAAGTCGTCTGTGAACAGACGGTCTGTATATGTCATGAAGTCATCGTCTTGGTCGACCGTCGTCGCGATCGTCTCCCGCCACTCGTTCCAAGACAATTCCGCGAGCTGACTCGATGTGATCGCATCGAGCTCTGGGAACATCTCGTAAAGTGGCCGGTTGACGAACACGTCGTCGGTTGAATGTTCGACGTATATGACAGCTTCACGGATTGAATCGAGGATCCGTTCGGTCTTGCCTTTTTCACGGGTCATCTCTTCAAACAGACGCATCCGAAGTAACGACAACGACAGCTGACGTGCGAACGACATGATATCGCCCATTTGCGTCTGCGTGAAGCGGTCTTTGTAACGGACAAGATAGATGAAGGCGATGATTGAATCATCGGTCGGGTCGTGGACCGGTACGGCCGTCTCATACATGTAGTACGGATACGGTAGCGGATGGTCGCTTGCGACTTGTTTCGACGAATGGACCGTCGTCCGCAATGTCATCGCCCGCGTCAACACGGAGTTCTCGCTATCGAGCAATTTACGCGACAACGTCTCGTTCAGCCCGTGGCTCGTGATAGAGAACGAGCCTGTCGCATCGAGGAAGACGAGCGCCCCGACTTCTGAATCGGTAATGGCGACAAGTTTCTCGATGATCTCCGGGTAAGCCGTCAACGAATCGCGAGCCGCGAGCGTCTCGGTCAATTCGTTTCGGTACGCCAAGTGCTGTTCGTTCTGTTGCGTCTGCTCCAAGATCTCTTCAAGCTCTTGTTGCTGCGCTTGCAGCTCTTCTTGCTGGGCGATCAATTCTTCTTGTTGTGCCTGCAACTCATGGTTCTTCTCAATCAAGTGACGTTCATTTTCACGGAGCGTCTCCGCCATCTTATTGAACGAACGGGACATCGTCCCGATCTCGTCTTCGCGCTCCATTTGATCGCTCAAGTCGACGATCTCACCTTTCAGTAAGCGGTCAGATGCGACCGACAGGCGAGAGATCAGACGGGACTGACGACGCAAGAACGGTTGGACGAATAGTAAAATCAACGCCGCGAACGAGAAGATGCTCGCAATCCATAAGAACTGTAAGACATCATTGTTCACTTTCCAGTCGGCGTACACTCTGTTTTTCTCACTGTTCATCAACGCCTTGTAGTCCATGAGTGACGATTCGATCTGTTGGATCGGACCGAGTGTATCGATGCCGCGTTCCGGATTGTACGGCACGGTACCTTGTTCAATCAACCGTTCGGCCGTCGGCAACGCCAATATGGTTTCAGGGTCAATCGTATTCTCGGTGATTTCCCCGGACGCTCGTAGTTGACCATATTCCGCCGTGACCGGCATGATCACATCGAAGTAAAAATCGTGAAAGGTTTGTAGGTCGGCTGCGAAGATCTCACCTTGTTTTGATTCGACAGCACCCTTGAACCAGTTGATTTCTTGTTGGAACTCATTTTCTTTACTTTGGGCCCGCTCGAGCGCCTCCGCATCACCGAACAGCAAGTAGCCCCGTGAGTCATACTGCGCGCTCTGCCATTCGTCCCAAAGCGTATTCAATCGGTTGATTCGTTCATCGACTTGTTGGAGACGGGCTTCATTCTCTCTGACCCGTGTTTCCATCTGCACGTACATGATCATCGATCCGACGAGCGCGAGCGCGAGGAACGAATATAGGACGGTCATGATGTCACGTCCTAGTTTTTGTTTAAACCATTTATTCACTTCACGATGCCTCCTATGATCTTCACAAGTTCAAGCGGACTAAACGGCTTCGAAATGAAATAATCGACCCCAATCTCATTCGCGCAATCACGGTCAGATTGTTGGCTCTTCGCCGTCAACATCATCACTTTCGTATGTTGACGTCCCGGCAACTTCCTCACTTTCTCAATGACTTCAAGACCTGTCATTCCTGGCATCATATGGTCGACAATCACGAGGTCGTACTCGTTCTGTTCGATCAGCCGATAGGCTTCAAGACCGTCTGGCGCTTCATCAATATCGTATCCTTCATCTTCTAACGTATCTAATACGAGCATGCGCAATACTTCTTCATCTTCTGCTAGTAGAATTTTCACCATGACGTTTCCTCCATTATTATCTCATTCCATTATTTTACCTAATCTATTTCGTAATCACAAAAATAAAAGATGCACGGTTTATAACCGTACACCTTTACAATCATATCGTCTACATTATAGTACAACAGTTTCCTGCAATTCCAAAGAATAAATGACCGTCGTCCCGACTTGGATATTCCAAATCGCCTCGATCGCTTCGCGGTAGAGCGACAGCTGAACAGCGTAGCGGTCACGAAGCAACTGTCTTGCCTCTTCTCGCGACGCGCTCGCGAACAAAACCGAGTCCGATTTATAGTCGAGCAGGACATACGTCTCACCATCGAAGAACAGGCAATCGATGATCCCTTGAATCAACACGTGCTCGTCCGTGAACGTCGCCGTCGGATTCACTCGCTCCGCAGGCACCGTATACGTGAACGGCAGCTCGCGCCATCCTCGCCCGGCTTGTAGCGCTTCAGACAGCGCCCGACCGATCTCCGAGTTGAAGAACGACTCGATTTCAGGCAGCGCTAGCCGTGCCGTCTCCGCCTCGACCGGACCGAGCATCCCATTATTTTCCCACCGGTCGATTTGTATGTCGAGCGGTTCAGTCGGCTCAAATAATTGGAAGATGAGATGTAGCGTCGTCCCGCGCTCGGCACCTGTCTGCTTCGTCTGCTTCCATTTCGGCTCCCGATACGGGGTATCGCTCGGGCGGAACGTGTCTTCGAACGCCGCTTGCTCGAGTTGCATCGCTCGTTTCAATTCCGTCACCGTCTGTTTCGCTGCCGTCTCGGTCGCGGCTTGGGCCGGATAGCTGTACGAAAAGGCTCGATTGACGACTTGAATCGTCGCTTCTTCGTCTTTGACTGGAAAATCAATCGCCTCGAACTGTTGCACATGATGAAGCTGGGCCATCATCGCTTGGAGTGTGGCCACTTCCGCCAAATCGTCTTGTCCGATGATGCGATACGTCCAGTTCGTCGCTTCCCGTATCGGCGAAAAGACCGGTAAGCCCATCTCCTCGATGAACGGTACCGCGCCTTCTAGTTTGAGGAGCGCCGGCGCGACCCAGTCCAGATACGTCTTCGCCTCGCGTCGTGCGTCAGCGGACAACGTCTCACCCGTCGCTTCGACCTGCAGCCATTGGTTGATCTGTTTAGCCGGTTCTGCGACCGTACCGACTAAGATCAATTTTTCTTTTGCCCGGGTCAGCGCGACGTACAAGACGCGCATCTCTTCGGCTTTCATCGTCGCATCGAGATCGCGACGAATCATCTCTTTCACGAACGTCTCGGTTCTCGTCCGTGTGACGACATCGATCGCGTCGAGGGAGATGCCGTATCGTTTATGGAAGATGATACGCTGCATTTGATCACGTTTATTAAACTGTTTGCCGAGTTGGGCGACGATCGTCACCGGAAACTCGAGCCCCTTCGATTTATGGACCGTCATGATGCGGACGACGTTCTCTTCTTCTCCGAGTGAACGTGCTTCCGATAAATCTTCACCGTTATCTTGAAGCCGGTCCATGACCCGCAAGAAGCGATACAACCCACGGTAGCCGCTCCGTTCATAGGAGAGGGCCCGGTCATAGAGCGCCTTCAAGTTCTCTTGACGCCCTTTCCCGCCCGGCAGTCCGCCGGCAAAATCGTAAAACCCGGTGTCGTTGAACACTTGCTGAATCAACTCCGACAAGCTGTGGTTGCGGGCGAACGTACGCCATTCCGACAACTGATCGAGCACGTCCCCACATTTCAATCCAAGCTCGTCGTCATCGTCTGCTTTCGCCTTGAGTGCATCGAAAAACGACGCTTCCGACTCTAAGCGAATCTTAGCCAGCTCTTGATCGGTGAAACCAAACATCGGTGACCGGAGCGCCCCGGCGAGCGGGATGTCTTGGAGCGGGTTGTCGATCAACTTCAAGAGCGACAACATCATTCGAATTTCCGTCGCTTGGAAGTAGCCACCGTCCGAATCGGTATAAGCCGGGATATTATACTGTGTCAAAATGTCCATCAACTGCTCGACCCGCTCTTTTTTCGAACGGACCAAGATGACGATGTCACGGTACTCACAGGAACGAAGCAATCCGGTCGCCTCGTCCGTCACTTTGAACGGCTCATCACCAGAGACGAGCTCTAATATACGTGTGGCGATGGCACGGCCTTCAAGCTCCTGTTTCGATAAGTCCCGGCTTTCTCCGTTGACGATCAAGAGTTCAGGACTTGCCTCGAGTTCTTCATACGCCCGACCCGGTACGAGACGTGCCGCCTCGTCATACTCGATCTCACTCACTTCTTCGTCCATCAACTGAATGAATAGGTCATTGATTCCGTGCAGCACTTCGGAGCGACTTCTAAAGTTTTGAGACAAGTCGATCCGTTGCCCCGAACCGGCTTGTTTGAACCGCGTCGCTTTCTCGATGAACAACCTCGGCTCGGCGTGCCGGAACCGGTAGATCGATTGCTTGATGTCCCCGACCATGAACAAGTTGCCGAGCTGTTCACTCTCATTGCTGACGAGTCCGATGATCGTCTCTTGGATCTCGTTCGTATCCTGATACTCATCGACCAATACTTCGGCGAATCGCTGTTTGTAGAGCGATGCGACCGAGGACGGGGCATCCCCGTCCCGTAGTATGGCGAGCGCGTAATGCTCGAGATCGCTGAAGTCGACGAAAGCGCGGTCCCGCTTGGCTTGCTCGTAAGCGGCCCCGAACGTCCGGACGGTACGTACGAGCGTCTCGACGAGCGGACGCTGCGACAGCAAGACGTCTAAATGATCAGCTCCGCTGACACTCGCTTGACCGACCGCATCGACAAGCCGTTTTTTCGCTTGGTCATAGGCCGGCTTCAACACCGTGTGATAGATGTGATGCTCGTCTTTTTTCTGGACCGATTTCATCGTCCCGAATTTGACCGCTCGGGACGCCGTCTCGAGTTCGCTCCATTTGAGCGTGTCTTCGTCGATGTTTTGGAACGGGAAAATCGCTTTGGATACATTTTCCGATTGCGCCTCGTAACCGGCAAGCCGGAGTTCGATCGCTACACGCCGGAGTTGCCGAAGTGCCTTTTCAATATCGACCCAGAGCAACTGCCCGAATTCGACGAGCAGCCGTTCCTCGTCAGGGTCGCCTTCAAACTGATAAAGGGAGACCAGCTCATCTAAATACGATTCCGGATCCGGAAGGGTTCGCGCGTATTGATACAAACCTAGGATCAGCTCTTCGATTTCACTGTCACCACGGTCCGACGTATAGGCATCGACGAGTGCGAAAAACGAGCTATCTTCTTGACCGTACTGTTCTTCGAGCACGTCTTCGAGCACATCGTCTTGCAAGAGCACCAAGTCCCGCTCCTCGGCGATCTTGAAGGCCGGATCGAGGTCGAGCAAGTAGTAATTCTCACGAATGACTTCTAAGCAGAATGAATGAATCGTCGTGATGAGCGCCCGGTTCAGCATTTGCCGTTGTTTTCGTATATAGTCGTTTTCCGGATGTTCCCGCAGCGCCTGATCGAGCGCTTTAGCAATCCGTCGTTTCATCTCGGCCGCGGCGGCGTTCGTGAACGTCACGACGAGCATACGGTCCGCCGTCAACTCGTCCGCTTCATCGAGTAAACGGCTTGCGAGCCGTTCGACGAGCACGGCCGTCTTCCCTGAACCGGCTGCCGCCGAGACGAGTACATGAGACCCCCGTGCGTCGATGGCTGCTTGTTGATCACTCGTCCACTTCATCGGCGTCACCTCCTAATTTAAACAAAACTTCTTCTTTATCTAACTTTTTCAGCTGACGGGGCTCGTTGGCGAGCGCCTCGTCAAAATGACAGACACTTTGATACGGACACGTCTGGCACGGACGCCGCTCTTTATATTCATAAGGCTCGACACCGATTTTCCCATCATACATCGCCTCCACACTCGTCTCGGCAAGGTCGAGCGCGTGGTCCATCAACTGCTCGAGCTGAGGAGGTGAGACGACTTTTTTCGTCGTGTTCGCATCGAGCGTCCCGTCTTTCTTATATTTGACCGGAATGACGATCGATTTTTTCTGTTCCCCTTTCGCCGTCTTGTCCATCACCTCTAGGATGGCTGGATCGTCGACGAGCAACCCTTGCATCTGATACGATTCGAGCACTTTCCGCTCGGTTTCGGCATCTGTCTCGGCCGGTGTGACGAGCGGTCGGTGGACGTGGAAATACAGCGCGGCTGCAGGTTCCACGGAACCTTTCGCCCAAGCATCTGCTTGCTCGATCAACACTTTCAAATAGATGAGCATCTGCATCGCCAAACCATAATAAATCTCAGCGAAGTCGATCTCCCGTTTGCTCGACTTATAATCGACGATGCGGACGTACAGCTGATCATGAACCTGTGCCGTATCGACCCGGTCGATCCGGCCGACAAGTTCACACGTCGCCCCGTTGCTGAGCGTGAACGACACCGGCGGGAAGTTGCCACTCCCGAACGCTAGTTCGAACGCGACGGGATCGAACCCGTCACGTTTCGACTGCTCGATCAATACTTCGGCCGTCTTACTGACGACGTCCGTCAGCTTTTTCTTCAAGTAACCGTAGCGGTTCGAACTCATCAAAATCGCATTTTGAATCTCCGGTGTGACGAGTTCGACAGCCGACTCCGCGAGTGTCGCACATTGGTCGGGCGACACGTCACGCCATTCTTTCCCGTCCATCTTGACGGTTTGAGACATATGCTCGATCGTCCGGTGGTACAAGTTACCGATGTCCGGTGCCTCGAGCCGATAGAGCCGTCGTTCTTTCAGACGCAAGCCGTAGTTCGCAAAATGACGAAACGGGCAGGCTTGGAACGTCTCGAGGCGGGACACACTCGCCCGAATCGAGTTCGTGTAAAGTGACTTCGCGACCGACTCCGGCAAGGATTCGGGAACGTTTTGATAAAACAGCGCGCTCGTCAACAGTCGGATTCGTTCGCGTCCTTCCGGGTGCTTCAACAGTTCGTTGTACACAGTGAACCACGTCTCTTGAATCGGGTAGTGACGGCTGAGCCGTTGCAACTCGAGCGCCGTCACGGCCGCTGTCTGGTTCACGTTCGTGATGAAGGCGAGCTGATCTGTCGGGCGATGCTCTCCCGCTTCTGCGAAGTGGGTCTTGATGGCCTTGCCGTTACCGAGTCTCGCCTTGACGTCAGCGATGAAACTCGCCGGTTGAATCGCTTTCCCGCTCCGGTCGACGAGTGCGTAACTGACGTACAACCGGTCGCTTGGCGCCGTCAACGCTTTATACAAGTAGTACGTCTCATCGTCAAACAAGTGCTCGGTCGCTTTCCCCGCCCGGACACCGTTCTCATGCATGAAGTCCATATCGTGGTCCGTCAACAGTTTCGATTGCGTCGCGACGAGCGGGATTTGATCTTCGTTGGCACCGAGCAAGAAAACGATTTTTTTATCAATCAAACGCCCCCGCACGTAATCGGTCACCGTCAATTGATCGAGTGACGGCGGGACGAGTGCATAGCGTAGGCTATCGAGGCCGGTGTCCATCATTTGCAGGAACAGTTCCGTCGAGAGCATCTCTTCCGGCGCAGCCGCCTCGAGTTGCTCGAGAAGATGGAGGACGGCGTCCCATACTTGTGTATGCTCTCTTGCTTCAATCAGGCGTGATGCCTCAAGCGCTTCTTCGCGCCAATGGGCAAGGCATGACGAGACGTCGATTCGGTCCAGAAAAGCGTAAATGGCGTGCGTGTAGGCCTGCATCGTCTTGGCCGCTTTTAAATCGGTGAGGAGCGGATCGAACGTTTCGACGACGGTTTGACGATAGGCGTTGAGTGCCGTCTCCGTATCGAGTTCTTCCCCCGTCAACTTGGCCTCATCTTCGGCCCGGCGTTTCAATTGCCACTCGTCATGCCAGTGATAATGTTTGATGCCTCGCTCAATCACGAACGCCTCGAGCCGATCGACAGACGTACGCCGATGATCTCGGTCGAGCACGATCAACTCGGTCTTCAACGCGCGGAATATAGCTTCTTCCCGGTAGCCGCGGAGCGCGACTTCGATCGTCGCCTTCAACAACTCGACGACCGGATGATCGAGCATCGGCTGCCGTTCATCCAGGAAGAACGGCAAGTTCATTTTTTGAAGCGCTTGTGACGCCAAATCTCCATATTCTTCAAGTGACCTTGAGATGAACACGATGTCTCGGAAGCGGTAGCCGTCTTCGCGGACAAGTCGTGTGACCTCGCGTACAGCGGCCGCTACTTCCACGGTCCGGTCGACGGCTGCATTCAAGGCGACTTGATTTTCCGGCCGCGTATATGGCGCTGCCGTCACTTGCCCGAACGTCGCCTCGAGATAAGCGAGACTCGGATGTTTAAAGCGATGCACCCCATGATACGGTTCATCCGTCGACGAAAGTTGACGTTCTGAGAGCAGCTCTTTAAAGCGCATCAGCGTCCGCTGTGTCGGTCCGAACAACGGGTGCGGACGATAGAGCGAGTCTGGGTCGACCGTCAACAAGACGTCCAGCGGCGCCTTCTCGGCTAAAGCGACGAGTACCGCGAGCTCTTGTTCCGAAAACTCGTTGAACCCGTCCACATAAAAGTGAGTCCCTGTTAAATCGACTTCCGGTAACAACTGCAACATCACTTTGAAGTAGTCTTCGGCGTGAAGCGTTTTGCCGGCCGTCATCGTCAAGAAGCCTTCATAGAGGATGGACAGGTCTTGCAACTTCAAGGCCCGATGTTGGTCTTGCTCGCTCAGGCGAAGCAACTGCTCCGGCTCGACGAGGCCGCGTTTCAACATCGTGATCAACTCGTTCAGCTCTTCGTAAAACCCGTACTGGTTCATCGTGCGTCGGAACAGCGTCAGCCGTTCCTCGTTCATCTCGACGACACGCCGTAACAAAAGATGGGTCCCTGTCTGGTCTAAAAACTGCTCGGTCGCGACACCGTGATCGCGCATGATCAAGAATGCGAGACGACGCATCGACAGCACTTGAATCCGCGTCGATCCGTTTAAACCGTCTGTCATCGCCATCTTCCGTTCCATTTCAAACGACATTTGGTCTGGGACAAGCATATAGATGGTCGGGCCGCTCGGATCGCGCTTCAGCTCTTGAATGACTTGATTGATCATCCGCTCGCTCTTACCGCTACCCGATCGTCCGACATGAAAAGTGACCGTCATTTAGGCGAACACCCCTTCCCTTTTTCTTTTATTATGACGTATCGCCTGCTGTTTGTAGAGGGAAACCTGCCGGCTACCTTGTAAGAAAAAAACACAGCCTTCTCGTATCCTATTCGTTCGAAAATCGATTAGACTGAACGTATGAGGGGGAATACTATGAGTGCATATGAACAATTCGGAGGCGAACGCGGCGTCCAACAGCTCGTCGACGCTTTTTACGAACTCGTTTACGCTGATCCCGTACTGTTGCCACTGTTTCCAGACGACAAAGACCGGGTAAAACAACATCAGTTCGAATTTCTGACGCAACTGCTCGGAGGCCCAAAACTGTATACGGAACGCCGTGGCGGCGGCAACTTGGCGATGATCCACCGCGATCATCCGATTTCAGAAACACACGCCGGTCATTGGCTCGGGTGTATGGAACAAGCGCTCAAGACGGTCGACGCACCGGAAGCGATCAAGCGACAATTGTTTCAACGTCTGATCATGTCGTCGTCAAACGTCATCCGCGTCTGCTCGCACCATTTTGAGTAGTCATCATTTAAAAAAGCGGGTATGATAGGAAAGTAAGCAAAGGAGGTCGGTTTTCATGACAGAAGAAGAGAAAAAAGAGACCGTTTCAGCTAAAGAGGAAACGGAAGAAGTAGAACCTACGGCAGTCCTCGCCGAAGTCCTTGAAGAGGATGAGGAAGAAGATTTACCCGAAGAAAAGAACATGGACCACATCAAAGGTGTGTTCAACTATACACAGAAGAACGGACGGGAGTATCGCGTCGTCTTTTATCACGACCGTAAAAACCTCGTGTTCCGTGAACTTGGAAACGGGAAAGTCGAATTTGTCGGGCGTTTCACAGATGATGCCTACGACGAAGAGAACGAAGCAGAGATGCAAAAACTCGGTGAGCAACAGCTCAAGCGGATCCTTGCCGATCGACTCAAATAAAAAAAATCGCCCGCGGGCGATTTTTTTTATTGTTTCTTGTTTCGTTTTTTCTTGCGAAGCGCGTAAATCACTCCGGCGATTCCTCCGGCGACGGCGATCCCAGCCATCGCAGGCACGAGGATTTTCTTCGTCGGAATCATCTTTTTGACACGTTCGTACGTTGTCGGAACCGACAATTCAAGTTGAACGGCCGTCTCACCGTGACCGTTCGCCCGTGCTTTGCGGGCCGCGTCCGTCACGACGACGCGTCCTGTCGTATAGCGGCGGTTTCCATATTCATCCGTGTAAGGCCGGCGAACCCGCTTGACGTCTGTCACTCGCTTTCCACGAGCGGCATCCGGTCGGACGACACGTTCGCTCGTATATGTACGAGCCCCGGTCGCGCTATAGGCCGGACGGATCTTACGACGATTTAACCAAGTGTATGAATCGTTCATCTATATTCCCTCCAATATGCTGAAGTATCTCTTCATATTATACCCATACAACATCTGACGAAAACATCAGTCTTGACGAGACAAACAAACAGGCGCCCGGTCCTACCTTGGACCGGGCGCCGATTCGCTTGCTGATCAATCCGTGAACGGTTTATCCCGATGGCGACGTTTCGCCAAGATCAAGTAATAAGCCGGAACAAGGACGAGTGTCAGTACGGTCGAGAACAGAATTCCCGACACGATACAGATGGCGAGCGGTTTGAAGAGCGGGTCTTCACCGAACGCGACCGGTAGTAACGCGACGACCGCCGTCAACGCCGTCAGGAGAATCGGACGGATCCGAGCACGTCCTGCCTCGTATACAGCTGTCGTGACGGACATTCCACTGCGAATTCCTTGCTCGATGAATTCGAACAAGACGACCGCGTTTCGAACGACGATCCCGGCAAGTGAGACCATCCCCATCGATGCCATGAAGCTAAACGGCGTCTGCGTGATGAACAGCCCGACGACCGCACCGGCAATCGCCAAGTAAATCGTGAACAAGACGAGAAGCGGTAAAGAAAGTGAATTGAACTGGAATGCGATGATTAAGAAAATCAAGAACAAGACGACGATGAACAACGTCGCGAGTTCAACGAAGAACTCATTTTGCGTATCGCTCGCTCCCGACTGTTCGAACGAGATGCCATCGCTCGTCAAGTCTGATTTTGCGTCATCGAGAATCCGTTCAACGTCTTGTTTGAACGCATCTTCGTCCATCCCTTCAGTCGCATAGATTTGAAGCGTGACGATCCGCTCCCCGTTCTCACGCGGAATCTGTTGGATCTGTTCAGTCGTCGTTTCGGTGACGAACGTACTGAGCGGGGCGACCGGCGGACCGGCTTCCGTGTCGACCGGGACGAGAATCTCGTCAAGGGCGAGCGCCTCGCGGTTTGCGGCCGCATCGACGACGATTTTCACATCGCGTTGTTCGACACCATCGTCGAACGTACCGATCGGGATGCCGTCCGTGACTAACCGGATCTGATCGCTAATTGCTTTCGCGGTCACTCCAGAGGCAGCCATCGCTTCTCGGTTCAATTCGTACGTAAGTGTCTGGAACGGTTCTTTAATGTTGTCGAGCACGAGCGCGCCATCGATTTCTTCGAGGTCTGCCTTGACCGTATCGCGTGCCGCGACAAGTTCTTCGATCGTTTCACCGCGCATTGTGAACTCTACCGGGGCAGACGTTGGTGGTCCCTGCTGCTGCGTATCTAAGAAGATTTCAGCGTCCGGATAGTTTTCACGTATTTGCGACGTGTACTCATCAATCAACTGAATCGCATCGATTTGTTCGTTGTCGACTCGGACGACGACTTGTCCTGCATTGTCACCCGACTGATTGAGTCCACCGGTGAACAAGCTCGGAAGCCCACCGCCAGCGAAAATGGCGGTCTCGGTAACACCGTCAATCTGTTGGAATTCGGCTTCGATCTGTTGGAGGCGACGTTCTGTTTCTTCTAAGTCGGTTTGAACCGGGAACGTGACGCTCGTCACGACTTCTGGTCGGTTCGCAGCCGGGAAGAACTCGAACGGTGTCAACAGAATCAGCCCGTATAGTGCTGTCGTGATGACAAATCCGACCAATCCAAACGTCCACGGCCGTTTAGCGACGACCGGTAGCAACCGATCCGCATAAAAATTACTGAGACGGTTGAGCGGTCCGCCGAGCCAGCCTGGCTCCCGCTTCGACACTTTCACTTTCTTCCGGTTCAACCAATACTGTGCGATCGGCACGAGTGTCAAACTGATGACCATCGATGCGAGCACCGACAACGCGAGTACTGTCGGTAACGCTCGGATAAAGTTCCCGTTCGCGCCTGACAAGAGTGTCAGCGGTAAGAACGCGAAGACGACGGCGAGCGTCGACGTGACGATCGATCCCCAGACTTCTTTCGTTCCGCGAACGGCACCGACCATGGCTGTATCGCCTTTCCGGTAGCGACGCAAAATGTTGTCGTTGACGACGATCGCGTCATCGACGAGAATACCGAGCGCGATGATCGCCCCGATGATCGAGATTTGGTTCAAATCGACTCCCGTGAAGCGGAGCGGGATGAGTGCGATCAAGAAGGACAACGGAATCGCCAAGCTGACGATGAGTGACCCTGTGAACGTCAACCCGATCGTCGTGACGACGATAACTGCGATCATGGCGATGATGAATTCTTTCGTAAGTGACGAGAAGATCGCATCGACCGCTTTCGCTTGATCGTAATAAGTGACGAGTTCGACCCCGTCTAAGTCTCCCACTTCAGAAGCGACGACTTCATCGACGCGTTGTTGCAGCGTCGGGATGTCTTGACCTGGCTCGATTGTCACCGTGAGCGAGATTGCCGGTTCGCCGTCGAGTGAGACGAGGTCGGTGACTGCTTTTGTCGTCTCTTCGACCGTACCGACATCGGCAAGGCGGACGGGATCACCGTCGACAGAACCGACGATGACTTGATCCATGTCGTTGACGTTCGTCAAGTTATCGATCGCCAATTGATAAATACCGTCGTCCGTCGATTGGCGACCGAGCGGTGTCGTCTTATATTCTTCGTTGATTGCCGTCAAGACGTCTGGGAATGCGAGTTGGCGTTCCCCAAGCGCTTCGGAATCGAGTGAGACGACGAATTCTGTTTCCGGGAGCCCTTTGATCGTGAACCCGGTCACACCATCTGTTCGGAGCAATCGGTCTTCTAGCCGTTCGACCTGTTCTCGAACCGCTTCAAGCGACTCGCGATCGCTCGACGTCAGTAAGTACGATGCGACCGGAAGCTGACCGATCGAATCGTTGACCGTCGGTGCTAAGGCGTTGTCAGGTAACCGAGGCGCCGCGTCTGAGATCGCCTGCCTCACGTTCGCTTGCAGCTCGCCTTGATCAAATCCGTCTTCATACTCGACGGTAATATTCGAGAACTCCGACGCCGACAGCGACGATACGTTCTCCACCCCTTCAAGCCCTCTTAACTCGGTTTCAAGGATGTTCGTGACGTTCCGTTCGACCGTCTCAGCGGTCGCCCCTGGATATGGGGTCTGAATGAGAATGATATTGACGCTAGTCTCTGGGATTTCACGTTTCGGGAGCTGAAAAAACGTGAGTACCCCGACGACGATTGCAACGAGTAAAAATACAATTATCAATTTTCCTCGCTCAATCATTTTCTGAAAAAACATATTGACCCCTCGCTTTCGGATAATGTGCAAATACACATATGAACTATTCTCCTTTATCATAGAGGGGTTTGAATCGGTTTTCAATCCTTAAACGTGATGCAATGTGCTACTATGGAAACGTTTTTGGAACGCATAAGATAATTCAATCGATCGCTGCTTCTGCCGTTGGACCGTATGATCGGAGACAGGGACTTGAATCGATTCCCCGGTCAGAAATTGAATCCGGGTCCCGTTGCCAAACTTTTTGATGCCCGTGACATGTTGAAAATTGATCCACGCACAATCAGGACTCTCTTTGGCGATTGTCGGGAAAAAGACGGCATCGGCGTGCCAATCCATGACGACAGGGGTTTTTCGATGAGGACCAAGCACGTGACGGGCCGCTTCAATTCGCCCTTGGATACTCGATCCATAATAGAGACAAGCCGATTCGAGCAAGTGAATCGGAGAACCTTTCAGACGGTGCACGCCATCAGGCTGATAGACGAGTGTCTCGGCCTCACCGTACTCATTAAATACCGGAACCAACGCTCTTGTATCATTCGTCAACTGTGTCATCTGTTCTTCCTCCAAAACGTATAATATGACTTACACGTTATTCATAACAAGTTCCTTAAACGTGTGCAAACGGCTCGTCGACATTTCCCACTAAAAAAACCAGCCGTTCGCAGGCTGGTTTTTAAAATCTGTCATCCGTTTTTAATTTTTGTGTGTCTTTCAGGTGGGGGAAGTGGAATTGGACAGCAACTCCGTCGTTCGTATTACCCAAGGTAACGGACCCTCCATGGAGGGTCACGATGCGTTGGACGATAAACAAGCCAAGACCGAACTTGCCTTGCTTCCCACGGGAGAATTGATGGAACAGGTCAAGGTTTTCATCGACTGACGGTCCATCGTTTTTGATGACGATGTCGATTCCTGCATCCGTTCGTTCGAGCTCGACCTGAATCGTCGACTCGGCGTAACGAATCGCATTGTCGAGCACGTTTTCGAGCGCGACCCGAACCTGTTCCCCGTCACCGAGCATCTCGCCCGCGTATCCGGTCAACGTCCACTCGAGGTTACCTCGGAGCTTGAAGCGGTCGATGAGCAGTTCGACCAACTTATCGAGGTTGATCGGATCGAGCTTCATCTCCTGCCCTTTGAAATACTCCAACTTGGTGACGTATAACAAGTCGACCACTTTTTTCTCGAGACGCGATGCTTCTTCATCAATGACTTCGGCCGACCCTTTCAAGTCTCCGGTCGGATAGATGCCGTCCCCGATCGACTGGGCATAGCCGCGAATGACCATGATCGGCGTCTTCAAATCGTGAGAGATGTTTTGTAAGAGCGCCTGTTGCGCCAAATCTTGCTCTTGCAGTTCTTGGCGCATCGCGTCGATCGACCGCGCCAATTGTCCGAGCTCGTCTTCCCTGGCGAGTGGTAACACCGTCTCCCATTGGCGGTTCGATATTTTCTCAACGGCCCGTTCCATCTCGACGATCGGCTTCGTCAACTCTCTCGACATCCAAAGGGCCGGGATGAGTGATAGGAGGCTGATGACACCAATTAAAATCGAGATACGCCAGAACAATGTCGAGACGAGCTCACGGCGATAAGCGTCCCAGGCGTAAGACGCCTGGTAGATGAGGGCACCGTCATATTCGTTTTGACGAATCGTATAGTAGACGTCTTCCCCATCGATCGTCGTCTGATATTTGGCGACCTCGCTCGTCTGTTCGAGCGCCTCTTGATACATCCGATTCGTCAGCTCGAGCGGGGCCGAGCCGTAAATGATGCGTCCGTTCGGCAAAAAGATAAGCTGATTGACCGAACGTGATTCTTGTTGACGCCGATCGTACTCGATCGGGTTGCTCGGAATATTTTCGAGCTCGTTCGTATTTCCGAGGTAATAATCGACATCTTGAAGCGTCTCATACACTTGTTCATCGATGAACTGCGTGATCGAGGAGCGGATCGTCAACAAAATCATCAACGCCAAGGTGACGATGATGAGCAAAATCAATACCCATATTTTCCACATGAGCCGTTTCGGCTTAAGATCGTGAAGTCTCATGGCTTAACGAGTCGATAACCGATCCCATACAGCGTCTCAAGTTCGAGTCGGTGCAACTTCTTCCGTAAGCGTCGGACCAAGTCATCGACGACACGGTCTGAGCCGAAATAGTCGCGACCCCAAACGCCTTCTAATATTTGCTCACGCGACAGCGCCGATCCCGGATGTTCGAGGAAGAGCAACAATAAATCGAACTCTTTGGACGTCAAATCGATATCATCCGCAGCATGCTTGATCAGTCGTTTGTCCGGATAAATCGTGTATTCCCCATACTCGATATGTTCGTTCGATTTCGACCCGTACACCCGATCGATCAATTTTTTGACCCGGATGACGAGCTCGCGCGGTAAGAACGGTTTGGCGATGTAGTCATCCGAACCCATCTCCAGTCCGATGATTTTATCGATGTCCTCATCACGGGCCGAAATGAAGATCGTCGGTGTATTGGCGTTCGTCGCCTTGATTTGCTTCAACAACTGAAAGCCATCGAGGTCCGGCAGCATAATATCGAGCACCCATAAGTCAGGTTCGTCTTGAATCGCGGCTTGGGCTGATACACCATCCGTGAACGAACGGACTTGGTAGCCTTCTTGCTCTAAATACGTGACGAGCATTTTGTTTAAATTGACCTCATCATCGACTAAATAGATCGTGTACATTTTAGTCACCTCTGCAGCATTTTTTAACATCATATCAAACAATTGTCGACGAATGATGGGAAATCACTCGTTTTGAACCGGCTGGATGTACCGTCAATCGCGTAAGTTAACGAAAAAAAGAAGGGTTTCCCCTCCTTACCGTGTCGACCGTGTCCGCAATTGTTGAGCGAGGAAGGCCGTCCCCCCACTAAGTAACGCCAACACGCCGCTGATCATGACGAGTTCCATCGTAACCCCACCTTCCCGCTGATACCGATTCTCATTATCATCTATACTATATCATAGTTTTTAGCATGAGAACATCACAAAAAAATCCCGCCTCACAGGCGGGATTCGGTCGTTATGCGTTGACGTCGTAACCTTGTTCTTCGATAGCTTCGATCATCACTTTGACGGAAATCTTATCGTTATGGATGACATCGACTCGATGATCTTGTAACGAGACGATGGCCGACTCGACGCCTTCTAACTCGGTCAAAGCCCCTTCAACCGCTGCCTTGCAATGGTTACATGTCATACCTTCTACTTTCAAGACTGTTTCATTCATTTGGAATGTCCTCCTTGTTTTTTTAATCGCAGTGCGTTCAATACGACCGAAACCGAACTGAACGCCATCGCTGCCCCAGCAATCCATGGAGCGAGCAAACCGGCCGCGGCAATCGGTATACCGAAGCTATTATAGGCGAGCGCCCAAAATAGGTTTTGACGGATGTTTCGCATCGTGAGCGCACTCATCTCGATCGCCCGATCCACGCCTTCGATATCTCGACCCATGATCGTCACGTCCGCCGCTTCTAAAGCGACGTCCGTCCCGCTGCCGAAGGCGATACCGACGTCCGCGACGGCGAGCGCAGGCGCATCGTTCATCCCGTCACCGACCATGGCGACGCGGCCACGTTGTTTCAGTGCCTCGATGTGGTCTGCCTTCTCGACGGGCAACACCTCGGCAATGACGTTCGTTTCAGCGATGCCTAGTTCACGCGCCACGTCGAGCGCGACTTCTTTTCGGTCTCCCGTCAAGACATACACTTGTCTCGTCGTCGCAAGTCGTTGCACGACAGCCCGGCTACCTTCTTTCAACCGGTCTTGAAGACCGAACGCCGCCACGACTTCAGATTCACTCGCCACGTAAACCGGCGTCATCGCTTGCATGTCCCAATCAGGCAACGTGAATCCGGCCTCGCGCATCATCCGGACCGAACCGATAAGAAGCTCTTTCCCATCAACGACCGCTTTCAATCCTCGGCCCGATAACTCTTCGACCCGTTCCACGTGCCCGACGCCGGCGCCGCGTCCGATCGCTTCCGCAAGTGGATGCGTCGACTGACGTTCGGCCATGACCGCCCGTTGTAAAAACGACTCGTCCCCGAACGTCGCCACGACTTCAGGCGTCCCGTTCGTGAGCGTCCCCGTCTTATCGAACACGACGATATCGACACCGTTCAATGATTCGAGTTGACCGCCCCCTTTAAAGAGGACGCCTTGTTCAGCCGCACGGCCGGTCCCGACCATGATCGATGTCGGGGTCGCAAGTCCGAGCGCACACGGACAAGCGATGACGAGGACGGCGATTGAAGACCGAATCGCCATATCGAGATCATTAAACCCAAACAACCAAACGGCGAACGTGACGGCACTGATGGCGACGACGATCGGTACGAACACGCCAGAGATTCGGTCGGCCTGCCGTTGAATCGGTGCTTTATCCGTTTGTGCCTGTTCGACGACACGGACGATTTGCGCAAGCATCGTCTCGTTGCCGACACGCTCTGCCGCCATCAAGAAGCGGTGTGTTCGATTGATCGTCCCACCGACGACATCAAAACCGACGCCTTTTTCAGACGGGATCGATTCGCCGGTCAGCATCGATTCATCAATGACCGTCTCACCTTCAACGATCTTACCGTCGACCGGCACTTTCTCACCTGGACGGACGACGATCACGTCGCCGACGTTGACAAGGTCGATCGCCACCGACCGTTCTTCCCCGTCGACGAGTAAGATTGCTTCTTTCGCCTGCAGCGACAGAAGCGATTTGAGCGCATCTGTCGTTTTTTCTTTCGCCCGTGCCTCCAACCATTTCCCGAGCAATACGAGCGTGATCAACACAGCGCTCGTCTCGAAGTAAAGGGACGGATTCATCGGATGGACGAGCATTTCGAACACGGAATAGAAGTAGGCGGCGGATGTCCCCGTCGCGACGAGGACGTCCATATTGGCCGCCCCGCTCTTCAGGCTCTTATACGCCCCTTGATAAAACTGGGCCCCAATCCAAAACTGGACCGGTGTCGCGAGCGCGAATTGCCACCACGGGTTCATGAGCCAATCGGCATGGAACATTAACCCAGGGATATGGGTAATCATGACGAGTAAGAGCGGCGCCGAAAGAAGCGCCGAAATGAGCACTTTCCGTTCTAGTGGGCGGAGGTCATGTTTCGGTGTGAGCTCGACTTTTCGTTCCGCCCCGTAGCCGATCTTCTCGATCCGGGCGATCAGCTCCTCTTCGGTGATGCCGTCCTCGACGCGAATTGTCGCCGTCTCGAGCGGCAAATTGACGGTCGCATCGACCCCGTCCATCTTATTCAATACTTTCTCGATTCGGGCTGAGCATGCGGCGCATGTCATTCCTTGAATCGACAGTTCGACAGTCTTCATACGAGCACCTCCTTACTTTTTAATGCGGCTGACAATTGTCATCAATTCGTCAATGTATGGATCCATATCTTCCGTTTCACTCGCATGGACCAAGCATTTACGCATATGACGCTCAAGCAGCTGCATCTCGACTTGCTTTAACGCGGCTTGAATAGCCGACGTCTGCGTCAAGATATCGACGCAATATCGGTCGCTCTCGACCATCTTTTGAATCCCACGGACTTGGCCTTCGATCCGGCGCAGCCGCTTACTGAGCGCAACTCGCTCGGCGTCTTCGCGCGGGACGAGCGGCTGTTCGTGCAAGAATTCATCCATTGTTATCACCTCACGTCTAATATACCCCTACCCCGTAATGGTGTCAAACGTATGAAATAAAAAAAGAGCGACAATTGTGTGTCGCCCTTGCTTGATTCAGTTGCGTTGAAACGCTTCGCTTTTCAAAACCGTCCGCAAAATCTTACCGGTCGTATTTCGCGGTAACTCATCGATGATCTCGATGTGGCTCGGCTGTTTATACTTGGCAAGTTTCGTCGCTGCGAACGCGCGGATCTCGTCGACCGACAGCTCATCGCGGGTGACGATAAACGCCTTCACCGCTTCACCTTGCTCGGCATCCGGCACGCCAATGACGGCAGCCTCGACGATACCCGGGTGTTGGTATAACACTTCTTCGACTTCCCGCGGGTAGACGTTATAACCACCGACGATGACCATATCCTTTTTCCGGTCGACGATGTAAAAATATCCGTCCTCGTCACGTTTCGCCAAGTCGCCCGTGTAGAGCCAGCCGTCCCGAAGCGTCATCGACGTCTCCTCAGGCAGTTTGTAATAGCCTTTCATGACGTTCGGACCGCGGACGATCAGTTCCCCGACTTCGCCGACACCGACTTCTTCACCGAGCTCGTCGACGATTTTGTTCTCGACGTGGATGATCGACGGACCGATCGATCCCGCTTTCCGTTCTCCGTGGAGCGGGTTGAAACAAGTGACCGGCGACGCCTCTGACAGGCCATATCCTTCGAGGATCTTACACTCGAACTTTTGTTCAAACGATTCGAGCAGTTGGACCGGTAAGCTCGCCCCGCCCGAGACGAAGACGCGGACGTGCTTGAGCGCCGACGCGTAAGCCGGTACTTTCAGCGCCGTTTGTAACAAGAAGTTGTACATCGTCGGCACACCGGCAAAAATGCTGACCTGATGCTTCGGAATGAGATCGAATACGTCTTGCGGCGAGAACTTCGGCAAGATGATGATCGTCGCCCCGCGCAAGAGCGGCGCATTGACGATGACTGTCAAACAGAAGACGTGGAACATCGGCAGCGCCGCGAGCGCCTTATCGTCCGGTGTGATCTCGAGATATTCTCCGATTGAGTGTGCGTTCGAGAACAAGTTGAGGTGGGTCAACAGCGCTCCCTTAGGTTTACCTGTCGTCCCGCTCGTATATAAGATGACGGCGACGTCTTGTTCATCGACCTCGACTAGCGCCGTCACGCCCGAGGCGAACGCTTTTGAAAACGGCATAAATTCGATATCCCCTGTGCGCTCGATTGCGGGCACCTCCGCATACGGTACCGAGATGACAAGCTTCAACTGCGGCAAGTTCGTGAGCGCCGTTTCGGCTTGCGCGACGAGCGGCGACAAGGCGACGATCGCTTTCACGTCTCCATCGAGTAAAATGTAAGCCATCTCGTCCGGCGTATATGTAGGGTTGATCGGAATGACGATTCCCCCTCGCGCGAGGACCGCAAAATAAGAAATCAAGAACGCCGGGCTATTCCCGAGGACGAGCGCGACGTGGTCCCCTCTGTCGATCCCCTTCTGTTCAAGCGTCGATGCCATCGCTTGGACTTGTCCGAAAAACTGTTCGTAGCTGACCGTGTCCTCCCCGAACACGTAGGCCGCCTTATTTGGATGCGCGGCCACAACCCCTTGTAACGCTGTGACTAAGTTTGCCATGGTAATCCCCCTTTAGAAATGAATGACGATTCACTCTTGAGCCGTAAAAAAGAGCACGGCAACCGCGCTCTTTTTCAGTTATCTCTATTGTACATGAAACATCTCAGGAAGAAAACGCTTTCAAATCCATCATCTGTAAATGATATAGTCCGGACCGGCTTTGGACGTGAACGAGCGCTTGCAACGCTTCGTCGTCCATGAGCAGATCATCGATCAACTTATGAAACATCTGTTTCTTCTCGTCAGTCGTCGCTGTGATGATAAAGATCATTTCTGCACAGACCGATTCCCCGGCGATCGTCCGCACGTCGAACGGACGGTTCAAGTGGAGCAGCGTGATGCCATCGCGCTTTGAGACCTGGTTCGGCACGTCGATGACAGCGACCGGGATGGCGACGTCCGTCACTCCGGACGGGATCGTGCGCTCCTGTTCGATGATGACTTGCGCAAACGTATCATCGACTATCCCTTTTCCTTCTAGCTCAAGACCAATCGCGAGCATGGCTCGCTCGAACGTCGGTTGATCGGTCACCCACATCCAGTTCGTGTCCATCCATTCTGTGATGAAACGGCACATCTTCATTCCTCCTATTGGCTCATCTCCATTAACGAAAGCGCTTGCACTGATTATGATACGCCTTCCCGCAACGACTCGCAACGCTACACACAAGGTTTCACGAAAACGCCAAAAAGGATGGTCTCTGAAACAGACCATCCTCCTGCAAAATCGCCTCAGCTAATGAGATCGACCAGTTCTTCTAAGTCGACGTTACCGAAGTAATGCTTGACGTCGAGGTGTGACAATTGTTCCCGAATCGCGGCTCGTTCGAATCGCGTCCCGACGAGTGCTTGCTCGACGTCGTGGATATCACCGACGCCAAAGAAGTCGCCGTAGATTTTCGCTTCTGTGATCGTCCCTTTATTGACGTTCAAACGAACGTCAATTGTGCCGATCGGGAAACGACGCTTCGATTCGACGTCGAACTTCGGTGACTTCCCGAAGTTCCAGTCCCAGTTCGCGTAGCGTTCTTTCGAGATGTCTTGAACGATTTCCCAGTCCTCGTCACGGAGCACGTAACGTTCCGGGTCTTGACCATCATAGATCGAGTGGAGGAGCGCCTCGACGAACCGTTCCATCTCCATCTCTTCCTCTAAAAATTCCGTGATGTTGGCGACCCGGCTCCGGACCGACTTGATGCCTTTTGAGCGCATCTTCTCTTCCGAGACGTTGAGCGAGTTGACGACTTCCTCGATGTTCGAGTTGAACATGAGCGTCCCGTGGCTGAACATGCGACCGCGCGTCGTGAATTGGGCGTTCCCGCTGATTTTCCGTTCGCCGACTTGAATATCGTTACGACCGGTCAATTCTGCTTCGACACCGAGTTGTTTGAGCGCATCGACGATCGGCTGTGTGAACTTTTTGTAGTTGTTGAACGAATTGCCGTCATCTTTCGTGATGAAGCTGAAGTTCAAGTTGCCTTCGTCGTGATAGACGGCACCGCCGCCAGACAAGCGACGGACGACGTCGATCCCGTTCTCTTCGATATACTTTAAGTTGACTTCTTCTGACGTGTTCTGGTTTTTGCCGATGATGATCGACGGGCCGTTAATGTAGAACAAGAAGTAGTCCTCATGCTCGACGTTCAAATGCTTGAGGATATACTCCTCGACCGCCAAGTTGAGTTTTGGGTCCCGGATGTCCGGGTTAAAGATAAATTTCACAGTCGGTTTCCTCCTAATCGGATGTTCGTTAGTTGTATTATACGAGACGAATCACCCGCTCTACAACTTGTTTACTTCCACTCACCGCTCATAATGCGCTTCAGCGCGTTCGCGACGCCGTACTCATCATGACGTTCCGTGACGTGGTGGCTGATCGCGATCAAGTCGTCGTGACTGTTGCCCATCGCGATCGCTTTGCCGGCGACTTCAAACATCGGCACGTCGTTCAAGTTGTCACCGATGACGACGACTTCTGACAAATCGACACCGAAGTGCTCGGCTAATTTTTTGACGCCGTGACCTTTGTCGGCCCCGTTCGCCATCACTTCGATGTTGTCGTTCCCTGATGACGTGACGTATACCCCGTCGACACGCTCATCGATTTCAGTCCATAGTGATGACATCTTCTCAAAATGACTTGAGAACGCGATGAATTTATAGACGCGACCAGCCTCGTTTTTGATGAAGTCCTCGATATCCTCGACGAGACGGACGTCTTCGTTGACGTAATAACGCTTCCGGAAGAACTCATACATCTCGAGCGACCGGTCGTCACCGTTTTGCTTCAAGTTTTCCATCGTCGCATCGATCAAATCGAGGCGACTTGCGACAAGTCCCGCTTCCGAATACATCTCGTAGAAAATGTCTGAATACTTATGGTCTTGATGAAGCACCGACACGACTTCGAGCGCTTCTTCAACCGTCAAATCGATTTCATGGAGCACTTCTCCCGTTTCTGTCAAGACGCGGCCCCCGTTTGACGAGACGATCGGGCACGTGAGACCGGCTTCATCGAGAATCTCTTTCGCGTTGAAGTAATTGCGTCCCGTCGCAATCGCAAAGCGAATCCCTTGTTCTTCGGCGGCGCGGACGATTTCAGCCGTCTCCGGTGCGATTTTTGTGTGGTTGTGCAGAATCGTGCCATCCATATCGGATACGAACAGTTTATACGTTGTCATCAACATCCACTCCCTCTTTTTCTCTTTCGCTTCTAACTATAACAAAAAGAGAGGCCGACGGAAAAATCCGACACCTCTCTTCACAAATCCTTAACCAAGTTCTGCTAACTGTTTGATCTGCTCGTGGACGCTCTTAATACAGTCCGGCATGCCGATCCCGTCGTAGGCGATCCCCGCGAGCAGCACGCCCGGATAAACTCGGCTCATCTCGGCCCGAAGCGCTCGCACCCGGTCGGCGTGGAAGACCGCGTACGGCGGCAATCCGTCCCGTAGCCGGCTGACGACCGCCTGGAGCGGTGCGGCTTTGATGTTCATCAAACCGCCCAAGTCACGGAGCGCTGTCGCCACGATGTCCTCATCCGGTGCATCGACGATCTCGTCAGCACCCGGACGACCGAGGAAGACACGGAGAACGTGATAGCCGTCCGGCACGGCGTGTGGCCATTTTTGATCGATGAACGTACACGCCGTGATCATCACGTCCGCTTCTTGGCTCGTGACGAAGCCCGTACCGACGAACGGGAGCTCGATGTCTGTCTCTTTAAAGACGAGTGAGCACGTCGCGGTCGCATGCGGCTTCATATCGGCCAAGAAATCACTGTCGACTTTCGGTAAGAACTGACGAATGAGACGCGGCGGGACCGTCAGTACGAGACGCTCTGAATCCATATCGCCACGATTCGTGAGCAGACGATAGCCTGTCTCCATCTCCTCGACTTGTTCGACCGAACAGTTCAAGATGACCTCTGTCCGCTCGAGCCGTTCCGCGAGACGGTCCGTCAGCGACTTCAAACCTCGCCGGAGCGAAGCGAACTGTCCGACTTTCTTCGCGCCGACTTCAGCGACACGCTGTTCGGGACGAAGATGGCGCATCCCTTCATATAGACTGCCGTACTTCTTCTCACCTTCGATAAACTGCGGGAACGTCGACAGCGCACTCATCTTGTCGATATCGCCGGCATAAATACCCGACAATAGCGGCTCGATCAATCGGTCGACAATCGGATCTCCGACCCGTTCTCGAAGATAGAGGCCAAGTGAGACGTCCGTCTCTGGGGGAATGATGTCTGGGGGCGACAACAGTATGGCCCGCAATGCCGCGTGCTCGTCTTCTGACAAGAGCGACGTCTGCTTGAACGCGTCGACGTCGAGCGGGATGCCCATCACCGTCTGTTTCGGGATCGGATGTAACCCGTCATGATGCAAGACGTACGCTTGGCCGACCCCGTTCCGGACGAGCTCGTCCCCGAGACCGACGTCATGGATCAACTCGGTCATCGCCGTCTTCCTGAACACGTAAGAGTCGGGGCCGCGCTCGACTGCAAATTCACCGGTCTCAAACGTATCGATTTTTCCGCCCAACCGGTCATTGGCCTCTAACAGCGTGATCGACACGTCTTCCGGCAAATAACGCTCGGCATAAAAAGCGGCGGTGAGACCTGTGATCCCACCACCGACAATCGTCAAATTACGCATGATGCACGATCACGCTTTCCATCCGATCTGCGACGGCTTCGATGAAGCTCCGCTCTGCGTTTGGCATGTTTGGACGTGCGTAGTGAACGCCAAGGCGGTCACAAACGACTTTACATTCCACGTCGTTGTCGAAGAGCACTTCAAGGTGGTCAGCGACGAAACCGACCGGCGTATAGACGAACGCCTCGTAGCCATGTTTTTCGTGAAGTTCAGCCGTCAAATCTTGGACGTCCGGCCCGATCCAAGGATCCGGCGTGTTGCCTTCAGACTGCCAACCGACCTCATAGTTGATGACACCAGCAGCTTGCGCGATCTTATCTGCCGTCTCTTTCAACTGATCCGGGTACGGGTCGCCACCAGCCAAAATCTTCTCTGGCAAGCTATGCGCCGACACGATCAAGCATGCCTTTTCGGCTGGGACCGGCAAGTTCGCGAACGTCTCTTTGATCGCTTCAGCCCACCAATTGATAAATTTCGGCTCATCGTACCACGACTCGACCGAACGGATCTCGATGTCGTATTTCGCCGCTTCTTCATGGGCGCGTCCGTTGTAAGACTTGACGCTATATGACGAATAATGAGGGGCAAGAACGACTGAGACCGCTTCTTTAATGCCGTCGTTCGCCATTTGCGCGACCGCATCCTCGACGAACGGTTCGATGTGCTTGAGACCGATATATAATTTGAAGTCGATTTCACCAGCGTGACGCTCGTTCAAAATGTCTCGAAGCGTCTCCGCTTGGTCGATCGTGACCTTCGCGAGCGGAGATACGCCCCCGATCGCCTCATAGCGTTCCGTCAAGTCTTGGAGCGCTTCCGGTGCCGGCTTGCGTCCGTAACGGATGTGCGTATAATATCGTTCAATGTCTTCCGGTTTATATGGTGTTCCATAAGCCATTACGAGTAATCCGACTGTTTTCATGATGATTTGCCTCCCATTTTTTCACGTGAATAGTCATGGATAAATGCCGTCAATTTGACGAGTACGGCCGGGTCGACTTCTGGGAACACCCCATGTCCCAAGTTGAAGACGTAGCCCGGTTGTTTCATCCCTTCATCGAGGATTTCTTTCACTTTCTCCTCGATGACCGGCCATGGTGCCAGCAAGAACGACGGGTCCAAGTTTCCTTGCACCGCTTTCGTAATGCCGCGATCGCGCGCTTCTTGAACCGACAAGCGCCAGTCGAGCCCGACGACGTCGATTGGCTGATCTTGCCATTCTTCTACAAGATGGCTCGCTCCGACACCGTGCATGATGAGCGGGATGTCGAGTGTGCGCAATTCAGTGAAGATGCGCTCAGTCGTCGGTTTAATGTAACGGACATAATCTTTGCGGCTGAGCGTCCCGACCCATGAATCGAACAATTGGAACGCTTGGATACCGGCCTCGGCTTGCGCTTTGGCGTACGTGATGACCATGTCTCCAAGTTTGTCCATGAGCGCGTTCCAAACGTCCGGCTCAGCATACATGAGTGCTTTCGTCCGATGATAGCTTTTCGATGGACCGCCTTCAATCATATAGCTCGCAAGCGTGAACGGTGCTCCCGAGAATCCGATGAGCGGCACTTCAAGACGCTCTCGAAGCAAACGGATCGTCTCGAGCACGTACGAGATGTCGTCAACATTCAGCGGTTTTAAGCGCTCGACGTCCTCCATCGTCCGATACGGATTATCGATGACCGGGCCAATCCCGCTCTTAATTTCTACATTGACGCCCATCGACGGGAGTGGCGTCATAATATCTTTGTACAGAATGGCCGCGTCGACTCCGAGTTGCTTGACCGGGAGTTCCGTCACGTAGGCGCATAGTTCTGAATCGTGTGTGATTTCGAACAACGTCCTCGTTTTCTTGATCTCACGATATTCTGGTTGGTAGCGTCCGGCTTGGCGCATATACCAGACCGGCACATAGTCTGTCGCCTCTCCTCGAAACGCCTTCAAAATAGTATCGTTCATACGTCGCGTCATTCCCCTCTATAATTCTCCTACACTCTTCTTCTATAGGTATGTGAACTCAAAAACATTATACAGAAATTAATTAGAATAATGCTAATGTGAAGCATTTTCATTGTGTTTTCATTGTGTCATTTCTTTGTCGGATACGTGCGGAACGCCGAATTGAGCTGACCCCGGATCAAATCATCACGCTGTTTCGTCGATAGACGTTTTTCGCGCTCTTTAATGTCTTGAATCCGCCATCCGTCCTCAAGTTTTGACGCCACGTCGATCAACCGCTCGACGTCATGGAAAGAATATTTACGTGAGCCTCCCTTTGTCCGCTCCGGGAAGACGAGTCCTTTCGCCTCATAATAGCGCACTTGTCGTTCAGAAAGCCCGGTCAGTTCGGTAATAACGCCCATTCCAATCACTTTCTTCGACTTGTAGTCCATCGTCCGCCATCTCCCTTCTCAAAAAAACTATGTCAGATAATCTGACAAATTGCAATCCAACCCGTTCATTTCGTCTTAAACTGAAACCAACTTTTGAAATCACACTTGCTAAAAGGAGGAATCGCAACATGGAAGAAATTATGTATTATATGGACACGCTGTTCGTACTCATCGCTGCACTGCTCGTCTTGACGATGCAACTTGGTTTCGGCTTACTCGAGACTGGGACGCTCCGGGCTAAAAACGCCGGGCATGTCGCTGTCAAACAAATCATCAGCCTCTCTGTGGCGGCACTCGCCTTTTGGGCCGTCGGGTTCGGCCTCTCATTCGGGAATGGTACCCGCTGGTTCGGGACTGAAGGATTCTTTTTAAACGGATCGTTCACGAGCCTCGATTGGGCCAACGTCTCGCTCGACATTAAATTCTTGTTCCAATTGTCATTCGTCGCCGTTGCGCTCGCAATCGCTTGGGGCGGATTTGCGGAACGGGCTAAACTGTCGGCTTACGTCTTATTCGGTATCTTCTTCGTCGCCATTCTCTATCCGATCGTCGCTCGCTCGGTTTGGGCGGGTGGACTCCTTGGCTCAATGGGGATGCAGGACTTCGCAGGCTCAGCCGTCGTCCATCTTCAAGGTGGGATGGCCGCCCTCATGGCGACGATCATCTTGAAACCACGACGGAAAACAGAATCACTCGCCGGTCATAACCACGTCTTGACGGTCGTCGGCGGACTCGTCCTTTGGCTCTGTTGGTTCGGATTCAACGCAGGATCGACGATGTCGGTCGCTGACGGATTCTTCGGTTATGTCGCACTTACGACGATGCTCGCTACGGCTGCCGGTGCGCTCGGCGCGCTCGCCATCGTCATGATCCACAAAAAGACGGCCGACATCCCTTCAGTCGTCAACGGTGTCCTCGGGGCGCTCGTCGCCATCACAGCCGCTTGTGCCTTTGTCGAACCATGGGCCGCTGTCGTCATCGGCGCCCTCGCTTCCATCGCAACATACGGCACGAGCATCCTCATGGCGAAGTATATCGATGACCCACTCTGTGCCTTCTCAGTCCACGGTGTCGCTGGCATCATCGGAACACTCGCACTCGGGTTCTTCGCATCACCGCGTCTCGTCGAGATCACCGGCATCGGTTCGGCCGGCCTCTTCTACGGTGGCGGTTTGTCACAACTCGGCGTCCAGGCGCTTGGTGTCTTGATCGCAATGGTCATCGCCGGAGGCGGAAGCTATGTCTTCTTAAAACTACTCGACGTGACGATCGGTCTCCGTGTCACTGAGGAGCAAGAAGACGTCGGACTCGATATCGCCGAGCACGGTGTATCGGCGTACGGTGAAATCGATGCGGAAACTGACACTCCGGCTCGTCTGCCGAAGATTCTCGGCTCGAGCGTGTCGGTCATGTCACCAAAAAAATAACAGCAGTCAAAGGGACACCCTTCACGCGCGTGGAAGGGTGTCCCTTATTCATTTCAACCGCCCTAAATAGTAACGGATGACAAGATAGCCGAGCACGACTCCCGCGACCGCGTCAACTCTAGCACCGAACGCGACCGACCCAACCGTCAGGACGACCAACTGACCAATCAGCAAGCGGTTCATCCACCATTTGTAACCCACCAACCGTTCAAGACGCGTGATCGGCAACCATGAAGCGATCGACATCGTATCGAGTCGTTTGAAGAGCGGCACGAGTTGGAGTGCCGTCAAACCGACGAACAGCGGGACGACCAAGCCGACATACCAGCCACCCGACAACCACATGACGATGAACGCCACGACAGAAAGGCGGAACACGAGGTCGAGCGAGTCTTTCGAACGGATGACGCGTAAGCCATAGACATAACGCGCGGCATCCGCGCGTCTGAGCACCGAACGCTCGAGCGCTCGCACGATGATACTTCTCTCCTTCACTTCCTCCCGCATCGCCGGCAAGTCGACGAACCAACTGATGACACGGTCGAACTGCGCCTTGCTCTTCTGCTCGAGCGTGAGCCAATCAAGGAGCGGGATGCGGTCGTGTCGTCTTAGATGAAGCAAGACAAGCGCGACAAGCGCCGGCACCGGCGTCAATAACGGGACACCGAAAATCATGATGACTCCACTCGCGAGCGCACTGAAGAGCACCACGTTTGAGACCAATTCGAGCTTTGCGAGGCGACCCGCTGCCGAAAGCAACACGCTCGCTGCGACGATGGCGCCTACTTCTGCCGGCGTGAGCGCTTGCGTCCGGACGATGAGCGGCAAGACGACGAGCATGGCGACGAGCGCCCGAACGCTCGCGAACACGACGTTGAACAGACGGATCCCGTTCATATACGAACGGATATCACCGAGCTCTGGCAACAAAAACACTTGGTCCGCTTCTTGAAGCAACGTCCGCGGCCGATGACCGAGTGGCAAGAGCAAGAACACGAGCGCGACGACCCATTCGCTCGGAAACGCCGGGTCGAGTTCGTTTAAAAATTGATTGTAGACGAATCCCCCGTAAATGAGCGTGAAGTAGAGCGTGAACAAGAGACCCCCGTTCGCCACATAGCGGCTATACTTCACGACTTCTTCCATCCAACTACTGAACCGAGCGTTAAACACCTTCATTGCGCCCGCTCCTCGGCCTCGATCGCCTCGACATAAATGTCATCGAGCGTCGCGTCAGGACGGAGCGCATATTTTTCACGCAACTGCGCTGCCGTACCGGTCGCGATCACGACTCCTTGATGGAGAAACACGAACCGGTCACAGTGACGTTCCGCCGTCTCGAGGATATGCGTCGACATGAGAATCGCACACTCTTGTTTATACTCATCAAACAGGCGGAGCAGTTGACGGATCGCGAGCGGATCGAGACCGACGAACGGTTCGTCGACGATCAAGAGCGGCGTCTTCGTCACGAGCGCGCTCAGAATCATCGCTTTTTGGCGCATCCCTTTCGAGAAGACGGATGGGAACCAGTCCAACTGTTTCTCCATACGCATGTCGCGGGCCAATCGTTCCGTCCGCATCTCGAGGTCACGGCTGTCGATCTCGTACGCTTTCCCCATCAACAACAAATGTTCACGTAACGTCAACGTGTCATACAAAATCGGCGTCTCAGGTATATAACTTATTTTCTTGCGATAATTTTTTTCGGACGATTGCAACGTTTCTCCGTCGACTTCGACTGATCCCGAAATCGGTTCAAGCAATCCTAAAACATGTTTGATCGTCGTCGATTTCCCGGCACCGTTTAGCCCTATCAGCCCGACGAGCTCACCTTTTTTTACTTCAAACGAAACATCATGTAGCACTTGTTTACCTATATAACCGCCGTTCAAGTGTTCGACGTGTAACATGAAAACTCCACCCCTTATTTTCAACTTTTTTTTGTGATATATGTTTTAAAAATTGTCACATGGGAATATTCTCTACTGTAAGGCATTTTAAAAACTTATTCATCACTTCCATTGTTCCATAAAATTGTTATTGAGAACAATGGACAAAACAGAGAGGAGAATGTTTGCATGGGTTTTATTCTTTATTTGATTGTCGGGGGTATCATCGGTTGGTTAGCAGGTCTTATTTTAGGTAAAGACGTACCAGGCGGCGTAATCGGTAACATCATCGCTGGTATCATTGGTGCTTGGCTTGGCGGATTGATCTTCCCTGATTTCGGACCGATCATCGCTGACATCGCGATTATTCCAGCACTTCTTGGTGCGATTATCTTGATCTTGATCGTATCGTTCGTTATGAAATCAATGAACAAGAAACGCTAATCAAGTGCTACAAAAATGGGACCCTCGACACGAGGGTCCCATTTTTTCGTTCAACTTAACAGTAAATACATCGCCCCGTCGCGTTCGATGAAGCGTTTATCCGTTTCTAGACCGAGCAACGTGAAAATCGATTCGAACAGTGAGCGATCGTAACGCCACTCGATCCCAAGCTCTGTCTCGATTCGTTCATTCGGTTCACCGAGGAGTGCGACCATATCGTCCGTCCGTTTGTCCAAATCGATGTCGATTTGGTTCACTTTCTTTTTAACAAATGTCACATCCATGCCGTCATACCGCCACACGTCGCTGTCCCGTTCAAGCGGTTCACCGAGCTGTTCGACGACCGCTTTCTCCCGCTTGTTCATAACCGACTCAATCGTTTCAAGCGAATGCCCGGTCCTCGCCTCGACTTCAATCTCGATCAGCTCGACCCGCTCGATATCGAACTGACCGGCAATCGTCTCGTTCGCTTCGGGCTGTAGCGCGAAAGCGAGCTGTTCCTCCCGAACGAGCGTCACCGTCTCCGTTCGCGTGACGGTCTCCCCGTTCACGACCGCGACGGCTTTGACGTCGTACCGGCCTGGCATCCGTTCGACCGTCAAGCTGTCGCCCGCCGCATCAATCCGGCCTACTTGTGTCCCATCGACCCATATGTTCGTCAATGGCACGTCTGACGTCGCAACGAACGTTTGCGGTAACAGCTCAATCCGATAATCCGCAAAGCCGAACCGGCCGTCTCCCGTATCAAGCAAGCGGAACAACCCGACTGACTCCATACCTTGACGTTCATCGGCGCGGTCCGCCGCCACCTCAGAGATCGCCTCACCTCGAATCGACTTCTCTTCGTTCAGCCAACGCATGAACCGGAGTGCCTCGGCACGCGTAAGCGGCTCAGTCTCATATTCAACCGTCTGCTCAAAGAAAGCGACGTCTTCCGTCAACAGAGCCTCTTTAAATCGAACGTGGATTTGCGCGTTCGCCTCTGCCGGCTTATAGCCCCATATATAGATTGCACCCGTCGCTAAGACGAGCAAAACGGCTAGGACGATGACGAGGCGAATCTTGCGCTGCCTTATCGTCTTCTTCGATCGTTCATAAGCCATTCTCTCCACTCCTATCACTTTCTCTTGTCCTTCTATTGTAGGATGACGTGAGAACGAGGACAATCATTCTTTCGCCTGAACTTCCGTGTTATGATGAAATCGATCAGTCATTTCATGAATGGAGGAAATACGATGCATACCGATGCCAATTGTATCTTTTGTAAAATCGTCAACAACGACATCCCTTCTTACAAGGTGTACGAAGATGATGACGTCGTCGCTTTTCTCGACATTTCCCAAGTGACGAAAGGCCATACCCTCGTCATCCCGAAACATCATGCCAAAAACATTTATGAACTACCGAGTGACGTCGCAAGTGACGTCTTTAAAGCAGTACCGGGAATCGCGAGTGCGATTCAACGCGAAACGGGCGCGATCGGGATGAACGTCCTCTCGAACGCCGAACAAATCGCCGGTCAGACGGTGTACCATTTCCATATTCACTTGCTCCCGCGCTACAGCCACGAAGACGGCTTCGACGCGAAATGGGAAACCCATAACGATGCGTACACGCCAGAAGAAATGAACACGCTCGCGGCTCAAATCAAACAACGTGTTTGAACGAAACAAGCGGACCAGACTCCTCCGAGAGCCTGGTCCGCTTTCTTGTGTGTCATGACGAGTTGATCGAATTGAAGTGCCGCTTCCGCTCTTCTTCAATTTGTGCCCGTTCTATTTGCAATTTGATCGCATGCTCATACAGTTGCTGACGAGATTTGACAGACTCCGCTTGTTCGAACTCTTTTCTTAATTCATTTAGACGGGTGTCGATTTCAAAAAGTCGCTTTTCAAGCAAAGTTTGTTTACGCGTCTGTTCGTTCTGTTCTGACGCTTCGTATCCCGCCTCGAGTGCTTCCATTATTTTATGTGCCCAAGGGTCATCTCCCAGTTGTTTCGCCGCGTTGTACAAGTCTAGCATGTCATCGAACCAACGCTTTTGCTTGTCCACTGGAGGTCACCTTCCTTTGACCTCATTTTAAAATAAAATGATTTTTCGGTCAAAATTGAATGTTCTGAAAAATTTTATTTGAGATATAGGTTTTTAATCTCTCTTTTTTGGTAAAATAATATGAAAAGAATGTATTCTAGCATTATCGTGCTTGAGGAGGGGAATGTATTGTCGAGTCACAATCGTCGCGAGTGGGTTGCTTTTGGCTTTGTCGTAGCGTTTTTAGGCGTGGCGGCAGTGAAAAAGATTGCTCGTGGAACAGCCAACGATGCCGCATCGAATCAGCATCGGGCGTCTACAATCACTACGTTGAAAGAACAATTCCAAAAAGTTGCCAAAGATGCTTCACAAGTGGTGGCGGCTGGTAAGTTGCAAGGCAAAGAATTGACGGATCAAGTGAAAGCCGAGGTCGAACGCTATCAACAAGACATTCAGCCTTCAATCGAGCAGATCCAAGGAAACCTAAACGAGCTTTCAAACGTACAGTCAGATATGACCGAAGCGAAAGCGAAGAAGACCGACTGACCGGTCTTTAGGCATCGTCCGTCGTTTTAGTCACTTTGTATCCGGAAAGGATGAATTGAGATGGAACATGAAAAAGAATTCTCTGGCCCTGAGGCCATGCTCTATAGTCATAAAATCATTCAGCTCAGTAAAGCATTGTGGAAGACGGTCGAAAAAGACTGGCAGAACTGGATCAAGCCTTTCGATTTGAACATAAACGAGCATCATATTTTATGGATCGCCCACGCACTCGGTGGCGCCTCAATCTCTGAGATTGCGAAATATGGCGTGATGCACGTATCGACCGCGTTCAACTTTTCGAAAAAATTAGAAGATCGTGGTCTCCTCACGTTCTCTAAAAAAGAAACGGACAAACGTAATACTTATGTACAGTTGACGCCTGAAGGCGAAGCGCTCTTGCTCGAAACAATTCATGCGTTCGACCCTGAAGAGAACGGTGTGTTCCGTGCCTCGCTCCCGTTGCAGGAGTTATATGGGAAATTCCCGGACTTGACGGACATCACGGCCATCGTCCGCCGCCTGTACGGCGACAACTTCATGGACATCTTCGCTGAAACATCAAAAATGATTTCTGAAGAGGCCGGACGTCGTCCCGAAGATGACGAGCTGACTAAAGAAGCTTGACGTGCGCGTAAAGGGGCTCTGTGATTTCGAGAGCGATCCCTTGTTTGACGCACGCCGCCAAAATGACCCCAGGGTCTAACGACGGATGCAACATCCCGACGAAACTGACGAGCAAAGGCTCTACGGACGACAAGCCGTAACGCCTTTGCTCGTTTTGTTGATTGTTGATTTCGTCGAGCAGTCTATAGAAGTCCGCAACTTCTTCCTTCGTCAAGTTTGCTTTGATGACTTCATATTCAAACGGCCGACTCGACCAATCGACTAGTCCGAGCAACAGCTCCATCTGAAAAGACAACTGATTAACTTTCTCTTCTAGCGACACGTTTCCCACCCCATCATTTCACATTCTCTTTCATCATTATACGACACGTTTCTGTGCTATGATACTACACAGGTAACCGAACAGCTGTCATGATTAACAAAATGTGGTATAGTCGAACATAGAAACTTATAGATTTTTAGGGGTGGAATATATGTCAAATGGAATGACGAATGAACCAAACAAACAAAACAAAAAGTTTTCAACTGGTGCCCTTGTCGGCGCATCGGCAATCGCGCTTCTCATCGGTGTAGGCGGTACGTACGCTGCAACGAGCGGCGGATCTTCTGACAACTCAGCTGTTGTCTCATTCGAAGGTGGCGAAATCACGCGCGGTGAAATCGCGGACATGAGCTACGACCGTATGGTCCCGCAACTCGCTTTCCAAGAAACGATGAACGCACTTCTTGAAAAAGAGTATGGCGACAAAGTAGAGCAAGAGAAAGTCGACGAAGAGTTCAGCAAGACGGAAGAGCAGTTCAATTCGAAAGAAGAGTTCGAACAAGCGATTCAACAGGCTGGCATGGCAGACACGGATGAGTTCAAAGAGGCACTCCGCGGCCAAATGCTCGTCGATGCTGCGAAGTCTGAACTCGTCGACGTGACGGACGAAGAAATCGAAGCACAATTCGCCAAAGAGAACGTTGAAGTCCAGGCGAGCCATATCCTCGTCGAGACGGAAGAAGAAGCGCAAGCCATCATCAAAGAAATCAACGATGGCGCTGATTTCGCAGACGTCGCGAAAGAAAAATCAACAGACACTGGTTCAGGCGAAAAAGGCGGCGACCTCGGTTACTTCTCAGCCGGCGCCATGGTTCCTGAATTCGAAGCATACGCGTTCCAAGAAGATGTCGTCGGTAAAGTCTCAGAGCCGGTCCAATCACAATTCGGATTCCACGTCATCAAAGTCGTAGACCGTAAAGAAAAAGACCTCAAGCTCGAGGACGAGAAAGACCGCATCCGTGAAGAATTGGCGACTGAAAAAGCAGCTTCAGTCGACGCCAACAAAATCTACGCTGAGTTGATCGAAAAATACAACGTTGACGTGAAAGACGCGAAAGCCTCAACACAGTTCGACGCAGTAAAAGACGCACTCAAAGCGGAAGAAGAAGGAACATCAGAAGAAGCACCGGCTGAAGAGTCGACAGAACAATAAGCAACAGGCAGGCGTCCCTCGGGATGCCTGCCTTTTTTATAGCTTCGGTTTGTAGAACGCCCGGTTATCAAGCGCCATGAGCCGTTCTGTGAACGTTCCTGGCTCGACACCTTCGAACGCCTTATCGAACATGTTCATCCGCGCATCGATGTTGTCGATGAAGAACAGCATTTCCGCCTCCGGAAGTTGCGGCGCGTTCGCCGAGCCCCACTCCGGCTTCCCGTGGTGACTCAAGACGAGATGTTGTAACAACGTCGTGACTTCACGATCTGTCCCGAGCTCGCGGGCCGTGACCTCGATCTCGGACGCCATGAGCGACAAATGACCGAGCAGTTTGCCTTCGAGCGTATATTCCGGGGTGATCGCGTCCGACAGCTCAATGACTTTCGCCAAATCGTGCAAGACGACACCTGAGACGAGCAAGTCCCGGTTCAACTGTGGATACAAGTCACACATCGTTCCGGCCAGTTTGAGCATCGACATGACGTGGAACGCGAGCCCTGAATAGACCGCATGATGATGGCGTACCGCCGCCGGATACGTGAAATATGCCTCTTCGTTTCGGTCGACAATCGTCGTCACGAGTTCCCGCATGCCCTCGTGACTGATCGCGTCGATATACGCCCGGATCGTCGTCTCGAGCTCCGACTTCGGGATCGGCGCAGAGCGGACGTACGGTGCGATGTCCGTCTCCCCTTCGATGATCGAGATCTGCTTCAGTTTGAGCTGCGTCCGGCCCCGATAGTCCATGACTTCTCCCGAAGCGTGGACGATCTTTTTCGTCCCATACTTCTCGGTATCGGCGCTATCCCACACCTTCGTCTCAATCTCGCCGCTCTCATCGCATAAAACGAGCGTCAGATAAGGCTTCCCGTTCCCGGCGAGCCCTCGATATGATTGTTTGATCATTACATATTGGTTTAACGTGTCGCCCACTTTGAGCTGACCGATTTTAGTCGTCAATGAAAGCACCTCTCTTCTTGTCAGTACTTCCATCTTAACGAAAGTTTGCTCTAGATGCCAACTTTCTCGGTAAACCGGGAATACTTGAGGAGAGAAGAACATTGGGGGAATGAAGGATGAATTGGACTTGGTACACACGACCTGAGGAAATCGTACACGTTGACGACTACTATACGGAGGCGTACACGTATTGGCTCGAACAACTGACGACGGCCAAAGTGACGAAAATCATCGTCGAGCAGGACTATATGTACGGTTCGCTCACGCTCGACTATGAGCAGCTCGAACGCGAACCGCAGAAAATCGGTCACTATTTCGTGACGCGCGACTTTTTATGGACGATCGGGTTTGATGATTTGTATTGCGATAGCGTCGCAGCGAAACAATATGCCACACCGATTGCAGCGTTCTATGACCTGCTCGCCGAAAAGATGGATTATTACTTCCACGGGATCGATGAATACGAGGAACGTTTGATGATGGCACAGCGTCAAATGAGCGGTCAAGTTCCGCCTGAGTTCATGAACGAAATATTTGGGCTGCGGAGCGAGATTGAACGCTGGTCGGATACGGTCGTCCCGTACCGCGAGCTACTGATGGCGGGACGAGAGGCGTTCCTCGACATAGAGTTGAATGAGCTGAAGTCTTATCGCCTTGCTGAGTACCGTGTCGATCGGCTGTTGACGTTGATCGAACACTACCAAGGCGATGTCATCGCCTTGACCGACCTCGCCTCGACGCTGTCAAATTTTCGTGGCAACGAGATCATGAAGGCGTTGACCGTCTTCACGGCGCTGACGACACCGGTCGTCGCCTTCGGTGCCGTCTGGGGCATGAACTTTAAACAGATGCCAGAACTCGAATGGCCGCTCGGCTATCTATTCGCTTGGGTCATGATCGTTCTCTTCACGGGCTTAGTTTACGCTTGGTTAAAACAAAAAAATTGGATTGGGTCTCTGTTACAATTCCCGAATCAAATCCGTAACCAAAAACAAATGGAAAAACAGCGGAAGAGAACAAAACAGTAAAAAAACGAACAAAAGTTCGCTATAATGAAAGGAGTCGATTGAAACGGAAAGGAGATGCCGATGGAACGTTTAATCATACACGTCGATATGGATGCGTTCTATGCATCCGTCGAACAACGCGACCGCCCTCACTTGCGAAATAAGCCTGTCGTCGTCGGTGGCGCCCCTCACAGCCGTGGAGTGGTCGCCACTTGTTCGTATGAAGCGAGAAAATACGGCGTGCATAGCGCCATGTCGTCACGCCGGGCGTTCGCCCTGTGCCCGCAAGCGACGTTCGTCAAGCCACGCTTTCAGGCATATCGACAAGTGAGCCAAGACGTGATGGAAATCTTCAAGTCCGTGACGCCATTTGTCGAGCCGCTATCGCTCGATGAAGCGTATCTCGACGTCACCGAGAATTCACTCATGAGCACGTCGGCGCCTTACGTGGCGCGCTACATTCTCGGCGAGATCAAACGCCGGACCGGACTGACCGCTTCCGCCGGCGTCGCCCCGTCCAAGTTCGTCGCCAAAATCGCCTCCGGGTTCGACAAACCGAACGGCCTCACTATCGTCGCCGCGGACGAAGTCGAGTCGTTCCTCGCCCCGCTGTCGATCACGACGATGCACGGTGTCGGAAAAGTGACCGCCCAGACTTTGTTCAAGCATGGGTTTGAAACGATTGCCGACATCCAGCAATCGCGACCTGAACAGTTGAAGGCCATCCTCGGCCATGACCGTGGTGTCCAGTTATACGAACTCGCACACGGACGTGACAGCCGTCCCGTCGTCCCGACCCGTGAACGCAAGTCGATCGGCTCGGAGACGACGTTCGCCTTTGACCTCGACGACCCGGAGGAAGTGTATGAGCGCGTCATCCCTGAGATCGAAGACGTGTTGCAGCAGCTCGACCGCCGTGAATTGAGTTGTCAAACTGTGACGATCAAAATCAAAACGAGCGAGTTTCAAGCACGCAGTCACCAGATCAAGCTGAACCATCCGACCCATGACCATGATGAGATCAAACGGCTTTCCCGACGCTTGTTCGACGAGATGTCAATCAACGAGCCGGTCCGTCTGATCGGCATGACCGTCTCCGATTTGATTCCCCGAACGGAGACGGCCCGTCAGCTCACGTTCGACGAACTGACGAAACCATCGCTTGAAGAATGAATGGTGATTCAGTACAATGGAAAGAAAGGGGGGGATCCGTTTGAACATGTACACAGTCACTGCGTTCGAGAATGACGGCACAGTCTTACTTAATGATTCATTCGAGGCAGCGAACGACGAAGACGGCAAAGCGAAAGGGTTAGCGATACTTCATGAAGCCGGTCATGATCATAAAGGGGCGCGCATCGTCCGCCAAGGACAACTCATCTATTTCGAACGGTGCAAACTTCCTGGAAAACTAAAAGGCACGGCCTCATAACAGAAGCGCCTCGGGAAACCCGAGGCGCTTTGTTCATTCGCTATATTGTTTCTCCCAGTCTTCCCGCCATGCCCAATAGTCGTCCGGATATAGCTCTTCCGCCGTCTTCCCATCCAGTGAATAAGGTGCCCCCATCAGCGGTTCCTTTGAATCAGGGAATGAGGTCCCGCCGATGATGTCCCCGTCATCAATTAGGACCAAGACGTTCGTCTGTCCGAGCTCGTACTGATCATCGAGCAGATGGTTACGGACGACGAAATGCTCTCGCTTAATGTCACGCCCGATATAGTCGTCCGGTGGCGTCGTCTGGACGCTCCAAGTATCTCGCACAGGTGAATCGAGAAGGTCTTCCTTCTCGAAACGTGACGTGTCCCCTCCCTTGTAAGAAACAATCTCATATCCTTTCTCCTCGAGGTAACGCTTCGCCAGCTTGGCGTCCTCTCCGAGCATCGGTTTTTCGTTGGCGTTCGAGCAAGCCGCCAGGAAGAAGACGCACAGGAGGATCCCGATTCGTTTCCACATCATCTCTCCACCTCATCAGTTCATTGTTGATAACTTATTCGTTAACTAACAAAAATTTCCTCTTTCAGAATGGAAAGAGGAATAAAATCGAAAAAATCGCGACGACCGCGACAATCATTTGTAGCGGCAAACCGACTTTAACGAAATCGAAAAAGCGATAGCCGCCGATACTGAACACCATCGCGTTCGTCGGTGAGCCGAACGGCGTCATAAACGCGAGTGATGCCGCGACGGCGACGGCGACGACGAGCGGCACCGGACTGACTTCGAGTGACGCGGCGAGCGATAAGGCGAGCGGTGCAAACAAGACGGCCGTCGCCGTATTGGAGATGATTTGACTGAGCACCATCGTTGCGACGAAGATGGCGACAAGCACCCAGACCGGACCAGCGCGCCCGAACGACTCACTGATCCATGTGACGAGCCAGGCCATGACACCCGCGTTTTCGAGTGCGGTCCCGACTGGAATCATGGCGGCGATCAACAGGAGCGACGACCATTGGACCGACTCGTAGGCAACGTCCATATGCCGGACCGCTCCCGTCAGCACCATCGCGATGGCCGCGAGCCAAACGGCAACGGTCGGGTCGACCCATTCGAAGACGAGGAGCACGATCATGACGAGCATGATGAGACCGGCCGCGAGTTGATGGCGCTCGGACACAGCTCGGTTGGCGACATCGGTCACGCGCTCGTTCGCGAGCAACAAGTGTGTCTCGTCACCCGCTTTTTCTAAATCGCCCCACTCGCCTTGGGCCACGAGCATATCACCTCGCTCTAACGGGACGTCTTTCAGCCGCGTCATCGCAATTTCTTCGTTCGGGCGGATAACTTGAAGCACGTTCAAGCGGTAGTCATTCCGCAGCCGACTTTCCGAGAGACAGTGACCGATGAGCGGGCTATCAGACGGGACAGTGAAAATGGCGACGCCTGACTCTTTCCCGTAGACATCTTTCAGCTCCATCGATTCAACGACCACCCCTTCTTGACGGGCGACGCGTCGAACATCCGCTTCTGCCCCGCTAACGAGGACACGTCCCTCATAGAGCACTGTATCGGCTCGGGCCGTGACGAGTCGATGCGCGAGCCCTTTTCGCTTTTCGCCGAGGACGATCAAACCGTCACGTGACCACTTCACATCTCGGAGCGTTTTCCCGACGAGCGGATGACCTTTCGTGAGCGTGAGCGCGTAGATGTTCAACTCGGGCATCGGCAGACGAGCGACGACGACCGAACGAACCTCGCCCGCATCGAGCAGCCGGTTCCCGATGACATAAAAGTAGAGCAGCCCGACGACGGCGGCGGCGAACCCGATCGGCAGCAGCGAGAAGAAACTGAGCGTCCCGCCTGAGGCACCACGGAGCGCCTCGGCGGCGACAAGGTTCGGTGGAGTGCCGATGAGCGTCATCGTCCCACCGATGCTTGAAAAGAACGCGAGCGGCATTAACAGTTTTGCCGGATTCGTACCGGTTTGTCTCGACATGGCGAGAACGACCGGGATCAAGAGCGCGACCGTCCCCGTGTTCGACATGAGACTCGATAGAAACGTCACGGTGACCATCAGAACGAGAAATAGACGCACCTCACTCCCTTTCGCATAAGGAATGAGCCCAGCGCCAAGCCGTTCGGCGAGTCCTGTATGAAACAAGCCCGCTCCGACGATGAATAATCCGGCGATCATCAAGACGACCGGATTCGAAAAACCTGCCATCGCCTCGACAGGCGACAGTTGCTGCGTCAATACGAGCGCGACCAGCCCGACGAGTGCGACGAGATCGGCCCGCAACCAGCCCCCGATGAAAAAGATGATCATGACCGCTAATATGAACAAGGTGACCATGACGCCCACCCTCTCTTGTGAATTGATATACAAGGTTATTATACCCCATAATATGTAAGCGCTATCATAATGAATTTGACAAGTCGGTCAACAAAAAACGGATGGCTCGAAAGCCATCCGCACAGGTGTTATTGAACTTCGTTTTCATTAACCATCGGAGCGTATAGCTCTTCAAGTGGTTTCATGATAATTTTTGTCACTTCTGTGACCAGTTGATGCATGCGTTGCTCTTCTTGCATGAGCTCCATGATCAATTCGTTCTGTTGAACGCTCATCATTTTCGTTTGAGCATCCATCATCTCTTGTTCTGAGATTTCTTCGCCTTGCATTTGCTTTTGCTGAAGCGTCATTTGGATATCACGGAAGTCAGCGAACAACTGGTTCGCTTCTGCATCCGCATTGACACGATCGTATAATGAAGAGAGATTTGTGAACTCCTCAGATTCGCGAAGTGCTTTTTCCAATTGGTTAGCATGATCGTACAAGTTTGTTTGTGACATGTGACGTCCTCCTAAATACTATTAGGGCCGTGGCCGATCAAACGATGGCAATCAACCCTTGAATCAACCCAATCATACCACCTAACAGCGCTCCAAGCCATGTTATTGCCCGGAACTCCCGTTTCGAGATCGATAAGACGATCTCCTCGAGGTACGACGTATCGAGCGATTGGACTTGCTCTTGCACGATTTGATCGATTTTCAGACGGTCCATCACCGTCTCCATTTGATTGGTGAACCGCTCGATGACGAGCCGAACCCCGTTCGGGACGAGATCGTCGACGATGCGTGTCTCGACGTCTCGTGTGTACGAATAGACGGTCCGGTCGAGCAATTCGCCGACCGGGAGACGGGTGATGACTTCTGTCGTCACCCCATCGATCAATCGGTCTTCTAACCGCTCATCTAAGAGTGTGTCGACCGTACGCTCACTGAACCGTTCGAACTCGCGCGTGATCATCGTCGCCATTCCAGACCGAGTCGACCCGCCACGTAAAATGTTGACAATCTCCGGGCGAATCATCTCGACGAAGTTCATATTTTGAATGAACCCGGCGATAAAACCAAGCCGGCGTTGGACGAACGAGTCGACCATATACCGCAGCTGAGCCTCTCCTTCCGCCGAATAGAAATACTCTTCTGATTTGACGAGCATCGCGTCGACGATTTCCGGGATTACGTCACGGACACGGTCCATCCCGTCCTCACCGAGCAGTTCGTACAGCTTGCGTGACTTGACGTCAGCGAGCACGAGCCGGAGCTCTTGACGGAGTTTCGTGTCCGCTTCCGTCAACACACGCGACTCGGCGTCCGGATAAAGCGGTTCGACTAGTGTACGGATCGTCTTGTCCGAACGGAGCATCGTCCGGACTTCCTCTTGGACGAAATAGGTGATGTGGCCGCTCACTTGTTCGTCGAGCAGGCGCTTCCGCATCCCTTCAGGCGTCAACAAGTGTTTCACGACCGTCTTGCCGAGACTCGTCGCCAGCTCATCGCGGCGTTTCGGAATCAACCCCGGTGTGAACGGTACTCGGACTTTTCCGATATACTTTGGCTCGTGGGGCCGAAATAACATTTTGATGGCGAGGAAGTTCGTCACTCCCCCGATTGTCGCCCCAATGGCGATCATGATGAATATTTTTAGTAGACTATCCAAACTGCTGCCCCCGTTCTGAAATATGATACATTGTTGAAGAGGTGATTGTGTTGACTACGTTTGATCGTATTAAATCGATTTTCCCGACCGTTGTCCATCGGTCGGAAGACGCATCCGGAGACTATGCTTGGTATCAAGCACAGGATGGGACCGTGTTCGGCTTGCCAAAAACCGAGTTGAACGAGCGTGAACGGCAACTGCTCGAATGGTCGGCGACACCGTTTTTGACGACCGCCGACCCCCGTCAAGAAAAATGGCAAAACCGCCTGCTCACCGATTCGTATCGGATCGCGCAACCGTTCCGTCTGTTGTCACTATCGCTCCACTATCAAGAGAGGGAATCGCTCGAGCAATTTTTAGAGATATTACACGATTTCATGCCAGAAGCGGAGATTGTCGTCATGACGCGACATCACGTTGAAATCATTGAGATGAACCAACTCGTCGACTTGTCTGATTTCGAGGACGTATTGCGTGCCGGCGCGAGCGACTGCTACGTCGAAGCGCACGTCATCTTTAGTGAGCGGCCGCTCGGTGTGTTGGGGACGCTTTACCATCAACACATGACGTTGCGCCCGTTCGCGAAACTCCCTACTAAAACTTACCCTGCTAGTCAATTATTATACCATTACTTGCTACAAGACCATGAGACTTTTGCCACACGTCTCCAATTGACCGAGGCGGCGTATTCGATACTCGATAAGACGAGCGTCGAATTGTTAGAGGCGCTGTTCGCCCACTCGCTGAACGTGTCCCATACGGCGAAAGCGCTGTTCATGCATCGGAACACGCTCAATTACCGGCTCGATCGGCTCTATGAACTGACAGGATATGACGCTCGTCAGTTTTATGATGCGAGTTTACTCCAACTGATTGTCACGTTGCACAAATCTGAGTAACTGTTTTTGTGCAACGTGTACATATCTCGTGCAAGCGGTTTCATCGTATAATCAATCTTGTAAGCGCTATTATACAAGAACACATTCTCAGGAGGCTAACGACAATGGCAGAAATTCAATTGAATCACATTGATAAAATATACGACGGTGGTGACGGGAAAGCCGTCAGCGACTTCAACTTGCACATTAAAGACCGGGAGTTCATCGTTTTCGTCGGACCGTCTGGTTGCGGTAAATCGACAACACTTCGCATGATCGCAGGACTCGAAGAAATCTCGAGCGGCGACTTCATCATCGACGGCAAACGCATGAACGACGTGGCGCCGAAAGACCGCGACATCGCGATGGTCTTCCAAAACTATGCCCTCTACCCGCACATGAGCGTCTATGACAACATGGCATTCGGTTTGAAGCTTCGGAAGTTCCCGAAAGAAGAGATCGACCGTCGCGTCCAAGATGCGGCTCGCATCCTCGGACTTGAAGAATACCTCCAACGTAAACCGAAGGCACTCTCAGGTGGTCAGCGCCAACGTGTTGCCATCGGTCGTGCCATCGTCCGTGACGCAAAAGTGTTCTTGATGGATGAGCCGCTCTCAAACTTGGATGCAAAACTTCGCGTACAAATGCGTAAAGAGATCATCCAGTTGCACAACCGTCTCGATACGACGACGATCTACGTTACCCATGACCAAACGGAAGCGATGACACTCGCGACTCGTATCGTCATCATGAAAGACGGGATCATCCAACAAGTCGGTTCGCCGAAAGAAGTATACGACAACCCAGATAACATCTTCGTTGCCGGCTTCATCGGTTCGCCTTCGATGAACTTCTTCCGCGGAACACTCGCAGACGGCAAGTTCGTCGTGAACGGCGAAGAAATCAACGTGCCTGAAGGCAAGATGAAAGGTCTTCGCGACCGCGGTTACATCGGTAAAGAGCTCATCCTCGGGATTCGTCCAGAATCGATCCACGATGAGCCGATCTACATCGACTCTCCGACAACACACACGTTCCAAACACACATCGATGTATCTGAACTCATGGGTGCCGAGTCTTACCTTTACGCCGAGCTCGGTGGACACCAGTTCACGGCCCGCATCGACGGCCGCTCGAACATCCGCATGGGTGACGACGTAGAACTCGCGCTCGACATGACGAAAGCACACTTCTTCGACTCTGAGACAGAGCTCGTCATCCGTTAATACAAAATCCCCTCGATTCTTGGAATCGAGGGGATTTTTCGTTTAGCGGGTCGCATAGCGACGTTCGAGCCGATGCTGCCCCGCTTGAATGAGTGTCGACAAGATCCAATAGATCGAGGCCGAGAACAAGAGGAGCGGCATGACCAAATAGGTCGTCGCTGCAATCTGGTCTGAGACGTACGTCAACTCCTGCACGGCGATGACCGACCCGAGCGACGTCGACTTGATGATATCAATCACCGAGTTCGACACCGGTGGGATGGCCCGTGATAACGCTTGTGGGAAGATAATGTCTTTAAAACGTTTCGCCCGCGGGATCCCGAGGGCGACACTCGCCTCGACTTGTCCGCTATCGACCGAATTGATGGCTGCCCGGAACGCCTCCGAGATATAAGCCGCAAAGTGCAGACCCAATCCGAAGATGAGCGCCTGCATCCCGCTCAGTTGGACGAACCCGGTCAACCCGACGTACAAGATGAGCAGTTGTAAGAGCAGCGGCGTGCCCCGGAAGAACGAGGTGTACGTCCGAGTGAACAACCGCAACACTTTGATTGGGCTGCTGTAAAGTAACGCGATGATCAGACCGAGCACCAAGGCGAGGATAATCGACAGGATACTGGCGATCAACGTCAATTGTACGGCTTCGATATAGGCCGAACGGTTCTCGATGACGGTCGTGATCAGTTCATTCATTGACTGATGTCCTCACCGAAGTACTTATCACCGATTTCAGCCATCGTTCCGTCTTCTTTCATTTCAGCAAGCGCCTCGTTCAACTGATCGAGCACGTCGCTGTCTTGGCGTGTCATGTAACCCGCCTCGCTCTTGTTGAAGACGTCACCGACCGCTTTCACGTCGTAGCCTGTCTTCTCGAGCTCCGTCAAGATGAAGAGACGGTCGTTGAGTGCTGCGTCGAGACGTCCGACTTGAAGGTCTTGGAGCACTTGGTTCGCACCTTTATAAAACTTCACTTCTGCGCCAGCTTCTTCAGCCATCTGGGCGTAGACCGACCCTTGTGTCGAACCAACGACTTTGCCGTCAAGGTCGTCGATGCCTTGGATGTCTTCATTATCTGAAGCAACGATGACTTGTGCACCTGACACCGCGTACGTATCCGAGAACGCATACTTCTCTTCACGCTCCGGTGTGATACTCATCTGGTTCGCGATCATATCGATGCGTTCCGCGTCGAGTGCCGGGACGAGTCCTTTGAAGTCCATCGGCTCATACTCGACCGTATAGCCGGCACGCTCTGCCGCTTCGTTCAACACGTCGATGTCATACCCTGTGATTTCACCTTTATCTTTGTATGTGAATGGCGGGTATGTCGCTTCCGTCCCGACTGTGATGACTGTTTCTTCAGATCCACTGTCCGTCTCTGTACCGCAAGCTGCGAGCACCCCGAACGATGCGCCGATTGCGAGAACTGCCGTTAATGATTTTTTCATGTTATTTCCGCCTTCCTGATAATCCTTATATGATTACATGGTTTTGAGCAATATACTCATCATACTGACGAGGTTAAAAGAAGTCAAACAAAAACCACCGCTCCCAGTTGAGCGGTGGTACACTAGTCAGTCGATTGCTTTTGCTTGCTTCATAACGTCTCGTTCAATCGCTTCACGTTTCGCCGTCGTCATCTCGGCACTATCCGCGTGAACACTGAAATAGAACTTGATCTTTGGCTCTGTGCCAGACGGGCGAAGGCAGAACCACGACCCGTCCTCGAAGACGAATTTGAGCACGTTCGAAGATGGCAAGTCGATGTCCTCGGTCGTATTTTGACGAAGGTCGGTCGCGACTTGCAGCTTGTAATCCTCGAAGCGGACGACTTCGTAGCCGGCAACTTCTTGCGGCGGGTTGGCACGGAACGATTCCATCATCCGGCCGATCTGTTCAAGCCCGGCTTTCCCTTTCAACGTCATCGATTGAAGCGATTCCTCATAAAAGCCATACTTCTCATAAATCGCTTGGAGCGCGTCATACAACGTTCGTCCCTGCTGCTTATGGAAAGCTGCCATCTCGGCGCCGAGCACGCACGCCTGGACAGCGTCTTTATCACGGCAGAAGTCACCGATCAAATAGCCGTAGCTCTCTTCGTAGCCGAACAAGAACTCGTACTCGCCTGACTCCTCGTACTGTTTGATCTTCTCACCGATGAATTTAAAGCCGGTGAGCGTGTTCTCGAGATGCACGCCATACGCTTTGGCGATGGCCGCCCCAAGCTCGGACGTGACGATCGTTTTCGCGACGAATCCGTTCGCTGGCAGCGTGCCGGTCTCGACTTTTTGCGATAGGATGTAATCCATCAAGAGCGCTCCGGTCTGGTTCCCTGTCAAGACGAACCATTCCCCGTCGCGGTCACGCACGGTGAAGCCGACGCGGTCGGCGTCCGGATCGGTCGCCATGAGCAAATCAGCGCTGACACGGTCACCATATTCCATCGCCAGCTTGAACGCCGCCCGCTCTTCCGGGTTCGGAGAACTGACCGTCGGGAACGCGCCGTCTGGTTCGGCTTGTTCTTCGACGATCGTGACATGGTCAAACCCATACGCCTTGAGTCCTTCCATGACCGGTCGGCGACCCGTCCCGTGAAGGGGCGAGAAGACGATTTTGAGGGCGTCTGTTGGGACGTCCTTATGGATTCGAATCGATTGAAGAGCTTCCATGTAAGCCGCATCGACAGACGCATCGACGTTGACGAGTGTCCCGTCGGCGCGGAGCGTTGCTTCGTCTTGGACCGGGATGCTTAACTCGTCCTCGATCGCGTTGACGTAAGACACGAGCTCGTCCGCCTCGGCCGGCGGTAGTTGCCCGCCGTCGGCGCCATATACTTTGAAGCCGTTATACTCAGGCGGGTTATGACTCGCCGTGATGACGACTCCTCCAAACGCGCCTAGGTGTCTGACGGCGAATGACAGTTCTGGCGTTGCCCGTAAGCTCGGGAACAAGTAAGTCTTGATCCCGTTCGATGCAAACGTCCGTGCCGCCTCGAGCGCGAATTCAGGTGAGTAGTGACGTGGATCATGGGCGATGACGACTCCGTGCCGTTTCGCTTCCTCGCCTGACGCCGAAATAAAGTCGGCAAATCCTTGCGCCGCTTTACGAATCGTATAGACGTTCATTCGATTGGCACCTGGTCCGATCTCACCGCGCATACCACCCGTTCCGAATTCAAGCGTCTTATAAAACGCTTCTTCGAGTGTCGTCTCATTTTGTGCCATCTCGTCTAATTCGGTCCGAAGATAAGGTTCAAGTTCCTCATATTGATTCCAACGCTCATATGTTTGTTGCCATGCCATGGTCAATTCCCCTTTCGACGTTCAAATTCAATCGAAGTACTCGCCAATTTGTTCCATCTTGTATACGATGGGAGTAACGAAACTTCGAGGTGATACTATGTTTCCAACTATGCGTGCCCAAGAATTGAAACAAATCGTCCATACGGACTCAATCCGATTTATTGATTGCCGCTATTCATTGAACGACGCTTCATACGGAAAATACGTGTACCGTCAAGGACATCTCCCGAATGCCGTCCATCTCGACTTGATGGAAGACTTGTCAGGCCCTGTGTCCGTTCACGGCGGACGTCACCCGCTCCCGTCAAAAGAAGCGTGGACGGAGACGCTCCGACGCATCGGCATCCAAAAGGACGACTTGATCATTATTTACGACGACGGTTTCCCATACGCCGCACGTGCTTGGTGGTTATTCAAGTGGGCCGGCCATGAGCGCGTCATCGTGCTCGAAGGCGGAATCCAGGCCGGCATCACTTACTCTGGTGAGACAACGACCGAGGTTCCGACGTACCCTGCTTCGACATACGTCCCTGATTTCCACGACGATATGATCGCCACGATCGAAGACGTGCGCGCCGCAACGACAACAGGCGACCTGTATGACTCAAGGACGGCCGACCGTTACGACGGAAGCCACGAACCGATCGATAAAAAAGCAGGGCATATCCCGAACGCCCTGCTCTGCCCATACGTAGACGCCGTCACGGAGCTCGGGACGCTTCAAGACTTTCACGATTTGCGCGAACTTTACGCCAACGTGCTCGATGTCCCGAACCCGATCTTTTATTGCGGCAGCGGTGTCACCGCTTGCGTGAACATTTTGGCATTGCACGCGCTCGGTAAAGACGATGTCCGTCTCTATCCCGGTTCATACTCTGACTGGATCAGTTATCCAGAAAATAAGGTCCACCCATAACGGGTGGATTTTTTTATTTCACACTCGTCGGCTTGATGTTCCAAACCGCGTTCGCATATTCCGTGATTGTGCGGTCGCTCGAGAAAATACCAGACTTGGCCGTATTGACGATTGAACTTTCCGCCCAACGCGCCTTATCTGCGAACACTTCATCGACGCGTCGCTGTGCCTGCATGTAGGACATAAAGTCTTTCAAGACGAGGAAATCATCGTTATAGACGAGAAGCGAATCAAAGATCGCTTGGAACTGATATTCTCCGACTTTATCGAACGTCCCGTTGACGAGACCGTCGACGACGTTACGTACTTCGGTGTTGGCGTGATAAATGTCGGCCGCATGATACCCGCCGAATTTTTTATAGTTCATGACTTCTTGCGGCGTCAATCCGAAAATGAAGATATGGTCATCACCGACCGCATCGCGAATCTCGATGTTCGCCCCGTCAAGCGTACCGATTGTGAGCGCTCCGTTCATCATGAACTTCATGTTTCCGGTTCCTGACGCCTCGTAGCTCGCCGTCGAAATCTGTTCACTAACATCCGAGCCCGGGAAGATTCGTTCTGCCATCGAGACGCGGTAGTTCTCAAGGAACACGATCTTGATGAACTGACTCGCCCGTTTGTCGTTGTTAATCATCGACGCGAGGGCATTGATGTAGCGAATGACTTCTTTCGCGTAATAATAACCTGGCGCCGCTTTCGCTCCGAAGATGAACGTCCGTGGAACCATCGTGAACGTCGGGTCTGTTTGAATCTTTTGATAGAGCGCGTGAATATGCATCGCGTTCATGAGCTGACGCTTATACGCATGCAGACGTTTGACTTGAACATCGAAAATCGAGTTCGGGTCGACACTGATTCCCGTCTCATCTTGAATGTAAGCCGCTAAGTCGAGTTTATTTTGTTGTTTCACTTCCATCACTTGCTCCTGGAAGCTCGTATCTTTCGAGACGTCCATCAACTTCTCAAGATCGTTCGGGTGCTCGATCCATGACGGACCGATTGCGTCAGTGATCAAGTTCGACAGACGCGGATTTGATTTCAAGAGCCAACGGCGATGCGTGATGCCGTTCGTCTTGTTATTGAAACGAAGCGGGAACATTTCATACAAGTGGCGCATCTCGCGTTGTTTTAAAATATCTGTATGAATACGGGCGACCCCGTTCGTCGAATGTGATCCGACAACGGCAAGGTTTGCCATATTAATGTAATTGTTCGAGACGATCGCAATCTCACCCATATGCGGTTCAAGGTGTGGATAATTGACGAGCACGTCTTTACAGAACCGGGTATTAATCTCATTAATGATTTGATAGATTCGTGGTAATAGACGTTCGTACATCTCGACCGGCCACTTTTCAAGTGCCTCGGCGAGAAGTGTATGGTTTGTGAACGACATGACACTTTTCGTCACGCGCCACGCCTCATCCCAGCCATATCCGTGATCATCCATCAAAATCCGCATCAGTTCAGGGATTGCGACGACCGGGTGGGTATCGTTAATGTGGACAGCGTAGTAGTCGCCTAAATGTTTGAGTGATTTGTTGTGTCGCAAGTAAGACGCAATCATCGATTGGACACCCGCTGACACGAAGAAGTACTGTTGTTTCAAACGGAGCACTTTTCCTTCATACGTCGTGTCGTCCGGATAGAGGAACTCCGAGATCGTCGCAATCGACTGCTTGTGTTTCAACAAGTCTTTGTACGACCCTTTCGTGCGTTCCATATACTCTTCGTCATCAAATGGCGACTCCGCATTCCAAAGCCGGAGCGTGTTCACGACGTCGTTCTTGTAACCGATGACCGGCATATCGTATGGAACGGCGCGTACGACTTCGTCTGGATGATGAACGACACGGAGACGGTCTCCGATCTGCTTCATCTCGATCCAGCCCCCAAAATTCACGTCAACCGCACGATCGGCACGGCGAGTCTCCCACATATTCCCATTTCGGAGCCAATTGTCCGGCAACTCGACTTGATAGCCGTCGACGATTTTTTGTTTGAACAAACCGTAACGATAGCGAATCCCGTTACCGTGACCGGGCAGACTGAGCGCGGCAAGCGAATCGAGGAAACAAGCGGCCAGACGGCCGAGACCGCCGTTACCGAGCCCTGGTTCCGGCTCGAACTCCGTGATTTCCGTGAAATCAAAACCGAGTTCTTCCAACCCTTCTTGGACAACTTCTAAAACGTCCATACTGAGTAAGTTGTTATAGAGGAAACGGCCTAACAAAAACTCGAGCGAGAAATAGATGACTTGCTTGCTCTGTTTGGCTTCTTGCTTGTCGCGTGTGTTGATCCATTTCGGAATCGCTTGTTCACGCACCATCGTTGCCAACGTTTGATACACTTCCTGCTCGGTCCCTTCATCGAACGATTTCCCGTTTAAGGCGACGAATCTTTCTTGAAACGAAGTGACGAAGCTCTGTTTATCTGTAAACATATATGTGTAAATCTCCTTCCAGTCATGCGAATAGGTGATATAACTCACGGTATTGCTTAGCGGATTGTTTCCAGCTGAAGTCCGAAGTCATCGCTTGATGGACGAGCGCATTCCAAGTGTTATCCTCGTAGAAGACACGAATTGATTTTTCAATCGTCGCGAGCATCTCGTGAGCGTTGTAGTTCAAGAAACCGAATCCAGTCCCTTCTTGCGTGTAATCATTGTAAGGTTTGACCGTGTCTCGAAGTCCGCCTGTCTCACGAACGATCGGAAGTGTTCCATAACGCATCGAGATCAATTGGCTAAGGCCGCACGGTTCGAATCGAGATGGCATCAAGAAGGCGTCTGATCCCGCATAAATCAAGTGGGCCAGTTCGATATCGAACCCAATGTACGACCCGATTTTCCCAGGGTGGGCTGCCGTCATCTCATGGACAATCGCCTCATATTCAGGTTGACCCGATCCAAGGAAGACGAACTGACAGTCCAAATTCCCCAACTCATGGTTCACCGCATGAATCAAATCGAGACCTTTTTGCTCGACGAGACGACTCACGAATCCGATCAACATGATATCATCACGCACTTCGAGACCGTACCGTTCTTGAAGCATGCGCTTGTTGGCAAGCTTCCCTTCTTTGACCGTGTCGAGATCATACGTTTTTGCGATTCGTTTGTCCGTGCTCGGGTCGTTCGTCGCCAAATCGAGACCGTTCAAGATGCCGCGGACGTCGACGGCACGGTGGCGTAGTGCCGCATCTAAACCTTCGCCATAGTAAGGTTCCATGATCTCATCGCGATAAGACGGACTCACCGTCGTGATTTGGTCGGAATGGACGATGCCGGCCTTCATGTAATTGACGAGGCCGTTATGTTGGATGCCCTCTGCCGTGAAATGCTCGTGCCCAAACTGCAGCAGTTCACCGAGCACAGCTTCTGGGAAGATCCCTTGGTATTGCAGGTTATGGATAGTAAAGACCGTTCGAATCTTTTGGTACGCTTCGATGTGTTGATAATGGATTCGTAGAAACGCCGGAACGACACCCGTCTGCCAATCGTGGCAGTGCAACACGTCCGGCACTTCTTCAATCTGTCCGATCATCTCAAGGACGGCCCGGGAGAAAAAGGCGAATCGTTCTGCATCATCGTAATGACCGTAGAGCACGCCTTCGCGATTAAAATAGTACTCGTTATCGATAAAGTAATACGTGATCCCGTCGCGCTCTAACTTCAAGACGGCCCCGAACTGCTTACGCCAGCCGACCGGGACGATCAAATCGAATAAATATTCCATCTCATCGACATATTCTTGCGCAATCGAGCCGTACTTCGGCATTACGACACTGACATCTTCACCGAGGCTAGACACCGCTTGAGGGAGCGAGCCAATCACATCGGCAAGCCCCCCCGTTTTCATGAACGGTGCCGCTTCTGAAGCGACATACCATATTTTCATAATATCCTCCTTTAAACCGTTGTCCGTTTTCTGATGACGATCGGTTCATCGACCGTTCCACGAATGACCTGTCCACGTTTCACGACCACTTCTTTGTCTAAAATGGCGTTCTCGACGACAGCTCCTTCTTCGATGATCGACTTGGATAAAATGATTGAATTTTTGACGCGCGCATGTTCACTGATGACCACACCTCGGAACAAAATACTATTTTGAACTTCTCCACTGATTTTACATCCATTGGCGACTAGCGCTTCATTCACTTTCGACCCTTTCAAGTAGCGAGTCGGCGGCTCATGTTTGATCTTCGTGTAAATATGAGGGAAGTCGTAGATGATTCCTTCTTGGCGAAGTAAGCGCATACTTTCATTATAGTACGAAAGCACCGAATGAATCACCTGCATTTTACCCGTATAGTGATATCCATGAACGTGGAGACGGTGGAGCTGGGGAAGAATAACTCCATCTAACAAGTCATACTCCCCTTTTGACGTCGCTTCATCGACGAGGCGAAGGAATAAGTTTTTCGACATGACGATCGTTTCCGTGTATGCATGCTCATCGTCCGGGCTAAAGCCGCGCTCCCCGATTCCGACGACACGGTCGTTCTCCCCGAGTCGAATCGGACGACAGTAGCCACATTTTTGTTCATGCTCCGTGTAAGCGAGCGTGATGTCCGCCCCCATCGATTTATGATGTTCGAGCATGTTTTGATAATCGATCGTCGTCAACACGTTCGAGCCGGTAATGACAACGTAAGCTTGTTTACTGCGCACGAAGTGTTCCCGGTGCATCGAGAAGTTCGCTAAATCTCCGAGATAGGCTTCGCCATCCGGTTTAAGCGCCGGCGGGAAGATATGCAATCCGCCTTGTGAGCGGTCAAGATCCCACTCTTTGCCTGATCCTACATGGTCCATTAAAGAACGATACTTATCGAGTGTAAAAATCCCAACTTGATCGATACCTTGGGTAATCATATTCGTCAATGTAAAGTCGATGAGACGATAACGCCCTGAGAACGGGACAGCTGCTAAGTTGCGATGTCCCGTCAACTCCGGGAATAACCCCTCTTCGGTACCTAAGTTGATGATTCCTAACAAATCATTCGTCAACAATAACGCCTCCTTGCGTCGGTCTATTTTATAATCAAGCACGTTGCTTGAAGACTGTTCCACTTTCGATATTTTCATGCGGCTCGATGACAACGATGTCACCCCCCGGCTCACCAACTGTCGCGCCATCTTCAATGACGGCACAGCTAGCGACAATGGCTCGGTGAATTGTAACGTCTTTCCCGATGCGGGCCCCTGGCATGATGACGGAGTCTTTCACGAGCGACCCTTCGCCGACACGTACGTCATAGAACAAGACCGAATGTTGGACTTCTCCTTCGATTCGGCAGCCTTCATTAATGACCGACTGCTCGACACAAGCATCTTTTCCGATGAATTGCGGCGTTTGGTTCGGGTTGACCGAGTAAATTTTAAAGTCTGGGTCATATAAATCGAACGGTGGATCTTCTTCGAGAAGGTCCATGTTCGCTTCCCATAGCGACTGGATCGTACCGACGTCTTTCCAGTAGCCTTTGAATTTATAGGCAAAGACGTTCAATCCGTCGAGGAGCGTGTTTGGAATGATGTTCTTCCCGAAGTCAAAGCTTGACGTCTCATCTTCCGCGTCTTGAATCAAGTGTTCGCGCAACACTTTCCAGTTGAAGATGTAGATTCCCATCGACGCCAAGTTGCTCTTCGGCTTCTCAGGTTTTTCATCGAATTCGTTAATACGCAAATCATCGCCCGTATTCAAGATCCCGAAACGCGGTGCTTCATCCCATGGGACGGCCATGACTGAAATCGTCACATCGGCTTGTTTTTCTTTGTGGAAATCGAGCATCTTCTCGTAATCCATTTTGTAAATGTGATCTCCCGATAAGATCAACACGTACTCCGGATCGTAGTCATCGATATAGCTCAAGTTCCGATAGATCGCATTCGCAGTACCTTCGTACCAGTTTTTCCCCGACTGAGCTTGGTATGGTGGCAGGATAGCTAATCCGCCATTGCGGCGATCTAAATCCCAGGCAGACCCGATGCCGAGGTAACGGTTTAATTCTAACGGCTCATATTGTGTCAACACACCGACTGTCGTGATTCCCGAATTCGTACAGTTCGATAGTGGGAAATCGATGATCCGGTACTTCCCTCCAAAGTTGACGGCAGGCTTTGCCGTCTTCCTTGTGAGAGGCCCAAGTCTCTTGCCTTCCCCGCCAGCGAGGAGCATCGCAACCATTTCTTGCTTCATAGTACTGCCTCCTAAATTCATAATATAAACCTCTAATACCCTTTTTCGCTGTTTCCTAATGTATTCCTGCTTAAATTATTATATGATAGCGTTTACATTTTGAATTTTATCGAAAGATTGACGATATAATGAATAGAGAAAGAGGTGAGACGATGAGAGCATGGCTCGGGGTTGTGTTTATTGCTGGATTGGTTGCCGTCGGCTTCACAGTCAGCGGAGCTTTAAAAGAAGAGATTGACCAAGCGAAAACGATTGTCGCGTGGGGTGAAGAGGCCGTCAGCTCCGCTCCGCTCTCATCGAAACATGCTGTCATGCTGACTTATAAAGGAGGGACGGAACAGTTGTACTTGAACGGTCGCCGCAACGATGTCTCCGTCGATGGGCTTCCGAATCACATCCGTGAAGCAATCATCGTCATTGAGGACCGGAAGTTCAACGCCCATCCCGGCTATGACCTCGGAGGGATTGCCCGAGCGTTCATCAATAACGCCAACGAATCGTCGGTCCAAGGCGGGAGCACGATTACCCAACAACTGGCCCGGAATGAATATTTAACGCACGAACGGACGTATGAGCGCAAAGTAAAGGAATTAATGATCGCGCGAGCGCTCGAAAAAAATTATAGTAAAAAAGAAATTATGACCGCCTACAGCAACGTCATTTTCTTCGGTCATAACATCTATGGTATCCAGTCGGCGGCCGATACGTACTTCTCTCGTCCACTCGACGATTTGAACTGGAACCAGATCGCTTACTTGCTGACCGTGCCGAACAATCCGTCCCTTTACGATCCGCTTGACCCGTCGGCTTCCTTTTACGAGCGTAAAGATCGCATCCTCACGCAATTGAGAGATGCGGGCGTCCTATCAAAGCAAGCATATGATGCGTTTCACGGCGTCAAACTCAAGGCCTCTTATCGCAGCCACAAAGTCCGCTATCCAGACTATATGGACACGGTCATGAAAGACGCGGTCCGCCTCGTCCGTACACGTTATGATCTCGATGAAGAGGCGGCCAAAAACTACTTGGCGAGCAATAAAGCGACAGTCGAAACGTATTTGTCCGTCGAACGTCAAAACCAAGCGAAACAAGTGATGAGCCGCTTACCGAACGGCTTGAACGGCGGCTATGCCGAATTGACGCCGAACGGGCGCATCGTCGCCCTCGTCGATTCTGAGATGAAGCAGAGTGGTGAATTCAACCGGGCCACCCAAGCGTACCGGCAGCCGGGCTCGGCTATAAAACCTGTCCTTGTGTTTGCGCCTTACATCGAAGAGACCGGAGCGAAGCTCGATACGGTGCTTGACGGACGACCTGTCTGTTACGGGACGTATTGCCCGACGAACAGTGGCAACCGTGTCCTGGGCGACGTCACGCTCCAAGATACGGTCGCTTACTCGTATAACACCCCGGCACTCGCCGCATTCACGGCAATCGACCAAGAGCGAGCGTACGAGACGGCCGACATGATGTTCAGTCAGTGGAATCCCGACAAAGACAGCAATCTCGCGAGCGCGCTCGGCGGTCTGACACAAGGAGTATCTCCGAAGGAACTCGCTGCCGCGTATACGCCTTTTCTCAATAAAGGTGTGTACGTATCTGGTCAGACGATTAAAGAAATCCGCTTTGCTTCGGGTGCCCCGACAATCAGCCCGGGCATGATGAAACAAGCCGTCTGGTCGGACGAGACGGCCTCGGCGATGCAAGAAGCGTTATCTGCCGTCACAACGTACGGAACGGGACGTTACGCCGGCCAGATCAAGCGCCCTTACGTCGGAGGCAAGACCGGCACGACCAACTCGCATAAGGACATGTGGTATGTCGGCTTGACCGATCAAACGATCACGGCGATCTGGCTCGGTGCCGACACGCCGCGTCCGTTCCCGGAGCTTGCCAACCGGGCGTACCCGGCCATCATTTGGACAGAAGCGCACCGTTAAAAAACAACAAGGCTAGAGGACGCATCCTCTAGCCTTGTTTCGTCTGTCTGTATATTTTGACGGTAAATGCGCTCCAAGCTACGCGTAGTTCGGTTTCGTCAATCACTTTCCACGGATTAAACATCGTCTGGCCGTTCTTGTTGAAGAACAGCTCATCGTCTATACGATACGTCGCGTGCTGCAAACGTCCGGCGTCGTCCCAAAAAGTGAGAACGTCCCCTGCCTCAGCTGCCGCATCGACTTGAGTATAAGACGCATGAGCCAGTGTCTGTAGAAACGTCTTCGGATGGACCCATTGCGTGATCAACCAGTCTTCCCCCGTCACAGCAAACAGTGTTGCCGCTAAGCAGTTGCTCCCCGCCACCGTCGAGAACATGTTGGCGTATCTCTTCAAATGACTTGGTGCTTCAAGTGGTAAATCATGTGCGTCCCATACATCCCATTCTTTCGCGTAGTTCAGCACTAGCTGACGGCGCTCGAAGTTCGTCATCAGCGCCCATACATTTTGTTGCAAGACGAGGTATCTCGCCCCGTCCACGTTGATGATATAAGGCATCCACTCTCGTCTGGATTCGTCGTTCGTTAACCGAAAGACAAGACCTCGGCCGACCGTGGCCTGAAATGTGAGCACATCGCTTCTCAACGCGTCCGGTAACGATGCTATCCACCCGCTAGGCGCATGGACGACGTGCGTCGCGACCGGATCGACCGTCCACTGTTGGCGACGCTAATATCCCGATATGTCGGATGCTGACTGAACTCTTCTCTTGGTATGAGCAACATGCCTGGAGAATGGTCGAGCCGCGATAGTAGCCGCTCATCGATAAAGTACAAATCATGAGCAGGCATAAACGACTTGATCCATTCGCTGATCACAGCTTCTGAAGCGGCTAGTTTTATGTGAGGGCCGTTCATAAGATGATATCCCCGACCGAGTTAAACAGCCTGAGGAGCGCCCAGACGAGCCCACTTAAAAGAATCGCCCACATCATCGCTTGAATCAACAAGAGCCCGATTGCACGAAGTGTCGACATCAACTGACTGACTTGCCAAATATAGTAGAATAAATAGACGACAAACGTGCCAAGCAAGACCGCAACCGCTGCCGGCAGTGAAGTCAAAAACAAAAAACTGACACCTGAACCGACCAAAAAAATCGTTGCTCCTGGCTTTAAGCGATGGAGCGAGCTCCCGTTCGTCTCACGCGCAAAAAATGCGAAACCGAGTTGGTTGAACGTATCGGCGACGAGTTTAAAGGCGCTAAACAGCATGAAGTATATCGTGAAGAACATGACGAGCACGAGGATCTTCGTCTCTTGAACAGACAACAGCGCGATGATTTCACTATACACCCCGACACGCGTCAGCCATTGAATGGCGTATTCAGACGTGGCGATAGCGAGTGACATCGAAAAAAGAATGATCCCAATCAACGGGGCGTAGCTTAACAAGTACACATTTGTTTTCATATAGGCTCTCATTTCACAAGAATTTCTCATATTCAGTGCAAATCTATTATCAAGTATATTATAATATTCGTAGTCACGGAGAACAAAAGGGGGATTTTTAAATGGGTTTATTACTAATGGTCGGAATCAGCGTCGTCTTCCTTGCGGCAATCTTAACAGCAGGATACAACAGAAAACCTGAAGGTAATCAATAAGAGCCGCGATTCTCACGAATCGGGCTCTTTTTTCTTACTTTAATCCCGCATAGCTTTGCTGGCGCAGTGCCTCATAGACGATGATGGCTGCCGTGTTCGAGACGTTGAGCGAACGGACGAGGTTTGACTGGGGCAAGCGGATGCAGCGGTCAAGGTTGTCCTCGATCACTTCCATCGGCAAACCTTTCGTCTCACGTCCGAAGACGAAGAAATAGTCCTTCTCGACGTCAGACACGTCAAGGTCACTCGGATACTGTTCGCCGTACTTTGTAATATAGAAAAATTCGCCGTCCGGATGTTGTGCCCATAGTTCGTCAAGCGAGTCATGGTAACGGACGTCGACGAACTGCCAATAGTCGAGGCCGGCCCGTTTTAACATCTTGTCATCCGTCGAGAAGCCGAGCGGACGAATCAGATGGAGCACCGAGTTCGTTGCCGCACACGTCCGCGAGACGTTGCCCGTATTTGCCGGGATTTCCGGTTGAAACATTACTACATGGTTAGCCATAATCTATTCCTCACTTCACTTGTTCGATATCGAGTAATCGTTGTTTTTGATCGAGCCCGCCCGCAAAACCCGTGAGCTGTCCGCTGCTGCCGACGACACGATGGCACGGGAAGATGACAGGCAGCGGATTACGGTTCAACGCCTGGCCGACGGCACGGACTGCTTTCGGACGTCCAATCTGTTCCGCGATTTGTTTATACGTCCGCGTCTCACCAGACGGGATCGTCAACAACGCATCCCACACTTCTTGTTGGAAAACCGTCCCGTTCATATCAATCCACACGCGGTCAATTTCTTGGAGCCCTTCCCGTTCGACCCGTTCGATCATGTCGACGAGCCACACCGGTGCGCTCCCATCTGCCTGTTCTGTTTCCGCAAAGTCTAACGCGATTAACTTCCCCTGCTCATTTAATTCGTACGATAACGTTCCCCATTTAGATGACACGGTCTTCACGTTCCCACTCCTCTCGGAATATACGAATCTCTTCTTTAACCAGTTCTGATTGCTCTACGCGTTCGATCTCTTGATAGATTGCTTCGGCGTCAGTACCGAGAATCGCGCCGATCGCCCAGACAGCCGTCGCCCGCATGTCTTCACGCTCATCGGTTTGAATGAATGTTTCGAGCACCGAGACGGCTGACGGTTCACGGTAATGTGCGAGCGCTAAGATCGCGTTACGTTGAATCGGTTTCTTGCCGCGCCACGAGCCGGACAAGTGACCAAACTTCGCCTTGAACTCGCGGTTACTCAAGCTGAGCAGCGGTTCGAGCAGCGGTTTGACGACTTCTGCCTCCGGCAACAGCTCTTCATGATGGCGCCAATCTTTCTTACGGTTATATGGACAGACTTGTTGGCACGTATCACAGCCGTAAAGGCGTCCGCCAAGCTTCGAGCGGAACTCTCGCGGCATGAGCGTCTTCATCTGGGTCAAGTAAGCGATGCACCGTTTGGCGTCAAGCACACCCGGTTCGACGAGCGCCGTCGTCGGACAGGCGGTCATACATTTATCACAGTCCCCGCACCCGTCCTCGATTGCTGTATCGGGCGGCAGATACGTGTCTAAAATCATCTCCCCCAAGTACAGGTAGGATCCCTTCTCCGGCGAAATGATCGAGCAATTTTTCCCACTAAATCCGATTCCGGCCCGTTCGGCCACAGCCCGATCGACAAGTTCACCCGTGTCGACCATCGAGCGCGTTTTGACGCCAGGAACGAGTTCTTCGATATACGCTTGAAGCTGTTCAAGCCGTGAGCCGACGGCGCGATGATAGTCAAGCCCCCACGAGGCACGCGCGAACAGCCCACGCCGTTCGCCCGCCACGCTCCGGGGCGCATCTTTCAATTTGCTCGGGTAGGCGACCGCAATCGCAATGATTGACTGGGCGTCCTGTAACAATAGTTCAGGCGTCGTCCGCTTATCAAGGTCGGGTTCTTCAAATCCTGAAGCGAAGCCTTTCTCTTGTTGTTTGATGAGCCGTTGTTTCATGACGATGAACGGATCGGCCGTCGTCACTTTCAACTCATCGATCCCGATTGACGCAGCGTACTCGACAATCTGTTGTTTTAGTATCTCAGGAGTCATCCCATTCATCACCTCACTCTTCTTATTTTCGCATACAAAAAATCTCCCCGCCACTAAGGGCAGAGAGATATGAAGCGGGTGAAGAGAATCGAACTCTCGTCATCAGCTTGGAAGGCTGAGGTTTTACCATTAAACTACACCCGCAGAGAGTACCGGTGGTCGGAGTCGAACCGACACTCCAGAGGAACACGATTTTGAGTCGTGCGCGTCTACCAATTCCGCCACACCGGCATATTATGTTGGAGGCGCCAGTCGGAATCGAACCGACGATAGAGGAGTTGCAGTCCTCTGCCTTACCACTTGGCTATGGCGCCAAAGAGATTAAATGGAGCGGAAGACGGGATTCGAACCCGCGACCCCGACCTTGGCAAGGTCGTATTCTACCACTGAACTACTTCCGCAAAATGGCTGGGCTGGAAGGGATCGAACCTACGCATGTCGGAATCAAAATCCGATGCCTTACCACTTGGCTACAGCCCAACAAAATGGGGCGACTGAAGGGAATTGAACCCTCGAATGCCGGAATCACAATCCGGTGCGTTAACCACTTCGCCACAATCGCCATAATAAACAGGGGCAGCAGGAATCGAACCCGCGCTGACGGTTTTGGAGACCGTAGTTCTACCGCTAAACTATGCCCCTAAATGGTGGGGGGGGGCGGATTCGAACCGCCGAACCCGAGGGAGCGGATTTACAGTCCGCCGCGTTTAGCCACTTCGCTACCCCCCCACATGGTGGCTTTGGACGGAATCGAACCGCCGACACAAGGATTTTCAGTCCTTTGCTCTACCAACTGAGCTACAAAGCCATGTATGTAGTAATTTAGTTAAATAAAAAAATGGCGGTCCTGACGGGATTCGAACCCGCGATCTCCTGCGTGACAGGCAGGCATGTTAACCGCTACACCACAGGACCACACAATTGCGGGGGCTGGATTTGAACCAACGACCTTTGGGTTATGAGCCCAACGAGCTACCAGACTGCTCCACCCCGCGACGATATAAAATTTAAATGGTGACCCGTACGGGAATCGAACCCGTGTTACCGCCGTGAAAGGGCGGTGTCTTAACCGCTTGACCAACGGGCCATAATTAGTATGGATAAACTGGCGGAGAGCAAGGGATTCGAACCCTTGAGACGGTTGTGCCGCCTACACGAATTCCAATCGTGCTCCTTCGGCCACTCGGACAGCTCTCCAAAAAAGAGAAAAAGTGGCTCCGCAAGTAGGATTTGAACCTACGACCTACCGGTTAACAGCCGGTTGCTCTACCACTGAGCTATTGCGGAACGATCTTGCCTGGCAACGTCCTATCCTCACAGGGGGAGACCCCCAACTACTTTCGGCGCTGAAGCGCTTAACTTCCGTGTTCGGCATGGGAACGGGTGTGGCCGCTTCGCTATCGCCACCAGACAAGTATTATATTAACATCATTTAAGAGTGACGTCAATATGTTTTTAAGAGATTGAACTCTCAAAACTGAAGACTCATCAATACAAACCATTTCTAGATCAAAGCCTCGACCGATTAGTATCATTCAGCTCCACACGTCGCCGTGCTTCCACCCATGACCTATCTACCTCATCGTCTCTGAGGGGTCTTTCTTGATTGCTCAAAGGGAAA
>NZ_SJUZ01000008.1:0-86813 GCF_004337245.1 Exiguobacterium sp. SH1S1
ATATCGTTCTACAACCATGATCGTCTCCAGAAACGACTAAACGGCTTGAGCCCTGTCGAATACAGGGCTCAAGCCGCCTAGGCTGGTTTTCATTATTTACCCTGTCTACTTGACGGGGAGCAGTTCAATGTTCAGCTGGGTCTCTATTTGTATTGCGTCACATCGCAACGCCAGATTTTATGAGGGGCACCGAGTCCCCAGTAATGGTCGATCGTGAGTACAGGTGGACCCATCCGTTTTTCCCAGTACGTTTGCGCGGTCGGAAACCCCGCATCGAGATAAAAAATCGGCTGTCCCCTGATCAACAGCTCGTCCATCACGTTTTTAAGCAAGAAATGACCGACCCCTTGCCGCTGCTCGCTCGGCGTCACATAGATGCATCCGACTTCCGGTACGTCCGGCTCGACATCGAGATGTGCCGTGATAATCTCGTTCGGAGGAAGGATAGCCGCTGTTCCAACGATGACGTCGTCTTTTAGCACAACAAACAATTGGACAGTCTCGTCATCCAAACTATCTTGAACGGTCGTATTCAAGCGCGCCACTTCCTCGTCCAACAAATCAGCGTCTTCAAACTGTTCCCGGCGGATCAAATCGCTCAGACTCTCCATAAACAAACGCTGGAGCGGTTTGACATCATCTCGTTCAAGCGGACGAAAGTTCAATATTTCCACTTCCCTCTATCCATAATCATACGTTTCCTTCTTTACCCGTGTCTCTGCCTAACGTAACGTTCGGTTGATGCGACCCTTCCACCGCCTCGAGCTGTTCGAGATGGTCATACCCGAGATACCCGTGCGTCTTCCAGACAAGCACGATTGCCGTCGTGAACAACAAGAGCGTCAAATAAAGAAAACCGATTGAGACCTGCCCCGGCTCGATCAAGGGGACGAGGGCATACGAGACGTTAAACGTCGTATGCAGTAAAAAGGCCGCCCATAAGTTCATCGTCGTGACGTTATATAACCACGAGATGATCAACGTAAACGATAGAATGGCGACGGCGTAAGCCCAAAACGGGAGGGATGCCTGTCCGGTGCCCGTCATAAAGAAGAGGGGAATATGCCAAACCGCCCACACCACGCCGACGAACAGGCTCGCCTGGAGCGGCGTCTTGTTGAGTTGCAGCGCGTCGAGTAAATACCCGCGCCAACCATACTCTTGTTGAACCGTTCCCCCGAGAAATAACATGTAGAGGAAGTACGGGATGACGAGCCAAGGTTCGTTCAGCAGTAACGCACCGCTCGCATCGGTCAGCCAGTACGCGAGGACAAATAAGAACGGGATGAGCAACAGGCCGAACGCATAGTACTTACCGGCCATCCGCCACTCGAAGCCTCGCTTCAACAGTGTCTGCACCCCGCTCCATCCGTTTTCTCGAAACGCCATATAACTGCCGGCCACGCTCGGTCCGAACGAACCGATCAAGACGGTCGCTAAAATCGGCAAGCTTGTCCACGTATAGAGCCCCCACCAGCTTAACCATGAGAACGCGAACGCGATGACGATAAACGTTATGACTTCTTTTCGTGTCGGGATCATGCGCTCCGCCTCCTTTTATATGTAGTTTACCCACTCTAGAAGCGACTTGCCTACTTCACCGGCAAAATATTTTTAACATATGAAGCAAAATGATAGGTCGGCTACTATTTGCCGAGGTATAATCAGAGTTACAATAAAATCACATTTACTAGCGAGGTACACATGGAACCAGTAGTCGAACACTCGATGAGTCACAATTACTTTCTCGTGATTCTTTCTTATATTATCGCCGCTGTTTCCGCTTATGCTGCCATCGAACTGGCACGCCGCGTGAACGCGACGAATCGCTCCACTCAAAATATGTGGATTTTGGCGGGCGGCGCCACCCTCGGACTCGGGATTTGGTCGATGCATTTCATCGCCATGCTCGCTCACGAGGCGTTGCGCCCCGTCACGTATTCGATCCCGCTCGTCTTGCTGTCTGTCATCATTGCGATGGCCGGCTGTATCTTCGGCTTCTTGATCGTCTCGCGCCGGACGACTCATCCCGCCTTGATCGGTGCGGGACTGTTGATGGGAACCAGTATCGCCAGCATGCATTACGTCGGCATGGCCGCGATTCAAGGCGTTGCGATTTCGTATGATCCATGGTTGGCCATGTTGTCGATCATCATCGCCATCGCGGCCTCACTTATTGCCTTATGGATCGGCTTCTACTCGAAGTATGCCAAACAAAAGATCGACCTCGAGCTGAAAGTGTTCTTTTCACTGCTCATGGGCGTCGCCATCTTCGGGATGCACTTTGTCGGTATGGCCGCGTCATCGTTCGCGTTCATCGAAGCGAACGGCCCGTTCGCCAATGCCGTCGAACCGTCGCTTCTCGCCTGGCTCGTCACGGCGATCACGGTCATCTTGTTTGCCATCTTCTTCTTGTCGCTCACGCTCGACCGTCACCTCAAGAAACGTGAACTCATCCAAGCGACGATTCTCGATTCGACGACGGATGCGGTCGTCACGACGACGAAAGATGGCATGATCCAGTACGCCAACACCGCGTTTTATCGTTTGTTCGACAAAACGGACGATACTTTTTTCCAAGACTACCACTCGTCCTTGACGATCAATCAACAGTTCTATGACCCAAGACGGGTCGAGATCGACGATAAGACGATTGAAGTGACGAGCTACCCGCTCAAAGGTGAAGCGATGGACCAAGTGCTCTGGTTTTTACGGGACGTCTCGGAGGCGATCGCCTCACAACGTCTCGTCGAACATATGGCGTATCACGATACGCTCACTGATCTGCCGAACCGTCACAAGCTCGAACGCATCCTTGCGGAACATATTCAAATCGAAGACCCGGTCGCTTGTCTTTACATCGACATCGACCGCTGGCGTTTCTTGAGTGATATGCTCGGACATCACGGCACGGACGAATTGACGATGCAAATCGCCGAACGTCTTCGCGTCACGATTCATCCAGATGACATTTTGACACGAGTCGGTGCTTCGGAATTCATTATCTTACTGTTCGATAAGCGCAGCACACTCGCCAAACAAAAAGCGGAGAAATGTATTAAAGCGATCTCACAACCGTTCGATATCGACGGGACGACCGTCGAACTCACGATGAGCGCCGGCGTCAGCCATTATCCGAAAGACACGACGTCCGCGGACGAACTCGTCCAATACGCGCGACTCACCGTCCACGAATCAAAACGGATCGGGAAAAACCAAATCAAAGAGTTCGAAGACGAATCGAAGCATCAAATTTTACGCACGGTTGAGATCGAGAAAGCGCTCATTCACGCACTGGATCGTCACGAGTTCACGCTCGTCTATCAACCGAAAGTATCGCTCACGAAAAATCGACTCGAAGGCGTCGAGGCGCTCTTGCGTTGGAATCATTTCGAACTCGGCGATGTCACACCGACCGAATTCATCCCGATCGCAGAAAACACCGGACTGATCCACCAGATCGGCAACTGGGTCATGCGCGAGTCGTGTCTCGCTTGGGTACGGTGGAACAAGTCCGGCGTCAAGCCGTTCACGCTCTCGGTCAACGTGTCACCGCTCCAGTTCGCGCGTGAAGACTTCGTCGAGACGCTCCAAACCATCTTACAAGAGACCGGCATGGACCCGATGTTCCTCGAACTTGAAGTGACGGAATCATCGATGCTATCGTACGAGGCATCGACGCGCGATAAGCTCACCCAACTTCATCAGTACGGGATTTTGATCTCGCTCGATGATTTCGGGACTGGTTACTCGTCGTTCCGCCAACTGCGCGAACTTCCGGTCCAAGTGCTCAAGATTGACCGCTCGTTCATCGTCAACTTGTTCACAGACCGCAACCAAGAAGCGATCGTCCGGTCGATGATCCAACTCGGCCATAACCTCGGCATGAAAGTATTGATGGAAGGCGTCGAAACGTCTGACCAACTCGAATGGTTGCTCAATGAGCAGTGCGACTATGTCCAAGGCTTTTACTTCAGCCGTCCGCTTCGCGAGAAAGACGTCGTGAAGCACGTCAAATCGGTCACGACCTATATCGAGTTCGGGAAGACCCGGGCTTAACACCAATAAGAGGTGACTCATCCGTATCGGATCAGAGTCACCTCTTTTGTTGGTGCTGAGTGATTGGTTACCCGTCGATTTCACCCTCAAACGATAAATTAAGTGGTTCATCCTGTAAGGCCGTTGCTTATCTTTATCTAACCATACGATTGGACCGCTTACTTCACCTACTATTTTGCTCTTTGTCAAAATCATCGGCAAACAGTAAGACGCACCTCTCCTCAATCGGAAAGATGCTGTGTCTAAAGTTAAGCGGTCTTCAGGCGTTTTCGTGTATGAATCGACTTCATGACGGCTCGAGCAATTGGCTGAGCGAACAACAACTCTATCCAAAACGCGATGCCGAAATTGCGGAACCACGTCGGGAAGAAGTGATGCAACGTTTCGAAGTTGATCTCGCCCATACCGATCCATGGTCCGATAATCGTCATGACAAACGAGATCATCGAGACGTTTAAGACGATGTTCAACAAGATACGGGCGTTGAAGCCGTCCGTCTGACCGGCAAGCCGGTTAAATAGTATACCGGCTAGCGGCTTCACAATGAAACGGATCAACACGATGAGCGCAATCCAAGCGAACGGGATGATTTTGAGCGTATCGACGTAATGGGCGACACTAAAGCCTCGCTCCATGCCGACGATGATCGGGGCAATCGTGTTCACGGATAAAATCGAGATAATCAACATGAACAAAACGCCTTCTTTTGGGTTTTGAGGTAACCGGTCTTCTAAGTGCATAATAAAGCCTCCGTACACATATGATTTCAGATGGTAGACGTATCTTGCGACATATATTTTCGGTACGAAACCGATATCTCTACAAACTGATTTTCATAGTGTAGCAAATTGGAGGCCTGCTTCGTAAGCATTATTTTTTTGTTTTTTATTCGACCGTTTTTTTTCAGATACAGTCTCATGCTAGTCCGTTTCGAATGGCAAAACTAGTCGCCTGAACAAACTTCGTGCTGTCGACTTTTTACCGTTCACGTAAAAGTCACCACTTTCACTAACAAGCCATTTTTTTGGAGGCTTGTCCGCCTGACGCGGTTCGTGCATGATAATAGTATATAGAGATGAAACGGAGGAACGGATATGAGCGGGCTCTTTCTCGTCATCGGCATCATCTTATCGATTCTCTCGAAATGGCTGCAGTTTAACGGACAGGATGCGCGCGGAGATGTGCTCGTATTTCCAGCTGCATTCTTTCTCGGCTTGGCGCTGTTGTTCAGCTTGCCGTTCTTTAAAGAGTGGTGGGAGGAACCATCAAAGCGACCGAAAGCGCTCCGCTTCGCTGGGCTCGCGGCCGGTGGCATTCTATCGTTCCAGTTGTTCGCCTGGCTCGTTTTCGGCCAAGGCGAATGGCTCGGTGCACTGTTCTTAATCCCCTTCCTCGGCTGCCTTTACTTCATCATCCGTACGTTCAAATGAAAACGGGGGAAGCGCTCATGCGCTCCCCCATTTTCGTTCTTCTCGCAATTCGGCTTCGGTGACATAGTTGTTGTCGAGAGTGACCATGTGGCGTTCATACAAACGTTGTTCGACGATGGCAATCAAATACGCCACCAAACCAATCAACGCAAACGTTTGGAGCGAAATCAAATCCGTCAGCAGCGCATATACCCATACCAAAATGAGCGGTAGGAAGATGAGCCCGAACAATGAATTGAAGTGAATGAGCCACCTCGCTTCCCGCGACTGTAAATACTGTTTCTTGATGTTCTCACGACGCCACATTTTCCGGAAGTCCGGCAGACTCGCTACCGCACCGAGAAACATAACCATCACCGGCGAGAGCCAGCCATATTCTAGCGAGAAAAACATGAGCCCAGCGAACACCGCTGAGATGAACGCGACCGTGGAATGCTTTGCCTCATCGAACGCCGTCAGTTCACGCATCTGGCTCCGCTTATCCATATCGTTCTTCCTTTTCAATTTCCCGCGCTTCTTTAATTGCTTTGATATCTTGATCCGTCAAATAGTTACCATCATGTTTTTGAATGATACAGTCGAGCCATTTTCCAAAGAACGTCGCGCCCCAGAAAAAGGCTTGTGATAAAAGAAACGCTTGGAACGATTGCGGCTGCGATGTTTGATTGAACACAACGACCCCGTAGTAGCCGAGAGCGACAAGTCCCAGTAAATAAGCGGTATACCGTAGCGTCAACAGCTTTCGCGCCTTCTCATTTTTCACGAAGCGGCGCCACATCCGGAAACGCATCACCTCTGTCGTGACGACGAGACTAAATATAGAGAATATGAATATTAGGAAAAACGAATCCGGCATCTCCCAATACGACGCGTAAATCAGCATGCCGATAATTGCTGACACACCGATTATGCCGACGCCCCAGCTTGTCCATTTATCCATTCGCAACACCGTATCAATCTGTTGTTTTGTTTGCGGTGAAAGTTCCATTATGATTTCATCCTTTCAATCACTTGGTCGTATGTCGGCATGTCAGGATCAACCGCTTTCAGTTTGTTTCTAATCAATCGGTCTCGATAAGAATCGGTAAAACGCATCATAGCAAATAAAGCCCCAATCAAAAATCCGATTGAGTGATTGAGAACCAGCGCCGTCATTGAAGTCGAAAGCAATAGTGCATCCAACCAAGTCATTGCATATTGTATGCGAAGCAATTTGAGGGTTTGAAAAGTTTCTGCAAAATGACGCATGATGCGATATTCTTTATTCCCCATGATGATGAGAAAAATTGCGAGTAACCACATCAAGGGAATGAGCCAGATCTGTTCAAAGAAAAGCGCGAATAGAAAGATGGTCATATAAACAATCCATATCGGGACACCATACCTTCGAATATTGACGACTCTCTTAACATCGTGTCGCACCTGGTCCATTTCCTCACCTCCCTATTTCTTTATATGTAGGACGCCACACGTCTTCCTGCTTCATCCGCTTATCAATCTTCATCGTCATCCATCCAGCTAACACAATCACGAGTAAACCGACTGTATAGAAAACTTTCGCCCCCAACAATTCATTGCCGTTCAATGCGAGAAAGAAGGCAACCGTATTCAACACGTCACTCCCCAACTGTTGGCGATAGCGATGCGTCAATTTCGGATTCAACCGTTGTCGCATCTGATAGCGACGTATATACATCACATTGACGGGAACGAGCACGAGTGCCATGTAGACGATGCCCCAAAACAGACTGTCCGTCCACCAAACGATTGGAAGAATGACGACTAGAAACACCCCTACAATCCCAAACATGAGTTGTTGGAACGAATGGATCCACGCCCGTTCCTGTTCGACTCGTTCCCTCATCGCGCTTCCTCCAGCTCGAGGGTGCGTAATACCGGATCATGCGCTTGTAGCGCCCGATTCAACCGACGTGACACGATTTCGGCGAACGTTCCCCAAATCAGGACGGCGAACCCCCAATAGATGTTGTCTTGGCTAAAAATCAAGAGCCCACCAACCATAATCGTGAGCACGCTCGTATTCACGACGTCATATAACAACTGCCAACGGAGCAATTTCTGGGCTGCGGAGTCGAATAGATACATCCGTCTCATCCGAAATTTCGCCACATCTGAAGCGAGCAGGGCTGCGCCGACCAGGCCAAGCGGGACTGTAATCCACGTTGCCCGTCCAAAGAACATCAAAGTGAACGCCAGAACGACAACTGTTAATAAAGCATAGCCGATGCGTGTATGTCGTTGCTTCCATTCTCGTTCTCGTTCCATCCGAACTGATTGTGCCATACCCTTCTCCTCCTCACTCTTCTCCTTTTTTATACGAAACCCTTTCGAATTCGTTTCGCCGATTTCAATGATTCTCTGTACAATCATTCGACGTTTTTCAACAATTGGCGAATGATTTACGACCGTTACAAATTATTTCTGCTATAATGATAGCGTATTCATTCCTACAAATTGATGTGAAAGGTGCAAACAGTCATGGCCCCAAAGTATAAGCAAGTAGCTGAACAGATTGAGACGGATATCGTCAATCACGTCTATCAGCATACGAACAAACTCCTCACGGAAGACGAATATGCTACGAAATACGCCGTCAGCCGCAACACGGTCCGGAAAGCGATCGAGATTCTCGTCAACAAAGGCTACGCCTATCAAGTCCAAGGGAGCGGCGTCTTCGTCCGTGACCATTACGACAGCGATTATGTGAACCTCGAAAAACTCCAAGGTCTCACGAGCGACTTCAGTGGACGAAAAGTCGAGACACACGTCCTCGCCTTTGAGGAGACGACGGCAAACGAAGAAGTGGCGGAACGGATGAAGTGTCCGGTCGGGACGCCTGTCTATTACGTCAAGCGGCTGCGTCTCGTCGACGACCACCCGTTCTCGGTCGAAGATTCGTACTTCCGCAAAAACCTCGTCGTCTATCTCGACCGAAACATCACCGAGAAGTCGATCTATAACTACTTCCGTAACGACCAAAAGCTCGCCATCGGTTTTGCCGACCGCGTCATTTACGCCGATTTCTTGAACGCCGATGATGCCGTTTTACTCGGGTTGAACGAAAACGATCCGGCCCTTCTCGTCGACAACACCGTCTATTTAACGAACGGTCAAATCTTCGACGTATCGCGCTCGACACATCATTTCCGCCATGTTAAGATGCTGAAAGTCTCTAACATCAAGTCTTAAACGCACTCGAGAGGTTGATCTCGCGTGCGTTTTTTTCGTTCACATTTTATTCAAAAAGAAAGGGTTTACATGTAAGCGGTGTCGTGCTAGTATCAAACTATAGAATTTGTACCTACGAATCTTAGTTATCCATACAAAAAAGGAGAGATATTATGGTTTCTGAAACAATCGAAATTACACCCGAAGACATCTTCGGTTTAATCGCCCTCTCAGGTGACGCGAAAGCAAGTTACCACCACGCAATGCTCCTCATGCAAGAAGGCAAGCCAGAGGAAGCGGCTGAAGCGGTTAAAGCTGGCGACGCGACGTTGAAAGAAGCACACGCTATCCAAACAAAATTCGTCACGCTCGAAGCACAAGGGAAAACGGCGACAGTCGGCGTCCTCATGGTGCACGCGCAAGACCACTTGATGAACACGATCCTCGTAAAAGAGATGCTCGGCTACATGATGAACATGCAAAACGAAATCAACCAATTGAAAGGAATGGATCAAAAATGATGAAAATCGGACTCTTCTGCGCAGCAGGTATGTCAACAAGTATGTTAGTAGAAAAAATGAAAGCGGTTGCCGCTGAACGTGGTCTCGAGGCAGAAATCGCAGCCTACCCAGAATCAGAAATGGAAACGTATGTGAACGACCTCGACGTCGCTCTTCTCGGACCACAAGTGAAGTACTTGCTTTCAAAAGGCAAACAAATCTGTGAGCCAAAAGGCGTTCCAATCGACGTCATCAACACAGTCGACTACGGCATGATGAACGGAACGAAAGTATTAGACCACGCACTTAAGCTTGTAAATAAATAAACTGAGGTGACCACTTTGAAAATGCCAAAAGATTTCTTGTTCGGCGCTGCTTCGGCTTCTTACCAAGTCGAAGGCGCATGGAACGAGGACGGGAAAGGACTCTCAAACTGGGACGTCTTCTCGAAAATTCCTGGAAAAACATTTGAAGATACGAACGGCGACGTCGCAGTCGACCATTACCATCGTTATAAAGAAGACATCGCGCTCATGGCCGAAATGGGACTCGAATCATATCGCTTCTCAATCTCATGGCCGCGTATCTTCCCGAACGGCACAGGGGAAGTAAACGAAAAAGGACTTGAGTTTTACAACAACTTGATCGACGAGTGCTTGAAGCACAGCATCGTCCCGTTCGTGACACTCTACCACTGGGACCTCCCGCAAGCGCTTGAAGAAACAGGCGGCTGGAAAAATCCAGCTACGGTTGACGCGTTCGTACGTTTCGCCGATACTTGTTTCCAATCGTTCGGTGACCGCGTCCGTCACTGGATCACGTTCAATGAAGCGGTCATCTTCTGCTCGCTCGGCTACTTGACTGGGGCACACCCACCAGGTATCGAAGGCGATGTCAAAGGTTACTTCCAAACGACACACCACGTTTTCGTCGCACACGCCCGTGCCGTCGAGTTGTTCAAACAAAACGGTTACGAAGGTGAAATCGGCATCACGCACGTATTCAACCCGGCCTTCAGCATCGATGAAGCCGAGGAGAACAAATTTGCGGAAATGCACGCGAACGCTTATGCGACGCACTGGTTCTATGACCCGATCTTGAAAGGCGAATATCCAGAATACGTCGTGAAAGGACTTGAAGAGCAAGGTCTTCTCCCTGAAATGACAGCTGAAGAGCTCGAGCTTCTCAAGCGTACAGCGCCGATGAACGACTTCATCGGTCTCAACTACTACAGCCCGCAACGCGTCATGAAAAATGACTCAGCGCTCGTTATGGCCGGTGGTCGTGAGAACTCGACAGGCCGCCCAGGTAACCCATCGTTCGACGGCGTCTACAAGACAGTCATGATGGATGACAAGGTATATACGAAATGGGCATGGGAAATCTCACCGGAAGCGTTCCTTGACGGCATGCACATGTTGAAGGAGCGTTACGGCAACGTGAAAATCTATATCACCGAGAACGGTCTCGGCGACGTCGATCCAATCGTTGACGGCGAAATCCTCGACGACCCACGTATCGAATACATCGAAGGCCACTTACGCGCTGTGAAACACGCCGTTGAACAAGGTGTCAACGTCGCAGGTTACTACGCTTGGTCGGCAATCGACCTTCTCAGCTGGCTCAACGGATATAAGAAGCAGTATGGCTTCATCTACGTTGATCACGCGAACGGTCTCGCTCGCAAGAAGAAAAAATCGTTCCACTGGTACAAAGACATCATCGCCACGCGCGCTGAAAACCTATAAGGAGGTTCCCCATGAGCCGCTTAGAAAGAGTATTTGAAAAGTTCACACCAGGTTTCGTTCGATTTGCGAACGCAAAGCCCGTCCTTGCAATTAAGGACGGGTTCATCCTGACAATGCCGATGACGATCATCGGTTCGCTGTTCCTACTGATCTTGGCGTTACCGATTCCAGGTTGGGCCGAGTTCATGTCAGGATTGTTCGGAGCCGATTGGACGCTCCCACTCACGCAAGTCGTCGGTGCGACGTTTGACATCCTCGCTTTGATCGGGGTATTCGGAATCGCCTACTCGTACGTCAAAAACGAAAAAATCGAAGGCGTACCAGCTGGTATCCTCGGAATCATCTCGTTCTTGATCATCACACAAGCATCTGTCCTCTCTGAATCAGGAGAAGCAGTCAACGGAGTCATCCCGAAAGTATGGACAGGTGGACAAGGTGTCCTCGCTGCCATCGTCGTCGGTTTAGTCGTCGGATTCATTTATTCGCAATTCATCAAACGCGGGATCAGCATTAAAATGCCTGACGGTGTCCCACCTGGTGTTTCGAACTCATTCTCGGCACTCGTTCCTGGTCTTGCGATCATCGCACTTGCTGCTGTGACGTTCGCTGTCTTCCAAGCGGTTGCAGAGCGTACGTTCACAGAAGTCGTCTATGACGTGCTTCAAGCACCACTTCAAAACCTGACAGACACGCTCGCAGGAGCAGTCATCATCATGGTTCTCATGTCAGTCATGTGGTGGTGTGGAATTCACGGTGCCGCAATCATCATGGGTATCATGGGGCCACTCCTTACAGCAAACGCGCTTCAAAACCAAGCGCTCATCGACTCAGGCCAAACACTTGTTGCCGGTGAGAACGCAAAAATCGTTACAATCCAGTTCCTCGACGTCTTCACGAAGCTCGGTGGTTCAGGAATCACGATCGGATTCATCATCGCTACGCTTATGGTCGCCCGTTCGGCTCACTTGAAACAGCTCGGTAAGCTCTCGCTTGCACCAAGTTTGTTCAACATTAACGAGCCGGTCATCTTCGGGATGCCGATCGTGTTCAACCCGATCATGTTCGTACCGTTCGTCATCGTACCTGCAATCGCATCGTTCATGGTGTACTTCTCAATCCTTTGGGGCTGGGTCGATCCGTTCAACGCACTTCAGGTGCCGTGGACGACACCACCGATTATCTCTGGTTTCTTAATCGGCGGATGGCGTGCAGCGCTCTTGCAGATCGTCACGATCGCAATGGCCGTAGCCATCTACCTCCCGTTCGTCCGCATGCAAGATCGCGTCTCGTACGGTGAAGAGTTGAAAGCACAAGAAGAATCAGACCAAGCATCAGCCTAAGTAAAAAACGACAGCCCTTCTCAACGATGAGAAGGGCTGTTATATTTAGGAAAATGTCTATGAACGTTGAGCGTCCTTGCAACGTCTCGAACTCAAAATCAAGCTCCTCCGTTTCGTCAATGGTCATCTACGAATCGAATACCAATTTAGTAATTTCATTCTACACCAGGCTATCGCTATTAGCGTTTTGTATTCACTTCGGAGTGTTCTACTTAATTTATAGTTCATTAAAACAAAATCAGAATAGGTTATAAATCTCAATATAAGCCCATATTCTATTCTTATTGAAAGTCATTCGCAGTAAATATTCTTTTAACAAATTTGATTAATCCCATTTTTGGTGTTCAGATTGAGATTTTTTATAAGTATATAGCAACTGAGCCAAAAACATAATTAATAATAAAAGCGGTACTAATATTTTTTCAAGAGGCGAAGTTACTGTCAAAAAAATGAACAAAGTAAGAAAGATAAGAATAGGTAACCCTGCATACAATGTTCTCTTAAATTTTTGTGTATAAGTGAGTTTGTGGTACATTTTCACTTAAATCCCTCCTTTATTCCATTTAATATTTATTATATACTTAATTTAACACTAAAAGGGGGTAACGTAAACTTATGAAAAAGTTTTATAAGCAATTTACACTTGTAATGAGTACTCTATTACTTTTGTTTGGTTCTTTTTCACTTTCAGTTAATGCCGCTGAACATTCTGGGGCTACAAATCAGCATTTAAACTTGAATGACATCAAGAATCATGAACAAATTTTTGAGTTGATTCATCAAGATCCCAATGACATTATCTCTTCTTATTGGTTAGATGAAAGTGTCAAATCTGGTGTAATTAACATATTCAATTCATCAGAAAATAAATATTATAACTTGTACGTTGAAAAAGATCACATCACTTACTACAGTATTCAATATTATGTGAGTCATGATTCAAAAGATGCGAAATTCGAACTATATTCTATCGACTCATTTAATAATTCTCACCATGAATTCACTTCGCAAGTTGCAAACGAGACTGGCAAGGTCTCACATCAAATAAATGCAAAAAGTAATAGTAATACAGCTTACAAATGGGCCTGTATTTTCTCTAGCTATGTTGCTTGTGCAGCAGCGGCCGGTACAATAGGATTCGGAGTGGCTGGTCCATTTGGAGCAGGCGCAGCTGCTCTTGCCTGCAGATACGTTTTCCAAACGCTTGTCGAAAAATATGGTAGTAAAAAAGCAGCTTGTAAAATTTTTAGCTAACTTCCGTTGTAGGGAGGTAATCTTACTTTCCTACATCTTTTTTCCTTATTCTCCTTCTTTTTAACTCATGAGTATAAATTAAATACTTAATTTCTTTTCTACATAATACGTAAATTGAGAAACATAATTTCTTGCTTTAATAAGTCCTCTTTATATACTTAAACCAAGTATCGACCTGTAACAAAAACGACAGCCCTTCTCATCACAGAGAAGGGCTGTTATATTTAGGGAAAAAAGTAAAGGGGGTGGAAAAGTGGAAGTGTACTATCCTGCCCTATTTGCTGTTCTCGCTGGCGTGTCCGGATTAGTCGGGTTAGCACTACAGTCTGTCTATCCCATCTTGTTAGTACCTGTCTGTTTACTCGTCGCGGGATACTTTACAGTCTCTAAAAAGAAGCAAGCGGAAACACGCAATTATACGCCGAGCTTCATGATCTTATCGAGCGCCGCACTCGCATTCGGTCTCGGCTTTAAATCCATCGTCCCATACGCCATGCTCATCGGAATTGCGTTGCATATGGTCTGTATCGTATGCGCGTTCATTGCACTTGGCCGATATCAGTCGCAATCATGAAATCATTCTTACAGTCAGGAGGGATCGTCGGAGGACTTCTTGTCCTCCTCGTCCTTCCTTTGCTTTTACTTGATATCGGACTCATCTGGCTGCTCGAAAGGAGCTTGCCCGCACCGCTCTCCCTTTTGATCGCATTATGTTGCTTTTATAGCATATCTTTTGGCTTCGGACTCCTCATCGACGGTTTCGGCGCTGTCCTCGCGTCACTTCGTTACACTCGAGCATTGCCGTTCCTACGCGCCGTCGGTCATCTTGCGACAAGTGCCGGTAGTTTATATAGCGTGACCTGGTTATTCCCGAATGTCGCGTTGTCACCACTGACGATGAGCGTGATTGTTTTCGTGCATTGGCTTGGGGCACATCTTTGGCTTCGGAACGATTCACCGGGCAAAGCGGGAACTGCACCGAACGATTCCCTCGATCATCAAATTGTTCAGATGTTACGGACCGCGACCGTACCCGACTGTGTCGAGACCATCCAACAACAGTATCCAAACGTATCGAAACTCGAGATTTTGCGTCGGGTTCGTCGTATTAGCCGCTAAATCGAGCCATTTGTTGTTTACAAACTTTTTTAATCGTTTAAATTTTATTTTAACGATTAAAAAACGAACGCATAAAAATATCCATCTGTCGTCTAGACAGATGGATTTTACTTGATTGGCCCCCGTACTGGAAAATCAGTTGCGATGTCCCGTAATCCTTTTAAGAAGTTGTCCACATTCGTTATGGACGTCTCAAATTCAAAATCAATCTCCTCTGCCTCGTCCTCGAGCGGATGTTCCAAGATACCTCGTACGCTCACTTCATCCCCATCCGCGTCCCGTCTCGTCAACGTCACGCTGATGAACGGTTCTGTCGGCGCGAACACGACTTCCTGCACGTCGCCCGCTACAAACGACTCGAACACAGATATGTAGTGCGCCACGAGCAAACTGTCGAGCATAATGTCGTCGAATGTGATGCGATGGTCAGGCGTATGGAGCCCGACCCAATTCCGATGCCACGACGCGTCATGCATGTTGTCGGCGTCTGAATAGGCGTACGCGTAACTCTCGATTGTCACATCCATCGTCTCGTCACGCGACATCAATTTCGCAATCGGCATCGTTATCCGTCCTTTCGCAGTGAATAGCCGTCAATCTCCTGTAGACGCATCCGTTTCTGATCGACGGCCGCATGCACGATGACCGTCACCCCCGGATTGAGCTCCATCATCTTCTTGATTTTCGTCAAGTCGTCGCCTTTAATCTCGACCGGTAAGACGAACTCGCCTTCCTTCAAGTGAATGAACTTGATTTTCCCTTTATCGTCGTAACCTGTCACTTCGTATGTCGCATACTCGCGTTTCATCTGAACCGCCCCTTTCATTCGTTGTCCTCTTCTATACGTTCCCCGCTTGAATCGGTTCCACACAAAAAATCCATCCCTGTAGCGGCAGGGATGGATTCGTCTTACGCCTCGATGCTATCTGCGTGTTTGGCTTTATGGTCCGCGATGACGCCTGCGTACCATTTCGCGCTGTCTTTCCAGACGCGCTCTTGTGTGTCGAAGTCGATGTAGAGAATGCCGAAGCGTTTCTCGTAACCGAAGCTCCATTCGAAGTTGTCCATGAGCGACCAGAGGTAATATCCGGCGATGTTCATGCCTTCGTCGTTCAAGTCAGATACGGCCTCGAGGTGCTTTTGGACGTAGTCGATGCGATTATCGTCATGGACTTCGCCGTTCTCAAGCACGTCGTCATACGCTGCGCCGTTCTCTGTGATGATGATTGGAAGATCTGTGTACTCGTTACGTAAGCGACGGATCAGGTCTTTGAATTCGTTCGGGGCGATATCCCAGCCCATGCCCGTCTTGTCGTAATCGGAGTAAGCGGCGACTGTCATGAAGTCGTTCGCTGCGCTGAACTCGACGAGTCCACGACTGTAGAAGTTGATGCCAAAGAAATCGCACTCTGTCGAGATTGTCTCCATGTCACCTGGTTTGATGAAGTCGTACGAGTGAACGTATTTCGAGAACAAGTTCATCATGTCGACCGGATACTGGCCTTTGAAGACCGGATCGAGGAACCAGCGATTCGAGTAGCCGTCCGAGTTGCTCTGGGCGAGTTTGTCGTTCGCCGAGTCCGTCTTCGCGTAGACCGGTGCCAAGTTGAGCGTGATGCCGATCGGCGTCGTCGACTTCAACTCGTTCTTCAACAGTTCGACTGCTTTCCCGTGCGAGAGCAACATGTGATGCACGGCGCGGACCGCTTCGTTCATGTCACGATGTCCCGGTGCGTGAACACCGGCATGGTAGCCGAGGAAGCCGGCACACCATGGTTCGTTGTGCGTGATCCATGAGTCGACGATGCCGTCGAGCTCATCGAAACACACTTTCGCGTACTCGAGGAACCAGTCGACCGAGTCGCGGTTCACCCAGCCGCCTGCTTCATGGGCCCACATCGGGAGGTCCCAATGGTAGAGCGTGACAGCCGGCTTGATGCCTTCTTCACGGAGACGCGTCGCAAGCGTCTTGTAGAATTCCATACCGGCCGGATTGAACTCACCTTTGGCCGGGAAGATGCGTGGCCAGGCGATCGAGAAGCGATATGTGTCAACGCCGAGCTTTTTGATGTGCTGAATGTCTTCTTCATAACGATGGTAATGGTCGCAAGCGACGTCACCGTTATGCTTTTCGAACACACGTCCGTCGATGTCACAGAACATGTCCCAGATCGACGGCGTACGCCCGCCTTCGTTGTGGGCGCCTTCGATTTGATAAGACGAAGTTGCCGTTCCGAAGACAAAGTCTTTGTTAAACTGCATAGTCAATTCCTCTTTTCTGTCTAGTTATTCTTTGACCGCACCAGCCGAGATACTGCTGACGATGTATTTCGACAAGAACAAGAAGGCGATCATGATCGGCACGACTGAAATCGCGATACCGAGGTAAAGGGCGCCGAGGTTTTCGGCGACTTGCGAACCTTTCAAGAAGCCCATGAGTACCGGCAACGTGTACTTCTCTGGTGAGAACAAGAGCACGAGCGGCATCAAGTAGTTGTTCCACGAGCCGATGAACGTGAAGATCGACATCGTCGCAACAGCTGGCATCATCATCGGAAGCGCGATCGTATGGAAGATGCGAAGCTCGCTCGCTCCATCGATCCGCGCTGCTTCGATCATACTGACGTGCAGCGTCGCTTGCGTGTACTGGCGGATGAAGAAGACGACGAACGGACTCGCGATCGACGGGATGATGAGCGGGATGAACGAATCGAGAATCCCGAGCGTCTTGCTGATCTCGTAGAAACCGATAAGTCCGAGTTGTCCCGGGACCATCATCATGACGAGCATGAAGATGAACATCACATTTTTCCCTTTGAATTCATAGAACGAAAATCCGAACGCAGTCATGGCTGAGAAGTAACCCGAGAGTAACGTCACGAGCACTGCAACAATCAAACTGTTTTTAAATCCGGTCCAGATGTTGATGTAGTCGCTCAAGATCGCATAGTTATCGAGTAGTGATGTCCCTGGGATGAGCGAGAAACCGGTCATGATTTCTCCGTTCGTCCGTGTCGCGTTGACGAGCATCATGAGGAACGGGATGAAACAGATAATCGTCAAGATGACCAAGCCTGTATAGATCAAGCCACGGCTAAACCGTTTCTTTTTGACCTTGTTTTTTGGCGGCTCCACGCGGAGAGGTTTCTCCTCGCGCGGCGGCTGTACTTCGCTGTCGGCGAGCATACGCCGTGTTTCTGCATTTTGTTCCATTGGTTATGCTCCCTTCTGCGCAGCGCGCTCTTTACGGAACATGCCTTTGAAGACGACCGCCGAGAAGACGAGCGTGATCAAGAACAAGCCGTAAGCAACCGCTGATGCATAGCCGTAGTTGTTATACTTGAATGCTTGGTTGTACAAGTAAAGCACCATCGTGTTCAGTGATCCATCTGGCGCACCGACTCCGTCTGTCAAGAGAAGCGGAAGGTCGAACAATTGAAGGCCACCGATGAGCGATGTGATCATGATATACAAGAGAATCGGTTTAAGCAGTGGCACCGTGACGTTCGTGAACATCTGCCAACGGTTCGCGCCATCGATATGGGCAGCTTCGAAGAAGTCTTGCGAAATCCCCGACACACCGGCCATGACGATGATGAACGAGTGACCGAACCACATCCATGTCAAAATGAGTGAGACGGACAGTTGTGCCGTCACCGGTTGCGATAACCAATTGATTGGGTCTGAGATAATGCCGAGTTTCAAGAGCATCATGTTGAGTGATCCGTGCTGCCAGTCAAGCAAGATTCCAAACAAGAGTGCGACCGAACTGATCGTGATCAAGTTAGGAAGATAGAAGAATGAACGGAAGAACGCGAGGCCCTTCAATTTCAAACGAAGATCTGAGAACAAGAGCGCGAGAGCCAGTGCGAGACCGATTTGCAAGACAAAGTTTATTCCCCAAATCTTAATCGTATTGACGAACGCCTCGATGAAGTATGTGTCTGTCAACAAACGCGCGTAGTTCGCGAAACCGACGACCTCTTCACCCGGACTGCCGGTATAGTTGGTGAAACTGTAGTACAGGGTCAAGAAGACCGGGTAGATACTGAATGTCAAAAAGACGACCCAAAATGGGGCAATAAACGCATAGCCGTAACGGTCAAGTTTTTTCACGTCGTGTTACTCCTTCCATAGCAACCCTTAAGGGGGGAAATCCCCCCACGGGTTAGCTTGCTTCAGTCAACTGTAATGTCTGGGTAAGCGTTCTTCGCTTGTTTTTTGAACTCTGCGATTGCTTCGTCTTTCGACTTCTTGCCTTCAACGTATTGGAGGACAGACGCGCCGTAGAGTGTGTCGAGCTGTTGGTCGTATTTCGTTACGATCCCTGGTGTGATTTTATCAGCTTGGTCGAGGAAGAACTCGTAGTTGTTCTGTCCGCCGAGGAACTCGTCGCTGAAATCGTCTTTGATCTTATCTGTGACCGGTTTGTAAGAAAGAACGTCACCAGTCTCTTCAGCCCAACCTGTCAAGAACTCTTCGTCTTGCGTCATGAGTTTAACGAAGTCGTATGCTGCTTCTTTGTTTTTCGATCCTTCGTAAACTCCGAGCCATGTGCCGCCCCAGAAGTACGGACTTGGACCGTTCGTGACTGCCCAGTCACCGGCTGAATCTTTCGCGCTGTCTTTCAAGACGCTGTGGAGACCCCATGTTGGAAGGACGTATGAGAAGACTTGTGTTTCGACTTCTTTGCCGCCTTCTTTAACTTTGATTGGTTTAGACATACCTTCGAACCAAGATGGCGACCATTCTGGAGCGAGTGCCGTGTATTGTTTCTCACGAAGCTCTTTCGCGTAGTCCATGTAGTCAATCTTATCTTGTGTCAAGACGAGTTCGTTCTTGTCGTTTACCCATGCTTCAGGGTTTGCGCCTTGTGAGAACCAACGGATTGCGCCTTCATCTGGGAACATACGATAGCCTTTTTGCTTCATCTTCTCAGCAACTTCAAAGACGCCGTCCATCGAGCTCATCATGTTTCCGATTTCAGTCGGGTCATCTGTGCCGAGCACTTCTTTGGCTAGGCTACGTTTGTAGTAGACACCACCTGGAGTCGTCTGCCATGAGAGGGCACGCACATCGCCTTCTTTGTCTTTACCGAGGTCAAAGACGTACGGGATGTAGTCGTCCGCGATTTCATTGACGTTGTACGGCTCTTCCGAAAGGTTTTCCCAGTAGCCTGCGTCAACCCATTGCTTAAGGAACGCGATTTCCCCAGTGAATACGTCTGGTGCCCCAACGCCACTTTCAAGTGCTGGCTTGAGTTTTGTCGGATAGTCGGCGATTGGAACGATTGTCAATTCGACTTTGACGCCGTTGCGCTCTTCGTACGTTTTGATTGGTTCTTTGAGCTCATCCGTGAACGACCAAACTTTTAGAACGTCGTCTTTAGAACCTGATTCAGAACCTGAAGTTCCTTCGTCGTTTGAGCACGCGCCCAAGACGCCGACTGATAGTGCTCCGATTGAAAGTAAGCTGACTAATTTTTTACGCATGTGTGAACCCATCCTTTTAATGTTTTTTAGAAAGCGTTTGCAAGAAGAGGTAATAATTTGTCGAAAGCGCTTTCGGAAATGTCGAAATAAAATATCGAAAGCGATTTCGATTTTTTGGGAATGACTTTCGAAATCGCGCTCTTCCCTCTATCCGGTTAAAGGGGAGAGAGCGACTTCGAAATATCATCGGGACTACTTTACTTTTTGACCGGTGCGCATGACAAGCGTTCGATCAATTTGACCGGAATGACGCGACGTTCTGTGAGTCGTTCTTTAGCGGTCATCTGTTCAATCAACAACTCGGCCGCTGCTTCGCCGATCTCGTCCGTATCTTGACGAATCGTCGTCAGCTTCGGCGTGATGTACTTGATCATGTCGATGTCATCGTAACCGATGATTGAGATGTCTTCCGGTACCCGGAGACCGTGCTCATGGACGGCTTCAATCGCACCAATCGCCATCTGGTCACCTGCGACGAACACTGCGGTCGGTGGGGTTTCGAGCTTTAGAAGCTTCTCCATCGCTTGTTTACCTTCTTCGACTGAAAAGAATCCGGCGTTAATCAAGTAACCTGGTTCAATTGGAAGATCGAGTGCCTGCATGGCGAGCTCGTACCCTTTGATTCGGGCCGCACCGGCGTCAATCGTTCTGTCACCGGCGATATGTGCGATCTTGCGATGACCGAGTTCGTACAAGTGGTTCACGGCTAAACGTGCACCCGCGATATTGTCTGAATAGACGACGCTACAATCCGCGCTGTCCATATCGACGACGACGATCGGGATGTCGCTTTGCATGAGTTCTTGAACTTGCTCATCCATCCGGTCCGAGCAGATGACGACGATACCGTCAACGGCGCGGTGTTTGAAGTGTTCGAGATAACTCATGTCACGCTGGCGGAGGTTCCTTGAGGCAAAGATCAAATCATAGCCTTGTTCCTCTGTCGCGTGACGAAAACTTTCAATGATTCCGTTAAAAAATGGATGTTTCATTCCGACTTCGTTCGCTTCCGAGAACATGACTCCGATCGCCCACGATTTCTTCGTCGATAACGACTGGGCGTGTGCGTTTGGAAGATAATCCATCTCGGCGGCAGCTTTTAAAATTTTGGCTCTCGTCTTGTCGCTCACGTCCTTGTAGTTGTTCAACGCTTTAGAGACGGTCGTAATCGAAAAGCCGGTTTTCTTTGCTAAATCATAGATCGTACCCATGTCAGTCTCCTCTTCCCGAAAGCGCTTTCGGTAACTTGATTGTAGCGCATGAATTTGTAGGAATCAATTCTTTTTCGTGGAATATTTTGAGATTTATTTTTATGACGTCTTTCTTCTATATAACAGTAACAGGAAAGTTTTTGTCGTCAATGTGTCCGTGTGTACAACCAGACAAGATTCGTAAATTTTTGTACCTCGGTCTCGCCGGTCACGCCTTTAAATAGACGTTGAAATGGTTTAAGCAACTGTTCAAGAACAATCTTCCGAAGCCGGTCTTGATCTAGTTCATACGTGATCGCCTCAAATAAATCCCCTTGTTCTTCCGTCATCACAACATGCTTTTGGATCCGCTCTGCCATCTCGACCAACTCTTCTTTCGTGACCAAGTTTTTATCCGTCGTCCCCCGCATTTGATCGACCGTAACCGGGTTCAAAATATGTTCACCGGTCTCGACCATCCGTGCTGCCATCAGCTCGACGTACTCGTACAAGTTACGGATAAGTTTCTGGATCGAGTAAGCCGTGTTCGTGATGCGCAGCGTGAACAGCACGTGTTGCAACATCCCGTTGAATAGAATCGTCAATTCGATCGAATACGGACGAATCGGTTCGCCGATGATTTCCGTCAGTCGCATCGCGAGCCACTCGATCTCGTAGACGCGATGCTGCAAGACGAGTTTTTTCAATTCAGGCTCGTTCGCCGACATGATCGACTCGAACAAGGCGTACAGATTACGTTCCTCATTTAACTGAATGAGAATCGAAATCTGCTCGATAAAGACATCTTTATCGCGCTTGTCCCGTCCCATCTGCATCTCGATACGACGCTGGCCGGCGTCATAACGCAAGTTTTCAAGGATGTTGGCGACGCAGTCCGTCTTCGAGGCGAAGTAGTTGTAGAACGTGCCTTTTGAGATATTGGCTCGCTCGATGATTTCTTGAACCGATGTCTGTTGTACCCCGTTTTCGATGAACAACGTCATGGCAACATCGGCGACTTTTCGTTTCTTATCTTTCATATACTGATTACTCCGTTCTGTTTGGTTTGTACCCTAAGTATAGCATTTTGAACTACCGGTACAAAATTGTTGATTTATTTATACGATGGGTATAAAATCATCACATCGACACTTACTAGTATATAACTATTTAGAAAATAAAGGAGCAACTCGTATGAAACCAGAATTCCAAAAGAAACCGCCGTACCTCATGCTTGCGGTTTTGTTCGTCGGGGCGTTCATCGCCTTCTTGAACAACTCATTACTTAACGTCGCGCTTCCATCGATCATGGTCGATTTGGACATCGCCGACTATTCGACCGTCCAATGGCTCGCGACCGGCTTTATGCTTGTTACGGGCGTCCTCGTCCCAGCATCGGCCTACTTGATCACCCGCTTCTCAAACCGGGCGCTCTTCATCACCTCGATGGCGATTTTCGCCCTCGGGACGGCGATTGCCGCCTTCTCGCCAACGTTCGGATGGTTGCTCTCAGGGCGGATGATTCAAGCGGTCGGTGCCTCGACGATGGGACCGCTCTTGATGAACGTCATGCTCGTCAGTTTCCCGCGTGAGAAGCGCGGAACGGCGATGGGAATCTTCGGGCTCGTCATGATCACGGCACCGGCGATCGGTCCGACACTGTCGGGCTATATCGTCGAGTATTATGACTGGCGTGTCTTGTTTGAGATGATTCTCCCGCTCGCCATCATCGGGCTTGGACTTGCCGTTTGGAAAGCCGAGAACGTCATGGTTCAAAACAAAGACCAATCGCTCGACTACTTGTCGCTCGTCTTGTCGACGCTCGGCTTTGGCGGAATTTTATACGGCGTCAGTTCGGCCAGTTCGGACGGTTGGGACAACCCGATCGTCTTGACGACGATGATCGTCGGTCTCGTCGCGTTGATCGCGTTCGTCGTCCGCCAGCTCAACATGGAAAAACCGCTCCTCGACTTACGGGCGTATAAATATCCGATGTTCGCACTCGCATCGATCATCGCGATGGTCAACGCGGTCGCCATGTTCTCCGGGATGATTTTGACACCGGCCTACGTCCAAAGCGTCCGCGGCATCTCGCCGCTCGATTCAGGACTGATGCTGTTGCCAGGTGCCATCATCATGGGGATCATGTCACCGATCACGGGGAAACTGTTCGATAAGTTCGGACCGAAGTTACTCTCCATCACAGGTCTCACCATCACCGCGATCTCGACGTATATGCTCGCCAACGTCCAGCTAGACTCGACGTATACGTACATCGTCACGACGTACACGCTTCGCATGTTCGGGATGTCGATGGTCATGATGCCCATCATGACTAACGGTCTCAATCAGTTGCCGACACACCTTAACCCGCACGGTACGGCCATCAACAACACGGCACAACAAGTGTCCGGTGCGATTGGAACGGCTATTTTGGTGACAATTATGAACTCGGTGACGCGGACTGAAGCCGAGTCACTTATGACCGGCGTCGATCCGTCGACACTCACTGAAAGCGCAATGGGTGCGATGACGCAACAAGCGCTACTGTCAGGGATTCAAGTGTCGTTCTACGTCGCATTAGGGATGAACATCCTAGCGCTCATCTTGGCGTTCTTTGTGAAACGGGTTGATGTTCGAAACCTTGATTTCAAAGAAGAAGAGCAAGCGCTCAAAAAAGCGAATTAGCGTATACGAAAAGCCGTCCTGTGAGAACAGGGCGGCTTTTCTGTCGTTCAAACTTTCGCAAATCGCATATCCTCCCGACTCGGCTGCTCCGGATCGAGCTTTCGGATTTTTCGCTCATAGTATTGAGCTGTCAAAGACTGCATCCCAACGACTATTCCGAAGACGACCAACATATAAAGCGGCAAGTCGTTTTGAAATAAAAAATAGATAGCGAGCGCGCCAAGCATCGACTGCACACTTCGCATGACGTATGGTCTTGGGATGAGTCGTTTCACTGTACGATGTTTCGTCAAGCTCTGCAAATAACGGCTCTCTCTCCACTCCATATACGTCAACGCTGAAAGTGCCACGAAAAAGCCAATCAAGTAACCGAGCGAGTCGTTCATCAAAAACAGCCCGAATGATAGCCCGACAAACAGGGCGATGGATACGTGTAACGGCATCCATTTCTTTTGATACATTTGAATCTTTTCAATTCGTTGTTGTTTATCCATTTACCTCACCTCAATTCTAATCTACGACGCAAATTTGGATTATGTTCCCTTTTTAGCTAAAATTAATGATTGCGACTCTGAATAATATGGTATTATCTGTATAGTTTATTCAATCGAATCGGAGGATGTCTTGATGAAAAAAGTGCTCGCTTTTGGCTTAGCTATGATCTTTATTTTAACTTCATGCTTCACCTTCGAAACATCGGCCGAAGCCGCGCCAAAGAAAGAGAATCGTGCTATTATGGGAGCATCGACTTTAACTCCTCAACAGATGGCAGACTACGTGAAAGCGAAAAATCCTAGAACCGTCCGCCTTCATGGCGTGACAGTCGAAGAGCTCGCCAAACTGTTCGTCATCATCGGCGCAAAAGAAGGCGTCCGTGGGGACGTCGCCTTTGCCCAAGCATTGAAAGAGACAGGTTACTTCCGCTACGGCGGGGATGTCCTTCCGAAGCAGCACAATTACTCAGGGATCGGTACAGTCGGCAAAGGTGTCAAAGGTCATTTCTTCCGCTCCCCGCACCAAGGCGTAACAGCACAGATTCAACATTTGAAAGCCTATGCTTCTAAAGAAGCGTTAAACTCGACCCGCGTCGACCCGCGCTTCCATTATGTGAAGCGAGGCTCTGCGACAACTTGGCCGGCGCTACATCGCAAATGGGCGATGCAGCCAAAAGGCAACTACGGCACCGAGATTCTCTCTATCTATAAAGAGATGGGACGGACCCAAATCCGGGTCGCCAAAAAATGAACGAACGATCATGACTTATAGGGGTGAACGATAGTGACTTGCAATCAAGTACGGTTATTCAGCGGACTCACGCTTCTCGTAACGGGCGTCGTCTTGCTACTTAAACGCTAACAAGCATTCAGAGCATCTGCTCGGATGCTTTTTTTGTTCATCGAGTAAAATGAAGAGACGAGATCGCATGCCGGCTCGACCGTCGATAAGGAGGAACATCACATGTCAACTTGGGATCAACGTTTTGATACGGATGAGTATGTCTATGGAGAAGAACCAAATGAGTTCGTGAAGCAACAAGCGCACTTGTTCAAAAAAGGAATGACCGTTCTCGCAATCGCCGAGGGAGAAGGCAGAAACGCCGTTTGGCTCGCGGAGCAAGGACTCCACGTCGAAATGTGGGACTATTCGCAAGTCGGGTTAGACAAAGCTACACGGTTGGCCGAACGTCGCGGCGTGACGCTGCAGACCCGTCTCGTCGATTTGGCTGAAGCGAACTGGCCTGAACAGGCTTACGATGCCGTTTTATGTATATACGGTCATTTCCCGAAAGAAGTGAAAACGGCCGTCTTTACCGGGATCACGCGGGCATTGAAGCCAGGAGGCTACTTCGTGACAGAAGTGTATAGTGAAGAGCAACTCGCTTATGGGACGGGCGGACCAAAAGAAAAGACTCTCTTATACACAGCGCATGATTTCTCTACCTTCACTGGCTCACTCAACACGTGCCGCTTGTTTGAAGGTGTTGTGGAACGACACGAAGGAATACTTCATCAAGGTACATCCGCAATCATTCAATACATCGGTCAAAAACGCACAAACACCGAATCTAGCGAAAGCTGATTCGGTGTTTGTGTCTATTGACAACTGTTTACATACGAAGCGCAAAGCACGCCCGAAAACAAATGCGTCCTGCTTCCGGTGAATGCACCGTGAGCGTCCCCTCATGAAGCAACATGATTTGACGTGCGATCGATAACCCGAGCCCGTCGCCTGGTGTCTCACCTCGTGATGCATCGACACGGTATGTCCGGTCGAACAATTGATCCATCGCATCGATCGTCTGTTGTGCCGTCCCGTTACAGAGTTGCCACTCAACCACTGCTTCCTGTTGGACGAGTGTCAGTTCAATCGGATTTTCAGCTGTCGCATATTTTAACGCATTCGACATCAAATTTTGAAAGACACGGATGAGCTGCTCTTGGTCAGCTTCCACGTAGACTTCCGGTTGGATGTTCACGATTAAACGGTATCCCTTTTCAGCAAACAACGGTTGTAGTTCGTGCACCAATTGGCTCGTCAACAAGCTGATATTCAAGCGACGTTTCGATAACGTCACTTGTGCGGAATACAACCGATTCACATCCATCAGTTGATCGAGAAGATGTTCGAGCTGTGCCGTTTTTTCATGTAATACGTTGAAGTGACTTTGCTCTTGATCTGTCCATTCCCGTTCAGTTTGGAGTAGCTGAACATAGCCGCGAACGCTCGTCAACGGGGTACGTAAATCATGGGACAAGTTAGAGAACAGTTGATTTCGTTCTTCCTCATGCGACCGTTCTTTCTCGAACAATTGATGCAACTGCCTCGACATTTGGTTGACGCTCTCTGCAAGTGTAGCGAGTTCATCTCGCCCCGTCACTTCAACGGTTCGTCCAAGATCTCCGTTTGCGATTTGTTCAATCTCGTTTGATAAATCCGTGATTTTTTGCAGCGTCTTTCGCGTCATCAATGAAAAGCCAATCACAAAAATGATAATTGTAATAAATGTCACGCTTAAGAAAGCAAGATTATAAATCAACGGATCAGGTGTGGTCTCGTTCTGAATATAATACAAGCTAATCAAATAGCCCATAATTAGAAACGCAATCGTGGCGATGAGGGCGTTGATTAGGATAATCCCGATTAATTTAACGAGTAACCGGTCCCACTGTCGCTTTTTCATAGGCGGTACCCCACGCCCCATACCGTTTTAATGTACGAAGGTTTCCGCGGCGTCTCTTCAATCTTCTCGCGAATTTTCGTGATATGGACCATGACCGTATTGTCGACTTCAAACGCGTCTTCTCCCCAAACCGCCTCATAAATCTGTTCGACCGTCAGCACTTGGTTCGGATGGCGCATGAAGTAGGCGAGGATATCAAACTCTTTCGGTGTCAGCCGAATCGAGGTGTCCCCTTTCGTGCATTGTCTTGTTTGAATATCGAGTGTGACGTCATCAAAAATGAGCACGCCGGACTGGGCCGACTGGTCAGCACCGTAGTCCCGGTAGCGTCGAAGTAGCGACTTCACGCGAAGTGTCACCTCAAGCGGATTGAATGGCTTCTTCATGTAATCGTCCGCACCAATCGAGATGCCTTGCATCAGATCCAAATCGCTTGTCTTTGCTGTCAGCATGAGGATTGGCATGAACTGCGTCTTGCGAATTTCAATACAGGCCTCGATGCCGTCCATGACGGGCATCATCCAATCAAGGATGAGTAAATCGATGGCTTCGTGTGCGACGACGTCAAGCACTTCTTGACCCGTCTTTGCAAATCGCAAGGCGTATCCTTCATTTTTTAAATAAATGGCGAGCAACTCGCGGATCGCCTCATCGTCATCGGCAATCAGAATTGTCGGTTGTGGACGCATTCTCTCCCCCCTCACTTCGTGCACTACGTGTTGACAGACGAACTTTGAATTCATCTTGTTCAACTAGCGTAGCATCTTTTACATTTCCCATACACTTTCGCCTGTGAAACGGCAAAAACATGCAGATTCACGTTTTAGTTATATACCTATATGAAGTGTACCGAGCGCATCACAACGCATTCTGTTGAACTTCTTAACATTTCTTAAGACTCTGCTAAACACTTCTTACGCTTATCGCTCCATACTAGACGTTAGAAGGAGTGACTCGATTGGAAACAATACTTACACAATACGTGGTGCTCGCAATCGGTATCATGTTTACACCGTTGTCCGATGACGTCTTGATGGTCACCCATTTGACGATTACAGCCGTGACGACAGTTCCCGAATGGATCGTGTTCATATCCACTTGGATGGTCTTCACGTTTGCCTTTAGTTGGTTTTATTTGATTGGCCGCGGATTGAATCGATTCATCCCAACTTCAAAACGTGATTCGCGTTATTTAAAACGAGCCGAGGCGCTGTATGCACGATACGGAGCACGCGTCATTCTTGTCTCCTACTTTATTCCTGGTTTGCGCCACCCGATCCACTATGTCGCCGGATTCACCTCGTTGTCGTTTCGAACGTATACGTTCTATAACGTCTTATCCGCGCTTGGTTATACCGGTGCGTGGTTCACCGTGATTCAGTTAGCTGAACGCGTCCCGATTTTCCATCAAACGAAAGATTGGATTCTTTCCCTTTAACGGCCGCCACTCACTTCATACATTCAGATTCCAAACGTATCCAAACGGGTATGTATACGGAGAAGAATCGAATGCCAACGGTTTATATGTTGAATGTGCAGAATTGCATCTTCCCCTCCTCGTCAAGGCAGGGAATCTGTCGACCGACGGCAAAGTACTTAAAAGCTGAATGTATGCAAAATAGATGTTGGAAGGAAGGCGACACGGTATATGAACAACGTGAACAAGTCTGTGATTGTGATCGGGGGAGGACTTGGCGGCTTGTCAGCGGCCATTTCTCTCGCTCAACAAGGGTATGAGGTTTCCTTATATGAAAAGAACGGCCATATCGGCGGGAAAGTGAATCGGCTCGAGCAAAACGGGTTCGGCTTCGACCTCGGTCCGTCGATTTTAACGATGCCGCAAATCTTTGAAAAGTTATTCACGGGCAGCGGCAAGCGGATGGCGGACTACGTACCAATCAAACGTCTCGATCTCGAGTGGCGCTCGTTCTTCCCGGATGGCACGGTATTAGATTTATATCACGACCTCGACGTGATGGAGCGCGCCAATCCGACGCTGTCACATAAAGACATGGAAGAGTATCGGGCACTATTGGACTATGCCGAGCGCATCTACCATACGACCGAGAAGAGTTACTTGAAGGAAGGGTTTGAATCACCGCTAGAAGCGGTGGCGAAGACCGGCCTGTTTTCGACGTTGTTCGGATTTGACTTGACGTCGACGATGTACGATGGGATCTCGAAACGAATCAACAACCCGCATTTACGGACGATGCTCTCCTACTATGTCAAATACGTCGGTTCGTCGCCTTACAGCGCCCCGGCCGTGCTCAACATGATGATTTATATGCAGTACGCTCAAGGTTGCTGGTACGTCGAAGGCGGTACGCACAAATTGGCCGAAGGATTGACGAAACTCGCCGAGGAGATCGGCGTCCAAATCCATACGGGGCAAGGTGTCGTCCGCGCCCATACGATCAACGAGAAGATCACCGCCATCGAGCTCGAGGACGGCCGACTTCGGTCAGCCGATTACTTCGTCTCCAACATGGAAGTCATCCCGTTCTATCAAAAGATGGTCGATGCGGATGAAGACTATGTCGACAAGCTCGTGAAAAAGTATGAACCGGCGAGTTCTGGCTTCGTGATTCATCTCGGCGTCAAAAAAGAGTATCCGGCCTTAGGACACCACAACTTCTTCTTCTCCGAGAACTTGCACGAACAGATGGATAAGATCTTCGAGAAACACGAGCTACCGGACGACCCGACCATCTATTTGGTGAACGTCAATAAGACCGACCCGACACAGGCGCCGGCAGGACATGAGAACATTAAAATTCTGCCGCACATCCCGTACATCCAAGACGAACCGTTCACACCAGAAGAGTATGCGGCGTTTGAAGAACGCGTCCTCGATAAGCTCGAACGCATGGGCTTGGACGGGTTACGAGACAACACGGTGACGCGCGACGTCTGGACGCCTCATGACATCGAACGCACGTATGGATCGGACCGGGGCGCGATTTACGGCACCGTCGCGGATAAAAAACGGAACGGCGGCTTCAAGCATAAGAAGCAAAGCGAGCTGTACAACAATCTGTATTTCGTCGGCGGCACCGTGAACCCTGGCGGTGGCATGCCGATGGTGACATTGAGCGGTCAACAAGTGAGCGACAAGATCGCGAAGCGTGACGGCGTTAAAAACTGATCATAAAAAGGATTCGAGCCCACGCTCGAATCCTTTTTTAGTGCCCGCGATACTTCCCGAGCGCCCGCATATTCAATAAATAAAGCACACCTGCGTAAACGATTAAACCGAGCACATAACCCCAGATCCCGGTGAAACCGCTCCCGTACACCATCACTTCCTTGATCGCCGTCGCCCCATAGAAGATCGGCATGGCGTAGCTCAAATTGCCGAGCCCGTATGGAATCAAGTCGAGCGGGATCAATCCTGAGAAGAACACTTGCGGGATGATCGTGAACGGGATCATTTGGACGACTTGGAGCTCCGAACGGGCGAACACCGAAATCGTCGCCCCGAACAAAACGGCCGTCCCAGCCATTAAAATCATCACAAGAAATACCCAACCGATGTTCCCGAGCGACGTCAGCCCGAGCACGTAAATCGTATAGAGCACGATGAAGACAGACTGCACGACCGCGAAGACGCCATAGCCGAGCGTATACCCTAAAATGACTTGTCCGCGTTTGATTGGGGTCATGAGCAGCCGTTCGAGCGTACCCCCGCTCCGCTCTTTGACGAGCGCCATCGCCGACAGGATGAAGACGAAGAAGAACGAGAACAGCGACAAGAACACGTAGCCGAACGAATCAAACGTCGACTGTCCTTCTTCTCCGTATACGTAATTCATCTCGATATCGGCCGCCGGATTGAGCGCCGACAACGCCGCTTGGATCTCACGCACCGCTTTCGACGATTTCGTCGACGGTTCGCGCAACGTGATCATGGTACCCGCCTGTCCCGCTTCGAAGACGGCATCGACGTCTTTATTGTCTTCCAAATAAGCAACCGGCTCCTCGACCGTATCGAGTCGCACGTCGAGCGTCTCGGCTTCGAACGCGTCGATAAGCTGCTGCTGGGCGGCCTCGTCGAGCACAACGACCGGCACGTAATCCGAGTCGCCGAGTAAGAAGTAGACGAGTGTGAGGATGAGGAGCGGGGCAATCAAAATCAAGGCGACGCTCCGCTTGTCGTTCAACGTCTGAAAGATGACCCGTTTCGCCAAGTTACGCATCGCGCTTCGCCTCCTCTCGTCCGGCAATGAGGAACAGTTCCTCGACACGGCCGTTCTCGGTCTGCTCGAGCAAGTGCGTCACCGTGTCATAGGCGATCAAGCGCCCGTTATAGATGAGCGCGGCCCGGTCACATTCGAGCACCTCGTCCATGACGTGGGTCGAGACGATGATCGTCGTCCCACCGGCTCGAATCGTTTGAAACTGATCCCAAATCTGGCGGCGCAAAATCGGGTCGATCCCGACCGTCGGCTCGTCTAAAAACAAGACGTCCGGTTGATGAAGGATGGCGATGGCGAGCGACAGCCGCTTCTTCATCCCGCCCGAATAGTTACGGACGAGCTTTCTCCGGTCAGCCGACAAGTCGACGAGGGCGAGCACGTCATCAATCCGTTGTTTGAGCCCTGCCTTGCCGAGCTTATAGATCGAGCCGAAAAACTCGAGGTTCGCCTCACCCGACAAATCGTCGTACAGCCCATCGTTTTGCGGCATGAATCCGATCTTATGAAGCATGTTCATGTTCGGCATCACCGTCTCGCCGACTCGAATCGATCCTTTGTCTGCCGCCAATGCGCCGATCATCAAACGGATGAGCGTCGTCTTCCCCGACCCAGACGGTCCTAAGAGACAACAAATGTCTCCCGAGTTGATCGTGAAGCCGATATGATCGATGGCCAGTTGGTCACCGAACGATTTACTGACGTCGTTCAGTTGAATATTCATATTGGACTCCCTCCCGATGTCTGCCTCGTGTACACTGGACTAAAAGACACCGTGTTGGTTTATACGTTCAGTATAGTCCGCGCTCGAACGGCCAACAATCATCAATCTCGGTCACAGTGTTGGTTTTCCAACAGACGGCGATAATGTGTTGGATAAAGGAGAAAAAATATGGAACAGACAGACTTACGGGTCGTCCGGACGAAGCAGTTGATCAAACAGGCGTTGCTCGAATTGATCGAAGAACAAGGATTTGAAGCAGTCACGGTGAAGGCGCTCACGGAACGCGCCGGCATCAACCGGGGTACGTTCTATAGCCACTATGTGGATAAGTACGATCTCATGGAGAAATCGATTGAAACGATCTTTCATGAGGCCGAAACAAAACTCATCAAAAATTTGCCGAACGTCTTTGGCAATCAGCAAGGCTCCGCTCCCCATCAGTTGCTCGTCCCGTTCATCCGGTTCATCGAGCAAAATAAGATTTTGATGAAACCGCTCCTCGGTCCGAACGGCGATCCGCAGTTCCAGGCGAGACTCCGCGCCTACATGTACACGGCGCTGTTCCACCGTTCCCCGACCGTTTTGTTCGACGAGACGCAGTCGCTCGTCCCGCCCGATTATTTAGTCTCCTATATCTCGTCGGCACATATGGGCGTCATTTATGAGTGGCTCTATAATGACCGAACTGAAACGGTAGAAGATATCGCACGCATCATCTATACGATCACGTTTGAAGGACCGCTCGTCGCGGGCGGGTTGAAGCCGGACAGACAAAAAGACAGGTAGCAGCTACCTGTCTTTTTGATCGGGAAGCGTCACACGCACCGTCGTCCCTGACTTCAATTCGCTCGTGACGTCTACATGACCACCGTGCAACGTGACGATTTTTTGAACGATCGCCATACCGAGTCCTGACCCGCCTTGATGTCTCGAAGGGTCGGCCTGATAGAATCGCTCGTACATACGGCTCACTTGTTCCGGGGTCATGCCCTCCCCGTCATCCGTGATCTCGCAAACAATCGATTCCGCCGTTTGCATGAGCTTGATGCGGATCGTGCCGCCGTCATAAGAGTGGGTCATCGCATTTTGGATCAGGTTGATCCACACTTGGTGCAGCAGTCCGGCATCGCCGACCATCTCGACTTCATCAAGCTCAGCGATCAGGTTCAACCGTTTGCGACTCGACTCTCGTTCAAACGATAAGATACTTTCCCGCATCTGTTCACTGAGCGAGAAGCGGCTGACGTCTAATCCGACGACCGAGTGATCCAACTTGGCAAGGCGCAGCAAGTCACGTGACAACCGCGACAGCCGCTTGCCTTCCTGTTCGATCATTGTCGCATAGTTGACTCGTTTTTCCGTCGGTACGTCAGCCCGTTTCAATAGCGTCGCGTAGCCGAGGATCGAGGCGACCGGCGTCTTGAATTCATGCGCCATGATCGCCGTCAATTCCTCGTTTTTAGACTCGTTCGTCGCCAACGTCTCGGTCATCTGGTTGAACTGACTCGCCAACTTGCCGATCTCATCGTCCCCGCCGTCATGTACCCGTACCGTCAAATCACCAGAAGCGACTTTACTTGCCGCCTCGGTCACCCGGTCGATCCGTCTCGTCATGAGCCGGACCGCGAACAAGACAAGCACGCTCGAGACGAGCGCCGTGAGCAACAACGTCTGGAACGATAGATCGCGGAAAATCGTGACCGGGTTCTCGTCCGCGTTCGGGGACAACGTCACGACAGTCCGATCGATTAAAAGCGTGACGGCAGGCAATCGCTCGTCGCTTACGGTCAGCACGTCGCCTCGTTCAAGACGCGCGCGCTCCGCGACCGACCAACTTGCTGCCGCGTAGCGGTCCGTCTCGACAACAAGCGTCCGTTCGGAAAACAAGTCGATGACCTCATCGGCTCCTAATTCATAACGCTCAGAAGCCGTCAGCATGCTCTCGGCCCGTTCGACGAGCATCGTCTCGACTTGCGACGTCAACGCATTCATTTGGAACGTCAAGAAGAGCGTCAGCGTCAGTAAGATCGGGATGAGCAACAGCCCGAAGAAGATGGTCAGGAAACGTCCGTAAATCGAACTGAAGAAGGACTTCATGACTTCAACTCCAAGCGGTACCCAAGTCCCCAGACGGTACTGATTTGAAATGCGTCGACATGCTTCAAGCGGCTCCGGAGACGGTTTACATGGACGTCAATCGTTCGGACGTCACTTGCCGTTTCATAGCCCCAAATGCGATCGAGCAACTGTTGTCGCGTGAACACTTGATTGAGATGCGTCGCCAAATGATACAGCAACTCAAACTCTTTCTTCGGCACCTCGATTGTCTCGACCGGGGTGATCACCGTCAGTGATGTTTCGTCTAACACGCAATCGTGCAGTTGAATCTGGTGGTCTCGATATATATTGGCTCGTCGTAGCATCGCCTCGATGCGGAGCTCGAGTTCTTCTAGATCGACCGGCTTGACGAGATAGTCGTCGGCCCCGGCCCGGAATCCTTTCTTCTTATCAAGCAACGTCTCGAGCGCGGTCAACATTAAGATTGGGAGCGTGTAACCGGCGTCCCGCAGTTGCTCGGTCAACGCTCGACCATCGAGACGCGGCATCATAATGTCGGTCACGATGACGTCGATCGGTTGCTGATCGAGCAGATCGAGCGCCTCCTCTCCGTCAACGGCCCACAGCACGCGGTAGCCCGCTGTCGTCAAATATTCAAACAGAAGACCTCCGAGTGCCGGATCATCTTCGACAAGCAATAGCGTGACCATACGAGATTCCTTCTTTCTTTATGCGTTTCGTAACGCTTCAATCGGCTGCAAGGCGGACGCCTTACGGGCCGGGATATATCCAAAGATGACACCGATCACGACTGAAAACCCGAGTGCCAAGCCGACGGTCGAACTAGCCAACGTGAACGGGACACCCATGACGACAGTCAAACCGAAGGCAAGGAGTGCGCCGACCACTACACCGACCAACCCACCGAGGACGGACAAGAGCACCGATTCAAACAAGAACTGTTGGCGAATTTTCGCCGGTGTCGCGCCTAACGCTTTTCGTAAGCCGATCTCACTCGTCCGCTCCGTCACCGAGACGAGCATCATGTTCATGATGCCGATACCGCCAACGAGCAGCGAGATGGACGCGATGCCGATGAGCAGCATGCTGAGCAAGGCGTTGATTTGGTCGATGGACGCGAGGGCGTCTTCAAAGCTCGTGACGGTAAACGCGTCCCGACCGTTAAATGCGGTCGTCAACTGCTGCGTCAATTCATCACTTACTGTCTCAGATTGTCCTGATTCCGTGTACAGGTCAAACGTCGAAATCGTATTCACATGAAACTGGTGAAGCGCGGTCGTCACCGGAATGACAATCGTCTCGTCCGTCGACATCGAAAACTCTGAAGACGGGGCGAGCGTGCCGACGACGATGTAACGGATCCCGCCAATCGTGATCGTCTCACCGATTGGCGACGTGGTCGGGAACGATTCCTTCACAATCGTATCGCCGATTACGGCGACGCGCGTCCGCTCCGAGACGTCCACTGGCGTGATGCCTCGCCCGGAAGCGAGTGTCGAATCTGAGAAGAACGCGTCACTCTTCCCAAGGACGCTCTGTTCGGTCGTTTGACCGCCCAAATAGACGTCCGCTTGATGACTTGTCGTCGGTGATAACGACTCGACACCGTCAATCGCTTCGAGACGTTCCACTTCGGTTACGCTGATGCCATTCTTCGTCGCATCTTCGATTTGGACACTCATTCGGTCCGCCCCGAACGTCGCGACTTCTTCATTGATCGAGGACGTGACACCTGAGATGACCGTCATGAGTGTGATGATGGACGCCGTCCCGATGACAATTCCAAGAATCGTCAGGAACGAGCGCATCTTATGACTGATCACAGTCAGCCAAGCCATACGTATATTTTCTCGAATCATCGTCGTTCCTCCTTCTCGATACGGCCATCCCGAACGTAGACGATGCGCGTCGCTTCTTTGGCGATGTCGAGGTCATGTGTGATCATGATGATCGTCTTCCCTTCCGCATGCAATTCATGAAACAAGTTCAGAATTTGACGTCCGTTCGTCTGATCGAGCGCCCCGGTCGGCTCATCGGCGAGCAGTAAGGACGGATTTGTCACGAGCGCCCGCGCGATGGCGACACGTTGTTGTTGCCCACCCGACAGTTGATTCGGGTAATGGTTCTGTTTATCGCCGAGCCCGACACGCGTCAACATCTGGTGCGTCCGGTCTTTTCGTTCCGACTTCGACAGCCGTTGATAGATGAGCGGTAACTCGACGTTTTCGCTTGCCGTCAATCGCGGCAGTAAGTTGAACTGTTGAAAGATGAACCCGATCTGCTGATTGCGGAACGCCGACAATTCGGTCTCGGATAACCAGGTCACGTCACGGTCGCCAAAGCTGTAGCGACCGCTCGTGTATCCGTCCAGACAACCAAGAATGTTCATAAGCGTTGATTTTCCCGAACCAGACGGCCCGAGGATGGCGACGAACTCGCCGTCGTGAACCGTCAAATCGATCCCGTTCAACACGATTTGTTCGTTTCCACCCGCCCCGTACGCTTTCGTCAAATCGGTGACTTCAATGAGTGCGCTCATTGTCCTCCTCCGATCTGTGGTGGCATGATGCCTCCAGCTGTCGCCTCATCCATTAAGAGGACGCTATCTTCGTCTAATCCGTCTTTAATCTCAACGCGGCTGCCGTCGCTGATGCCGAGCTCGACTTGCCGTTTCACCGGACCATCCGTGCCCTCGACGTACACGTAGGCGTCGCCTTCTTCAAACGTGATGCTGTCGAGTGATAGCGTCTCTGCTCCTTCGACACGTTCGACGACAATCGAGCCTTCGAGCGTCATCCCGTTTCGTAATCCGTCCGTTTCAGGCAACGTGACGTTCATCGCATAACGTGCTGACGAGCCCGGAGTCGTCAATGCTTCTGCTTCATCCGCAATCGATTCGACCGTTCCTTCGAGTTCAGTGTCCAATGCGTTCGCATAGATCGTCAGCGCATCACCTTCCTCGACTTTCCCTAAATCCCGCTCGTCGATCAACAGTCGTCCGGTCGCATCTTCTCCGACAGTCGTCACCTGACCGGCAAACGTGTAGACGTTCTCAATCGTCTCCGTCGCCACTTGCTCTGACTTATATTCGACCGATTGTGGCATCAAGACAATGCCCGCTCCTAACGCGATGGCCAGGGCACCGCCACCTAATCCCCACTTCAGTTTTTTGTTCATCTGTCGATTCCTCCTTTTGGTTGTACCTCAAGGATAAACAGAAGTTATAAACAAAGTATGAACGGATAAATTTACAAATAATTGAAACTATCATGCTAGTAAATGCGTATATCGAATTAATCCACATCAACCTCGGAGGTATATATGCATCAAATCACGAGTTATTTCTTTCTGTACGCAAAAATCGTCCTTACGGATAAAGTTCCATTTCTTTTAACGATGGGACTCCCGCTCGGTGTTGCCCTCCTGTACAGTCCACCAAATATCGGTACGATGACGTCTGCCGAGTATGCCACGTATTTGTCGTACTTTTGGGTGTACATCATCTTGGCGACTTATTTGAACGGGATTGCGCTCGAACTCGCACGAATGCGCGAATACGGTCTCATGAAGACGTACGTCATGATCTCCGGCAACAAATATACATACGTCCTGGCCATCTTGTTGGCTCAACTATTGTTTGCCGCAATCAGTCTCCTACTGTTCACAGTTGTCGTCACGCTCGTCCACGGTCATTTCACTTTCGGTTTGCTCGCGAGCCCAATCCTACTGTTGCTCGCCAGCTTCCCGTTCGCGCTCGGAAGTGTCGTCTTGACGCTTCTGCCGGTGAAAGTATCGAGCTTGATGAAATTTGCGAACATTCTCACCTATCCGCTGTTCCTTTTAGCCGTCAAACAGCCAGATGTCTGGTTCGGTTATGCCAATCCGTTTTATGCCCTACTTCAACTGTCGCTTGCCGTCGTTCATGGTGTCACGCAAGTCGACGTCTCGTTTAACCTGATTACGACAATTCTCTCTCTTGTCGGTTACGTCATCGTTGGCCTGTTCGCGATGAATCGCTTCAACCTCGTCTCATCCGTCACACGCTAGGAGGAAATGATGAACATTCAAAACTTGACCTACTCTTATCCGAAAGCAGCACGTCCCGTGCTCGACGACGTCTCATTCACGCTACATCCGAATAAACTGAACGTCTTGATTGGCCTGAACGGGGCCGGGAAGACGACGTTGTTTGATTGTATGACAAGGACGCTCCCAGTCGACCGGGCCTCGCTACAGCTCGTGCCATCGTCTGACATGCTGTATTTAACGCAACAGATTTTGTATCACAACGAATTAACGGGAAAAGATCTCACGTACTTCATCGGACGGCTCACAAAGCGGCCTGACTTCAAGCGACTAGCGACTTATGTCAACGGACTCACGACCGCCCGGGAACAAGAGCTGTTCGAGCATCTGTGGAAGATGAAGCTCGGCAAAATGTCGGTCGGAGAACGCAAGTGGCTATTCGTGACATTGCTCGCCTCGGTCAAACGATCGCTCTACTTGTTCGACGAACCGACGAGCGGCGTCGATCCGGCGTCACGCATCAACATCATGCGCCATTTACAGCGACTCGTAAAAGACGGTCGGACGTGCCTCATCTCGACGCACCAACTGCATGACTTATCCCAGCTGGAGTCCCATGTCATCTTCCTCCATGAAGGTCGTGTCCTGTATGAAGGCGATTTCCAAGACTGGTTGCGCGCGTCCGGGACGACCGACCCCGACGAGGCGTTCGTGAAGATGGTCGAAGGCATTCAAGATGATGTGGCGGTGACAACGTGAATGACTCGTTTTGGGAAAGACACCGCTTCAAGTTTTATACAGCTGGTATGGTCATCTGTGGCTGTTTAGTCGGTATGTTTTCATAAGAAAACCCAGCTTCTGACGAATCAGAAGCTGGGTTTTAGTCTTCCATCCAGCGATAGACAACCATAAAACCAATCCACGTTGCACAAAACGTCAGAACGATGTTAATCAGTTGCCACATTCCATCTGTGAGGTGCATTTATTTATCTCCTTCTAGTTAAACCGATTCTTCGACGCATCGCGATGCGCCGTCCGCAACTCATGGTTCGTCACATGCTCCGGGTCAATCAGTTCAAGCTTCCGGTTCACCCAGACCGATAAGAAAATGAACGGGATGAACAAGGCGAGAAGCATTCCCGCGAAGACGAGGAGTGAGCCTTCGATCGACCAGGCGATGGCGATAAAGATACCGAGCAAGATGACATTCGCGAGCACGATCCCGAATTCGAGACGGACGAACTTTTGATAGCGCGCCTCGTCGTTAAAGGTGAGCAGTAAGTTCATCCGGTGCCAGGCCCGATATAAACTCGGCAACTGGGTCGCCATGATGATGACGGCGAACGTCGCCACTTTAATGTCTTGCGTGAAGATGAAGTAAAAGGCGATCCCTAAAATCGCGAACGTGAGCAAAAGCGCCGTCCGGTTCACGTTGCGGTCGTTCTCGACCATTCGTTTCAGTCGTTCTTGTTTTTCCACCATAGTCACTGCCTCCATCAAACGTTCTTTCATTTTTTGCGTTCACGTTGCACCTTGCTGAGTTCAATTCCTGTCACATGTTGCGGGTCAATCGTTTTCAACTCACGGTCGATCCGGAAACCGAGCGTCATGAACGTGATGAGTCCGACAATAATGACGATGATAAATGTAAGCAATGTGATCCATCCAAGCATCGAACTCGTAATCAATAGCAGGAGAAACACGAGATTCCCGACAGCCAAACCAAATTCGGACCGTACTTTTTGTTGATAACGGACAGCGTCGTTGAAAGTAAGCAACAACTTCATGCGGTGCCAGCTTTTATAGAGCATCGGGAACTGTCCGACCAAGATGATCGGCAACAGCAACAAAACCTCCGTTGTCATGAAATAAACGATGAACAGTGCAATGAACCCGAATGTCGGATACAGCGTCTGTTTTTGTCGCTTCTGGTCATTTTCAATCATTCGTTCAAGTCTTACCGTATGGTCAACCATCAAATCCTCCTAGCCAAATCGTCTTTGTTTGCGTAACTCCCGATTCGTCACATATCCTGAATTGATTTCTTGTAATCGACCATCACTTCTCGTCCCATTTCCGTTTCATCTGCTCCCGCTTCGTCAGCCCGAACAGACTGTCGACGACGTGCTCGTCATCGATGCGGAGCAATCGTTTGTCGATCAACGTCGCAGTCAGTAAATGGACGACCAATATGCTGGCAAGTACGCTGCTGAGCGTCGATAGTTCAAAGAAGTTTAATTCATGTCCTATCATTAAACCGAACATGCCCCATAACATCGCGATGTCCCCAATCCCTTTTACTCGAATCAATCCTTGATACGCACGATTGTCATTGAACGACAGCTGCGTGCGCGTCTTTCTCCATGACATATAGCTAAACGGCACCGCAATAGTCGTGACAAACAGAAACATCGCACTATGAGTTAGCGAAAAATTCCCATAAAACCATAGTCCTGCGGCTAAACCAATCAGACCGATTCGAAGCGCCGTGCCCATGCTAGACTGCTTTTCAGTCAATCCATATAGTTCTTCAGTCCGTTCTTTCCGTGTAATCATCCAATCTCCCCCTTTGAAACCAAATCCATCCATGACGCGTATATACAACTAGCATACCAATTATTAGGAGGGATTTCGATGGATATCCTCATTTTAGCCGTCTTGCTCGGCGTCGTCGGTTTTATTGTGACCCGTTCCTATACTTTATATCCGTCATCGTTCGAGGAACGCTCACTCATTCAACCGAACGGCTCTCACACGACAAAATGCCCGCATTGCCAAACCGTCGTGAGACGGCAGGAACACGGGCAAACTTGTACAAATTGCCGTAAATCATTCTGAAGATCAACCTACTTGTTTTACCTGCTGGCGCGCGGTCATTTTCTTCCCACTCAACTGGAACAACAGCACCCCGCCGACGATCAAGACGATGCCAAGCGCCGTCTTCCACGTGAACGGGATCGCCTCAAGTCCGAACCAGCCGAGCGTATCCCACAGCAAGGCGAACAAGATTTGCGACACCATCACGATCGAGATGGCGTAACTCGGACCGAGCTGCTGGACGCTTTGCGTCACGCTCATGACGACACCGACACCGATGATGCCGCTGAACCAGTACCACGTCTCCATGTCACGTAAATCAAACAAACCGCCACCTTCACTGATCAATCCGATGAAGAGAGAGGCGAGAAAACCAAGTGCGAGGACGAGCGTCGTCGTCGCCCAGGCCCCGACCCGTTGTTTCACGTTGGCGTTGAACGTATTCTGTACACAGACGAGCATGCCGCCCATGACCGCGAGCATCATTCCAAGTGCCATTGTCGTTCCCCCTCACTCATAAATACTCTCCCCTGCGACAGCGATCAACCCGGCGCGATTGATGATTGCGATCGACCGACGATCCCGTTCAATCAATCCTTGTTCGACGAAGCGTTTGAGCGTCCGATTGACGTGGCGATAACTCGTCCCGATCAAGTCGGCGATATCGGTCAACTCATCGACCGTCGACCCGAGCGCACGCTCGTCCGGCGTCATCGACAACAAGTAGCTCGCGAGCCGGACGTCGACCGGGTAAAACAAGTTGAAACTCATCGACTGCGACTTCAACTCGAACTTTCTCGTGATCTCTTCTAACAGATAATGGAGCCACGCCACATCGTCCGCCGCGTGTCGGGCCAAATCGTCAAACCGGATGACGAGCATCTCGACCAACGTGACCGCCTCGACCGTATTTAAGTACGGTGTCCGGCGCACGTACTCGATGTCCCCTATCAAATCGAACGGACGTTTGAACGACAGTACGAGGCGTTTGCCAGTTGCCGACGTATGCGCCACGCGAATCTTGCCTTTGACGAGAAAATGAAGGTGGTGCGCGTCGTCACCTTGGGCGCAAATCGTCGCACCTGGCTCGTAACGGACGAGCGTGAAATGTTCGTGTGTCGCTTGTGGCAAGACCTGCAACTCCAGTTGCGTCAAATAGTGTTCTAGCATCCGGTCCCCTCCTACCATTTCAACAAGATGATGCCGGCGACCATCATGGCGACACCGAGCAATTGTGACACGTTCAACTCTCGGCGTATCATCCCGAACCAGCCGCGCCAATCGATGACGAGCGCGAGGGCGAGCTGCGCAATCAGAAACAAGGAGATTGTCAACGTGACACCGAGCTGATGGACGGCTGTCATGTTGCTGAACAAGATGAGGGCTGCGAACGCGCCACCCGACAAATAGAGCGGGTGCACGTGTCGCATCTGTTTATACGTCCGGTCACGCACAGCCAGCATGACGAGAAGCGCCACAATGAAGCCGGTCATCTGCGTCAATGTCGCGGCCTGCCACGTGCCGATCTGTGAACTGATTCGTGCGTTGGCGACGCTTTGCAACGTTAAAAAGAAACCGCCGCTGATGGCGAACAAGACTCCGCGCATCGTATCCCCTCCTTTATATTATGACAAGCGGATCATCATGATGCCGAGCACCATGGCGAGCAAACTGACGAGTTGAATCCCGGTCACCGGATTTTTGGCCGCACCGAACCAACCGAACCGGTCGATCAGCAAACTTCCGCATAGTAAACCGACAATGACGATGACGACGGCGATGCCGGTCCCGACCATCGGGACAATCAAGACGTTCCCGCCGATAAAGAGCGCGCCGATGATCCCGCCAAGCCAAATCCACCACGGTTGTCCCGATAGCCCGCGCCATTCAACGCTCGGCCGGAGGATGAGTAAGATGAGGAGAAGTGCGACGATTCCGACGACAAACGAGACGAGCGCGCCTTTTAGTGCAGACTCGAGCACAGTCCCTAAATAGCCGTTGATGGCGGTCTGCATCGCACTCATCATCCCGGTCCCGATTCCGAGTAAACGCCAGACGTTCAAGTTACCGGTCTCCACCCGGTTCGCGATGACAAATTTTCCACGCCGACGATTGATCCAGTCTGTGAGTGCGACCGTCCCGACGACCCCTAGTAAAACAAGCAAGGCCCCAAACACGCGCCACGGTGTGAGGACGCTCACGGTCGAATTGAACCAACCGAAGTGATCGATTAACAGCCCCATCACGATCTGTCCAAAGATTGGCATGATGACCGTCTGGACGCTGCCGAGCCGTGGGAACAAGAGGATGTTCCCCGTTAAAAAAATGACCCCTAACAAGCCACCCGACCACATCCAGATTGGCTGTTGCTGAAAGATTGACGAATCGAACCCGAATCCTTGTCCAGAGACAAGCAGGATGAGCGATAAAAAGGTCGTCCCGACCGCGAATGATAGGAACGAAGCGACAAACGGTGACCCGACGATCGAACGCAGACGCGAGTTCACGCTCGTCTGTATCGGTAGTAAGATGCCGATCACGAGTCCAATAACAATGGCTAACATATTTCGTTTCCTCGATTCTATGATGTAGTGCAAGTTATTATCTCAATGTACATCTCACTCATCCAAAGTATAAAGGACCGATGTCCTGAGTATAAAAAAAGAACCTTACATGGCGTAAGGTTCACTTCATCCCAGATATATTGTACCCTTCGATGATGTACTTTTGGAAAATCATGAAGATGATGATGATCGGCACGACCATAAATGTGGCCCCGGCCATCTGTAACGCATAGTTCCCACCGTGCTGCCCTTGGAGGAGCGCAAGTCCGACAGACAGCGTGTAAAGCGCTTCGTCGTTAGCGATAATAAGCGGCCATAAGAAGCTGTTCCAGGCCCCGATGAACGTTAAGATCCCTTGTACAGCCAAAATCGGTTTTGACATCGGCAAGACGATTGAGAAGAAAATCCGAAACTCACTCGCTCCATCCAAGCGGGCCGCTTCTAACATTTCTTCTGGAATCGTCGTCATGAACTGCCGGAACAAGAAGACCCCGAACGCCCCGACGAGACCGGGGAGGACAATCCCCGTCATCGTGTTCGTAAGACCCATTTGATTGAGCATCAAATAAACTGGAATCATCGTAACCTGACCCGGGATCATCATTGTCGCCAAGACACCGATGAACAGGACGTTACTTCCCTTAAATTTATGCTTCGCAAACGCATAACCGGCCATTGCTGTGAGCAATAAACCGAAAAATGATGCAAGCACGATCAACAACGTATTCTTCAAATACGTCAAAAAGTTTAAATTTACGAATAAATCGATGTAATGCTCGAACGTCACGTTTTCCGGTAAGATTGTCAACGGTAGCGACAAGATTTCCGCATCCGTTTTAAAGGACGAGATCACCATCCAGAAGAACGGCAACATGAAGGCGATGCCAAGGACGGTCAAAACGAGCGCGACGAACAACTGCGACAGCTTGGCTTTTCGTTTATGGTTTAAGTCGGGAAGTGGCGAGAATTTCTCCCGCTTCACATTCACGGCAACCGGTTTTTCGTTTGGAATCATGAATGTCCCTCCTTAATAGTTATTCTCGCTCTTTTGAAGACGGAACTGAATGAGTGTCACCGTGATGATCAAAATGAACAGTACGACGGACCCGGCAGCCGCATAACCGAAGTTACTAAGCTGGAAACCGTTGTTGTAAATGAAGAGTGCGAGCGACGTCGTCGAATTGAGCGGTCCACCCTCGGTCATGATGAGCGGTTCTTCGAAGAACTGGATCCAGCCGATCAGCGTCGTGACCGTCACGAAGAAAATCGCGTAACGGAGCAACGGGATTGTGATCTTGAACATTTGCTGGAACGTACTCGCTCCATCTAACGCTGCCGCTTCATAGTACGTGCGTGGAATCCCTTGAAGCGCCGCTAGGAAAATAATCATGTTGATTCCGACTGCACGCCATACAGCGAGCATGATCAACGATAGCTTAGCGATAAACGGGTCTTGGAGCCAAGGTACGTCTGGAAGGCCGACTGTGTTTAATAGGAAGTTGAAGAGGCCGTACTGCGGATTAAACAAGAAGCCCCAGACGACGGCGACCGCAACGACGTTCGTGATCGACGGCATATAAAAGACGACACGGAACCATTCGAAGACTTTGCCAGTCCCGAAATTGATCGACATCGCAATCGCGAGCGAGAGACCGATGACAATCGGTACCCCAATGACGACATAAACGACCGTATTCAATAGCGCTTGAATGAACACTTCATCTTTGAAGATTTCGATGTAGTTGGTGAGCCCGATCCATTCGATGTTTGCCCAGTTCGCAATCCCCGCCAAATCCATGTCTGTAAAACTCATGAAAAACGCGATGAATAACGGCATGATTGAGAACATGAGTAACAAGAGAACGGTCGGAGCGACGAGCAAATATGGCGCTCGATCATTAAGAAATTGTTTCATAAGGTTCTCCTTTAATAAAACGAGAGGGGGTGTACCCCTCCGTTTATTTTAAAATCGACTTCGCTTTTTCTTGGAACACCTTAGCTTCATCTTCTACAGTAGCCGCACCGCGATACATCTTCTCAAAACTCTGCAAGTACGTTTGCGCTACTTTTTCCCACGTTGTCATCATCGGCATCGGCTCTGCTGCTTCCATTTGCTCACCGAACGTTTTGAGTTTCTCATCGTTTTTGAGCGTCTCATTCTCTGCCCATGTCGCTTTCGTCGATGGAAGTGACTTCGTCATCTCCATCCACTCTGTCTGTGTTTCTGGTTTACTCATATAGGCGATGAATTTCGCAGCTTCGTCTTTCTTCTCACTGCTCTCAAAAATACTCAAGTTCGATCCACCAAGGAACGAGATATTGTTTTCTTTCGCTGGAAGGACGGCTGTACCCCACTTATCTTCAATGTCCGGCATTTGGTCATTGATGATGTTGATCATCCACGGTCCACTGATGAACATCGGCACGTTCGGTTCCTCGGCCCCAAACGCTTGAACGACATCAAGCCCTAAATCGATTGGCGCATATCCTTCTGTGAAGTAATTAGTTAAGTACTCTGCGCTTTCAATGAATTCCGGTTGATCAAAGAGCGGTTCTTGATCTTCTGTCAACAGCTCTGAACCGTTTTGACGAGCGAACATGAACGATAGCATTTGGTCGTTCGTGTCCAACGTGATCCCGTACATGTCTTCCCCGTCACGAGCCGCTAGTTTTTTCGAAGCGTCTTCTAATTCATCCCATGTTTTCGGTGCTTCCGGGTAACCTACTTTTTCAAGCGCGTCTTTCCGGTAATAAAGAACGCGTGTGTCGACATACCACGGTGCTCCGTAAAGGCCGTCCTCGAATTGAACCGTTTCAACCGATCCTTCATAGAAGTTCGATGGATCGAGCTCCGGGTAATCTTTTACAAGGTCTTTCATATCTGCGAGTGCTCCCGCTTCTACGAATTCAGGCATCCAAGACGTTCCCATTTGAACGACATCCGGACCATTTTTCGAAGCGACCGCAGTCAACAGTTTATCGTGCGCCGTGTCCCAAGGGATCGCCTGTACTTTGACGTTGACACCTTCATTCTCTTTTTCATACTGTTCTGCTAGTTTCGGTAAAGCTTTTCCTTCTTCGCCCATCGCCCAGACCGTGATTGTATTCGCGTCATCGCCGCTCGATCCAGAAGAACATCCCGCCAACACACCTGAAATGATTACCGTGCCCGCTACCGCTGCTAACCCTAATTTCTTCATCTGAATTCCTCCGTTTCTCGATAATCGAAACGTTTCGATTATCATGTAAAAAAATAATGTTTATACAAAGGTTTACTGCAAAATCAACAGGTTAAACGTTTCTATAAACATTATAGTTCACAATGTATCCGCTTACAATACGTATTTTATTTTTTATTATTTTTTTTTCGGATTGAAGCGTCTTTAATGAATTTTGAAGGGATTGTCTGTTTTGAATTTTCCTTCGCTTCAATCAAATGGAGCAACGCACGAGCCGCCTTCTTGCCCCAGTCCGGCTTCGAGTAGCTGACACTCGCGATTCGAGGTTGAGTATAGTTGGTGATTTCAAGTTTATCAAAGCCAACGAGCGAGATATCTTCCCCGATCCGGAGAGAAAAGTTTTGCAAGACGTCATAAACCCCGAGTGCCATATCGTCGTTCAGACAAATAATGGCGTCGCCTTCTTGAATCACTTCAAGCAATTCACTCGCTGCCCGGATACCTGAACGTTTCGTAAACTCGCCGTTCCATTCTCGAACAGCGACTCCGGCTGCGTTTGCGCGATCAACGACGACTTTCCGTCGTTCGACAGCATCATGGTTGCCGACCGGACCGTTCACAAGATGAATCTGATTAGGGTTCGTTTCCAAGATGGCGTCCATCTCTTGATTCATTCCGATTTGATTATCGAGTAGCACACAACTGATGTTCGGATGTTCAATCTCACGGTCGAGCATCGTCAGCGGATGGCCTCGATCCGCGAACTCTAAAATTTGTTCTTGGGTGAAGCGATGCCCTAAGATGAGCGCCCCGTCTACCATGCGCTCAGTCATCAGACGATGTGATTCGGGACCGTTACAAACGATCAACTCATAGCCGGTATCAGCCAGCTCTTGGTTGATCCCTTTTAGTAACTCCCCGTAGAACGATCCGGAGTAGTCCCCGAGAAACGCTCCGATGATATGCGTTTTTCTTGTCTTTAGCGTACGCGCCGCGGCGTTTGGCACGTAGTTCAACTCTTCGGCGATTTTAATGATGCGTTGCCTCGTTTTTTCTGTCACTTTCGGACTACCGTTTAGCGCATACGAAACGGTCGATATCGAAACGCCCGCCTCTTTTGCGATGTCTTTGATTCCTGCCATTTCCTCACTTCCTTCTGTCAAAAATTATAACATATGAACGCTTCATACGGCCGTAGCATTGGTGACTCGACCTGCTCTGTGGCAATCAATCGGTCCCCGCATTCAACCGGTATCGGTACCGTGTCCGGAGACAGATTCACGACGACAAGGAGTGGTGTCTCCTCCGCGAGGAAGCGGCGATAGACGTACAGATGATCTTCGGTCGGAACGAGTTCATACGCCCCGTCACGTAGCACTCGATTCGTCCGACGCAGTGCAATCAGTTCTCGGTACAAGTGAAGCAGACTCGTTTCATCCAAGCGCATCGTCGAGACGTCCCTACCTTCGTCGTGGTGAAGCGACCGAAGCCACGGTGTTCCCGTGCTGAACGTGTCCGCTCCTTCGCCCCATGCCATCGGAAGCCGGGCGTGATCACGTCCTTTCATTCGGACGGCATCAAGCGTCCCGCCCGTCCGTAAGTAATTCACCGTCTCGATATCCTGATAATCCTCTGGCGCGATCATACCGTTCGTCATGCCGACTTCTTCCCCTTGGTAGAGGAACGGGATCCCTTTCAACCCGTATAAGAGGACCGCGAGCATTTTCGCCGCCCGCTCGTCACCGTCATACCATCTTGAAATGGCACGAGGTTGATCGTGGTTGTTCCAAAACAGGCTATTGCGTCCCTCGACCGCGAACGCCCGTTGCCACGTGTCGAGCGTGGCTTTCAGCCGCGACGGCTCGAACGGGGCGAGCTTCCATTTACCCTGCCCCGCTTGTTCGTCGAGGGCACAGACTTCAAAGTTAAAGACGATGTCTAGCGAACCGTCCCGTTGCAAAGCTAGAATTTCGTCCGGGGTCAATCCGCCCGCTTCACCGACAAGAAGCAAAGAAGAGGTGTCGACTTGCGCCACTAAATCTTTTAAGTAGCGGCGCATCAACGGAAAGTCGAGCCATCGTTTGCGGTCGACATCTTTCCCGATCAAATCGATGACGTCAAAACGAAAACCAGTCACCCCGCGCTCGGCCCAAAACGCCAAGACGCCCGCCATCTCCGTCCGTACTTGCTCATTCCCCCAATTCAAATCCGGTTGCTCCGGGGCGAACGCATGGAAATAGTACTGGCCCCGGATCGGTGAGTACGTCCACGTCCCGCCCCCAAAGAACGAGCTCCATTCGTTCGGCGTATCTCGCCAAATGTAGAAGTCGCCGTATGCCCCTTCCGGCTCACGCTCGGACTGGAGGAACCAGTCATGCTGATGCGACGTGTGGTTGGCGACGATGTCCATCATGATGCCGATCCCTCTATCTTTCGCTTTTCGGATCAACTCGTCCATATCTTCCATCGACCCAAACATCGGGTCGATCCGCGCATAGTCCGCGACGTCATAACCGTTATCGTAACCGGGCGAGACGTATACCGGATTCAGCCACACCATGTCGACCCCAAGCCAGCTTAAATAATCAAGGCGACTGACCACTCCTTGTAAATCACCGACCCCGTCACCGTCGCTGTCTTGAAAGCTCTTCGGATACACTTGATAGACCGTGTTTATTTGTTTTGCGTCCATATGCTCCTCCTATTAAGAAAAGGGTGACGAATTCGTCACCCTTTCACCGTAATCACTAACTCATTCTTTTCCTTGGCGTAGCGTAAAAATTCATCTTTTCCGATGCGTTGTCCTGCCTCTCGGTAAGGGTTCGACAGAGCGTGACCAGTCAATTTCTGACCGTTCAATGTCACGCTCGGGTCACCCTTACGGAACTGGATCGTCGTATCCGCACCGAAGAGGCGGAGCTGGACATGCATATCGGCATCCACGATCGGATCGAGCTCGACATGGTTTGTCCCGAGACGAATCCCGAGGTAGTTCGAGACGAGCTGGTTGAACCAGATTCCCGGTCCACTCGAATAGATGCGCCATCCCGCTTTCACGGGTACTGTCCCATCTTTCAAGCGGTCGAATTGCGACTCCGCTGCGTAGCGGTCAGCGAAGTCCCCGTCCGAGCTACTGAAGTATGCGTTCCGTTGCCGTGGTGCGGCATTTTTCACTTCGTCCATCCGGACTGGGTTGATCATGTTGAAGGCCGGGCGAATCTTCTCACGATGTCCTGCTTTCGCGAGCGCCTCGATGTAACGGATATGGGCGTGCACGTATTGCAGTCCGATCTCCCGACCGAAGTTTGCCGCCTGCTCGGCCCGCATAAAGTGACGGCTGACGCCGCCGCGGTATTCAGCTGGCCGGTTCATGAGACGAACCCCGTCCGGGAACGTCAAATGCGTGGCGATCAAATCAAAGTTACGTGTCATCTGGTCTTGATCGACAAGTTCCGCGATGACACTGCGCGTCATCGGCAACAAGCGGTAGCGCATCGGCAGCGTTTCATCGGACGGGTGGAGCATTGCCTCGAACCGTCCATCGACTTCTTTCAAGAACCCTGCGATCACACCGTCACGGATCATCTCCTCAGTGAACTGTTTGCGGATGATTTGGCTCAACTCGCCTAGACGTTCTGCCAAAGCAGACGTTGGCAACTGTTCATGCAACTGACGGAACGCTTGGTACGTCAAGGTGACCGTCCATGAACTGATCAAGTGACGTTTCAAGTCCTCATCGGCCGGTTGCAGCGTATCGTCCCAATCTCCCCCGCCATAGGCGGAGAAGACCGAGCCGTCGACGAAATGCTCTTCAATGAATCCGAGAGCGCGTTCGACGTGTGCATAAAGTGTAGCGTTCGCCTCCGCTTTACCGTCCCGGTCGCGGAACGGAATCGTTTCATCGAGGCACGTCACGTCCTCGGTCCGGCTCAAATAGTCCGAGAGCGCCTTGAGAGGCCAGACGATGACGTCACCATGGCTATCTTCTTGTTGGATGCCCGCATATTCATCGAACATGAACCATTGCGGCCAATCCCCATCCTTGAATTGATGGCTGAAAATCACGAGGAGAAGTTTACGCGCCTCGTCAAAGTGACCGGTCGAAAGCAAGAACTCCATCGGTCCTTGCGACACGTCCCGCGTCCCCCAGGCGGCTCCGCCATATTGCTCAAGACCGTGCGGTGACTGGTAGTGGACCCGCATGTTTTGGACGTACCATAGCGCCTGAATATTCAACGCCTCGATGTCCGGTGTCTCACCTTCAAGTGTGAGCCCGTTCATATAGCTGTCCATCCATGTACGGTAAGCGTGTAGCTCCTGCTTTTCATCTAGCTCGAACGGAGTGTGCGTCGCCAGACCAAGGTGCATCGTCACACGCTCACTCGGCTCGTAAGCCATCCAGACGAGATCGTCCTCGAACGGTTGGTCGAACCAATCCGATGTTTTGAGGAGTTGGAACGGCTGATCGCTCTCGATCGCGTACGTCAGATCAGGTCGTGTCGCGGCGCTGTCTGCCGCCTCGTCCGCCTTGAATACGAGCCGGTTGTCCGTCTGCTCCATGTGGAACGGGGCGACGTACTCTTGCGTGTTCATCGCGATCTGGTTACTCATGACGAAGCGTCGCGGTTGCGACGATTCGACGGTCGTCTTGATGACCGGAGCATCCGAAGCGATGAACGTACGGACGACGATCGTCTCCCCGTCTAGCTCGTAGCGCCACACTGCCTCGTTCAGCCGCATCTCGAACAGACTCGGCATCGTCAACAAACGGTATGCCCCGTCCATCTCGACATAGATGCGCTGCCCTGAAGTTTTCGGGACGTTGAGCGGGTTGCGGACGTTGGTCGTCCACTTGTTGAAGTTTGTGTTGCCGTAAACGATGTGCGAGTTGAAGACGCCGTTCATGAACACGGTCGTCGCGAGCTTCGACTCGTCCGGCATCAGGCTGCCGGCGTTCAATAAGATGTTGCCGTGACTCCGCTCAACGAGGTGCTCTTTCGCCGCCAACACGACGTGCGCGCCCTCTTCTGTGAAGAAGGACAAGAGCTGTCCGTCTTCCGTCTCCTCGAGTCGGCGCACCGGATAGAGGCGCTCGACTTCGGTCATCGTGAGCCCGGCTCCGCTGATTGGTTGGAACGGTTGGCGAAGACGCGGACGCGGACGTACTGGTTGTTCGACAGGCGCTCCCGCTTCGACCGTTACGAAACGCTCGATCGATTGCTCGGTCAGCGCCTCTGGATGATCTTGAACGAATGACAATTCGAACGCGATTTCTCGGTCCGTCCCCATGTCCAACGTTTCGGTCCGAAGCGTCGGCAAGGCGAACTCATATTGATACACACGGGAAGGCAATGCCCCGTCTAGCCCCGCGGCCCGTCCAGTCAATTTATACGATGTCCCATACACGTCAAATCCGTCCGTCGCATATTCTGCGATGGCTCGGGACGACGTCATCCGAATCGCCGGGAACCCGGTCGACTGCTTTTGGTTTTGGCGGGCCATCAGCGCCGCATCCGTCTTCACATAGTCGATATACTGGGCCATGTACGCCTCGTTCGTGCGGACACCGCCTTCATCAGCGAGCCCGAGATCTTGGACGTATGTGACGTCGAATCGGCCTGTCCCTTCGAATGTCGCGTCAAAGCGAACGCCATTGTCACTGAGCGTCCCCCGTACTTCATAAGCGAACTCAGGGTATCGCCCGGACCAAACGATTTCCTGGCCTGAGGCCACGAAATCACTAGGTGAATGAAGCCCAAGCAACGGACGGGCAACTCCACCCTCATATCGGACATAAAGGTTTGCCATTGAGCCATCAAATGGATGGTGGATTAACTGGTTGACCATGATCGGTCCGGTTTTCAATTGACGGATATCTCCCATCGGAGTGAGCGAGAGGCTCACGTCTCCAGCTGTCAGCGTCGTCTGTTCGGTTAATACATTCACGTCGTACACCTCGTTTTTGTTTTTAGTTCAAAAGATTTTGCCAATACGTCACGGCTGTTCGGGCCCACAAAGAGCGTAAACGTTCCAGGGTCGGCGTCAAACGTACCGTTCGGCTGAAGATAGCGGAGCATGTCTGCTTCAACAGTGAACGTTACCGTCACGGACTCACCTGCTTCGAGCGTCACTTTGTCGTACCCTTTCAATTGCTTGACGGGCCGCGAGACTTTGGCCACTTTGTCTTGGATATACCATTGGACGATCTCGTCTGCCGTCGTCGCCCCGTCGTTCCGAATGACGACCGTCGCCTCGACGATGCCGTCCGTTACTTCTTTGACGATGAAGTCGTTGTAACTAAACGTCGTGTATGTCATCCCATATCCGAACGGGAAGAGCGGCTCGTTCGGCGCGTCGAGATATTTGCTCGTGTAGCGTGGGTCGGCGTGTTCGATGTCTGACGGACGCCCTGTCCGTAGCGCATCATAGCGAATCGGCACTTGTCCGATGTTGTAAGGAAACGACATCGTCAACTTCCCGGACGGACTGACTTGCCCATACAACAAGTTCACGAGTGCCGAACCGGCCTCGGTCCCCGGATACCAGGCTTCAAGCACTGCATCCGACTGCTCGACAACGTCGCGAAGGTCGAGCGGACGGCCGTTGAACAAGATCGTCACGACCGGCTTCCCGAGCGCCTTCAGGCGTTTAAGCCCTTCGCGTTGCGTCTTCGGAAGACGAATGTCCGTCCGACTGCCGGCTTCTCCACTCATCCATGATGCTTCACCGAGCGCCAAGACGATCACGTCCGCTTGCTCCGCGATACGGCATGCTTCCGTCCAATCAATCTCTGCTTCGACGGTCGCCCCGCCCGTAAACGTATATGGAAGTTCGGCCCGGTCGAACGCTTGTCGCAACGTCACGGCCTCTTCTTTTTTCCCGTAGCCCGCCCATGGACCGAGCACGTCGTTCGAGTCGGCGAACGGTCCGATGAGCGCGACACGTTGCTTTTGTAACGGGAGGACACCATCATTTTTCAAGAGGACCGCACTCTTTTCGGCCAGACGCCGCGCTTGATCACGGTGCTCATCTGACAGATGGAGCGCTGTCTCTTTCGTCTGATCGATCCCTCGGTAAGGGTTGTCGAATAAACCTAACTCTTCTTTTAGCGTCAAAATCCGTAAGACCGCCTCATCGAGTAACGCCTCATCGATCCCTTCTTCAAGCATCGCTTCGATATAGTTAGAATATGCGCCCGACATCATGTCGATATCAACGCCAGCTCGTAGCGCGAGTTCGCCCGCATCCTTCAACGTTTCGGCGACACCGTGGTGAATGAGTTCTTTGATCGCCGTCCAATCCGAGATCAGTACGCCTTCAAACCCCCACTCGCTTCGGAGGATGTCCCGCATGAGATATTCGCTCGCAGTGGCCGGAACACCATGGACGACGTTGAAACTCGTCATCACCATCTTCGCCCCTTCTTCAAGGGCCCGTTTGTAGGCTGGTAAATGGTACTCACGCAGTTCGCGATCGGACACATCGACCGTATTGTAGTCGCGTCCGCCTTCCGGTGCACCGTAAGCCGCGAAGTGTTTGACGCAGGCTGCTAACGTATCTTCTCTCGTCAAATCGTTCGTCTGATAGCCACGGACGAACGCCGCCGCCATCTCCCCGTTCAGCCAAACGTCTTCTCCGGTCGATTCCATGACACGTCCCCAACGTGGATCGCGTGACAAGTCAGCCATCGGAGAGAACGTGACGTGTAGACCGGAGGCCGTCGCTTCGATAGAAGAAGTGCGTGCCATTTGTTCGAGTCCGTCGAGATCCCAAGAACAGGCCATCGCAAGCGGGACCGGAAAAATCGTCCGGTGCCCGTGGATGATGTCCGCCATGAACAGGAGCGGGATGCCGAGTCGATTATGTCGCAAATAACTTTCCTGCAGTTTTCGCGCTTGCTTCGCGTTGCTGATCCCGATGACCGATCCCATGTTCCACCGATTCTCGTCGGTGATGCCGTCTTCCTTAAGTAGCTCCGCGATCGGTCCGGTGATCACATCTTGCTCGTCATCCGAAAAAATGGATGGCAGTGTCTGAACAAGCTGTCCCACTTTTTCGGCTACCGTCATTTGCTGCACTAATTGTGTCGCTCTCATTCCATCCCGCCTTTATCTCTAATTTGTAAATCGAAACGTTTCACCTGTGTATATCAAAAGTATAAGCGCTTACAAAATGAGATGCAATGGTTTATCGAAACGTTTCTATAAAAAATATAATTTATGGATAAATCTTATCTTTAGGTCAATGACCTTGTTACCTATGCCCTCGGTATTCTCCAACTCTCACAAAGTGGATCCTTATGTGAACTAGCGTCTTTACGAAGCTTATCGATTCATAATTCGAGATTGCTTAATGAAAAAAAACGAACCATGACATGTGTCATTGACTCGTTTTGTGCTCGGTATTCCGTTGTTCTTTTGCTTTGCTCAACACTTTCGCGGTGACATGGTCGTCATCGAACATCAAGATGAATCGATCGAGCCAGCGTGGGGTGAGGATACTGAAAACAATCAAACTGACAATGAGTGCCAGCAGAACTTGAATCGAAACAACACCTGCATGATAGAAAGCGAACAGGCTCAAAATCGCGACGAATCCGATCCATTCGAACACGAAGCCCATGTAGACCCAGCGTGTGTAGCGACGACTTTCGTTGAACGTGAGCAGGAGCTTCGTCTTACGCCACTCCAGGCATAAATACGGGAAATAGGAGATGGCCAAGACAAACGGGAGCCACGTCGGTGCCATATAGCCGACGACGACCGTGGCGATGAGCCCGGCCATCCAAATCCACCACCGTACAAACCAATGGGTATCATCTTGTGCGAGCAGCTGGTTAATGCGTTCTTTTCTCGTCAGGCTAGTCATAGGATACCTCTCGCCGTAGCTAATTCTGAACGAAGCGGTTGCTCAGGGTCTTTACTGACGGATTTGTTGGATCGGTTATAAAATAGCGTCAGCATGACCGCGCAGCACACTAGGAGCACCCATACCCACCACGGGGCCACGAGTTTATAGCTGACGACACTACCGACTGTGAGGGCGAGCCAACCGATGAGAATCCAGTAGACGTTCCGTGTCGCCCGTTGCGCCTCAAGTTTATCGGACAGACGAGCAAACACATCGGCTTCCTTCCATAAAGATACTATCAGTCCGGCTGCTAACAATGCCATCAACCCTGTCCATAACCACCAAATCTCTTCAGCGAGGAGAGAAAAAAATAAGAATGCAGGGAACGGGGCGAATAACGTCTCCCGTCGTTTCTTCCACTGCTTGCGATATGTATCCATTCGGTCTATTCGTTCTTGTTTCGTCATACCGTTTCAGTCCTTTTCTAATCATTGATTCCGTCAAGACGACGCTTCAGTTGCTCGCGGTTTGCTTTCGCTAGCATACTGGAAGTAACATGTTCCGGGTCAAGTTGCAGCAGTTTCCGATCAATCCAAAATGGCAACAAGATGGAAGGTGGTGCCCCGATCACCATTGCCCACATGAATCCATCACGGTTCATGTGGCCCGTCAAAAACGAGGCGACAAGACCGAACAGTAAAAAGAAAGTAAAGCATAGTGAGAAAAAATTCACTTTGATGAGACGACGATACGCCCAGTCTTCATTAAACTGCAGGTAGACAACCGTCTTTTTCCATTCGAAAAACAGCGTCGGCACGAGGCCAACAACCGCGATCATGCTGGAGTAAGTCGTCTGCATCATAAAGTAGAGCGCACCCACGAAAAGGAGTACACTGCTCCCAATCATAAAACGTCGATACGTTTTGTCCACTTGTAACAGCGCTTGGAATCGAGTTTCCCGGTCCATCAGTCTCCCCCTTAGTCCCTAACATTATCGAGTCGAATCTCCCGAAACCTCGGATGCTCCGGGTCGATGTCCGTCAATCGCTCGTCTTGTTTTCGAATCAAGCGGTATCCTCCATACAACACACCGATTGTCAGCACCACTATCCACGCATACATCCAACCGAGTTTAATTGTCAGTGCAATCGACAAAATCGAGAGAACAAACAGGACGAAGGTGAATCCGTTTCGTCGTGCAATGATTTTTTTTGCACCAGCGTGCTCGGTCAACCCGGTCTCGAACCGACTCACCTTTAAAAAAGAGCCCCCAAGTAACAACAAACAGACGGCTACACCGGTCACGTACCAACCGTTCCATGAATCCGATTCAATCAAACCGACGATGAAAAACGACATCGGAAACGTGATGAGGCCTTGAAGCAATGCCATTTTAACGTTCGATTTATAGATGACATTGATGCGCTCTTGTTTTGTCATCGAATCACCCCTTAAAAACTTTCCCGTTTGACGTCGCGACGCGTCGGTTGCTCGGGGTCGATCAGTTTTACTTTCTCATCAAGCAGACGCTCGACAATTAACAGGATTCCAGCTCCAAGTGAGAGCACAAGAAACGGCATCCAGCTGACTCCGTCTAGTTTCATGAGCAATGGGGAAACGAATCCTATAGCAACAATCATCACATAATCAAATCCATACTGGATGTGAATGATTCGTTTAGCCCGGACCCGCTCGGTAAAGCTGCTCATAAATCGACTTTCGCGAATAGCATTCAATCCATACGCTAGCAATGCCACAATCATCAAACTTCCGTACAAGAGGGCGTGTGTCTCGGTTTGTAAAAATAAGAAGATAAGCACAGCAAGCGGAATCGCAAAACCGAGCCTGACGAGAAGCCATTTTCGATTTCCTTTAATCATTTTCTTTAGACGTTCATGTTTGTTCATATCGTTCACCTCTTCTGTAATTATACGTTCATCCGTCTCAAAAAGTTCCGTATTTTTACATTTTTCTCGTCGGTCCGGTTTGCTTGACCAGATTCAAATCTCGTCTTATAGTTTAGTTAACTTAACTTTATTTAAAAACGAGGTCTCCTTATGAACTTGCTACACAATTCCCGTTTCATTTTCACTTGGCTGTCCGGCATGACGCTGACGCTAGGCTTTTCCATCTTCTTTTTGAGCATGTCGTGGCTCACAATCGATGTGTTGAATCAACCGGCCCTGCTCGGAATCATCATGACGGCCGTTTCGTTGCCGCGCGTGATCATGATGGTGTTCGGCGGCGTCTTCGCCGACCGTTATCAAAAGAGTCGTCTCTTATTTTTGACGAACCTCGGACAAGGTGTCTTGATGCTTGTCGTCGTCGCGCTGCACTTGGCCGACGCTTATTCCGTGATCGTCTTAATCCTTATCTCGATCGCGTTCGGACTATTGGACGGCATGTCGTATCCGGCGCTATCTTCACTCATCCCGTCTCTCGTCAAAAAACACGAGCTCCAACGCGCCAACTCGTTATTCCAAGGGTCGCTCGAGCTCATGTTCGTGATCGGTCCATTTTTAGCCGGTCTTCTGTTGACGTGGGGCGGCTTCGGTCTTAGCTTTAGTACGGCGGCCACGCTCATCTTTATCTCTGCTTTCTTGATGATGCCGCGGCTGATTCGAGACCATATTCCAGCGGCACAGACGATGTCGCTCAAGCACGTCGTCTTTGATTTGAAAGAAGGAATCCGCTACGTCTCGAAGACACCGATCTTGCGAAGCGGTACGTTCTCGATTGCAATCGTCAACTTGTTTATTATGGGACCGCTCATCATGAGCATCCCGATCCTCGTCGGTGAACGCGGCGGAACGGCGTTCGACTTGAGTTTGATTGAAGGCGGGCTTGCTGTCGGGACGTTCGTCGCAAGTTTCCTCGTCTTATTGTTACGGTCGGTCCACCGCGGCCGTTTCGTCTTCCGCGCCTTGTTCTTGACGATTGTCGCATTTCTCTTCTACACGCAAGCCGAGTCCGTCCCGATGCTCGCTTTCGCGGCGGCCATGAGCGGCTTCATGCTGATGCTCGTCTATTTGCCGGCCGTCACGCTCATGCAAGAGCATAGCGACCAAGATAAGATCGGTCGCGTCATGAGCATCATGGCACTCGCCGCGTCTGGCCTAGAGCCGATCGCGTTCGCCGTGCTATCAATCCTTGTCGCGTTGTCCGTTCCGATTCAAACGCTCCTCATCACGTTTGGTATAATCGGACTAGCATTTAGTATCGTCCTGTATGTGCGGAGCCAGACGTTCCGTGACACACGTTAAGGAATGAAAGGAGAACGGGTTTTGAAAGAGATACGCAAACAACAAGTCATTGAGATGTATCGTCAAGTCGACGAGCTCGACTTGTTGTTCACCAAATACTTTACCGACTTGAACGAGTTTGAACTCAGTTACCAGCAAGAACAGATGTTGCTGCTCTTCAAACGAAAAGACACGTGGACGACGACCGAGATCGCGACGAAGATGAACATCTCGAAAAGTGCGGTCAGCCAAGTGTTGAAAGTGCTCGAACAACGCCAGTTCGTCCAAAAAGAGAAAAATCCGGACAACTTGCGTGAGAGCTTCATCCGGCTCGGTCCGGTCGGCCTCGACTACTCGAAACAAGTCGATCGAATCGAAGAACAGCTCGCCGAAGAGATGTTCTCCGTGCTCGAGGATGACGAGATGAAGATGATCAATCGCGCGCTCGCGTTGATGATTCAGAAGTTCAAATAAAAATGCGTATCGTCCCGACTTGGGAGGATACGCATTTTTGGTTAGAGTTGCTCGACGACCCGGATTGCAGAACGAAGTGCCCCTTCGATATGACCGCCGAACATGGAATCCGTCTCGGTCCCAGCAAGTGAGAGCTTTTCTTCCCAAGCGGTGTCGAACGTAATCGGTCCATAGACAGGGAAGTCGCTCAACGGTTGGGCATCTTGCGAACTTGCCGTGTCGCGGTCACTTGACCAATCCACGTACAAGACGTCACGCGGATGACGCGCCTCTTCCCCGAACAGTCGGACGAGTTGCTCGACGACGAGACGATTGAGCTCGTCCCGGTCTAGCGCGGCCCGCTCAAAAGGTGATAATCGGAAGAAACCGAACAGTGCCCCGTACCCTCCCGGCGCCGACGCGTCATGAATCTCCTGCAACACGCCGGACCAACTCATGCCGAGCCCGGATAAGCCGGCGTCTCGCCAAAACGGACGATCGTAGACGGCGACCACTTTCGCCTGCCCGGCCATCCACGTCGGTGTAGCCGACAGCTTCGCCTTCGTCGCTTCAGACAGTTCCGGTTGAAACGAGATGCGTGAGACGAGCCGTGGCGGGATCGCTAACATGACGTGTTGGAACGTTTTTGCCGATCCTGCTTCGACCGTGACCGATACCCCGTCTTCTGTCTGTTGAATCGACGTGACGGTCGTCTCGAGTTCGATTGTCCCTTCTGGAAGTCTCGCAGCGAGCGCTGTGGTCAGTGTCGCCATACCGCCTTCAAGTCGCATCGATAGAACGGTCTGCTCGGGTGGCAACGTGTGGCGCTCAATCACGCCAACTTTCCGCTCGAGCATCAAGTCACCGGTCGTATGTTGTGGGAACACCGGAAGTCCGAGCCGATCGACGAGTTGCGTGATCGTCTTCTCGGTATCCGGCCAATACCATGTCGGACCGAGGTCAAATCCGTTTTGGCTCAACACCCGTCCTCCGATGCGATCGCGTGATTCAAATACGGTGACGTCATAGCCTTTTTCGATGAGGAGCGAGGCGGCGTACAGTCCGCTGACGCCCGCCCCGATGATGGCGATTGATTTGCTCATGTAAATACTCCTTCTCTATACGTGGTGCTCCCATTATACTGAAAAAGATACTTCTACATGACTTGAGCGAACCGCTCGGGAAAGGGCGTTACGACGTGAAGCGGATTTTCTTTTATCTTTTATTTCCATACATCTTGCTGATGCGGGGATTGTATCCGTTTATCAAAACAGAAGGTGGGATGACGTATGCTCTCATGCTGTTCTTTGTCCCTGGATGGATTCTCGTAATCGAAGATTTACTCCCAGTGCCATTATTACTAGAAACCTTTATCTCACTTTATCTTTCGACAAGTTTGTTCACCCCACTGTATTACTTCGAATCGGATGTCAGACGCAGACGGACAAAACCCGGTTACGTTCCACGCAATGAGCGATGACATCCAAGAAAGGATTTACCAACATGCCTAATTCATTCAAGACGTTCCTTTATCCGTTCCTCGTAGGCATCTGCCTGTTTTCTCGATTTCGACGAGGCAAAATGTTGATCTATCTCCTCGCCTATCTATTCGTGTTCTCATATGAAGGCTTACTGCTTCTTGAAATCATCTATATACCCGCTCTTCTTAAGTTGTTGATTCAGATGTACGTTATCGTAGGAATGATTTATGTTGAATTTCATTTTGATGATGCAGATTAGAGCGAGACGCCTTGACAAAATAGACCGCGACAAAAATTTGGACACACGTCACATCCATGACTCCCTTCCATTTTGTATGAATTTGGAAGTATACTTATTTAGGATTACTTCGGTAAGGAGGGAACAGAATGGATTTCTTGCTCATGTCACTATTTAGTTTATTGGCGATGATTGTCCCACTCGCGTTAATCATCACCGTCATCGTGTTGATTGTTCGTTTTATCGGTCGTTATGAAAAACGAGCTGACACGCGACTCGAGCTGGAGCGTCAAGCCGCAGCTCATCAGCAACAACAGTTCGACGTTTTAGTGGAACGTCTCGAACGAATCGAAGAAAAGATGGAGGCACGCCCTTAATGTCGACATCATTCACGATTTGGACGAAACGTCTCGTCATCACAGCCATCATCGGCGGTATATTACTAGTCTCTACTATCGCCTGTCAACGCGTATTCAACATGTCGGAGATCAATCTATTGGTCGACAAGGCGGACGAACAACAACTCAGTTACGAGTTAATTATTCATAACCCGCTGACGAACGCATATAGCTTTACCATCATGCCTGACTAAAGCGAAAGGAGTGTTTCCATGGAGTTGAACACCATGTTCTTAATCGCATCGCTCCTGTTAAACGCCTTTTTAATCAATGTAATTGCTGAGCAAGCAAAAGACGTACGTGCACTGCGGCGAAAGCAAATTCAGAACGATCCTCTCATACTAGACGATGCGTTGGCTGCAATAGTGAAAGAGAAAATTGATACGCATGGGGTCGTCACGGCCGTAAAGTTTTTACGGGAGACTCATGACATGTCACTACTTGAAGCAAAACGACTAGTCGACCGCATCACTGGTCGATCGACTTCATAAAAGGGAGTAGCGCGCGCTACTCCCTTTTGATTGATTTCATTTCGGAAAGAAACCGACTTTTCCTCGTTCGTAGACTTTATGTGTGACGTGCTCCGGGTCGATGTTAGCAAGCCTTTGATCAATCTTAGAAGAGGCAATCCATGCAAATAGATTGAACGCCACAACGAGAATCAAAATATTCGCTTGTTCTGGACGTAACAGCAACGTCACAATCAATATACAAAAGATCGCAATCACGGCCATCCCGCTCCAATATTCATACCAGACGAGGCGCCGATAGTCGGGAGCATCGTTGAACGTGAGCAACGTCTTCGTTCGTGACCATATTTTGACGAACCCAATGGCTGGAATGAACAAGACGAACCAAATTAGTTCAGCGAGTCGACGCTCGCCGGTGAACCAAAATATAAGGCCTAGTAAGACGATGAACACTCCAAGAAGGAACGCTTGGCGAGTGGAACGTTTCCCTGCTTCGTATAAGTGATCAAACCGTTCGCGTTGGGCCATATTCGTCTTCCTTTCTAGTCTTCCTTTCTAGTCTTCATCTGATTTACATTCATTTGTCTAAGGACACTTCCTGTTCTTGTCTCGCTAACAGAATCTGAAACCCACACAGTAGCAGCGGGACAATCATACGGGACAAAGGAAGTCCTACAATCGGTACGAATAAGCCAATCATCCCGTGAAGGATGGCGAGCCCGTACCACATTTTGGCTCGTGCATTCATTCGATGTACCTCCTTTTGATATGTGTCATTTATGATAATCCTCCACAATTCTCCGCATATTTTACGCCTTCACTGTTCGAAAAAGGACTTTAAAAAAAGGACTTACGAAAAATTAATTAGAGCGACACGACAGAAACAACCTATTGATTCAATAAAACGAAGTACAGTCTTCCCTAAAAAGACTGTACTTCGTTTGCGTCATACAGCTTGATTGCGAATCGCAACAGAAGATTTCAAAAAAGAATTCCTCAAAAAATAGTGGCTCGTACCTAATAAGGTAACTGCCCCGACGAGATACAGTAATCCGTGTCCGATCCAGTCCGCGAACGCCCCACCGAGCAAATACCCGAATGGAGCCAATATTCCTTGAAGGGCATAGACAACGGTCAATACGCGTCCCAAATAATCAGGTTCGATCTGACGCTGAAGTAGCGTTTGAAATTGAATCCCCATCATCCCAATCGCCAACCAAGCCATACTGAAACAAATCAATGTCACGCTAAAATTTCGATTCAACCAAAATGCCGAGATGCACCAAGCGACTCCGCCAAATCCGGTTGCCAAGACGAATGTCCATCGTAACGAACGAACGCCAAATCGAATCGATAAGCCGCTTCCGAGTAACGTACCAATCGAAATGGCTGCAAGCCATAAGCCGTATTCCTGTTCCGTCTTCGCCAAAATCGGGAGGACGCCAAGCGAGATCGAAATCATGAAGTTAAGGCACGTGAAGACAAGAATCAACGTGCGAAACGAACCGAGTCTCCATACATAACGAAACCCAAATTGTAAATCAGCAAAATACGTAAAATCGCTTGGTGTATGGGCCTTCGTTTCGTTGATGCGTAACAAAAAGCCAATCCCCCCAAGTAAAAACAGATAGAGGATGGCGTTACTCGTATAGACGAGACCGACACCAATAAGCGCAAGCAAGATCCCAGCAACCGCATTGCATAAGATATCGAGACTATGGTAGGTGAACGTGAAGAGCGCATTGACTTTTTGCAGGTCCGCCTTCCGAACGAGAGTCGGAACGAGTGCATACTCCGCTGGATAACTCAATTCGCTCGCCAACGTCGCGACGAACAAGCCGACAATGACGACCCCTACCGACAGTTCATCTATTACATATAAACCCGCGAGGATCGTGAAGACAATCGCCTGCACTGCCATTGCCAAAAGCAACAACTTCTTTTTGGCGTAACGATCGATCAACGGTCCATAAAGCACTTGAAACGCAACCGGCACCATTGCTACAAACGTCGTGACGCCAATCCAAAAAGACGAGTCCGTCATCTCTTTGACGTACCACACCGATGCTAAAAAATAAAAACTATCCGCGAAATTCGCAATCACACGTACAGCTAATAAAACTACTATATTCCGATTCATATCATCCGCTCCTCATATAATTTGTCTAGTAAGTTCGAGACAAATCATAAGGCGGTCCGCGAATATAAGGTTATATGTCGTTCAGATAATGATACATGACGAGCTCCTTTCGAGTTTATTTTATTTAGATGCTAGGCGTCAGTCATTTTCATACTGAATCGTCTTTTGTTTCATCCGTCTCCAATGAACGAAAGCATTCGTAAACCAAATGATCGTCAATAACGGAAACATGACAATCATCCATGTTGAACTCTCGATTTGAAAAAGCGGCATCATAAGCAAAAGGCCGATATTCAATAGACCTACACTGAGATACATGAGAAAAAGGCGTCGATGTTTCGTTCTCATGGCGTTTTCACCTTTGTCACACTCGGGTATTTGATTGCACTTTTCTTAAGCTTCTCTTCAATCGCTTGCGTCACATCGATTCCTGCCGCATGAGCGAACGTCAGCGCGTAGATGAGGACATCCGCAAGCTCTTCTTTCATCTCGACTTGTTTCGTCTCGAGTGCTTCTTCGCTCGACACCCATTGGAACAGCTCCAACAGTTCGCTCGCCTCGAGCGACAACGATAACGCCAAGTCTTTCGGGTTATGGTGGAACGCCCAATCGCGCTCGTCTCGGAATTCAATCACTTTGTCCATCAATCGTTGTACTTCGTTCATTTATCCACGTCCTTGTTTTGTATTGTAAAAAAAATTCAAAAATAAATCTTCATACCTGATTATTATGGGTCAGTTGATTCAATCCTTATGGAAAAGGGTCATTTTGATCGCTTAACTTGATCCGGAAAAAAAGAAACGGAACAAATAAGAGGCTAATATACCCCAACGTAAACAACTTTTGTGTCTCATTAGAAATGTATTGTCGTTGACCACAGTTCGGACAGGCTTTTCCGTCTTTTGAAAACCCAAGTGACAGCACTTCTTTGATTTTCCACTCGTAGTAACAATTCGTGCAACGTGGTGCCATACTCCCCCTCCTTTTCTATCTTCTTTTACGAATAAACACCTGAGAAGTTTCATATTGTCATCGTAGCCGTATAAAATACGAAGAGCATATCTGGATGCGGCTTTCGTTCATCGTTACGGTGGTTTTCTCAACCTCTCTCTTAAATCAACTCCATATAGAAACACGCTGGTAAAACAGTGAATAATGGCACGTATCGATGAAACCCCAATCCTTTGTCATGAACACCATATGGACTTGCCCAACAGGCGAGAACAAGCGACAAAATCAACCCAAGTAGCTTAATCACTGAGTAAGCGCCCCCCATCATTCCACTGCCCATACATCTCATTGGCTTTTGTCTTCTCGATGAACTTATCAAGTCGTTTCACATATAAATCGCGGTCTTGGCGAACACTTTGTATCGTATCGATGCGGATGCGGCGGTACAACTCAGGGAATCCCATGAAGTGTTGGTACACTTGCATGTCCTCTTGCAAACGTTCGATTATTTCTTCATCAATGACAAACGATTCGTTCCCCATATCAGGCAGAACACGCATTCCGCTCTCTGTCATCAACCCCAATCGTTGGAACCTGCGGACACGTTCTTTATTCAGTTCGGTCCAATTACTTTTCTTCCTTCTTGGCGAAAACCGTTGCGCTAATTTATCTTCCTCTGTTTTTTTAGCAATCCCGTCAATCCATCCGAAACATAACGCTTCTTCCACGGCGTCTAAATACAATAGTCCATCGCTGCTCCCCTTCCGACTGAGGATGACCCAGCAAAACGATTGTTCGTCTTGATGTGCTTCAAGCCATTTTCGAAAGTCGTTCCGGTGCTGGAATCGCAGGACCTGGTCAATTTCCATATACTTTCCCCTTTCTCAACCTTTTCTTCATTATCTTATGTACGAAGACAGGAGGTAAACTAAAAGCAGATCTTATACATTCTGCTTCATCCTAGGACTGTCATGAGTTAGAATCGGGAATATTTACATACGGAGGTGAAAACAATGATTCGTTACTATAGTACAGACGAGGAACGATTTATTGAGACAACGTTTGAAGACGAAATTCGTGGATACGACTCATTTCGTGCCATCACTTATGTTACTTCATTCGAGATTATCAACGATTTAATGGCGTCCTTTGAAAAGGTTCAAATCATTCATGGATTCCCAGGAACCTCTTTTCAACTTATCAACCACCTCCTCGATATTTTAAAACGTGTTGAAGATATTCGCTTACTAACACCAGAGACGTTCAATGCGCTATTTGATGAGCGTTTAGAAATATTTCTGGCTCACTCCATTCCAATTCATCATAAGACCTATATTTTAGAAAAAGACAATCATTATAAAATTTTATCCGGCAGTGCCAATTTAACAATTTCTGCGCTTCAAGGGAGAAACCATGAGATGCTCTTTATTTGGACTGGTCATACAAGTGATCCGTTTTATCAGCAGATGGATCAGATGTGGTCAGAAATCAAAAAAGACACGATTGATTACATCGATCCTTCTTCACTAGATTCAGTGTTAAACAATCCCGAAGAAGTAATCGAGTCGTTTATAACGGATGTCACAGTCCCGCAAACACTCGTTCAAGAAGCAAAACCAGAAATTGAAAAACATCACTCTCAAAAAGTAGATACCGTCTTTGAAGAAAAAGCAGCGCCATCCTTCTTACCGCTCGTTTTAACAAAAACAGGACGACGCAAAAAAACTAAAGTCGAAGAAATTCGAAAACAAGTTCATCTTGCAGTCGATGAACGATTATCAAGTTATGACGTATCAAAACAAGCTCCGTGGCAATTCGATTTTGACGTGCATGATTTCATCATCGGTGAAGACTACTTGCAAGATTTAGTTCGAGATGAAGAACTCCCCTCCGCTGAAGGAATTATCGATATGATTGAAAGCTATGATCAAAATAAATTCAGTGATGAGCGTCACCAAGTTTTCACTGGAGTCGTATATTTGTTGACCTCTCCGCTCATTTGGAAAATCCGTGAAATCTACACGGAACATCATCTCCCAAAAGAAGATGTTCCTGTCGTGATGAATATTGTCGGTGATGGACAAACAGGAAAAACGACGCTCGTGCGTGAGTACTTTTCGACCCTATATGACTATCCTTCTCTCCCCACCTTTTCCATGTTAAAGAATGCCCCAAAAGGAAAGAAAACGAGCTCTCGGATTGCTAACGACTACATTGACGGCTATCTCCACTCTGACTGGGTTAACCCACTCATCATTGATGAAGTACCGAACAATTTTTTTACAACTACGAGCGGTGAAAACAATGTAAAGTCTTGGTCGAACGATCGTACAGGAATCTTTCCCATTTTAATCACCACTTCAAATATTTCAGGCGCACTCGCCAAACCCCAACTCCTTCGTCGCATCTTAATGATCCCAATCGATTCTAAATATCGCGAATCGAAAGACCAACCGTTTGACGTGTACCAACTTATGAACAACCTTGATCCACTGTTCCCGCTATTTTTTCTAGATATGTTGGCAAAACGTCTCGATCGAATTTCACTAGAAGATATCGAGCGACTCAAGGCGGACTATTTGACGCTATCAAAAGAAGTACTATTCACACTATCTCCTGAGCTGAAAACATATGCGACCGAAAATGGATTCCTTACAAATTACGATATCGTCAATCACAGAGGGAAGACACTGTGGGCAATGACACTTATGTCGAAGGCTGATCACATCTGCGTCAACCCGAAAAATGAAAATGAAATTATTGTATACGAATCTGCATTTAAGACACATCACGATCGGACAGAGGCTAAGACGTTTTTACCTGGTGGTGTACTCGTGCAAAGTGGCGGGAACAGCTTAACGTTAAATAGCGAGCTACTTGAACAGTTCGTTGGATTCTCGATTCAAACGGTTTGGGACAATCAATCTGCCTCCCGAACCGGTAAACAAATCGCCGATGCGATGGCAAAACAATTAGCTCCGTTATTGGAAAACAAGAAAAAGCCTTCACGATTGAAGGCTTGGTGGAAAAAATGATGATTCATCTTTGAATACGCTTCTTTTGAATATGTAACAGTTTGTCTCTCAATGCTTGATTACTCGCATATAAATAGAGTCCTTGAACGCCTCGTTTCATCAAGATATTGATTGAGTTCAACACGATTTGTTCTTTCGCCAATTCGACGTTCTCGACTCCGTCAATCCCGGCGTATGCCCCCGTATCTTTATAAAGATTCGTGTCGATCACCAGGCAATCCTTCGTCTCATCGTATGTCACCGAAGGACCTAAGACGACGCCGACGTAATTCAAGTCAAAACCTTGGATTGTATAGATCGATCCGGCCTCGGCAATCGTCTCTGATTTCTCAGCCCATGTCGTCTTGCCGCCCGTCGTATTCCAAGGCATCTTGTATGTACCATTCGATTCGTAGACGTAATAGGTCTCTCCATCCTTTTTATGAAGATAGTCGAACGTCGACACGACTCGGCTGAGCCCATGCTTCTTGTCTTGGTTTACAATCATCCGATGCATCTGCTCTAACGTTTCGAACACATGTAGATCGTAGCCGTTTGATTCAGGAAATGCCTCGATACGCTTATCTTTAAAGGCGTTAATCCAATTGATGACTGCTTCATCCGCCTGCATTCGGAATTGATTCGTCAGTTGATAAGCCTGTGCATGTTTTGCTTTCTGCTTAAATGATGCTAGAAGACCCTGATTCCACTTACTTTTCAACTTCAGCACTTGATGTTGGTCAAAGATGACAATGACAATCTTCGCACGTTTCATCAACTCCTCGAGGTGATTATCTGCTCGAAAATTGTTGTACGCATCTGATTTCGTCAACAGGAGGTGCGCCTCGTCGACCAAGATAATATCCACTTTTTTATCTTGTAGCTTGTTGAGGAGCGGTGTCGGTTTGACGAAATTGACAGCCTTCAAGTGTTTGACTTGTTTGGCGATCCCTTTATACGTCTTCAGCATCTCCTCATGATTGACAACCAGATAGTTCTCCGTCTGATACAGCTTCGAACCCGCCTCATTCGTCCGTGCCTGAATGGTATTGAAGATGGAACTGAGTACTACACTTTTGCCGACGCCTGCCTCTCCTTCAATAACGTACAAGTCTCCATACATATCATCAGGCTTCGACTCCGTAATCCGCCCCTCACAAAATTCGAGCACGCGCTCTTTTAAGTCCATCTGCTCAACAGATAGTTCTTTGAACGGAGACAATTTGAAGATGTCTTTGTTCTCGATGGCGTGCAAGTCGTTTTCGACGAGCCCATTCTTATGTAGCTCTCCCCATAACTCAGGAAACAACTCATTGTCATAGAACGATTTATTGTAATAGTTGTGCGTGAAGTCGCTCGCCGTCTTGCTTTTGTTTTGTAACGTGTACTTCTCGTCCCCTAAAAAGTAGTTGATCAGCTTCGTCTCGAGATGGAACGTCGCTGACCGATTGAACGTCTCGTGCTTCACGAGATTGATTTGGTCTACATTCTTGCGTTCTGCCTGCTTCAGCTTCAGATGCTGTTTCATGCGTTTTTGAAAATGCACCGTCTCCCCGATGTACGCTTCTTTTTGTCCGTTCAAAATATAAATCACCGGATAGTTTAAATAATCAGCTGTCCGGTCAATCTCATCTATACTCTTTTTATCAAAATCTAAAGGAACGACCTCAATCATCTTCACTGACACACCCTCATCTAATTTCAAATTATCTCCAGTTTAGCATAGTCTTATTCCAATTCATTACTCAAGTCTTTCCTGAATCAATGGTATACTCCAACTAAAAAGGGAGGGATTCGGTGCTTACTTTTGATAACGTCTCGGTTCGCCAACAGGATACGCTCATCCTTGAAAATATCTCGTTCACTATCAATCCAGGCGAAATCGCAGCCATCCACTGTGGCGTCACTTCCCGGGAAATATTGTTCGCGCTATTGACCGACGCGCACACGCACTACTCCGGGATCATCGATACACAACAGCGAACGCTATCATTTTTCTCCATTCGTGACGGTTTATACGACCGGCTGACGGTCGAGGAATACTTGCGTTTCACGCACACGCTCTACGAATCGACGGAATCGCTGGATGCAGTCCTGCAAACCGTTCAACTCAACCCATATCGGACCAAACGATTGAACCGGCTCAGTCTGTCGCTCGTTCGGCGCGTCCAATACGCAGCGTTGCTCTTACATAATCGCGACATCTATGTCCTCGAAGAACCGGATCAAAACGTCGATCAAGAGACACGACATTTGTTCGCGACCGTCTTGATGCAACTGAAGCAAAAACAAAAAGTCATCCTGCTTCTGACGAGCAACATGGAGAGCGCCCTCTTCGTCACGTCGACCGTCTATCGCATCGACCACCGGCACTTACGCTTGCTCGATGTCGAACCGGATGAACCGGATGCGAACGAAGACTTCACTCCAGAGGTCATGCACGTCCGCTTCGAGAAGATTCCGACGAAAGTGAACGAGAAAATCGTCTTGCTCGATCCTCCGGAAATCGACTACATCGAGAGTCAAGACGGCCAATCCGTATTGCACAGTCAGTCCGAACAGTTCCCGAGCGTTTTCACGATGAACGAGCTTGAGACACGTCTGACCCCGTACGGCTTCTTCCGCTGCCACCGGTCGTATATCGTCAACCTTCAACGGGTGCGGGAAGTCATCACGTATACGAAGAACAGTTTCAGCCTCGTGCTCGATGATTCAGCGAAGACGACGATCCCACTCTCGAAAACGAAAATGGCCGAATTGAAGACGATGATCGGGCTGAAATAGGCTCCATTCAACGCCCGATTCGCTCCACTCAGTCCTCAAGAAGCGCCATTTATGGACATTCTAATGCGCCCACCTCTTCCTCTCGATATGATGTAAGCAGGAAAGACGACATCAACAAGGAGGAACGAGCGATGCAGGATATTATCACCGTAAATCAATTGAAAAAGTTGTTCGGTAATGAAGAGGCGCTACGAGACGTGACGTTTTCTGTTAAAAAAGGAGAGGTATTCGGGTTCCTCGGACCGAGCGGATCCGGAAAGACGACGACCATCAAAATATTGACGTCGCAACTCGCTCAGACATCAGGTGACGCCACTGTGTTCGGCGTCCCGGTCTCGGAGTTGAAACAAGAACAGTATCGGAAACGGATTGGTGTGTTGACCGACAACAGCGGGTTGTACACGCGCCTCTCGATCGAAGAGAACTTACAGCTCTACTGCGACTTATACGACGAACCACGCACCCGAATCGATGACGTACTGCAGACGGTGAACTTGGCCGGAGAACGCAAAAAACGCATCTCCGCCTTATCACGCGGGATGCTGCAACGGGTAACGCTCGCTCGGGCGTTGTTACATGAACCGGAACTGTTATTTTTAGATGAGCCGACCTCCGCGCTCGACCCGGTCAACTCACGCCACATCTATAAAGGCATCGAACGGTTGAAGGCAAAAGGGACGACCATTTTCTTGACGACGCACGACATGAACGAAGCCGAAGAACTGTGCGACCGCGTCGCCTTCTTGCATCAAGGGGAAATTCAACTGCTCGACGCCCCGAAAAAATTGCGCCGGAAATATGCGAACGGCTCGATGCGCGTCGAACTGCATGACGGGGAAATTGTTGAGTTAAAGCAAGGAAAAGACGGGGCGGACTGGCTCCATGCACAGATGCGCGACCAGAACATCGCGGCCATTCATTCGAACGAGCCGACGCTCGGGGATATCTTTATCGAAGTGACGGGGAGGAAATTATCATGACATTTTCAATGAAACGGGCACTCGCCATTTTTCAGAAAGACTATAAAGACTTGTCGCGGAACTTATTCGTCTCGTCGACGTTAATTATGCCAATCTTTTTCGCAGTATTTTATTCTCGGCTCGGTGACGGTGGCATCGACATCACATATTTTGTCTTTAATATCGCATTCAGTCTCGTCGCGATTTTTGTTCAGTGCGCCTTGATCGCAGAAGAGAGAGAAAAGAACACGTTACGTGGGCTTATGCTCTCACCAGCGAGTACGCTTGATATTTTAATTGGGAAAAGTGCACTGACATTCATTACAACGATTCTGATTGTAATTGCTTGTGCGTTTCTTTTAGACTACTCGCCGGCCAATCTATTCGTGATCAGTTACGCGATGATTGTTTTAGCATTCTTTTATATCGCTGTTGGCACGATTTTCGGGTTAATGACGAAAACCGTCATGGAAGCTTCCCTCGTTGTTATGCTTCCGTTCTTTTTCTTCTCGTTTTCTCCCATGCTCGTCGTATTCAAAGATTCGTTCGCACTTATCGGATTGTTGGAATATTTGCCGAACGTCCTCATCGTCGACCTCGCGCATCAAATCGAGGGGGGAGCTGGACTCGGCTCTACATGGGTGGAACTTGTGATGCTGTCTGCCTGGACGCTCGTTGTGTTCGTCGGAAGTATTGTGATGTATAACCGGAAACAGACGGATTAAAGTTAAAAGACCATATACAGTTCAAAAAAACTTTTGTATATGGTCTTTCTGTTAAAGTTTTAATATTCTTTTACGTATCCTTTTCTTTATCATTCACGAAATGGTGAATCCACAAAAATTGTCGAGCTAATTCTTCTTTTCTTGAGACATTCAATGAATTCGGATAATTTTCATCAAATGGTAAATTTCCAATTGTTCTTTGGATAGTATCCACCATTAAATCAGGATTGACGATTTTTTTAACAGCATCATAATTCTCATTACTAAAATTCGATTTTTTAGAGCCGAATTCTCCAAATGCTGTGGGAGTATAAGATTCAAGGAGATCAAATACAAAATCCGAATCGTTTACTATGTTTTGAGAGATTGTTTGTGAAGCTTCTCCAGTTTCCCCATACTCATGCCAAATAGTCAGTAGATAGGGTAAGCGCTCAATCTTTCCTAAGTCTCCAATGTCTGCTTTAGTTATTTCTTCTGAAGCTCGTTGAGCTAAGGTTTTAGCTAACTCCAAGTATTCTTCTTCTGAGTAAGCATTAGGATTTGGGTGTTCTTCAGTATTTTTTCTAAACCATGAGAAACATTCCGCCGCAAATGCTAATGGGTCTGCGGTCAGTATAATGTTTCTACCTAAATCGAGCCGTTCTGTTTTGTCTTCTAAGTTTACTACACAGTCAGCTGTAAACATTGCTCCTTGTCCATAGGTATTCCATGCACTAAACACTTGTACCGGGTTAGGAAGATAGTTTCCCAACTTTGATATAGAGAGGGCTAAATTTTTCAATTGTTCTGACGTTAAGCTTTTACTTAACCTTCTCAGTTTAGAAATAAACGTCTCTGCGTTGTTCTCATTCATAATTTCTTTAATTTCATTCACAATTTCAGCTATCGAACTGTCTTTACTGCGTTCAAGGAGTTCATTTATAGTTATATCAGAAATGTCTTTTTTATTGATTGCGTAAGTAAAATACCTCTGAAAATACAAAGGGGAGCATATTCGCTGTTTTTCACTCCAAGTCTCTTCCCAATCGTTACCATAAGTAGTATTTTTAAAAATTGCATTCAGCTTGGGAAATAGAAAACAAAGTAAGTCTAAAATATTTTCTTTTTCCTCTGGATGAAAGCGCGCCAATATTCCTTCAATCTTTTCTTTTTTCCTTACTTTTTCTTTTTCTTTTTGTTGAGAACTATAAATCATATTTCCATCCGTTAAAAACAATTCCTTATTATTTTTGATTAAAGAATAAACCTCGGGCAAGAAAACTCTAACTCCTTCTATAAGCATTAAGTCAACTATATTTGCCTCATTTCTTAAGATTGGTAGAGAAAACATAAGTATGTTTGAGTATAATTTAGCTTGTCTTGGCGTAGTTAATTGAGGTTCTATCCCTTTAGAAAAATTGTTCACAAATTCTCTCGCATTTTCTTCTGATAATCCCACTCCAACAAAATCTATAACTTTATTTATTTCGTTAAAGCATAAAGTTCTTAAATCTTCTTTATCAACTGCTGGAAGATGTAAAGGTACCTGTATTATTTTTTCTAGAAAAGAGTTACCTGCACCGAGTGAACTTGATGGCCCATATCGTTCTTGCAATACAGTTGCTACTACTTCCTTATCAAAAGCTAAAATGTATGCAGTATATTTAAAGTCTGCAGTGAGTTTAACTAATCGAAACAAAGCGTGTATATCGTTTTTTTCAAGTCTATCGATATCATCAATAAAAATAACTACTCTCTTTTTTTCATTCTCAAGTAAACTCTCGATTCGGCTTTTCAGTTCTTCAATATCTGCTCCGGAAAAAAACGATCCTATACCTTCCGCTGCCTCTGTTCTTCCGGCGATAGAGGCAATTGGTTTAACGTATTTTTCAATAAAGTCGCCTATTTTTTCTCTCCCTGTTTCTATAGTTCGATCTATAGAGGTAGCTAAATCATTAAAAAAATTTACTAACATCTGATCTTCACTACCGAATCTCCATGGATTGAAATTCATACAGACAATATCGGGTTTATCTTTTAATTCATTTTCAATAAAGTTAAATACAGAGGTTTTCCCTTCGCCCCAAGCTCCATAAATCCCTATAACGATACTGCTTGAATCATTTCTTTCCGCAATAACATTTGCAACTCGTTGTGCAAAGGGATATCTATTAAATTTGTCATGGCTCGGATTATCTATCGGATTATCTGAAGAATAATTTAAATCAACCATAAACTAGCACCTCCTAATTGAATTATATTATCAACATGAATTGAATTAACAGTAATGGTGATTACAATTAATTTGAAGACCAACACCAGTAATTTAATACAAAAATTTAGTTAATTATAAACTTCAATTCAAAATCGATAACATCCTCCTGCTAATCAATATTTAACAAAATATTGGAAGTTCGAGCTCCTTGCATTATATGATTTCTGTAATTTTGAGTGAGAGCCCAAAATAAAAAACTATTTATGTATCAACACGATACATAAATAGTTTTTTTGTGAATGACTTACATCATTCCGCCCATTCCACCCATGCCGCCCATGTCAGGCATGCCGCCGCCAGCGCCTGCTGGTTCTGGCTTGTCTGCGATGACCGCTTCTGTTGTGAGGAACATGGCTGATACTGATGCCGCGTTTTGAAGCGCTGAGCGCGTCACTTTCGCCGGGTCGACGATACCGTATGCGATCATGTCGACGTACTCGCCAGTCGCGGCGTTGTAGCCGATGCCGACCGACTCGTTCTTGAGCTTCTCGACGATGACCGAACCTTCTTCACCCGCGTTTTCCGCGATTTGACGGACCGGTGACTCAAGCGCACGGAGGACGAGTTTGACACCTGTCGCCTCATCCGCTGTCACTTCAGAAAGAAGTGCGCGAACCGCTGGGATGACGTTGATGTAGGCTGTACCGCCACCTGCGACGATGCCTTCTTCGACCGCTGCGCGTGTCGCATTGAGCGCGTCTTCGATGCGAAGCTTGCGCTCTTTGAGTTCTGTTTCTGTCGCTGCGCCAACTTTGACGACGGCTACGCCGCCTGCGAGTTTCGCGAGACGCTCTTGAAGCTTCTCACGGTCGAAGTCAGACGATGTCTCTTCGATTTGGTTACGGATCGTTTGAACGCGCGATTTGATCGTCGCTTCATCGCCAGCACCTTCAACGATCGTTGTCGTGTCTTTCGTGACGACGACTTTCGATGCGCGTCCGAGCTGTTGGAGTGACGCCGACTTGAGCTCGAGACCGAGGTCTTCTGTGATGACTTGGCCGCCTGTGAGCGTCGCAAGGTCTTCGAGCATCGCTTTACGACGGTCGCCGAATCCTGGTGCTTTGACCGCGACCGCGTTGAACGTACCACGGAGCTTGTTCAAGACGAGTGTCGCGAGCGCATCGCCTTCGATGTCTTCAGCGACGATCAAGATCGGTTTCCCTTGTTGCACGACTTGCTCGAGCACTGGGATGATCTCTTGGATGTTCGAGATCTTCTTATCTGTGATCAAGATGAACGGATTGTCGAGCACCGCTTCCATCTTGTCTGAGTCGGAGATCATGTATGGTGATAAGTATCCGCGGTCGAACTGCATGCCTTCAACGACGTCGAGTTCCGTCGTGAAGCCGCGTGATTCTTCGATCGTGATAACGCCGTCGTTGCCGACACGTTCCATCGCTTCAGCAATCAATTCGCCGACTTCTTCGTCAGCAGCCGAGATGGCCGCGACTTGCGCGATCGCTTCTTTCGACGCGATCGGTTTCGAGATGGCTTTTAGTTCTTCGAGCGCACGGCGGACCGCTTTGTCGATCCCTTTACGAAGGATCATCGGGTTCGCGCCCGCTGTGACGTTCTTCAACCCTTCACGGATCATCGCTTGAGCGAGGACTGTCGCTGTCGTCGTACCGTCCCCTGCGACTTCGTTCGTCTTCGACGCGACTTCGGCGACGAGCTTCGCGCCCATGTTTTCGAAGTGGTCTTCGAGTTCGATTTCTTTCGCGATCGTCACACCGTCATTCGTGATGAGTGGTGAGCCGAACTTCTTCTCGAGGACGACGTTACGTCCTTTCGGTCCGATCGTTACTTTTACCGCGTCAGCGAGTGCGTCGACGCCACGAAGCATCGCGTGACGTGCGTCTTCTGAGAATTTGATTTCTTTTGCCATTGTTCATTTCCCCCTAAAAAAGATTTTTGAAAAATGGTAAGTCTTAGCCTACGATTGCTAGAATGTCGCTCTCACGAACGATTAAGTATTCTTTTCCATCATGCTTCACTTCGGTACCCGCGTATTTCGAGTAGATGACCAAATCATTTTCTTTGACGTCGAGAGCGATCCGCTCGCCTTGGTCTGTCACGCGGCCTGTGCCGACTGCGAGGACCTTCCCTTGTTGCGGCTTTTCTTTCGCCGTGTCAGGAAGCACGATGCCTCCGATCGTCTTTTCTTCTTTCTCCACGACTTCGATGATAACGCGATCTCCTAGTGGTTTTAACATTGAAAAAACCTCCTCCGAATATGAATGATGTATCGTTGTATCGTAAGTTTTAGCACTCGTCAAAATGGAGTGCTAACACTGTTTAGTGTAGTATGAGACGATGAAAAATGCAAGCGGGAACATCGAAAAACGCTTCCACTCGCGGTCAAGAGACCTTATTTGTTACAATGGTCAAAAGGAACGCTTAACTCTTGTGAATAAGGAAGTGTTGAATTGGCCACATTAAACTCAAACCAATCGATAAATACCCGGTTTTCGATGGCACCTAACATTCGGATCCGGCACATCATCCCAATTCTCCTCTACGCGTTCGTGCAGTTCTTCCCGCTGCTCATTAGTGGAGTCCGTCCCGAGTGGATCACCCCAACGTCGACCGGCCTTTGGTTCGCGATCGGCTTCAGTTTAACGATCGTCATCTCGTTCTTCTTGCTTTGGCCGGATTTGAAGCTGTATAAGCAACAAGGCATCCAGTCGAACTTGAACGATACGGTCAAATGGATCGGGCTCGGGATTTTGATGCAGTACGGGCTCGTCATCGTCGCCAACCTGATTGAGACCGCGATATCAGGTGATCTCGTAGGGTCACAAAACACCGAGCAAATCGCTGATATCGTCCGTCTCGTCCCAGTCATGACGCTCTCAGTCGTCTTGCTCGGACCGATCATGGAAGAGATTTTGTTCCGCCACATCCTGTTCGGGAACTTGAGCGCCCGGTTCGGGTTTTGGATCGCGTTTGCGGTCAGTTCACTCTTGTTCGCACTCATCCACGGCGACAATAAGATTCTCGTCTATGTGGCGATGAGTTTCGCCTTCACGGTCGCTTACGCCAAGACGCGTCGCTTGATCGTCCCGATCGCGATTCACGCGTTCAACAACGCGCTCGTCATGGTCGTACTATTTTTAATGTAGAAATGAGGTGGCACATATGCCGCGACACTTAAAAGTCATGTTTTTGTTCAGTCTCTCATTCGGGATTCTGTTTACGGTCCTCGCCTACTACTCGGTGCAGGAGTATGGCTTCAGCTTCTGGACGTACTTCATCATCGCCGTAGCCGCTTACGACTTCTTCAAGGTGTACCAAATCTTGACGCTCGCTCGGAAAGAGAAAAAAGACGGGTCAGACAAATCTGCATAACGAAAGCCCGGGCTTAGGAGCTCGGGCTTTTCTTCATGTAAACAATATTTGTCGTATCAATCATTTCATCGAGTATGGCGCGTCGAAGCAAAAGACCCCGTCGTACCATCACCAATCCAACGATGACGTACAGCGTATCAAGTAACGGAACGGTCATCTCATCAAAGAACCAGACGACGACAAAAAATACGAAAATCGTCACGAACGAGAGCGACGACACCAACTTCGAATCGACCGTCCGTTGTAGCGATATGATTGTCTCGGCGTCGAGCCGTTCGAGTTGCTCATGATAATACGTGTGCACGACAACACCGAACGCTGCCCACGTGATCATGATGAACTCACCATTCCACCACCCCAATACAAATACGATTGGGTTAAAGAGCAGAAACGCAAACAATATTTTTTTCCTCATCAAGTCCCTCCTCACGATAAAGGCCTTCATTCACCTCGCGCTCGATTTGCCGATGGGTCAAACGCATCGAATGTCCGCGTCAGCTTTTTGTCGTCCTCGTACTGTCATCTCGTCTTTGTCACAACTAGATGCCTTATCTCTCATCCTGTTCCATTGCTTGCTCATACGTATGTATCTCATTCATCAAGAACAGTCCTTTTGTCGCAAACAAATACGTCAACGCGGTCAGTGCGAGTTCTTGTGTCGATTGCGTCAGGCGCGTCGCACCAAACCCGATTAAGAAGATCACAATGAACACGATGATTGCGACAAGCCATGTCTTCTCACTAGAGCGCCAAAACAAGCGTTCTCTGATCGAGGTCGGATACTGTCCGGCTTTTCGTCGGTGCCACCGATAAAACAGCACACTCGCGATGAGAAACAATAGATGCGAAGACACACCGAATAGGACGGATCCGGCCATTAAACCAATACTCACCGCTACTGCCATGTTACGTCCGCTCATCATTTCCCCTCCTATGTTCAATCTATACGAAGAAAAATGATCAAAGTTTCATTCGCTTTTGAAAAAGACGTCAATCTACGTTATATTTGATAGACGGACTATCAAATAAGGAGAGATATTGATGAAGAAAGTACTTCTCGCGACGGTTGCTTCCATGTTTCTCGTCGCCTGTTCAAACGCAGACGACCTGTCAACATACGAAGAATATGGCGTTCTCGAAGAGACGATTGATGTCGCACAATATGAACCGAAAGTCGAGACGGACAACGACGGCAACCGCGTCATCCTATTCTATGAAGATGAACGTGTGGCGTATAAAAGCGTCTATGTGAAAAACGAGCGTCATTTGAAAGTCATCAGCACAGGCGCTGAAGCCCCGCTCTATAACGATACACTCTAAGACACAGCCCGCTTCTCAGGAAGCAGGCTGTGTCTTAATTCGCGTAATGAATCTGTTGCCCGGTGACGAGCGGATAAGCAATCAGCCGCGTCCCGTCTAAGTCTTCATTGAACAGCGACACGGCCGTGATCTGGCTGTTCTCATACGTTTGATAATAATAGATGCCTCGGTCCATATTGCAGCAAGACGAATAGATCGTATATTCGAACGTCCCGTCCGCTGCCTCATTCAGCCCCCGTGTCTGCATCACCGTGTCCAGTAGCTTGAAGAACTGACTGACACTCTCCGACTCAGTCTGCCCGGAGATCGAATTGAATCTGGCGAACGTCGCTCGTACGAATCGCGACGTCGACGATAAGTCACCGGGTAACCCATGGCCGCCTAAGCCGAGGCAATACGCTTCGAGATCGAGTGCTTTCGCAAACGTGTTGTCCGGTAGCTTCGTCGACACATGACGGTAGTCGTTCAAATTGAACAATTGATAGTCAAACGACGGATTGTTCGTCAACACGCCGACTGGGTTGTCGTACACACGCAACCCGTTTTTGAGCGGCTCCACGACGATCGACTGCTGTTGGTCGGCAATCATCCAATGGAGCGGATGCAGCCGCAGTTCATTGCTGAAATCGATGTTGACTAAGTTGATCGTCTCAAGTCGTTGCTTCGCCTCGCCCACCGTGGCACACTGTCCGAGTATCCACGGAATGAACTCGAACGGAGTCACGTTATCTAAACCGCTCGCCTCCGGTTTGAAGTCGGCGTTCCCCGGAAAATTAAGCCCGGCCATACTGAGACCTGTTTCATTCGTCGCTTCATAATAAAGCGGATAGTCATCGACGACCGTCGCCATCCCGATCATCGCGTAATGATGAGGGACGTCGCCCACGCGTCTATATGTGAAGAGATAGTTCCTAGGCGTGATCGTCACTTGTTCGTGATAGGAGACGTTCAGGTCAAGATTGCGGCCGAAATAGTGATCTTTCGTTGAATACGTGATGGCTGTACACATAACAGGACTCCTTCCGTTCAAAAACAGACAACGACACTCTTTGGTCTATTCACGTTATCCGGGGACTTCAACCACAGTTCCTGACGACAAAAGACCGGTCAAGCTGTCGCTTCACCGGTCTCGCTCGCTATGTTATACGTGACGTTCGATAGAAGGTTCCAGGTCTTGAAAAAACCAGAGACCAAAGCCCTTTAATCCGAAGACGAGCGCCAGTCCGTAATGCATGAGCGCGCGCAACGAATAGTCGATTGTCTCGACCCGAAACGAGATGAAGAACCCGATCATCAACGCGACAATCACGACGCGAAGCGTGAACGTACTTGCTTGTTCCCCGATGGCTTTCCCCGTCGCGTCACCCTGTGAATATGCCACGTCATGGCGCCAATAATAAAAAACTAACGCGAACGACATCAAAGTACTTTGAGGCACGTCCCCGAGCAGGAGTTCCACTACGACCATCCCGAGCATAACGCCCGTCCCTAGTTTCAGTACGTCTTGGTTCGAAAACTTCTCCCGAACACGAAGCATTACCGAACGCTTCTTCATAATACGATAAACCCGACAGTCAATAGTCCATACATGAAGCCAAGGACAATCACGCTAATGGCAATCGATTTATATTGCGGATACTTATGTAACACGACCGCTCCCGCGATGATGTGAATAAACGCGACGATGAACGTCACAATGGCAAAGCCCATTTGGTTCTTCCTCTCTTCTAAAAAAATAAATAGAAATTCATGGGAATTCATCCGTTTCCCGGTACAATAAAGAATGCATTTATTATATCAATTTTTGGAAAGAAGGCACACCACACCATGAATTATTCACGTACCGATTTAACGACTGAGGAAATGCTCCTCGTCAACAGCGAAGTCGAGAAAAAGAAACGCAGTCTCGTCGTCGCTTATTTGCTCTGGTTCTTCCTCGGCGCTTTAGGCGCTCACCGCTTCTATTTCAAGAAAACAGGAACAGGCATTGCCATGCTCTTGATGGTCGTTTTGACGATTGGTTTTGGTGCCATCATCACAGGTATTTGGGCACTCGTCGACGCGTTCCTCATGCCTGGCTGGCAACAACGCGAAGTCGAGGCAATCGAAAGCGAAACGATCGCTTCGTTGAAAACTCGTAACGAGCAACAAGCAGCCTTTTAACGATCAGACGGCCACGCAATCGCGTGACCGTCTTTTTTCAGAAGTTATTCTCTTTCAAATAGAATGCGAAGTTACGATGCTTCCGCTCTTTCGTCGCGTAATGAATCCATAACCATGCGAGCGACTCGAGTTCACGGGCGAGCTTCAAGTGGTGGAGCGTATGCGCGTCGAAGCCGATCTTCGAGGCCAAGCCTTGAACGGCCCGGACCGCCTCCTGCTCGTCCCCGGCGATGAACATCATCGACATGTTCGGGTTCTCTAAGTTCTCGACCCCGGTCTGGTTGAACGCTTTGACGATGCGGACGTGCGGGGCCAAGTCCTGCAGATGTTCGGCCCCGGACTTCCCTTCCGGCCGCTCAATCGCATCAAACTCTTTGGCGATCGGGTTCGTCACATCGATGACGATCTTATCGTCCAAATCCCGGAGCGACTGAATCAAATCGATCGCCGCCGCGAACGGAGTAGTCAGTAACAGAACGTCACTGTTTGACGCCACTTCTTGGAGCGACATCGTCCCTTCCCGTTCGGTACGAGTCCCGTATAACACGTCATAGCCGACGTCCTCGAACTTGCGGCCAAGCGTCCGCCCGACCTTGCCGGCGCCTAATATCCCGATCTTCATGTATAAAGTCCCCCTTATAATTCTTCATCCGTCCGCGTGATCGTTCCACCGAGCTCGCTTGCGAGCCCGTCGAGCACCGACGGGTCGAACTCTTCCCCAATCCCCATCACACCGGTCTGCCCGGGCTCGATGTTGCCGACGGTCCGTTTGAACGTCTCTTGAATGCTTTGGACGTGCTTCAAGTCTTTCGTCCCGCCGATCAGTCCACCGGTCAGCGTCCCGAACAGAATCCCGAACGGACCCCCGAGGATACCAACTGCCATCCCAATCAACGCGCCTTTCGTCGACTTCGTCACCGGTTTCAACTGCACCGCATCCTCAAATGAAAACGCCCCGTTGTCCTCACGCTTGATGACGACGAGTTGTTCGAACCCGATGAGCCCGTCGGCGTGATACTTTTTCAACTTGCTGAACGCCTGATACGAAATCGACTCTTCTGGAAACGTGAACGTGACGATATGGTACGGCTGTTTTTCCTTCTTACTCATGTTGGCTCCTCCTTTTACAAACACAGGGACACATCAGCTTTCTTTTAGTTCTTCCCCGGGTTCAGACGAAAAAAAACCTAGTCCGAAGACTAGGTCGTAGGTGGCCGTTTCTCATTCAATTCGTAATGCGAATACGGGATACAGAGCGGCGTCCCGTACAGCGGATCTTTCGTCACAACGACTTTCAAACCGAAGACGTCCTGCATGAACGCCTCATCGACGACGTCGTTCGGACTACCTTTGCGGTAGACGTTCCCGTCAGCGAGGGCGATGACATGGTCGGCGTAACGACAAGCGAGATGCAGGTCGTGGAGCACCATGATGATCGTCTTGCCTTCTAACCGATTCAAGCGGTACATCAAGTCGAGAATCTCGATTTGGTGCGACATGTCGAGATACGTCGTCGGTTCGTCGAGAAGAATCGTCTCCGACTCCTGGGCCAAGGCGAGCGCGATCCAGACGCGCTGTTTCTGTCCGCCCGACAAGTTGCTGACGAGCGTATCCCGGAGCGAGACCGTGTCCGTGAAGGCGAGCGCCCGTTCGACGGCGCGCTCATCGTCTTCCGAATAGCGCTTGAAGAACGTCTGGTACGGATAACGGCCGAAGCGAACGAGCTGTTCGACGGTCAGGCCGTCCGGGGCGACGTTCACTTGCGGCATGAACGCCATGAGCCGGGCCGCCTCCTTCGCCCGATAAGCGTCGAGCGGCTTATCTCGGAACGAGACCGTGCCTGCCAAAGTGGCGCGTTGCCTTGCGAGCGTCGACAACAGGGTCGACTTCCCGCACCCGTTCGCGCCGATGAGCACGGTGATCTTTCCGTGTGGGATCGAGAACGTCAAATCGTCGAGCACCGTCTTCTGCTCATAGCCGATGGCGACTTGCTGTAAATCAAATGTATTCATCTCATGCTTCCTTTCATCATACGGCGAAGTAAATAGAAGAAGTACGGCGCACCGATGACGGCTGTCATCACACCGGTCCGGAGCTCATATGGATAAAAGATCGTCCGACCGATTGCGTCCGCCAACACGACGATTGTCGCCCCGACGAGGAGCGTCGCCCAAACATATGGCAGTTTCAATCCTTGACGGGCGATGTGCGGGGCCATCAGTCCCACGAAGCCGATGGCGCCGACGAAGGCGACACCGACGCCGGCGAGTAGGCACGACAACAAGAGCGTCCCTCGCTGGATCCCGCGCACCGGCACCCCGATGCTCGTCGCGACCGCCTCACTGATGTGGAGCGGCCGGACGTGCCGTTCAATTAAGAAAGCGGCAAGTAAAAACAGGATCGCGAGCGGGACCATGATCGTAAGTTGCTTCCACGTCGCTGCATATACTGTTCCGGTCAACCATTGTTGGATGTCGTTCTTCCGGTAAACGTTCGAGGCGAGCATCATGAACTGGACGATGCCTTGCGAGAAGATACTGATCCCGATCCCGATGAGTGCGAGCCGGACCGGCGGGACACCGCGCTTCAATAAATAAAACAGAAACGCCCCGACCGCGAGCGCACCGGCAAATGAGGCGAACGGGATATAGGCGAGCGGGACGGACAACTGATTCGTCCGCTCATCGGTGAAGACGGTGAAGAACGTCGCCGTCGCCACCCCGGCCCCGCCGACGATCCCGAAAATCTCGGGCGAGGCGAGTTCGTTCTTGATTGTAAGCTGTAACAAATGCCCACTGACGGCGAGACAGGCCCCGGCGGTGATCGCCATCAAGACGCGCGGCATCCGGAACTCGAAGACGATGAGCTCCGCGAACGCATCACCCGATCCAACGAAGAGTGCCCCGAGTGACCACGGCGTCAAAAACGTTTCTCCGATGGCGAGACCTAAATAAATGGCAATGATGAGACCGACAAGTAAAGCGACCGCCAAGACGATTTCACGCCTCCTGAGCGTGAACGAGAACGGGCCTTTTCGAAAACTGTATGATTTCATGACTTAAAGACTCCTTGTCTAGCACTGACGAGATAGATGAAGAAAGCTCCACCGATGACGGCGAGCACGACACCGACCGTGACTTCGCGGGGGAATAAAATGATACGTCCGAAAATATCGGCCGCGAGCAACAGCACACTTCCGAGCAGGGCGCTCCCGAGCAACCTCGCGAAAAACGCCGTACCGAACATGTACCTAGCGAGGTGCGGGGCGAGCAGTCCGACAAAAGCGATCGGACCGGCCAGCGCGACACCGAACGCCGACAAGATGACGGCGAGCGTCACGGCGACGAATTTCACAACACCAACGTTTTGACCGAGCGAACGGGCGACTTGATCACCGAGCGACAACGTCTCAAGTTCTTTACTGATGAAGATGACGAGCACGGTCGCGCCAATCATCCATGGCAAGAGCGTCGTCACGAGCGTCAGCGATCGTCCCGCGACCGACCCGGTCAGCCAAAATAGCACTTCGTCGAGCGCCCCTTCCTCATACGCGATAATCGATTGGGTGAACGAGCTGAACAGCGCCGCGAGCGATGCACCGGCGAGCGTCATGTACATGACGTTGCCACCGTTCGCGCTGAGGAGATAGACGATGACACCGGCGATGAAAGCACCAATGAGTGCGGCCGTCGTGAACGAGGCGATGCTGCTGAACCCGAACAACGTCACGAGCACGATGGCGAGACTCGCCCCGGCGTTGACGGCCAAAATATCGGGTGACGCGAGCGGGTTGCGCGTCACGAGTTGAAACAAGAGTCCGGCCAAGCCGAGGACACTCCCGACGACGAGGGCGACGGCGGTCCGCGGGATCCGGTTGTCCTCTAAGGCGATCATCGCCTTTGAAGATACGTCACCGCCTAAGCCGAGCACGTCTTCGTGACCGACCGGGATGACGCCGACCCGTAAACTGATATAACTCAAGATTGGTAATGCAATGATCAAGGCAAATAGTTTGATCCACGGTTTCATCATTTCCTCACTTCTTTCCTCCCCTACCATAGCAAAATCTCGCTGTTAGAAAAAGGGGTTGACAGTGATAATCATTATCACTTATAGTCGGGAAGGAAAACTTACTATTCAAAGGAGACTTTATTCATATGAAAAAACTTGGATTAGCGTTACTTACGCTCTGTCTGACAGTCGTCCTCGCTGCTTGCGGCGGGTCGGAAGAGGCAAGCAACTCGAACGAATCAGAAGAAGCAGCGACGCGCACGGTCGAGCACGCCATGGGCACGGCTGAAGTCCCAACAGAACCGAAACGCGTCGTCGTCTTGACGAACGAAGGGACCGAGGCGTTGATCGCCCTCGGCGTCAAACAAGTCGGTGCCGTCAAATCATGGAACGGTGACCCGTGGTACCCGCACATCGAGTCTGAGATGACAGATGTGACGGAAGTCGGGACAGAGAGCGAGGTCAACCTCGAGGCAATCGCGAAACTCGAGCCAGACCTCATCATCGGTACGAAACTTCGCCAAGAGAACATCTATGACAAACTGAACGCGATCGCACCGACGGTCATGTCAGAGACGCTCAAAGGCGACTGGCAAGAGAACTTCGCGCTTTACGCGAACGCCCTCAACCTCGAAGACAAAGGAAAAGACGTGTTAGCTGACTACGACCAACACGTCGAAGACACGAAAACTGAGCTCGGCGACGCCGTGAACAAAGAATTGTCGGTCGTCCGTTTCCTTCCTGGCGCGTCACGCATCTACTTCACGGACAGCTTCTCAGGCGTCATCTTAGGCGACGTCGGCGTCAAACGCCCGGCGTCACAAGACCGCACGGAATTCGCTGAAGAAGTCACGATGGAACGCATCCCGGAAATGGACGGCGACCATATCGTCTACTTCACATATGGCGGTGCGGACGGATCGAAAACGGCCGAAGAATGGCAGTCAAACCAGCTTTGGAAAGACTTGAAAGCCGTCAAGGCCGGTGAAGTGACCGAAGTGAGCGACGATACGTGGAACACGTCAGGCGGCGTCTTGTCAGCCAACGAAGTGCTCGACGAACTCGTCACCATCTTGAAATAAGCACAAGCGCGCCAAATCGGCGCGCTTTTTTAACATAATTAAGCGAGAATTCTCCCACCTCTAAGCGTCTGGGGCGAGGCCCAGCGTAGGTGGGAGATGAATCGCCCGTACATAAACCTCTTGGCCACCCCTGTGACAGATATGACGAACAGAAG
>NZ_SJUZ01000009.1:0-76073 GCF_004337245.1 Exiguobacterium sp. SH1S1
AAAGAATTAGAAAATGAACGTTTGATATAAAAGACGAACGGCTGTTTGAAACTGTTCTGGTTAGTATTTTTTTGAGTTAGTTATTTGTGCGTTTAACGTTCGTTAAAAAGACGGAAAGGCACACCAAGCTATTTTATTTTCGAAATACATAAATGGCTATTTTTGGTGATAAAATACAAACGATAATATTGTTACAGCACGATTGAATGTAGAATACCGTTTTTCTAATTCGATCGGCCTTGAACTCTATTGTTTATAAAATTAGGAGTGGAGGTCTTTATATGCCGGAAGCAGGAAATTGTTATGTTCTTACATTGAAGCAAGCGTATTTAGAATGGGGTACGCACAGGCATACGAGTACTAGGGGGAATGTTTATGGAGAAGGATATCTTCATATTCCTTCCCACATCGCAAGAGAATACAATATCTTTAATAGTAATCAGGAAGGAGCGAATATTTTATACAATTGCAATTCTGTTGATGGGTTTCTAGCAAATGAAACTTTAAGGGCATCAGGGAACAGCCGAGCTGGTGGTGTATATGCAAAAAATCTTCAAGGGAGTGGGAATTTACAACTATTAGGAGATTGGTTTAACAGTGTGAATGCTCAGGTTGATGATGCGGTTCGTATAACGTGGACGTCTCCCACGACAATTGAATTAGAATTTTTACCGCAATAAAGAAAAGCGGATTCACTCAGTTCTTACACTAGAGTGAATCCGCTTTTTGGTTTTATGAAATGTTGACGTCGAAGTATCAAGTCGTTACGATTTTTGGCATTTTTTTGATTCCTTTAAGATTATGCAATTGGAGCTTTGGTGTAGGTTCTGTTGATTCATAATCGACTCCAACGAATGTTTTTAAAATGGCCTCGAAAACAATTTGAGCGCCTGCCGGAGGAACCGCCATGCCAATTTGTTTCCGTACCTGTTCTTTACTACCCACGAACACAAAATCATCAGGGAACGTTTGGAGACGGGCCCGCTCACGATTTGTCAAAGCACGTTCTTCCTCCCAATGATACATATGCGTACCACCACCACCGCTTCCTGTCACGGTATACGCTGGACGGTTCGGGTCTAATCTTTTATAAATCGAGCTCAGACGCGCACCTTTAACGTTTAATCGCAAATGTTCTGGGATCCCTAAGTACCAAGCGTTTTCGCCAGGTGGAATATGTCCAAGCATTTCTACGACTTTAGGATTATGTCTAGTTAATTCATTATTCATTGCATCTTCTGGAATTGGAGGATTCAAAATCGCTTCACTTGCCGTCTTCACGTTGTCGAGCGTGTTAAGTGGTGCTGGAACTTTAAATTCGATTCCTTGATTTGCTAAATCCTGACGAATTCCGACGATGATGATCCGGTGACGAGCCTGTGGGACGCCATAAAGCTCGAAACGATACAGGTGAGGCGTCAATACATATCCGCATTCCTCTAGTTCGGTCAAAATTTGAATGAATGCTTTGCCTTCATTGGCACTTTGGAGGCCACCGACGTTCTCAGCGACGAAAAATTTTGGTTGATACTCTTTCAACACTTTAACCCCATAAGAATAGAGAGGGCCGAATGTACCATTCAATCCATGTTTTTCACCTACTTGGCTGTAGTCATTGCATGGGAACCCGAACGCGAAGCAATCGATGTCACCAAGGACCGACTTGTCTCCAATTGGAAGTTGTTCGACGGGACCGTGGTGGACGGAATTATCCTCGATGTCATCACAGATGTTGAATCGGAACGTTTTACAAGCCTGCTCATCGTAGTCGTTCGACCATTCATGTACAATTCGGTACTCCTCATTCGTCTCTGGATGAATCACACGTGCATTTTTCGCACCAAGAGAAAGGCCACCTGGGCCATTAAATAGTTCACCTTTTTTAAATATCATAATAAAACTCCTCACTTTCAACGCTTTCAAAAAAACGAAAGTATGTTCTTGCTTACTCATAAGCCTATTCTACATCTCTTTTCAAAAAATAGCAGCCCTAAAGCTCAAATCGTAAAAAACGAAAATACAGGACACTATCAAAGTAAAATCATTCAACGTTGAATGATTTTACTTTGATAGCCTATTATAATCTGAATTCAGAAGCAGATACCTAAGAGGGGGAGGAACGATTGAAGGATAAGCGTCTTAGAAACTTAAGAGAGTTATGTGAAATGTATCTCTGTTCGAGTTTCATTACAGAAGAAATTATAAGTTCGTTCAAGGAACATCTGGCACAAAAAGACATCAGAAGGATCCTATCGGAGAAGACAGGACGAGAACTCAACTCGATTTATCGAGACGAACGTGCGGGGAACGTCTTCAATGCAATCATGTTGATTCGATACTGGAAGGCTGCACTGGAGATGAAAGAAGAGTTAAAGAATGGAACGATGTCTTCCTTTACAAAAGACAGTGATCCGTCAGATATATCGATTCTCGACATCGAAGAAATTATTGGAAAGTATGGGGATATCATCGATTCGGTATCTGAGCTGGATGGCGAGGTTGGATTTGATGAGGCAGTCCAAAATCATTTCGATGTCATCTATAGAGTCGTCGAATATTATGACAAAAATCCATTGCCGGAAAACCGAATGGTCAAAAAGCAACTATTGACCGAATTAAATGACCGACCAGACATACGAGAACGGAAAAACAAATTGAGAACTGAAAGGATGAAACAATATGGCTGAACGTAAAGTATGGTTTATCACACGACCGGAGAGAGATCCGCGCTTCCACGCGGAAGCCGTTACTGCATTGAAAGAGGCGACAGACAATTTCACAAAGAAATGGGAAGGGAACCGAGAACTGCACAAGCGTTATGAATCGGTCCTAGCGGCACATGGGTTAAAGCGTAACAACGTGAGCAATGACGGGTCCGGGGGACGTACGTGGTGCGCGATGTTGAAGACATTCTCGTACTGTTACATTGATAAAGAAGGATTCGTAAAGCCGACTAAAGTAGGGAAGGCTTTAGTAGATGGAGTCAAACCGTATGAAAACGTGAAAAAGCAAATTCTCACGCTTCAAATTCCGAATGCCTATTTCATGGAAAAAGGATTCCGACCGAAATTCGAAGAAGGGTTCCGTATTCGCCCAGCGCGCTTTTTAATCAAACTCGTACAACGTTCAGAGCTTGAGTACCGTCTATCTAAAGAAGAAATCACGTATTTCGTTTTGACCGCACAAAAAGATTCGCAGGAACAAGAGGTTGTCTCAAAAATCCTATCATTCCGAAATGCGTCTCCAGAACAAAAAGAATTAATGAAGCAAGAAATCGCGGTTCACTACGATCATCGGGCCCGAAACGACAAGGCCGCTCGCGATTACTATCAGGCTCATTCAGACGTTGCACATACATTCATGTTGCTATGTGAGTATACAGGACTCGTTGAATATCAAAGGGGAACTTCGATTCTGACAACAGATTCGACTTTGGTCGAGACGGCGATGGAGAGTATCGCTTATTACGATTCGCGCTATCCGTTCAATACTCGGTACCTCATCTCAGTTGAACGGATGGCCCAAAATAGCGGTCTAGATATTGATAGCTACAAATCAAATGAGTTTGGAGACATCAAACCCGCCAGTAACACGCTTAAAATGGCCAGGAAAATTAGAGATATTTTAAAAAAAATCCCTAATCCCAAAGAATTGACACCTGAAGAATTTATGTCTTATCTCGAACCTGTCTTTGGGAAAAGCGATGCCTTGAAAGCCATGAGCGCGGTACAGGCTGAAAAAGGATCAATGAACCATCTTTCTGAAGAGTTTGTGGAGAACTATTTAGGCGACATGACGCATAATGAATTTGAACGAACGACCACTGAAATTTTGAAGGCAATCGGCTTCGAGACAATCTATCAACCTAAAATTCAGGGAAAACAGACAGAAATCGAAATTTTGATTCGTTCAGGTTCTATTCATGGTATCATCGACACCAAACACTATCCGAATGGATTTGGATTAACGCAACAACTCGCGAATTACATGGCATCTGAGTACATTCAAAACTATATGACTTATGACGAAAGTACGCTTAAGTTCTATGGGTATGTCACCTCTGGAGATTTCACTGGTGAGAAAAAATTAGAATCGATCACGTCGCTTGCGGAAAAATTAACAGGTGAAACGATTGAAGGATTAATGATCACGCGTGAAGTGTTGATTGGTTTTCTTGACTATTGTTTGGAGAACCAAATCCCTCAAGAAGAACGGGTCCGTCTATTTATTGAGAATGCTAAAAACAAAGGGTTCAATGATTTGAAGCAATTTGTATAATTCAAGATACACATCTGTTTATACAAGTGAAGCTAGTCAATAAGGGAAGAGCACAATCGCTCTTTCCTTTTATTTTTTGGAAAGTCGAGGAGCGACACTTCGTTTCGCGACGCAGACTTCGAACAACCGCCAGGGCGTTAGTCCATCGATTGTTCCACGTGAATAATCGCCTCGAAAGGCACATGGATGATATCGTCCCGCTGATTGGCCAGTTCGACGGTCCGCTCCATATAGTTCGTCCGGTGCACGAACCCCTTGAATCGCTTCATTTCCCTCTCCTCCATATATCTTACCTCCACCATGTCCCCACTGAAAATCGCGTCATTCAGCACGTTCTCATAGACCGATAGGACCTGTTCATCGATGTCAGGCATCTCGATTTTTTGAATCTCTTTATAGTACTTCGTCAGCAACGCCTTGTGTTCGGGCATGAGGAATGGAATCCATTTCAGTTCACCCCGATCGCGATACATCGTCATCATGAGTAACTCCCTTCTTTAAAAACGAACACTTGTTCTTATTTTATACCCGGTTTATCTGTTTTGAACAGCTTTTTTACGGAATCGTGATCCGTGCGTCCTGTTTCCGTACTCTAGCTCGCTGGGCGGCGGTGCAAGGGACGTCAAAAAAATGACGCGCCCTGCGGCCCGTCTTCCTTCGCTTCAGGCTCAAAGCAGAGCTTTTCGCTCGTTGGCTACGGAAGCCTGGTTCTCCGTGCGCTCTACGCATTTTTTTGAGGCTCTCCCTGCGGTCGCCCTTGCACCGTCTCCCGACGCTCGCTTCGTTCCCGTCAACAGGACGCACAACGGTGTTCGTTCTGAGGTCAGCTTATCCGAAAGGGGACAAACAAACATGGAACTCACATCCATCATCGAAGTCGTTCGTATCAAGCAGGAAATTCGCGAGGAGATGGTCGCGCTTGAGCACGCCACACTTCGTTCACCCGCATGTGCCCGGTCCATCGCGGCACCATTCATCGCAGAGGACGACCGTGAAATCTTTTTGGTCATCATGCTCAATACGAAAAACAATGTCATCGGTGTCCATCGGGCGCATATCGGGAGCATCAACTCGAGCATCGTCCACCCACGGGAAATCTTCAAATGCGCTATCCTCAACAACGCAGCCTGCCTTGTCGTCTGTCATCAGCATCCGAGCGGAGACCCGACCCCGAGCCGGGAAGATATCGAAGTGACAGAGCGTTTATATGAAGCGGGACAGCTTATCGGCATCCCGGTGCTCGACCATGTGATACTCGGGAAGGAGGAATCGTACATTAGCTTGAAACAGCGGGGCTACATGGGGTGAATGGAGTGGGGCCGGGGTACCGGTCCCGGTCTGTCCGGGAAGGGCATGGAAGAAAAACCTGAGTTTTTCTTTTAAAAAATGGGCGACTCGCGTTGCTCTCGCCTGGATCCGCCCAGCGGATCCGGGAAAAGGAATGTTTTCGCACGACGAAAACGAATGGGCTCGTTCGAAGTCACAGGAGGGTGGTTTGTTCCATCTCGTGAGGGGGGGGACGGGTTGCGATCAATCCATAGAAGATAAAAAAGTGCTTGTTTGTCGAAACTAGTCGTTTTCCTTACGTAAGCCCTGGGCTTGTTTGAAACAACACTAGGGCTTACGTGTAGTAGCCTGAGATGCTACGTCATCGTGAACGCGGTATCGTTAGGCTATCAAGAGGAGAGGGTGAATTCAGATGCAGGATTACAAACTAGATCAACAGACGATGGATGAGATGACCGAGGTGTTGCTTCGACGGCTTCGGGATCGGTTGAACGTTGAGAATGGGGAATTCAAACTCGTGAGCATGGACATCCTTTGTGACGTGAAAGAAGGGGAGCTCTTGACGCAGGCCACAATCTTCTTCAACACGGATGCGCTTCAGGTACATAATCGGCCATAAGATTTTTTTATTGTGTAGATATGTATACATGTAGATTTGTATACACGTATACATGTATACGTGTATACATTTTGTGAGCATCATCTCTTTTGGTTTATGGACAAGGACTGAACTGTCTTTGGACGGGGAACAGGTTTATATAAAAATCGGAAAGGATGAGACGTGATGGACGACACGCGATTAGATGACTATGCGTTCGAAGGGTTGGATCCGTTCGTCCGGACGGTGTTTTCGGAACTGATGGAACATCCGGAATGGATGCGTGTCGTCGACAAGGAACATTGCGTCGAGAAGGTCGTCCGTTTCGACGAGGGGCGAAACTCGCCTTACTTCAGGGTGTTGATCTATTTGGACGGGGCAGAGCGTCCGCGCAAGAAGGTGTATCTGTACGGAACATGGGTGGTGGCGGACGGGGCCGTCAGTTTCGTCGTCTCGGAGCTATCGAGAGGTGTGTTCGAATATGAAGTGATGCATGTGCATTGGCTTATCAAGTACCGGTTTGAAGATTGGGGCGTGTCCGAGGACGGGGCGTGGGAGAAGGAATGGTGATTCAGGCTCATACGTGAGCGTCTAGCGACTCATGGCGAAGTCGTTCATCGCACCGCTATCCCCCTGACGGTCCGATAACAAGAGTTGCTGGCTGGTCGCCGCATTTCTATGTTCCTGGACCTTTCTGACGAGAGACAAGGAGCGTAAAATCAACACCAAAAGCAAGTACTTGGGCGTTTCCCGTACTTGCTTGATTGCCTGATGTTCGAAGTGGATTGGATTCCCTTTAATAAAGGTTTTGTTGAATGGAATAAACGAATCATTCACGTGTTGATTGAAAGATACGCCTTGACTCAGTGAATAGAAAAGTGAACAAGCATGAAAGGCGATTCTCTTATGATTAGAGAATCGCCTTTTTAAGTAACAATCTGCAAATATTTTTTGTGTATTCATTCACGTTCTAATAATTCTATTTTAAAAATATCTGTACTACCTGAGCGATCCGTTAAAAGTGTAATGGAGACTAAATCTCCATTTGATAACTCGGGAAGACCAATAACATCATCATTTTGATAAATTGTGATTTGTTCTTCAAAAAAGTCGTAATTGAGTGTACCTTGAAATTCTTCTTTATTTAATTCAATTCCTTCAACTACTATGGAATTGTTATCAATTTCTGTGATTTGCGCATAAAAAGTCTCCACATCTGTTGGCTTGAACTCCCACAACGTTTTTTCGTAGTCCTTATATGCATTCGTGTAGCCTGCAAAATAGCTAATTAAAATGCCCATCAATAATATAAAGCCAGACATAATTATAGTGATTTTGTAAGGGGGTGTAAGCGCAGAACGTTTTTCATTATTACGTTTTAAAGCTTTATTGATATGACGTTTGTAAATTTGAAAGTAAATAACGATTGAGACAATAAATATCAATAATAGTATTAATGAAGCAACGATATAGTTTGGAAATGGCAAGAAATATTCCTCCTTTAAATTTGAAAGTAGTCTTTAAAAATATGATAGTAACTTCTTGTGACATCAACTTTTTTCCCGTTAATTAACGTAAGGATGAATTTTGACGAAAGTGTCGGCTTTATTTGTTTTATTTTATTTGTGGAGATGATGACAGAGTTACTAATGCGTAAAAATGCTTGAGGATCTAGGGAGTTTGCGATTTGGTATAGGCGCTCATTGCACTGGTATAAAGAGTCATTGGTCTGAATTTCAATACTATCGCCGTAAGACTCAATGCAAATAATGTCTTCTACAAATACAACGAGTTTCTCATTGGTTTTTTTATCTCTCACGGTTAAACTTTTAATAAAATTATTCACTTCACTCAATACGAGTTCAGCATTGTCGTCCACTTCTATTCCTTTTTCTTTCAAAAATGATTTTATTTCATCGAATCGATTTTGACCTACACAAAGTTTAATCTTCAAACCACGTCCCCCTTCCATATTTTTTTTAACAAAGAAACTTGATTTCAGAGTCAGTGTAACAATTGGGAATTTATATAACAATATAAGAACGGTACTTTACACTTATATTCAGATGAAATGCATTAATGGATGGATACTCTTCCTAAGTTAGGCTGGAGATTTGAATCAAAACTAATCATCAAATGTTGTTCTATTATTAAAGTTCTTGACTTGAATAAAGATAAAAATAACCCATTTTTTTGATGTGACGATATTATTTATAAATTTTTTGAAAGACAGGAAAATTGTATAAATCAAACAAATTCAATCTTTGATTGGGACAAAATAGACCTACATAGTGGGAAAGCACTAAAGGCATCCTTCCTTTTTAAACATATCATCCTATTTATCTAACACTTAAATACTAGTAATATCTTAATTGTTGGTTCAAATAGAATAATTTTCTAATCAGGGGGATTAAAATGAAAAATATTGGTAAAAAGTTATTTGTTACGTCTGCTATTTTTGTGTTAGTGAGTAGTGCTGTTCCTACGTCAGCATCCACTAATACTGAGGAATTTGATTATTTAAAAAATGCTCTCTCAGAGATTGATTCAGTTCCTTTTGAGGAAACAGATGAGTATATGGAACAAAATGAAGAATGGATTGATGAGGTAGGTACAAGATTAGATGATTATCTAGCAGGTTTTCCTGCAGAGCAACAAGATCAAATAGTAAAAAATCTTTTGAATAATGACTTTTCTGCAAGTGAAACAGGATTTAATACACTTAAACAAACAAATATTTCAAATTTCAGTATGAGTACAATGAGTGCAACAACAACCGCTTCACATAATGTAAGTAAATATTTCAATAAGACATGGTATTCAAGTAACCGTGGTGGGTGGAAAACTTATTCTATGGAACCAAAATGGTCTGTACGGTTATATGGTCCAACTATGAAAGCTGGATGGACTGAGTTGGGGAAAAAATATAGTGTTATTAAAAATGATAAAGGATCAATGTACAAGCAGTACAAGTGTCACTTTGATTACGATGTATTTGGGGCGTTAGCTGGAAGCTGGGATATAGAAGTAGGACGACCGATTGTGTCAGAAGCTATGATGATTCGCACTCTCTGTAATCCGGAATGAGTCAAACTTAATCATCTTGTATAAATGAATTCTGTACTCTGGGTAGTCTAACAAAAGACCTTCTGCTTTCTAATAGTCTATGAGATGGCTAAGGTATTCTACGAATACACTAAAAAACCACTTTTTACTCGAGCGTAGGAAAGAGGGACGGTCGTGAATTCGAGTTCTATAGGACAATCACCTTTTTTCTTTCGCTCTTAGCCTGGGTATTCTTTTTTGGAGGATAATAATTCGTTTCAAGTGACCGCACCAATCAAGAAAGTGTATCTGTATGGGACATGGGTGGCAGATGGGGATGTCAGTCTTGTCGTCTCAGAGCTATCTAAGGGTGTATTCGAGTATGAAGTGATGCATGTCCATTGACTCATCAAGTATCGGTTCGAGGATTGGGGCGTGTCCGAGGACGGGGCGTGGGAGAAGGAATGGTGACCCGGGCTCATGCGTGAGCGTCTAGCGCCATATGGCGAAGTCGCTCATCGCACCGCTGCCCCCCTGACGGCCCGATAACAAGAGCTGCTGGTTTAGCCGCATCTCTATGTTCCTGGCCCTTTCTGACGGGAGGCACGGAGCGTAAGGGCAACGTCAAAAGCAAGACCGTGGGCGCGTCTAACGCCACGCAAGGAACACCATTCGACTGAATGGTGTTTTTGATTGGAATCCATTAAATGATTTCTAATAAATTTGAAATCACTTAAGGAATCTTATCACTTTAATGCAATGATTATGGTATTATTTAATAAAGTCATCATTGTATTAAAAGGGAGGTCCATCATGTATACGATTGACGAAGCATTTGAAATCTTATCGAAGAACAAGCTCACAAGCCACAAGGAGACGGTTCGCAACTGGGTACGAAAAGGCGTGATCCAGGCGGAACCGCTCGAATCGCGTAAAAAAGGCTATCGGATCAGTGAGGAGGCGCTCGAGCAGTTCATCAAAGAACGGATGCCTGAAGGATGGGAGATGTATCCAGACTCGGTGACAGGTGATTCACGGGATGTCGTTAAAAATGAGGATGAGGCGCCGTACCGCGTCGAAGTCGATGTAGAAGCAATCAAGGAGCAGGGGCGAATCGAGATGTGGCACCAAGTGGCCGGACGTTGGCTATGGGAAGATCATCTTGAAATCACACGGGCGATGGTACGACGTGCGATCGAGCATAGGGGTCATTCAAAAGAGTTCGAGCAGTTCGTCTGGGAACGATGTCTCAAGGAAAGCGCCCCGCGTAAAAAACCACGAGTCCTTTACTTGGTTGATGCGTTTCTATTCGAAGGAGAGCGAGTGCCGTTCGATCAGGATTTTGGAATTAAAGAAGAACAAATCATGCAAGCGTTGATTGAGCATGTTAGATTGAAAAAGAAATCAGGAATGTATAAAAATGAATCTGATAGCAGATAAAACTCTTAGTACTGGGATAGCTGGATGATATCTATGAAAGCACAATTTAGTCAATAAGGAGTCGGATTCCTCCAACTATAATTAATAGAAATTGACCTACTTTCCAATATGGTCAACGGATCGTATAAGCAAATGAGAGATGAAAAAACACATTCTTTGAGAAAAAGAATGTGTTTTTATACATTGATGATTGCGTTAAAAATATAAGAGTACCATGTCCAGCTGTGGTTCGTATTGCTCTGCTATCATCTAGGTCAATTTTCTTTCTTAATAGACTTTGCAACTTGAATTGCAATCATTAATGTTAGTGCACTTAAAAGTAAAATCAAAGCATTTAGCCATTGCAAATTACTTCCGTTAAAAAAAATTAATAAGTCCTTTAAAAATACAACGAATAGAAATGTCACCAATATATAAGGACCGTATTTTGACATGATAAAGACCTCCATAATTTTATCTGTAATTTTTTATGTATAAATGATTGCAGACGTTGATTGAGCATATCAGATTGAAAAAGAGGTATGGGAACAGTGTTCAAAGTACACATGGGGTCACGCGACACCGCGAGTCCCATACCTGCTTGATTACTTCATGTTCGAAGGGGAGCGGATTCCCTTCAAACGCTCCTTATTTATACGTTCTCTAGACTTAAATCATCTCTCTTTGATTCGTCAGTGCTCGCTTCAGTCGTCTCGACGACCGTGTTTCGGTTTGTGGAGCAGTTTCTTCCACTTTCTCATTCGTGGAAGCCTGGTACATCCGGCTATCAGTAGTAAGGCCAGAGGTAGGACTAAATAAGTGAATTTCATTTTCTACTCTTTCGTACATGGTATGTATAGGCGTATATACGTAGACAGATCTACATACACATCAACCAATTATATCCTTTGCATCCTCACGATGCGCCAATCCTTCAAGTTTTGGGCTTCCATATGGTTTGTGACTCGTTCAATCATTCTCATTTTTTCGGTCTGAGAAAAATTGAAGGCATCTTCCGGGAGTTCCAACTCGACCTCGAGCGTAACTTTGGCTTTCTTTTTTCGTTTCTTGAATCGACGAAGCAGGTAATGCTCAAGTTCGTCGATGATTTCCGCGTCATCGATGCCGTCAGAGGACTTCAAAGCAATGTTCAACCAAGGATTGAGTCGATTGATGTACTCTTCAAGTTCTTGGGGTGTCGTATTTAAGTATGTCCAAAGGTGATCAAATCGCAGTGTTTCCGTCTTGTAAAACAGTCTAATCCACTCTTGAAGATTCATGAGATAACTCCTTTTTGATTTAAGTGTATCTCGTGTTACGTATGGCAAACAGTGACGAGTTTATGTACAAATCGAATACGGTTCTTAAAAACCTTAGGAGGTGTTGCACATGAAACTCCGTTCATCAAATAAAAACCATAATCATTCTTGTGTCTGATGGTGCTTAGTATTTAGAAGCTATTTAACAAATGCCGGATTATAATAAAGGTGTGTTGGATAATTTTACAATATTTTTAAAGCGGAGTGATAGAAGATGAATAAATTGATTAAAATCGGGAGTGCCGTTCTATTTAGTGGAGCGCTATTGGTGTCGCCATACGGAGAGGCATCGGCCGCTGCGAGCATCAAAGTCCATTACGTCGATGTCGGACAGGGAGACGCCATCTACATCAAGATGCCGAGCGGGGAGGACGTGGTCATCGATGGTGGGAACAAAGGAAAAGGTGATGCCATCGTCGCCTATCTCAAAAAACAAAAAGTGGATGACATCGAGGTATTGATCTCGACGCATCCGGATGCGGATCATATCGGTGGATTGGATGAAATCTTGGATGCCTATCGTGTCGAGAACGTCTACGCACCGAAAGTGAAGCACACGACCCAGGCCTACAAAGACTTCCTTCAAGCCGTCAAACGGGAAGGGAAGACCATCAAAACGGCACAGGCCGGCGTGAAACTGCCGATCAAAGGTGTTAGTGCGAAGTTTGTCGGTCCGGTCAAATCCTACTCGAACAGTGACTTGAACAACTGGAGTGCGGTCCTTCATGTCACATACAAGAAGAACACGTTCTTGTTCACAGGGGACGCGGAACACGTTTCTGAGAAGGACATGATGGCCAAGAAGCAGACGCTCCGGGCGGATGTATTGAAAGTGGGCCATCACGGTGCCAAGACGTCGACAAGCAGCACGTTCCTGAACACGGTCAAACCGAAGCATGCCATCATCAGCGTCGGGAAAAACAGCTATGGGCACCCGACGTCCGAAGTGGTGACGAACTTGAAGCGACAAAAAGCGAACACGCTTCGAACAGACAAGAATGGCACAATTATCATCACGGGGAACGGCTCGAGTTATGCCGTGAAAAAATCCAAATGAAGAGACGACGGGGAATCATCGATCGATTCGAAGGGGACTTGGCTGTCGTCGAATTCGGAGAAGTGATGGAGGATATTCCAAAGTCACGGCTCCCTGAATCGACGCAGTCGGGCGATGTGCTTTGGTTTTACGAAGATGGACGAGTTGAGGTGGATACAGGGGAAAAAGAACGGTTATCAAAAGAAATCGATGAGTTAATGGATGAGCTTTGGGAGGATTAACCTTCTTAAACATCAGCGCAAATTTGTTAGGCAAAGTACGAAAAATATGACGAGGGAGAAGTCTTATGAAAATCAGAATCGCAAAACCATCTGACGCCTATCATATTGCAAAAGTACAAATAGATAGTTGGCAATCGACATATAAAGGCATTTTATCAGAAGATTACTTGAAGGACTTAAACTATAAAACCAAAGAATTGAAATGGTACAACATTCTCCAAAATCAAACGGTCTATGTGGTCGAGAATTTAGATGAAGAGATTGTTGGGTTTGCACATGGAGGGCCGTCCGAAAAAGCAGTTTGTCCGACATTTACAGGAGAGTTGTATTCTATTTATCTACTTCAACACTATCAATATCAAGGACTAGGTAAGTTGTTATTTGATGCAGTTGCATTAGAATTGGTGAATGAAGGATTTTCCTCTCTGAAGGTTTTTGTTTTAGATCAGAACCCCAGCAGACTTTTTTATGAAGCATTGGGAGGTAAGGAAATAGAAGTTACTTCAGTTGAAATTCACGGAATTGATTATCGAGAGATTGTCTATGGATGGGAAAACATAGGGACAAAATTATAACCTGAAAAATCATATATCAGATTGTTTTTGACGCTTTTAGGGTTGAAATGAATAAAGCTTAAGGATTGCATAATTTGTAGAATTGGAGAACTGATATGTTACTTATCCAAAGATCGAGTAAACATGAAGCATCTGTATTATTGGACATACAAAAGGAAGCCTTTCAAAAGGATTTAATAAAGTATGAAGATTATGATACCAGTCCTGTTAACGAGCCGATAGAGCGGCTAATCAAGAAGATTGAGCTGTTCATTCATTACACCATTTGGATTGATGGAAAAATTGCTGGCGGAGCTGACATTCGAGATATGAGTGAAGGGAGATATCGTTTAAATCGAATATTTTTATCTGAACGGTATCAAAACAAAGGCTTTGGGACTGAAATAATAAATTTAATTGAAGCAGAATTCCCACTCGCTAAGGAATGGAGATTAGATACACCTCATTTGAATACTAGAAATCATCATTTCTATGAAAAGCTTGGATACAAACGAGAGGCCCAACATCAAATAAACAGTAAACTGATATTGATTGATTATGTAAAAAAGATATGAGCTCTATTTAAAAGCCCATATCTCTTAATACTTATATTAGTCTTTCGACGTTAAACATTGCTGTTCTAGAGAGGGACTTCTTCTCTTTATCAAGTAGTATGTCATGCCAACGGTCTTCAAGAGACTTTAGAAAGGGTTTTTCTAACCGTTTGTTTTTTTCAAGGTCGTGTAATGGATGCACAGTTCTATCCGGATCAAAGTGACCGCTGATCAATGATTTACCCGGTAAGGCGACCGTGTAGGCGACGAGTGCATCTTCACTAAAGTCGTGATTGTTTGCGACACCGAATGACTGGAACCCGAATCCTTTATCGTGAATATACATGAGCGGCTCATCGACGCGATCCATCTTCAGGTTCGTCTCGAGGGTCGCTTTTGCGTTCAGATAGGGCTCCACCTCCTCGGGAGACACACTTTGTACGGCATGCACCCGTTCATAAAGACTGAGGTCAGCGTCTTTCCATCCCATACGCCGCTCCAGCTGTTCAAGGTAATCAAGAGGGCTCTGTTCTTTCTCCTGTTGTAAGGCGTGCACTTTTTCTAAGTGTGACTCGATATGGTCGAGGAAGCCTGCGGACGTCTGATGGACCTCCTGCAACAGCTGTTCCTTGTCGAGGAGTTCCTTGTCTTTCGTCCAACCGGCCAAGTAAGAGAGCGAGAAATCGTCCGTCGGGAAACCGAGTTGATGCGAGACGACATAGGCGATCATCTCGGCTTGGAACTCCTTCTCGGGTGCCGTGAGCGGTTTGTCTCGTTCGAGGTTCCGCTCTTGGTTGTGCAGCTCCGCGTGCGCGAGCTCGTGGATCAGGACGGTGATGTCCTCAATCGATGTGTTCCGTGGATTCAAGGCGATCGAATGTAGCTCCGGATAGTAACAGCCCTTCGCTGTTCCGATCTCGTCGAGCGGTTCCTCCAATAGTGTCACATTCCGGGCATCCGCGATCGTCGTCAAGGCGTCACGGATGTCTTGTTCGTTTTCCAGCCCGCCGTCCCGGTGATACCGTTTGAAGATGTCCGAGACCTCGATTCCTTTCTCGCGTGCGTCGGTCTGCGTGTACTCGAACACGTGACCGATCTTGAAGTACATCATCTTACGTGACGGGACGCGTCCTTGCTTTACGCCGTCTTTGACCGGCTTCGGTGCCTTGCTGAGTGGTACCCATTCATCTTTGTGCAGGGCATACGTCACCGGATTCGGGACGAACACCTTGATGCCACGCTCACCTTTTTGGACCTGTGCGCCTTGCTTCTCCCAGAACGGATAAGAGCCAACCGCGACCGCTCCGGGGAATTGGGACTCGATCAAGACCGCGTTCCGCATCGAGTATTGATGGAACTTGCCGAGAAACTGGAGATGTTCCCGGATTTTCTCCGGACTCTCAAAGTAGCTGTCGATCTGTTTTCCCATCTGTTCGGTCAAGGCCTCGAGCTCGGCTTTCCGTTCTTCGTTCGTCTTCATCTTGGCCATCGTGTCAGACTCCTTCCTTCAACAAGTCGGTGACAGGTTCTGCAGTATCCGTGAATTCGTTCAACTCACGTTCGAGTTGTGGCGACGTTTCCGGGATTTCCAGTAACAGTCGTGTCCGCTCGAAATTGACGGGAAGCAAGACGATCTCGTCTTGTGCGATGGCGGTTAAAAGTCGGTGCTCGGAAACGGACACCGGAATGTCGTACCGTTTTCCATAGATGAGGACCGTGACGGTATCGGTCTGAAGTGTCAACAGTTGTCCCATCGTGAAGGGACGGTCAAGTGGTCGCATAGGATTCATCCTCTCTCAAAAGTTAGTGTGTCCTTCTTCTGTTTTTGGTGCTCAATGCGCTCTTGGACGACACGTTCCGCCGTATCGAGGAACGTCGGCTTGAATTGGTCCGTCGTCATGATGTCCTCGATACCCTCGGTCTGCATCAGCGCCTGTAGGAGCTCTGTTAGGATCTGCCCGTGGCGGTCGGAGCGGTTCGCGGCGAGCCGGATGCGCTCGAGTTCCGTCGATATTTGCTCGTTTATCAACTCTTTGATATGACGGGAGACCTGTGTGCTGATCGAGTGGGTGAGGAACTGCATGTCCCACTTCTCGTCGGCCAGTTGTCTATGTTCTTCTGCGATATGGTCGATGACCTGGCCGAGGTGGCCGAAGCGTTTGTCGTCGGCGAACTCCTCCAAATACGCGACCGTCTCCGGCTTCAACCGGAGACGGGTCTGTCTCAACTCTTCCATCGTCCTCCCTCACTTTCCATATTCGATGTCTCGTTCTAACTGTTCGAAAGCACGTTGATTCTTCAAGTGTTCGAATTCGTCGTTCATGTGTCGCTCGATCCGGTAAAGTGATTCGTTGAATATCTTTTGATGTTTAAATGCGCGTCGGACCGGATGGTTGCGAGCTTCATTTCTCTCAACTGTCACCTGTTCTTTTGACAAGTCTCGCATCTCGGAGAGGATGGCATTCCCCATCCGGGTGTAGAGGTCCTGTCGCTTCGTCGTCCGGTAACGCTTGGCCTTCTCCGTATCGCCGTAGCTGCGACGATGGAACGATACTTCCTGTTCGAGCCGATCGTTGAAGGCTTTGAACTCCGATTTGAAGTGGATATCGATATAGCGGTCGGTCAGACAATCGAGTGACTCACGGAGTGGCTGCATCCCGTTCATGTTGTAGCGCCACTGGCTTTTGTCTTCCGGCAAGCGTTCATAAATATCCTTGAACTGATGGACGAGATCGGGATGCAGGACACGATTCGGGAGCGTTTGGATCTTCCGGTTCCGTTTGTGGGCGACCAACTCGTCGCGGATGAATGCGTTCAGTTTCTCCTGTTCTTTCGTCCGGTCAGCGAGGGAATGGATGACCTTCGACTTCATCAGCTCGATTGATTTCGGTTTTCGTTTGCCGCGTTCGCGCATATGGCTCGTCTCGACGATGGCGACATGGATATGGATATTGTCAGTGTTGTAGTGCACGGCACCGGTCCAGTAGGCGTGGACCATCTTTTCTTTTTGGAGCATCGAATCGACCGCATTCCGCGTTGCCTGGATCAGCCGTTTTTCGTCGATGAAATCGTCGTGAAGCACGCCGGTCTCGCGTAGCCAGACGTTGTCGAACGAGATGATGTCTTGCCAGAGGATGCTCCCGTTCTCTTGCGCGTGTTTGAAGATGTCGCGGACAAAACGGCGCTTTTCGTCGTCCAATCGGTCGTCCTCGCGTGTGAACAGACCGCTCGATTTCATCTCGTCTTCCATGTAATCATGGTACGTCTCGAACTGTTCGCGGCTGTCTTTTGCGTCGGGACGATTGATGTAGTCGAGGTACGTGGTGTAGCGACGCGACTTCTTTTTCATGCCCGGCACCTTGAATTTCGACTTGATGACGACACCCGGAGTTTCATGCATCCTGCATCACCTCGTTCAACAACCGGGTCACTGCGGCGAGCTCGTCTGCGCTCCGTTTCAGGTGGAGTGTGTTCGCCTCGAGCTGTCGTTCGAGCCGCTCGACCTGCGTCGATTGGATGCCGTTCGCGCACCAGGAGGCGAGTAGTTCTTTCAAATATTGTTGCCGGGAGCGATTGTTTCGCTTTGCCCATTCATCGATTTGCTTCACGATGACGGGGTCGATGTCGCGGAGTAATAGATCCATCTGCCTGACCACCTTTCTAGAGGTTACATATTGCCAACGTCCTAAAAGTTCGTTCAAAGAGCATAAGGGGAAACTGCTATCACTCGTCGTGATAGCCCAGGCAGAGCCTGGGGTTTCCGTGATATCACCAAAAGTCCGAAAGTGGCACGAAATGTGCCAGTAAAACCCTCGATTTGGCACGAAATGTGCCACTTAAATCGACAGTTCCCGGAGCCGGACGCGCAGTTTGTCTTGCTTTTCTTCAAGTGCTTTGACCGACTGTTCGAGTTTCTCGAGTTCGAGTGTGAGCTCGTCACGCTTCCTGCCGAGGTCGAAGATTTCATTCTCCTGTTCGACCTGTTCGTCGAGCGAGAGGTAGGGGAGTTCGCTTTCAATTTCCTCTTTGTCACTATCGAGTCGCTTGATCTGTTGCCGCTGCGCCTCGACCGACTGCTGCGCCGTTTCCAACTGTCGGTCGGTCCCAACAAGCTCGTCCTCGACGAACAATCTCGTGAAAGTTGTCTCGTCAGATGAGGTGTGACTCGCCTGTCCGATGGTCCGATGGTCAGCATAGAGCGACGTCAATAGACTGTTCTCCCGTTCCTCAGGTGTGAGTTCATCCAGTGGTTGGGATTCATCCAATCCATAGATCCGGACAGCGAGTTGGTCAAAGTCGTTCGGCACGTCCTTCAATTCGAGCACGTATTGGTCGTTCCGTTCATAGAGCAACACAACCTCCTTCTCAGAATCTGGACGTGCCTTATAGACGGAACGAAAGACATGATCGTTCGTGTTACCTGGTGCGTCATCAAGTGAGAGGCGGATGCGCATCGTCCGTTTATCCATGTCATAACTCCATGCATGAAGCGTCACGACCTCGCCATTCGAGAGGCGGATTGCCTCGTTGACCGGCGTCTCATTGACCGGCACTTCCTCGGCAAAGAAGAACGACGAGGTGCCGAAAAAGAGGAAGCCGATGACAAAGAACACGCCGAGTCCGAGGTAGAACCGGGAGACGTTCTGGGTGAGACGCCGTCGCGATTGTCGCCGCATTTAGCTCCCTCCTTCCGGTGTCAGGTCTTCCATCTCGGTGACGATCAAATGTCCGTCGATGGACTCGAACGTCAGGGCCAACAGTTCTTGCGTCGTCTCTTCATAACCCGTCTCAGTGATCAATAGGTCCTGTTCGAACCGGACGAGGCAATGATCTCCAGAAACAGAAGGAAACGCTTCGATGTCGCGGACGGTCGTCTCGAACGTGCCGACGTCGCTCCCGTCAGCGGCGAAGAGCGTGGTCACGAGTTCCTCCGACATGACGTCTTTCGCCTGTCGTTTTTGGGTCGTGTAACTGTCCTTCGTGATGGTGAAGGCGTACTCGACGAAGCGCGTCGCGCGTGTCGTCAGCTCTTCCATTCGTTCAGTCTCCGTCGAAGCCACGACTGGTTCGGTGTCCGCTGACGACTCTTCGGAGGTTGCCGGTTCAGAGGGAGTGACACTCTCATTTTCCGTCTGACTCGTGTCTGAAGTACTCGTGACAGCCGTCACTTGTTGATAAAAAAAGACGTTCGCCGCGAGCGAAATGAGAAGCAGTACCCCGAACAGATACGCGAGGTGACGTGCGGTGAAGTTCATCCTTCCTCCTCCTTTCCATACATCCATGACTCAAAATCCGAAGACCGGGGCGGGGTCGATATGACCGGACCATTCACTCGTCTTGATCTCGAAATGCAGGTGGTTCCCGCTCGAGCGGCCGGTCGTGCCGCAATAGCCGAGCGCCTGTCCGGCGTCGATTTGTTGCCCGGTCTGGACGCCGAGACGACTCAGGTGTGCGTACGCCGTGATGTAATTGTCGTGCCGGACCTGGACGAGATTGCCGTACGGTCCGCGGTTCCCGCTATAGATGACGGTGCCGCTTTTGACCGCGTGGATCGTGTCGGACGGGGTGCAACTGAAGTCGATCCCGGTGTGGTTGTCGCGTTGTCCGAAGACGACGCGCCATCCGAAACGCGATGTCACGTTGAGCGGAATGGCGAGAGGGGAACGTAGTCCCGACAACAATTCTTTCGTGATGATCCCGTCGGCGACGGCGACCGGCGCTAGATATTTCAACACCGCGTCGACGTATTCGATGTCCCCATAACAGGCACCGTGCTGGACCGCACTCGGTCGATGACAGCGGTAGATGCCGGTGTGTTTCACGCGCTGATACATCATCTGCGAAAACGAGATGGCGAGCTCTTTCGAGTAACGTCCGCCGTTCTCCTGGACGTAATCGATGAAGCCGCCACCGAAGTTGTAACTCTGTAACGTAAGCTGCACGTCACGGTTCGCCCGTTCGAAGACGGAAGCGAAATGCTCGACGCCGTAGACGATGCTCTCCTCGGGGGAGGTGATGCAGCCGATCCGTCCACACTTCGATTCGCTCGCCTGCATCGGGTCGTTCCCGCGTCCGCCGCTCTCCTGCATCATGAGCGCGAGCACGAGGTTCGTCTGTTCGGCCAGCCCGTGCTTCGTCAGTTCACTTTCTACCAAGCCCCGATATTGGAGCACCTGGTCACTCACCTGGAGACCACCGGCCGTATCGAACGGGACGTCGGTCGGTTGTTCGTTCTGGACACCCGTGAGTGTGTCGAGGATCCCGACGATGAGGATGACCAGGAACAACACGAGTGCCGCGATGCCGAGCAGGATGAGCCGCCACTTGAGCGTCGCGAGCTGCCATTTCGCCGTGATGGCGAAGCGAGCGGTCCGTTTCGCGGCCGCCCACATCAGGCACCCCCACCGAACAGAGCGAGCTCCTCGGGCGCGACATCGACGTCAAAGATAAGGTTCTGAACGCCGGAGATACTGAGGACGACGCGTCCCGTCTCGAGCGAGGGGATGATGCGCATCTCAGAGTTTGAGAGCTGTCCGTCGAACACCGTCTGGATGATCGGGATGCTTTCCGCGTCCTGTTCGCCGATGATCTTGTACTGCGTCAATTGGAAGAGCGATTTGACGTTCTCGGCGTTCTCGGACTTCGACCCGGCCGGCACGAAGTCGGTGATCAGATGCGACACGAAGAAGATGCCACCGAAATACTTGCGCGCCTCACGCATACAGCGTTGCAGATACAGGATGGCCGGCTGGGCGATATCGCGTGTGTTGATCAAGTGGTGCGCCTCGTCGATGACGATGAGATACTTGCACGCCTCCTCGGTCCGGAGCACGCCCTGGTTATAAGCCTTCAGTTGGCTCGAGCCGTTGGCGATCATCCCGTCCCACAGCATGTTCATGAGCGAGAACACCTGCGCCTGGAACACCTCATCCCGCAGGCTCGTCAGGTTCCGGAGCGGGAACGAGACGATGAGTTCTTCGTCGAACCGGTCAATCGAGGAGTGCCCGTCGAAGATGTTGCCGTAGTTATGGACGAGGTTCGTAACGGCGAGCTCGATATTCTCGAGACGCCGGACCCGGTTCGGACTGATCGCCTCCTTGATCGAGGTGCGCGTGTCGTCCGTGTAGAGCTCACGACGTACGAGTTTTAAGAAGTCAGAGAACGTCGGGTACCAGTTCGCCAGATGCGTCGTGATCGGCAGTTCACCCTGTTCGTCCCAGAGTCCGTGACGAACGTACAGGTCCCGAAGTAGAATCTCGAACTCGTTCGTCTCTTCTTGTGTTGCCGCCGGATTGATGTAGTGATAGAACACGGCCATCTTCGACAAATGCTGCATGAACGAGAGTGCCTCGTTGGCGCTGCCGTCGTTGTTCGTCACCGTCTTATAGACATGGAGCGGGTTGATGAGACCGGCCGACCCGTCGAGCGCGATCTCTTTCCCGCCGAGCTGACGCACGAGGTCCGAGAACTCGCCCGTGACGTCGAGAATCCGGATCTTGTTGCCCTTGATCGCCTGGTCGAGCACCGTCTTCTTGAGGAGTGTCGACTTACCGGACCCCATCTTGCCGATCATGAGCGCGTTATAGAACTTGCGCTGTTTGTCCTTGTGGAACAGGTCGAAGATGACGCTGCCGTTCGTGTCGGTCGTCCCGTAATACGTGCCGGTCGCGTCCTGGAGCGACGTGAAATGGAACGGATAGCCGCCGGCAATGGAGAGGGACGGGATCTCTTTCCCGCGGCGCCGGTTCGGGAGTTTTTGTTGCTGATCATAGCTCGTGAACAGGCTCTGCCACTCCCATTCCTGTTCGTTCAGGAAAATCGTCGAACGGAAATTCCGGGCCTCGAGCTCCTCCATCACTTCCTGCACTTTCACCTCAAGCGCGTCGAGCGTTTTTGCCTTCACATAGAGGCGCAGGTGCAGATATTTCATCGTCTCGCCCTGGGTGATCTGTTCGTAGAGCTCGTTCAGCTCCTTATACGTCTCCCGGGCGTCGATACGGTCGATGTTGTCCTTCGCGTTCTCGAAGCGCGTGTTCTGTTCGGCCATCGACTTGTTGATGGTCTGGATGATCTCACGCTTGTCGGCCGTCCCGATGTCGAGCGTCGTCAAAACGCCCGGCATGTTCAGGATGGGTTCGAGCCAGTAGTCATAGACGAGCGACTGATATTTATAGACATGGAGACAGGACAGGTAACCGTCACCGAGCCGGACGAAGTTGGCCTCAAACCGAATGCCGCCCTGCGGTTGGATCTTGGCGATGACGTCGGGATTGTAGCCTTTCTCGATCTTGACGGTCTCCGGGTCCTGTTGTTTGGATAACTTGTCACGCAGACGCTGCCACATGCTGCGTCACTCCTTTCTTCAGGCGTCGAGTTGCGGTTTCGTGTTCGGGTTGTTCAGTTGATAGAGCACATGGACCTTCTGATCGAGTGTCAGCTCGCGCATCGGGTTCGAGCGGCGGAGCAGTTTATAGAGATGCGTCTTCCGTTCGCGTAATGTCCGCTCGTCATCGGCATAAAAAAAGAGGAGATAATCGCGATTGGTGCGATGCTCCTCGAGGTATTCGAGCTCCTGCTTCTTTTTAAGTAGAAAGGGCAGGTAGGCCGGTGTCTGATTTTGTCGAATCTGTCGCTCGATGCTGATCTTCTGCCGCTCGAGACTGAGCGGTGTGTTCAGCGGAACGACCTTGAGCGGATGCGTGTACGCCTGCAGGAGATAGGCGAGGGAGAACACATCATGGTCTTTTTCTTCCTCGTTCAAAGAATAGATGTCCTTTGAGGTGAGTTGGACCATGTCGAGATAGGTCCCATCCCGCATCTCGAACGCCTCGTTCCCGGTGATGTCGACGACCGGCATCAGTTCGGCGACCGTCGGTTTGACGACGACCTTGTCTTTGACCTTCCGTTTCTCGACCACGTCCTGTTCGTCGAGCCAGGTGCCTGTGCGTCTCGGTTCTTGTAGCGACTCCTCGATGAAAGCCATCTCAATCACGTCCTTTCGTGTGCGCGTCGAGCGCGAGGTAGGTGTCTTTCCGTTTGATGAGCGCGTAATAGAGCGCGTGGACCATCCGCTTTTGCGGATTGGTCGCCGGTCTTATTACCATGAACAGCCCGAAGACGACGAGGAAGACCGTGAACGGGATGTGTAGCACGGACGGGATGAACGGGAGCGTCACGAGCCGGAGCACGATGAGCCCGACGAGGAACAGGAAGTCATGCAGATAGAGCATCTTGTTGATCTTCAGTTCGGTCGTGACCTCGTTCGGGATCCGGTATTTACGCATGGGTCATCACTCCTTCTTCTTCATGTTGTCAGGTCGCGGTGGAGAGGTCGGATAGATCCGTCGCGACTCATCATGGTGCTGGCTATGACGGTATGTCTGGTTCTCGCGCACCTGTTCGATGACCTCGGTCTCGACGTCGAGCACGGTCTCTTGATGGATGGTCCGGCGGGCGCGTCCTTGGCGTTTCTCTGTTTCCGTATCACTCGAATCTGTCGCAGAGGACGAAGACGAGGATGAATCGTTTGAATGTGGTGCCTCATGAGGTGTCGCTGACGTCGCGTCGTTTCTTGCTATCGATTCATTGTGACGATTGTCTGATCCGGATGTGGTATCGATGGATCCAGTGACCGGTTCGAGAGTCGATGAAGCCGGGCTTGAAGAATGACCAGAGCTTGAATGATCGTGAATCGATTCCGGTCTTTGCGTCTCCGATGACGTTGGTTGATGGTCGGGTCCACGTTCGGCATTTGATTCAGGGATCGTCGCATGGATTGATTCGGGAGACGGGCGGCCCGATGCTTCGTTCACGTGTGGAGAACCTTGCGCTTCCAACTCGGATTCTTGACCGTTGTTTGGTTGCGCAACGTCCTTTGGATTTGTCGGTTTTTCTTGGTCAGGTTGAGTGTGACTTGAGGTTTGATTCGTCTGAGCAACACCATCTGGATCGGTTTGTCTCTCGGCGTCCATCCGCTTTGAAGCTTGGGTCGCCACACTAAGCGGTGAATCACTTTGCGGCATGGCATTCGAATCCATCCGAGCCGTCGCAGCCTCATGGAGTGATGGCATCTTCGGTGCGCCTTGTGTGGCACGCGCGATCTTCGAGACCGCGTTGGCACCGGCCGAGGTCACGCCTTTCCCGGCGGCATAGGCGCCGAGGGCGACACCCCAGCCCCGCTTGAGTCCGGCATCGATCCCGAACAGCCGCTCGACCATGTTAGGACCGTCGATCAGCGCGACCGAGAAAGCGATGAGGGCAATCAGATAGGCGAATCCGTCCAACGTCTCCGCGAGATAGGCGGTCCCAATCGTGTACAGCTTGATGGAGACGAAGATCAGGATGATCACGAGGAACGTGTTCAAAATGCTTTGGATGACCTTCTTCGTCTTTTGACCACTGTGAAGGTCGGCCGGTGCGACGAGGATCGCCAATACATAGTTGAAGGCGAGCTCGAAAGACAGGCGCGCCAGTTTGTAGGCGATTGAAAACAGCGTGAAGCCCATGATCCCGAGCGTGACGAAGATGGTCAACCAGTTCGGCTGATAACGGTAGTAATACTGGTTGTTCCACTCGACGCCACCTTGATCGAGTTTACCGAGACTTGTCTCTTTTCCGTTCCATAGAATATAGGACTCGGCCAATTTGTTTCCGGTTGCCGATAAGTCATAGTTGTTCTTGTCGAAAATCTCATTGATTCGGATATTATCAATCAACTCAGTCGGAATGGCATTTAATGATTCGCCTGTAGCAGCATCAAAATTGTTTGAATCGTGCTCAATCAAATCATGTACATTCCGCTTTAAGATACTCTCAGATAATGAGGCTTCTCCGTCGTAAAGCGAATCTGCTCCGATTTCTACGATGGCTTCATCAGAGAACTCCTGAATTCGGCTCATAGTTGGTGAAAGTAAACCTAAGATCAATAGTGTGATGAACAGGTTGATCAAAAAACTCTCACGTTCAAATTTCTTTTGGAAAATCAACAAGTACCCAGTGAACAAGAAGCTTCCTGCTAAAAGAACATACAAAAAAGGTTGAATCGTAAGAACGAATTCAACCACTTGGTCATTATTGAAGAATGTATTGGTTAATAGGATTTGATTCGTGATTGATTCAAGGCCGTCAATCAAGACTGATAGTCCTCTGACAAGAATCCATCCCATTGAGCGTAGTGCGTCATTTACCATACTACTTATTTGGAGTACGTCTTCGTATTCCTGTAATTTGGTGATTAAATCGGAATCAGCCATTGAAAGACCCCCAATCTACTGAGTCCTAGCAAAGAAGTCCGCTAACTGTTGTTCGTAAGTGTCCGCCGTCAACATTCCAACATTGATTTCATCAATGACGTTCCCATCTTGAATGGAGTATAGAACGGCACCTTTTAATTCGTCAGTGTATTCAAAGTTACCACGATCGACAAGTGCATCGCCATCTGGCTGAAACGTATTATAGAGCGTGACTTGTTGGCTCTCTTCGTTCGCTACCTCTTTTACGAATTCAACGAACTCTTCGAATTCACCATCTTCTTCTTTTACAATCAGCAAATAATCATCCTCTTCGGCTGTCATGACCTTCTCAACGTGTTCAATATCACGTTGAACCAAAGACTCATCGGAATTTGAGCAAGCTCCAAGTAAAAACAAGCTGATTCCTAAAGTACCCGCAAGTAGTTTCCTCATAACGTTTACCCCTCCGTCAGACGATTTTCCCCTTCAATAGATCCGCGGCTTTTAAATTGACGCGGAAGTCGAACTTATCTATTAGTGTAACAGTTTTTGGGGTGTCTGAGGTGTCGTCCTGATAGACGGTCAGAAAGCCGTCGGTCGTCTGGATATTGAGTACGTCGCCCCGTTCGAGTCGGACGCGCTGCGTCTCGATGATCCTCGCGACGACACGCAATTCGTTCTGGATTCGCTTCTCTCTCGCACTCTCGGCCATGGGTTCGGCCTCCTCTCTACAGTGTGCCTTGCTTCAGTTTCTCGAGTCGCTTCGCAATCATCGTGCTCAGAAAGCTCTTTTGGCTGTCGGTGACGTCGTAAACTCCTAAGTTCAGGTTCGTCTCGAACTCAGGGAGGGAAAGTCCTCCGATGTCATGACCCTCGAACATCGAGCGGAGGATGCTGTCCTGTAGCACGTCACGTACCGTCAAGGAGTTGCCTTCCTGATTCGATGACGCGTTGGTATCCGTCTCGTCTTCTTTTTTTGCGAAGCGGACACGGATCTGTTCGAAGTCGAGACCGGCGTGACGACAGGGGATGTCGATGTCATGCAGGGAGCGGTCCGTGTCGAAGTCGTCCGCCAGGTACTCGTAGCGGTACTTCATTGCCGTTTTGCCGCTCAAGAAGATCGGATACGACTGGATACGCCGCTTCTTCGTGTCCTGACGCTTGATGACACGGATGATGAGCATCTCGCCTTCTTTGAGTCCCATGACCTCGGTCGCCGTCATGAGCCGACGGCCGTCCACATTCTCCGTTTTCGATTTTTTGAGCGAGAACGTCTGCCCGGACCGAGATTTCGTGACGATGGTCGCCTCACCGAGCTTTTTCGAGATCAGTTCGGCGGTCGATTCGTCCGCGGTCAACAGATAGTGCGTGTTCCCGCAGTTGCCGTCAATCGTCTTCCAATCCTCACCGTATAGGTTCTCGAGTTGAGAGTAGGCCTGGATGACGAGGTTGAAGCGCATGTTCCGGCCGAGACAGACGGTGATGATGTTGGCCATGCCCTCGATCGGCGGCATGTTGCCGAACTCGTCGAGAAGGAAGACGACCTGACGCTCGCATTTACCTTGTTTCGTCTGCGAGGCGACCCGAGCGAGCGCCGTGTATACCTGCTTGATGTAGAGCGACGCGATGACGTTGAATGTCGGGTCATAGTCCGGGACGATGAGGAACACCGCCACGGGACGGAGCTGGTGCATCACCTCACGGATCTGTATCGTCCCGTCGATTGCGTAGTGGAACCGTCCACTCTTCTCGTCATGCGCTTCCAGCTGGATCGTCGCAGTGCTTGAGTCGGTTGAGATTTGAACGACGTCTCCAATTCGGAGTGGTGACGTATGGTATACGATGAAGCTGCCGTCGTCGTCCGTTGTGAGCGCATGGGTCGTCCCGTCGGGGAACATGAACTTGAGCCTTGTTAAAGGCTCGCTACGTCCGCTGATCCAGCGGTTGAATCCGATGCGTCGCATGTCGAGCGAGTTCATTGACGTCAGTTTCCCAGTCCCGTTCAACGTGAAGATGCCGAGCTTCGCGTTCGTATTGGCCAAAATACTCGCCCGTGTCTGGCCACCGGAGAAGTGGAGCGTCGCGAACTGGAGCCGGGCCGGATGATTCTCCGGGAACCGTTGAAAGAACTCGTCGAGCGCCGAGATTTCCTGCCCTTGCCGCGTGACGACCGTCCGTGACCCTAAGTCCGAGAGCATGAGGGCGACGTTGTACATGTTGATCTTCTCCGGCGTGTCCTTCGCCTCCTCACAGAGCCCGAGGATGAGTGCCGTACACAGGTCGATCGACGAGTTGGCCCAGAACGGGTCACGTGCCTTCGGGTCATGGTACAACATGAAGGCGACCGAGCGCGCATACTGTTGGGCGAGCGAGTAGTTCTCTTCTAAAAACGCGTCAATCGTCAGCTGCAACAGGTTGTACGACATCGATTGGAGTGGATTCATCAGGTTCAACACCTCGACCTGATAGCCGCGTTGCTCGAGCGTCTCCTTCGAGGCGGCGAAGAGCTCACCTTTCGGGTCGTTGATGATCAGGCTCGCTTGGTCACGCGCCCGGCTGTATAGGTCAATCGTCGAGAAGACGAACGTCTCTCCCTTCCCGGACCGGGTCGTCCCGATGACCAGGTTGTTGACTGGCGAGTCATCGATGAACAGCTCGTTTTTGACCCGTCCGACGGGGACACCACCTAATCCGTCATACCGTTTCTTCCGGTCCGGTACGCGGCGGTACTGTTGTTTCAGTTCATCGAACGAGGTGAAGCGGGCACTCCCTTTCTGATTCTTCCGCAGATCCCGGAAGTTCAGCCATACCTTGCCGAACACGACAAGACCGATGAACAGACTGAACGCGATCAGTACGAGCAAGACAGTCGAAGAGGGAAGACTCACCTCCAAGAACAAGGAGGGTGAGAGCGTCGGAATCGCCGCTCCGGCCAAAAGCCCTTCTTTTAGAATTGGGGTCATGATTTGTCGAATGATGTTGTAGACCCCGTTCAGCAGATAAAAAATCCCGACCGGCAGTACCAACAGGCAGAACAGGGCAGGGAAGATCAGACGTATCGGGAATCGTGGTGACAGAGACTGAGTTCTCAATTATTTCACCTACCTTAATCTGAATAAAGAATTGTATCTAGGTTAACTTCTTCAGTAACGATAGCGGCTTGAATCTTCTCACGGGCCGAGGTGTCTTTGCTAGAAGTTTTCTTCAGTTTCTCATTCAGTCCGTCGATCGTGGCCATAATGTCTTGGTACGCGTCGATTTTTTCTTGTACGTTAGGGGCGTTCGTCTTGGACGCCCATTCCTTCGCGGACTCGATGTCTTTGAGATAGAGATAGGCAGTCACTTTCGCCGAGACGCGGGGCGCGGTCCACTCCACGTCATCTGTCTTGGTCACGGTCTCATGATCCCGTTCGAGTACGGCGATATCGAACGCACCCTCATCGGTCGGATGTGCCACTTGGAAGTCCTGGAGCCGTTCCAATTTCTTTTTATCGGATAGATTGAGCCCGGCCAGTTTCGTTTCAATCAGGATGGGGTCATCCGTGAGCTCAAGTGCTTTTTGGTCTTCTCCTTCCGCCAAATAGAGGTCGATTAATAGGGCATCCTCTTCCTCGGACCGGTTTTTCCGTTCCAGTAAATCGATGAGCGAGGATTCCTCGCCTTGGAGCGCCTGTTCGTAGGCATCCAACCACGTCTGTTCGACACCGGTCATCTGTTCGGCGTGCGCTTCCTTGTCGATGAACCATTGCGTCGCAGTGAACAGGGAGGTGAATAGAATTCCAGCTGTGGCCGCCCCGTAGATGAGGCGGCGCTGTAAGCGGGTCAAGCGTGATTGATAGGTCGACGACACGATCGGGTTCGATTTGGCGGACTGGCGTTTGTAGTCGTCCGGTGTCTCGGCCTCGATCTCGTCGAGGATCCATAGTTTCTTTGCGTTATCCTCTTTCTTCGTCCGGATCCGTTGTACCCGGTCCTTCACCTGATGGTACAGGTTCGGATAGGTGCCTTCATTCCCGAACGTGAACGTCCCCCGATAGAGCAGTTCGTCTTTCTGGTCGAAGAGCCGGAAGTCACCGGAACAGCTCGTCCCTTCCTCGCTGAGTGCCTGGTGCAGGTCATGGGTCGCGACGACCGCCTCGGCGAAGGGGAGCCGTTCATAGTTCTGGATCCGTGTGTCGGGCACGTCGGTGAATCGTACAAACAGCATCTCGTTCCTCCTCTCGTTTCAAGCAACAAAAAAAGCCTTCCTGTTGGAACGCTGTGTGCGTGTGCATTAGAATTTGATGTTCTGGTCGACCATCTCGGCGAGCGTGAACGCTCCCATGACGATGATCAGACCTACGGCACCTCCGACGAGCCAACCTACGGCCTTCGAGCGCCCACGATCCCCACCGAAGATGAAGTAGAAGCCCCCGATCGCGAAAGCGATGGCCGCGGCGATGACGGCGAGTCCCTGGAAGAACTGAAGCAAGCTGAGCCCTGTCTCATTGAGTCCCATGTCGTTCCCTCCTTAGTCCTGGTGCGCCGGTGACTTGAAGCTGAGCTTCGCCTCGAGCGCCTCCATGATGAGTTCCTGGTTGTCCTGGATGACCTGTTGATGTTGCTCGTCGAGCCACTCCTCGTAGTCCTTCCCACGGATGCGTAAGAGTTTCTCGGCGAAGCTACGGTTCTGTTTCTGTTCTTTTGATGCCACGGTACACACTTCCTTCCCTTGATCTCTTGATGTGCAGTAGCACATCATTAAGGACAGTCGGATTCGGTGCGGTGGGTTTCTAGCCGTTCCCCCACGAACTCTGTTCCTCATGAATTAAAGGAACTGTACAGGGTTTTTCGATGACCCGGAACGATGCGGTGACCTTGTGGCGAGTTTTAGGCGACTCTCGCTGAACCATCTGTGCGTAGATCCCGCCCACCCGGTCACTGGTGAGGGACACGCCGGTATGTGATTGGAGGAGACCATCCTTAAGGATGTGCTGCTGCATAGATGTCGGTTACTGGCGGACTCTCTTTCGCTTCTTGACATGGATGAGCTCGTCATCCGGGTTCTTGCGCTTGGCGAGCACGTGGGCGTCACAGACGACCGTGCGGATCCGGTAGTAGAGTTGCGTCAGCTGGACCGCCTCGCCGCTCGCCTTCTCGATGCCGATGAAACCGTGCAGTTCATAGGTCTTCCCGTCGAACGTGCGGACCGAGTCGGCCTGCGGCAATTCCTTCAGGTCGAACCGGCGTCGCTTGAGCTTGGTGACGGAACGCTTAACCCCGTAGCCGAAGTCGATGGCGTCCCACGGGACCGTCGCGAGCGTATGCCCGAACGCGCGGGCCAGGTGATCGATGTCCGCGATTGACGGTACCGAACGGTTCTGTTCATACTGGCTGATGGCGGGCTGTGAGATCTCCCCGAGCGTCTTCTCCGATAGTTCGACCTGTGACCAGCCCGAGAGCCGGCGGTTCTCCTTCAACCACTCCCCGAATCGATACATAAGCCTTCCCCTTTCTATAAACCAGAGCGGCGACCAAACAGATGTTTCCTTTTGTTGGTTCCAATATAGCAGGGATAGGGATAAAAATCATCAGTTTTCTGATATGTCAGAAATTTTACAGTTGACGATTATTGTCGAATCCGCTCTATACAAGGGATAAAGAGCAACAGTAACTCAATATTTTTGGTTTTATAGCACAATTGTAAAAAAATAACGCTTTAATAATAGAAAATAATGACAATTATTTTGATTTCAAGAGATTATGGTAGGGTAGAGGAATAGAAGTGTTCGTAAAGAATAAGGAGATAAGAGAGTACTTAAATCGTGGGGTGAGCAAGTGGAATTGAACGAGGCAATCATCGAGCGGATGAAGGAGCTCGCGGCGGAACGAAACATGACGATTCATCAAGTGACTCAAAAGGGTGGATTGAATCAAGCAACAATTTCAGAATTGATGAGTGGACGCACAAAGCATCCAAAGGTGAGTACAATTCAAAAATTTTGTGATGGTTTGGAAATGACCCTTAATGATTTTTTTAATAATCCACGTTTTTACTAGTGTTATCAAACCTATTAGTTTTAAAAAAACTATTATATAAAAAATTTGAAAGGGTTATAATTTATTTAGTAGAATAGGAGATTAAGTTACTTGATTTCCGCATAAAATTTTATATATAGGTAAAACATTTATTGTTAATCAAGAGATTGATAATTAAAAATTTTAGTTAGGAGGGTCAATGATGGCAAGGGCAATTGAGGTAGCAAAATATTTAATCTATTTAAAGAACACTGATGAAAAAAATGGACAGTTTTATTCTCTTTCAAATTTAAAATTGCAAAAATTATTATATTACTGTCAAGGTGGACACTACACTTGGGATGGAGAACGTCTAATTGAAGATCAATTATTTGAAGCTTGGACATACGGCCCGGTCATTAGAAACATTTATTATGAGTTTAAAGAGTTTGGACAAAATGATATCGAGGTCGACATCGACATTACGGAATTAGACTTGCAAGAAAATGAATTAGAGACCATTCAAGCTGTCTGGAACCAACTAAAAGATTTTTCCGCATTCAATTTAGTAGACTCTACACATGCCGAAGCCCCGTGGCAAGAAGCTAAGGATTCTGAGTGGCTATATATCTCAGAAAATTCTATAAGTGAGTTCTTTCAATCACTTTGATAATTAGGAGAAAAAATGGACAGTTTTTTTAACTTTTTCTATAGTTTTATACTACACACTTCAGAAGTGTTATACTCTTACTCGCCGGTTGTTCTTAGAAACTTAATTCCATTCATCAATAACGTCAATCTAACTGAAAGTTCTGAAATGCAAAGTTTTCTAGCTGACATAAACCGTTTGATTATTTTTATCATGGGTCTCACTATTTCTGCTAATGTTTATTTATTCACAACAAAAAGTAAAATGAGCTCATCCTCTGTTTTGATCTCCAAGCAAATTCCAGTAATGACTTTAAGTTTATTTCTAAACATTACTATTTTAATAATTACTACATCTCTCTCTCATTTAGATTATTTATATGGCGAAGAATTAGTATTGCCGCAAGCTAACTTGATAATAATTTTATCTTTATTGTCTCTTCTGAATATTTTTTCTTTTTTATTATTTGTGATTACGTTATTAAAATTTACTAAAAGTTTTAATCTCAAAAGAATGATAGATAAATTTTTAGACAAAGTTAATAGCAGAATAACGTTTAATAAATATTTCATCTTATTCACTTCTTATAAGTTGTTTTTTTCTTGGATGAGAACTTATTTAACTAAATTCGATAACCATATTAAATTTGACTATCCTATGAATGATTTTAATACAAATTCTTGGATTTATGGTTTTGGAAAATCTATTTCACTTTATAAAATTAATTTAGGTTTATTAGTTCCAGTAGCTACTGATATTTATAATGATTTCCAACGTATTAAATTTAAAAAAACCAGTCCCTTAACTAAAAAACAATTACATAACATGCAATTAGATATAGAGATTTTGTTTCAAAAAATGTCATATTTGATTGATCAAAATTCTAAGTCAAATTCAGATACATATATAAAAAAATTTAATAATATTATTTCAGCCGTCTATACGTCAATATTTCACCGTAGTATTGGTACGAATAAAGATTTAGATTTAAAAAGAAAATTTTCTTCAGTTCTAGAAGATCACGCTAATTTAATTGTCACAACCTCACAAAAATATGAATATGAGAAATTTCACAGAAAACTTTTAATATCATTTTTAAATGCACTTCCTCTCTATAAAGAAGAACAGGATTATACTATTTCTATTGACGATTTTCACTATAGAATGAAAATCTTACATCCGATTTTTTTCAAAGAACTCTATAGCCTAGTTACAGAATTAATAAAATCAGAAAATTTTAGAATTATTGAATTATTAATGGTCAATAAATCATTTTTCAACGCCTTTATTTCTTCCGATCGATTAGCGATTGAAGATGGTGCCCCTTTTAATGACAACCTCGAAGAAACTTTTGTGGCTGTACTAAACCATATGATAGAAGAGAGAGATACTTCTGTCATTTCAAGTATCATGTCTCTTTTAATGAATATTTCGTCGAAAAGAGTACAAAGCGAGAAGACATCTCCATTAAACGTAAGTGCTATTTTCGGTAACACTAAACAAGACGTTATGTCTAATACTCCTATACAAATAAATCAAGAAATTGAAGAGGTGACAATTTCAGACTCATTACAAACCGCATTACTTTTTTCGATTATTAAATCAAATGAAATCGAAGAGTATAAAACTGCCGGTTATATAACCAAAGTCTTAAGTTCCTATGTTTCTTACGAAGAGCTGATAGACAAATTAAACCAAATTTATTCTTCCTACTCGAAAAATAAAGCTATTACCTATTCAGGAACTATAAAAATTAGAGTTACATCTTTTAATACATTTTCGTTTGATTATTGTTTTTCAAAAACTATTGTTATGATATTAGCTCAATTACATTTGTTAGATAAGTTAGACTTTGAGGAGATAGATAAGCATCAAATTAAACAATCTCGCTTAAGCGAGTTTAATGGCTTTAATTATTTTATTGAAAAACTTTCTATAAAATCCAAAGAATATAATATGATTTCTCTGGATGATAAAAATATTGGAAAATTCTCTAAAGATTTAAGTATTCAAATATACGAAAGAGAATTCAACGATATAAAAACACAACCAGAAGGTGCCGAGAAAATAACCCAGTAGATTTAGAAAGAGGCTACCTAACGCGATTTATCTATGCGAGGTAACCTCTTTTCGTTTTTTGGGTTAGTGCGCTCATTTCGAAAATTTTAAACATACATCCAGCCTATTAACTTGTGATAATATAAGATTATCACAAGTATAATCATTATAATTGAAATTAAATTTATTCTAGTAATACACTTTTATCCACTTTTTTAATTTGATTAGACTTGTATTCATTGATAAATACATATGTATTACATATTTTTATCGTATATTTCAAGTTTCGAGGGAAATTAATTGAAAATCGGGAGCGAAAAGAGGTAGAAGCATGGAGATGGATAAAAAGCAACAAGCGTTCGAAATAGCGTTGAGAGAACTGACCGGGGCGAACCCGAAATTGACTGAGGCATTGAAGAAGGACCATATCGACCTTAAAACATTGAATGACATCGAGGTCATCGAATTGTTCTGGGCGACGGAACTGTTCCCAATCTATGCTGACAAGAGCCCGCACACGCGACGTGCGTATAAACAGGACCTCGAGTTCGTCCTCAGTTTTGTGATGACAAAGACAGGCGGATTAAAATACCTGACCGTGCTCGACATCCATCGTTATCTGTTTGAAGTAAATGAGCAGTATGCCCCACGAACGGCGCAACGAAAGAACAACATGTTGAAGCGTCTCCTGACCTACCTCCATGTCAACCATTATCATCTTCACAATCTCGCCTTACACGTGAAAAACCAGCAACGTCCTGATCTACTCCGTCGTGAGGTAGACTTCGACGAAATCGAACGGATTGCTGAGTCGTTCCGTCATACTGTCAAACGAGCACAAAAAAAAGAGCTCATGGAGCTCCGGAACGAGACAATCGGCTATCTGTTGTTAACGACGGGTATGCGTGCGACTGAACTCCTCTCAGTCAAATTCACCGACATTAAACGGAATCAGCACACGTTCTACCTTGAGGTGAAAGGTAAGCGAAGCAAATGGCGCCGAATCCCGCTCACCGAGAAGGCTGCACATCTGGTGAACCGGTTGCAGACCCTCATGATGATTGAAGAGGTCTCGTCCCCTTTCATCGCCTTCAGCACGAAAAAAGCCAACAAGGCAATCACCTATGAGGCCCTGCGGCTGATGACTCATCAGGCAGTCGATCGTGTCGCGAACGAAGAGAAGACCCCGCCCCACTGGTTCCGTCGGGCCTATATTACAAAACTCTTGGCAAACGGTAATTCGTTGATTGGTGTCATGCAGTTGGCGGGCCATGAATCAATCAATACTACAAACGGTTATTTGCAGTCTATTAATCAAATCTCAAACGTATCAAACACAGACTTGCCATATGAATAGTACATATACATGTGTTAATTAAAAAAGACAGAATGCATGAATGTCTTTTCACTTTAATCGAAATGTGTTCTTAATATTCGACGTGAAGGTATAAGTGCACGCGTTGTAATTACAAGAGTGTTGCGCTTATTTAGAATTGCAATTGTCCTTTAACAACCGAATATAATTTACGCTGAAATAGACTTCCGGTTGTATTAGAATACGTCATTTCAAAAAAATCGAATTTTTCCACTTGAAGCTCTTTACATTTTTTCACTACAATTTCAATAATTTTAGAGCGGTGTTCCTGCGATGTTTTCATTCCAAAAATAATCGCTTCAAGACTTTCAAATTTGTATTCCAACACTCTGTCTTCAGCATTATCAAAACTACTTAATGAACTTTTTATAATTATTCGATATTCTTTTTCATGAGCCCAAGAGGGTAACTTTTTAAGAAAGCCAGCTTCATATTCGCTCCAATACGCAGACCTCCATTCATCTTTGTTTGCAAATAACTGCTTGCCACATATACTTAATTCACCGTTTTCATTTGTATACCATTGTTCCTTTAATTGTCCAAGTGATAACGTGCCTAGATTTTTAAAAAAGTCCAAGTCTCCAAAATCAGAAGAATAATCAATTGATTTTAAATCATGATTCACATAATTATAAACCTTTCCAGTGTTCGAACTAACTCCAATTGGGGTTTTCAACGTTAAATAGGGCTCTGATTCATTATCCACTCTAAATTTCAAGCAAACTCCAGTATGATTATCACCGTAAGTTCCCCATATAGAAGAGTCCGTACAATTATCCATGAAACATGCTACATATGCTTTCGGATAAGTTAATTCTACAATAGAGTCCAGATACATCTGAGTGAACTCAATAAGAATGCTTTGAAGTTTGGGCGACTCTCTATACATATGCTGTAATATGCTTTCTTGACTTTTCATTATACCGTGTAAAGTTTCAATCGATTTTTTTAAGGTCACATACGATTCTTCAGTAACTTTATGACTTTCCCAATTTTTTTTTAAGTCGAATACCATTCGATTCTCATTATTAACTCTATCTGAAATCAATCCTTCTTCTATGTCTATTTCAAGTATAGAATTAATAGCGACATGTGAAAGTATTTTTAGATGTATATACATCTCTTCAATATAAATTCTATTAGGATTTTTTATTATAAAATCTAAATACGATTGAACGAATTCATTATTGAAAAACTGATTATTGATTTTCTTGATACGTCCTCTGTAAATTTCAGTTGGGAGAGTAGCTTCACTTTTGAATATTGGAATATCACCTTTTTTAATCTTACTCTCGTCAGGGGACAACCTTGCAAAAAAAATAACGTGTTCCATACATAAAAGATAATGCTTGAAAAAATTCTCCCACACAATTCGATCTCCCTGCCAGAAATACCGACGCATACCTTCCATTGGATCATTTAACTCTGCAAGGTCTGCAAAATAAATTTGTTGATTTTCAAGTTCTTCATATTTACCTATTAAATTTTCAACCCTTCGAAATCTATACATATTAACCCTCTTCTCAAATGCCGATTCTTTATGCGAAAACTTACTAAACAAACTGCACATTTCAATTTCTCGACAGGAAACATAAATAAATATTCCACGATGACTTGAAGTTTAAAGTCCGTCGTCGTTAATACTTTTAAAGTAAAGTCTCGATGAAACTAAATTTAGTCCTTTATTTGTGAAGTTTAATAGACATGGCCACTCTTATCAAAAAATTAATGAATTACACTAATTTCAATACATATATTAAACGTGAATGTCCAGTTAATCGAGTTTAGCATCTACGTTTATCGAGCCCATAGACATTCAGAAAATATTCGACTGTATATCTAATTTCATCTTCGCTTTCGGTGTAAGGGATTTCAATCAGTGGAATTCCTGAATTCCAACACTGTCCTTTTTTGATGCGGTCCCTCTCGACTCTACTCCTATGCCCTTCGATTCCCCCGAAAAAACTGTTCCTTATTTTCTTATAGTGTTGAATTCCATGGAACTCGATTGCAAACATCGGGAGATTGTTATCTACCACCAAAAAATCTAACCTACGTTCACCCTCGTATCCTAAGTTTTTCATTGAAACTTCTTTTACAAATTCTACGTTATTCAAAGAGAGCAGTTCAGTAATGTATTTGCTTCCTTTAGATTCTCTAGTCAAGATTTTGCATTTCGGACACTTCTTTCCTTCCATTATTGCTGAAGGGGTCTGCAAGAACTCGTTCCCTTGTTTGCAGAGATGTAGTGCTTTTGTCTTTTTAGATTTATATGGCCCCCTTAACAGAACATCCGGTCTATTTTCTTGTATATAGGTTATATATTTCTTCTCGTTATGCCCGAGTTCTTCTCCGAGTTTTTTTCTGAATGGCTCTGTTCCCCATAAATATTCATAACCTTTATCTGATTCTTGAAAGATATACGCTCTTAGTAGATTATTTTTTTCCTGTTCTTTAACTTTTAATACATAATCACGGTATTTTTCAAATGAATTTATAGAATAAGATTTTTTATATAGAGATAGACACAGCCAAAGTTATCTTTGACGAGCATGACAATCCCTCCCCTAAATTTCATCTAAAACCCTCCTAGATTCTCAATATCAACAATATTTTTGAACACATCTTTATTAATAAAATAACTTATAATATGTTCATATATTATCAAATTTTTACCGATAAAATAATTTATACTCTATAATCAGAGTGAAATAGTCTAATGTATGTCTATTTTTACAAAATATTTAAAAAGGAGTGTGTGCATTGGCAAGGCTCGAATTTGATAAAAATAGGTTGACTGCAATACTACAGAGGTCCATCGATAAAACCCTGGAAGAAATCGATTCCAGGAACGTGTTCGCGAGGACTTTGACACACAAAAAGATTACTGGCATTGCGGGGGACGTTGTTGAGCAGTCTTTGTTGGGGAGCCCCGCCAATTCTAGTCGCAAGCCAGATCTCATTGTAGATGGGGTTGATGTCGAGTTGAAGACCACGGGAATCAGAAAACCTAAACGAAGCAAATTAGTTATGTATGAGGCCAAAGAACCACTCACTATAACTGCGGTCAGCCCAGATGCTTTGATTCATGAAGAGTTCTTCACATCTCATTTCTGGAAAAAAGTAAACAACCTATTGATGGTCTACTATGAGTATTTATCAGATGTAACGGTCCCAGCAGCCGAATATAGGTCGTTCCCGATAAAAGGATACGATTTTCACCGTTTCTCGATGGAAGAGATAGAGACGTTAAAGAACGACTGGGAAATCATTCGTGACTATGTACGCGACCTTCATCAAAAATACGATAATCCGAAGGAACACTATCATACGCTCTCCTCAGCACTACGTAACCGGCTGATGTTTCTAGATACATCCCCAAAGTATCCGAACCCTCCTCGTTTTCGAATAAAGCGTGCGGTCGTATCCAACATGGTAAACAAGAGGCTAGGGAAGGAATATGATTCTATCGAGAAAAAAGTCACCGCCATCGACCAATTTAAAGAAGAATTACAACGCCTTTCCAATCTCTATGCCGGTATGAAAGTTAATGACTTGATGACAACGTTTGGCATCAACTCTTCTCCTGGAGTACAAGGGACCCTTTCAAAATCCATGACTGAAAAGATAATTATTCACATGTTCGAGGCGGACAGTTCTCGATTGAACGACATAGATCTTTTCTCAAAGTTGAACATTACCGCCAAATCGGTCACATTGACAGAATCGAGATTGAACACAGAGGACACCAAACTGTTCCCTGTCGATCTTCAGCAAATCGTGACAGAAGAAAGATTCGAGGAATCTGACTTCTTCTCCCGATTAAATGAGATACAATTTCTTTTTGCGATTTTCAAGATTCCTGCAAGAGGGTCAAATCGATTGGACAGCACGTTCGTGGGTTTCAAACTGCAAAGTCTTTCGAGTTCAGTTTTTGACAGTGAGCTTCAAAGGACTTGGATGGATGTCCGTTCCCTCATGATAGAAAATCGATTAGAAGTGAAGGAAATGTATAAAAAAGATGGTCAGTTGAAACTCTCACCTAAGACCAGGGTCCCCCAAACGGAGACCAATCTTCCGAAATCAAAAGACTATCTGTTCTTCTTAAGAGGGACAGGGTCGGACGCCACCAAAAAAACTTTATCTATAAACGGATTAGAGTTATATAGACAAGACCTTTGGATTAGAGGGAAAGACCTGTCAAGATTGCTCAACAATGATAAGGCTCTGTGATGTCTGTCTACCGACAGAATCAACTTGATTGTCTTCTTATTTATCGATATAAATTCCTTCATCATCTCTTATCCTCACATTTGCTCTCGGTTATCTCACTTTTATCTATAATCGATTGTAAGGTGTAATCCATTTTTTCTTCTCACATAATTTACTTATAAAAATTCTCGAGGTGTCAGGATGGACCAAGAAAGATTAATTATGGACGTAAGTATCACTGAATATGAGGTGAACAAAAGTTTTACTTTCGCTGAAGAACTACATGACAAGAAGGCCGCAAGCAATAAACAGTTTGGAAGACCAGATATCTTAAGGAGAAGAAATGACTATATCGCTGACCACGTGATTGGAAAAGTTGTGGAGTTTGGCTTCAGACGTTTTTTAGAAGAAAACTTCAATATTAGCTTCTCCGTCGATTTGACGGTTTGGGACGACCCACATGTGCACGACAACGGACACGATATGGCTGTGGTGAACATAGACGGGAAAGAGAGACCTTTCCGACTCAAGACAGACATCAAAGGCAGCAGGAGCTCTTCGAAATGGTTACTAGTCGAAAAACAAAAGATGACTGATTTTGATACGAAGATATACGTGATTGGAATCCTCTCAAACATGCCTGATGGGAAAGACTTCGAAAATGACCCATATAAATTTAGAGGGCATGACTGGAGGGTCAGCATACTGGGGTATGCATTGAACAGAGACCTGGTTGATCCCGAAACGAGGAAAGGTTGGATAGAATATAAGGCCGGCGAACGTCTATATAACCCCCAGCTAATCAAAAATCTTCGAGGTAAGAACAACAATGTGATTTCTAATCATCGATCGTTTCAGGGGAATCTGACCAGACTGATAAACGATGCGCCTGGAGGTTCACACAAACATATTGGACCGAAGCTGGACTGCGCTGTCAATTACGGGTTACCCATAGAATGGTTGAGGAACACCCCAGAAGATTGGACAAAATTTGCTAAGATTGTCCATGAACACTCTTCGAGTTAGATGACTTACTCATCGATGAAATTTACACATTTGAAAACAATTGAAGGGATTTCATAAAAGTCGACGAGGCTGAGAAATAACTCAGTAGTTTTATAAGAAAGAGGCCACCTGGCGCGACTCAGGGAAAAGGTCGACTCGATCGAAGAGAAAAACGGTTCGACGACCGACGTCAAGGAACGGCAAAGACTGCGCGCGAAATGAAGGGAACCCCGTCGCCTCGACAAACAGGCCTTCGACTTCGTTGCCTGGAAACCGAAACAGCTACTCGAAGACCGACAGGGACGGATTCGTCCGCGAGTCCTGCATGTATCTTAGCGAGGGCTGCGGCGGGTGTCCGTTCCACGACCTGTGCACAAAGGCAGGGGAAGGGAACCACCGCCAGGTCGGCGTGAACTTGGCCTGGGAAGAACAAAAGCATATGACGAGAACGTTGCTTTTACAAGAGGGGTCCGGCCACCGAAATCGGTGACCGGACCCCTCTTTTTGATTGAAATACTATAGAACTGGCTAGTTATGTCCCAGTCTCGTTCTATGAACAATTATAGCTCGAATCTAATGTTATTCTTTTTATGATTTTTCTTTAAGAGAAGTATCCCAATTTAGGATCAATCAATAACAATCGGTCCAATAGTAGGTTACCAAGCTCACAAGAGGTTTCTGGCAAGTAGCAACAGTTGTGACATGCCGCACCGTTCAACTGATTTATACCTTGGCCCGAACCCTTCCCGATTTCTGTACAGACCGGGTCTGAGCTGCACCAACTCGCCTTCTCAATGGCTTTTTCGATGATGGGGAAGAAGTGGTCCTCCCTTCCCATCCGTACCAATCCACCGAAGGTGCCGTCCGCGTCCCCGGATGACGTATAGATAAGCACGCCTACATGCTCGTCAGAAACGTAAAGCCTTTCGCGTATAGAGGATGCATTGTACCCACATGTCAGGGCGAGTTCATCTATGACAAGATGTGACAGCGTGTGCAGCAATACTTTTCGTGGAAGCAGGGATTCAGGATCGATTCTTGATTTTTGTCTTCTTAATCTAGATTTGAATTTCTCAAAATATCTTTTTACTTCGGGGTCTTTTTCCCATGCTTTAATCTTTTGCAAGGGGAGAGTGAAAAAGATTCCTTCCCCATATACTTCATGAGCGGGCAACCAGTCATTTTGGGGGGCATCCGGTTCGTTGAACAGCAGTTTTTTTCCCTCCAACAAATTCTCTTGAGTCATCGCCTCTGTTCCGGTCGTCAGGCGATTGAACCCCGTGAGGACGATAGTTTCCTTGAGCTTCGTCACACGATTGATTAGATTGAATTTTCCCGAGAACCTATGATGATTCTGAGAATCGGCATGGTTCCATTCTTTTCGTATTTTTAAATGCTTACTATCCATTTCCTTTAACAACTTATCGTACTCTGCCTGCTTCAACCGCTCATTCGCATCGTCTGACTGCCCCTCGTGTCTGCTCGAATCGATGCTTGGACCATTCTCAATATAAGCGATAGCTAGCTCCCACATATCTCTATCGATGTCTTTGATATGTATTGGTGCCCCTATCATCGCATAGTGCAATTTATCTTCTGGAGTCGAATATCCTGACAGATGCGTCGCAGTCACATGTTTTTTAGTCAGAAAATCTATGATTTCTTCTGCTTCTTTGGTTTTTCCTGGCAGATATATCGCACTGATTGTGTTGGGATAGTATACATTGAGCGAGTTTTTCAAGACGGCCACTGGAGACTGTGTACAACCGCCGACATTCTGATCTGACCCGAACCACGGTTTGAATCCCGGACAGATGTATATTTCATCCCCGCCTTGATTCATTTTCTTGCTCAGTTCACTGACTGGCTCCTCACCCTCCCAAATGACGCCTTTGCGAGTCGTGATTCCTCTCAATGATCGATTCTTGCCACAAGAACACCTTACCTCTAAAGAGTCTAGTGTCGCGCCGGGAGTGCTGATTAATCTAAGCATTCCCTCACACTTGGTATGTTCGTCTCTATGCGCCCATTCACGCCAAGGAAAATCAGAGATATGACCATGACTACAGACCATGACAAATGGGACCTGATTCATGTTGACTTCCTTTTCACATCCCCTACAATAATAACGGTTCGTCCGTTCCGACAAACCCTTCTTGTGCATGGTTCTGCAATTCGGGCAATAATGCCACTGAGGAAAACGCAAGAGCGGAATGAAAATGTCAGTGTTTTCTTGCTTCATCGCTGAAGAGACATTTTTCATCTTATAACCCGCCCTGTAGTCTGGGGGTGCCAATAATCTTTGTACCTTCAATAAGGTCTTTAATCTCGGTTCTTGAAGCTCATATTGGTTGATATCGATTCGATTCCCTTGATCATTGATATACCATTTATCAAGAGCACCGACCATCGCAGTCTCACCTTCCGGGCTGATGACCAAAGAGCCGGGTCCGAATGTCGTCACCAACTGTCCTCTTCTTAATGGTAGGTCTTTCATTTTAAAAACTCCCATCCATCTACATCTTCATCATCCGAAGGTAGTTTGTTATAGAGCGAGGTGATCATCCCTCTACATTCGGAATCCACGTTCCGTAACGAGTTGATCATAGGGACAGATTCGCTCTCAATCGTACGAGAAACGACCATCCCTGCCCGATACATGTATGCGGTATCATCGCCCTTTACTTCCCAGGTCGAGAAAGGGGTAACTAATAACTCTCTCATAATTCTATTTAATTTTTCTTTCAATACAGGCACCTGTTCAGGGTCGACCATCTCAGCTCTTTCGATAATTCGTCGCAAAAAAGTTTGGATATTGCCCCGATGCTTCTTAATACTCTCCGAAGAAGGAGCTTTCCCTAAATCTCTGCTTAACGCTTGTCTCAAATAACCTACCATCACGGCCGTCAATCCCTTTTCTAGGCTTGCGTCTGAAAAGGGTGTCACACTCGTAGGTTCGACCTGTGAATACAGTTTCTCATGGTACTCTCTGAAATGCTCGAAGTGGGATTTATCTCGCGATTTGGTATTCGAGTACAGTGTGAAGATGAGACCTGGCCTCTCCCACCATTTACGTCCGACCCGACCACTCACTTGAATATATTGTGCAGTCATTTTGGGTTGTCCGACGATGGCCATGACAGATAGCCTATCGATATCCACCCCCACCTCGATGATATTAGAGGCCAGGCACATATCAATGGTCTGTTTCGTCTCCCTTTTCCTACCGGTCGTTTTGACAGGCTCTTTATAACTTGTTTTGAGGTCATCAATAGCCTTTGAGATTTCGTGACTCTGTTTCCTCGACGTCAGCTCCAGTACATTGTTTAAATATCTCAACGACCCTTTCTTGCCTTTCCGTTTGGACATGGCATTCGAATACTGAGATATGTCCATCTGTGTCAAGGTCAGCCCCCCTCCGAGCTCCCTCAGCGTGTTATAGAAAGCCAGGAGCGTCCAATATGGGTCTCTTTCTAGAGGGTCAATGTCTGTTGCACTCTGAATAATGGATGAGAACGCCATGACCTGCGACATCATGATTCGTACAGTGGTCGTGTATACGCCGACATATTTCCGTCCTGGCATCGGTTTCCCGACGGCATCCAGCGCAGGATTGGCGAAGAAAGAATCTTCACTCTCCAGTCCGGGACTAGGGAAAAGCCTTGCGACAGGCCTTCCGAAGAGTGCTTTCGTCTGTTCTTCATATTGTTTGATTGTCGCGGTGGCAGCGATGATTTTGGGCTTTACTACTCGTCCGTCTATATATTTAAGGCAAAGCTCTTCTATCAATACTTCGAATAACCCTGTCAATGTGCCCAAGGGTCCTGAAATAAGGTGTAGCTCATCTTGTACAATCAGGGAGGGTGGGCTATAAATCCGTTCCCCGTTCCCATCCAATCCGAACAGTGACCTTGCTTCAGGCTCCCAGACCAATTGAACAAATTTATCCACGGTTCCTATCAAAAATGTTGGACGTTTTTTATAGATGGTCTCATCGACGATATAGATGGGGAGACTCTCAGAAAATTCACAGTTCCTGTCCGGACAATACAATATCAAACTCTTTTCTTCGTTCTTGAAGCCTTGGTATTGAGGATTGCCTTTAGTCATCTTGTCATTGTAGTATCCCATCTTGGCTCCGCACCAAGGGCAATTGTTCACGATGAATTGATTGTCTTTCTTGTTGTTCCCCTGAAGTTTATTCAATTGCTTAATTGCATATTTGTTTCTATTAGGCGTGGTCGCTGACCCTACCCAAATACCTATCGAAAAAGGAATCTTACCCAAATCTTTCTCATGTCGTCTTCTGATGTATTCCAATGCACACATGAGCCTGGATGACCTTTGGAACTGGTCTGCCGTCAACAGACGTAAGGTATATCGCATGATGACGTCCACTCCAGCGTCATCAGGATTCTTAAGTCTTCTATATATCATCTGGAAAGCGGCCACTCCCAGATAGGCTTCTGTTTTCCCTCCACCTGTTGGGAACCAGATGAGATCGACTATATTTCTCGTCTCGCCGGTCTCGTTTACGAACGAATCGAGAGACATGAGAATGAACGCGATTTGAAAAGCTCTCCAAGAGTTCTCACTCTCAGCGAGTCTTTGTAGACTGTTTTTCTCTACATCGATTTCCTCATCAAATACCAGGGAACCCTTGTCGATCACACCATCTCGTTTTTCTTTGCCGTTTCTCTGTTGTAACAAGATTGCGAGGTTCGCCAATTGAAACGCTTTAAGCGCCTGTGGTTCTTCTAGGATATCTAGTCCTTTCAGCATCCGGTCGTGACTTTCAGTACACAGCTTGAGATGTTTTTTTGCTACAGGTTTCAAATGGGCGGGTATCAGGTCTAGCTCTCTTTCTTTGGATATAATCCAATTCTGATATCCTTTGATTAGCGATTCTAACATTTTTTTAGGGTTCCTGTTTGCTGTGATTCCAGCCAGGTCCGCCATCAGTATCTTCAACTCAACCATTCTTCCATCGACCATGATTTGTATATCTGGTGTCATGCTCATCGCTTGGTACTCTGGTAAGAATGTCGTTTTCAAAGAAGCGACATTCTCGACATTTTGGTCCCAATGAACCGAACACCCATGTCCAAAAGCATAGTTCCCATTCTTCCTGTACAGTAACTCCATCGATAATTCTTCAGTCTCAAGCTCGCTGTCGGGATTTTTTTTTGATGTCAGGTCATATCTGCTCGGATAAGTTGAGAATCCCCGACCTTCCTTCACACGGACCTCCATCATCGCCTGGAACAATATCAGTTGTTCCTTCCTATGATACGTCTCGTTCGATTCACTTTGCTCGATTGCTTTTTCGGACCGATTGGTCAAACTGATCGTGGTGATGTATTTTTCACCGACGTCCCTTATGACGATTTGGATTTGCATTTTGAAACGGTTGACCTCTTGCGACGTGGCATCATACATGCGAACATCGCGTATCAAGGTACCTTGCTTCAGAGCCGTTGCAATATCAACATCTTCCCCCCCTCGAAGTGAAGATCGTAGCCACAACGTGCTGTTTTTGTCCTTATCCCCCACTCTGATGTTTTGAGGATCGTACGTCCCTCCGGTGACATTTACATGGATGGTCTCGACGTCCTTATCCAAACAAAAAGTGATTCCCATAGAGGAGGGCATGTAATCGTTCTTCTGAGGAAGCAATTCCATGTCGCCCTCTTCCTCGGTAATGGATTCCTCGTCATCTGCATGAAAAGATACATCATCTTCTTTACTAGTGGTGGTATCTTCGTCTTTTTCTTTGTCTAAAAGTAACGTTTCTAGTGATTCCATTTCATTTTCAGAGATTCCTAGCGGAAACAACAATCCGCTTACATAACGTTGTGTCGGGGTTTGAAATTGTAGGATTTCCTCTTTGAGACTTCCCTTTTTCCAAAATAATGGAGCGTCCATCTTTGTGACGGTCGCGTTCCCGATTGGATTGAACTCATGCCAATGCTCCATTACCGTCGAGGGCCCAATCATTTCTTCTCTTACACCGTCTATAATGGATTCTCTATTCTTCAGTGATTGTTCAAGTTGAATTCCCATGGTATCCCCCTTATTCTTATATAAGCTTATACAGTTTCATGAGCTGGCTTGCTGTCACTTCTCTGACTTCATTATCGATGTATATGACCTTTTCTATGTTAAAGGTGACATCGGTGAACTCTTCAGACTCGAAGGTGTGGAACCCTCTCTCTTTCACAATCTCTATCATCTCAGGTGAGATAGCGTCCATGATGCTCTTAGCAATCAATCTGCCAGCCTTTTGGTGTGCGCTTCGGATTTCCTTCGTCGCAATCAGAGTCTCCTCTATTTCTGCTTCACCATATTTCAAGGCTGACAACAGTTCCTTGATGGCCCTTGGTGCAATGGTCTCTTCTTTAATCCATGTTTTTAATATGATCGGATTGGCGTAAGCGATTGAGTGTTTTGTCCGTAACAAGTAAGAAAACCGATCCAACCCATATTTTTTTATTGACTCTACGAGTCGCTCTTTCCATTTAAGTTGCAAGTCCCTGAACTCATCTCTGCTGTCTTTTAGGAAGAATTCATCTGCAACCTCACCTATCAGTTTGCTCTCACTCTTGTTTCGAACGATGATGTAAGAGCCTTCATCTATGCTTTCTACCTCGGTGTCGTTCACTTCCCCTTCAGATGTCAGTGTTTTCATCTTCACACCCCTTGGAATGAAGATGAAGCGGTTGTTTTCAAGATATACCACCATTGCTTCAACCAATTCCGAATCCTCATCCCGACTCTCTCTTTGAGCCTTCATCAGAAAGCGCTCTAGCAGTTCTGAAGGTTCCATAGAGGGTGGCATCAATAATCCTTTCTTGTTCATTGAAGGCTGTTCAATCTCAACATCTTCGTACACCGTACTAATCGAACGATCCTTCCCAAACCTGTTGAGGGTTTCGCGTCTCACAAACGAATTGTCATAAAAGTCATAGGTGATGAAAGTAACCGATTCCGATTTGAACGTATTTGTCGCATACATACCACAATGATTTGGACTTCCTATGTAAATGACTTTGTCGTAGCCTTCGGTGTCAACCCTGAAGCCGTTCTCAGTAAAGAAACTAACTGATGTTGTGAGTCTTAAATGACTGGTCACTTTGTATCTTTCTTCTTCAATCAACGATTTCTTGGTGACGACGGCCACCCTCATATCTCTCATCTCGAATCTAAGATCATTGATTGAATCTATAACCCTTTCGGTGAGTGGATTCCCTTCTGTCTCCAAGACACTTTTCAAACTATTGCCGACCTTTCTCAAATGGGCATCAAATAGAGAGGGATAAGACTTATAGGCCTGGGACAGAGATGAACGCAATTCGTCCTTATCTTCACTCTTCAAGATTTCATTGTAATCCAAAAGCCCGGTCGTGATTTTGTATAAGATTTTTCGGAAGAGAAACACCAAATCCGTTACATCTTCATAACCTTGATAGTTGGCAACCACTTCGGATTTAAGTTCTCTCATACTCGCCGAAAATCGTGTGACCGTATCCGAAGAAACTTCCTCCACCTTTATACTGATGTCTGTTTTCCTGTACAGCTTGTTAACTTCAGAAATCATACCGTCACCTCCATACCATCAGTTCGATACCCCTAGGTAAGTCTACTCTTTTTTCATCCAGATAACGTCTCATGTGGTCGATCATATATTCGCGACCTCCATGGATCATCTCTCGTTCGACATCATTCAGCAATTCAGCAATTCTACTCTCGTTTTCGGTTCTGCTAAAAATAGTAATGGAAGGGTTGCCTTTAAAGTGGTGCCTTTGTCTCAAGTAACTATCGCAACCCCAATAAATCACTGGAACACTCTCCATCACCTTGAAATCCATGTCTCGTTTTTGAGAAGAGATCACCTTACCATTGGTATAACTGTTCTCGTCATCAGTATATAAGAAGTCCTTCGGACTCCCATATACATCGTCCGTGTAAAAGAAATGTTCATTCATCTGCTCGTGAACCTTTTTAAGATTTCCTATCATATAAAAGATGTCTTCTGAATAAGAGGAGGAGTTGAGGAGATTTTCTAGGGGGTATATTTTCTTCAAGAGTCCGTTCCCCTTGATTCCGAGTGTCTTTTTGTCGCTCACTTTTCTTGAACGCTTGACCATCCCCTCATCTCCGTTCGTCAATATTATGCGATCGGACCACTGCCTCTCTGGGATACCAAACTTCATACCCTCTATCAGAACATGTAACATCATCTCACTTTCAGTCACGGGACTAGGACCGACCTCAATGACGGACACATTCGTCGGTTGCCCATCTTTTAAGTAGATAATTCGGTGCCCTTCTTGAAGGCTCATGATTTTCTCTTTGACCGCTCCTCTATCTTCATTCAGCTCAAAATCCCCATCAGCGATTCCGATGGCAATCAATAGAGGTATGTAATCATTGTTGGGAAGGGAAATCATCATACGGATCGGTTTACCTTGTGAACGGGTATGTTCCTTTAAATATCTCCCAATCTCCAGAGAAAAGACGACCCAGTCAGGGAGTTTGACGACGCCTTCATTCAAGTGTAGTTTCAGTTTGTTCTCAATCATGAAATTCATCCTTACTTTTTTATCATTACTATTTAATAAATTTTACCATATAAACTGAATTTGAATGATTGATTCCGAACATAAACCGATAATGAAAAGTGTGCGCCGGCGCACACTTTTCATTATCGGTATTTGAAATAAAACTAATTTTTGATTTTAAATTTTTATCTCAAAGACCTATGCTATATTTAGATGAGAAGAGGTGATTAACATGGAGAACCACTCATCCTCCAACGGCCGCTCTCAGCAACTCATTATCTCGCAAGCGGTCAATACGATCAAGCGGCACGGTATGGAAGAAATCCTCCATAGCGTATCTATTTTCGATATCAATGAATTTGTCGCATCACTTTATCAAGAACACTACGCGCTTGAGAATATCGAAAGTGCCTATAAAAAAATTCGCTATTATTCCTTCATGAAATTAAAACGTCGGTGGGTCAAAACAGCCGTCCGGAATTACCAAGAGTCTCGCGGGTACAATAAAGAACTACGAGCCAAGCACGACATGATTTCAGCATATGTGAAAGTCGCAGGTCTCGAAGGACTCTACAAAGAGTTTCACGTGAAAACGATTGAAGACTATATGACTCTCTGCATCACCGAGATTGAGGATTGGGCAGAAGACCCAAATCAGTTAATCCATACTTATCCGTATTGGTCTCAAAAGACCATCAACCAAAAAACGACGACGTTGAAAACAGATGTGCTCATGATATTAGGGGAAGTCGCCAAGGAAATCGATTCAACCAAACGTGTTGCCCACCATTCACCGACACTTGCTGTCGACATCCCGTTTTTCGGGATGTCAGATCGCATCAAGAACAAAACCGATCAACTTGATGAGAAACTCAATGACGCCTCACAGCTCAATCTTGAACTGCTAAACTATGACTCCGTCGTACCAAAATACAAAGAGGGCGTTCCGCAAAACCTCTCCGTCTTAGTCAGTAAAGAGTTCATCCAAGAGTTGAATGGTAAAGTACCTGATCTTGATTCGAAGGATTTTGAAGCCTTCACCGAGATTTTGTCTTACCGTGATATCTCTTTCCAGACAAGTCGTAAAATCATCTTTCCGTTAGTTCAATTGGTTGAAAAGCTTTATGCCAACAAGAGCGGGAAGAGCTACGACCTGACAACAAAGCGACTGATGAAGCTTGGCTACTACCGTGTCGCGGGACACAACGATGAAGGGGACTTTTTTATCCGTGGACTCTTCTCTTCTGTCACAATTAAGAATGCGACGACACTCGCAGACAGCCAGGTGATCGTCACAGTGACAGAGGAAGTCTATGACGATTTGCTCAAGCAGCAGATTGTTAGTATCTATGGTGAACAGATTGAACAGTTGAAGGGGAGCTTCGCTTATCACTTAGCGTTCGTACTTCAAAAGGAACGAATGGCTGCCATCCAGACAGGGGAACAAAGTCCGGTCCGCCGACATTGGCGTCAATTTACTTATTCCATTCGCTTCAATAAATCTCGTAAGTCAGAGAACTTACTAGAACTTGAGGCAAACCTTGACCGCATCAAAGAACACGAGTTCATCTTGAAAGACTGGCACCGCTCCGGCGATTACTATTTCTTCACGTTCTATCCGCTCGAATCATGGGAATTGTTGAACCATACAGACACGTTACTCCTTTAATAGAAGCGACTGCTCAGAAGAAGCCTTTTTACAAACAGGCTTCTTTTCTTATGTACATGCTTTTCAGCTACTGTTTCACATGGAACATTTACGTGTTGTCTACTATGTAGCGAAAGAAAACTGAGTAAATATTTGCGATGAGCCAATCAAGTCACGTCAGAGTTTCAAGCTCACATGTATCTCTCATTAACAATCTTTTTCCTGACCGCTTTGGTGCGAAGTCAATCGTACTGAAACGACATCTTTATATTTTTAGGAGGGAACATCTGCATTGAACCCTTATAATTCACTCGACTTGGTCGTAAAACAGCGTACCGAAACGATATTTTTGCTAAATTTGGTCGCTAATCGTCGTACTGAAACGACACCTCCATCAATTTGGTCGCAAATCATCGTACTGAAACGACATTTTTGATGTTTTGGTCGTAAACCGTCGTACTGAAATGACATCTCTCACTTTTTTGATGAGTTTTTAAAATAATTTAAAGCGACCATTCCATAAAAATGGTCGCAATTCGTCGTACTGAAATGACATTTGTAATGGTTTTAATCGCAATGTGTCGTACTGAAACGACACTTTCACCAATTTGGTCGCAAACCGTCGTACTGAAACGACATTCCCCACTCTTTTACGTTGAAAATTCTTCTCTAAATTAGCTAAAAACGGCTTAACGAAGCCCTTCCTCTAAATTTGGTCGCAATTCGTCGTACTGAAACGACATCTATTCCTCCCTATGAAATGGCTCAACATCAACGTTTTTTAAAATTTGGTCGCAATTCGTCGTACTAAAACCGCACTTTGACACCACTTGGAAAGAACAAGATACTGAAACTAGCATATTTTAGGATAGGGGAGGTGTAGGAGAGATGATGGAGACGAATCGACATATTTTGGTCGCAAACAAGCTATTGGTCGCAATGAGCGGATTGACGCGTTGGACGAAGCGCGCAGATCACTATCGCTACGAGCAACACCACTATAACATCCCGGCCTGTTTCACTGCCTTTAAATGGACCAAGTCCCGAATCCGTCATATTCTCTCTATTCTCGCCTACGCTGATGACCAAGGGAAGATGGAATTTGCAGAAGACAACATGCTCGCAAATTTTGCCTGCACGTCGGTACGTTCTCTACATAACAACTTGAAGACCTTTGAACAGAATGGCCTCATGACGGTCGTACGTCACTTCCCAGGAGTGATTTCAATCCAATTGACAGATTACCTTGAAAACTATCGTGATTTGTTTATAGACGGTGCCACGGTTGGTTCGAAGACGGGGTATACGTCTGTTTGGCACGGCCTCTTATCCGAATTGATTGCGCTCGATAACGTGAATACATTGCGACTCGCGTTACGGACACTTGTTCAGGTTGAAAAAGATGTTCATGTCCAGGCAAATGAACAGGCCATCCTGACCTACGATGAGATTAAAGGATTCCTTCCTAAATACTGTGGTCACAAGCTCGCCATCCAAAAGATGATGTCCGGTCTCAAGTTCCTTCAGGTCTCTCTTGTCGAAGATAGTAAGCGTTTTTTGAATATGATCAAACAGAATGTCTCTCTCCAGAAACGAGTCCAAGACGTGACGAGACCGCTCTTACTTGAAGTTCACCTATCCGCTGCGCAAGACAGTAAGCAGATCAAAGAGAAGGACCGCTCTGAAGTTCAGCTCCTTTGGTTTGAATTGCGAAAGCGAGTAGGGGAATTCTTCGACTTTGACGCGCTCAAGGTCAACCGCGATTCGCTCTTCTCGATGAGCGATACGTATGGGGCCGAAATATTCAAACAGGTCGTCGAAGAGGTAAAGCAAGCATTCATTCATCACCGTGAGGATTTGGTCCACTCGAGCACCCATAAGCTGTTCTTTAAAGAGCCGATTTTCTACCTTCATCAACAACTAAAATCGGCCCAGGCAAAAATGGCTATCGCATGATGGTCTTTTTGGCATGCTCTGTTTTGAAAAAAGATATGAAAATGCCTCATTATTAGAGGGATTTCCATCTGATTATATTGTTTAACACTCATCTTAAGTCATTTCTGCACATCAAGTGTCCTGTTTTTATTTTTAGGAAAAAAATCAAATCGATTAGCTAAAGAATCAAGCATTGAACGAAATAAATCATCTCTTATTATTTAAATTCCAAATCATTATTGAAAAAAAAAGAGTCGTAGTGAAAGAAATGGTAATCCATTTGAAATTTCTCCTTTTACTTAACCTGTCAGAACGATTCGTATGACTGGCTCTAGAGACCTTCTTGTTTTTCTAATTCTATTAATCTTTATTTAACTCTCTATAATCTATTTATATTCTTTTAACTCAGAAGAATATGCTTTTATATCTTCTTCTATTATTTTAGTCATATACAGATGTATAACGCATTTCCTTTATTAATCGATTTAAGAGCCCGACTTAGCTTGGTGACAACAACATTGTATAAAATCGTTAGTACTTCAAATAACAAGCTGTATACAGTTCGATGTCGAAATGTATACAGAAACTGTTTACAGTTCATTTTGCGTATACATACTCAAAATGCGGTTGTATACATTAGTATACGGAATATATTGATGTCTTTACTGTTTTTATATTGTAAGGAAAAAGAGATTGTGACATGATATGAGAGAGAAAGGGGAGAGAAGATGAACATACTCACGTTTTACATTTCGAAAGGTGGATCAGGTAAGACGACCTGTTCTTTGAATATGGCTTACGCATTGGGTGAGCTGGGGCAACGAGTCCTGATTATTGATTTAGATCCTCAAGGCTCACTCAGTAAGCTGATGTTAAAAGAATCCGACACAATCAAGTACATGACGATGTTTGATGTACATACACGTAATCTCGATATCAAAGAAGTCCTTTTTGACGACGAAACGTATCATGTGAGTCTTCTCCCTTCGAATGAACGAAATGCCAGATTGATCAATTTGATTTCCGAGCAAGACAAGCTCTTTCTATTAAAGGATATGATTGCACCGCTCGAGGATGAGTTTGATTGGATTATCTTAGATTCGGTCCCATCGATCAACGAACTTTCAAAAGTCGTGCTTTCGACTTCAAACATGACCGTCATCCCGTTCATGCCAAAGAAGCTCGTTTTCGACCAGCTTGCGAGTACAGTCCGAACTGTACAAAAAGTGAAAAAGTTCTATAACCCAAATCTCGTCATCACGGGTATTCTTCCTGTCGCCATGGATGCCTCTTTAAAGGCAGATAAAGAGTACTATGAAGCAATGGAAGCAATCGCAAAGGTGGAGGGATTAGAGATTCTTCCGATGATCAAGCGATCTACCTTCATTGAGAAAGCTGCCGATAGTGGAAAGAGTGTCATCCAGTATCGCTCAAAGGAATCGAAGATGCTCGCTGAACCATTTCGACTATTGGCCAAACAAGTCGTCGAACAAGCAGGTGAATCATCATGAAAGCACGTAATCGCAACATTCATAAAATCAAACCGAGTGAGCAGCATCCTTACCAGAGCGGTTTGACGAATATCAGTGCGCTCGTTCAAAAACTTCCGGTCTCAAAAGAAGTCGAGGATCTCGTTCATGAAATCAATGAACTTTCGAGGGTCCAAACGATTTCTGTATTCGAGATTGGGAAACGTCTCGTCATCGCTCGTTCCGAGATGCATGACAAAAAAGAATGGATTGGATTCCTCGAGGCAGTTTCGATGTCGAACTCTCTTGCATCCCGGTATATCAAAACCTATGAGACATTACATCCACTTGAAGCATCACTTGCGAGCTTACCGGCTTCTAAACTGTTTGAACTGATGTATCTCGACAATGTCGAGGAAGTCGTCGAACAAGGACTCTATATTGACGGAGAGTCGCGAAGCGTTGACGAGTTGACAGTCAGACAAATCCGCGAGGCCCGTAAAAATCGTGAAGCCGTGCAACAGGTCAAAGTCAGTCCGTTTCATAAAACAAAGAGACCATCTGCTGTTCTCTCAGCACGAATCCCATCCGATCTATCAGATCAGTTTCAACAGTATGCGCATGCCCAGAATCGGAGTGTGAGTGAACTACTGACGGAAATCATTGAGCGGACCGTGAACGACAACATCATTAATGACACAGACGAGAAGCGAGGAGACGAATCATGAAGAAAATCGCCCTGTACAATCGAAAGGGTGGAGTCGGTAAGTCGACGACTACCATCAATTTGGCTCATGCTTATGCACGTGACGGATTGCGCGTCCTCGTCATCGATGCGGACGACCAGGCTTCTTCTACAAACGGACTAGGTCTGACAAATGACTACGAAGGAAAAGTCTTACTCGATTGCCTGCTTGAAGAGAATGATCCATTCTATACACCAATCGAACAGGTGATCGTGACCTGCGAGTATGAAACGGGAACGGTCTACCTTGTTCCAACGAGACGTTCAGCTTCACCGAGTGACCTGACGAGCCAAATCGGGTATGAGTATCGCCTCAGCGAAGAACTTACCAAAATCGATGAGCTGTTTGACATCTGTCTCATCGACTGTCCGGGTTCGACTTCAGCGCTTAACCCATATGCGCGTTGCGCGCTTGTCGCCCAAGATTGTATCGTGATGCCTGTCCAGATGCAGAAGTTCTCGATGGATGCCGTCTACTCGGCACCTGAAGAGTTGGAAGAGATGAAACGATTCCGGGAAGACATCCATATCGCTGCCTTCATCCCGACGATGGTGAGTGTCCGCTCGAAAGGAGATGTCACGACAGTCGAAGAACTTGAAGAACTCGGGAAAGAGGTCGGTATTCCGGTTTTGACGACGATACCTTACGCGGTGAAGGTTCAGACGTTGCAACGGGAGTCGCGTCCCGTCATTGATCACAAGAGCCCAGCAACCGACGCCTATTTACAACTAGCTCAGGAGGTACTTTCGTTATGACACGCAACCGAAAGAAGCACATACCAAAAATCTCGACTTTCAGTGCGAATCTTCCCGTGAATCAAAATCAACAAGCTGCAGATAGCCGGACAGATCAAGTTGAGGCCGTGAAAGAGTTTTCTGCAACGACGAATGTCCCGAACCCTTATCAGGCACTCCCCGCCACAGGATTATCGCGTATCATCACGAAGAAGCTTCCTGAGGACATGGATGGAATCGTTCAATACTACAACCATATTGATGCCATTCAAGCGACCAGTTTTGTCGAGAAATGTCGAATCCTCGCCCATGCTAATAGTCTGTTCCGCAATCCAGAAACGAAAAAAGAGTTTCAGAAAGAACAAGGATCTTGGAAAGAATTTTTAGGTAAAATTGGGATGTCACATCCTCAAGTCAGCCGTTTCGTCTCATTTTGGAATATTTTTGGGCCGAACATATTACAAAAAACAATAGAAGAAGATTTTAGTGCGACCAAACTCGCGGAACTTCTTTCTTGGCCCGAAGACCCGAAGAAGGCGCTCCTCGAAGAAAAACGATATCCCACTCAGAACGGTGACAAAACCGTCTATGAGATGACACGAGATGAACTTCGTGAAATCAAACGGATGTTGATTAATCGGCAAGACAGAGGAGGAGTCATCGAGACACAAGAGAGCAAGCCGATGAATATTCGAATCCGCTTTCAAGGCAAGGAAGATGCTCTTTATCAATCTTTGTTGGAAGTCGCAAGAAAAGAAGATGTCTCTGAGGATGAGATTATACGTCGAGCCTTGAATTTTTATATTAATAATCAGGGCAAAAAATAGCAGAGTTCATAACTCAATAAGCTATGAAAGAAACGATATCCGCGCCAGGGAAGTCCCTGGCGTCTTTTGATGCCCATTTCTTTCTTGTCTGCTCATCTTATTGAAGAATCGACCAAATTCGGAATCGTATTATTACAATTCGATAGAAATGATATTTGGAAATCAACTCATGAAATATGGAGGTAGAATTATTTCGAAACCGAAATGTATACATAAGAAACACCATGGAGAGCAACAAAATAAAGAATCAAGTATGTCTGGAGGTGTTCTGTTTGATAGATATGAAAGAGGTCCTACGATTTATAGACGGTTCTGGTACTATCGAGAACGTTCTGAGAACGGAGTATATTCGACATAAGCACTCATATGTGCAACCACGGACGAGAAACAGGAGCGCCCCACTCTTCACAAAAGAACTCTATGAAATGATTATCGAGAAAGAATGTGTCCCACCGTGTAGTGCATTCGAAGAGAGAATCATTGACAAGTATTATCCAGGAGTTGATCGTGAGGCTGCGAGGACACAAGTCAATATCGCATACAAGTCATTGTTGACAGATATCCATTTCTATTTCCTTTTAGTCGAATCCGGAATATTTGATTCAGTAGAGATGAGTTTTTCCCATGATCTTTTTGTGAAAAGCGACATCCTTCTGACATCAGGCGATATATCAGTGGGTCTTCAACTTTTTGCAGGAGACGATACATATGAAAAGACGAAGAGGTTATCGCTCGAACGAATAAAACAATTTGTATCTTACCCTATACATCCGTATAGATTAAAACCGCGAGGGAATTGGGTGGATGCCAATGGTAGAAAGTTGTCACTATATGACGAGCAGGACGTCATAGAAGTCTTCGGTATCATGCAAGGGCATGAGGCTGGGGAAGAGATGGATCTAACTCCGGAGGAAGGGGTTGATCGATATGCTCTCCATGACTTGCACGAAGCCGGCAAAACTGCTGATAGACAAAATCAGGGTACTGGTCCTAGGCACTCAGTTGTTTATGGAGGGAGCTTTGATGATGTCGTCATAGACTCTGCAATACGTCGAGGTATCAAAGTCTATCACATCCCTGTCGATATCGAAGGTGTCACTCCGTTCTTCATACAGGATGGTCAGGGACACCATGTATACGCAGACTACTTGAAGAAATATGGTCACAATGCAAGTCGTTTCAACTATGCCCAGTACGCCGTCGAACACGCGGATATCGGTGAAAATATTACAATAAACGCTGGTGCAGGCAGCGGAAAAACCACTACGTTAATCGCCAGAATCATGTTCTTACTAAACACAGGGGCCGTTCACAGCCTCAGTGAGGTGGCAATGATCACTTTCACGAACGAGGCTGTTAACAACATGGAAGCGGCACTCGCTAAGGAACTCGTCCGTCTCACAAAAGAGACAGGCAATACCGTATATCTCAGGCACTTGAATGAATTAAGAAGAATGGACATTTTGACGATCCCTTCATTTGCGAAAAGCATTTTGAATCAGTTTGGTCAACACATCGGCCTAGGCTCCAATATCAGTGTCTCACAGATGACTATGGAAAGACGGGCGATAATAGATGAAGTACTGGATGAAAAATTACGTGAAGCTGGCCAACAGAATTTTTTCTCGGGAATTTGGTATTACAAGGTTCGAGAATTCGTCGAAAACCTCTGGGAAAAGTTCGAACAGAAAGGGTTTATCCATGAAGACCTTGCTGTACTGCCTGATTCAAAAGAGGCTATCGTCAATGTCATAATGGAATCTATCATAGAATCTGATCGACGACTAGATGTTCTAAAGAACGAGTCGGATGCCTTGGGCGTTTCCGATTTGACCCGATATTTAAAGAGAATCGTTTCTTCTGCGGCACCTTTATCGGATTTGTCGTCCCGCTATAAATATTTAATGGTGGATGAATTTCAAGATACGGACATCTCACAGATTTCGTTTATTGCTGATTTAATCATTTCGACCGGTATACGACTTATAGTGGTCGGAGACGTGAAACAGGGAATTTATCGATTCCGCGGGGCCGATTCATCGGCGTTCAGCGTCCTTCAATCTGCTTTGGAAAGTAGAGGGGGTCAGAGACAAGTCTCTTATCATCTTGACGAGAACTTCCGCTCCACGAAACGTCTCGTCGAGATGATGGAACATCACTTCTCCACTTGGCGTAATTCCGGATATCTTCCCGATGACGAGGATGGCATGTACTCAAGAAAAATAGACAGTGATTCAAGGGATTCCTTCTTCGTGTTCGAAGGTGGTTCGATAGAGATAGAAGACATCAAGGGTCGATTCAATGAACTCCCAGACAAGTCGGTTTTGGCAATACTGGTACGAGATAACGCAGACGCTGAAAAAATTGGAAGTATGTTGAGAGACGATGGGGTCATCAAAAATTATGAAGTGAGAATGGATGGCACTTTGTTTCGTTCACGAGCTGCTAAAGACCTACTGATTCTAATAAAATCATGGATTTTCCCTGAGGACCGTAATATGCAGTTCTCGCTTGGCGGTACTGCTTATACGCGTCCGACTGAACCGATGAAATTGAGAAGATTTACTGGGCCGAGTGGAGAGAGCTTGGTTGAGGTTGAAAATAATGAAATCGTTTTGGACAAAATATGGTCAGAAGCACAAACCTTGATTAAGAATCATCCACTCTTGCGCGTGCTCGACCACTTTATAGAAGGCTCTAAACATTTAGAGTATTTGAAAGAAGCCGGTGTTCCCGGATCTGATATCAAGAAGTATGAGCTGAACCTTCAAAAAATCCTCTTGATGGTTCACGAAACATTTTTAGATGGACCATTAGACATTCTCGCCCTTTATAACTGGTTAGAGATACAAGTGTCTACGAATCATGAGACGGACGAAGCTGATATTGAGGATTGGAGCTTCAATGGGAATATTGTTAGAGTTTTGACCGTGCATCGTTCGAAAGGTCTTCAGTTCGACACTGTCATGATACCTTTCACTTCCAAAAGTATGGTGAGGCATGTCGAATTTATAAAGGATGATATCATCGTGCTCGCTGAAGAGTCTAGCGACATCGAATATGGTTGGAGATTCGTGGAAGGAAAGGACTTTGATTTCACGACAGCTAATTACCTTTCCCTAAAACAAGAGGAGGATGCGGAGCAGATAAAAGAGGAATGTAGACTCCTCTATGTGGCGATGACTCGTGCAATCTCAAGAATTTTTATTTATGAGACAGACAAGGCCAAAAAATGGGGGTCACCTCGAACGTGGGGCGAACTTTTACAGATGGGGAGATGATGGAATGGGGTACAAGGTAATGACCTACGAGACTCCCGAGCAATTAATGCACCCTGATTCGTTGTTCAAATCTTATCAAGATGGGGTGCACATCACGGCAACGAATTCTTTGAAGATAGGTATGATTGAAAGTAATACTGAGCTTATAAAATGGTTAGATGGTCCGGTGATTTCCTTTGCGGATTTGGCGAAAGAGTCTGGGAATAGGTGGTTTCGCTCCAGTACGGAGCTTCAACAGTTCACCCTTCTGTCAAAAGTATTGCGTGAACATGTGGCAGGGGGAAGGGTCGAACATGCTGAGATTCACAGCGCAGTCGATAAAAACCGTGGCCTCATCTTGTCTACCATGCGCATGTTACGGGAATCGGGTGTCACCTCCGATTGGTTTGACAAAATCTTTGAAGAATTATCCTCAGAGGAGAAAACTTTTGTCTTGCTATATCAACGCATGGAGAGTGAAGGGGCGTTCTCGGCATTCGACGATTGGATACTATCTTTTGAAAATGATGTGGTGGGACAATTTGCTGATTTGCTTGAGATTGTCTTGTCAAATATGACAAAAAAGGGTGATGACGCTTTTCGTGGGGGGGCAGGATGTAATATTGATACGGAAGAAGATGCATCAGAAATTGTCTCAAAAAGGTTCTTGCAAAAACGAGTCATCATCTTACACGGCTTCTACTTCCTTCTCCCGATTCAGAAGCGTCTCTTTGATAGATTGAGCGACCACATAGAAGTGGTACACATCGTCAATCACCTTGATGGATTCGAGCGAGGATTCGAGCCTATTGAAAGATTTCTGTCATATGATGACACGCCGAAGGTCAAGGCGTTAAATATTCCGTACCCTGTGAATGCGCACGCCAAGCGTTTCCTTAACGCCCTTAATGGAAGAATCGAGGACAGCACCGAACCGTTCGGCGAAATCTATCGTTTTCGAAATCTCTATCAATTCAAAGAGTATGCCAAAAAAGATAAACACCATTTAGTCTCACCGAAGGCTCATGTCATTAGAGGTTATATGTCTGAGTTGGACGAAATGGAAAAGCAACAGTTGTCCCGTTATCCTCTCGGGCGTTTCTTGTTAGATGTCCATCAATTGAACAATGGAAGATATGACACTGGTTCGAATTCGTATGTAACGTCTGAAAACCTGGCGGTCTCGAGGATACAACGTATCTTTCAATCGGGTTTTCTTATAATCGATGGCATTCAGGCGACTCGATATTTAAAGGCGCTTATGCGTGTATCAAGGCTTCTCGAACAGGAAAATGATTTTGATGGATGGATAAGTATGCTCGATGAAATTCGTGAGATGAAAATGGAGATTGAGACAAGGCTAAAGAAAAAATACCGACATTTCGGTGGCGATCTTGACCACAGACTTTACAGTCGACCTCATGAGATGATTAGTCATCTAAACGTTAGCTTTGAAGAACTTGATGCGATAAAAAAGGGTATTCTGGGCGTCCGAGATTTATATCTGAAACTGTTCAAGGACCAGCAGACGAATATCAAGGACTACGTCAATATCTTGGACCAGCATATCACAGATGAGATTTTGCCGGGTCTTCAAAATGAAGCTGACCGGAAAGTGGCAGAAGAAGTGAGAACGGCATTGATTGATTTACAAGAGAGTTCTTTGGAAACAGTCGACCAAAGGGACCTTGTGAGCGGATTAGAATTTTTTCTCGCTGGGAAACCAGAGGAGGATGAGTACGTATCTGAAATGAACGGAAGGGGCGGAAAAGAGCAAGGAAGTCTTGTGCAGGCGATGCTCAACAGTGATGGTTTGCAATACGCACAAAACCGACAAGTACACTTTTGTGTGATGGACCAAAAATCATTCCCATACACGCAAGCGATGAACTTATGGCCTTTAAAATCAGAGAGAACGAGGATTCTCTTTGAAAAAAGCATCGAGCTTTCCCAACTGGGAATCCGAAAAGAGCTTGAATTCGAGATTGCATGCTATCTTTTCTATCTATTGATGTGCAATGGTGTCCATTTGAAGTTCTCTTTTATTAAAGAGTTGGAGAAAGAAAAGTCTCTCGCCCCGTCTTTCTATCTCACCCTCATGGGTCTTGAAGTCACACCGCCAAAACCTATAGAGATTGAGCAAAACGCGGAAAAAGAGGAAGAAGAGAGCGTCCTGACCTATCCTACGAGTATCGAATCAAATGTCAGGGTCTTTAACGGTGTCGTGAAAAAGACATACAATTATTGTGCCAAAAGAGTGATTTATAGTTTCATGTTTGAAGATCGACCGGTATTTGAAAGTGAATTCCATGAAGGGTTCGTCTTCCAAAATTTACTCCTGTTAGGGAAGGGCGATGATGGAATTATAAGTGATTCATGGAGGCATGGGGTTAACTCATTGTTCCCTCATCTAACAAAGACGAAGAAGGATATGCTAAATGCACTTCATCAAAAATATTGGGGTGACAAACGCGTCTGGAAAGAACAAATTTATCTAGGTGGTGAAAAATACAGTATGCCTCAGAGAGAGATAACACTCTTCGGAAAAAATCCGAGACCAATGAGAGGCTACACAGAAAAAACATCTGAGCTTCCGATAAAAGCTAACCCTGGATTACACTGCATCTATTGTCCATTCGAAAAAATATGCGTTGATGCATCAAGATAGTCAAAAGGTTATTTGAAATCAAAAATGACAAACATAAGTAGGGGTATAAATAGATTGGCAGACATCTGCCAATCTATTTATACCCCTACTATAATATGAAAAATGTTTAGCATGACTTTTTATTTGATTAACTTTCTAAGTCCCTCTATTAAAGTTTGGTCCAACACGGTCTTGTTGGGGATAAACCCCATCTGTACGGCAATGTCCCTACGTAGTTTGCTTAAAGGTTCGGAATTGATTTTATCTTCGTCAACCACGTAGCCAACGACAAATGACTTAAGTTCTTCAATATCTTGAAAGTTTGACGAGGAGAGTAACAATTTAAGATACTTGTCCGGATACATCATCTTTTTCTTGATGATTTCCTCTACATGGTTAACATGATAGCCATAAAGAGGCCTCAACTTAAACATGTCAACGTATTCTGAAATGTTTGAAGAAGTCGAATCTATCATCTCAATATCAATTATGATGTTTTTTTCAATGTGATTCGGAAGTGCCCTGAAACTAAAGTGGGAGTGCATGTCATCCTCGAATGGATGTAGGCTGTCAAATGGGAATTGTTTTTCTCCCTTTAGGGACTGATTGCATTGTTTACATGAAGGTACGAGATTATATAAAGACATCGAGAAATATGGGTATCTTCGCTTTGAAAAAAAGTGATCCAAATCTGCACGAACCCTGCCGCTGCTCGACAAGAACGGTGTCACATATTGACGATTACAATAAGGGCAGACCGTCACCTTGCTATCCATGACAAGTGCATAGTCACTCCATCCCTGCTCAAAAATTTTTGATTTCTTCACATTCATGAGTGTCATGTGGATATCTGGGATATTTATAAATGCTTTCTCGAACTCTACCAATGTCGGACACTTTTTGTCATCGAGAACTGCATCTATGTCTTTCCTCCTACCAGGTAATGAGTCGTACAGAACTTCTCGGAAGTATTGACGATATTTTAACGTGAATTTGGTAGGTTGTGGAACGTTTGCCCGCTCCTTTGCTGCTGATTTTAAGAGATCAAACAAAGAACCGGTTTTGAATCTCTCATAACCGAACAACTCGTATAAATGGTTGCTGAATCCAGTATCGTATTCGCGAAGTTCTAAAATCTTCATTAGAAGGATAAAATTTTTCGATAATTCCTCTTCTAGTTTACGTAATTCGGAAGGTTTTCCGACTGCAATCTTTTTTAGGTTTTCTTTAATATATGCGTAGAATCCTATTTGTTCGAGATAAAACCTCAATTTAAACATTGCACTGTTGTGAGGATATGCCATTGCTTGAATGAGATTCGTTTCAGCTTCCTTGCTGAGCACGTGTAATTTGTACTTCTTTCCTCCCATCGTCAACCTCTCATCGAGATCTTGAAGCAGGTAGGCAAAGTGTCTTTTTTCTGTGCTTTCTTTGTATGTCAGTTTAATCACTGTGGGGTTCCCCCCTTGTCGCTAGAACTTAAGATGTACCTGATTAATTCTTCGCGTTCGATGTTAGTCATGGAGTCGAACAAATTTCTTGATTCATTAACCCTGTTACTAGATCTATGTTGCACCAACGCGTCGATTTTATCCTGAAAATTGAATCTAACCACGTCTTCCCCGATAATATTGACAATGGCTTGAATCGTCTCTAGCTTTTCTAATGACTCTCCATAGTACATAGATTCCTTTAATTCTATAAGTTTTTTTTCTATTCTGCTAAAAGTATCCAAAGAAAGACTGCCTGCGACCTGGTTTAGAAAGAAAGAATCAGAGAACAACGAATATATATTCTCTCCAAATGTCCGCTTATCTTTTTTATTTTTTGTAGTGCCTATGTCTTTTTTGTCAGAAAGATATAAAACATTGTGATGAGGAACATCTGACAGAATGATGGGAGAATGTGTCGTCAAAAAAAACTGGACTTTCTGCTTTGGGAAAATTTTTTGTGTAGTGTTGGTCAGCATCTCCAAGTATTGGGCTTGCCACTTTGGATGAAGTGAGCTGGCGGCCTCGTCTATTAAAATCCAAATATCGCGTTTATTATCACTCGAATTCGGTTTAAAAAATCCTAAACTTACTTCATAGAGTAGTGAGTAAAGGTTCATGCGATTTACTTCACCCGTACTCATCTCCCAATCCAGACGGATGAAAGGCACCGTAGAGACGTATGTAAAATATAAGTCACAGAATCTGAAGAACTCCTTTGCCTTTTCTTCGTCTTCTAGTTCGGCAATATATGATTTTTTTCCGTGGGGATTTTGAATAAAATAAAAAGGTTCATTCAAGTCATTAATTATTTTCATATAATCAGAGGAGATTGGGCCTAGGTCTGAAGTATCGAAAGTATTTTTAAAAATATTTATTGTTTGGAATGCTAAACTTTCAAATTTAGATTTCTCATTTTCCGTATCTAAACTAATCTCTTCTACAGAATTGAAGAACTCGTCCACTTTTTCGTCCAAGTTGATGTAGTCATTTGAAAGGAGCGTTGAAAATGATTGATATACGAAATAGAGAATCAAGTGCTCGTTCCAACACGCAAAGAACTTTAAATGCTTCTTTTCAGTTTTAAGTAGAGTTCGAATATTATTTCGTACACGCCGAATTTGAATTCCGCTCTTTCTCGAATCACGTTTTGGCATAAGGGTATCTAATGTCGTCTCTAAATTAAAAGTTAAAAGGTCATCATCAAAATCAACCTGGACTGATTTCGGTTGTGTAAGGTCAATTTCAATTCTTTTATGATGAATCGCATTTAGCAATTGTACTTGTTTTTCCATCTCCGAATTGAAAAATATAGTGATAGGATTACTGAATGCTATACGATCACTATCAGCAGATTTTGTTGAAGACTCCTGAATCAGTTTGCCGACTGTTTTATCAGTTACTAACTTAGATGTTATGTTTCGATTCTTAAAAAATTCATTTTTATTTAATGTATCAGTCAAATAAATGATGCTCCCTGGAGAAACATGGTGTTCAAGTTTCTTTTTATCTGCCTGCTTGACTGTATATGCTTTGTTTGTGTTCTTTACTGAAATACCAACATCTTCAGATGTTGCGTAATGATAAACGATATCTTCTTCTGCATCATAGAAGATCCCTAGGAATGAATCTTCCCAACGGTCATGGTTTTCGAAATCTAAAAAAATTTTGATATTTTTTAGGAGTGTAGTCTTACCGCTACCGTTATCTCCTACAATCACATTCACAGCTTTTATATTTGGGGTCTCCTCATGAAGAAAAGAGTCAACTCTTTGGACATCGTGCCTAAACTGCCGGATGTTTAATGTATAAGTATTTTGCGCTCTACTGTTTTGTTCGAGAGAGATATCTAGTAAATCTTGAAGTTTGAACTCTTCAATGGCCCTTGTAAACTTATTTCTTTTCAACAAATAAACTAGCTTCATATTATTTCATCATCCTTATAATCCATTATTTATACCTTCTAATTGAAATTATATACTCGTAATGGTTTTTGTGGGAAAATTTAATAAGTTTCTTTATAGATAGAAGATGATTAAAGAACTGTAGAATCACTTATTTAGAATTTAAAGTTAAAAAGACAACCTCCTATTCGATAAAAAAGAAGTTGTTATGTGCTTCGAATGATTAGACAGATGTATGCTCGATTATCCAATCAAGAACTATATTTGATTTCCTATCGCATTATAGTGGGGGGATTTAAGGTTTTAAAAGGTGAGATATGTTCGGTTAGATCATAGCTCTTCCGCTTCGAAGATTCAGTGAAAGAAGCAGATATAGGATTAGAGGGCGACTTACTTTGCATTGAGTGGCTAAATCTACTGATGGTCCGGATAGGATATAGAATTTGGCATAAGTGATGAGATTAGTTAAAGTTCACTTTCATTATTAATTTCTAGTTTAAAGTGTACGCATTAATGATTTCTATTTAAGGGTTGTTCACTTAGTAGGTGTAAAATAGAGGCATGTGCGTATCGGTATCAGTCTAAAGTGAAATTAGAAGAAAAGTCTGCCAAAATTATATCTAATGATGACAGACTGTTTCATTTAATCTCCTTCTCGATTATTGTTTCTTTCACGAAGGACAGCTAGTTCTACTTGTTCCTTCAGACGGTCATTAAAATCTTCTTTTTCCCTTCTTAAAAGCTGTACTTCAAGATGTAATTTTTGATTCTCCTCTTCCAGCTGTTCAATCCGTCGTACTCGAACTTTAAAATCGTCGACGGAGTCCATAAGGCTTTGATTTTGACGATAGAGTTGCTTGCGTTCATCCTCAAGCCTCTTTAAATTTTCCTCCAAAGTAAAAATCTCTTTCTTATGATTTTTTAATTCTTCTTTAAATGATTCACGTTCAGATTCACTTATATCTTTGATCGACTGTTTATCGATGAGCAATTGAGATATCTGATGTTTTAATTCAACCAACTCAATTTCATGTGATTCAACTTTTTGATCATATTTCTCTCTGAGCTGCTCCGTCTCCAAAATCACATTCTCTTCAAGGTCCTGGATTGTCTTTTTGTATCGAGAATTGATAAGGGTATGTTCTTTCTTTTGCACCTCAAGACGGGTCGCACGTTCATTAAAAAGAGCGATGATTTGTTTCAGCGAAGCCTCAAGAACTGCGTCTTCTTCTTTGATTAATGGGTCTGGAGCATTCTTTTCTGCTAAAATCAGCAATTCTTCGAACAGTTGATTCGTCGATAGCTGACGTTGCTCCATCAGTCGTTGAATGTTTTCTTTCACTTCTTGAGAGACGCGATAAGACGTCACTTTGGTTTCACTTGATTGCATGATGGTCTCCTCTTTGTTTGTAGTATGTATCAAAGGTTTGAAAAATTGTGTATACACTTCGACGTCGAAATGTATATGAGATTTCTATTTTTCATTGAACCGAGATTTTTTTATATACAGCTCCAAATTAGAAGCTTGGTGTGCGTGTAATAATTTATAACTCACTAAATGACAAACACTTAAGCCGAATCTGGCGCTTTCAATGGCTATTACATCATGATATACCATCATAATTAATATTCTCAGTACTTTCGAGTCAATTATAGATTATTTAAATATCTATTACTCATCAATTTTACACTTTAACGGGAATAAAGAAGGAGTCAGGAAGGACATCGGTGAAAAGATTAATGTAAAACCATTATTTGTAATAAAACTATCAAATCATTTTCATACAAAACGGTTGATTAAATATAGATTTCCTTTTAATCGAGAAAGGTGCTCGATAATGTATAAACTTCATATCACAAAACGTGCAAAGAAACAGCTTGATGAATTATCTCTAAGAAATAAAAAATTATACGTAGAAGTAATCGATACGATGGAGAGGTTACGGCTGGGTCAGTGGAAAGGCGGGACTCGGGTAAAGAAGTTGAAAGGCTATGAGCATTTATACGAGGCACGATTGAATTCTGGAGATCGTATGTTGTTCATTTTTAACGCTGACAACATTCATATCCATTATATGTATGTCATTCATGATGAGGTGAATTTGAGAGCAAAGAATAGTGCCTTTGGGATTTCAGCTTCAATTTCTATTGATTCACTGACGAGAGCAGAGACAGAGGCGGATTTTGAAATTCCAGAAGAACAGGTATATAGATTATTTTCTTTGTTTGACGATACGAGATTTCAAGTTATAGAAGAAGATGATCTTTTGAAATTACTTGAAACAGAAGCACCGTCATCTCTATCTTTAAAGGTCAAGTTGTTGCCGGAACAAGAAAGGGTCCTGTATACACCATTACCTCTATTACTGTCGGGTGGAGCTGGGAGTGGAAAATCTACGGTTTCTGTTTATCGCTTGATTCTCGAGGCCGAACAACTGCTCCAATACAATCCAACTTCGAGATTCTTATACTTCACAGAAAGTGAACGACTTGTAGGGGAGATAAAAGAACAATTCCTTCACCTATGTCTTGGGCGAGATAACGGACAGGCCATCGTGGACGCCACAGATTTTCACTCTTTCCGCAGTCTTATGACTCCATATACTTTGGATAGATACGTTCATTTTTTGAATGAGTCCGGATTTGCCGCAGAATTCTTCAATCTCCAGAGAGGAAACCATCGTTTCAGGAAATTAGATGTGCGGCTCGTATATCAGGAAATCATTTCTGTCATAGGATCACTAGGTATGCCCGAAAACCATCATCTTTCCAAAAGCGAGTATATGACGTTGCCGAAACATGAGGCTCCGCTATTCTATGAAGATCGCGAACTGATCTGGAGCATACATGAATGGTACATTTCTTTGAAACAATCTAAGTTTTATTGTGACATCAATGATTTGATTTTCAATGCCTTGAATCATGGGAATTTATCAAGGTACGACTTTTTAGTTGGCGATGAAATCCAGGACTTTAGCTTCGGAAAAATCCTTCTGACCCTAGAATTGTTGAAGCCGGGTCGTAAAGGGGCATTTTTGTTCTCTGGAGACGCCAAGCAAATATTGACAGAGAGTCACTTTTCTTGGGCAGGACTAAAAAGGCAACTACAGAACCATTTGAACTCTCATGATATCCACGAGGAAAAGCTTCTTGTAAACTTTAGAAATCCTAATCCAATCGCGAGATTGGGAGAGTCCATGTTCACGATGCAAAAACAGTTTGGAATCAAGGGATATACTCCACAAGATGTACACTCTCCGTTGAATGGCGATGAGGCGATTCATTTACATGGCGATGAGGAACCCATTTTGAAGGTGTTGAGTAATCAGGGTGATGGTCAAACTGTAATCATTGTTCCAAATGAGGAAACTGAATTTAGGTTGAAGGAAATATGCCATAGATCTAACTTGCCGATACCGCTTGTGCTGATGCCTTTTGAGGCGAAAGGTTTAGAATTTGATGAGGTATGGATGTGGAACATGTCAGCATCCTACAAGTCCAAATGGCACAAACTGAAGCAAATCGATGGTCCTCTAGACCAAAAGGATTCTTTATTCATCCTCACACAGATTCGTAGACTTTATGTGGCATTGACTCGAGCACTACAAAATGTCTATATTTTTGAGCCGTTTGAGAACCATTTTTGGTCTGAACAGAATATACATCCAATCCGTTTTTTTGAAACAGTAGACGTCGAACATCTATTGAATGAGAAAAAGAATTCCGGGTCTCCCAATTCGATTGATGGTACCTGGGTCAAGCACGCCATGGATTTTTTCGATATGGAACAATATGACCGATGTGTCGAGTGCTTAGATCGTCTAGATTTAGAAGGCAACTTAAAACTGAACAGATTGAAACAATTAGCTAAGGCCCATCTTTTGATGAGAAATGGTGATTTTGATGAGGCAGGTGCGCTGTTTCGTTTTTTAGAAGAGTACGATTATGCGGTGTCTGCATATGACCATGCTGGTCGATTCGATGAAATAGCATCCACATTAAATGATGCGGCGTTCACCGAAGGGATCACTACATCACGTGGACAATATTACGCAAAAGAACGCGACACGTTTAAAGTCAGGGCTTTAGATAGGGTAGGAAACTATCGAGGTGCAGGATTGTTATGTCTACAACGTAAACATTATCGGGAGGCAATCCATCGCTTTGAAAAAGCTGGTCTTGAGGATCAATTAGAGGAATGTTTCATTAAATTATTGGATGACAATTCGAACGACCCTCAGATATTAGAAAAAGCTCGAATCTTCTTTTCACGAACCAATAATCACGTCAGACATGCGCAGGCATTGAAGCTTATCAAATCATAAAAGGGGTCTTTAAAATGAATTTAAACTTATTAATCATGGGAAGAATGAATGAGGAGATTCATCAATATATAGAAAATGATGTTGACAATTTTTTTGAGGAGCAGAAAGATTTTCTTTCTCCTCCGCTTCATATGGCTGTCACAATCAATGATTCTACAATTGTGAGGACTTTACTCGATCATGGGGCAGACCCAAACATTCAGGCTGAGTCAGATGGTATGACTCCTCTGATGGCGGCCGCATGGAATGAATCAGAAGAGCTGGTTAGATTACTATTAAGCTATGGTGCTAATCCAAATAAAGTTGACAAAGATAAATGGTCACCCCTGTTTCATGCAGCGCATAGAGGAAATCAAAAAATCGTGAAGTATCTTCTCTCATTCGGTGCAAATCCTAAACTACAAGATATATATCGCAAGACCCCATCGATAAAGGCAAGAGAGGCTGGCCACATCAATCTTTCCGCTATTCTTAAACAAAATGATGAAAGAGATGTCATCAAACAAGCAGTGCTTTATATCGAGAAAGGGGACTATGAGGCATTGGAAAATTGGATTCTCTATGGGAACGAGATAAATGCAGGTGATGAAAAGGGAAACGGACTCTTGCACCTGGCTATCGGGGCGAAAAACGTCAAAATAGCAGAACTCCTTTTATCTTACGGTGCAAATGTGAATCGCCGGAATGACAATGGTGACACCGCCCTACATATTGCCTCTAGGTTATCACAGGTTGAATTGGTACGACTATTGTTGCAAGAATCGACATGCCGGCCGTTAATCAAGAATCATGCAAAACGATTCCCAGCTGAAGAAACTAGCGCCTCTGAGGTGAAGGCAGAATTCGATTTACATACGGCCAACTTGATTAGAAGAAGAGCGATAGAAAATTCAGAATGGCACGGTTGGATTCGAGAATTATACAATAAAGTACATATCAAAGAAAACGAGTTATTAGAGCTTGCGATGATGGCAGGCCTAAGTAATGAGATGGACAAAGAGACCGCAAGAGAAGTATTGAATAGGGCAGAGACTCCTGAGGCTATAGGATTAGCTTTTGCACTACATTATTTCCGCATTTCTGATTTTGATGAGGTGATTATGCAGTATTCAGCCGATAATAAAAATTCTACGGATTTGGGAAGGTATATTCTCGCATGCATATGGTTTGATACCAACAAAAAGAATATTGCTAAAGTCTTTCTCGATGATCTTGTGGAGCGCCGGTTTTCGCCTGCATGTGTCACTCTGGCAGGCATCTATGAGCTTTACAAAATAAATCAAGAGGAAATCCCGAGACTTTATGGGATTGCAGCAGAAGAGGGAAACCGGAAAGGGATATTAGAACTTGCTAACTGCCTTTTTTATGGAAAAGGAGTAGAGAAAGACATTTCGCGTGCGATTCATTTGTACTATAAGGCAGGTCAACTTGGTGTGACAGATATGTCCCTTGGAAAAGATATAGCCCTTGAAATCTCAAAAAATAAATCTAAAGGTAATCAAACAAGTAGTCCATTGAATGTTGACACGGTTAGAGCCTCTAGAACGAAAGCAAGTCATACAGAAACATATGTCATCGATTCATCATTACAAAATATTTTAAATGTGGTGAAAGAGCTTCCGGTTGGTAAAAGTCTTAAAATCTATCACATAAAACCTGTTCATAATGAACTGAAGGTATACCTCAATGAAAATACTGATTCTATTCCGTATGAAGTAAAACAAAATATCATTACTATGATTGAGATTTTAGGACGGAAAAGTAAGAATGCCATCAACCGTAATCAGCTCAGCTTGTTGACTAATGAAATTGAGGGCAAATGAGCTTTTCATAGGACGGGAGAAGATTTGATGAAGAGGAAAGAACTATCAATTGTTTCTTTTTATCTAGCAAAATATAATCGTGAGGCGGTTAAAAATCTAGGATTCAAAAGTTTTAGTGAGGCCTATCGTGACATTGGGAAACGACTTGGATATAAGCCCAATAGCGTGAACAATCGTAGAGATGATTTTGATCCTCTTTTCAATCATCGGGTGGGTTGGCACAAAAGGGAGCTTAATGATACTAGTCTTCAGGTGATTGATCAGTTTGATCATCTGAGTGAGGAGAGTCTGAGAGAAATTGTAAAAGATATTATGAATAATCAGATGGATCCTATCCTCGAGGATATTTTAAGCAGAAGCGCTTCAAATCGAACGTATACTACCAGGGGAGTCACAGGGAAAAAAGCAGAAGAATATTTTTCTAATTGGTTTGCTACCCACTACCCGAACGAAAGTTTGATTGATACACGTGATTTTGGATGTGGATATGATTTTGGTTTGAAGGACTCGGAAAGTGTTTTTGAAGTGAAAGGAATTGCCACTGACTCTGGGGGAATCCAGTTCACGGATAAAGAGTGGTCGGTTGCACGAGACAAAAAAGAAAATTATTATCTCGTGATTGTGAAAAATTGTTTGCTCGGGAATCCTTCGATTCAAGTTCATCCTAATCCGGTTTCGATATTCAGAGCCGAGAAAAGAATCTCTACTGTGATAAATGTAAGTTGGGGCATTCGGGAAAAAGATTTGGATATTTAGTAAGTAAGAAGAGAAGCGCTCTAGTGAGTACTTCTCTTCTTCTCATGCAGGGATATGATTATTCTTCAAACTCTGTCTCGTTCTAACCGTAATTCTTCAAACATATATATGAAGCAACAAAGATTTAAAATTATCTAGTTATTCTAATAAATTATTTTGTTCTGATGATTTTATTTGATGTTTGACAAAATCAATTATTTTTCTAAAATAGGTTAATTTAATTCCAATCAATTATAATCTATATATTGGTTAATTTTAATTTATATAATCTTTTTAATGTAAAAATTAATCAATAATTACTTATTCCTATTTAGTGATAATTGAAAAACTTTTAGGGGGTTATTCTAGTATGAATTTATTTATTCTACCGGCTAGTAACAAAGCTTCTCAGGAACACCTCGAGCAAACTATTAAACAAACATTTGATTACAGAAAGTACCTTGAAAAATTCTCTGATGATCTCAAGGAAAGATTACTTCAAATTGAGAAAAGCGAAGAACATGTCAATCTATGGGGTTCGACACCTGGCAGGAAAGATACTTGGAAAAAAATGAAGCCCAATGATAGGGTGATTTTTTATAGTTCTGAGGAGTTTGTCTATTATGGAACAATTATCGATACTCACTATGATTCAGAAATAGCAAATGCACTGTGGAATTCTAAACATAATAAACATGACGAGGTCTTTGAATATTTAATTTTGCTTAAAAATATAAAAAAAATTAAAATCAGTCTCTTAGATTTTATAAATAATTTTGAGTTTGATAAAAATTTTAAGCCTCAACGTCTTCAGAGTGTTATGAACTTGGAGAAAAAAGAGATTTTGAGGATTACAGGGTTTCAAAGCCTAGATGAATTAATTGGCTCTTTAGACAATATTTCCTTCGTTCCCGGTGATGATAATGATGAGCAAGACGAATATCAAGATGACGTCAACACAGACGAGAATTTGGAGGATGCAAAAAAAGAAATTAAAGGTGGAAGAGGACGAAGAAATAAAGTGACGAAAAAAGGAGCTACCGCTTGGTCACGAGATCCTAAAATAGGAGCAGATGCCATACGTCAAGCGGAATACAAATGCGAACTGGAGAAATCGCATGCGAGTTTTGTGCATGCTAAAGGAAATCATCAATATATGGAAGCACATCATCTTATCCCAATGAGGGCTCAGGAAGAACATTCTAACGATTTAGATACTCAAAGTAATATTGTAAGCCTTTGTCCAAACTGTCATAGGGCCATTCATCATGCTAAAAAAGAGTTTCGACATGAATTAGTTAAAAAACTTTATGAAAAACGTGTTGAGAGATTGAAAGGCGTCGGAATTGAATGGCAAATCGATAAAATTTTGAGTTATTATTGAATTTCGTTTTTTATCGTAACTTGATTTTGTAAATTTTCATAAAAGTAATGATAAATAAACCCTACAAAGATGAACTGCTCCCTGTCAAGTAGACAGGATAAATAATGAAAACCAGCCTAGGCGGCTTGAGACCTGTATTCGACAGGGCTCAAGCCATTTAGTCGTTTCTGAAGACGATCGTGGTTGTAGAACGATATATAGGTCTCGATGGCCGACGTGAGTTCGCTATAGGCCTGGAACTCATGCAAGTAGTACATCTCCACTTTCAAGGTACCCCAAAAACCCTCAATCGGGGCGTTGTCAAGACAATGTCCGACCCGGGACATGCTGTGGGTCAGTCCCACGTCTTCTACCATGCGTTTGAATCCTCTCGAAGTATATTGGAACCCTCGGTTACTATGGATCATTGGACTCGCTCCAGTACGGAGCCCCGCTATGGCTGGCCTCATCGTATGAAAGACGAGCCCATTGCCCGATACGATAGGCGACGATCGAGCCGTCGTACAGATCGATGATCGCGCTCAGATATGACTTCTTCCCGGCACCATATTTGAACTCGGTGACGTCGGTACACCATTTCTCGTCCGGTCGGGGCGCACTGAATTTTCGGCCCGCAGGCGCTCGTTCTCACGCTCGATCTGTTGGATGCGACGTTCTAGCTTTTTTGCGTTGAGTTCCTCTTCTGACTTCGTCCGTCCGCGCCGGTCCTCGAGTCCATGCACACCGTCGGTATCATATTTTTTCGTCCAGCCATAGACCTGCTGGTAAGACACGGCGAATATCCCGGCCGTTCGTTGATAGTTCCGTCCATTCTCCAGGCAGTACCTGACGATTTCAATCCGTTCCTCGAATGTGGTCTTTCTCCCTTTTGTCATAGCTCGATTCATCCCTTTTCTCGAATCTGTTAACTCGCTATGACTAGTATACTGCTTAATCCATTCCCGAAGAACAGACCAATCACTGATTTGATGTTTGGAGAGAACCTCCATTTTAGTGAACCCATCGAGATAGTCACGGACGGCCGCGATTTTCTGTTCCTTGCTGTAAAGCTTCCATGTCTTCGACTCCTTCAACGCATTGATCCCACTGGTATCGAATTTGGCTTTCCATACCCGGAGGGTATACTCAGAGACGTCATGAGCCTCCATGATTTCCTTCCAAGTATATTTTTCTTCTCCCATCATACGCAGCGCACCCAGTTTTTGTTCGATCGAATGCTGACTTCTCGCCATAAAAAAACACTTCCCAATAGATAAACAGATTTGTTATTTCATCTGTCTACCTATTGGGGAGCATATCATGTAGTACTCGTATTTATCCCGAGCACGAGAATTTGAAGATTAATTTTTCTTCTCTCTAAGTCGTCCGCTAACTAGAGTGGATTGGAGTTGTCAGACCAAGACGATCTAGTTTCCGAACGACTGAAGTATCGCTCGCACGAAGATGATCTAGACACTTTCTTTTTAAAAAATAGCAATGAGTTTTTCTGGTTCGTCAAATTGGGAATTTAAATTTTGATTTTCGGTTGAGAGCCAAGCGTATTCAACTTCACTCATTGTTTGTTTACCTATTAACTATAAGGAAATACATACATTGATAAAAGAATTAGAAAATGAACGTTTGATATAAAAGACGAACGGCTGTTTGAAACTGTTCTGGTTAGTATTTTTTTGAGTTAGTTATTTGTGCGTTTAACGTTCGTTAAAAAGACGGAAAGGCACACCAA